>JAEUUZ010000014.1 GCA_016786765.1 Chitinophagales bacterium
ACCTCGAGTCCTAAAATAGGTTGACCAAAATTTAAACAAACATTGGTCAACATGAAAACACAAGACAAACTACCATGCCGAAAAAGAAACGGCAGAGAAGTCAGTTTCGACTTCAAAATTTCCGTCATTGACGAAATCAACAACGGACGCATTTCTACCAATTATGCTTCTAAAAAGTATAATATTTCGCGTAGCACTATTGACTATTGGAAGAAAAAACTCAGTAACTTCCATTCAAAATCTAAAAGCATGAGCAAAGACGAAGAATTGAAAAAGCTCCGTGAGGAAAACGAGATGCTGAAGTTCATCAAAGACTTCCAACAAGACATGATTATTGAATTTGAAAAAGTAACAGGACAAGAACTATCAAAAAAGTTTTTGCCCGAACACTTGGCAAACGAGATACAGCGAAAAAAGAAAAAACTTTTAAAATAAAATGGCTGTATCAAGTGTTCGGGGTAAGCAAACAAGCCTATTACAAGCGTATTAAATCCGATAAAGTGAAACAAGTGAAAAACGATATTATACTCCAGCAGGTAGCCGAAATCAGGCAAGAAATGCCACAGACAGGAACCCGTAAACTCTGTGAACACTTGCGTCCAGTGATGGCTGAGCGCGATATAAAAATGGGTAGAGATGCACTACATACTCTATTACGTAACAACGAATTACTCATCCGTAAAACAAAACGCTTTCATATAACTACTGACTCCAATCACTACTACTACACTTCCCCTAACCGTATTAAAGACCTCAATATTACGCATGCAGAGCAAGTCTTTGTTTCTGATATTACTTACATCAGAACGGATCAATGCCACGCTTATTTAGCCCTTGTTACTGATGCCTATTCAAAAAAAATCATGGGTTGGTGCTTGGAAGACAATATGAAAGTAAGCATGGTGAAACAAGCGCTAAATATGGCTTATAAAAACGCCATACACAAACATGACAATATAATTCATCACAGCGACAGAGGAAAACAATACTGTTGTCCGGATTACACTGAGTTTGCAGCAAAAAAAGGGTTTGTAATGAGTACAACTCAAAAATACGACCCCTACGAAAATGCTGTGGCTGAAAGAATTAATGGTATTCTGAAATATGAGTTCGGATTACGAAAGACTTTACCTAGTGTTGAAGTCGCTATGAAAATGGTAAAACAGGCTGTGGAAATTTATAATAATAAACGACTGCATTGGAGCTTAGATTTACAAACGCCACAAAGCGTACATATTCTTTACAACAAACAAAAGTATAAAAGCTATGCAAGAATTGCCGCATGATTAATTACTTTTGTCCTGTTCATTTGAGGATGGAAACGAGCAATGCTGAGGAGCAACTCGGATAGTGCCAAAATAATGAATCACGGAAAATGAAAAGGGGGCTTCGCCCCCACTCAAAATCAAACCTTTCATTTTTTGTGTAAGAAAAAACTTAAAAAACCTATTGCCATTTAATAACAAAAATGGTCAACCTATTTTAGGACATGACA
>JAEUUZ010000041.1 GCA_016786765.1 Chitinophagales bacterium
GAGACTCTGGAAGTAGCGATAATATTTTTGAGACATCCATGAAGCAAATCTTATCCAATAGATTCGCTCATGTGCAATTTTGATTCCCTTAGTTATCCTGATTATCAAAAGTTTGTACTATCTTCCGAACAGTTGGGGTGATACCACCGACAAATGGTAAATTATGCAATAGTTAATCAATGAACCGCACTGCCCGCGTGCGGGATGGCAGTGGAAATCCTTTGGCCGTTCCCATGGACAAAGATTGCAACGAACAGCCCGATAACACGCCCAAATCATAAATCAAAAAATCGTACTTCTTAAATCCTCTCATCTTAAATCTTAAATGAATAAATCTTAAATCTAAAATAGATTCCCTCTTTCCGTTTCTTTCCTTTTCTTTGCGCCACAAGCAAAAGCCATGATGAAACTGGGAATTTTAGGAGGCGGACAATTAGGAAGAATGCTATTGCAAGCAGCCGGAAATTATACGCTGGAAACGTTTGTGTTGGAAAACGATACCACCTGCCCGGCTGCCCATCTCTGTCACCATTTCACATTGGGCGATATTCGCGATTTTGATACGGTTTACGCATTTGGTAAACAAGTAGATGTGCTGACGATTGAAATTGAAAACATCAACATTGATGCGCTGTTTCAATTGCAAAAAGAAGGCGTAAAGGTAATACCATCGCCTGAAGCCATTGCTATTATTAAAGATAAGGGCATACAAAAACAGTTTTATGCCGATCACCATATTCCTACTGCACCATTTGTTTTGACGGATAATAAAACAGCTATTGAGGCAAATGTAGATTTTCTGCCGGCTGCCAATAAGCTACGCACCGGAGGCTACGATGGCAAGGGAGTTGAGTTATTATTTGGTGCTAACGATTTACCACGTGCGTTTGTTGAGCCTTCGTTGCTCGAAAAAATGGTGGACATTAAAAAAGAAATTGCGGTGCTTGTTGGGGTTGGCATCGATGGTGCAACCGTGGTATACGAACCTACCGAAATGGTCTTCGACCCAAAATTGAATTTGGTGGATTATTTAATTGCTCCGGCCGATATCACCTCCGAACAAATTAAAACAGCGGAAACCATTGCACTGCATGCGGTAAAAGCCTTACAATCGCCTGGTTTGTTTGCCGTGGAGCTATTTTTATCTGCCAACGATGAAATAGTAGTAAATGAAATTGCACCGCGGGCGCACAATAGCGGACATCAAACCATTGAAGGTAATTTGATTTCGCAATACGATATGCAATTGCGTATTTTTCAAGAACTGCCGCTTGGATTGCCTACAAACAGAGGCTTTTCGGCCATGTATAATTTGATTGGCGAGGCCGGATCGCAAGGACATACGATTTACCAAGGCTTAGATAAAGCATTAGCTATGGAAGGTGTGTTCGTGCATCAATACGGGAAATCCACTACAAAACCCGGACGAAAAATGGGGCATGTAACGATAGTAGAAAATGATAAAGCTTCGTTGCTCGAAAAATTATCAATGGTCAAGCGCCAAATTCATGTTATTGGAGACAAAACTATTGCGCTTTAAGCTGGTTAAGAGTTGCATTTGATCGTTTGTTGAGGTAAGCATGGTGCTTGTGCCGTCAGAGAAAATAATTTCAATATCGCTTATCGGCCGCGAAGATTTCAAATTCACCAATTGTAAATTCACCACATTAATGTTCACATACAGTTTGTGTGGAATCATTTTAAAATCGAGCGCTAAACCCATTTCCTGCTCTTGAATCTTTTTTAGACTATCGATGTCGGCCAACTCGTTTTTGTTTTCGTACAAAATTTCGTTATCGATGTTCACCACTTTTTTAATATGTTCTGTGGGAATACGAACGGTGCAGCCCGGCTTAATACCATCAGTTTGCCATTGTTTATTATAGGCTATAAGTTTTGCAAATGGAACATGAAAACGCTCGGCAATTTCCTTTACTTTTTCCCCATCTTTTAATTGATAGGCCACATACACTTCGGAAGGCAACGCCTGTATTAATGAAATACTGCCGATAAGGACAAAAAAGAGTAATGATTTTTTCATGGGTAGAACAATTTAAGTTCATTAATGCATGGACTAAAAGAAAACAAACCCAAGGTGATGAGAATTTCCAATTAGCACATGTTGGCTATGTAATGTTTCATATATTTACCTACGCATTACAAAAAATATAGTTACGTTATCATGGCACAAATACGAGTAAGCATAATAATGGGCAGTCAGAGCGATTTGCCGGTAATGGAAGAGGCGGCAGGCATTTTAAACGAGTTAGGCGTTGATTATGAACTCACTATAGTGAGTGCGCATAGAACACCTATCCGTTTGGTAGAATTTGCGAAAACAGCTAAAGCCCGTGGCATAAAAGTGATTATTGCCGGAGCCGGTGGGGCAGCTCACCTTCCGGGTATGATTGCTTCGATAACGGAGTTGCCGGTGATTGGTGTGCCGGTGAAATCGAGTAATTCGATAGACGGTTGGGATTCAATTTTGTCTATTTTGCAAATGCCTGCAGGTGTTCCGGTAGCTACAGTGGCTTTGAATGGTGCGAAAAATGCGGGTATTTTAGCCGCTCAAATCATTGGCACCTCCGATGAAACAGTATCAACAAAGATAGCGGCATATAAAACGGAACTGGCTACTAAGGTTGACGAATCCGTTACTGCGCTAAAAGGCAAGTATCCGAATACCTTCGATCTATAACTGCTTTATATCAACGAAAACAAATTATTTACCCCAATCAACTTATTGGCGGTAAATCCTTCGGCATAACGCACACCAATGGGTACACCAAAGTTAGACGCGCGGGCCTTTACAAATTCTAAAAATTCGGGCGAAGAGATAAAGGTGTTTTTTTCCGTTGAATTGGGGTCGAAAAATTGCGAAGCATAGGCATAAATCGATTCCATTTTCTTATCCATATACGCAGAGATATCTACGGCAAAATCGGCTTTTGCATCTAAAGATTGAATGTAATGATACAAAGCTTTAGGTCGATGGGCTACTTGCTCCTCTCCTTCCCATTGTGTTTGAACTTTAGGCAAGCCGGCAAGAAATGCAGCATCGCGAATGAGTTGCGCAGCTCGTCCATGATCGGGATGGCGGTCGTATACTGCGTTGGCTAAAACGATATCGGGTTGGAAGTGCCGAATGGCTTTGATTAATTCGCGTTGATGCCATTCATCGTTTTGAAAGAACCCATCTTTGAAGCCTAAATTAATGCGGTGCGCTACGCCTAAAATGGCAGCTGCTGATTTGGCTTCGGCCAAACGGGTAGTTGCATCGCCTCGTGTTCCTAATTCGCCATGCGTTAAATCAACAATAGCAGCGGTATATCCTTGTGCAATATGAGCCAGTATTGTTCCTGAACAACTTAACTCTACATCATCGGGATGGGCACCAATGGCCAAAATATTTACTTTAGTAGATTGCATAGTATTAAACGCCAAATTGTTTTAGATGATGGTGGATATGCTTAGTGAGCAAATCGGCCCATTGTGTTTTGGTTAACGGTCCAAACATAGGGTGGGGATGAAACTTATTCGGTTCGCGTTCTGCAAATACATCGAGCATCTTCAGCAAAAACGAAAGTTCAGTATAAAAATCTTTTGGCGAAGAGCCTTCTTGAGATGCAATCATTTCGGGCGCTGTTGGATTACCCTTAGGCCAAAACGGCATTATGTATACAGCAACAGGAAACATTATTTTCTGTGTAAAAAAATTTGATTTATCTACAGCAGATTTCATACCCATACTTATGCGGACAGCATCATTTAAGTGCGCCAACATTTCATTGACCGTCATTACACCCCATTGCCCATTGCTATTTTCGTTCAATTGCTCCAATCGATGGACAAATTGAGCTTTAACGGCTTCGTTTAAGATATTTTCCATGCGCGTATTTTAATCAACAAGGAACTGCAGTTGTTTTTCAAGCACTAAAAATGGCTTATTTTTTACGCAAAACAGAATAATTATAAGCAGGAAATAAAAAGTTTAAAGATTTTTAAAAACAAAAGTTTGTATTTTCAATTGATGCGAATATATTTGCCGTCCAATCGCTGAATAAAAGGCGGTTTGTTCTTTTAATCATGCGGGAGTAGCTCAGTTGGTAGAGCGCCACCTTGCCAAGGTGGAGGTCGCGGGTTCGAGCCTCGTCTCCCGCTCAAACATAAAAGGTGTGTGAGCGATCTTGCACACCTTTTTGATTAAAAACAGTGTCACCCGGGTGGTGGAACTGGTAGACACGCAGGACTTAAAATCCTGTGACACTTAAATGTCGTGCGGGTTCGATTCCCGCCCCGGGTACATAAAAAAGGCTTCAGGAAACTGGAGCCTTTTTTAGTTTAATGTATCCTAAAACAAGCTCCCTAAACAACAATACTTTGCTAATACACAAAAAAAAGAGCCACACAATAGTGCGACTCTTTTGTATTACTTATCTCTGTTGCTATTATTCAGCAATAGTGATTTTTCTGTATGTAGTTTTACCGTTCGCTTTTACGTTTACAATGTAAACGCCTTTCGCTACTGTGGTCAAATCTAATTCTGTTTTCATCTGGCCATTACTCATTTGGAAATCGCCTGTGTAAACAATTTCGCCAATTACATTATGACAAGTAATTTGAACATCTGATGCTTTATCATTCGAAACTAAAACAGTGAATTTACCGTTGTTTGGATTCGGATAAACGGAGCAATCGAATGCAGTGCCATCGATATCTTCAATACCGGTAACAATACCGTTGAATACATCCGATGTGTTTTTACAACCATTTGCATCTGTTACTTGAACTGTATATGGTCCTGATTGTGTAATGGTATATTGTTTACTTGTTGCTCCACTAATGGTAGATGCATTCAACGACCATTGGTATGCTGATGCCGTTACACTACATGTAAGTACATTGCCTGCCTGTGTTATTACAGGTTTTGTAGGCAATGGATTCACTGTAAGATTAAGTGTAATAACACTATCGCAACCTGTAGCAGAGGTAAGCGTATCTTTGTATGTTCCCGCAGCAGTCAGTGTTTGACCATTAAACGTGAACGAAGAGCCTTGACAGATACTTTGGTTAAGCGTAGTAGCTTTAGTGCTATTTACCACTAATGTTAACGTTACAACACTATCGCAACCGTTAGCAGATGCAAGTGTATCTTTGTATGTACCTGCGGTATTTAATGTAGCTCCATTGAAGCTAAATGTTTCATTAGAGCAGATAGTTTGTGTAAATGCGCCTGTTGCGGTTGGTAACACATTCAAGGTAAGCGTTACTACTGAATCACAACCATTAGCTGCTTGAAGTGTATCAAGATAGTTTCCGGCAGTATTTAACGTAGCACCATTAAATGTAAAGGTTTCATTCGCACAAATCGTTTGTGTAAATGCGCCTGTTGCTGTTGGCAATACATTCAATGTTAATGTAACAACTGAATCGCAACCGTTAGCTGCTGATAAAGTATCTAAATAAGTACCTGCAGTATTTAAATCAACTCCGTTGAATGTAAACACTTCATTCGCACAAATCGTTTGTGTGAATGCACCTGTTGCCGTTGGCAATACATTCAATGTTAATGTAACAACTGAATCGCAACCGTTCGCTGCTGATAAGGTATCTAAGTAAGTACCTGCGGTATTTAAATCAACGCCATTGAAGTTGAATACTTCATTCGCACAAATGGTTTGTGTAAATGCGCCTGTTGCGGTTGGTAATACATTCAAAGTAAGCGTTACTACTGAATCGCAACCGTTCGCTGCTGATAAAGTATCTAAATAAGTACCTGCAGTATTTAAATCAACTCCGTTGAATGTATATACTTCGTTCGCACAAATCGTTTGTGTGAATGCGCCTGTGGCGGTTGGCAATACATTCAAGTATAATGTTACAAATGAATCGCAACCAAATGTAGATGTTAATGTATCAACGTATGCTCCAGGTGTATTCAAATCAACTCCGTTGAAGGTATACACTTCATTCGCACATATCGTTTGTGTGAATGAGCCGGTATCTGGGAAGGTTAATACCTGAACTGTATCGGAAGCAAAACAACCTGTATTGTTGTTGGTTACTTTGAAAACATATGTAGTGGCACTTGTAGGAGAAGCAATAGCCGTTAATGAATCGGCATTTGTAACGCCTCCGGATGGCGTCCATGAATACGTGTAATTAGGTGAAGTTACGAATGTTATGTTTGGTCGCTGGTTGAACGATGCAGTTGTGATTGTATTTGGACACACCGTAGCTGCATCTTCTCTATAGTAAATAGTTGATGCGTATGATGTTGCCGTTTGTTTAAACACTCCATTCGCTGTAAACGATGCGTTGTTGAAACAAGTTTGTACAACAATGTTAGACACGCCATCCCAGTTGAAAGGAGTTGTGAATGTATGGAGGTTCGAACCCGCTCTAGGAATAAAAGTAGCAGCAGGAGAAACAACAGTAAAACTACCGGTAACAAAAGCAGATAGACTTGTTACTGAAGTTGGTGCCATTTGAATTTCGAAACCGGTTAAAGGAACAGCATTCGTAGATATTAATTCAAAAACAAGTCCGTTGATGTTACCCGGAGCAACTCCGGCAGCAGCTAATTCTGAAGCACTAATCAAGATTTGATGTTTAGCGCCCCAATACCAGTTACCGTATGGTGCAGGGTATGTTGATGTAGTATTTTGAAGTGAACCAGTATCAATTACAAAATCGTTTACAACAGAACCATTTAGAGAAACAGGTGTACCAGGACAAACTATTGATGCAGCTGATGCAGAAACTATTGGAAGTGGATTTACCAAAACAGTAACGTTTCCACTCGTTTGACAGCCTGTAATTGAATCGTTTGCAGATACCGTATATACAGTAGAAAGAGTAGGTGTTGCTGTTACACTTGCTCCTGTTGCTGCAGATAAAGAAGCTGAAGGAGACCAAGTATATACATAATCAGGATTTGAGCTAGTAGCGTTAATTACAGTTGAATTACCTGAACAAAGAGATGGAGAAACTGCAGTTAATGTTACAGCAGGAGCTGCAGTAACAGTTACCGGAACGGCTACACGCTGACTTTCGCAACCGGTACTAATCACAAAGTTGTACAAGTAGTATTGATAAATTAAAGTGCTAGCCGGTGAAGTACCGAATGAAGCCCCTTGAATATTAAAGTAACCGGGTAAAGTATAAGGGTAAGGGAAGTTAGTTACGTTACCTCTCCAAGTATTAGGATTATTAGAGAATCCAATGACATAATTTGTTCCGGCAGGAATTACAAAATTAACCGGTACCGTTTGAGCAACAGTTGGTGTTCCTGTATTTTGAACAGTAGTTACACCACTATAAGATGCAACCAAGGTACCTGTTCCACTCGATTGTCGAACTTCAATAGTAAATGGAGTACCGATAGTTGCACTAGGATACATATCAATTGTAGCTATAGTAACATTTTGCAAAGCATCAAACACCATTGACGCACCTGTAATGGTAGTAGTTTGGAAGCTTCCCACTGAAGTGTATTGGTTCCAAGTATTACCTCCTGGTACTGTTGTATTTTGAGCTCCAGAACCAGAAGCAGCTACATAATACGTTGTAGAGTTAGTTACAGTTGGGGTGTAATAATAACCAGTATCTAACGATACACCACCTGAAGATGCTGCATACCAATTTAAAGTACCGTTACCTGAAGCAGATAAAGTAACCTGTCCAGGACCGCAACGGGTAACAGGAGATGCTGTAGGAACATCAACAAACTCAGCTTTAATAGTAACAATGTTTGATGGGTTTCCACAAACCAAAGCACGATAGAATGTTGTATCAATAGGAGTAACTACAGGTGTTGCAGTCGTTGCTCCGGCTACATTGGTCCAAGTACCTGAGGTATCTGCCGTTTCTTGCCATTGGATTGTTGCACCACTTGGAGCACCAACCAGCGACAATGTTGTTGAATTATATGCACAGATAGTATTTGTTGTTCCTGAAGCTGTACCCGTATTGTAACTAATAGTAGTTGATGGCATAACATCATTAGATGTTGCTCCGTCCCCTGCAACAACCGCTGAAGCAGTAAAAACATAATTACCAAGGGCAGACATATTATACGCAGTAGAAAAAGTAACTGTAGTTGTTGCTCCACCTGCTAATGAATCTGTACTTAACACTACATCCGTAAATGCAGTAGGATTTGGACCAGAAACCGAACAAGTAACGGTAACTGGATTTACAGCAAAATTAATTGTTTGTGTACTGTAATTTTTGATCGTTACACGAACGGTATCAGCAGCAGATTTACAACCAGAATTTAATGGTAGAGCTAAAGATGCAGCGCCCATATCTAAAGTAACAGGAATTCCATCGAATTCATCTGCTCCCATATCAGGAAAAGTACCACCTCCGTTTACAGAACCTGAAGGACCCGGACGATTTTGTCCATCGATATCTGTTGAAATTCCTGCAACAACAACAGCTTTAGACTCTAAAGATGAAGTAGTAGCATTATTGATATGAAGATTAGTAGAAGAAATAAAGTTTGGATTAACAGTTGCAGAAGAAGCATCTAGAGTTGTTCCGGCTTTCCATGTTGCCAGAGAATTGTATGGAGTAGCCCCTACAACACCTGCTTGCCAACCTGTTCCATTCCCCCAGATATCGTTATTATCTGAAGTAAATGTAGTAGTTGCATTCAATCCATAAGAATTGTGAGTAGCCGTACCTGCCGCAGCATTAGAACGTGTATTCACAAACACGTTGTTTTTTACAACATCAACAGCCGTTCCCGTTCTGCGGAAAGCATATGTATTAGCTGTACCGGCTGCAACACCTTTACCTGCTATATGAATGGAGTTGAAATAAAAACTATTATCAGTTGTAGCTGATTTTAAGATTCCATTATATTCCTGTGCTGCAGTTATCGAATCACCTAAAGCATCCAAACCTAACACAATCATGTTATTATAGTAAGTAGATGTTCCACCAATAGCAGCGATACCATTAATAACAACAGCAGCTGTATTTAAAGGAGCACTGATAGCAGAAATAGTATTATTGAACACCTTATGAATATTAGATGTGCCTGGTGAAGCAACGATTCCTGCCATAGAAATTGCTCCCGTTCCTGAACCACTACTTAATTTGTTGATAGTATTATTAGATACCGTTTGAACACCCGCTGTTGTAGAAGAAAGAGAGATACCGATTACGGATGAGGTAAGTCCGCTTCCGTTCTCCGGTGATAAATTGGATAGATTTTTAATGGTATTGCCATTAATGGTATTGATACCGCTCGATGCAAATACACCTCTTGTTAATCCGCTCGTTGATGTACCGGAATAACGGTTAGTTACGTTTTGTATAGTGTTATTGCTGATTGTATTTGTTAAACTAGAGGAACACTGAATTCCTGTAATCAAACCACCTGTAGTTCCGGTTGAAGCAGCAGTAAGCATGTTGTCGGCAACAGTAGTACTACCAATAGTATTTCCTGTAATGGTGTTGTTACCACCCGAACTAGTAATACCTATACATGATGTAGAAATAGTTGGAGTTGAACCTGCAATAGCAAATCCCCCAACAGTATTATTCGTAATAGCTACGTTACCGGATGCCGAGTTTGATATCCCCACTATAGCACCTCCTGTTGTAGATGTAGTAGCAACAATAGCATTATTAGCCGTTGAGCTTCCAACAGTGTTACCATTTACAGTAACATTACCACCTGTACCTGATGTAGATACTCCTATAACTATCCCAGCTGTTGAACCGCTTGATGTTGTTAGATTGATGTTTTGTATTGTATTATTTTGAACTAATGAAGTAGTTCCTGCACTCGCTAAGTTTAAGTTGATACCAAAGAAACGAGTAGCAATTGTACCGGTCATGGTCATAGCGGTTCCCCCACACAATGGAGCAGTTCCTCCTATGGAGTTGCCGGTAATTGTATATCCGGTTCCGGTTGCAGAACTTATTAAAATACCATCGTGGATATTAGCCGTTGTATACGTACGTGTTGAAGTTTGGAATATGCTGTTGTTTGTAATTGTCCAACCGCTGTTACCTGCATCGGTACGAATAGCAGAACTTATAACTGTAGCATTAAAAAAGTTATACAAGTTACAATTTGTAACAGTAGTTCTATTAAATGCACCACCCGAAGTTGAATTCAAAGAGTATATCAGGTTAGCCGGAGTTGTTAACCCATCATAAATATTACAATCTGTAATTACGTTGTCAAGAGCACCTAAACCATTTGTTAAGGATGAGCCAAAAGTAATTACACCTGAAGAAGATGTATTATTCACCCCTTTAACGGTTAAATACTTAAGTGTATTGTAAGAGGCATCATTAAAAAACAAAGCAGCCGATCCCGACAATGCAGTATTCTCTAACGTCAACTCAGAGGTTGTGCCTAGCCCGGCAGGTCTACCATCAATTGTGAAATAACTACAGTTATCAAAACGTATTGTTTGTGTTAATGATCCAGAAGTAATACTAAGACCTGTTGCACCTGCTTCAGGACGCAATGTAATTGTATTTGTAGCCGATAAACCTAAAGCCGGAATAATAACCGGAAATGCAGGCTCAGCACTACTCAAATAGCCGGCTTGCAATTCCCAAATTAAAGGACAAGCAACTCCGTTCGACTGAGCGGCAGCAACTGCAGCTGTTATGGTTGGGTAAGTACCTGTTGGACCAATGCTAGATGTTCCGCAAAGTGTACCAGGTAATGTTGCCTGACTTCCACTTAGAGGAGAAGATAACGTAGGGTTATAAGAATAAACCTGATAGTAATATAATGTATTTGAACTTAATCCAACTTGATTAAACGTGTAGGCTGTTCCTGTACTTGCACTTGATGTTGACGGCACAGTTCCAATATATGTATAGGATATTCCATCCAAAGATCTAAAGATTTGGAAACCGGTTTCATTCGTTGAGCTATCTACCCAATTCAATACCATACCAGTTGTTGTAACAGCAGTAAAGGTAAGTGTTGCCGGAGCAGTTGGAGGTGGCGGAGGAGACCAAGTAAAAGTTAATCCGCTTGTAGGTAAAACTGTAGTGCTCGCTGTCATAGTTGCCGCATTAGTCAATCCGGCAGTACTTGCAGACCAGTCCGTTGTAGTTGTTCTGTTGTTAAAGTCTGCCGATGAATTACCACGGAGACCCACTTGAGCAGTATTGGATGTGGCATCAGAAGTCATTGTTCCATAAACTACAGAAATTTGATTCGATGTTTCTGACAAACGAATTTGAAAACTCCAAGAATCTCCATTTAAAGCAGATTGATAATTATCATAGTTCGTCCATTGTACCACTAATGTTCTGTTAGGTGCAGTACCTACAACAGAATATTGTAAATCACCTGTTGTAGCATCTCCTTGCATATCAAAGTTAAATGCAGAAACAACATTGTTGGATGTACCTCCACTCAAAGAAACATATGAGTTTGTAGGAATTGTTCCAAGTGTAATGAAACCATTGGCATTGACACCAAATTGTGTGTAAACCACACCATTGTAAGTAAAATTAAAACCAATAGGAAATGTACCGAAATTGGTATCATCATTATTAGGAACACCCAAGACTGTTCCCCCAGTAATTGGCGTATACGTTCCCGTAGATTGAGAAAAAACATAATTTGCTACTTGGGCATTCGCCATTTGCCCCAGAAAGGCAAAGAAAATGGTAAGTAACAAACTAATTCGTTGAGTAGTTTTTGTCATAATTAAATGATTTGGTTATCTAAAAACTGCATTTGGTTGAAAAACTCAATTTTGTGCAGTGGCACAATAGTACCTATTTTAATAACCACTACAAAGCGAAAATGTTCATAAAATGAACTTGAAGTTCCAAAAGAATAAAAAGTAAAGATGAACAAACAAGTATTTTACCATTCAAAAAAACCATAAAACACAGCAATAAAAGCAAATTCGACAAAATGAAGAGTCTTTTGGTATACGCTTAGAATGATAGAAAAACAAAAACCATTTTGTTAATAAAATCATGCAACGTTATATAGCATTTACAAATCCATACACTAAATACATAAAAATCAAGATGTAAATCATGTCAAAATGCATTTACCTTGTTTCATTTTGCAATGTATCCACAATAATATAATGAATCAGAACTAAACTCATAGATATGAGAAATATACGAGTAAGAATATTACTCTTGCACTGACGAAAAAAAACATAACATAGGAAAGGAAATTAAATATATTTTTCATGTTCCAGTGCAAAGAAAAAGTGATAGAAATGACCCCGCCTAAGCAGGGCCTTTCAATCACTTTTTGGTTGGAGTGAAGATTTGCTTCAATTGATCAATCACTTGATTATTGCCAGTTACAGAAATACTGTTGATTTTCTCTGCAATTCTTTCCAATAACTTCTTTAGGGCAGATTTTGAGTCTGCGCTTGTTGCTATACCCACTTAGCTGCTGGTCCTCAAACAGATGGGACTCGAACCCATGACACACAAGTCGGTAAATCTATATGACGATATATCCATCAATACGTTGACGATACCCGGTGGCTATACAGAAACTACATCTGTCATTTCGATTACCATCCTCCTCGCGGAGGAAAAGTTTACCGTTTCCGGTTAAAATTTGATGATTACCCAATGTTCGTTTTCCTCACCACTTACACCATTTGGTTTTGGAGGTACTTGAGGCATTGGGCCTGCATTTTGATTTGTTATATTTGTTTTCATTTTACTTCAGTTTTTGCTACATCCTTTTTGAATTGTAGCGTTAAATAATTACCCGTCCATCTTTACAATTTTTGGGTGAAATACACCAACGATATTGACTAACTCTGTTTGTGCATTCATTACCGCATGAATATCCTTGTAAGCATGAGGTGCTTCATCTAAACCTCCACCAATCAGTTTCACACCATGTGTTTTCAATTCGCTTTTCATGGCTTCATGCGTAATGCTTTGCATAGCTTTCGAACGACTCATTTTTCGACCCGCTCCGTGCGATGCAGAATTCACTGCACCTTCAACACCTAAGCCTTCAACGATGAATCCTGGAGCAGTCATAGAGCCAGGGATAATCCCCAAAACTCCTTTCCCTGCAGGTGTTGCACCTTTTCGATGAACAATCACTTCGCGCTCATTCCACATTTCTTTCCACGCAAAATTGTGATGGTTCTCTACCCGAGCAATTGGCTTTTCACCAAATGCTTTCGCTAATTTTTTGTGAATGATTTGATGACAAGCCGAAGCATAATCACCGGCCAGATTCATGGCTAACCAATATTCAATCCCTTCTTGTGAATTCAAATCCAACCATGCTAAGTGCTTCGCTTCACCCGGTAGTTTTGTTTTCTCCATGGCTATTCGTGTATAGTGTCCGGCTATGGAAGCACCCATTCCACGAGATCCTGAATGCGACAACAAAGCCACATATTTTCCCGGAGGAATGTTCAATGCATTTTGTGCTGAGGCTATATCCACCACACCCCACTCTACAAAGTGATTTCCGGAACCCGATGATCCTAATTGTCGAGCGGCCTTTGCTTGTAGCCCTTTCACAAATGGAATTTCGTCAAACACTTTATGGTCGAGCACTTCATGAGATGCCATTTGTTTGAATTCTCGTCCACCTCCAAACAAAGTGTGTTCACTTAATTCACGCTCGAAGAATTTATCTCTGTTTTTTAATTCTCCAGCATCAACATTAAAGACACTCAAACACATTCTACATCCGATGTCAACACCAACTCCATACGGAATCACAGCATTATCGGTGGCTAACACTCCACCAATTGGCAAGCCATACCCTTGGTGTGCATCGGGCATCAATGCCCCTGCTACAGCAATTGGAAGTTTTGCGGCAATATGCATTTGATTCAATGCTCCTCCCTCAATGTGTTCCATACCATAGGTATTAAACGCAATTCCTTTGGGATTTAATTCGAATAACGAACCGGTTAAACTGTTTAAGTATGCTTTCAAATCTACATCCGAGAGTGTTGCATATTTTTCACGCAACTCGCTTTTTCTTTTTTCTTCCAACAAGCTTTTCGCTATGGGTTCCAAAAGTTCATCTTCCAAAAATGCAGTAGGATTCACCAAAATTGCTTTTAGTATATCGAGTGCATCTTCATGCGAAGTATGCTTGAAGTTTTTCTCCATGGTAGTCATAGCAAGGCTGATAACAGGGCTTTCGGGATATCCGATAGCGCGTAGTTCTTTTCCTTTTAATTTTAACTTTGCCATTGTTTTTGTTTTTAATTTTTAGTGAGCGTAATAGGATTCGAACCTATTCAGCAATGCAATGGTTTTACAGACCATCCCAGCTCTCCATCGCTGGCGCACGCTCATGGGTGAAGACGAGAATTGAACTCGTGTCTCAGCATTCACAATGCCGTATGTTGCCATTACACTAGCTTCACCATTTTGTGGACAGCAATGGAATCGAACCATTACGCGTGGTGCTTCAAACCACTGCTCTACCATTGGAGCTACCTGTCCTTTTTTTGCGGGAGAAGAATGGATCGAACATTCGACATTGTGCTTAACAGGCAAACGCTCTGCCACTGAGCTACTCTCCCAAAATGTTGTCCCGGTTGGGTTCGAACCAACGCAACCCTCATTAAAAGTGAGGTGCTCTACCACTGAGCTACGAAACATTATTTTGGTTGACCCGGAGCGATTCGAACGCTCACATGAATAAGTTCTAAGCTTATCTCCTCTTCCGTTGGGATACGGGCCATTATACTATTTTAGTTGGCGGAGTTGGATTCGAACCAACACAAATCAGAGTCAAAGTCTGATGCCCTACCGGTTAGGCGACCCGCCAATATTTGTTGCGAATCGTCTTGTTGTTTAGTATTGACTGTTTTCATTTTTTTCTTTTTGCTTTGTATGAGAGACAGGATTCGAACCTGTACCTTCTCGGTCCCAAACCGAGTGAACTAGCCATTGTTCATTCCCATATATTTTCTTGTTTACTTTCTTTCCGAGAAATAAAAAAGCCCGACTCGTTGAAACAAGTCGGGCTTTTCGCGCTGAAGTACATTCCTTCAGACACACAAATTCCAGACTTTATGTTTTCGATAGCTATAATCTAAATTGTCATTTACATTTTCACGATTGCTCGGAAATAGCTGCAGACATTGATTTTTAGAACCCACTATCGATTTATGCCAAAACTTTTTCATCACTTAATTTTTAATTCTATTTTCTTAATTCCATTTTTATTGCAATAAAAAACCCGAAACATTTTTTTGTTTCGGGCTCTCGTTTGATTAAAGAAAAAAACTACATAGTCTTCTTCAAACCTTTACGAACAGCCCTATACATGCCATCAAACAGATTCGTTCTTTGCCCGAATGCATTGTTTTGATTTGTATGTTTTATTGTCTTCATCTTGTTTGCTTTTTTAAAATAGCGTTGCAAATATATGAAGCATTAAATTGCATTTCCAAATTATTTTAAAAATATATTTTTCACAAAGTCACACAACCCTTTATCTGCAAGCATTTCAGAGCACATGTTTTTTTAGAATAATTTTTATAAAATAAAAAGCGGTTACACTTTTCAATGTAACCGCTAAATAAAATGTAAGCAAAAAAATTATTCTTTCACCAATTTCACGGTGTATTTCACAGCGTCACCAACATGTAGCATGTATATTCCACGGGCAACATCAGCAATGGATATGTGCGAAATTTCATTTGTAATTTTTCCATTTAAAAGTTCTCGTCCGGTTAAATCAGTTAATGCATAAGGTAAACCGATTGCTTCTTTTGAAGCTTGAATTTGAACGAATGATGATGCAGGATTAGGATAGACTTTTACTTCAGCAAAAGCAGTTATGTTGTTTACTCCTGTAGGTGTAAATGCAACTTCCGAAGAATCCATTCCACCATTCACCGGCAACGATTTTCCATTTTTATCCACTGCTGTGATACCGGATATAAATGAAACGTTTCTATAATAGCTAAGATTTTTCCCATTGATATTACCGGTAGTTATTGTTGCAATAAACTCTGCAATTTTCCCATTCCCGCTTCGATTCACATGATCGATTCCGGTTACAGCAGTGCGTATTACACCTGCTTTTTTGAAGTCTTTGTGAATGCTGATTTTATTACTGTTCGTTCCAAACCAAGAATTAGTATATCGAAAAACAACAGTATTGGAATCTACAACCTTTGGGTCGTAATTATAACTGAATGCCAAACCATAAATATTTGAAACAGGTGTTGCAGCATCACCTAGAATTAGACTTACAATTAGCGTATCACCTTCTACCAAAGTATCTTTCGAAAACTGCAAACTCAACTCAGGAGCTCCTGCACGCCAAGGTTCAGGAACATCATCGGTTTTTGCATGGGTTAATCCGAAGTTCAACAAAATCGCTGTAGTATCATTGGCATTAATTACTCCATCACCATTGCAATCAACATGCTTTTGATTTGCACCGTTTGCAATTGTATCCGTCCAATCGGTTGCAGCTTGTCCTTGCCAAACTATAGATGCCCCTGCACGAATAGGACCAGTATTTCCATAAGCAATTCCTATGGGTAACAAGTCTGCATTACTGGCTAGCCCATCATGATCAGCATCACCCGGCCAAACAGTACCAGGAGTGAAAACTAAACAGCCATTTGGATTTCCTGCTGTACACAAGGGATAACCGGCTAATGAAGGGGTACTTGATACATTGGCATTGACAGGATAGTTCGATAAGCATGTAATTCCGGTGCTACTAAAATCTAAAAATGCAACTTTCTTTAACTGTGGTAAACATTTTAAATTAGGATTATTGGCACAAGTAAACGAATAAATTGAATCCGGAAAATCGGCAATACTCGTTATTTGATTGTATGAGCAATCAAAATAAACTAATGCAGGTGGTAAATAAGGAATTTCATTTAACTGTCCATTGGCTACATCCACATCACCAATAGAATCAGGCAATGCGGGCATAGTACCCAAGAAACTACCACGGCACCAGAGGCGCTTCAAAGAAGCAGGCAACACAGGCAAAGTCACAAACGGATTCGTTCCACAAATAAGACTGATTAATGTTGGAGGTAGTGGAGGTAACGATGAAAGATTATTCCATTCAACATCTAAATTCTCTAACACTGGCGGAAGTGCAGGAATGATGCCAATCGAATCGTGTTGTGCATCGAGCATGGTTAGATTCTTGAAATACTGAATACCCGAGAGATTGTATATTTTTTGATTACCAATGGTTAAGGTTGTAGTATTCAATACCAACGAGCAAGTTGTATCTAATTGATTGCCTTGCAAACATGCTGAAAATCCATTATTTTGTAGCCAGGTAACAAAGGCAGGATCGGGGATTACCACATATTGCGCTCTTGTTGCACTAATACCGGTAAACAAGACGAAGAGCAGTAGTAGTTTTTTCATAATTGTATTTTTAAGATTAGTAATTGTTTTCATGATATTGTAATCACGATACAAAAGAGCGAGTAAAATGGATATAAAAAAAGTACATTATTACAGCTTTATCCATAGCACTTAAAGATAAATATGGCAACATATTAACAAATAAAGCACACCAATAGCACATAAATATTATATTTATCCATAGCATATTTTTGACTTAAATGGAGAATGTAAAGTTTTTTAAGCTACTGCAATCGCTCAACACTTACGAGCGAAAGCGCTTCCATAAGTATCTATGCTCGCCTCTGCACAATGAAAACAAAACCTACATTGCGCTCTACGACATACTTCTACCCTATTTAGAGGAAAGAAGAAGTCACGAATTGAGTCGAACAATTATCCAAAAGAAACTATTCCCTAAAAAGCAACTCAGTAACCTTGATTTTGCTAGGTTATTCACCAATTTTTCAAGGCGAATTGAAGGATTTCTTGCATTAGAAAAATATTATGCCGACCCTGTTCGAGAATATGCCGACATTCTGGAATCTTTGAACGAAAGGCATTTGGGTAAGTTTTTCCCGGATATGTTTCAGTATGTTAAACAACTTCAAGACAAAACGCCTCATCGTTCCGGTGAATTTTATCTGAATACGTTTCGCATTGAAGTTTTACACCACGATTATTTGGAAGCACGTCAAGAACGAAGCACCAACAAAAACTTGTTGGAAACGTTAGCAGCCCTTGATACGTATTACCTCATTACAAAACTTCGATTCTGTGCAGCCATGCTTCATTATCAAGCATTCCTTTCGCTTACAGGAGAAGTAGCTTTGCTAAATGAAATTTTGAATTATTGCGCTCACCAACCACTCGAGAAAGAACCATTGCTTAAGGCTTATTATTTGATTGTTTTGTCATTAATTGAGCCGAACACGGAAATTCACTTTCAACAATTGAAAGACATTATTTTTGAGAATACATCGCATTTCAAAATAGATGCAGAGCGCGATTTATTTGCTTTTGCGATAAACTATTGCATCAACAGAATAAACAGTGGACATACACATTATCAACGTGAAATTTTTGAATTGTATCAGCAGGCACTACAAAAAAAGATACTATTGCCACATGGAGAATTATCACCTTGGGATTTTAAAAACATCACCACTATTGCATTGCGGAATAAGGCTTATCCTTGGACAGAAAAATTTATCGAGGAATATAAAGTGGCATTACCAAAAGCAGAACGCATAAATGCATACACTTTCAATCGCGCTAGATATTACTTTGCTACACAGCAATACGATAAAGTACTTCAGCTTTTACAAAATGTGGAGTATAGCGACATTTTCTATCTTCTCGATTCGAAAACTACGCTCATGAAAACATACTATGAGCTAGGAGAATATCAGCCGCTTTTATCGTTGAAAGAAAGTTTTCGAATTCTCTTAAGAAGAAAGAAACTGATATCCGAACAGAATAAAATTAATTACGAAAACTTTGCTCGCTTCACCATGAAACTATTTAGAATTGATGTGAAAGATAAAGCCGCTTTGCAACGATTAAAAGCAGACATTAATAACACCGGCAACGTAGCCGATAAAAGTTGGATCCTTGAAAAACTGAATGAATTACAATAAGCTTCTTATTGTTTTGTACGCTCAAACAACCGCCCAAATTGAATAAAACTAGCCAAACCGTAGGCTTTCCCTTTTTGAGTGCCGCGCTTAAAGTAATACGATTTATTGCCAATACACGTAGCCTTACATACATTTTTTGAAGTGATATATCCATCACGAACAGATGCTACACTATACTCTCGTAAGCCTTTATAAGCAAGTGATACAGATTGAATATAATTTTCTCCTTTCACTAAACCTAAATCCAATGCAAGTTGTATTCCGTATGCAAACATTGCCGTACAGGAACTTTCAATGTAATTACCGGCTTCTCCTTTTCTTACGGGTAGTTGATACCAATGTCCGGATTGTTTGTCTTGTAACGCAGGAAGATGCACCACCATTTCTTTTAAGTATCCGGAAAATTGAGTGTAGTGAGGATTAGACTTTTGCAAAATTGAAAGCGCATCGGATAATGTTACTACTATCCAACCATTGCCTCTGCCCCATATCTCAGGACTTCTATGTGTTTGCTTATCCGACCAATGGATCTGACTACAAAACATGCAATGCCCCCAATCGCTTTGATCCCATCCATGCACCCATAAGCCCCATTCGTTTACTTGCAATTTATCGCGATGTAACGACATTTGCTTTGCCAATTCATCGATATATTTTTCATCACCGGTGGCGCGATACATTTCCAATAAAAACTCGCCTATCATAAAAACAGTATCGTCCCAAAGTTCTGTAAACAAAGGGATGTGAGATACTGCACCTTCCTTTGTTCGAGGCGTTTTCATGTAATCGTTGAAAATTTTATCGCATATTTTCTTATACTTTTCATCTTTGGTTATCCGATACAAAAAGGCCATCCCTAAACCTGACGCTACATTGTTTGGTTTTCTTCCATTGGCAACACCTCTGTTTTTATCCATTGCGCGTTTGATATAATCAAAATATATTGCCTTGCGCTCAGGCGTTGCTTCTTCATATTCATTGACCATCACTTTCAGTAAAGCAGCATTTTGCCATGTCCATTGATATTGCTTTGCCGGCAAATATGCTTCACGGGCATAATTATCCATAGAATCAACCCAGGTTAATGTTTGCGCATTCCCAAAGAGTGCCATCAATAAAAAAACTAGAACAAAAAACTGCTTACGCATATGTATTATTTTATTTCCATCACTAATCGAAAACCGCTATTGCTGATATGATGATCGCGCACATCAATATTTCGTGCACGGCTTTGGCAACGCTGCTCTTCACTTCTCCATGAACCACCACGCACCAATCGAAACATTCTTTTCTTCGTTTGACACGGATTGTTAGAGGAGCAAATTTTGTAAAAATTTCGCTGATACCAATCCACACACATCTCCCAAACATTTCCGCTCATATCGTACAAACCTAATTCATTCGGTTGCTTCAAACCTACAGGATGGGTTACCATTCCGCTGTTAGGGGCATACCATGCAATGGAATCTAAACGATTTGATCCGCAATATTTAAACCCCTTCGATGCCTTACCTCCAATGGCTGCATATTCCCATTCGGCTTCAGTTGGCAAACGATAGTGCTTTCCGGTTAACAGATTGAGCTTAAGTATAAAGACATCAATATGATTGGGTTTAACATCGTAAACCGGACAAGTAGGACAATCGCTGGAACTCAAGGTATCGCTTCCCATCACTGCACGCCAAACTTGCTGTGTAACTTCATACTTTCCAATGTAGAAATCATTTAATGTTACAATATGAACAGGTCGTTCATCTGCTTTGCCATTATTACTTCCCATAGAGAATGACCCGCCATTAACGAATACCATAGTGGTATCAATGGCATGTAGACTCGACTGGCAAAAGTTTGATAAAGCTTGAAAAGTAAAAAGCAGTAAAAGAAAATGTTTCATAAAGTGCTATTGTACAATAATACCGAATCACCAGCACTTTCCATACAAATCATACGACTGTCGCTCCAATTCTTCTCTGTGATTGGGGTGCGCAATTCCAATGATTGCTTTTGCGCGCTGTGCAATATTCTTTCCATAAAGATCGGCAATACCATATTCCGTTACTACATAGTGCACGTGGGCACGCGTAGTCACCACACCTGCACCAACTTTCAATGTTGGAACTAGTTTCGATATTCCGCTTTTAGTAGTGGATGGCAGAGCAATAATAGGCTTTCCTCCTTCGCTCAATGATGCGCCTCGGATAAAATCCATCTGCCCTCCTACTCCACTGAAAATATCAGTCCCAATAGAATCGGCACATACTTGTCCGGTTAAATCCACTTCAAGAGCACTATTAATAGCAGTAACTTTTTTGTTCTTACGAATTACTGTTGTATCGTTTACATGACCAACGTCCAACATCAATACTTCCGGATTATCATCCATGAAATCATATAATTTTTGCGAACCCATGGCAAACGAAGACACCATTTTTCCACGATGAATTTTCTTGGCTTGTCCGTTAATAATGCCTTTCTCAATAAGCGGCAAAACTCCATCGTTAAACATTTCGGTATGCACGCCTAAATTTTTATGGTTCTCTAAAAATTGTAATGCTGCATTTGGAATACCGCCAATGCCCATTTGCAAGGTAGCTTCATCCTCTACTAATTCTGCAATGTGCTTTCCGATTTGCATTTCAATATCGGTCAAAGCAACAGGTGCCGATTCAAAAATGGAATCTTCGGCATAAACAGCAGCTGTAATACGCGAAACATGAATCATACTATCGCCAATGGTTCGAGGCATTCTGGGGTTAACTAGCGCAATAATTTTCGTTGCCATATCACATGCAGAACGAGCTATATCAACCGATACGCCTAACGAACAATAGCCATGCTGATCGGGTGGGCTAACTTGTATCAATGCAGTATCAATTGGGAATTTACCACTTCGAATAAACATCGGAATTTCACTCAAGAACATAGGTATGTATTGCACATGTTGTTCGTTTACATAGGGACGAATATTTTTCGCAATAAAGAATGCGTTCACATGAAATGCCGCTGAAAATTCTGGGCGTGCATAAGGGGCATGTCCTTCTGTATGCATGTGGGTAATCTCAACCCCTTTTAACTCCTTACTTCTATTGGTAAGTTCATTCACTAATCGTTCCGGAGTAGCACAACCTCCATGAATAAAAACACGTTCATTATTCTTTATTAGACCAACAGCGTGTTCAGCCGATACATATTGCATAGATCTTGATTGAACTGTAAAGTTAGCTTAACAATTAAAATAGAAGATGATGTTCATCATTAATATTGAATCATAAATTCAAAAAAAATGGTCGGACAATTGCCCAACCATTTTAAATAGTATTAAAATTTGCTTTAGAAACCTATAGACAAGCCTAACGTTCCAAAGAATTTACCTGCAATGCCATTAGACGTTATACTAATTGGATTGCCCAATGCATCAAATCCTGTTGTTACTTTTCTATAAATATCTGAACGATAATTACCGCCTACACTAATACCCAAACTAGAACGACCTCTACTGTACATTTTGAAACCAAGACCAATCGCTCCAGTTGGACCGCCCCAACTTTTATCGGTTGGATTCTTTGCCACAAATGGATTAGCAGGATGGAATGCATAACCTGCCTCTACATAATAGAACGGTGTTGCTCGAGCTTTTAACATGTCGCCTGAAACCGACAAATAGAGGGGAATATACAAGCCGTTGTTTACGTTCTTATTATCGTAAACACCTTTTCCCCACGAAATTCCTTTACCGAAATATACGCCATCTACACCCAAGCCAATACCTAATGAAACAAAGTGATTAATTTTCACACCGCGTACTAAACGCAATCCAATGTTGTTGATTCCCGGACGAAAATCTATCGTTCCAAAAAAACGACTTTTCTTCATGTAAGCTGGCTTTCGGGAAGAATCCCCTTTACAATGATGATAGCCAAATCCCATCTCATGACCGTTGTAAGGACAAGCATTAGGCTCTTTTTTCTCCACCATTGCCGGCTCCTTAGTAATCTTGTATACATCGGCAACTGGGAATGCAATTACACTTCCGCCCGCAATTTGAATTTTTATACTCTCTCCTAAAATTTGTTCAACAATTAATCCGCGATACGAACTGCCATTTTTTAAATACACAACATCTTCCATGTTGCTTTGTGCAATTGCGCCTACAGATACGATAAGCAACAATGCCAATAAAACTGATTTTATGTTTTTCATCTTAATTTATTTTTGATGTACAAAGATATTGAATAATGTAGTAACAATGCGCATTGCACAATGTTTTATAGAATTAAACATTTAACGTTTCTGTTAAAACTGAAGAGAAAATATCAATGAAAAAACATCAATTTCAAACCGAAATAAACCAAAATCACCCCCGATAACTTACTGAGATACAAGAGTATATTCCCTTGGATATGATGACGAAGTAATGAGGCTGCATAGCCCTTTAAAAAGTCGGTGCTGAACACCACCACTAATGCACAAAAAAAGTGAAGAAGAATAAAAGGCGCTCGATTTTGATAGGTATTGACAGCTACCATCACTGCTCCAAACCAGAAGAAAAACACGTTAGGGTTCATACTGTTGATGAGAAAACCTTTGGTAAAAAAAGTCCAAGGTTTGTCGTGATGCATATCCAAATGACTTTCAGTAATTTTAGATTTCAATACATTCTGCAAGCCCAACACCACTAAAATTAACCCACCTATGATATACATTCCTTGGAGAATTGGTGAATCTTGATGCACATTTTTGGCAACAAAGTATATGAAAAGTACCGTGAGTATATCGCTAATAAACGTACCGAAAGCAATGTAGGCAGCACCTTTGAGGTTACCCTTAAGTCCTAGATCTACTACCGCAAAAAAAATCGGACCGATAAAAGTTGCTAATACTAAACCCGTAAGTATCCCCTGCCCTATTGCCTCCAGCATGCCTTATTACGATTTTGCCGTGTAAATAGTATCTAGGAAATCGAGTACAATTTTATCTAAATCGCCTGTACCCGCTAAAGCACCCATCATGCCATACATTGCTGCTTTGTTTTCATTATCCAAATCGGGTTTGGAATTCTGTTGTAATTTTGCAATAGTCCCCTCAGGAAGTAAAGAACTCAAGCCTTTCACCAAAGAGCTTTGGAGCTTATTCCCCATTTGTTGCAACCGCTTTTCACGCACCTCGGCAACAGAGGTTTTCAAATCGTCTACAAATTCATCTACCACATCTTTATGGATGTAGTTAATGGTGAAATGTAGTGTAGGCGGCAATTGTTGTCGTTCGAAATGCCAACCCTTTTTATTCAACACATCGGCCAACATAAACACATCAATTTTAGAAGACTTGAAAGCAACAATACACATGTTTGTTTCTCCCATTATCTCCAATTCATCTATAGAACGAATTGCTTTTTTGATACGCTCTGTAGTATCCATTGTAGTCTTCGCCATTTCTAAATAGCCTTCTCTTCCAATTGAACGCAAAGCTCCCCATGCAGCGGCAATATTGCTTCCTGCACGGGTACCTGTCATAGTAGGCGAACCATAAATACCGCCTGCCCATTTGGTATATAACGAAAATTGAAAACGTCTCAATTCGTGATTT
The DNA here is from genome assembly GCA_016786765.1 of Chitinophagales bacterium. Taxonomy (GTDB): domain Bacteria; phylum Bacteroidota; class Bacteroidia; order Chitinophagales; family LD1; genus CALAYL01. The sequence continues at coordinate 24,582 of JAEUUZ010000041.1, forward strand.
TTGTACAACACTACCGATGCTCCTTTAGGTGCGTAGCCATACTTATGTACATCAGCCGAAAGCGAAGTAACACCATCCACTTCAAAATCAAATGGAGGAATTTCGTAACCGGCTTCTTTAATGAATGGCAAAATAAAACCACCTATACAAGCATCGACATGACAAAGTAAATTTTTTCGTTTTGCAAGAGCGGCAATTTCCACAATTGGGTCCATTACACCATAAGGATAGGCAGGTGCAGAACCTACAAGTAGTATCGTATTCGAAGCAATGGCCGCTTCGGTTGCGGCAATATCGGCACTAAAATCTTTGCCGGTTTTAGTCACGGTGAAATCAATATTGAAGTAGTGAAACGCCTTCATAAAAGCCGGGTGAGCCGATTCAGGAATCACCACATGCGGTTGCGTAATATGCGGACGATGTTGCTTCGCCCAATCGCGTGCAGTTTTTACGGCCAATAAAATACTTTCTGTTCCTCCCGTAGTTACATTACCACACACCTGTTCATCGCCATGAAATAAATCGGCACACATACTCACTGTTTCCGTTTCAAGTTCTACAATACTGGGTGTAGCTGTAGGATTCAAGGCATTATCGGCATAGTATTGATTGAAGATTTGTTTGATGCCTTCTTCGCGTTCATCTCCAGGATGGTAGATCAAACAAAAGGCTCGGCCTTTGCGCCAATCGATGTCTTTGGTGCGTTTGCTTTTTATCGTATCCAACAATTCATGAACTGAAGTTGACTTATTCGGAAATGTATGTTGTTGCTTACTCATTTGAAATCAATTAAAAACTAAACTAATTTATTTTTATTCCTACGGAGTGGTAAATCATCTAAAAAAACAACGCCATCAAAATCGCTTGCGCTAAAGGGCAAGTCTAACATAGGTTTCCGCGGATAGTTCGTAGCAAAAACGGATAAATGCTTAACAAAGCGAGTAGGATAATAATTCATTTCAATGATAACCTGAACAGCCTTTTCCTCCAAAGTTGAAAGCATTGAAATTCGCGTTTTTACGGAAGGTGTTTTGCAAGCATCAATGGCCTCCATTACAAGGCCAGGGTCATATTCGGAAATAACAAAGTGAGGATTAGTATCTGTTGCAAAGCTTGGCATAACGCCATTCAACCAAAGTGAAGTTTGCCCTTCAACAGCGAACGGATCAACAGGCAATCCGTTAAGCCAAACATTAAAATGTATATGCGGTATTCCAAAGGGAAATGTAACAGCTCCGTCTATACCGCTATAACCCGAAATAGCAATAGCTTGGCCTCTGTGCAATATATCGCCCACTTGCACCAAACTTTTAGCTAAATGTGCATAGCAAGTCATTAATCCCTCTCCGTGATCAATAAAAATTTTCAAGCCTCCACGGTTAAATTCTGAAATAACATGTACCACTTTACCGGCTGCAGCAGTGCATACTGTTGTTCCAACTGGAATCGCAAAGTCGGTTCCATTATGACTATCGTACGTTAAGCCTCTGCCCCTAATATCAAGTGTTTGTGTTTTCCTCACCGACCATCCATTTTCGTGCGAAGTGGGCGTGTGATTAAACAAATTAGAGATAATTACTTTGTTTGGTACAAAACAGGTGCCTCGCCAAAGCTTAAAAGCGACCTTAGGATACAACTGCTTTAAACTACTTAATCCCCATCGAGAAGGAGGCACATCTTCCTCCCCACGAATCGCTACAAGCGCTTGTTTAAAGCGTAATGGGAATGGCGCTAATCCGAGTGTATCGCCTAAAAACCTAATTTTTTGCTTTGCCATATCCAATAATCATAACTAATATAAAACAAAACCGCTATTGAGTTATGCTCAATAGCGGTTTAATAAAATTATCCGGATTCGCTTATTTCAATCCTTTCAATAACTCTTTTGCCAATTCATCATTCGGATCTAACTCTAAAGCTTTATCCAAATTTAGTTTTGCTTGATCATTGTCTTTAGCGTTCATGTAGTATGCTCCCATATAACCGTATGCTTCTACAAGGTTTCTTTTGTTTTTAGTTACATCGGTTTGAGCCAACTCAATAAACTTCTGATAGAAAGGGAATGCGCTTCCTGCTTTCATTTCAGAGTCGATGCGTGAATTGCATTTTGCTCTCCATACATAACCGTCAGGCGAAGTAGGTTGTTTGGTAACAAACGTAGCGAAAGTTGAATCGGCTGCTACATAATTTCCCGCAGAAAAATAAGAGCGTCCTAAATAGTAGTAATCCAATGCTCCTCCACCAAACTGTGCAATTTTAGCATTGTACTGCATAATAGCATCCGCGTAACGTTTAGACTGCCAAAGCGTTTTAGCATATTCAGCCGATAACTCTGCATTTTCCTTTTCAGTTTCCAAAGCCGTTTTGAAATAGTCAATGGCTTGAACAGTATCTCCATTTAATGCAGCTAAACGTGCAGAATAAACATAGTCGATTGGTTTTACCTTTTTGCCTCTAGAGTTAGCCCAAAAACGTTTTGCATATTCATAACCATCTTTGTAACGTTTCAACTCAAAGTTAGAAAACGACAAACTTCTCAACAAAATATAGTTGTTCGGATCATCCTGTAACATTTGTGCAGCTTCTGTAGCTACTTGCTCGTAATCTTTACTTTGGAATAAAAACGAAATAAATCGTGTTTTCGCATCAGCATCATCTTTATTCAACTCGATATATCGCTTGAATTCAGGTTTTGCTAAATCGTATTTTTTCGACAAATAATACGCTTCTCCCAATTCTTTATGCGCTAATGCATTATCCGGCTCCAAAGACAAGGCTTTTTTGTAAGCCGTAATTGCGTCATCGTAGGTTCTGGCACGAACATTCAAACGACCGATTTTCACAAAAGCCATTGTTAATTTAGTATTCACCTCAGCAGCACTCTCGTATTTACTCATCGCTTTACCTCCTTCATTATTTTCTAGGTATGCATCACCTAAGGCTAGCATGTTGGTACTGTTTTTCAAGTCCAATTTATAAGCTTCTTCGAAATAGTAAATCGCTTCTTTCAAATCGGTAGTAGTTGGTTTAAACCAAGCATCTCCAATTTGGTAAAGAATTTCTGAGTTCTTAAGTTTAGATGTAATAGCAGCTTTATCCAAAAGACCTTTCGCATCAGTAATGCGTTTCTCGAGCAAAGCAATACGACCTAAAGCCAAGCTTCCATAAGCTGTTTTGTTCGTTTCACCCAACATGGCATAAAAAATCTTAGCAGAATCAGGATCGTCTGTTTTCAGATAAGTATTCCCTAAATAGTATGCCGTTTGATTGCGATCAACAGATGGATCGGTCAATAATTTTCGGAGTGCATTTTTAGCACGGAAAAAATTTTCGTTGTCTATATCTTTTCTCGCTTCTTCAAGCGTTTGAGCCCCTACAGACAATACTGCTCCAATCATCGCAAATTGCAAAAAGATTCGTTTCATTTCTTTTGTTTTATTAGTTTACAATGTTACTATTTTTTTACGTCAACACCATTGCTGTTGATAATGAAATCACGCTCCGGCATTGTTGTAGGCATCAGGCCGGCTTTTAAAAATATTTTCTGGCCCTGCTTCTTGAATATGAAATTTGCAAAGCCCGTACCAACTCGCTCGTAAGGATTACATATCACATAGTTTAACGGTCGGATAAAGGGATAGGCCCCTATGGCTATATCGGCCTCAGATGCAGTACTGGCAATAGTTTTACCTGTTGAATCTTTTTTTTCTACCGCAATAATATTAACGTTTTTTAGAAGCTGTTGCATCCGTGGATTATCTTCATCGCTGATTTTGGCATAAGGAATTGCCCCAACGGCTCCGTCATGTTGTCGTACATAATCAATAACCGCTTCAATAGAATCGAGTGCAAAAATTTTGAGCGATTTGTTAACACCGGAAAACAAGCGAAAAGATTTGACCAAACCGGTTTGCTTTCCATCAAAAACAAACGTGAAATTATCGTTATTCAATATTTGCTGTTCATTAGAAAAAAGTCGTTCGTAGTTCAACGCTTTTACGGTTGATGTTTTACCTACAATAAACGCCAAAGCATCTTTTGCCATTAAATGTTCGCGTGGATGAGTAGAATCAATTCGGGTAAGTGCTTCAATTTCTTCGGTGGTAAGCTGCCGCCCAATAACAGCTTCCTGCAGTTCTCGCGTATACAGCTTATTCATTATCTCGGCATCCGACATATAATCAAACGTTATGGATGCTCCGGGATAAGTTGCTTCAAAAACTTCGCGTTGCTGCTCCATTACATAACGAAAATCGTTATCGCAAGCAATAACTATATGCCCGTTGTGATATTGATCGGCAGGTAACACTTTTTTCTTTTCCTTGCATCCGTATACAGAAAAAAGAAGCACTATAAATAAGTAAGCAAGATTACGCTTCATCGTGTTGTAGCGCTTTAAACTCTTGAACAAAGCGGTAAAACCTAAACAAACCATAGGCTAAAACCAAAATGGCCAAGGCAATTCGGTAGTTGCGTGAAACGAAATAGAGATAATAGCTATTCACGCATAGGAATCCCCCCAACACCACATATAGCAGTGCAACAATACCTCGCAAAAAGAGAACGGGATGTTTGAGCAATTTAATCATAATGTTTACTAATAAAAAAGGTCATGGACAAACCATGACCTTCAAAAAAAATGCTGTTTAAATTATTGAAGTCTGTACACCACAGGTAAGTTGAAATATACTTTTACAGCTTTCCCTTGTTGTTTGCCCGGTTTGAATTTAGGCAAAAGACGAATAACTCGTACTGCCTCTTTATCCAATCCAGAGCTTATACCACGTTTAACATTTACGTCTGATATAGAACCATCTTCATTCACAGTAAATCCTACAATAACACGCCCTTGAACGTCATTATCACGCTCCATTGGTGGATACTGTATATTTGATTGAATGAATTTCATCAACTCTCCATCTCCTCCAGGAAACTCCGGCATTTGTTCTACGATAGTAAAGACCTTTGGTGGCTCTACAACCGGTGCTTCAGTAATCACAGGTTCAACCACTGTAGGTTCAGCATTAGCATCGCCTTCTTGTGTTTTTGTGGAGATTTCTTGATCTTTAATTTCTTTAATTTCTGTAAGCGGTTCCTCCTCACGCACCTCCTCGTTTTTCTTCACAACCATCTCCAAGAACTTAACGGTTGGCCGTTGCGGTGGCGGTGGAGGTGGAGGCGGTGGTGGTGGTGGTGCGTTTTCATTTAAAGGGGGTGGCTCGGCAAGTGTTACACTTGTTTCCACAACAACCTCCTTTTTTGGTGCTAAAGAAGCCCAATCAATCTTTAAAGTTATCAAAAGTAATGCAGTAATTCCGGCTGCTATAAGCAAACCTAACCCTGCATTTTTCTTGGTAGTCTTTCGAAGATCGTAAGCTCCATATTCTTTATTCCGTTGGTCGAAAACGATATCATCGAACGACCATCCCGAATATGATTTTGCTGTTCCTTCCATTATAAAATGATTTCCTTGTTTAGATGCAATTACTTAATAAATTCCATAACTCTCGCTATTCCTTGGCGAAAGTTTTAACATTTCCGCCATTGTCTACGGCTTCCTTCTCGATTGGAGAAAAATCTTGAATGGCATAAACAGGCACTTGTGCAATATCCATTTCATCCAAAATATCGACCATGTTTTTGTAACGAGAACCCGGCAACAATTTGATCAAACAAATCATTGGACGTTCTTTGTTTGTTTTTGGACTGATTCCACATTCTTTGCTCACACGCTTTTTAGTACGTAAAATTTGCTTACGAATTCCGGCATCACCTGCAAAAGTTGTTTTTTGCAAATCGGCAACTTTCAATCCTTCGTAATACCATACATTATCTAACGTATCTAAAAGCACATTCAACACCTGACATTCCATTACTTCTGGTTTGTCTTTCTCGTCAATATCTTCCTTCTTCGGCATATTTAACTCCATAGCCGATGGTTTGTTCAATGTTGTTGTCAACATGAAAAACGTAATCAATAGGAACGCCAAGTCAACCATTGGAGTAAGGTCAACTTTGGTGGACATTTTCTTCGCACGGACCTTCCCGTCTTTATGCCCACCGCCCCCGGAGGTATCTATTTCTGCCATTGATTCTTAATTATTTCTTTTAATTAAATTATTCCTCTTTTTTCTCTTCGGTAGTAGCTCCTCCGCCCAAAGTGGTAATCAGATTGAAACGATGTACATCTGCATCCTTGGTTAAAATTTCTATCACCCGTTGAACATCTTTAATGTTCGTGGACTTATCTCCTTTTATGGCAATCTTCATTTTGGGATTGGCATAACGCGCAGCCCAAATCCAATCTGCCAATTGATTGTGAACTGAATCAGTAGGGATACCCGGAAGTTTATCCTGGTATGTTTTGTAATCGCCTCCGTTCAATTTCAATACACGAGGTAAATCCTCTAAAGGTGTTCCGAACACTTCGATAAAACCGAACTGTTTAGTTTGCTCAGGAGTAATTCCTTTCAAATCCGGGAATCGCTCTCCTACACGCTCTACCATTTTCTGCAAAGTTTCTCTTCGCATTTCTTGATCGGCAAAAGCGAGGTAAGCCTTTCCATCTTTTGATAAAGAAATCACAATCGCTTTTTCGATTTTGGTCATCGAACGAGCAGACGGGATATCAATCATCACCGGATCGGCTGGTTTAAATTTTGATGTGAGGATAAAGAAAGTAAGCAACAAGAAGGATACATCGCACATGGCGGTCATATCTACTGATGTACTTTTCCTCGCAACATTTATTTTAGGCATTGCTAAAGTTTATGCGATGAACAAAATTATTTCTTACGACCTGCAAACGTTTGTGCAATACTGAAACCGATTTCATCGATTGCGTAAGTCAAACTATCTATTTTGCTGGTAAGGATGTTGTAAACGATAATCGCGAAAGCTGAAGTAGCGATACCAATTGCCGTGTTTACAAGGGCCTCAGAGATACCTTGAGAAAGTGCACCCGGATCCGGAGTTCCAGAAGTTGCCAAAGCTGCGAACGATTTAATCATACCGATTACCGTTCCCAAAAGCGCTACGAGTGTACCTACTGATGCAATTGTTGCCAATACAGCTAAGTTCTTTTGTAATGAAGGCATTTCCAAAGCAGTAGCTTCTTCAATTTCTTTAGAGATGTTCAATACTTTTTGCTCAGTTTCTAATTCTGTGTTTTTAGCCATATCTGCATATTTATGCAAACCTGCTTGTACCACATTAGCTACAGATCCTTTTTGTTTTGTACAAGCATCAAGTGCACCGTTGATGTTATCAGAGGCTAAATTGCTTTTTACAGTTGCCAAAAATGCATCTACATTTCCGGTTCCTTTTGCTTTTCCAATTGTTAACAATCGCTCAAAAGTGTAAGCGATAACCATAAACAACATCGTTAATAATATTGGAACGATAAATCCTCCCATGTAGATAAGGCCTAGTAAGTCAGCACTACCATCGGCTGTTTTCATTGCCTCGTGTTTACCGTTCGGAAGTTCAATTGTATGTGCGCGACATACGAAGTACCAGAAACTAACTCCAATGATTAATGCCACCGGCATTACGAGAAGAGTTAAATCAAATCCACCACTTTTTTTTGCAGTTGCAGCTTGTGCCATAGTTTTTGTGTTTTTTGTTTTAAATTAAGGATTGTTTGTTTTTTGATTTTTTCAAAAATAGACGAAGTTTTTATTTGTCAAAATATTTAACCGATATTTTTACAAACCGATTTCGAACGATTTTCGAACGTGCTGTTTAAAAGTTTATTGTGTTAATATGAAAAGAGACTGTGAAATATGACAATTGTATGACAAAATGCTTAACGCTTACCTTTAGATGCATTACTTACGCCTTTCACGGCATTGGCAATTTTACTGATTACAGAAGCGATTAATGCTGCGATTGCTTTTCCCATAGTAATAGAATTTAGAATTTACAATATTGAAAAGTAATGAAAAAAATGCGGAATTGTTTCAATCCCTTTGAAATAGTTGAAAATTCCATAATGCTCGTTGGGCGAATGTATCGCATCGGAATCTAGCCCAAAACCCATTAAAACAGATTTGGTGTTTAATTCGCGCTCAAACATAGTTACGATAGGAATACTGCCTCCCGTGCGCAATGGAATTGGCGTTTTCCCAAAAGTTACTTCCATAGCTTTCTCTGCCGCTTTATAGGCCTTTGAATCGGTAGGTGTAACCGCAGGCTCGCCTCCATGATGTGGTGTTACCTTTACTTTCACGCTAGCCGGAGCTATTTTTTTAAAATGCGCTTCAAAAAGAGCGGTTATCTCTTCGTGCGATTGATTGGGCACCAAACGCATACTAATTTTGGCATAAGCTTTAGAAGGCAACACCGTTTTCGCGCCTTGTCCAATATATCCACCCCAAATTCCATTGACATCTAATGTAGGACGAATCGATACGCGTTCAATCGTACTATAGCCTTCTTCACCCAATACATCATTAATATCCAAATGCGCTTTGTAATCATCAATGCTGAAAGGTGCCTTAGCCATAGCTTCGCGCTCTGCGACCGATACTTGATCTACTTTATCGTAGAAGCCGGGAATGGTGATTCGTCTCTGTTCATCGTGCAGCGAAGCAATCATATCGCACAATATATTGATAGGATTTGCCACTGCTCCGCCATACACCCCGCTATGCAAATCGCGGTTAGGACCGGTAACTTCTACTTCTAAATAAGACAAACCACGTAAGCCTGTTGTAATAGAAGGACAATCATTCGCAATCATAGATGTATCGCAAATCAACACTGCATCGGATTTCAGACGCTCTTTATTGGCTTTCACGAAAATCTCCAAGTTGGTTGAACCCACTTCCTCCTCTCCTTCTATCATGAATTTCACATTGCATGGCAAACTATTGTTCTGCATCATCATCTCAAAGGCTTTCACTTGCATGTACATTTGCCCTTTGTCATCGGCACTACCGCGAGCATAAATTTTACCGTCTTTAATCACCGGTTCAAATGGTGGAGAATCCCACAAATCAATAGGATCTGCCGGTTGCACATCATAATGCCCATAACATAATACGGTTGGTTTACTCAGGTCAATCATTTTTTCACCATAAACAATGGGAAAACCGGCAGTCTGACAAATTTCCACATTATCGGCACCGGCTTTAATCAGTTGTTCTTTTACAAATTCAGCAGTGGCAAAAACATGCTCGCTATAAGCAGGATCTGCACTTACCGATGGTATCCGTAACAAGGTAAAAAGCTCTTCGAGCATACGGTCTTTGTTGGCTTCGAGATAGTTGTTCATTTATGATTTATTGATTTATGATTTGTGATTTAAAATCTATGATTTGCTGATAACATTTTACTTGCCGGTGAAATTAGGTTTTCGTTTTTCGACAAAGGCTGCCATACCTTCTTTTTGATCTTCAGAGGCGAAAGTGAGATAGAAGTTTTTTCGCTCAAACTGTAAGCCTTCATCCAAAGAGGTTTCAAAGGCTTTCACCACTGATTCCTTAGCCAACCGAACTGCCACGGGCGATTTTGCGGCAATAGTTCTTGCCAAATTCAATGTTTCTTTATACAATACTTCGACCGGAACTACACGGTTAATTAATCCCGCATTCAGGGCTTCTTCGGCTGAAATAAATTTACCGGTCAGTACCAACTCCATCGCCAAAGCCTTACCTACTGCACGTGTTAATCGCTGTGTACCACCTGCACCGGGCATAGTACCGATGTTAATTTCAGGTTGCCCAAATTGTGCTGTTTCTGAAGCCACTATCATATCGCAGGTCATGGCTAACTCGCAACCTCCCCCTAAAGCAAATCCTGAAACGGCAGCAATGATGGGCTTCTTTGTTTTCTTAATTTGATCCCAAGTACTGAATTGGTCGATATTCAACATACTCATTGCTGTTGCATCTGCCATTTGTTTGATATCGGCTCCGGCAGCAAACACTTTTTCGCCACCCGTAAGAATCACCACGCGAACTTGCTCATCTTCATCCAATTGCAATAATGCTTCTTTGATTTCCAACATTACTTGTCGGTTCAAAGCATTTAATTCCTTTGGCCGATTAATTTGAATAAGCGCAATATGCTTATCGAATTGGGGATTCACTAAGATAAATTCTGGACTCATGCGTATTGGTTTAAAACTTGAAATAAAAAAGAATTTCGGGTAAATGGAAAAAATGTGGAGAAGATAGTCTTCCCTTATCACGGTTAGCGCCTTGGCACAAGAGTTATGCACCACTGTGGATTGGGAAACATTGGATTCATTTATTTTTCTATTTTTAAAACATGAGCAGTATAGAAGAAAAGAAAAAGGCATTTGAGCGCATTTTAACGATTATGGACGAACTGCGGGCGCAATGTCCGTGGGATCAAAAACAAACTGTTGAAACACTTCGGCATCTTACCATTGAAGAAACATATGAGCTTTCTGATGCCATTGTGCAGAACGATTGGAAAGGCATTAAAGAAGAAGTGGGCGATTTGCTTTTACACATTGTGTTCTATGCGAAATTAGGGGAAGAAAAAGAGTTGTTTGATGTGGCCTCTATCATCAATACCTTGTGCGATAAATTAATTTCTCGTCACCCCCATATTTATGGCGATGTAAAGGTAGCCGATGAAGAAGAAGTGAAACGCAATTGGGAGCAACTGAAAATGAAAGAAGGTCGAAGCTCAGTAATGGGTGGTGTTCCGGCTTCATTGCCATCGTTGATAAAAGCAGTTCGCATTCAAGAAAAAGCCAAACAAGTAGGCTTTGAATGGGATGATATTGAAGATGTTTGGAGTAAAGTAACAGAAGAGCTAGGTGAATTGCGGGAAGAAGTAAAAACGAATCATACTGAAAATATTCAGAAAGAATACGGAGACGTGATGTTTGCGCTGGTGAATTACGGACGATTTTTGAATCTAGATCCTGAATATTGCCTAGAACTTTCCAATCAAAAATTCTTGAAACGTTTCCGTTATATTGAAGAACAGGCCGCTTTGGCGAATAAGAAAATGGCGGATATGACTTTAGGTGAAATGGACAAAATTTGGAACGAAGCAAAAGAAAAAGGAATAGCATAACTAAATTCGGTGCGATTTTTGCAGCAATTGATAGTTAGCAACCTACAGAAAACATTGGGCGTTTGAAAAAATACACTACATATATTCTTCCTATAATTGGAGCGTTAGCATTGCTCTATGTGATTTTTGTACCCTCAGAAAAAACCGTTAAAGAATCTGCCGCTGTTTTCAGCAATTACATAATACAACAAGAAAAAAAGTTCACAGAAATACTTCCCGGCCTTGCTGACACACTATGTACTAATGCTGATTTAATTGCATATAAAGAGCACAAAGACCTCCCCTTTGATTTGTTATTGTACAAAAACGATTCCATTATTGCTTACACTTCAAACAGAAGCATCCCTACACTTCCCGTTTCGCTAATCGAACAGCGTTCTGTTATAATATCGCTCAACAACGGTTGGTATTTCTTACAGAAAAGCAAAAAGAACGATAGCGAAATTGTTGCACTAAGTTTATTAAAAGACAATTTCAAAATCGAAAATGAATTTCTAAAAAATCAAATTCATTTCTCAAACACTATTTCTTCGAACCTAGCTATCTCCGATCAAAATATTGCAGGGAGTATTCCAATTCGGAACATTGACGGAAAAAATGTAGGGTATGTATACATCAATTCAACTTTACCGGATGTAACGCTGAACATATATTCACTACTCAGCATATTGGCCATTTTATGTATAGCCTTGTTTTATATATGGCAACTCTGTTTTAATGTTGCTCAAAAACTTAATCCCTTAGCCGGCTTTGGCTTAATGGCTATTCTTCTTTTTAGTGTACGGGTAATTATGATTTCAGGGGAGTTCCCAAAAGAATTGAGCCAATTACAATTATTCTCTCCAACACTCTATGCTTCGTCTTACTTTGCCAATTCACTCGGACAACTTTTCATTAGCATCCTCTTTCTTTTATTGCTTGCAGGATTTGCTACTTACATTAACATTAAAGATTTTATCGTAACAAAGCATTCGAAATTTCTGACGGGTGTAATGGGTTTGATAACCGCTTTGCTCACAACCGTTTTAGCGATGCTTTTTCATTCGCTTATACTGGACTCCATCATTTCTCTAGAGCTATACGATGTGATATCGCTTTCGGCCTATAGTATGCTCGCCTTATTATGCATTATCCTCTATTTGGTGATTCATTTTCTGGTTTCCAAAATCACTTTTTCCATTGGGTTGAAAAAAGAAAACATCAAATTGTTTCTCACCTGCACGTCATTATTCATGCTCATCTTCGAATATTGGTTTTTAGGTATTGATGAAATTGCTGTGAGCATTTATAGCTACTTATGGATCCTTGTTTTCATTTTTATAAGTTATCAGTTAATAGAAAGCCGAGGGAAGTGGATTTTCAGTTGGAGTTTGTCGCCAATGGTACTTTTTATGTACTCCATTTTAATGATGTTTTTGTTGGAGAATTTTTATGAAACCAAAGAGAGGCAACAACGTTTATTTTTCGGAAACAAATTGGTAGCTGGACATAACTATGCAGCGGAATATGGCTTTAAGGAAATTAGCAATCAACTAAAAACCGACAAATTTTTGCAATCCTATTTTTCGTCTAATTTGATTGGATATAGAGAGTTGAAAGAAAGGCTTTCCGTGATTTATCTCAAAAACTATTTCCAGAATTACGATTACGATATTTATTTTTTCGACAAGCAAAACAACTGCATTAAATCATCGGATTCGTTGGCAGAACGCCAAATCGTTGATAAGATAAAATACATAACTAATGATAGTTTAATCTTTTTGGAAGATTCTGTTTTTCAAACCGGCTATTTAGGTTTTTTACAATTAAAAGATGATACGACCTTTTGGGGGAAAGCAGCATTTTTGTTTAAACCGAAACTGTATAACACACAAAATGTTTACCCTGAATTATTGGTAAACAATAGGATTTGGGCCGGCAATACAAAGAAAAACTACAATTATGCTATATATAGCAACGATAAACTTTTGATTCAAAATGGCGATTACCCATACCCTTATTATTGGGATAAAGCGATGGATAATGAATCATGGAAAACGTATTTCATGGATACCAAGGCATGGGAACATTTGGTCATCAAAGAAAACAATGTCAAGAAAGTTATTGTATCTATAGAACAAGAAGGATTCTTTGAACCACTTGCAAGTTTTTCATACTTTTTTATTGTTTTAACCTTCTTTACTACCCTAGCCTGGTTAATTAACCAATTTGTTTTGAAAAAACGATTAAATAGAGACAATGATGAAATTATCAAAATGTCGTTTCAAAGTAAGATTCAATTGGCCATGTTATCCATTATTGCTTTCTCCTTTTTAGTAATTGGCATTATTACCGTTTCCTTTATTCACAAGCAATACGACAATTACTACTCGGAACGATTTTCGAGAAAAGTAAAATCAATTTTAACCGGTTTAGAATATGTGCTAGAAGATAAAGGATTAAAATCGAACGACCGCTCCGATGTGCTGCAAATTGAAGCCGCTAAACTTAGTGATATCAATAACATTGATATCAATATATTCAACACATCAGGGGAACTTGCATTAAGTACACGCCCCGAGATTTATACCAATGGGTTGATTTCGAAAATGATGTCGCCCATCGCCTTCGATAAAATGACCATCAGCAATGAGAATCAATTTGTGCAACCCGAAAAAATAGGCACGCTTGATTACTCTTCGTTTTATGTACCGTTGCGCAACAAACAAAAAAACACCTTAGGCTTTGTCAATATACCTTACTTCGAAAAATCGAAAGATGTAGACAGTGAAGTGTCTTCGTTCCTAGTGACTTTGCTAAATGTATACGCCTTCTTGTTCTTGTGTGCCGGTATTATTTCTTTCTTCATTTCGAACTCAATCACTCGTCCGCTTCGTTTTATTAGCGAAAAAATCAGAAGACTGAATTTAGATAAACGCAACGAGCCTATCCAATGGAAAAGTAATGATGAAATTGGTCGGTTAATTAACGAGTACAATAAAATGATTTATGCATTGGAAGACAGTGCAAAACAATTGGCAAAAAGCGAACGAGAAACGGCATGGCGACAAATGGCTCGTCAGATTGCCCATGAAATCAAGAATCCGCTTACGCCAATGAAATTGTCGATTCAGTATTTACAGCGTGCTATTGATGAAAACAATCCGAATGTGAATGAAATGGCGAAGAAAGTGAATCGCACCCTTATTGAGCAAATCGATAATCTTTCGGCCATTGCTACTGCCTTCTCATCGTTTGCTCAAATGCCAAAACCTAATAACGAGTATATCGACCTAAACATCACTATTTCCGATATTGTTGGATTGTTCCAAAACGAAGGAGAGGTGAAACTTACGTTCAATTCATACATTCCAACAGCCGATGTATTTGCCGATAAAAATCAATTGATATCGGTATTCAACAATTTGATTAAAAACGCTATTCAAAGTATTCCGGAAGACAAAGAAGGATTGATAGATGTGATTGTATTGGAAGAATACGGCCAAATCAAAGTGGTAGTAATGGATAATGGAAGCGGGATTCCGAAAGATCAGCACGACAAAGTATTTGTTCCGAATTTTACTACAAAATCGTCCGGAACGGGATTAGGGTTAGCGATCTCCAAGCAAATCATAGACAACAGTAAGGGTAAAATTTGGTTCGAGTCGGAAGTTGGAACCGGCACTAAGTTCTATGTAACTTTGCCAAGTGTTATTCCATCTTAGTGCATCTTTTTTACAATTAAATAGTTGGCGCGAATACCCACTACTAAAACACTTGTACCTACCGGAATAAATGCACCATCTGCATTTGCGTCAAACGTTTCATCGTTAATTTCAATTTTTCCTTGTGGACGTAAATCTGTAACAACTACAGCCGTTTTCCCAACCTGTAAATCCAATTTTGACTCTTTTACACTGAATCCTTCGTTGGACATCATTTCCGATTTTACGCTCATTTTACGAAAAGCACCGGAATCAAAAAATCGCTTGCCGAAAAAAAGTACCAATGCTAATGGGAAGGCTAAAGCCAGTGATACAATCAACAATGAATTGGCAAAGGAGCCTTTTGCAACAAAAGTAAAATCAAAAATTAGATTCCTTACCATGGCCAACGACAAGCCCGAAATAATCAATAGTATACCTAAAATACCTGTAAGACCGAAGCCGGGAATAACAAAAATTTCGAGCAGCAATAGCAGCAAGCCCAAAACAAAAAGTGCAATTTCCCAATTGGCGGCCAAACCATCCATATATAAAGGCAAGAAATAGAATACAGCTGCTACACCGGCAATGGCAATGGGGATAAGCGTTCCCGGAGCCTTAAACTCCATAAACAATCCTCCGAAAATTAACAGCAACAAAATTCCTGATACCGATGGAGATAAAAAGAAAAGCACTAGTGTATCGGCAAACGAATTTTGTTGCTCTACCAATCGCGTATCGTTACTTAATCGATGAAGAATGTCTTTTTCATCGTTCACTTTGGCATTGCAATACCCCATTTTAATGGCTTCTTCAGTAGTGAGAGATACAATTTTCCCATCTTCTTTCAAGCTATCGATAATCAAATGTTCATCGGCCATACCTTCCGCTATTAGCGGATTTCTACCTGTTTCTTCAGCTGTGGCGCGCATTTTCTTGCGCATATACGATTGATATTTTTCGGGCATTAATTCGCCCTGTTGATTCACTACACAAGCAGCACCAATGGTTGCCCCGGAGGCCATGTAAATACTATCGCAAGCAATGGCAATCAATGCCCCTGCTGAAGCTGCGTTGTTTTTCACATACACCAATGTTGGGATCTTGCTTTTTAACAAGAGGGTTCTGATTTTATCGCCATCGTCTACTGTTCCCCCATAAGTATCTAAAGTAAGGAGAATGAAATTGGCTTTCTCCTTTTCAGCTTGTGTTAAAGCAGCTTCAGTCAATCTTGTCATAGATGGACCAATCTCTTGGTTGATAGTATAGTGAAAAACCGTCTGTTGTGCAGCGTTACTGTTTATTATATAGCACAACAACATTAAAAAGGATGTGCATATGTTTTTGTATTTCATGAGGTATAATATAGAAAGTAAATAATTTTGGTCAAAATAATATCAGGATGCAAAAGTACTTTCTTTTCACAGTTTGTTTACTCATCAATGTAATTGCCTTTGCGCAAAAAGGCGCTAAGTATAAAACAATCACTGTACAACCTAAACAAACATTATACGGAATTGCCAGAACGTACAATGTTCCTGCTAGTGAAATTAAAAAATCTAACCCACAATATGCGCCCGATTTTAAATTCAAGATTGGCGACAAAATCAAAATCCCTTTGGGTGCAGTAACTACTACCACTAAAGCGGTTGAACCAAAAACAGAAAAAGCTATAGAGAAAAATGCAGACACGCAAGCCGTAAAAGCGGAAGAGCGAAAAAGCAATGTTGTTGCGGCAGATGTTCCCACTCCAAAAGTTAAAACCGCTACAACGCCATCCATTCATGTAGTGAAGAAAGGTGAAACACTTACCGGTATTGCCAAAAGCAATGGAATGACCTTGAAGGACATTCGTTCATTGAATGGCTTTAGTGAAAACGTGAACGTTAAAATCGGACAAAAAATCAAAGTAAAATCAAAAGATAATGCCGTTGCGGTGAAAGCCGAAAAAGCACCAACTGCCCCGGTGATCTATAAACCAATTCAAGAAAAGCAGGATGTTATTGAAGTAAAAGAGGCGAAAACGGAACCATCATCATTAGGCGAAGTGCCCGCTCCTAAAGAAGAACAGAGAACGTATAGTTACGGTATAGCGCCTGCACCGCTCCCTACAACTGCAGTAGCTACTTCACCTTCTTCAACTGGTAAACCCATAACTGGAGAACTTGAAAATACTTACAATACCGCTTTCAATAAAAACTCTAAAAAAACAGTGCGAGGGTTAGGTTATGTTGGAACAGATGCCAATATTCCAAATTCATCGTCTGCCCTTTATAACTATGCCGAAGTAGGCGATGTAATTAAAGTAGTTAACTTAATGAGTAAAAAAGTGGCTTACTTGAAAGTTGTTGGCAAACTAACTATCAATGACGAAACCGGACAAAACATTATTCAAATTCTTCCGGAAACCGCTAGAATGATGAGTGCCAACGAAAACAAGTTCTTAGTAGAGGTAACCAGTTATTAAAAAAAGATTCCCTTCATCAATTGCTGAACAATGTGTTGAGGGTGAATTTCATTTAACAAAGGTTGTACTGCTTCAGGATGAAATTCAACACCATCAAGCGCTTCCAGCAACAATTGTGTTGTTACACTTCGCACGTTAAATAAACAACCATTTTCAATACTGAACGTTAAATCTCCTTTTTGGATTTGGGCTTTTGGCGACTTACCGTAAATCCAAGTTTTTGTAGCATACTGCTCTTCTGCTAATTGGTGTATCGCTAATAATTGGTCCTTAGTTAATACAATCTTTTTTGCAATTGGAAGATACTTTGTTAAGGTAGTTTTGAAATCTTCAAAAGAGCTAGCATAGACCTCGCTTAAATTCATTACCGGACTGCGTACCGATGATACCGCCTTGGTTTCGACAGTAAATGCATTCGGCTTTAATGCCAAGCGAAGTTGCTCCAAATTCGCCTGAAAAAGCAATGTACCATGACTTAGAATATTCTTCCGATTCGTAAACTGTGCATTGCCCGAAATCTTTTTGCCTTGAAAAAGAATATCATTCCGTGGCGAAAAAGCAGCATCTATACCCATTTTCCCTAATGCATCTACTACAGGTTGATTAAACCATTTATAGTTATTTACTTTTTGCTCATCAAAGGCAGAAATAAAAGAAAAACACAGATTCCCTTGATCGTGATATACTGTTCCTCCACCGGAAACACGTCTTACAATTATACTTTGTGGATTGAAAATGTAATTCCAGTTCACTTCGCTCCACAAACATTGATTTTTGCCAATAACTACACAGGGTTGATTTACATAAAGCAACAACACCTCTTCAGCAAAGGAGGCATTGCGCACCAACCACTCTTCGGCAGCGGCATAAAAATAAGGCGATTGATGTTCAGGTAATTCAAGTAGTATCACTCGTCAAAACTAATCTTCCATTTCGGATACACAAATCATCATAAAACTGAAATTATTTTAAGGGAAAGCTTTTAAGTACACACATTTTTTTAAGATTTGTACTGAAGTAGTTTTCTTCAACCCAAAAACGAGTAGTACGCATGATCAAGCTTACCGAATGCCCACGAGATGCCATGCAAGGCTTGAAAAGGTTCATTCCAACCGACACCAAGGTGGAATACCTTAACAAGTTATTGAAGGTAGGGTATTATGCGCTTGATTTCGGTTCGTTTGTTTCGCCAGGTATTATTCCCCAAATGGCCGATACAGAGCAGATTGTGGACCGATTGGAACTCGACCAAACCCAAACAAAACTCATTAGCATTATCGCTAACGAACGTGGTGCAGAAAAGGCCGCAAGTTTTGCACAAATTCATTATTTAGGATTCCCGTTTTCGATTTCAGAAACGTTTCAAAAAAGAAATACCAACTCAACCATTGAAGAATCGTTACATCGTGTAGAGCACATTCAATCGATTTGTGTGAACAGTAAAAAAGAGTTGATACTCTATGTTTCTATGGGTTTCGGTAATCACTACGGTGATCCCTACTCGCCTGAAATTGTAGAACAGTGGGTTGAAAAGTTGCAAGGCTTAGGCATTACAACCTTTATGCTATCCGATACAGTGGGGGTTGCCAATCCGCAAACTATTACTCAATTATTCAACTCGCTTATTCCAAAATATCCTACACTTGAAATTGGAGCACACTTACATACTGCACCGCATAATTGGAAAGAAAAAGTGGATGCAGCTTATAACAGCGGTTGTACACGTTTCGACTCGGTGATTCGCGGCTTTGGAGGTTGCCCGATGGCAGAAGATGATTTAATTGGCAATATGCCAACTGAAAATTTGATGAATTACTTTGACCCGGCTAAAGATTTCGGTCCGAACTTTTCATTACATGCCTTTGAGGATGCATTAAGGGCTTCCAACCTTGTTTTCTAAAGACTAGAGCAAATAGGCATTTACTTTCTTCTTCTCGAATTCCACCAGAATATGTTCTTTCAGCGTAGTTGAAAGCGACATCCCAACAAAATCGGCAGCCACAGGGAACAGCTTATGTTTTCTGTCGACCAATACCGCAATTTGCACCTTTTTAGGATTTTCGTCCATAATCGGTTTCAAGGCATAAAAGGCCGTTTTACCGGTGTTAGCTACGTCATCCACCAAAATCACTACCTTATTTTTCAAATTCGTTTTGCCTTTATGAAAAACGATAGCCTCATCTAAAGGATTCAGTTTATTTAATTCCAAGCTCAAAATATCGATGGCGATATTCGAAAAGGCTTGAATGTTGGCTTTCAGCAATTCGGCATATGCCAAGCCATTGGGCACGATGCCAATCAACACCAACTCCTTCTCATCAAAGTTGTCTTCAACAATTTGGTAAGCAATACGCTTCGTTTTCTGCACAATGGTATCGTGATCGAGTATTTGTGTTCGTGACATAGACTAGATTTAGGCGCAAAATTTTGCTTTGCTAAGCAAATATAAAGAAGTGGAATAAGGAAACCTTGCCAGTAAATATTATTTCATTGGAAATTGTTCACTTTCTTACTAATCCATCCATCGGATAAAGTTGATAATTTGGCTATTAGAAATAGCGGAATGGCTTATATTCGCACTTCAATCTATACAAATGATAGGATTTATCATCGAAAGAATAGCCTTCTTTGCGGCTATCGGAGGGGCCGGATATATTGCTTTTAAAGGCTTTAGCGCCATTTACCGCAACATTATGTTGGGCAGAAAAGAAAAGTTAGCCGGCAACCTGAACACGATGCTTTTAGTGGCATTTGGACAAAAAAAGATGTTTAAACGTCCAATTGTGGCCGTATTGCACTTCATTTTTTATGTAGCTTTCATTGTTACGCAGATTGAATTGTTGGAAATAATGATTGACGGGGCTTTTGGCACGCACCGTTTTGTTTACCATTTAGTAGAGCATATTGCACCGCTTCGGGCCCTATACGTGTTTACGGTGAGTTCGATAGAAGTACTTTCTTTAATGACATTCTTTGTAACTATTATTTTCTTCATTCGAAGAGATATGCTCAAAATTCCTCGATTGTCTTCCATCGACTTAGAAGGTTGGCCAAATATGGATGCGCACTTGATTTTATTGATGGAAATAAATCTTATCCTTAATATATTTTTGATGAACACCGCTGATATGGCGGTTTCAAATGGTGCATACGGCTTGTGGTTAAGCGGTATTTTCGCAAGTGCTTTTGCAGGCTGGGATGTTGAGATATTGCATATTTTGGAAAAAGTGGGCTGGTGGGGTCACTTGGCAGGTGTATTAGGATTTTTAATGTATTTGTCGATTTCAAAACACCTCCACATACTTTTGGCTTTCCCGAATACCTATTTCACTCGCCAAACACCAAACGGATACTTGGATAACATGGAATCGGTGACCCGCGAAGTGAAATTGATGATGGATCCTAACGCTGCTGTGCCGGAGAGTACTGAAGATGGTCCTGTAAAATTTGGCGCAAAAGATGTGACCGATTTAAGCTGGAAGAACTTGTTAGACGCATACACTTGTACAGAATGCGGAAGATGTACGGCACAATGTCCGGCTAATCTAACCGGCAAGAAATTATCGCCAAGAACGATTATGATGAAAACCCGCGATCGATTAGAAGAAGTGGGTAAAAACATAGATGCAAATGGCGGGATATGGAAAGATGACGGCAAATCGTTAATTGAAAACGGATACATCAGCGTAGAAGAATTAAGAGCTTGTACCACCTGTAATGCTTGTGTAGAGGAATGTCCGGTGAACATTTCGCCATTAAATATCATTATGCAATTGCGAAGAAATCTGATTATGGAAGATTCAAACTCGCCAGCAGAATGGAACGGCATGTTCGCTAATCTTGAGAATAATGCAGCGCCTTGGCAGTTTAGTCAGCAAGATCGATTCAACTGGGCTAAAGAACAATAGAATAATTTTCAAAAAACAAATATCAATTTTCAAAAAATTGATTGCATTCAAATCATAAACGTCAAATCAAGTATATGCAAGTTAAGGAAATGGCAGAATACGCTGCAAGCGGTGAAACACCGGAAATTTTATTCTGGGTGGGTTGTTCAGGAAGTTTCGATCAACGGGCACAAAAAATCACCCGTTCGTTTGTAAAAATATTGAATCATCTGAATATCAAATTTGCAGTATTGGGAAAAGAGGAAGCGTGTACAGGCGACCCTGCAAAACGAGCCGGCAACGAGTTTGTTTATCAAATGTTGGCCTTACAAAATATCGAAATATTGAACGGTTATGGCGTAAAGAAAATCGTTACTACTTGTCCGCATTGCTTCAATATTTTAAAAAATGAGTATCCTGCGTTAGGCGGTAATTATGAAGTAATTCACCATTCCACTTTTCTTCAACAATTGATTAATGAAGGAAAGGTGACAATGGCTGAAGGAGGCTTGTTTAAAGGGAAAACGATCACTTACCACGATTCGTGTTACTTAGGAAGAGCGAACGAAATTTATGAAGCTCCGCGTAAAGTGTTAGAGCAATTAGACGCAGAATTAGTAGAAATGAAAAGCTGCAAAACACGTGGTTTGTGCTGTGGAGCCGGTGGTGCTCAAATGTTTAAAGAAGAAGAACACGGTAGAATCCGTATCAATGAAGAGCGTACACAAGAAGCGTTAAATACCAATGCAACTATTGTTGCTGCTGCTTGTCCGTTTTGTAACACCATGATTACAGACGGTGTAAAAGGGAAAGATAAACAAGCAAGTATTAAAGTATTTGATATTGCTGAATTATTAGCCGCTGGGCAAGGTTTAGAGAACATTGTTCTGTAATGAACGAAATACATAAAAAAAAGGTCGCCAATTATGGCGACCTTTTTTTGTGCATAGACTATTAATCTTCTTGCGTTGCATTTTCAGGCATAGCTCCTTTAGGTGCCTTACTTTGATTTTGTTTCTGTTGTGCTTGATAAGCTTTCAACTTTTCAATCTGTTCGGGCGTTAAAACCTTTGCTTCTTTTTGATGTCGCTCCTTTCTTAAACTCTTTAGCGCCTCCTTATTTTCAGCCGATTTAATGATTTGATCTTGCTTCGTAAAAAACTCGGTATTGATTTGGATAATAGCAGCTCGTTGCTCATCGGTGAGACTGCATACAGAAGTGAGTTTTTCAGTACGTCTTTTAACTCGATCACTAACACTTGCTTTATCGTGTTGTACTTTCGTTTGACGAACCTCCGATTTAGCCTTAAGTTGAGTTGCAGCTTGTTGTGCGTTTACTGTGGAGAAAGCGAAAAGCATAGCACCAACAGCGAAAATCATTTTTTTCATAATTGTTTTATTGTTTACGATTAAGATTGAATTTACAGTAAAAGGATTAATTGCACCCTTGAATTTAACATTCATTTCGACATTTTAGAAATTTGAGTCTCTACCCAAGCACTATTGATAACAAAATCTACTTTCTTCTCCACCAAAAATGAATCGTTCATAAAATTCAACAGATTAGCCATTTCAACACTACTCAACTGAATTGGATACATGGGTTGATTGTACCATTTGCCTTCCACAAAAACAGAATCTTTAAGACCGTTGCGAATTAACGATGGTAACGTTTCAAAACTATTTTTTAAGGTAGATGTATTATAGATAGGAGGCACTAAATTTTGCGTTCCTTCACCGTGGTCGCCATGGCATGAAGCACATTTACTGTAATAAATGATACGGCCCGGATGTTCATAGCTTGAATTCACAAAGGTCATATACAAAAAGAAAAGCAATGCCAATACCGGTGGAACAATCATTAACTTAGTCAACCATTGCTTACTCATTTTGCAACAATTTAATATCGGCAATCATTTTATCTACGGCAACTTCGTCTGTACCATTGTAAAAGCCTCTAATCCTTCCTTTCCGATCAATCACAATAAAATTGCCATCGTGAATAAAACCTCCGGGTGAATTTGGATCTTCAGCCGCATTCGCCAAAAAATGCTCAGCAACGCGATAAATAGAATCTTTATCTCCAGTTAAAAAATCCCAATGTGTGTTCGCCACACCCAACTTGGTGGCATAAGAGAGCAGTGCATTTACCGAATCGCGAGCAGGATCAATAGACACAGAAACTATATGCGGACCATCTTTAAACGCTGCATTAACCTTTAACAAGTTGCGTTCCATTTGCACACATATAGAAGGGCAATGCGTGAAAAAAAAATCGCAAATCCATATTTTCCCATCCAAGTTTTCAGCACAGACTTGTTTCCCCAGATGATTGGTAAAACAAAAAGATGGAGCCTTTGCTGATAAGGTATCGTAGTACACCTCTCCTTTTGCAGATTGCTTTACTACTATTTTCTCGCCAATTACGCGCACCTTTTCAGGCGGAGTATAACATGCCGACAATAAGATAAGGGAGAGCAATACAAATGAAACACGTAACATAAATCAAACCTACAAAAAATAACAGATACCGATTAGCAATAGCTTAAACCATTCTAAAAAAAGGATTAAAATCTTTCAGCTACGATGGTAAATATTTCTTTAGTTTCGCAGGGTAAAGATTTTGGGATGGACACAAAAGAGCAAAAGCCAATATTGAGAAAACCGGAGTGGTTGAAAATAAAACTTCCTTCGGGGGAATCGTTTAGTGAGGTGAATCAGAATGTTAAGAACAACCGCTTACACACGATTTGCGAAAGTGGCGCTTGTCCGAACCAAACCGAATGCTGGGGCGTAGGTACAGCTACTCTAATGATTTTGGGAAATGTATGTACTCGCTCTTGTATGTTTTGCAGTGTGGCTACCGGAAAACCTGAAAATGTAGATATTACAGAACCTTTGCGCGTTGCTGAATCCATAAAACTAATGGGATTAAAACATGCTGTAATTACGTCCGTAGACAGAGATGATTTAGCAGATGGAGGAGCTTCGATTTGGGCGGCTACAGTGCGTGCGGTACGCAGACATGCGCCAGGAGTAACGTTGGAGACATTAATCCCCGATTTTCAAGGCAAATGGGAAAACTTACAACAAATTATAGATGTAAAACCGGAAGTGGTTTCACACAATATTGAAACGGTAAAACGCCTCACACGTGAAGTGCGCATTCAAGCCAAATATGAACGCAGTTTAGAGGTATTAAAAAGATTGAGCGAAGGAGGCATAGAACGCACTAAATCGGGTATAATGCTTGGCTTAGGAGAAACTAAAGAAGAAACCATTGAAGCTATGCAAGACCTTCGTGATAATGGTGTATCTATCCTTACCTTAGGACAATACCTGCAACCAACACGAAAACATTTAGCCGTTGAACGCTACATCTCCCCTGCTGAATTTGAAGCGTTCAAAACTATCGGATTGAATATGGGCTTTCGTTTTGTGGAATCGGGTCCGATGGTTCGTTCTTCTTATCATGCAGAAAAGCATATTGTGTGACCTCAACTTCTTCCGCATTAAAAATATACTTTGCCGGCTCTATCCGAGGCGGACGTGCTGATGCAGCCTTGTATGCAGAACTTATAACCTATCTACAAACAAAAGGTGAAGTACTAACGGAACACATCGGCATTCCTGATTTAACTGCGAATGGGGAAGCCGGTTTAAGCGACCTCGATATATACAATCGAGATATGACATGGTTACTTTCTTCAGATATTATTGTGGCAGAAGTAACGCATCCAAGCCTAGGTGTAGGTTTTGAAATTGCTAAAGCAACTAGTGCCGGGAAACGTGTATTATGTTTGTATCGACCACAACCAGACAAACGTATTTCTGCCATGATTGCCGGATGTAACGATGTAACTGTTGCATATTATCAGACCTTGAACGAGGCGAAGCACATTATTGATAACTACGTATAGTATCACTCCGTTCCTAAACGGTCTATAAATCGTAACAATTTCTTGATAAGTAGGTCATTGACAGACTATATTCTTTTGTATTTTTGCGCTGCAACAAAACACTACCCATGAAAAAATTATTACTCTCTATTTTTACGTTTGCATCGATTGTAACGCAGGCGCAAGTAACTACCGTGTTTTCTGAAAATATTGGTAGCCCTACAGGAACTACGGTATATACAGCCTATACCGGTTGGCAAAACAATGGAACCCTTACTTTTACGGGAACTGGAGATGTAAGAAGTACATCCCCATCTACAAATGCCTATACCGGAGCAAGTGGAGCGGGCAATGTGTTCTTAACCACCAATGCCGCTTCTAAAACGTTAATCATATCAAACATTAACACCATCGGTTATACAGCATTGAATTTAGCCTTTGGCTTGATGAAAAACACGACTGCCTCCAATGGTTCAGAGCTTACTGTTGAAGTAAGCACCGATGGTATTGCCTATACAGCTCTTTCATTCCCTGCATTGCCTACCGGTTCCGGTACCGCCAATTGGAAATGGGTGAAAGCCACAGGAACAATTCCTGCTGTAGCTAATCTTCGTATACGTTTTACCAACACGGCTACTACAGGCCCACAATTCCGTTTAGATGATATTAAATTGACGGATGGTCTAAGTCCTGATTCCATTACCACCACGCCATATACCTATGGCGCTCCATTTTGTGCAGGTACAGCTATAAAAGTTCCATTTTCGATTTTAGGTGTTTACAACAGTAACAATGTTTTCACTGCTCAACTTTCTGATGCAACGGGCAGTTTTGCAGCACCTATCAATATTGGCACGCTAAGTGGTTTGGCCGGAGATACCATCAATGCAACAATTCCTATCAATACTGTTGGTGGAACAGGATATAAAATTCGTGTTGTTTCTTCCTCACCTGTTGTTACAGGAACTGATAATGGAACCGGATTTACCGTGAACGCAGCAGCCATCACCACATTGTTTGATACGATTTGCGCTAACACGAGTATTGTATTTAACGGGCAAACCATTACCACTGCCGGAGTTTACAAAGATACTCTGACAAGTGTTACAGGTTGCGATAGTTTAGTTACATTAAGTTTAGCATTGAAAGCTACAGCTTCTTCCAGTTTTGCAGATTCACTTTGCCCAAGGGGTAGTTATCTCTTTAATGGACAAACCTTAACGCAAGCCGGAACATACAAAGACACATTAGTATCAGCCAATGGTTGTGATAGTGTGGTTACATTAACGCTTACATTGAAATCGATAGCCTCTTCTTCGAAAACAGCATCGATTTGTCCGGGTAGCACTTATATTTTTGGCAGTAAAACACTTTCACAAGCCGGAACATACAACGACACGCTCACTGCTGCTAATGGATGCGATAGTATTATTACGCTCACATTGAGTTTGAAACCTGTTGCAAGTTCTTCGCAAACAGCAGCTATTTGTCCGGGTAGCACATTTTTATTCGAAGGACAAAATCTTACACAAGCGGGAACGTATAAGGACACACTTACCGCAGCTAATGGATGCGACAGTATCATCACACTTACCTTAACATTGAAAACCATTGCCACTAAAGCAATTACTGTTTCTATTTGTCCGGGTAGTTCGTATGATTTTGGCGGAAAAAACCTT
This sequence comes from Chitinophagales bacterium, assembly GCA_016786765.1. Taxonomy (GTDB): domain Bacteria; phylum Bacteroidota; class Bacteroidia; order Chitinophagales; family LD1; genus CALAYL01. Next base: position 51,255 of record JAEUUZ010000041.1, read on the forward strand.
ACAACACCCGGTACATACAAAGACACATTAACCGGTGTAAACAGTTGTGATAGTATTGTTACCCTTACATTAGCCTTGAAAACAGTTGCTACAAAGGCCATTTCAGCATCTATTTGTCCGGGTAGTTCCCTCGATTTCGGAGGGAACAATCTAACAGCTGCGGGTACATATAAAGATACTTTAACAGGAAGTAACGGATGCGACAGTATTGTAACGCTTACCCTATCGTTAAAAGCGGTAACTACGGGTTCAGTTTCTGCTTCCATTTGTCCGGGTAGTTCATTCGATTTTGGCGGAAACAACCTTACGGCTGCAGGTACATATAAAGATACAGTAACGGGTTCAAATGGTTGCGACAGTATTGTAACGCTTACACTTAGTTTGAAATCGACAACCGGCTCATCAAAATCGGCATCTATCTGCCCCGGTTTCACTTATGCCTTTGGCGGTAAATTGTTGAATCAAGCAGGAACATACAACGATACACTCACCGGAGTGAATGGCTGCGACAGTATCGTAACCCTAACACTTTCTTTGAGAACTGTAGTTACTTCCAATGTATTCGACTCCATCTGTAGCGGACAAACCTACAACTTCAATGGCAAAAACCTTACCGTTGCTGGCGTGTATAACGATACCATTTCTTCTTCGCAAGGTTGCGATAGTATTATTCGTCTCACATTAGCAGTGGTAACCGTTTCAACACCCGTAATTACGAAAAACGGAGCTGTGTTAAGCACGGGCAGTTACAACAGTTATAAATGGTACAGAAATGGAGTAGCCGTTTCTGGGGGAATTGCTCAACAATTAACCATTACGCAAAACGGAGGATACACAGTAGTGGTAACAGGAGCACATGGCTGTAAAGATTCTTCACAAGTATTTAATGTAACCGGAGTAGGTATTGATGAAACAAATCTACTTTCGACATTAACATTATATCCAAACCCTGCACATCAACTGTTCACCATTTCTTTAGAAGAAAATATAGCTAATCCAATTCAAGTGAACATTTTAGATGTGTTAGGAAAAACACAAAAACAGATTTCTTTTAAAGGAAGTTTGCAAACCATAGATGTTGCAGATTTAACGGCAGGCATTTACCTTGTTCAAATAACTTCTGAAAAACAAACAAAAACGATTCGTTTGGAAATAGCTAAATAGTTCGCACTCGAATTCCATAATAAAGCCTGCACTAGTGCAGGCTTTATTATTTGTTAAACGATGTTATTTCTGCATATGCTCATTCCGTTTGGACCGAATTTGTATATTCAAAACATAAAACCAACACCATGAAAAGAATGCTATTTTTTGTCTGTTTTTCCTTTTCTATTTTAATTGCTAAGGCACAAGATTTGCCTAACTTCAGATATATAAGAATTGTTGAACCCTCTGATTTTAATGAAAGTACCGATAAAGCCGCATTGCAAGCTGCCGATTATATATTATCTATACCTCCATCGCCAAAAAACAAAACATGGGCGAGTGCATCAGACTACCTGTTGAATTGGATGGCAGGAACGCCTAAATACACTTTCACGCTTGACGAGACCGGTACTGCATTAATTAAAAAAGATGCCAATATTTTGCTTGTTTATATGGCAACCATGGTAAAAACACAACTAGAAGACACGGCAACACTGAAAGATGCTAAGCAACTAAAAATTAAGGCAATAAAACGGCTAATTGCGTATGCTCAAATTCCAACCAATAACATAAAGATAAGTGGAGAACTCAAAAAAATGATTGAACTCAATAACAAAGGTGAATTAGAAGAGTACCTCAAACGATGAGATATGGCTAACTATGCGCTATGCTTGCTCGATGAATCGTCACCGGCCGTTATTTTATACAACACATATCCAAAACCTGCAACTAGGTGAAGCATCACCACACTAAAAACTATAATTCCTGTAGTTCCCATTACTTTGTTATTAGGACACAAAGATGAGCATTAGGTGTATTAACTTATGTGACATTTGTCACACAGCTACATGATAAAAAGTATTTAGAAGGTTATTCACTCTTCGCTCCGCGTACCATTTTTTCGATATCGTCCCATTGCGATTCAGAAACTGCTTCAAACATACTGAACTCACCTGCACCATTGAGCCATTCGCCACCATCGATGGTAATTACATCGCCATTTACATAGCCTGAGAAATCTGAAACGAGATAAGCCGCTAGGTTAGCAAGCTCTTGGTGCTCACCCACACGTTTCAATGGCACACGGTTCTTAAGATCGAATTTTTCTTGCAAATCGCCAGGTACTAGTCGGTCCCATGCTCCTTTTGTAGGAAACGGCCCCGGGGCAATGGCATTCATTCGAATACCGTACTTCGCCCACTCAACGGCTAAAGAGCGCGTCATCGCTAAAACACCTGCCTTTGCAGTAGCAGAAGGCACAACATACGGTGAGCCTGTCCATGCATAAGTGGTTACAATATTTAATACCACTTTATTGGTTTCCTTATTGGCGATCCAATGTTTTCCTAAGGCTAAGGTGCAATTCACAGAACCTTCCAAAACGATACCGATAATGGCTTTGAAAGCACCGGCAGAAAGTCGTTCGGTTGGAGAAATAAAATTGCCTGCTGCATTATTAAGCAATACATCTACCTTCCCGAAGGTAGCAATAGCATCGTTGACCATGCGCTCAACTTCATGATATAAGCGTACGTCACATTGCAATGCCAAACATTTTCCGCCTGTTTCGGCTTCCAATTCGTCTGCAGTTTTTTGTAAGACATCTAATTTTCTGCTTGTAATTACGCAATTAGCGCCCAATTGCAAAAAATATTTAGTCATAGCTTTCCCTAAGCCGGTTCCACCTCCTGTAATAATGATTGTCTTTCCTTTTAATGCGTCATCGCGTAACATTCCGGTTGTCATGGTTATGTGTTTAAGATTTGTGATTTTTTGATTTAAGATTTAAGACCTTGCTTGTGATGAACAATCTTTAAAACTGATTTGTTCGTAACATTACGAGTGTACACGCCTCAATAGGTTCTATATTACTGTCTTTCAATAACTTTTCAAATTCCGGATTTTCTGTTCCGGGGTTAAAAATTACGCGATTTGGCCTTAAGTCCAAAATTTGCTTATAATACCCCTGTTGCAGCGAAGGATTAACATACATTGTGACCGTGTCAAATTTTTCAGACGGGTCGATTGTGGTAGCAATTTGCAACGAATCAATTCTCCCTGATTTAACGCCAAGTGCCACCACATCGTGGTTGTAGGCCCGAAGCAACTTTACTGCTTTGTTGGAATAGCGCTCTTCATTTTCCGAAGCACCGACTACTAATGTTCGCTTATTGTTCATAAAACTTTAAATAACTAAAAACTTTTGTAAAAAGCGACCGTATATAGAACAAAAATACCCTATGCTGGCACCTATGATGATTGAAAAAGAAAATATTGACACCCTGACCTTTTGCGAGGCGAAACTCGGAACAAAAGAGGTTGAATCCATTACCAAAAAACTGTTCGATGCCATGATGCTTGGCAATATGGACCATTACAAAGTGAAAATATCGTTTAATACACTAGATGGCATTAAGGAGGTTTTCACTACCATTTGGGCTACAACCGACAGATTTATTGTATTGAAAGGCGGACGTTATATCCCTATCAATTCAATTATAGAAGTAGTTTAGTCCTTAAAGCATTAATCCTACCGGAGCTTCCAATGCCTTTTTCAAGGATTGTAAGAATTTTGCCCCTACTGCACCATCTACCACACGGTGATCGGAAGAAAGGGTAACCTTCATCATATTGGCCACTTTGATTTCGTTGTTCACCACAACCGGTACTTGACGAATAGCCCCAACAGCTAAAATACAAGCATTCGGCTCATTGATAATAGCCGTAAACTCTTCAATACCAAACATACCTAAGTTAGATACTGTAAAGGTACTGCCTTCCATTTCAGTAGGCAATAATTTCTTTGTACTTGCTTTTTCTGCCAAAGCTTTCGCTTCTTTCGAAATATCTTGAATACTCTTTTGATCTGCAAATTTGATGACTGGCACCAACAAACCTTCTTCAACGGCTACAGCCATACCGATATGAATGTGCTCATACTGACGAATGGTATCACCTAACCACGAAGTATTAATCAAAGGATTTTTGCGAATGGCTGAAGCAACAGCTTTCAAAACAATATCGTTGAACGATACTTTTTGCGGCAACACCTCGTTCAAATCGGCACGAAGCGACATGGCTTTATCCATATTAATATCCATGGTTAAATAGAAGTGCGGTGCGTTATTTTTGCTTTCACTTAATCTGCGGGCAATGGTTTTACGCATCTGAGAAACGCGCAAATCAGAGAACGATTCTGTTGTAACTATTGCTCTTGAAGGCATTGAAGCTGTACTCGCATTTTCCAAATCGCGTTTTACGATTCGGCCATCTTCTCCACTTCCATGTATTGAAGCCAAATTAATACCTTTCTCTTTAGCGATTAATTTCGCTAAGGGAGAGGCTTTCACACGGCCATGATCTTCTGTTTGCACAGGAACAGATTCCACAACGGCCGCTTTTCCTTCTACTTTAACCGCTACCTTTTCAGCTTCAGGTTTTGCCTCTTGCGCAGGTGCAGCAGCCAATAACGATTGGAAGTCTTCCCCTTCTTTCCCAACAATGGCAATCAAATCGCCAATTTTAAGGGAATCCCCTTTTTTAGCAGCAACATAAAGAACTTTCCCTGCGTAATAAGATTCTAGCGGCAAAGTGGCTTTATCGGTTTCTACCTCGGCAATGGAATCGCCCGTTTTAATGGTGTCGCCTACTTTGATTGTTAGCTCAGCGATATAACCTTCTTCCATTGTATCGGTCATTCGTCCTAATCGTATTGCTTCTGCCATAGTTTTCGTTTAATTCAGCTCAAAAGTGTAAACAATTTCAAATTTTCCCAGCAAAATGCAAGATTATTATTTCGAAACCGTTACAACGTCAAAAATAAGTTTGTAAAATCAATAACAAAACTCCTATTTCAAGCTTTGTTCAAAAAAAGTATTTTTGAAGCATGATACAAAACGACCATAACGTTGAAATTGCCAAACAGCAAGATTTAATTGCCTCGATGTTAGGCATTGACGGACGCAATTTAATTTTCAACTTTAAAGATAAAAACGGAACTGTTCGCTTCGATTTAGTGACCATCAACCCGAAACACGATCAGTCTTTCTTGTTCCACACCACCAATGGCACCGATAAGGTGGATGCATTGAAAAAGATGTTGGAATACATTGAACAGCATTATGCGCAAGAAAGCAGTATGACTATTCAGTGGATAAAGATTGGTGACGATAAATTGCATACCTCTTATTTCCGCGCAAAAAACATGTACGAAGCCTTAGATAAGTTCTACTACGAACGCGATATGGCGCAGTACAAGATTTTTTCAATTTCGCTGAATCCGGTGAGCTAATCACTTCAAGCTTTTTTTAATTGTTAGGAATGAAATTTATTTTAATCCCATATAAATAGTGTCGTTCCATTTCTACATTCTTAAACCTACGTTATTATGAAGAAGATTATTGCGTTTTCATTTATCGTAGCTGCATCGTTTGAATTATCCGATATACAGCAGAAAGCGAATGTTCAAGCCAACAATAAAGAGCCCCTGTGAAAGGCAGTTTAGGGTGAGATAAAGACAGGTTGAAGCAAAAGGAATGGAAGTAAAAGACACGAAAGTTCGAATGAATATCGACAAAAACAGCTTACACATTAACTCGAAAAAAGTGAATGTTCAAATCGGGAAAAAATTTCCCCAAAGTAACTAACGCGTAATTCAACTTACTGAACAATAAGTCGTATTGTTTGTTGCATCCCTTTCAACCTATTCACTTTCACAAAGTATACACCTGTACTTAAACTTGATGTATTCACTTGCATTTTAGTGGTAGTTATTTGGTCGATAGCATTTGAAGAATAACAAGATCTACCGTCAATAGAAAAAATAGAATAGCTACTTATTTCATTTCCGATTTCACTTTCAACATAACTCATTCCGTTTGATGGATTAGGATACAGACGCAATAAGTTGTCTATGTTATATTCAAGAAGACCATTGGGTTGACTTAGTTGTTGCACCCTAAACTGACGAACATTTAACACTTCTCTATCATTTGCGCTTCCGCTAAAGTTTTGAATCATTGGAATTAAATACAATTGCGACTTATTAAATTCAGGTTTCAATGTATCAGAAAAAGAAAAGGTTAGTGTTTGATTAGCGCTTACAGAAGTTGGTATAGAACCTACTTTACCCCACGAGCCGCCATATACTTTTCGCAACATATAGCGATGAAAGGCAGAATCCACAGCCGGTAAACCATTATCGTATTGGTAGCCCCAAATACTATCTTCTACCAACATACAACTGATGCGTGTTTCCTTCGAAAAGGCAAGTGCTGCAGGGAATGTAGCGTTGAGTTGAAAAGAGAACAAATTATTGCTTGTGTTGATTGACGTATTATTGATTGCAAATGCAACAGGAACTTTATTGAATAAATCTATATCGCGGATAAAAAAGGCGGAATCCGTTGGGCGAAATTGTAAATCAGGGAAAAAATTATCGACATAATAATTGGGGTTGAAATAAGGCCCCAATGCCCATCGGTTAAAGGTAAAGTCGGGATGCGCAATAGAACCAATGGAGTCGTCAATTTCTATAGCCTCAGGGCAATTGAGCGCTGCCCATGCACCAGTTCCGTTATAACTGTGGAGTTTTACACTAACGGTATACGGACTTAAATCTTTGAGTAAATATTCGAAATAGGGCGTACCCGACTCACCACATGGTCCACAGGAAACATGCATGCCATATTCTGTTAAGCCCATTCGTGGAGGAACATTGTTTAAAACCTTATAGTTTCGAACTAAAGTATCGTTGCTGTGATTCGCATCTGTAAAACCGTCTATACTATCTATCCAAACTTTTAGTGTATACGTTCCGGGAGTACTAAAACTAACAGGCGTTGTAAAGGCAACGCGATAAGCAGATAAACCCAGGGCATTTATAGCATTAGAAGCATGATTATGATCTACTGTAACTTGCTGATGAACTGGAGTGCCGTTGTTAATAGCATAAGAATATTTCACCCTACTGCTAAAGGATGTTCCCTTATCCACCATGGCAAAAGGGATAGAATAACTCTTGTTGGTCGACAAATAGTAAGTTTCAGGATCTTTGGCATTGTACATTGCCAAGTTGGCATTTTGCGCTTGTGTTTGAATAGATATGACAATAGAAACAAAGAGTAAAATATAGCGCATAAGTTGAGTTTGATGATAGATGCAGATTTTGAGTAATGCGTTGTCTTAGCAGTAAAATTGTTTAGTCAATCATCACTTTAATTTCTCGTTATCTAAATGCCGTGTAGCATCGCGTTTGGTTTTCTTTTCGATATTCTTTTGGAAGGCTTCCGTAAGATTGACTCCGGTTTGATTAGCTAAACAAATCAGCACAAACAAAACATCCGCCATTTCATCGGGAAGATTGTGTTTATCGGTTTCTTTAGATGATTGTTCACCATAGGTTCGAGCCATAATGCGTGCTAACTCGCCTACTTCTTCCATGAGAATGGCGGTATTCGTGAGTTCATTAAAATAACGAACACCAATACTTTTGATCCATTCATCGACCGTGGTTTGTGCTTGCTCTATTGTCATATCTTTATTTTTCCAAAGTTACAAAAGCAATTGCATGTGTTTTGATGTGTGACAGCGAAAGATGAATTTCCTTCACGCCTTTGGCTTCTACCATTTCTTTCGTTACGCCACTTAATGTAATAAAAGGTTTACCTAAATCATCGTTCAGCACTTCAACTTCATTAATCACCAAACCATCGCGCCAACCGGTACCCAGAGCTTTAAAGAAAGCCTCTTTTGCAGCAAAACGAGCGGCATAACTTTCGGTTCGTTTTGAACTGTCGCAATAGGCAATTTCGCGTTCGGAAAACACTTTCTTTTTGAACGCTTCTTTTGCAATGGCTCGCTCCACACGCTCCACTTCAATAATATCGGTACCAATTCCGTAAATCATAGCACAAGTTAATTATTTCTTACAAGCCTCAATCTGCCGTTTAATTTTATCTACTTCACTTTGGGCATTCACTTCTTTTGTAAGGGCCAACTCAAAATAATGTTGTGCGCCTTTCTTATCGCCTTTCGCATGTAGAAATTCAGCCACCCAATAATAGGCTTCCCAATAATTAGGATTACGTTGAACAATTTCAGTTAATGTTGTATTGTTGAATGAAGTAAATGCTTTCTGTTTAATGGCCTTTTTGATTTCCATTTTCAACTCGCGATAACGAATAAAATCTTTCCATTGCTGTGTTTCAAGAAATGTATCGGCTGCGATAGTGAAAGCTGTATCGTACACCACATAATTTTGTTTTAACGCTTTCGGATTAGCAAAAATTGCATTCAAATCGTAGCAAATAAATTTACCCAATTGATAAGGTGAAGTAGACACCCAAAATTTCAACTTTTCGGGTTGAAAAATAATACCGTGATGGGCTATCAATTGATTCATGGCTTTTTCGTTGCCGAAACCAATATCGCTACCGCCCTTGCCACGCTGATCGCGAAGTAAGGTTGCCGCATTGGAACAATTCAATTGTTTTGTTTGTCCTACCAGTTCAGTCAAATGCTGAAACCGATACATAGAAGCACTTTCACGAATATTGTTCACATTATTCACTTCGTTCTTGAAGGTATCGCTCTGATAATGATTGGCGCATAACAAGTAGTTTTTATCAGAGAAGAACAAAGCAGTTTTGGTGGGCGACTTTTCAATTAATGCTGTTTTGTGATCTTTTGCAGAACCTATCATCAAGGTTTCGCTTACAAAGGTTTTTCGCTTTTTTGCGATGGAATAGGCTTCATCAATGGTAGATGCATACTGTAGAATTTCTCTCCCCAAAATTGATATTGGAGTTGCCGAACCGGTTGGCATGTCTGATTTTGCAGCATTTAAGGTAATCGTTAAACCTGCATCGTTCATTCCTGAAACAGCACCAATCATTCCCGGCCAGGTGAGCATGGCAAACTTATGACCGGCATCGGGATGCACAAACAATACAATTTTGTTTTTGGCGAAATCATCGCCTACATAAAAATCAAAATTCCGGCCGATAATTAACGATGAGTCGGAAGAATATTCATCCCAAGCAGCAAAAGAGGTACAACCCACTAATGCCAAGCTTTGCATCGCATGACCAATATCGTGAGCTGCATGGTAGTTCAACATTCTATCGTAAGCCGGAGAGATATAATCGAAATCGTGTGGAGCAGAAAGGGATTCGCCATAAATTTCTTCGCGGTATTCAATGTCGACATTTTGATCGAGGTGGCGATTGAACACCCTTGTAAACATACCAAGAAAACCCAAGTAGGTATCAGAAGGAACGAGCTCGTGAATTTGATTCACAAAAGCTAATTCTTGATCGTACATTAACTCTTTATTCAGTTTCCCTAAAATAACACCGCGATTAAAAGGCGAACCTTCTACATATTCTTCCCACAATCCGCTGTCGTTGCGTTTCAACCAATTATCGCCCACAAACCACATAGAATCTTTCCCTGTTTGGCGTTGTAACTCCAACACCGATTGATCTTTCACTTGCGGAATATCGGGCTGCAAACCCCATTTCACATAGGCGTAGAACACGCACAGTAAAAGGAAGATAAAGAGAAGAGTGTATAATAGTATCTTAACTAAGCGTTTCATTGGCTTTTCTTATTTTATTCACTAAATATTCTTTCCCTAAAAGGCAAGATGTGGTGATAAACGCACCTACAGTAACGCCTAAAACTCCATGTAAAACTATGTTTGCGCCAGTCAAAAACAAATTCGGAATTTTGGTAACAGGCGAAATAGTGGTTTGTAATGGATCATTAAAATCTTTGGCAATGCCATACATATTCCCATCGGCTGTGCCAATATAATCGCGGTACGACAATGGCGTTGATATATAATAACGTTGTATTGCCCCTTCCAATTCAGGAAAACGTTTATACACTAATGCCAACAACTTTTCAGCTTTCTCTTGCTTGAAGTGTTCGTAGTCTTCTCCCCTACTTTGCTCATCCAATGTAGTGTTCATCGTATCTTTCCATTGAGCCACTTCATCAAAACGCATATAGGTCATCAGAATAATTCCATTGGTATAAGCGCTTCCTTTCTCAGGTACATTTTCGAATAATGCATAATGATGTGGCCACTCTTCGGGATGATAATTTACCGTATTCCAAACATCTGTATTGCAGTGATAGTAGTAGTTTCGATTATGAAACAAAACCGTATCCGGCTTCAATACAATATTCACAATAAAAGCCGAAACTGTATTTTCGATACCTTGAATTCGTGATCGATAGGCTTTACGAAACAATGGCGTATCCGTTAAATCAAGGGTTTGGGCAGGATGCATATTGGAAATAAACTGCGTTCCATAAAAACGTTCACCGGTATCGGTTTCAACATACACTGCTTTATCATTCTCCAATTCAATGTGTGTCACATTCTTTTTCCGCAGCACATCGCCTCCTGCTTCACGAATCGATTTCGCTAAAAGCTTTGCCAATTGATCGCCTCCTTTCACACAACGCCATGAACTTTCGATATAGCTATTCACAACAAGTGCATGCACATGTAATGGCGTTTTATTGCGATTACCGCCATACAATAAATGCGTTCCGGCTAATACAGCCCGTAACTTTTCATTATTCGTCAATGCATCAAAATACGCAGCAGCACTGGTAGTGAACACTGTTTTATCTTCATATTCATTACCCTCCTTGATGTTGTACATCGGAAAGTTATTGCATATCCGTTGAATATCGCTGCAATAGGTATCGATAGCCATTTGTTCATGAGGAAAACAAGTCAGCAATTTTTGTTTAAAATTATCGTAACCCATGCCATATGGGTATTCTGTGGCATCATCACCTAATAAAATTACATCAAAACCATCTTCATCCATTTTTAACAACTCTAGGCGATCCATTAAACCTAAGTAATTGAAAAACTGATATAGATTTTGGCCTTTATCCAAGCCGCTGATATAGTGAACACCGGTATCGAAAGTTACACCATCCCGCTTAAACGTTTGCAGATTGCCCCCAATCTGTTCGTTTTTTTCTAGCACACAAACTCGCTGTCCCTCTTTGCTGAGAATTGCTCCACAAACGAGACCACCAAGTCCACTTCCAATAATTACCGTATCGTATTCTTTTTGCTGCTGCATGCTGTTATTGATGCGCCTACTTTAGCTAAAAGTACGTGCTGAACAAATTTAGACAATAGTTACAGAGTTGCAAGAACCAAAGATAATGGACGTTCAAAAAAAAATGGCGCGAACAAACTGTCCGCACCATTGCACCAAAAAACAAGAAAATCTTATTGCACGTCTACCTTGTGTTCTTTCTTCTGTGCTAGTTCTGTTTTCGGCAAAGTAATTTCCAGAACACCGTTCGCGCTTTTTGCAGCTATTTGCTCCACATCTATTTGTCCGTTCAAGTATATAGTACGTTCAAAGTTTTTGATAGGAAACTCTTGGCGAGTGAAATTTGGTGATGCTGAATTCTCTTTTTTACCGATAATCAAAAGCACATCGTTTTCCACTTTTAAGCTGATGTCTTCTTTTGAAAAGCCCGTAGCATAAAGTTCAATCAAGAAAGCCTTATCCGTTTCGGTGATGTTCATGGGTACATTGTACTTCGGGCGTTTAAAACCTCCCGAGAAAGGATGTCCGAGATGATTACTATAAAAAGTTCTTCCGTATGCAGGTCCGCAACCTGCGCTGTAACATGAGTGATACATAGTTTTGTTTGTTTTATTGTTGAATTGAATTGTTTGTTGCAGGATGTTGTTCCTGAATAGTTTCATCTGCTTTTTGTTCGTGGCGATTACGTCCACACGATTCGCGTTGATGACAAGGCGAGCAATGTCCATGTCGGTATTTATTGCCCACAAAGGCTTTCAAGCCTACGAAAGTGCCAATGGCTACCAATAGCACTAAGAAAAATTTAGGTCTTCTGTTCATATTGTTTATTTATTCTGTTTTTAATATTGACGAATGAATTTCCTTTTTACTTTAATTATCGTTTAGGTAAGTAAACAATATCTGATTCGGTTCTATACTGTTGGTATTGATCATCCGACATCGAGCGAATGTTATCGTTCATCATCATTTGATGATAGCCAAAGTGCCGTGCCATGCGCATTCTGCGGAAAAAGAAAATCCGCGAGATGAAAAAGAAGAAGAAAAAGATACCTAAGCAGAACGGCATAAAGAAAATACTCGCTCCTATGATTGCTCCTATAAATAAGGATTTTAGAATTGATGTTCCCATTTTTTGTGGTTTAATTGTTTAAATTTTTGTTTATATAAATGAAGACGAGTAACCCGTTTTTTTACTTTAAACAATTTCATTTTTTTGAAAACATTTTTCCAAATCCTTTATCAATAGGCTTTTCAACACATATTCAAAACACAAAACCCACCGAAGTGGGTTGCCGTTAGTTACCATAAAAGAGAATATAGAAATTTATCTGCCTTCGTAAATCACACCGGAAGTTGGTGTTTCGTTTAACTCGATTTTCGATAATTGCGGAAGTTCGGGTTTGATTCTATTCCACAACCAAATGGCCATTATTTCGCTGGTAGGATTTTCGAGTCCTGGAATATTATTCAGAAATTGATGGTCGATACTTTTGATAATAGGATCGATTACATTTTTCACATCCGTAAAATCAATTACCCAGCCTAATTTTTCATCGAGGTCGCCATCCAAATAAACAGTTAAATGATAAGTATGACCATGAATTTCTTTGCATTTATGTCCTTCAGGAACATTCGGCAAAAAGTGAGCTGAATCGAAAGTAAACTGTTTGAAAATCTGCATACGGCTTATTTCTGCAAATTTGAAAAAAGTAAGGAATAATGGAGTTATTTCAAGTGAAATATTTGTATTTGCTATTTACCGCATCGTTGTTTCCATTGCGCTCTGAACTGCTGACGTTCTTCATCCGACATATTCATGAACTTTTCGCGAAATGCGGGGTTGGCAAATGGCGGACGTTTATGCCTACCTCTTCCGAAGCGAAATCCGCCAAAAAGCATACGAGATAATACAAACAAGCCCATTGCTTGCCAGAAGCTAATAACAGGCAAATGAAATAACACAGGCATCAGCCAATTCCAAAGTAACATCACCGCATAGGTTGCAGCGCTAATACCAACAATGGCCAACAATCCGAAGAAAAATCCTCGTCCTCCACATCTACCGTTAAATCTTCTTCCCATAATTTTAATCGTTTAATTCGTTGTATAAATAACTTAATTTCTTTCTTAAATGCTTGGTAGCATAACCTTTCCGGCTAATCACCGTTTTTAGATTCTCGCCTTGCTTATCCGCAATTTCTTGCAAGGTCATGTCTTCAATTTCATTCAGCACAAACACTTCGCGTTGATTTTCAGGAAGTTCATCCAAAGCATTAATCAATTCAGTCCAAAAAACTTCTTTAAATGCAGCTAAATCGGGATGCTGACTTTCATCCAACAGTAACATTTCTTTGAAATGAAAGCCACCCTCTTCATCTTCATTCATGTAATCTTCCAACGACTCATTGGATTTCTTACGATATTTATCGGTTACTTTATTACGTGCCACTCGATAGAGCCAAGCGCTCAAATTTTCAATTTCACTAATGTTGCTGATGTTACTCAACTGATACCATACGTCTTGCAAAATATCTTCGGCATCCTCGTTCGTTCGCACTTTCCCACGAACAAAACCAAACAATTTCTTTCCAAATTGTTGAATGGTATTGGTGATCGAATTCGACTTTTCTTCTGCCATAGATAAAGGTATTACCGCGTTCATACCTGTGCAGACGAACAACTCGATAATTTACTTTAAAGAAAAGCAAAAAAAATTACTAGCCTTCTAATAACTTCAAAAAAGCTAAAGCAAAATTATAAGCATCACCCGGCCAGCGCGCGGAAACATAGTTTCGGTCAACCACGGTAAAACCTCGGGTTAAATGCTCCATATCATCACGAAACAAAGGCGTAGGACCATATTGAAAATGAGAAGCATCCGCTAACACGGATTTTACTTCATCCTCCACTGTTATTTCCGGATAAGTTAAATAGTAATCGTTCAACCAAAGTCGAGTCATATTATAGGCTAGCATTTCCTGCGATTTCAATAACGAAGTTGTTTTGTAATTGAACAATACGGATTGATTCGAAACCGGATCTATACTTCTGGCGGCTAGCACCACACCATGACAAATAGCGCCAACAGGTTTTGTTGCGTTAAAGAATGCTACTACTTTTTGTTGAAGTGTCTTCGATTCTAAATACTCTTTTACGCCTTTATCGTGTCCTCCGGGCAACACCAATCCATCAAAGTCATTTACACAAATATCGTTAATGCTAACGGGTTGACAAAAAGCATTAGATTTTTCCATTGCCCTATAAGCGTCAACTGCATCTTTCCTAGCTTTTAGCATGAGTTTCCAAATACCAAGTTCTTCACCTATTAACATCTTGGTGTCGGTTTTGGCTATTTGTCCGTTGGGCGTAGCGAACACAACCTCTACTCCCCTATCGGTGAGTAATTTCCATGGAATAGCTACTTCTGTTGGGTCGAAACCATAAGAAGGTAATGGAATAAGCACTTTCTTTTTTTGCATAACGAATATTCAATCCCTAGTTAGGTATTTCTATGGAGAACAACAATCGACTCACAAAAAAATATTCATTATCAAATTAACGAAGCAATACCTTTTTGGTGAGCACTTCTCCATTGCTAAGTTTCACGGCTACTGTAAAATAAGCTGTTTCTAGCTGTTGTTCCATTTGCTTAGTATACTTTCCTTTCCCAACATATTTTTCTCCTACTATGGGTTGACCTAGCACATTATAAATGGTAATCAAAGCATCTACTGCGCCATACTTACTGAAATCAACCGCAATTTTATTATCGGCAGCATACACATCAATAGAAGATAGATTTGCTACTACTTGTTGTATTCCTGTATTCACTCCGGCTGATACTACAACTTTTGCAGAAGCACTTGAATCGCAGCCATCAGCATTATAAGAGGTAAGCGTGGCGGTATATTCTCCCTCTGCAGCATAACTGTGTGTTGGACTGTAAGCTGTTGAAACAGCACTTCCATCACCAAAACTCCATTCGTATGTTGTTGCATTGGTACTGTTATTGATAAATGTTACAGGTTGATTTACTGAAGGGGTATTCGTAGAGCTATTGAAAGCTGCACTAACCACTGCACCGCTGAAACTGACTTGAATGGATTTTGAAGTAGTATACCCCTGCCCATTATTCAACTCCAATAGATAAGCTCCTGCATTAACGGCAATTGTTTGCGGATTTTGCTGATTCACTGCACCTTGAGCAACAATAGCATTGGTATTGTCTTTCAATAGATAGTTCCAATTCACAGGACCTTCCTGTTGCACATGAATTGAACCTTTTGCAGCACATGTTTGATCAATAGTTTTCAATTCCATAGCCGGTGTAAAATGAAGCATAAACCGATCCCAACTATCGTTTTTCAAGGCATTAAAGGTGTAGTTATTATTATTTCGAATATCTACCCAATTACCTCCGACTTTCTTGTCTTCCAAATAAATGAAAGATGTAGGATCAAATGCACTTACATTATCAAAAGTAAATGTGAATGCTCCATTTGTTCCAGGCTCGAAGCTCAATGGAACTGCCGCAGTTGTGGTTAATGACGGCAAAACATCAATAGCCAAATGTTCTGTTCCTGCAAGTGTATATAAGGTAGGTTGTCCTAACTTACTGTGGAATTTATTGGCATCAAACACCGGATCAAAACCATTGGAAGCATCGGCATTGAAAGCAATTAATGTCTTATCACTAAAACCGTTACCACTTACATTCACCTTCAATTCGTTATCGTTTGCCTTGAAGAAATTAGTACTTGCAGGCGTATTTGTACATTCTGTTTCACTGAACACAAAACTTCCCGATCCACTAGTACGGTGTACCATGAAGGCTTGGAATGGTGCAATATTAGCTGTTCCACTACCCATCAACAAAGGCTGGTAAGTTCCCGTATAAGGTCCATTCGTCATCCACACTTGCACTTGATTATCGAAACCTGCATGTGTGCTCAAATCAAGATAAGCAAGGAATGGATTCCCCACTAAATTCCAACCACTACTTTGCGGACGACCTTGTAACGTTGTATGTGAAGCCCATCCCGAGTTGGTAAGCGAAGGAACCGTAATACTATTCGCTAATTGTGCTTGTCCGGTTAAACTGAAGGTTCCTCCATTTTGATACATAGAATAACCGCGTCCGTTATCGGCTGCTCCGCTTGTTTTAACTTCCCAACCGCCTAAAGAGCAACCTGCACCTTGGTCTTCATGATATTGGAATACTGAACCATATGGGGAACCGGATTGCAATTGCGTTTCATCGCAGTTTGACGTAGGGATAACGAATCCCGAAGTTCCACTTGCTCCAAATTGAGATAGAGTGGTTGTTTGAAGTGGAGTACTCATGTAATGTTGATTGCTTCCGGTTACAGGAATAAAGCGTTGGGCAATAACTGTACCGCTCAATGTTCCTGTATATCCCGGAGAAAAATGATCGAGTGTGGCACAATGAGAGTCGCTTGTACTTAAGAAAGTTATAACTCCATTATTGGTTACCACTCCAGTTTCTAATGCTAAAAGATTAAGTATAGCCACATCACCTGTATTAGTCACACCTGCGCTATTATTGATTAACAACCGATCGAAGTTAGTACTGCCAATAATTTGCTGCACAGCACTACCTACCATTCGCACACGGCCTGAACCAACAGTGGCTGCATTTGTACCTGTACCGCCTGTCCAATCGCCACACACATTTATGTTCTGTCCTTGTAAGGTAATCGTTACACCTGCACCAACACTGATATCTCCTACTTGAAAATCGGCTCCACTAACTGTTGGCATAAATGGTGTTCCACTTGGAATCGTAACGTCTTGGAAACAAGAGTTCGGAACTACACCTGTTGACCAGTTACCCGGAGTATTCCAATCCGTAGTATTGCCTATCCACACTGCGCTACCGCAAGAAGTAACACTAATGGTTACCGAATTACTGATACACCCATTGCCTAATACACGAATCTGATAATTCGGATCTGGGATAGTTGTAATTGGAATTGTAACGGTAAGCGTTACTAAACCAATTGCGCCCGGAGTATATGTTCCGATATTTGTTGGTGCGCTGAACGAACCTGCAGCATCCGAAAGTTCTACTTCGTATGTTGAGGCAGAAGCCATATTGATGGTGAAACTTATATCGATTGTGTTTCCTGCACAAACTGTTGTAGAGGAACTACTGATAGCAGAAGCTAAAAACTCACTAACATCTACCGGGCAGTTTATACCTAACCCCGTACATTTCTCAGCCGGATCACAAGTACCTGTTGATGCCCGACAGATAGATGAACCATCGATGAAATTATCTGCAGGACATGCAGAAGAAACACCCGTGCATAACTCTGCAAAATCGCATAAACCATTAGAAGATCTACATATTTGACTACTATTTAAAAGTGCATCGGATGGACAAGCAGCACTTGCTCCGGAACAGTTTTCTGCAACATCACAAACACCGGCTGCTACTCTACAAATTGTTGATGCAGACACAAAAACATCGGTTGGACAAGTTGCTGAAACACCCGAGCACGCTTCACTTAAATCACACACACCTGAAGCAACTCTGCACACAGAACCTGAAGCAATAAAGGCATCTACCGGACAAGTCGTTGTATTCCCATCACAAAGTTCAGCAACATCACACACTCCGGTTGTACTTCTACATATTGTTCCAGAAGCCGTTAATGCATCGACAGGGCAACTCGCATCAGTACCCTTACAACTTTCTGCTACATCACAAACTCCTGCTGATGCTCTACATACAACAGATGATGTTTTGAACGTATTCACCGGACAAGAAACGGTTGCTCCATCACAACTTTCAGCTACATCACAGATTCCTTCAGCAGCTCTACAAACTGTATTTACTGGCGTTACTAAATCAATAGGGCAATTAGCAGATGTACCCGTACACTCTTCTGCTATATCACAAGCTCCGGCCGATGCTCTACATACGCGTGTTGCGCAAAGAAATTGATCTGTCGGACATGTTGAACTAACGCCATCACAACGTTCAGGTGCATCACAAACACCTGCTGAGGCGCGGCACATTACATTCGCAACTTCTATGGCATGGCTCACTGTTCCATTGCTGCAAAAATCAGCAGTGCATGCATTGCCGTCATCAACGGTAGGAACTGCAACAGCGAAAGAAACAGAAGCACTCGAACCACATAAATTATTGGCAACAACGATTATATTACCTCCTGTTGTTGAAGTGAAGGTTGTGATCGTATTCGCTGAACTGCTTCCCGCCCAACCCGATGGTAATGTCCAACTATAAGAGCTAACACCCGGAACATGAACCACTCCATAAGTTTGAGTGCTTGTAGGACATACAGGAGAATTACCAATAATAGCGGTTGGTGTTGCCGGTACATCATTTATAGCAAAATCAACACCATTATCAGGCCCAATAGTACTTGGATTACTGCTTGTAATACGAACGCGATAACCTGTACCAATTGGAATACTTGCTGGCAGTGCATATGCAATACTTCCTGCAGTAACACTTGAGATTGTGCCTATAGCGGTTGGAGCAGAAAAACTACCGGATGCATCACTCAATTCAAGTGTAAACACATTCCCCGGGTTATACAATCCGCTAATACTATAACTTACTGTACCGGAATTCCCCTCACAATCTTGAGCAGGCATTGATCCAACAATAGGCTGTGCTATACTTTGCAGCGCTAGGAACAAACCAAACATTGAAATAATCTTTTTCATAACCTTTATTTTTAGGGATGATATTTTAGCAATTGATATTTAATGAAACAGAATTCGTTACACAACCGCCTCCGGTGACTCTTATTTTATACCCTGCACTTAGTGTACTTCCGGCAGGTATAGTAACAATCAAATTAATAAGACCTGTTGCTCCCGGTGTGTAAGAACCAATAACTGTAGGAGCTGCAAAGGAACCCGATGCATTCGATAATTCAACTTGAAAGGTAGAAGCTGTGGCGGCAGTAATGGTAAAACTTACTGTTATATTGGCGCCTTTACAAGCACTAGCAGCACTTGAACTTATTGTAGCCGATAGTACATTACTAAAAATAACATCGGTTGGACAAGCTGCAGCAGCTCCGGTGCAAGCCTCAGCCGGATCGCAAGCATTTATTCCTGCTCTACAAATTACACCTGCTGCTGCAAAAACATTAGCCGGACAAGCTGCGGATACTCCTGTACACGTTTCAGCTACATCACATACTCCTGCCGAAGCCCTACATACTGTGCCGGCAGCTATGAAAGCATCTGCAGGACATGGTGCTGAAGCTCCTGTACATGTTTCTTGCGGATCACAAGTTCCGGCTGATGCACGACACACTGTACCGGCTGCAGTAAACACATCTGTTGGACACAATACGGATACTCCATTACAAGTTTCAGAAGGATCACAAACACCTGCTGAGGCACGACAGATGGTACCAGCTGCAACTAAACTATTAGCTGGACAAGCAGCTGCAGCTCCAGTGCACAATTCAACTATATCACATACTCCTGTTGAAGCTCTACAAACTGTACTTGAAGAAATAAATACATCACTTGGACATGCAACAGAAGCTCCGGTACATGTTTCTGCAATATCACAAACACCGGCTGAGGCTCTACACACTGTGCCGGCTGCAATAAATCCATCTGAAGGGCAAGCTGCTGATACTCCGGTACATGTTTCAACAACATCACAAACTCCGGCTGAAGCTCTACATACAGTCCCAGCGGCAGTAAATGTATTCGCTGGGCATGCCGCTGAGGCTCCGGTACATGTTTCTTGTGGATCACAAATACCGGCTGATGCACGACAAACTGTTCCTGCAGCAGTTAATACATCAGCAGGGCATGCTACCGAAATGCCATTACATGTTTCTGAAGGGTCACAAACACCAGCTGAAGCACGACAAACTGTTCCGGCAGCAGTTAATACATCTGAAGGGCAGGCTGCTGCTCCTGTACACGTTTCTGCAACATCACAAACACCTGTTGATGCTCGGCACACTGTTCCGGCTGCAATAAATACATCTGCTGGACAACTTGCTGCTGAACCAGTACACGTTTCCGATACATCGCAAACGCCAAAAGTTGTACGACATACTGTACCTGCTGTTACATATCCGTCTGTAGGACAAGAAGTACTACTTCCAGTACAAAGTTCTGCAACATCACATACCCCCGCTGAGGCGCGACAGGTTGTGCTTGATGAAGCAAATCCATCTGCAGGACATGCACCTGCCACTCCTGTACATGTTTCAACAACATCACATACTCCGGCTGAGGCACGACATACTGTGCCTGCTGCACTAAATGTATTGGCAGGACAAGCTGCTGAACTACCTGTACAATTTTCTATGGGATCACAAGGACCTGTTGAGGATCTACATGAAGTACTAGAAGGAACGAAAACATTACTTGGACATGCACTTGAACTTCCTGTACAAGATTCAGCAAGATCGCAAATTCCTGCTTGGGCTCTACAAACTGTGCCCGCTGCTATAAATGCATCTGCCGGGCAAGCTGCTGAACTGCCGGTACAACTTTCAAACACATCACAAACTCCGGCTGAGGCGCGGCATACTGTCCCGGCAGCACTAAACACATCAGTTGGACAAGCTGCTGCACTACCTGTACACGTTTCTATTGGATCACAAGTACCGGCTGATGCACGACAAACAGTGCCAACCGGCATTAATGTATTAAAAGGACAAATTGCTGAACTTCCCGTACAATTTTCTTGTGGATCACAGACTCCCGCTGAAATCCGACAAACTGTTCCGGCTGAATTAAGCACATCTGCCGGGCAAACTCCGGAAAAACCTGTACAATATTCTTGTGGATCACAAAGCCCCGCTGAGGCTCTACATACTGTACTAAGAGAATAAACTAAATCTGCAGGGCAAGCCGCAGATAAACCTGTACACACTTCCAACATATCACAAACACCAACTGCAGCTCTACATAACGTACCGGCAGAAGTTAAAGCATCTGCCGGACAAGCTGCTGAAGAACCGGTACACGTTTCTAGCGGATCACAAACACCTGATGAAGCTCGACAAACTGTCCCAGCGCTAGAAAATGCATCCGTGGGACAAGCAGCAGTACTTCCGGAACAATTTTCTGCCACATCACATATACCCGATGAAGCACGACACAATGTGCTTGCTGAAACAAATACATCACTCGGACAAGCAGCCGTTACGCCATCGCAATTCTCGGCTATATCACATACTCCAGTTTGGGCTCTACAAACAACAGTCGATGCGCGGAATGCATCTGCTGGACAGGCAGCATCACTACCATCACAGGTTTCGGCTAAGTCACATACTCCGGCTGAAGCGCGACAAACTGTTCCTGATGCGATGAATCCATCCGTTGGACAAGCTGCTGCTGAACCGTTACAGGTTTCAGCTACATCACACACTCCGGTTGATGCTCTACATACTGTTCCTGCAGCAGATCGTGTATCGGTGGGACAAGCTCCACTTACACCATTACAATCTTCTTCAATATCACAAGGGCCGGCTATTGCACGACAAACAGTTCCTGCTGCACTCAACGCATCACTCGGACAAGCAACTGTTGCGCCATCACAATTCTCGGCTATATCACATGCCCCGGTTTGGGCTCTACAAACAACAGTCGATGCGCGGAATGCATCTGCTGGACAGGCAGCATCACTACCATCGCAGGTTTCGGCTAAGTCACATACTCCGGCTGAAACGCGGCAAACGGTTCCTGATGCGATGAATCCATCCGAAGGACATGCCGCTGCTGAACCATTACAGGTTTCAGCTACATCACACACTCCGGTTGCTGCTCTACATACTGTTCCTGCAGTTGATCTTGCATCGGTTGGACAACTTCCACTCACCCCATTACAATCTTCTTCTATATCACATGGACCGGCTACTGCACGACAAACAGTTCCTGCTGCACTCAACGCATCACTCGGACAAGCAGCTGTTACACCATCACAATTCTCTACTAAATCACACGCTCCGGTTTGGGCTCTACAAACTACAGTCGAGGCACGGAAGGCATCTGCTGGACAGGCAGCATCACTGCCATCGCAAGTTTCAGCTAAGTCGCATACTCCGGCTGAAGCGCGACAAACGGTTCCTGAAGTAAGAAATACATCTGCCGGACAAGCAGCATTGCTACCTGTGCAATTTTCTGCAGCATCACATACACCCGCTGAAACACGACATACTGTTGAAGCAGAAGAAAAAATATTTGTAGGACAATTGGCATCACTCCCTGTACATACTTCAGGTACATCACAAACTCCTGTTGAAGCACGACATGGCGTTAACGCACAAGTTAATACATCTAAAGGGCAAGAGGCAGAAGAACCTGTACAATTTTCAGCGGCATCACATGTGCCAACTGCAGCTCTACAAACAGTTGCTGCGTTTTGAAATGCATCAGTTGGACAAGAGGTTGAAATTCCATCGCAATTTTCTGCAACATCGCATGCGCCTGAAGCAGGACGACAAACCGAGGATGATGTTAAATATAAATCAGCCGGACAAGCAGCAGAAGTTCCAGTACAGTTTTCTACAGCATCACAACCACCTGTGGATGCCCTACAAACACCGGAAGCTAGTGCAAATGCATCTATTGGACAAGAATTACTTACCCCATTACAAGTCTCCGCTACATCACAAACCCCTGCTGAAGCACGACATACAGAACCTGTACTCATTAATGTATGCGTAACCACTCCCCCACTACAAAAATCAGCAGTACATGCTTTACCATCATCAGTTACGGGAACGCTTACAGTAAAATGAACTGCAGCACTGCTCCCACAAGCATTTTTGGCGATTACAACTACATCACCACTCACTGTACCAACATTAACAGTAATGCTATTCGTTGTACTTGTTCCAACCCATCCCGATGGTAAAATCCAAGTATAAAATGTTGCTCCTGTAACAGCAGCAATAGAATAGGTTTGCGTACTTCCGGAACATGCCGGTGAATTTCCAAGTATTGAAGTTGTAATTTGAGGAAGAGCATTAATAGTAGTAGCAGTGCTGCTTGCCGGTCCGAATGCTGCAGGGTTACTGCTTCTTACCCTAATC
Source organism: Chitinophagales bacterium (assembly GCA_016786765.1). Lineage (GTDB taxonomy): Bacteria > Bacteroidota > Bacteroidia > Chitinophagales > LD1 > CALAYL01. Next base: position 74,572 of record JAEUUZ010000041.1, read on the forward strand.
TTATAACCACTGCCTTGTGGTGTTGAAGATGGGATAAGACATGCTATTGTACCAGGTGAAGTGCCCGCCAATGTGCCTATTGAAACAGGTGTAGTAAAACTACCCGATGCATCACTTAACTCTGCAGTAAAAATATTACTACCAACAACACTCCCCGAAAGTGTAAAGGAAATATTAAGTGTAGCCCCTGCACAAATCGAGGTAGGAACAGTTCCTACAATAGGTTGCGCCCCTATTCGGAACATAAAGAATAGGAAAATAATTGTAAGCGTCTTTTTCATACAAAAAACAGTTTTGAAGTCGGTAAATGACCGGAAAGAATATGTAGATAGCATTAATGCAATTTCAATGGGTGAAAAAATTTATGTTAAATTATACAATTTTGTATAACAAAAAAACTATATCTAATTATTTTGAAAATGGGGAAAAAAGGAGAAATGAGAAAACCAACTAGGAATAGTTTTCCATAAAATATAACTTTGACGTATGAGAAAAACAATTTTCAGCATCCTATGCTTTTCAATGACCATTTTGGGTTCAGCGCAAGGTATTCATTCTGATAGCATTACATTGAGTGGCACGATTATAAATGATGCATCAACACCTCTAAAACCGAATGTTCGATTCTCCACCTTTAATCAAGACGACCCACCGGTCTTTGTCAATATCAATGCCGATAATACTTTTTCAAAAAAAATAAAAATCACAGTCCCAACACTCTATAAACTGACATATGGCGGCTATTATGTTATGTTTTTAGCCACACCGAATGAACCTGAAGTGAAGTTCAAAATTACGGATAAGGTAGGTTTGAAAAGTTTGAATTTGGAGCAATCAAAAGAGAACGATGCCTATTATGCTTTCCGAGACGAAATGTTCCAGTTTATTGATTCGATGAATTATGTAAGACAAACGTATGCGAGTAATAATACAGAGGCCATTGTTCAAGCGAATCGTATCATCGAAAAACATAACGGATATTGTACGAATTTGAAACAAATCAATCAAGGTACATTCGCTGCGAATGTACTGTTTGGGTCTTTTATGATGAATCCTTTTACTGACAAGCAGCCTTTCAAAAAGCAAATTGCCGAACACTTTTTTGATAATGTGAATTTTGCAGACAGCAGTTTATTTGTAATCAAAGACATGACATTGATTTTTTCCGATTACTTCGACTTCTTTGCCGATTCTAGCGCAGCGAGTAAAAAATGGTTCTTCCCATACATCTTCGATAAAACAAAAGGCACTTATTTAAGTCAGAAAGAATTGGGATTTCTTTTTATCGATAACCTCACAAGAGGAAAGAGAGAGCATTATATTCAGTCATTTACGGATTATTTGCTCAATCAAAAAACGATTTTGAATTCGAATTTAGTATTAGCAGAACGAATAAATCTTCTTGCCAATACATTACCCGGAAAGCCATTCTTCGAAGTAAGTGGAGTTGATGTGAACGATCAACCGATTTCGCTTTCCGAATTAGTGAAGAAAGCTAAGCTAACGATGCTGATTTTCTGGGAACCCGATTGCTCGCACTGCCAAAAAGAAATGCCTAAATTCATAGCCTTGTATGAAAAGTATAAAGCGCAAGGCTTTGATGTATTTGCTGTTTCTATTGGAAACGATAAAGACAAATGGCGAAACTTTATTAATACCAACAGTTTAATTTGGCATAATGGTATTTTACCAACCGATCCGTCTGTTTACTCGAAATATTATTTACAATCGACCCCAATAACCGTGTTAATTGGTAATGACGGTAAAATCAAAAACAGATTTACGGTTACAGTAGAATTGGATGGCAACATCGAACGCCATTTGAAGAAAGGAAAATAATCTTCTGAATAACTATAAAAAAAAGAGGACGCCTCCCCCGAAGCGCCCTCTAGAAGGGTTTTCACCCTTATTCCGAAGAATTCTTTATACTTAAATTGCCTTAGCGCCTGCTTCAGCAACCGTGTGATCGTTTTCTACCGTACTTCCCGAAACACCAATCGCACCAATAACAACACCATCAGCATTAGTGATGGACACACCACCAGGAAATGTAATTAAACCTCCATTTGAATGTTCGATATTATATAATGCCCCCCCAGGTTGTGATAACGAACCAATAATCCCAGTATTCATATCGAAGAAACGAGCCGTTTTTGCTTTTTTAAGAGAAATATCGGCTGAGCCCAACCAGGCACCATCCATACGGGCGAAAGCTAGAATATTAGCACCTGCATCTACTACAGAGATGTTCATTTTAGTTCCCAATTCGATGGCTTTTGCTTTTGCGGCAATAACAGCTTGCTCAGCTTGTTCGAGAGTAATATTCATGTATCTGTTTAAATTTTATAAACACGAATATAAAACCTTCATTATGTAGTAAAGGTCAAAAACTTATGAAAAAAGGTCATTTATTCTACTGCTGAAATAGTCGCTTTGGGACTATATCCAAACTCATTTTTGAATGCCGTACTGAAATTTGACAAATTGTTATAGCCGAATGCAGCAAAAATCTCAGAAGGCTTTTTGAAACCTTCTTCTAATATTTTTTTGGCCTGCGCTAATCTCTTTTGTTGAAACCATTTTCCGGGATTTTCGTGATACTCTTGTATGAAATGGCGCTTGAAAGTAGATAAACTCATATTCGCTAAGAATGCAATTTCAGGAATACTTAAATTGGAATAAGTATTGGCTTCCACAATTTTTCGAAAAGAGGAATTACTATCCGTTTGCGCTAAAGATTGAATATAATTCACAAATGCACTCCCGTATTTCTGCGATAGATAAAGCATTATTTCTTCGAACTTAATGGATAGCAGAGGCGTTGCCGCAACTGTATTCAATTTTAGAACAGAAGATATAGAAGATACAAAAGAGTGAATAAAATCGTCATTTTCAATAACAAATAAAGGCGTTTCAACTTGCTTTGCTTTCCCTTTTGTCAACAAGTAGGGGTGTTTCTCCAAAAAATCAACAATGTTTTTACTGGAAAAGAAAAACAATTTGCAAAAGTAAATTTGCTCATTATCCAATAACTCCGTCATAATGCAATTACCCGATTTTATAAGTACTGATTGCTTATTGTTCACTTCCACAAAAGCATCTTCGAGTTGTACTTTTTTTTCACCTGTTTGCAGAAAACTAAACATATGCAGCGATAGATTTATCTTGCTTTTGACCACATCTTCCGTCATTTTAAAGTCGTAGATGTACAACTCCGGATTTTGTTTTTTGCTCCGAAGAAACATTTCGGGTATGTTTTGGATTGGCATGTTTTATATTTCAATGGAGGAAAGATAAAAGACCCAATCGATTATACCTAATTTTCTTAGACGGTTTGAGTGGAACAGAAGTTGAATCCACTATTGCACTATTAGACTACACTTCATTATCGTAATGCCCCCCTTATCCATTATTTTCGATAGTGAATAGTACAACCAATCGATTGTCCTTCTTCAATCGACACTTTTTTACCTGCTAATAGCTCGTCTAAGGCATTGGCTACATATGGCTTTTTAACCCATTCGGGATGGGCTCCGTTATCGTCAATTGCACCACTATACTTAATCACCCATTTATTTTTTTCTTTCCAAATCACAAAAGCATGTGGTGTCTTCTCTGCTTTAAAATCTTTAGCTACTTTCTGCGATGGATCAAAAAGAAAAGGAAAATCGTATTTCTTTTCTTTTACCAATGCCACCATATTTTTCATCGACTCCTCGGCAAACATTGCTGTATCGGTAGAATTGACTAATAGCAATGGCACGTGCAACTTACTGTACTTGGCATTTAAACGTATGAGACGCTCGTGGTATAACTTTCCAAACGGGCAATGAATACAACTAAAAATAACAACAAAGCCTTTGACATCTTTATAATCTTTTGTAGATACCATTTTACCGTTCACATTTTGCAATGTAAAATCACTTACCACATTTCCGGTATGCGAAACAGGTTGACTCTTGTTCCCGCTGAATGCCGTAAGACAACAAAAAGAAACAATGATAGAAGTGAAATAGACAAAACGTTTCATGACTTTAGTTAATATTTATTTTTTAATCAGTTGCTGTGAACGATTATCATTTCCTATCCGTTTAAGGAAGTATAGGCCTTTGGCTAATGAAGAAAAATCCTGCTTTTCTATGTCTTTCCCTTTATACACGGTATTACCCATGGCATCTGTCATCACAACAGATTTATTTAAATGCGTTTGCCGAACAAAAATGTGATCAGAAAATGGATTCGGATAAGCAATGAAGTTATTCTCTGTCTTCGTTGCCGAAACGATTCCTACTGAAGTATTACAATATGAGCCACTTCCAATGAGCGTAGTCATTTCGTTACATAGATAATTGTAATTGACAATATCAATGCTACTTAATGTTCCATTGAGTAAATTGTTCGCCTCCAAAGAATCCGTAGCCAAACGATAAAATTCTTCTTGCCCGTAGTCAAATTTAATCAGCTTGTAATCTACATTACGCATAGCCTTACCGTCAGATGAATCAGTATTGAGTTTAAAAATTTCGGAAAATACCCAAGGACGAATTATAGCATTTTGATTTTCCAAAATTGGCAATAAACTCTTTGTATCTACCTGTATATTTGCAGGCATATCGGTAGCCCAATTGTTATCGCCCATCAATTCCAAAATTGTTGCAAACAAATCGGCTGTATTCACTAAAACATCACTTACTCGCCCAGGATTCGTTACAGAAGGTCCTGCAATAATCAAAGGTACATGAACACCATATTGATATACAGTTCCTTTTGCTTTGGTTAAATCGCTAATCTGCGCTGTTCTTGGAGTATTACCATTATCACCTATGAAAATAATATCCGTACTATCCATTTTGTTCATTACTGTTAGCGAATCAAACAATCGTCCAATTTCATGATCCATAGCCTGTATCATGGCTTTGAAATAGGATTTGGGATTGGCATTAATATCTTGTGTTGTTCCCGAGAGTGTAGTATAGCTGTGTAAGCCTGCAGGCGGCAAATGCAGAGGCTCGTGGGGAGCATTGAACGCTAACCATACAAAGAATGGATTATTTGCATTCTGTGCCTTTAACCAAGTTATAGCATTGTTTACATTCTCCGTTGTTGCATACGTTGTAACTGTAGTCGACACACCATTAGTATACTTTGTCCAATTAGTGAAGCTGGGTAATTGACCAATAAACGGGCCTTCAAAATGATCGTAGCCCATGCGCAGTGGATTCAATAAATTGGCAGTAGGCATAGGCTGACTTAAATGCCACTTCCCAATATTCGCTTTAACGATATTAGGATTGTATATCTTCAAAAGCTTAGGAATCGTTACTTCTTCTGTATCCACTTGGTTTGAACTTCCCACTCCGCCAACAATTCCGCCCACTCCGGTTCTGAAACTATAACGTCCGGTAAGAATTGTAGTACGCGTTGATGAACACACCGGATTCGACATCAAATTTTTGAAACGTACACCCTTACTCAATAATTTTCGAATGTTCGGCACGTCTACTGTATCTACATGATCTTCATAAAAACCAAAATAATCCGGACTCAAATCATCAGCAATGATGAGAATCGTATTATGCTGTGCATGCAACATATCCACTAGGAAATAAAGCACAAAAATCAGACTTGTTTTTTTCATTGCGCTGACGAACCTCACTTGTTATTCTTTTACAAACTTTCGAATAGTAACACTCTTTGTTTTCTCATCCGTTAACTGAATGGTATAAATACCCGGTGTAAGCCCAATGATATCAATGCCATCCTGCAATTGCGGACGAGGTAACATCAATATTGTTCTTCCTGTCAAATCAACAACCTTGATGTAATAAGCACTTGCATTTTCATCGCTAAATTTCACAAACAACTTGCTTTGAGCAGGGTTTGGATATAACATAAAATTAACTTCTGTATACTTGGTTTCAATGCCATTTGCTGAAGAAGAATCTTTCACCACAAATTGACCCATCATACCTCCATCCTCGTGATTCGCAAAGTGACAGTGATACATAAACGGATGTATAGCATCGGCATAATCTTCGAACTTAGCCACAAAAGAAACGTTTTCTCCTTTCGGCACATACATCACATCTTTCCAACCCGATTCGTGACTTCCCACTGAAGCAGTACTTCCATTGCGCGCCACAATCTTAAATTGTACATCGTGAATGTGGAAGGTATGACCAAAGACTTGATTATTGGTTACCGTCCATTTTTCTATTGCATTTAACTGTACTGTTTTATTGATGGTATTCATTGCAAACGAGGTATTATCGAAATTAAAGGGAACACTTGCCGGACCCGGATTTCCATTAGTAATAGCAATATTTCTTGTAACTGTAGCATCGCTTGCCGACCAATACACATTAGATACAAGCGAAGAAGGTAATACAGTAATTGGATTAACAGTAGGAGAAGAAACGTTTATATGAAGTACTGAAAAATCTACGTTGTTCAACAAACTTCCAAATTGCCCCGTTGTATTGGGTTCGCCACCCGGAAATCCAAAGGCTTGTCCGGAATTATATGCTTTCAAATCCAAACTTGAACCTACTGCATCGTTACCTAAATTGACCATAATCTCCACACGTTCTCCCACCATTAGTTTCACACGAGTAACAGCTACCGGAGCACTCAATAAACCTCCGTCATTGCCAATAATATAGAACGTACGATTATCACTAAAGCCCAGATCGTATCCGCGTTCTGTTTCGGCATTTAATATCCGCATTCGAACATATTGTTTTGGCAAACTAACTTGTGCATTAGGTGTTCCATTAGTTAACATATAATCGCCATATGCGGTATTGGCAACAACAAACTGATTACTTGCATCGTACCTCCTACTGGTTAAAACAATTGGCAAGTCGTCAACGCCATAGCTACGAGGTAAAGCTAATGCAGCCTCCGCGGCATCACGTATAATGATAAAACCACCTATTCCTTTCCCCAATTGCTCTTCCGTCATTTCATGTAAATGCGGATGATACCACAAGGTAGAAGCCGGATTGGTTACTTTCCAATATGGTTGCCAATTCGTATTGGGCGGGATCACCTGATGCGGACCGCCATCCATCACAGCAGGCAAGTGCATACCGTGCCAGTGAATGGTTGAACTATCGTTAAGCTTATTGGTCACATTCATGTGAACAGTATCCCCTTTTGTCATAATCAAAGTAGGCCCCCAAAAAGTACTGTTGTTTACTGCTCCAGTAATGGTTTGATTGCCGGAACGTAATTGTTTAAACGTGTCTTTTACAGTCAAATTAAAATTCACGCCCGAAATGGTATCAGGAATCCAAAGCGGGTTGTATTGCGAAAAGCTTTTGAATGCTAAAAGGTAAAGAAATACAAAGGTGATTTGCTTCATGTGTTCACTATTTTAGGTATTGGACGACTAAAGACGCCTAAACCCTCGCACGAATGAAACAAAAAATGAATTGTGGCGATTTTAACCGAAGTTAATCAACTTTTAGTGACTTTGATAAAGAGAAGTTGCTCCTCTTTTCAACATGAAATGTTTGTCGGTTACAGACAACTGATATGTACTATTTACCCATGTCTGAGCGCCAGACTTTGCTAACAAAAATCCATTGTTTTCATTCGGAATAAACAGCTCACCTTTCGATGAGTCGGCATTGAATACTACATACGCTGCTATGCTTTGATCTAAGCTAGAATCAACGGCTGTCATTTGAACGCCATCTTCAAAAATGCGAATGCAGTTTTGTTTCAATTCAGACCATGTAAATCCTGCTGAAGCTTTGCAACCATGCGCATCAGCATCTGCTCCAACCACTTTAGTTTCATCAGTAGTTACTTCGATTTTATTATCTTTAGGTTGACAACTCTGCAATACTAAGAATGTTGCAGACATAAGAAAAAATACTATTTTTTTCATCCTATAGTGATTAGCTATTAAACTGTTTTTTGCTTATTCAATTTAGCAATAAGACTCAAATGCCCAGTATGCAATGCTTCGTGGCGAATAGCATGTTGAACGGAAAACCGACAAGTAGCATCTCCATCACCAAACTGAAATTTACCTACATTCTCTTTTGCCAAGTCTTCATCACTTAATAACGAAAGATATTGCATACTTTTTTCGTGCACCGCTTTTACATCATCTAACAATTCTTTGAAACTTCCATGTCCTTCATGCACCGAACCATCAGCGCCTAAACTATAGTGATTCAACCAATGTGGTGCAACAGATTTACCGCCTGTCATTTCTACTACTAAATAGTTTTCTGCCCAAGCCAAATGCGCCATTAACCAATAAATACTGTTGAATTGAGCATCACCACTTCCTTGTGCAACGAATGGATCTACTTCCTTCAGTTTGGACAAATAATAACGAGTGAGTAAACGTGTTTTCTCATACATTTCTGCTAACATCATAGCTTCCGACTTTGCCATATTTTGTAGTTTAAGCAACAAATATATTTATTTAAAAGTAAGCATAATGCTACAGTTATAGCAGAAGACATAACACTTTTAAACTAAAATTTTGGACTAAGGTTTAGCGTAAGAAGTGAAGAAACTGTGCCATTGGATTTTCAACACACCGATGATTCCTTCCTTTATGATATTGCGATTCATTTTTGAAACACCTACTTCACGTTCCGTGAAAATAATGGGTACTTCAGCAATCTTGAATCCCAATTTTTTAGCAGCAAACTTCATTTCAATTTGAAAAGCGTAACCCACAAATTGAATTTTATCTAAGTCGATAGTTTCTAATACTTTTCTCTTGTAACAGATAAAACCTGCTGTTGGATCTTTAACGCCCATCCAAGTAATGAAATTCACATAATACGAAGCCCCTTTTGAGATAAAAATGCGATCGGCAGGCCAATTCACGAAACCTCCGCCTTTTACATAGCGTGAACCCACTGCAACATCTGCACTTCCGGATGTACATGCCGAATACAACCGAATTAAATCTTCCGGATTATGAGAAAAATCACAATCCATTTCGAAGATATATTGATACGACCTTTCCAAAGCCCAATGAAAACCGGCAATATAAGCTGTTCCCAAGCCCAATTTTCCTTTGCGTTCAATAATAAACAAACGACCATTAAACTCGCTTTGTAAATCTTTTACTTTTTGTGCAGTTCCGTCAGGAGAGCCGTCATCGATAATCAGCAAGTGAAATTCCTTAGCTAAAGAAAATACTTTGCGAACCATCTTTTCGATGTTCCCTATTTCGTTATAGGTTGGAATTATGATGACTGAATCAGACAAAAGAAAATAGTTATAGAGCAAAACTAGGATTAAAGTTCGTTTTGCAAATCGGTTTAGTATTTATTGACATGATTTTTAATCAATTCTTCACAAAAATCTTCATTTTGCAAGAAGCAATTGGAGTTCCGTTCTGCGAAACTTGTCCTTCAATCATTGTTACATCAAAAATTTGATTTTCGATTGTAATTTGCGTTTGAATGGTGGTTCCCACTTCAGGTAAAGCAGAACATTGAAACGCCCGAATATCGCCAATGAAGCCCACTTTGGGTTCCGGCAGATCAGCCCCATTACTGTTGGCTACTTGTAAAGCGCCACGATATCCCATCATCAACGCACAGCTTTGTGCCATATGCTCTAATAATCCCGAGGGTTGAAGACGATGTGCATCAGTAAGTATATGTCCTTCTGGAATAGTAAATGCCGTTTGACAACCTGTTTCTGTAATGTCTAATAATGAAGAAACTAAAACAAAGGGTTGTTTCTGCGGAATAATGGTTTCCGTAACTTCTGATGATAAAGGCAATGACAAGTCCATTAGATTAGTTTTTCTTCCAAAAATCGTAATAATTAAACCACTGTTCAGGGTATTGTTTCACCATGCCTTCCAAATCGCTGGCATAATCGCGCACCAAGTCTTCTATCGAAGATTCAGCAGTAGCTTGGCGATACGGGCGAGCAAAGAAATTGTAGGTTGTCCAGCCGGTTTTTACGCCATACACAAATGTATAGTTGGCCCGGAATGTTTTGATGAGTTGAAACGGACCTATCGGAAATTGTGCATCCTCGCCAAGAAATGGAACGAGCGTAGTTTTGCTACCTTCAACAAATCGATCGGCATGCATACATACAATTTCCTCGTTCTGGAGTGCTTCACCTATGGCATAGACATGCGACAAATCCTTCTTAATAGGTATCACATTGTATTTTCGCCCACCGGTAACACCTTCCATTAATTGTTTAATATTTTCATGTTCTCCATCGTACATTACAATGTTGATTTTGCCTGTGTAATTCAACAAAAAATGACCTGCAATTTCCCAGTTCCCTAAATGTGCACCTAATAAAATCCCCCCTTTCTTTAAACTGACCATTGCCCTTAGATGCTCACTACCATTTGAAACCCCTGTTATCTTGTTGCTGTAACCAGACATTACCGCAATCTTATCAATTAACACTTGACCTAAGAGCACGTAATTTTTGTAAATCTTAATGCGAGAAACCAAACGATTAAAACCAATACGTTTGTGGAAATAGGAAAACATGATGCGGTTTGTAGTAGCCGTAGCGAAAACAAAAAACCAACCGGCAACTATACGTAAAAAGAGATAAGCCGGAGTTAATCCCAGGTACTTTATCAGAAGAACAAAAAACTTATAACCGGCAGGCGCACCGCGAGATTTTCCTTTCCATTCAGCCATTTCGAAAAGTTTGAGTATGGATACAAACTGAATTAGACATCAAAGACTAAACTGCAGCGTTAGTTGGTGTTCCCACTTTTCCAATCACGTAATTATAGAGGTCTTGAAAAGAAACAATACCTGTAAAATCTTCCTGCTTTACTTTAAAATTGAAGTTACCTTCCAATAAAACAACTAAGTCAACATAGTCTAAACTATCCAACTCCAGCGTGTCTTTCAACGAGGCTTCGGGAACAATTACAGAGTCTTCTACCTCGAATTCCTCAACAAGAAACCCATTAATCTTCGTTATTATCTCTTCGTTTGTCATGGGGGGTAAAAAATTTTCGATAAATATATTTTAATTTAATTATTGATTCCAACGTTTTACAATGAGCGATGAGTTTGTTCCACCGAAACCGAAAGAATTCGACAAAAATACATTAATCTTTTTATTTATAGTAGTAGGCTGAATGTTCAATTTCGCTGAAAACTCATCCGGCTCTTCGAAGTTGATATTAGGTGCTACAAAATCGTTATGCATCATTTGCAGCGAATAGATTATCTCGCTTGCCCCTGCCATCCAGCATTCGTGGCCTGTCATTGATTTAGTGGAACTTACTGGAGGTTTCACATCGCCAAATACTTGATGTATCGACTGTGCTTCGTTAGCATCACCTTGTGGGGTGGATGTTGCATGGGCATTAATATAATCGATATCGGAAGCTTTCATACCCGCTTGATTTAGTGCCATTTGTAACGAACGAGCCGGTCCGTCTACCGTTGGGTTGGAGATATGTCCGCCATTAGAAGAAAAGCCATAGCCTACAATTTCCCCTAAAATGGTAGCGCCACGTTTTTGTGCCGACTCTAATGATTCTACTACTACTGTTGCTCCTCCCCCGCTTGGGATTAAGCCATCGCGGTGCTTGTCGAACGGACGAGAAGCCTTTGTTGGCTCATCTTCACGCACTGAAAAAGCGCCTAAGGCATCAAAAGTAGCCATGGATAAGAGGTGAATTTCTTGCGCTCCTCCACAGATTACGCGCTCTTGATAACCGTGTTTTATCAATAAATACGCCATACCTATGGAATGTGAACCACTGGAACAAGCTGCGCTAATAGTAAAATTCACCCCTTTTAACTTGAAAATGGTGGCTAAGTTCATGTTCACCGTAGAGTTGAGATTCTGAAACACTGCGCCACTACCGGCAAAGGCCGTATTTTTCTTTTCGCGAATCACATCAATGGCTTCAATCACTGAAAGGGCTGAACTATCGTTGCCGAAAATCAAACCGGTTTCGTGGGTATCAATATAATCTTGATCGATTTTTGCGTTTTTCAGGGCTTCTAGTGTAGACATATAAGCATATTCCCCTTGCTCGGGGAGCATCAAGCGTGAACGTCTGTCGAGTAACGATTTCAAATTCGGACGTTCTACAAAGCCCGTTAACCCTGAACGGTAGCCGAACTCTTTACGAGCCGGATCGAAAATAATACCCGACTTTCCTTGATATAAGGAATCCCTTACCTCATCGAGATTTTTACCGATGCAAGAGTAAATTCCGGTTCCTGTAATTACAACACGATTCATTGCATAAATATTTGTTAGGTATGTAATCCGCCATTCACGTTAATCACCTCTCCTGTAATGTAGGAAGCGCCAGGTGATGCCAAGAAACTAACCACTTCAGCTACTTCTTCGGATGTTCCAAAGCGTTTCATAGGGATAATATTTTTGTAGGCAGTTTCGTCAATACCCTCTGTCATTTCCGTTTTAATGAAACCCGGAGCAACACAGTTCACCGTAATTCCTCTTCTTCCAATTTCTTGTGCCAAGGATTTAGAAGCCCCAATAACACCGGCTTTCGAAGCAGAATAGTTGGTTTGTCCGGGCAATCCTTTCACTCCGGAAAGGGATACTACATTCACAATTCGACCATATTTATGAAACAACATCACCGGCACCACTAACTTCGTTACATAAAAAAACGAATCCAAATTCGTGCTCAATACAGAGCTCCAATCTTCATCGCTCATGGTCATCAACAAGTTATCTTTGCGAATACCGGCATTGTTCACTAATACTTCAATTGGCTTTTCTTTGTTCGCGTCTATCCACGAACCCAATACTTGATTGATATCGTTTTTATCGCCCACATCAAACTTCAACAACTCACCATCGCTTCCTAATTCGCGAATGGCGGCCAATGTTTTCTCAGCTTCTTCTTGATTACTTCTGAAATTAATAACAATATAATAGCCTTCAGCAGCGAGTTTCAACGCTATTGCTTTCCCAATTCCGCGCGATGCGCCTGTAATTAATGCGTATTTCATATTCCCAATTATTTTCTAAAACTCTTCTGTTTGCAAATACGTTTTGATATCGCGCAAGGCACCAAACATGGGTCGGTCTTCGGTTAATTTTTTTGCGTATTTCCGTATACCACTATATAATTGTTTTGGTGCTGCAGAAATACTGTCGGCTTTATCTAAACAATCGATGGCTTCTGCAACAGCAATACATTCTACGGCCATTACTTCAAACGCATTATTTACCACGCGAGCGCACATCAATGCTGCATTCGAGCCCATGCTTACAATATCTTGATTATCGTTGTTGCTTGGAATACTGTGAACATATACAGAATTACTCAACGACTGATTTTCAGCCACAGTAGATGTTGCTGTATATTGGAATCCTTGAATACCAAAGTTTAGTCCGATGGTAGCCATATTGATAAATGGAGGCATTTTACCATTCAGCTTGTCGTTCAACAAATAGTTCAACTGTCGATCCGCCAACATTGATAATTTGGTTATCGCGATTTTAAGTTTATCCATTTCCAATGCCACATAATCGCCATGGAAGTTTCCGCCATGATATACATTTCTGCGATGATGATCTATAACCGGATTATCGCTTACACTGTTCAACTCGTTTAACAGCACATGTTCTGCGCTTTTAATTGTATCGTATATTGGCCCTAAAATTTGTGGTGTACAACGCAACGAATAATACTCTTGCACTTTCTCTTTGAACTCAGTTTCTTTCGTTTCTACATACAAATGCTCTTGGCGATTACGCATCAGGGAACTTCCCGAAATTAATTCGCGCATAATTTTTGCCACAGCATTTTGCCCTTCATGCAACTTCACTTCGTTTAATGCTTCTGATAAGTGATCATCAAAAGCATTCAAAATTTCATTGATAGTTACAGAAACCAAGCAAGAAAGATTCAATAACTTTTCAGCGTAATGTAAATTCACCAAACCCACACCGGTCATACAAGACGTGCCGTTCATCATGGCTAAACCTTCGCGCAAACGGATAGCAAATGGAGTTAGTTTCTTTTGTTCAAAGGCATGCTTCGCCAATACAATGTTGCCCTCCATCCATACTTCACCTTCACCAATTACCGCTAAGGCCATGTGCGCCAATTGCACTAAATCGCCACTTGCGCCAACTCCACCATGCTCATAGATAACTGGAACCACATCGTGATTGAGCATGTCTTTCAACAACAAAATCAAATCGGGGTGCACACCACTTTTGCATTGTAAAAATGTATTCAAGCGATCGAGCAACATGGCTCTGCAATACACTGTATCGATAGGTTTTCCTGAACCTCCGGCATGACTGCGAATTAAGTTGTATTGCAATGTCAAACGATCAGCATATGGAATCTTAAATTGTGCCATCGGACCAAAGCCCGTGTTAATACCGTATATCACCTTATCGGCAGAAAATTCTTTTAAGAAATCGAAATTTTGCTTTAAATCGTGTAGCGTTTTTTCTGTTATCGCTATTTTTTCTTTTTTCAATACAATGGCATCGAATTCGTATTTTCCGATGCATCTTCCTCCAACCTCTATCATTATTTATTAATTCAATGTTACCCTATATGTATAGCAATCCAATCAAATATATTTTAAATCGTTGTTTTCACAAAGATTTTCCAAAATTGCATTAGAAAAACAAGCAATATGCACGGATTTATGATTGGATTAACCTGGGGTTGGATGGCTATTGGCGTAATTACTTTTTTCTATCTTTTCAAAAAAACAGCACCTTTTGGTCGGCATACCACTACCGGCTGGGGACCAATGGTAGACAATCGTTTAGGATGGATGGTAATGGAAATTGTATCGCCTATTGTGCTTACCATGACGTTTCATTATTTTGCAAATGGCTTAGCCTTTCATCAATGGATTCTGCTGTTATTATGGAATTTACACTATTTAAACAGAAGTGTCATTTTCCCGCTCCGTATACGTACCAATGGCAAGCAAATGCCTGTATCTATAATGCTTTCAGCCGTTGGATTCAATATTGTGAACGGCTTTGTGAACGGTTATTTCTTAGCTGTTTCAACCCCAGCTTCGGGCATACTCTTTGGGGTAGGATTGGTTGTTTTTCTTAGCGGTTTCATCATTAACAACATTGCTGATACCCAATTGATTAACCTCCGTAAACCGGGCGAAACGGGCTACAAAATCCCCGCTGGAGCGTTGTTTAACTGGATTTCTTGTCCGAATTTATCGTCAGAAATTGTGGAATGGTTTGGTTTTGCCCTAATGGCGATGAACTTAGGAGCTTTATCGTTTGCGGTTTGGACCTTTTGTAACCTCGCACCTAGAGCGGTTGCGCATCATAAATGGTATGTTGAGAAATTCCCGGATTATCCGAAGCAGAGAAGAGCAGTAATCCCGTTCTTATGGTAGATTAATTTCGAATCAATATCACCACACCTTTGCGCTCCACATTGGTACCATCGGCTGCAATGAATTTAATCAAATAGGCATAGCCACCTTGCTGAACAGGTTTTCCAGCATCAGTTCCATCCCACCCTACACTTGGGGAAGTGCTTTCAAAGATTTTTCCGCCATAACGATTGAAAATAGTTAAGCTGTAATTAGCCGGATCGCCAAAGTAAATCGTAGGCTTGAAAATTTGATTCACCCCGTTAGGCGAAAATGCATTCGGAATGTAAATGATGGGGCGGTGATATAAACAAACTACATTTGAAGTAGAGGTCAAATTTGCTGTGTAGGGCACATCCGGTAAGTTGAGCGTGTATTCAGCCTCAATGTAATAGCAGAATTCACCGGTTTCACTCAAGAACTGATAGAGCGAATCGCGGAAGTCGTTAGTGCCAGGCAAGAATGTTCTGATCTTCTGCCAACCTGCCCCGTAATTGCGATATAAGTTATACCTTGAAATGGTTGCCCCATCGAGCTCGTAATCGTTCCAGTCTACCTTAATTTCGTAGTAATCGGTGAGCTCAGCATACAAATTAATGGTTTTGGCATGGGTGGAAGTATCTGTACCCTGGCAACTGTCGAAAGCAACAATTCGGTAGCAGGTCCAATTATCTTGTGGCTTTTCGAGCGAGTCTAAAAGTGTGTACTGCAATACATTGGGAGGAATAACCTTCTGAAAAAACATAGATTGATACGACCTGCAATCGTTACTGGCAAGGACTTCGTGGGTCAATAATTCGGCATTAGTATCCGTAATCCAATTCACTTCCACAATATTATCGGGAGTAACTGAGACTCTTGTGATATGCACAAAATCGGGTGGTTGTACGATAGACGGACGCATACAAACAAAATTAGACTTGGCCATTAACGTTGTATCGGCACCACTTACTGCAGCGACTGTTATACAAATGGAATCGTTATCACTAAAGTCGGTATACGGAAAACTGGTGGTATTCGAATCGGTTGTGCCCACTTCCACATAACCGGTTAAATTTTTGTTCACAAACACCTTATACTGTATTACTCCTCCGGCTAGGTTCACGTATTTGCTCCACTTCAATTTTATTTCTCGTGCGCATCTTGAAACCGAAGCGGTTAATAAGGTGGAGTAATGTACATTTGTGTTGTAGGCACTGGGTTGATTACCCGGGCAACTATCTGATGCTGAGATAGTGTAGCCTAAAGAAATTTGGGTGGGATCTTCAATCAAATCGTAATAGCTGGTATTGAAACGACCATACACAGTATCAATAGGCACCACTCCCCCATTGGGCAAATAGGCGTAAACAATATAAAATTTTGTTTGTGGTGATTCACTGGGCAACCAATTAAATGTAACATGGTTAGTTGAATCTACATCCACACTTACAATTTGCGGCACTCGTGGGTTCGATTCGTTTTGAATGGTATCGGATTGAGCCGGAGTAAAACCCGGACAATTGAAATCGGCCTCCATATAATAGAACCAAGTACTGTTAGGGGAAAGCGCATTAGTATGCACAAAATTGGTTTGTGCTTGTGAAGCAATAGTTGTAATCAATGTATATGGTCCCGCTTTTGTGTTTGAGCCATAGAGCTTATACGATACAAAAGGACCGCAAGGGTTATTTACGTTTTCCCATGAAATGGACACATTACCCCCTACAAAGTCGTTAACAATGCACGTTAATCTTGGCGCTAAAATAGTTTGAGCTTGGGTTTGAAAAACAACAAAAGACATCAACAACAAAAAAGCAAATGCCTTGATGATGCTGTTACTTTTGGATGCAGTACAATATTTTTTTTGTTTAATCATTCTTACAAAACTATTCTTTCCAATAATAACGCCAATTATCCAACAGAAACTTTATACATCGAATCGAACTGTAAATGTTGTTGTGCCAGTTCTTGAATTCGATTAGCATCAATAGATTGTATTGCGTGCATATAATTATTTATACTCTCCGGTGTACGATTGAAAAGCAGCAAGCCTTTTAACACATCAGCATAGCGCAAAGCCCCATCAACACTACGTAGAATTCGTCCGCTCATATAATTTTTCACCGTTTGCAATTCCTCGTCATCCACTAGTTCGGTTTGTAAACGCTGCATTTCCTTTTTTATTTCATGAAAAGTAGCGTCTTTATGTTCTTTACCTACATCTGCACTTACTTCAAAAATAGCACCATGTTGGTAAGCACTTAAAGATGAATAAATACCATAGGTAAATCCTTTTTCTTCGCGAATATTGGCCATCAAACGAGAGCCGAAATAGCCGCCCAATAAGGTATTCACGATAGTTAATTCGTCAAAGTCGGGATGCGTTTTAGTGATGGTTGCATTCCCCACCATTAATGAAGTTTGAACTGCATTTTCTTTTTCTTGATGGATGATAAGCGTTTGCCCCATACTTCTTTGATGAAGAATAGGCGTTGAAGGTTGTTTCTTCCAATCTGCAGCACCGAAAAGTTCATCGATTTGTTTGATTGTCGCATCGGTATATTCTCCTGCTAAAATGATAAAGCAATTCCCGGCATGATAGTGTTGATAGAAAAAATCGTGCACATCTGTCACCCGCATTTCATCGAAATTTTCAAGTTCAGTTACCCGTCCATAGGGATGGGTTTTCCCCCACATATTCGATAAAAATAATCGGTTAGCGAGATAGTCGTTTTTTGCCAAACGCTGCAGGTGTTTTTCTTTTCTGTTAGAACGCAACAATTCAAACTCTGATTCCGGGAAAGCAGCCTCGGTAAGCATTTCCTTCATTAAAGGTAATACCTGATGAATATTACGTGACAGTGAGTACAATTGAAATCCGGCATTTGAAAAATAGGCTTGCTCTTCCAAATTACAACCATAAAAGTCGAGTATTTCGTTAATGGCAAGAGATGACTTTTGTTTTGTGCCTTCGCGCATCAATTTGTTCGCAAAATCGGCCACCAAATTTTTTTGTTCAAACCATTTGCCGGCATCGAATACAAAATCAATTTTGATAACCCCTTGGTTACTCGGAATTGCGTATACCTTAATGCCATTACTGAGCACCAATTCCTCTGTACGGGGGATAGTGATATGATCAGCAATGTTTACTGCAGGAGCTATTGTTCTGTTCATTGGGTAATGGGTTTCAGGTAGTACAATGTGTTGCTTTTTCCATTTTGAAAAACACGAAAGGCCGTTTCTTTTATTGTAGAAAGACTTTGCGCATTGTACTTTTCAAATTCATCGAAATAATCGCTTGCGGTGCTTAACATTTCGAAGAAAGCTAAATTGTGTGCTCGATTAGTGAGATTCGTTTCCGAAAAACGCCAGAAGGTTTCCACTTTGTTTTTCAGTTTCTGAAGGTCATTTTCGGTGAGGTTGGCAACAGCTTTGGCAATGCCTAGCTGAATAGCTTCATCTACATCCTGTATGGCAATGCCATCCATAAGTTTACCTTCGATTACAAACAAACCCTCATCTAAGCTCTCGGTGAGGTAGCAGGTAATGCTACTCATCCAACGTTTTTCTTTGACTAGATCGAGGTATAAGTAAGCCGTATCGCAAGCCGCTATTGCATCGCGAAGTAGATCGAGCGCAATATATTCCGAATCGGTTCGTTTGCCCATTTTGTATGCTTTGTAGATGGCATTTGAAGGCACATCCGCGCGAACTTCCAATACCCGCGCCTCTGCTTGAGGGGCTTCCGTTGGCCATGCCCTTTCTACCCTTTTACCTGAAGGGATGGCAGAGAACCAGTGGCGAACGGCTACTTCGGCCTCTTGCTTTTTGATACCTCCGCATATAGCTAAAACGGCATTATTGGGGTGATAATACTTTTCGAAAAAAGCTTTAACCGCTTCCATTGTGGCATTTTCTACATGCGACAAATCAATACCAATAGTAGGCCATCGATAAGGATGCGTTTTATAGGCTAAAGCCGATAATTTATGCCACACATCGCCATAAGGTTGATTGATATAGTGCTCTTTAAATTCTTCGCACACTACCCGTTTTTGCACATTTAAGCTTTCCTGTTCAAAGGCAAGCGAGAGCATTCGGTCGCTTTCCAACCACAAAGCGGTTGCTATGTTTTGTGCTGGAAGAATATTGTAATAATTGGTATAGTCGGAAGTTGTAAAAGCATTACTTTCTCCACCTGAAAACTCAAGCGGGGCATCAAATTCGGGAATGTTCACCGACCCTTCGAACATAAAATGCTCAAACAGGTGGGCAAATCCGGTTTGGGTGGGCATTTCATCGCGTGAACCAACTTGATAGAGTGTGTTTACGACCACCAAAGGAGTAGAAAAATCTTCTTGAATTATAACGCGGAGTCCGTTTTCAAGTGTAAAGGTATGTATTTGATTCATCGGATTGCGAATATAGAAACTTAGTTGTTGGGTGGGAATATAAATAGAACACATGTTGATTCATAGTAATATTTACTATGAATTAATACGGGCAACAACTTGCTAAAATGGCAGAAAATGCAACTAAATTGACCTATATTTAATCCTATAACTATACTTCAATAATAACCCATAATGAAAAAACTCTACCTAGCTCTTTTTTTGCTCACCTTTGCCATCAAATTTTCGTATGGTTCGCATGCCTCCGGTGCTGATTTAACATATGACTATTTGGGTAATGGACAATACCGCATTGTACTCAAATTCTACCGAGATTGTAGTGGAATTTCGGCACCAACAAGTCCGGTAATTGACATCAATTCTGCATCGTGCGGTGTTAGTACTACACTAACACTTACGCAACAAAGTTTTCAGGAAGTAACGCCTTTATGTCCTACGGCTACAAGTACTTGTAATGGAGGAAGTACCCCGGGGCTGCAACAATATATCTATACAGGGATAATAACACTACAACAATGTACCGATTGGGTATTTAGTTTTGCAGAATGCTGTAGAAACTCTGCCATTACCAACTCAACAACACCTGATAGTTACGATTTATATGTAGAGGCCACACTGAATAACGTATTGGCTCCAACGAATAGTTCTCCGGATTTTTCCAATCCACCTGTACCCTTTATTTGTGCAAATCAGCCGTTCTCGTATAATGATGGAGTAGTAGATATCAATGGGAACACGCTTGTTTACTCGCTGGTTAATCCTCGAACAGATGCAAGTACAAATGTTCCTTATGCAGGTGGATTCTCGCCTTCATATCCTATTTCATCAACAGGTCCGTTCAATTTTAACACTACAAACGGTCAAATGGCGTTCACTCCAAATGCAACACAGCAAGGTATTGTAACGGTGAAAGTAACAGAGTATAATTCTTCAGGGCAAGTTATTGGAAGTGTGATTCGCGACATGCAATTAATTGTAATTAACTGTAGCAATACCCCTCCTGTTGTTACCGCACCGCTCAATGTTACCGGTGGAACTTACAACACTACGACTAAATTGTTTACGGTATGCCCGGGGTCCGCTTTATCTTTCCAAATTACCGGAGCAGATGCAGATGCCGGACAAATCGTTTCCATTGGTTCTTCCAACCTAAGTAATTTACCGGGTGGAAACGCTACCTTAACTTCGACAGGGTCAAATCCCAAAACAGCCACTTTTACTTGGACTCCACCGGTAGGTACAATCGGTAGTTACAGTATAGCTTTTGAAATCAGAGATAATGCTTGCCCAATTAACAGTGTTCAAACTATTGGATTCCGTATTGATGTTATTGGTGTTGACATAACGACACAAAATATTCGCTATTGTCAAACGCTAACCCCTACTACTGTAACCCTTAACACCTCAGTAAATCCAACAGGAGGAACATATGTTTGGACACCTGCTTCAGGTTTAAGTTCAACAAGTATCGCTAACCCAACAGCTACCATTTCATCACCAATAACTTATATTGTAACATACACTGTAAGTGGTTGTACGTCTACCGACACATTCTCGGCTAGGCCATCGGTTTCAACTGTAGCAGTTACACCCACAACGGCTACAATTTGTGCAGGAGCAAGTGTGCCACTCAACGCATTATTATCGGTTGATGGAATTCCACAAAGTTCTACTTGCGATTACACACTCGTTTTGAACGACTCTTATGGTGACGGATGGAATGGGGCTAGTCTAGCCGTAAATGTAAATGGTTCGGCATTTGGGTCTTATACGATTTCTTCGGGCAGTACCAGTACAGTTACAATAGCTGTTCCCACCGGAGCAACCATACAACTTGTATACACCTCCGGAAGCTTCGAATCGGAAGTATCTTACCAGTTTAAAAACCCTGCTGGAACAACGATATATTCTGCAGGTCCATATCCTGCAACGGGCATTGTATACACTACTACTGCAAGTTGTACTGGAATTGCAACATATACTTGGTCGCCCGGATCAGGACTTAGTTCCACAATTATTAACAATCCGATTGCAACCCCTACAGCAAGCAATACCTATACCGTAACGGCCTCAAATGCTGCAGGTTGTTCTGCAACTGCCAGTGTAACCATAAATGTAAGTAATGGCTCATTAAACGTTACACCAGTAAATCCAAGCATTTGCCCTGGAACATCTATTCAATTAAACTCAAATTTCTCAGCAACACCACCAGTATGTGGACTTGGAGGAACCTGTACTTCTCCAACACTTTCTACAGTAGGAACAGCAACAACTAATACCGGAACAAGTAGTACATCGGGGGCAGTAGGTTCACCCTATCAAGGTTATTATAGCGATGGAAGAGTGCAATATCTTCTTCTTGCTGCAGAATTAACTGCTGCAGGATTAAAACCCGGCCCAATTTCAAGATTAGATTTTAATGTTTCCGGCAAATTTAGTTCTATAGTATATTCCGGATTTACGATTAAGATGGGTTGTTCAAGCTTAACCTCGCTTTCTAGTTTTGTACCCGGCCTATCCACTGTTTACAGCGCAAATGTTACAGCAACCGCTGGATGGAACACTTACAATTTTTCTACCAACTACACATGGGACGGCACCTCTAATCTTTTAGTTGAAGTATGTTTTGATAACTCAACATATACTGGCTATGATCATGTAAATTATACTACCACTAGTTTTAACTCAGTGGTTTATCAAAGAGTTGACGGCTCAGTAGGTTGTACATTAGCCTCTCCTACAACGAGTACACAACGTCCGAATATGCGTTTCAACAACTGTTCGGCAGTAAGTTATACTTGGTCTCCTACCGCTTCTTTATCGGCATCAAATATTACCAATCCTATTGCTACACCAACAGGAACTACTACTTATAATGTAACTGTTCAATCAGGAGCATGTACATTAACAGGCTCTACCACTGTAACTGTAGCACCTGCATATGCGGGACCGGATTTAACAGTTGTGTGTTACCAAACCGGAAGTGCTACCATGGCAGCAACTGGTTCAGGAACTTGGACATCGCTCAGCACAAATCCCGGAACGTCTGTAATTACAACGCCTACCTCAGCTACTTCTACTGTTACAACATTCTCTGCAGCCGGAACATATAGTTATGTTTGGTTAAGCAGTACATGTTCTGATACCATGAATATTGTAGTGGGCAGTACATGTGGCTGTACTAATCCTCCAACAGTGTCGTTATCGAGCACATCAGCAAGTATTTGTGCTGGATTAACGCAAACGGTGGGAGGAACATTTGGAGGCTCAACTACACAAGTAACAGCACTTACATTAGGTACAGGTACATTTGGAACTTCAACAGCAAATGCATCTCCTTTTAGTTTCGTTTATACGCCAAGTGTTGCTGATATTGCTGCCGGCACAGTAACGCTTAAATTTATTACCAATAACCCCCTCGGTAGTCCATGTAGACCTGACACAGGCACTTTTACACTAACACTAAAACCAATTCCAGTTATCAATGCAGGTGTGGATACACTTTTGAATTGTGTTAGAACAACGTTGAATCTAAATGCAACATCATCCATCGCGGGAACAACTTATGGATGGAGTAACGGAACTAATACGGCAACAAATGCAGTAACTTCGCCTAACTCCTATACGGTTACCGGAACTGCAAACGGATGTACAGCTACCGATGCTATAGTAGTAACTCAAGATATCACTCCGCCTATTGTGAACGCTGGTATTGATACTGTATTGAATTGCGTAAGAACATCGCTTGTACTTCAAGCTACTTCAACCACTACTGGAGCGACTTTTGTATGGAGCAATGGAACAAACACTGCAAATAATACTGTAACTGCTCCGAGTACGTATACTGTTACAGCGACTAATCCTGCAAACGGTTGTACAGCTTCCGATGCGGTGGTGGTAACACAGAATATCACTCCGCCTACTGTGAACGCAGGCATTGATACTGTACTCAATTGTGTGAGAACTTCGCTTGTGCTTCAAGCAACTTCAACCAATACAAGCGCTACCTTTGCATGGAGCAATGGAACAAATACTGCAAATAATAATGTATCTACTCCGAATACGTATACTGTAACAGCTACTAATCCTGCTAACGGATGTACGGCTTCCGATGCTGTAGCGGTAACTCAAGATATTACTCCGCCTACTGTGAACGCTGGTATTGATACGGTGTTGAATTGTGTGAGAACTTCACTCGTGCTCCAAGCAACTTCGAATGTGACCAATGCAATCTTCGCTTGGAGCAATGGAACAAATACTGCGAATAATACTGTATCTACTCCGAATACGTATACTGTAACAGCTATTAATCCATACAATGGATGTACTGCTTCTGATGCGGTGGTGGTAACACAGAATATCACTCCGCCTACTGTGAACGCAGGCATTGATACTGTACTCAATTGTGTGAGAACTTCACTCGTGCTTCAAGCAACTTCGAATGTGACCAATGCAATCTTCGCTTGGAGCAATGGAACAAATACTGCGAATAATACTGTATCTACTCCGAATACGTATACTGTAACAGCTACTAATCCTGCTAACGGATGTACGGCTTCCGATGCTGTAGCGGTAACTCAAGATATTACTCCGCCTACTGTGAACGCAGGCATTGATACTG
>JAEUUZ010000022.1 GCA_016786765.1 Chitinophagales bacterium
CAATCCTTTAGGTTCGTATTTGAATAGAAATATTGAATTTAGCTAAAAGAGAAAGTGTTTAAGTAAACTACGCTTCAATCTGAGTAAAACTCATTTAGGGATAAAGACTTAAACACTTTTTCATCAAAATCTCAAATAGAAATTCGGGATAGTAGCCCATTATTAAGGAGTTGAGTTATTGATGAAAACCTCTTTCAGCGTTTATTAATCGTTAAAACAAATGTATGGAAAAAATCTTTATTGGAATCGATGTCAGCAAAGAGAGCTTGGACATTTGCATCAAAAAAGGAACTGATTTTTCATTTGAAAAGATTGACAATACCGTTTCGGCTGTGAATCGGTTTGTGAAACAGTTCAAGAAGGAGCAAGATGGTATTGTATTGGCTATGGAAAACACCGGTCGCTACAATGTCCATTTATATGAAGTACTTGAACATCTCACTTGGTCGGTTTATGTCGTAAGCCCACTTCACATCAAAAAGAGTATTGGATTGGTAAGAGGCAAAGATGACAAAACAGATGCTCAACGCATTACTTCTTTTATTGAAAAAAACTACAAAGAATTGCCCTTATGGAAAGCCGATTCGCAGGCATTAAGACAGCTCAAGGTATTGCAAACAGAAAGGAATACTCGTGTAAAAATGAAATCCAATTTGAAGCAACAACAATCGGATTATAGCCTAATGAAATCAATTGGTATGGATAAAAAGATAATGAAACTCAATAAGTTGTTGATTGCAACATTAGACAAACAAATTACTGAATTAGAGGCTCAAATAGAAGCGCTTATTAAGCAAGATGAAGAATTACAGGAACAAGCGCAACGGATACGCACTATACCTGGAGTTGGAAAAGTTCTAAGTTGGATGATGATAAGTAAAACCAACGGTTTTAAGCGATTTAATAATCCAAGAAAGATGGCGTGTTATGCAGGAGTAGTTCCATTTGATTATCAATCAGGTACTTCCATTCGATACAAACCCAAAGTATCCGTTTTTGCAGATAAGGAACTTAAAAAGACACTGCATATGGCTGCTATGAGTGCCATACAAATCGATAATGATTTACGAACTTATTACTTGAGAAAGGTAGAAGAAGGGAAAAATAAAATGTGTGTTTTAAATGCCATTAGAAACAAAATTATTCACAGGATTTTTGCTTTGATCAACCACAAAACTGTTTATCAGAAAAATTTGGTTTTGCCATAGAAATCCCTAACGCGGCATGCTGCTACCAATCAACATTAATTTCTAAACCTTATTCCTGTGATTTATATTGTAATTGCTTTAAGTATCGTAAAAAAGGGGTACCTTGTAGTTCCATTTATTTAAAACCCTAGATTATGAAAGCAAATCTCTTCCCAAACGTAGCATCCAAATTTTTTGTATTCATCTGTTCAGTATTTTTAATCTTGAACTCCCCTATTTATGCTCAATCGTATTCAAAAGGGGATATAAGTTTGAATTTTCAGGGCGTTGGTACACACGACTCTGTAAATTGCTATACTCAAGGGTACTTGAATTATAGTGTTACGATTCAAAACTCATTTGTTGGCGACTCTGTTAAAATCATCTATTTGGTAGATGGAACTGAAATGTATTCGGCTGTGAATATCAGTGGCCAAAATCCTTGGAATATTTTTGTGCCTAATCCGCGCGCTATTGCTATTGTTAGTGATCAAAATGTATCCGGAGGTTTAGCTAATTTTTATTTTTATGATGATACAAAGATAATTTCAGGGGCGGATACCATTTACGATATTGTAAACAATTTTTCAGTTCCTGTTTCTAATCCGTGTATTTATGGAACCGCTTATGGGAAAATTTATATCGATAGAAATGACGATTGTATATTTAATGGGATAGATACAGGTATTGCTGATTCATATGTTTTTCCCGAGCCAATAATCACTTTGGATAGCCCTTCCGTTGCTGTTTTTGGACCTGTAGGCAATATTAGTCCAAGTGGTGATTACAGCATAACTATTCAAAAAAGTTGGTTGAAGAGCTACACAGTTGCACTGCCTTCTAAATACCAGTTCCTGTACACACCTTCTTCGTGTGCGCAAAACGTTTATTTGAGGTATACACTTCCTCAATATAATCTTGATTTTCCTTTGCATTGCACTTCAAATGTCGATGTACAATGTACCGCGTTTACTTCTGGTGTTATTCGCCCATTGATTCCTTTTGTGCTTAGTCCATGCGTGAATAATTCCGGATGTGTTGAAACATCCGGTGTTTTGACCTTATGTTTAGATCATCGGGCGAAGTACAATGCAGCCCTCAGCGCTAATCCGGCTACAACAGTTGTAGGGGATACGCTTTCGTGGATTTATTCAAACTTAAATAGTTTGAGTAATGGAGGCTATTGGAATAGTTTTTTTGCTGGATTACATATAACGCCCGATAGTACTGTAGGCATTGGTGATACGCTATGCTTTAGTCTTTTTACCGATATCCCTTCAAACGATGTTGACGCTACTAACAACAGCTATTCATTCTGCCTACCGGTGGTCAATTCATTTGATCCAAATGTGAAGGAAGTAAGTCCAAAGGGAACCGGTCCCTTGGGAAATATTTCTCCTGCAACAAATACGTTAACTTATACTATTCATTTTCAAAATACTGGAAATGCTGTGGCGAACGAAATTACAATTGTTGATTCTTTAGATCCTAATGTTCTAGCGTCAAGTTTAAGAATAGTAGGCGCTACGCATACAATGACTCCGGAATGGGTAAGCAGTAACATTATTAAATTTAGATTTTTGAATATTATGTTGCCCGATAGTACCTCCGATGAATTGAAAAGTCATGGTGCAGTAACTTTCACGATTAAACTTAAACCTCAATTAACGGTAGGAACAACAATTAAAAACAAAGCCTTTATTTATTTTGATAATAATGCAGCTATTGTAACCAATTCAACCATTAATACTTTAGCTGAAATTGCCGGGGTGCACTTTAGTGTAGACCATATAAGTAAGGTAAATGTCTCTCCAAATCCTTTTCAAGAGAACATAAAGTTTTCGGTTGTAACAAATGCGGAGAATATAACCTATGGCATAATGATTTTCGATATGACTGGAAAGTTGGTGAAATCGGTGAGTGGCATCAAAAGTAATGCCTTCGAAATAACCGGAGTTGATTTAGAACAAGGTATTTACGTTTATCGCCTATTGGCAAATGAGCAATTCGTTGAGCAAGGGAAAATTGTTCGCCAGTAATTTCACATCATTTTTTTTTCATTTGGATGGAGCTGACATACTTAATCCTGAAGGGGAGCGATAAAGTTGTTAGCATTGAAAATAACCGGTCATTTTTTTTGAATTGCACAAAAAGTGTAACGCATGCATTGGAGAAAAAATAGCCACCGCCTGCTTCTGCGCCAGAGGCGGACCATAGTGGCGTTATTTTTTTGTCATTTAGAATGTTACCTTTTATCTTTGGTTGGTGTTCCGCCATCAACCAACTCTTATTACCAATTTTTATACTAAAGCTCGATACTGCTTTTATGCCGCGTTAGCGATTGAAGCGTAAATCCTTTTGCGAGGAACGAGCAAAAGATTGTAGCGGAAAGCGCGTTAAAACGCCCAACCACCAACAGTTATTATTGCCCGAAACTTTTCTTTTCGTGGTATAGGCATTTTAACTATTTTCACCACCTATATGAGTTTTCAATTATTAGCTACAGATAAGGATTCGAATGCCAGAGCGGGGCTCCTGCAAACGGCACATGGCGAGATTCAAACGCCTATTTTTATGCCGGTGGGTACTGCGGGCACGGTGAAGGCGGTGCATTTTCGCGAGTTGGAGCGCGATGTGAAGGCGCAAATTATTTTAGGGAATACGTATCATTTGTATTTACGTCCGGGTTTGAATGTGCTCGAAGCGGCCGGAGGTTTGCATAAATTTATTGGTTGGGATCACCCTATTTTAACGGATAGTGGCGGTTACCAAGTGTATTCGTTGTCGGAAATTCGAAAGATAAAAGAGGAAGGAGCGGAGTTCCGTTCGCATATTGATGGGTCGAAACATTTTTTCTCGCCCGAGTATGTGATGGACATTCAGCGCACCATTGGAGCCGATATTATTATGGCGTTTGACGAGTGTACGCCTTACCCTTGCGATTACGATTACGCCAAAAAATCGATGGCGATGACGCATCGTTGGTTGGATCGTTGTGTAACGCGTTTTCAGGAAACGCAACCGAAATATGGTTATGAGCAGGCGTTGTTCCCTATTGTGCAAGGCAGTGTGTATGCCGATTTGCGGAAACAGTCGGCTGAATACATTGCCTCGAAAGGCATGACGGGCAATGCGATTGGCGGCCTATCGGTAGGTGAACCCGATGAAGAAATGTATGGCATGACGGATTTGTGTTGTTCGATTTTGCCCAAAGATAAACCGCGCTACTTAATGGGCGTGGGCACTCCGGCTAATATTTTAGAGTCGATTGCCTTGGGTATTGATATGTTTGACTGTGTGATGCCCACGCGCAACGCCAGAAATGGTATGCTGTTCACCACACAGGGCATTATCAATATTAAAAATGAAAAGTGGAAGAGCGATTTTTCGCCTATTGATGCCAACAGCGAGTGTGAATTGATGCGCACACACACTAAAGCGTATTTGCGCCATTTGATGCATTCAGGCGAAATGTTGGCTGCACAATTAGCAACATTGAATAACTTGAGTTTTTATTTGTGGTTGGTGGGACAAGCACGCGAACAGATTTTGGCGGGCACTTACAAATCGTGGAAAGATAAAATGGTGAAACAGGTGATGACCAGACTTTGATCATCAGGAACGAAGCATGAAGAAAATTGATTGGTACATTTTTAGAAAGTATGTAGGTACTTTTTTCTTTATCATGGGGTTGCTAATCGCCATTACCATTGTTATTGATATCTCCGAAAAAATCGACACGCTTTTGGATGGGGGTATTCCGTTGAAGTTAATTATTACGCAATATTATTTTGGGTTCATCCCTTATATTTCTTCGCTGCTGGCACCGTTTTTTATTTTGGTAGCGGTGATCTTTTTTACTTCGCAATTGGCCGATAGGTCCGAGATTATTGCCATTCTGAACAGCGGTACCAGTTTCTATCGGTTTCTGTTGCCTTACTTTTACGGAGCCTTATTTTTTGCCGTGTTATTGTATTTCGGAAATCATTATTTTATTCCGCGCGCCAATAAAACGCGCATTGCATTTGAAGATAAATACATCAATAAAGTTTCGAAAACGGCTGCGTATAATTTTCACCGGCAGGTAGCTCCGGGTACTATAATTTATATGGAGGCGTATCGCCCTTATGACGCAACGGCCTACCGGTTTTCGATGGAGCAATTCGACAAAGGAAGTTTACAATACAAGTTGCGAGGCGACAGAATAGAATACGTGAAAGCCACTAAGAAATGGCGTATCAGCAATTATTACATCCGTACGTTGGTGGGCGATCAATACCGATTACAGTATGGGGAATCGATTGAAAAAACGCTTCCGTTCAAACCCGATGATTTTCAGTTTGGGTCGGGTGTAAAAGAAGCCATGACTACACCGGAGTTGGAGGAGTACATCGATGAAATGAAAAAAGCGGGACAGAGCTATTTAGAGTTCTACGAAATTGAGCGCTATCGTAGAACCTCCATTCCGTTTAGTATTTTTATTATGACATTGATAGGAGTGAGTTTAGCTTCACGAAAACTTCGCGGAGGATTGGGATGGCATGTGGTGTTGGGTATTGGTTTGAGTGCTACGTACGAGATTATTATGAAGTTTTCGGTTACGTTTTCTACTAATGCCTCTTTGCCTCCGGTGATGGGCGTATGGATTCCGAATTTAATTTACGGAGCAATTGCGTTGTATTTGTTGAAGAAGGCGCCTAAATAAGGGGAAGCTATTAGCCTCTAGCCATTAGCTGCTAGAGTAGGATCTGAATTTTCTAGTTTTTAGCTTCTAGCAGCTAGCGGCTAATCGCCAAAACCTCTAAAATAATTCGCTTTCATGCTTTGCACTTGATTCTTTTAGCCTATTTTCGCTCATCTAAAAAAATAAATCTGTATGTCACAATATCAAGTTACGGTTATTGGTTCCGGTCCGGGAGGTTATATTGCTGCTATTCGTTGCGCCCAATTGGGTATGAAAGTAGCTATTGTTGAAAAATATGCTGTGTTGGGCGGTACCTGTACCAATGTGGGCTGTATTCCTTCAAAAGCATTGTTAGACTCTTCAGAGCATTACGATGCGGCTGCACATAAATTTACCGAGCATGGGATTGAAGTGAAAGGTATTTCTTTCAATTTCAAAACTATGGTAGAACGCAAAAACGGTGTGGTGAAAGCCAACAACGATGGCATTGCGTTTTTAATGAAGAAGAATAAAATTGATGTGTATTACGGTATGGGTTCGTTTGTAACGAAAAACAAAATTGCCATTACCGATGCAGCCGGAAAGAAAACTGAAATAGAAACCGAGAAAACGATTATAGCAACCGGCTCAAAGCCAACAGCATTGCCGTTTTTACCGGTAGATAAGAAAAGAATTATTACTTCTACAGAAGCGTTGAACTTGCCGGAAGTACCTAAACACTTGGTGATTATTGGCGGTGGAATTATTGGTGTAGAACTGGGTTCTGTATTTTTACGATTAGGAGCGAAGGTGACTGTGGTGGAATATTTGGATAAAATTATTCCGTCTATGGACGAAGACTTAAGCAAAGAAATGCAGCGTGTATTGAAGAAACAAGGCATGGAGTTCATGTTGTCGCACAAGGTGAGTGGCGCAACGGTGAAAGGAAAAGAAGTAACCGTTTCGGCTGAAAATAAAAATGGCGAGAAGGTAGATGTGAAAGGCGATTATTGTTTAGTAGCGGTTGGTCGTGCGCCATATACAGAAGGCTTAGGTTTGGAAAATGCAGGTGTTACTTTAGATGAACGCAAGCGTATTCCGGTGAATGATCATTTGGAAACGGCTGTTCCGGGTATTTATGCATTGGGCGATGTGGTGCGTGGTGCAATGTTGGCGCATAAAGCTGAAGAAGAAGGTGTTTTGGTTGCAGAGGTTATTGCCGGACAAAAACCGCATATCAACTACAATTTAATTCCGGGTGTGGCGTACACATGGCCTGAAGCCGCTAGCGTTGGTGCTACTGAAGCGGAATTGAAAGCGCAGGGTAAAACGTATAAGGTAGGAAAGTTTCCGTTCCGTGCATTAGGAAGAGCGCGTGCTTCAGGCGATTTAGATGGTTTTGTAAAAGTATTGGCCGATACCGCAACCGATGAAATTTTAGGGGTACATATTTTAGGTGCTCGTGCTGCCGATTTAATTATTGAAGGTGTTGTGGCGATGGAGTATCGTGCCAGTGCTGAAGATGTTGCGCGTATGAGTCACCCGCATCCAACCTACACAGAAGCCTTTAAAGAAGCTTGTTTGATAGCTACTGATAACAGAGCATTGAATATGTAATTTGTTTTGAACGTATTTGAAAAGGCACAGGCGTTTGGCTTGTGCCTTTTTTCTTGCGCTATTGTTCAAAAAAACGCAACACAGCATCATGCGTTTCCTTTGTTTTTTCTATCATCGGTACATGTCCGCAAGAGTCGAAAATAAGGACTTCGCTGTTTTTTATATCGTGACGAAAACGCTCTGCATGTTCAACCGGAATAATTTTGTCTTGCTTGCCCCAAACAATTAATGTTGGACATTGCACGCGACTGATTAACGTGGTGTCAGGGAATTGTTTAGAACGAGCCAATGCCAACATAAAGGCTAGATTCCCTTCACGGTTTGATGAAATATTGTTTTTGATAACGCTCTCCGGATTTACCTTTGATTTATCGGCATAACAGTTTTCGGCACCACTTTTCGACATAAACATAGGCATTCCTCTATCGAAAATTTTCCCTACCGATTTGTATTTGAACATCGCTAATTTATCGGCAACAGCTTTTGTGTCGTAGCCTGCGCTATTGAGTAATACTAATTTTTTAACGCGCTCAGGCTGCTCACCGGCAGTAAGCCATGCAATACCTCCGCCCATTGAGTTTCCGATAACATACAACGAATCGATGTGTAATGTGTCGAGCATAAAACGCATATAGTCGTTATAGTCTTGAATATAGTTTTCGTTTTCTTTCACCGAAGGAAAATCGGAAAGTCCGAAGCCCGGTAAATCAACTCGAATAACACGAAAACTATCTTTGAACGCATCGGCTAATGCATCAAAGTTCATATACGATCCTCCAAAACCATGGATCATCAATATCGGAAAGCCTTTGCCTTCATCGGTATAATGCACTTCGGCATCGCGCCATTTCAAAAAGTGCGAAGCCGATGAAGCTAATTTACTTTTCGCTTCTTGCTTGGAAACAATAGCACTCGGACGAAGAAATACCACAGCTGTGATTAAGAGTATGCTGGCGATAAAGAAAAAGCCTAAGAAGCGAAACAGTTTTTTCATTGCAATTGAATTGTTTGCGAAACTAATTTTTTTTGTGCTGTACAAGCTCAGCAATTATAGAACTTCAATCAAATGTTCTTTTTGGGAAGTCAACGTTCCAAAGGATTCAAGGGCTAATCCGTTTGCTTTTGCTATTGTTACAAATTCATGTTCTTGACCGGAAGCAACTGCAACCAATAAGCCACCGCTCGTTTGCGGATCGGCAAGAATGAGTTTATATGCTTCATTCTGCAGTTTGATTTTCGAGCCATAACTATCCCAATTGCGATGTGTACCACCGGGTACAGCGCCTTGTTCGATGTAATGCAATGCCTCTACAAACACCGGTATTTTATCGTAATGAATTTGTGCACTTAGTTTACTGCCTTCGCACATTTCTGTCAAATGGCCTAATAGTCCGAATCCGGTGACATCTGTCATAGCATGTACATAAGGTAATGTAGCAAACACTTCACCTATTTTATTTAGCTTCATCATCGATTCAGGAGCAATGTGTTGATGTTCGGGTAGGAGTATGCCTTTCTTCTCGGCAGTGGTTAAAGCCCCTACACCAAGGGGTTTGGTAAGAAATAAGGAACACCCTTCAGTTGCCGTGTTGTTCTTTTTAAGCTGCGAAATATTCACCCGGCCGGTTACTGCTAATCCAAAAATCGGTTCCTTAGAATCTATACTATGTCCACCGGCTAATAAAATGCCTGCATCTGCACAAGCTTGTCGTGCACCATCCAGAACCCTTGCGGCTACTGACGCATCGAGTTTCGCAATGGGCCATCCTAATATTGCAATCGCGAGTAAAGGGCTTCCTCCCATAGCATATACATCACTGATAGCGTTCACTGAAGCAATTCTTCCGAAGTCGAATGCATCATCTACAATGGGCATGAAAAAATCGGTGGTGCTGATAATAGCTGTACCATCTTCTAAATCATAAACCGCTGCATCATCTTTTGCTTCGTTGCCAACCAATAAGCGTTTGCTATCCGGTAATGTGCCTTGAATCATAGCAGTAGAATGGAGTATGCTGTCCAAAACTTTTGGTGCAATCTTACATCCGCAACCTGCACCGTGGCTGTATTGTGTGAGTTTTATATTTTCCATTACGCGCTTGTTTTTTGAATAAGAATGTTTGCAATTTCTTGATAGCTCTGTTTGTCGAAAAGCAGATCTTCTGCAATAGGATGTTGTTTTTTTGTTGCACTGAAGTGATACGCTTTGTCGTAATACCGTAACATTATTTTGGCAACTTCTTCCAATTGATTTTGCTGTAATGCTTCAAGCGCATTGTTCATGGATTCAGTGCCCATACGTTTCGCTAAGGGACGAATACACTCACTTAATGATTCAATCGGGAATGACGCATATTGGTTCATCAAATGGCGAATTCTTCTTTCATAGGGTAAATGAATTTTGAAAACGGGAGCAGCTTTCAATTGTACCCAAAATGGTTCAGGAATATAACAAGTGCCTAGTGCTTTACTTTCATCTTCTAACCAACATGTTTTGTTGCAGTCAATTCGCGAAACTGCTAGATGTAAATTGTTTTCAAACTGTTCAGGCTTGGGTTGTGGAGCTTGACCTAATCCGCCAAAAGCCGATCCTTTGTGATTGGCGATTTTTTCTAAGTCGATAATTTGTGCTCCGGTTTTTTGCAATGCATAAAGAATTTCTGTTTTTCCGCTTCCGGTTTCTCCGCCAATTACACAAAGTTTTAGAGGCCTTGCAAAATCATCTAAAACGTTTTGACGATAAGCTTTGTAGCCGCCTTGTAAAACGTATACTTCATAGCCCAACAGGTTAATTAGCCAAGCCAATGCGCCTGAACGCATGCCGCCACGCCAACAATGAATGAATACTTTTTTTTCCTGTGTTATTGTGCGAAGGGAGCGCGCAAAATCGCCCATTTTTTTGCCTACAATGTCGAGCCCAATTTCAATTGCTTTTTCTTTGCCTTCTTTTTTGTATGCGGTACCTACCACTGCTCGTTCTTCATCATTAAAAAGCGGAAAACTTGTTGCGTGAGGAATATGCCCTTTGTTGAATTCTTTTGGTGCACGAACATCCAAAATTTGATAACCTTCCGATTGTTGCAGGAACTCTTGAATAGAAAGATATTGTATAGGTGTTGACATACTGCTCAAAAATAGCAATCGCTTCGCATTTTTGCTATTTGTCTATATTTTATGCGTTTGGAATGTAGAGTAGCGATTTCTTCCGCACTTTAAAACTATAAGTAAAGAGGAATCAATTAATGTCCTATAATTCTTTGATAGCTTTGCTTTTGAAGAATTGCTGGCCAAAAGCCACCAAAAATACACCTGTAAAAATAAAGAGTGCAGCGATAACTTTGTTCCAACTCAATGCATCTTTGCCTACTGCAATGGAAATAATAGCGGCAAGAATAGGTTGTAAATAAATGTAAGCACCTACCACTGAAGAGTGAACTTCACGAAGGGCTAAAATGTTGAATAAATAGGCACAGAAGGTAACGAAGATAACAACGAATGCCAGTGCGAGCCAAGCGTTTGCAGTGAATGTTTGCCACTGAATGGAATGGAATTGATTCCAACCTAAAACGATT
Source organism: Chitinophagales bacterium (assembly GCA_016786765.1). Classification (GTDB taxonomy): domain Bacteria; phylum Bacteroidota; class Bacteroidia; order Chitinophagales; family LD1; genus CALAYL01. Next base: position 11,040 of record JAEUUZ010000022.1, read on the forward strand.
ACAGGCAGCAACCCAAATAGGAATACCCATTTAATAACTGTCATGGGATGATACTTCTTCATCAATGGTCTTACCATTACTAAATACAATGCATAAGATGCCGCATTCAGTAAAATGAAAATATCGCCCAACATCGTTTCTGATGAAAAATTGAATTGCTTTCCACTAATAATCAAGAATGCTCCGGTTGCCCCAAACAAAATGCCTGCAATCTTGTACCAAGTGGGTTGTTCGTGTTTGATGAAAAACGAAATCACCATTACTAATATTGGTGTGGTAATCATAATCAGTGCACCATTGATTGGCGTAGTTAAATTTAATCCGGCATAAAACATTTCTTGATTAATCACTACGCCAAAAAGGGCACAGCCAATGAGGAGCGGAATGTCTTTTCGTTTTATTTTTTCGTTCACCCAGAAAAAGTCAACAGCGAAAAACAATAGAACGGTTATGGATACGCGAATAAAGATAAATGCCTGAGGTAAAATGAACTCAGGCATTAACGTTTTAGAAATAATGAAGTTTGCTCCGTAGAACAAATTCACTAAAAAGAGTAAGATGTGCGCTATTGCTTTTCTCGAAAGCATCATCGTAAACCTTTTCTCCAGTCTGTTTTTTCGCTCACCACGGCTTTTAATTGGTCGATTGAAACGCGTTCTTGTTTCATGGTGTCGCGGTCGCGAAGCGTTACCGTATTATCTTCTAATGTTTGATGATCGATGGTAATACAATATGGTGTCCCAATGGCATCTTGGCGTCTGTATCGTTTTCCGATGGCATCTTTTTCTTCAAAGAAACAATTGGTTTCGAATTTCAAGTCGTTGTATATTTCTCTCGCTTTTTCCGATAGTCCGTCTTTTTTCATCAATGGCAATACAGCAACTTTAATAGGCGCAAGGAACGCAGGAAGTCTTAAAACTGTTCGGTCTGAACCATCTTCCAATTTTTCTTGTTCAAACGCATTACACATAACCGCTAAGAAGGTTCGGTTTAAGCCCACCGATGTTTCTACCACATACGGCACATAACTTTGATTCAATTCCGGATCAAAGTATTGCAATTTCTTGCCACTTAAATTTTGGTGTTGCGTTAAATCGAAATCGGTACGCGAGTGAATACCTTCCATTTCTTTGAAACCGAATGGAAACTCAAATTCAATATCTACAGCCGCATTAGCATAGTGTGCAGTTTTTAAATGGTCTTTGAATTTTAGTTTAGAGGCAGGGAATCCAAGCGATTTATGCCATTGCATACGCGCTTCTTTCCAATGCTTGTACCATTCCATTTCAGAACCGGGCCGAACAAAGAATTGCATTTCCATTTGCTCGAATTCGCGGGTACGGAAAATAAACTGACGAGCAACAATTTCATTTCGGAATGCTTTACCAACTTGCGCTATACCAAATGGAATACGCTGACGAGAAGTATTCAATACATTTAAGAAGTTTACAAAAATGCCTTGTGCTGTTTCAGGACGAAGATAAATAGTGTCTGAATCCTCAGCCACAGAGCCCATTTGGGTTGAGAACATGAGGTTGAACTGACGAACATCTGTCCAGTTGCGTGAACCACTTATCGGACAAACGATTTCCAAATCAACAATAATTTGTTTGATCTCATCTAGGTTGCTATCCTCTAGCGCTTTTTTGAAACGCGCTTCAATTGCATCGACCTTTTCGCGATTGCGAAGTACATTCGGGTTCGTTTGTAAAAACATGGCTTTGTCAAACGTTTCACCAAATTTCTTCTCTGCCTTCTCCACTTCTTTGGTGATTTTATCTTCCATTTTTGCCATGGCTTCTTCAATCAGCACATCTGCACGATAACGCTTCTTCGAATCTTTATTGTCAATCAATGGATCGTTGAATGCATCTACGTGTCCGCTGGCCTTCCATGTTTTTGGGTGCATAAAAATAGCCGCATCCAAACCCACAATATTCTCGTTTAATTGAACCATCGATTTCCACCAGTAGTCTTGGATGTTTCGTTTAAGCTCTATACCATATTGACCGTAATCGTAAACGGCACCAAGTCCGTCATAAATTTCCGAAGATGGGAATATGAATCCGTATTCTTTGCAATGGGAAATAACTTCCTGTAAATTGTTTGTGCTTGTTTCTTTACTCATAACGGGCGAATATAAGGATTTATCCAAATCAATGTTTTATTGATTAGTCTATATATATCAATACGTTATGCTTTGTGCGAAAAAATATTGCTAAAAAGATTGCGCTTTTTGTAACAATTCATTCCGCAGAGGCGTAACTCAAAATAGGTTCTATTTTTCACTTTTAAATTCCTACAATATGAAAAAGCTATTTACACTTGCAACACTTTCCATCCTAGTTATAACTTCAGCTTTTGCTTCCGGCCATAAAAAGGAGGTGAGTGGTTTAAAAGCAACCGTACATGAAATTGATGGTATTTATGTATTGGTACCTACCTCTTTTAGTGATCATAAATTGATTCCGCTTGGACTTCCTGCTGAATATGAAGTAGAAGGCTTAGAAGTTACAGTAGAAGGAACAATTTCGAAATGTAAAAGTAAACGTATCGATATTTCAATTAGCGCCATTGCAGTTGAACAAGACGTGCAAAAAAAATTAGGTCTTCACCACATTGAGTATAACAACCGATCATACGCCTTATCCGCATCACGATTTTAATTTGTTTTTTTATGTTTTGAACGGTCGCTTCTTTGAAGCGGCCGTTTTTTTTTGTGGGACTGAATCCTTTTGTTAGCAATGGTTTCAAACATTATCTCTGGATGTAGTTCTCCACATTTTTTGGTGGATAACATCGTGCTAAAAGCCGTAACTTGAGGTTGCGAATAGCGTAGATATAAACAGTGATCGTATTTCATCATTCTTAAATCTTATGTTATGAAAAACATTTTTACTCTCGCTATCTTAACCCTAATAGCGACCTCTACTTTCGCGCTAACACATCACAAACACATTAACGCATTGAAGGCAACAGTGCATGAAGTGAATGGTATGTTCGTATTGATACCCGAACAATTCAGCGATCATAAATTAATTCCACTCGGACTTCCGGCTGAGTATCAAATCGAAGGTCTTGCAGTTACTGTTGATGGCACTATTTCCCGTTGCAAAAATAAAACTATTGATATTGCTATCAATGCCATAGCCGTGGAGCAAGATGTTCAAAAGCAACTTGGATTACAGCATATAGAGTACAATATCAAGGCTTACGCACTTTCAGCGGCTAAATTTTAGCCCCATTAACATAGTGCTTTCTTTTTTTGATAATCAATTAGTTAGAGTTAATTCTGTTGGCTGTCTCCTTTTTTTGAAAAAAAAGAGGAGTAAAGTGAAACATAATTCGCTGAAGGGCGTACATAAGAGTCCTTAACTAACTAATGGATAGATTATGAAAAAGATGTTTACGCTCATTACAATTTGTTTTTTATCGTTTGGTGCCGCATTTGCATCAGGAAAGGGTAAAGCTATTAGTTCTCTAAAAGCACGCGTTCAGCAAGTTGGAGGTGCTTATGTTCTAGTACCAACTGAATATTGCGGGTACAATTTTAGTCCAATTGGTTTGCCTGATGAGTATCAGGTTGAAGGATTGACAGTTACTGTAGATGGCATAAGCTATCAAGAAAGAAAGACCAATGCAGATTTAGAAATTCATAAAATAGCTGTCGACAAAGATGTAATGGATCAATTGGCATTACGCAATATTGCTTACATTATTAAATCTACTTCAAAACAAGTATTGAACTACTAATAGTTTCAGAATAGTTAAACGGCTGTTCCCTTTCAAAAGGAGCGGCCGTTTTGTTTTTTTAGGCATTCGATTTCATCCATTAGTCTATATTTGGCACGATTCTTTTCTATCTTTATTTTGAAAGCATAAACGAATGAAGCGTATAATATCGGTTGTATTTATCTTTTTTACCTTGTCTGCATTCGCACAAACGGGCGGCTTTGATTTTAAAATTCCGGTGCGAAATGTAAAAGGTGTGGTTAAGAAACTCAATAGCGAACTCACCGTTATCGAGTTAGTGAAAAATGCCAATAAGCGTTATGTTGCCTCAAACCTACCGGATGAATTTAAAAAGGACGGCTTGCATGTTACTTTAAGTGGTTTGGAAGCTCCAATTCCTCCCTATATCCGAATGGCAGGTACACCCATCAAATTGAAAAGTATAAAAGTGACTACCAAAGAACAGAAGTCATTCAAATTGACCAAAAAGAAATATAAACTCTAAGGCATGTCTATCGAAGTTAAGCATTTGACTAAAGTATATGGTTCGCAGTATGCGTTAAACGATATTTCTTTCGAAGCCCACAAGGGTCAGGTTTTGGGTTTTCTAGGTCCGAATGGTGCAGGGAAGTCAACTACAATGAAAATTTTAACGGGCTTTATACCGCAAACTACAGGCGAGGCTATTGTGTGCGGACAAAACGTAGAAGCTCATCCGCTGGAAATCCGCAGAATGATTGGTTATTTACCGGAGAGTAATCCCTTGTATTTCGATATGTATGTTACCGAGTATTTAGAATTTTCAGCACGCATCCATCAATTGGGCGATAAAACAAAAAGTAGAATTGACGAAATGTTGGAACGCACCGGGTTAACTGCAGAGCGCAGTAAAACAATTCGTCAACTATCGAAAGGGTACAAACAACGTGTGGGCTTAGCTCAAGCAATGTTACACGACCCGAAAGTGTTGATTTTAGATGAACCTACTTCCGGTTTGGATCCGAATCAATTAGTGGAAATTCGTTCGTTGATTAAGCAATTAGGGAAAGACAAAACGGTGGTGTTTTCTTCACACATTTTGCAAGAAGTACAAGCCATTGCTGATCGAATTGTGATTATCAATAAAGGCAAATTAGTAGCCGATGATACTGCTTCCGCACTTCAAGATAAATTACAGAACCAAACCATTGTGAAAGTAGAGTTCAAACAATCGATTACAAATGCACAATTGGAGCAAATCAAAGGTGTGAAGTCTTTTTCAAAATTGAATGATGGGCGATGGAGTGTAGTATCAAATGGTGAAACCGACTTACGTGAATCTGTTTTCGAATTCGCCAAGCAAAAGGATTTAACGTTATTACATTTAGAAAAGGAAGCTTATAGTTTAGAAGAGGTATTTAAGCAGTTAACGACTTCTAAATAAGTCACAACTTAAACTCCATATTTCCTTTTGTTGCTCTGCGCGAGGGAATAAACGATGCCAAGCCGGATATCACTACTACCGTGAAAAAGGCCAGCACTACATCGCTGAATTTCAAAATCACCGGATACGCATCTACTACAAAAGTACTGCCCGATGTACCTAATTTTACAAAACCGTATTTCATTTGCAATAGGCAGATGGAAATGGCAATCAAAATGCCTATTCCTGCGCCAATCAATGCTGATAGTATCCCTTCCATGACAAAAATAAACTGAATATCCCTTTCTGTTGCTCCCATGGTTTTTAAGATGGAAATGTCTTTTCGTTTCTCTAATACAATCATCAACAACGAACCAATAATATTGAACGAAACAATGAGCATAATAAAGCTGAGAATGGCATAAACGGCCCAGCGTTCAATTTGCATGATTCTGTATAGGGTTTCTTTTTGCTCGTATTTTGTTTTGACTTGATATTCGTTGCCTAATGCAGCTTGTACCATTTTTTTTGCTGCTTTGGGGTCGATATCTTTTTTGAGTTTAAGTTCCAATGCCGATAACTGCTGCTCTTCACCCATCAGCTTCTGCATAAATTCAAGGGATACAAACAAATACTTCCCGTCAAATTCCTGCTGAATAGAAAACATCCCTGTGGGAATAACTGATGCCGTATAAAATGCATCATCCGGTGAAAGTGAAGAACCACTGCCGTTTCGAGGTACATTGATAACGAGCGGCTCTGTAAATCCTTTAATGTTCAAACTCAAAGCATCGCAAATGTTAGCGCCTATAACTGTTCCGTCATAATCTCCTTTTTTTAGGGAAAAGGAACCTTCTTTTACCTTTTCATTGAGCGATGTTACTGTCAAGTAATTATTGTCAACCCCTTTAACCGTGGCGATATAATCTTTACCGGCATACTGTAAGTAGGCATTTTCTTCCAAGGTTGCAGATATGGTTTCCACTGTTCCGGTCTTATGGATAGTATTGCGCACTGCATCTGTATCTTGAAAAAATTTCCCGGAAGCAGTGGTAATCTGCAATTCAGGATAAAAAGAATTATATAAAGAAACAACTAACCCTTCAAAACCATTAAAAACACTAAGTACTACCACCAACGCAAAGGCACCTACACCCATACCCAACATCGATACCCATGTCACCAAATTGATAGCATTGGTCGATTTTTTGGAAAACAAATATCGGAAGGCAATACGCAGCTTGTACATTAGCTATTCTTGGCTATTTTCTCGTCTTCTTCGTGAATTTTTTTGAACAACTCTTCAATTTTAAAGAGTTCATCGAGGGTTTCATCTAAATAGAATTCAAATTCGGGCATTTTTCGCAAATCCTTAATCTTAGCTACAATCAAACGTTTCAAATTTGGTTTTGCCTCGTTTAACATGCCTAAAACAGCATCTTTCTGATCGGTATTGTAGATGCTGAAATAAAAACGGGCTAAGGATAAGTCGGTGGTTACTTTCACATTCGTTACAGACACCAACGCACTTCCGTAAATGCCTTTCCCTTCGCGCATCAGAATTTCGGTGATGACTTCTTTCATCAACGAGCCTATCTTATTTTGTCTTCGATTGTCCATAACGTACTTTTCGCAAACCTACATAAAATTATGGGTAACTTGGAAAGCCAAAATGAGAACGGATAACCATACATCTAAAGGTTTTCGTATTTTGCGCCTCCAACATTGGGAACAATAAAAACAGCATTTTTCGTTTATTCATTTTTGAAGCCACATGAAAAGTCCTTTTAAACGCATTATTTACTACTTACGACATAATTTGGGCTATGCGTTTTTGAATCTGTTTTTCAATGTGCTTTCTGCCTTTTTTTCTATGTTTTCGGTGGTCATGGTTATTCCTTTGCTGCAGTTACTTTTCGGACAAGTGCCTGATGTAACTGAAAAACCCGAATTTCAATGGAACGCCACATCTGTTCTTGATTTAATAAAATACAATCTTAGCCAACAGATGCATCAAAACGGAGTAGCCCATGCGTTGATGTTGGTTTGTATAGCAGTAGTAGTCATTATTTTTATCAAAAATGTTTGTCGCTATTTGGCATTACGTGCCCTAGCTCCCATACGCAACGGGGTTTTACGCGATATTCGCAACGAGTTGTACGAGAAACTAGTTGTGCTCTCCTTATCGTTTTATCAAAAAGAGAAGAAAGGCGATTTGATTTCCCGGATCACAAACGATGTGAAAGCCATTGAAATGGGCGTTATCAGTATGTTGGAAGTGAGCGTTCGTGAACCCATTAATATTATCCTTTCTTTGGTGTGGATGTTGATGATTAGCGCCAAGCTTACCTTATTTGTGTTTGTGATGTTGGCTGTAACTGGTGGTATTATTGGAAAGATTGGCAAAAGCTTAAAACGCAGTTCCTTCGACATTCAAAGCACTATGGGGCAAATGATTGCCTTGATTGAAGAAACCATTTCGGGCTTGAAAATCATTCAAGCGTTTAATGCCCGCGATTACAAAAAGGGACAGTTTGCTGAGCTGAATCGCAGCATTTACGAGCAATCAAACGTTATTAATATGCGTTACGAATTATCATCTCCGCTCACAGAGTTTTTGTCGATTTGTGTATTTAGCGCTGTGCTTTGGTTTGGGGGGGTATTGGTGTTTCATAAAGAGCTCGATGCTTCTACTTTCATTGGCTTCATTGCCATGTTTTCGTTACTTATTCAGCCGGCTAAGAGTTTCTCCAATGCATTCTATAATATACGTATAGGTTTAGCCGCTGCCGATCGAGTGTTTGAAGTGATGGATGCGCCCGTTACCATTCAAGATGCTCCAGATGCCCATGAAATAAAGAGCTTTGAGCATTCGATAAGCTATAACAATGTATCGTTTAGCTACCCAAATGGTGAAAAAAATGCGATTAAAGAGTTTTCGTTAACGATACCGAAAGGCAAGCTGGTAGCTTTAGTTGGCGCATCAGGTGCCGGGAAATCAACACTTACAGACTTGTTGCTTCGTTTCTATGATGTACAATCGGGTGCTGTTGAGGTTGACGGACAAGATATTCGCTCACTAAGGCTGAATAGCTTGCGTTCATTGCTTTCTGTAGTGTCGCAAGAACCGGTGTTGTTTAACGATACGGTCTATAATAATATTGTTTTTGGATGGCCAAACGCCACAAAGGAGAAGGTTGTAGAGGCTGCTCGAATTGCCAATGCACTTGATTTTATCGAGAAATTGGAACATGGATTTCAAACGAATATTGGCGACAGAGGCATGCGACTCAGCGGTGGCGAGCGTCAGCGGCTTACCATCGCTCGGGCCATTTTGCGCAATCCTGCCATTTTAATCTTAGATGAAGCCACGTCTTCACTCGATTCCGAATCGGAAAAAGCAGTCCAAGCTGCATTAACAAATGCCATGAAAAACCGCACAGTGATTGCCATTGCGCATCGTTTGTCGACCATCACACATGCCGATCAAATCGTTGTTTTAAGCGATGGTAAAATTGTTGAGTCGGGTACTCACGATTCTTTACTCCGGCAAAGTGGCGCCTACGCCAAAATGATCGAATTACAACAGTTTGTATAAGCGTTTTTCTTTATGTGATTTTCTTTTCATTGAAAGAAAATAGGCGTTTATTTTTCCAAATGTTAAGAGGATTTAAAGAAAAAATCGTTTGCCGATAATTGACGTGCGTTCATACTATTTCTCGCTGAAGCACTTGCACTTGTGCTGTCTGTTGAACTATATTTGCATCAGCATTCGGATAGAAATAGGGGATGAGCGGTGAACATCCGAGTGTAGCAAAGCAGAGTACAACTCTCCTCGCGGTTAGATTTTTCAAATTCAAAATATATATCTATGAAAAAGTATGTAGCGACCCTTTTGGTAGCGTTGGTGGGGTTAACAGTAAACGCACAAAATTCTTTTAACGGCAAATTGGTGCCTGCAACACAAGCTGTATTGAATACAGTGGTGACCAACCCAAATGTAATCATCATTACTGGGAAATTATTAAACGCAGCAACTAGCAATCCTATTACGGATGCGAATGTGAAACTGTCGAATGTAAGCAAAGGCTTGCTCAACGCAGCTGTTGACAAAAATGGCAATTTCGCGCTAGCCCTTGATAAGGACTTGATTACTGCCAGTACAGCACTAACATTCAAAATCGAAGGCTATGAAGATTTCTCCGTGAAAAAAATCAAACGTAATCAAGCGTATGTAGATATGGATATTCGTTTGTTGCCTGATGAGTCGAAACAGCCAACTATAGTGAAATATGTATTGAACGATGATCCATACAATACACTTGTTATCAAATTCTAATAAATTTTTGTTTTAGGGTTAAACGAATGAGGCTTCTGTAAAAGGAAGCCTTATTTGTTTTTATTGCGTTCTTCCAAAAATTTTCGTTGCGACTTAATATTGTGATAAATTAAGGCCGAAAAAATGGCACACATAAATGCAATATATACTTGACTCGTAAGTGCTTGCTTCGTAAATAAGAAATAAATTCCAAGTCCAAATGCAGCAACAATTGCAGCAAGCCAGGCTTTTTCCAATAGTTGTAAGAACTTCATGTTTCGGTTTGAATAAAATGAATGAATTATAAATCTAGATTTCTCAATTTTTCCATCACCACATTCACAGCCGGACAAACAGCGGTGTTTTGCAATGTTGTGTTGGGGTACTTAAAGAAATGACCGGAATCGGTATACGGATAATTGGCACAATCTCCTGGTCGCACTTCGTAAATTTCACATTCGTTGTTGTCTTGCAAAAAAGGGCAAGGACTGCGATGTACCACATAATCGCCATCGTTATCTAACCGCAAATAGGTTTCAATAAATTGCGATTCTTTCATGCCCAAAAACTTTGAAATACGCTTTAAATCGGGCGTTTTGAAACGAGGAGAAATACTTTTACAACAGTTTCCACAGTCCAAACAATTTACTTGCGCAAAGGCTTCTTCATGCGCATCGGGTAGATATTTTTCTAATCCTTTTTTGTGTTTAATTCGCTTAAACATTTGCGTGTTCTGCTTTTGAAATTCCTTTCCCCGAATCAGTATTTCCGATATGTATTTTGCAAGTTCCAATGTGGTGAAATAAGTTTAACGAAAAGCGAATCTAATCTATCTGCCCGATATTCGGAATGGATACACTAATTACATGCTTCACTTATCAATTTGGTGAGCAGGGAACGGTTCTTGTTATTTTCCATTTCTTTTTGAATGCTTTCTTGTAATGTCTTCAGTTTCGTTTTTTGTGCTTTATCATCCGTAGTTTTGATTTTATAAAACCGATGAAACCATTTGCAGGCTTGTGTTTCGTTGGCTACAATGCCGGTGTTGAATTGTTGGTGTTTTTCCAAGTTTTCCAATTCGCGAGTTGCCGATTCCAAATCGTTTGTTCTGAAAAAGTAATAGGAGAGGAGAATCCGCGCATAGAAAATGGTATATAGTTCTTTTGAATTTTTTAGCACTTCGTCAATGTAAGGATAAGCTAAGTCATATTCTTTCCTGAAAATATGAATAATCGCTAAGTTGATTTTTAACCGAAATCTGTAGGCGCTTTTATTGATTTCATTTTCCGGTAATTGCCTGTACACATCAAATACCTGTTTAAACCGATTGGTATTGATAAGGTTGGTTGAATACGTTAACAAGAAAATCAATTGATAATCCGTTTCATCTTCTTTGAAATGGCGCTCAAAATAGCGGTTGAAATACAGATGCGCTTCTTCGTAACGTCCTTGTAGCGACAATTCTACGCCTAAGTTAAAAATCGAAGTGGCGATGTATCGTTTGTATTGCGGACGATGAACAAATCGATCCTCAGCAAATTTTAATATCTCGGCTACATAGGCAATTCTGCTTTCAACATTCGTTTCACTTGTAAATGCGTTGTTTGCTTTAATTAGGGGTGTATAAAACGATTTAGCCGTATTCGCTCGATTAAGGCTTTCACTGTCTATGTCGATAAGCGGTAATTTTAGTTTTGTGTAAACATTGTTCAAAAAGTGGTAATAATATTTAGAGGCCTCCATGCTTTCGTTTGCAGCAATGGCATTATACGCAATCACTTTATCTGCTGCAGCTTTCAAATCATCAATATTACTGGAGGATAATTGTTTAGTGAATAAAAAGCGAATTCTTATTTCATACAAAGCTTTCAAGCCTGCATAATCTTTGGATTCTTCTAGCAGTTGAACATAGCGCAGCCATTCTTTTTCCAATAAATCAAAGGCTCTGCGTTTGTTTAACTCGTTCAGGAAATAGATAATGCTTTCAATATCATATTCCAATCTTAGTGCTTTTAAATGGCTTGAAATAATAGTAACCATAGCCTCATAAACTGCACTGATCTGGTTGCGCAGATATTGTTCGTGTTTTTCTTCAAAAGGTTTTCCAAATACACTCCGATATACCTTGCCTTTTTGCGTTTTAAATTCGTCTTCAGTTAGTTTTTGTAAAGCATTAAATAAGGCCGCTTGCGTTTTGGAAGATAGTGTCAGTTGTGCTGCAATATGTTGGAGTTCCTTTTTAGTGAGACAGGACTTGAGTTCGAAAAACTTCATTTTAATTATTGATAATCAATGTTATAGGAAGATAAATTAATTGAAAAGTGTTATAAATTTAATAATTCTTACTGAATAGGTATTCAAATTTTGTTTCAATTTGTATTTTAATCCTTTAGTAACGCTCATTTTTCAATCTAAAAACTAAAGCAATGAAGCAACTGTTTATTTTATTCATAGTCGTTTTTTTAACACGCACGAGTTTTGCGCAACGCTCCTACGTGCGCTCAGCAATTGAACGCGATATCGAAAAGAAAAATGAAGAAAAATACGGGGAACCCGGTAAAGCTAAACTAAACAACTGGCTCGATAATGTGAATGATGTTACAGTACGCGAAAAATATGTTTTCACTCAATCCATTACCTATCAGCATAAGAAATTCCGCAACGGTAAGGAAACTGAGACCAACGAGTCGATTATTTATGCTAATGCAAAGGAATCGCTTGTAGCAGCTAAAATGGACGATAAGCGGAAAAACTTCATGGTACTGGATTTGAAATCGCACGCACAAATGATATTTGATAACGAGAAAATGACTTTTATGGCTATCAATCAGAATGCATTTATGAGCAAACGAATGCAAGAAGAGGCTAATGCCGGAAAGGCACCCAATTCGCTATCGAATTTGAAAGCTACCGGTAAAACGAAAACAATTTTGGGGTATACGTGTAAGCAGTTTCAAAAGCTTAATGATGAGGGGAAAGTAACAGAAGAGTATTGGGTGGCTACCATGGCTGATTTTAAGGGTATCAACTTTTTAAATCCGAATGCCGCTTTAAACGAGAATGTAGTATTGGAAAGTATTTCATATCGAAACGGACAAATCGTTTCGAGCTTTATAGCAACGGCCATTAACAAAAGTGAAACCTTTACGGTAGATACCAAGAAATATACCCGAAATTCGATGGAACATATGCGTTAAGTATCATTTCGTTGGTTGATAATTAGTGTATATCTCGCCCCACGCTATTGTGATTTTCTTTTATCTTTACATTCCAAAAAACAGGAATGATTAAACCATTCGATCAGCAGCCAGCAATACTTCTTTTAGCCGATGGCACTATATTCTACGGCAAATCTTTAGGAAAAATTGGCACCACATCCGGTGAAATTTGTTTCAACACCGGCATGACCGGCTACCAAGAAGTGTTTACCGATCCATCTTATTTTGGTCAGATTATTATTATGACCAACGATCATATTGGTAATTATGGTGCATTGGATACAGAGGTGGAATCGAAGCGTATTGCTATTTCCGGCTTAATTTGCAAGAAATTTTCAGCACATAATTTTTCGCGTTTGTCGGCAACAGAGTCGCTTCAAGCATATTTCGAGACAAATAATTTAGTGGGTATTTCTGATGTGGATACTAGAGCCTTAACCATCCATGTACGTGAAAACGGAGCCATGAATTGCATTATTTCATCGGAGATAACTGATGTCGAAATACTGAAAAAGAAATTGGCTGAGACACCCGATATGAGCGGTTTAGATTTAGCCAAAGAGGTGTCTACCAAAGCGGTGTATTTTACCGGAAATGAATCAGCACCCTACAAAGTTGCAGTGTTAGATTGTGGCGTGAAACAAAGTATTCTCAACTGTTTGACCGATGCAGGAGTATATGCGAAGGTCTTTAATGCCTCTACATCATTTGAAGAGATGAAAGCCTGGAACCCAAATGGATATTTTATTTCCAATGGTCCGGGAGACCCATCGGCAATGCCGTATGCCATTGCAACCGTAAAACAAATTCAGGACAGTGGGAAACCGGTATTTGGAATTTGTTTAGGTCATCAGTTGTTAGCTTTGGCGAATGGGGTACCAACCTATAAAATGCACCATGGGCATCGTGGCTTGAACCATCCGGTGAAAAATCTAGAGACCGGTATTTCCGAAATCACCTCACAAAATCACGGTTTTGCAGTAAGCAGAGCAGATGTGGCTAAAAATCCGAATATTGAAATAACACACATCAATCTCAATGATGATACGGTAGAAGGAATTCGTGTAAAAAACGCAAAAGCATTTTCTGTACAACATCACCCTGAAGCAAGTCCAGGTCCTCACGATTCGCGTTATTTATTCCATCAGTTTATCGAAATGATGCAAAATTAAAAATGGACAAGCATAGCGTTCATATTGTTTTTGCACTTTTTATCGGATTGATTTTGTGTGCGTGTAAACCTAAGTCCGATGGCATTGAACATCTCGGAAATGTCGAAAAAGAGGCCATTGCAGCCGATACCTCTACACAAGTGATTATCGATAATTCGTTTGAGTTTGTGAAAGATTTGGATTTCAAAGAACGAAGATTTACAGTACTTACAGGGGGGTATGTTGATTTTAAGCAAGTGGTTGTAGTGGAAACCAAAACCAATCAACAGTTCGATACATTGTATCGTCTTTCGCCTGATTCGATAACTCGCATAGTTGCTGCCTTTGTCACAGATTTGGATATAGATAAGTCGCCTGAATTGCATTTGATTTTTAAGCATTTACCGTCAAATGCCCTATCCGATAGTGTTGTGTTGAAATACAATGGACGTTGGACCAAAGCCACTTTCGAAACGAATAAGAAATTAGTAGGAGTGGAGTGGTCAGTGAAAGACGGTTTTCTAGTCGAAAAAGGTAATTTATTAAATAATACAAAAGATACGGTTCAGGGTTACGAATGGCTTTATTTCAAACTAAAAAATAATATTTTCAAACCCGAAAAGGCTGAGGCCGTTTTATAGCAGCATTTATTCAACCAAAATACAACCAGTTTTATGAGTTTAATCGCTTCCATCCACGCAAGACAAATTCTCGATTCACGAGGGAATCCAACTGTAGAAGTTGACGTGTTCACCAGTACAGGCGCTTTTGGTCGTGCTGCAGTACCATCCGGTGCATCTACCGGCAAACACGAAGCGGTTGAACTTCGCGATGGAAAGAAAACAGAGTTTTTGGGCAAAGGGGTAATGAAAGCTGTAAACAATGTCAATAAAATTATTGCCAAAGAACTGTTGGGTATTTCTGTGTACGAACAAAATTTAATTGATTCAATCATGCTTACTCTGGATGGTACGCCAAACAAAGCAAAACTTGGCGCAAACGCCATTCTGGCTGTATCGTTAGCGGTTGCAAAGGCGGCTGCCGATGAAAGTGGATTGAGCTTGTATCGCTATGTTGGCGGAGTGAATGCCAATACATTGCCCATTCCGTTAATGAACATTTTGAACGGTGGTTCCCATGCCGATAACAAAATCGATTTTCAGGAATTCATGATTGTGCCTACCGGTGCCGATACTTTTTCAAGAGCTTTGCAAATGGGCACAGAAGTGTTTCATCATTTGAAAACGGTGTTAAAGAAAAAGGGGTATTCTACAAACGTGGGCGATGAAGGTGGTTTTGCGCCAAATATTGCTTCAAACGAAGAAGCTATTGAAATTGTATTATCTGCTATCGAAGCTGCAGGTTTTAAGCCCGGCAAAGATATCTTCATTGCTATGGATGCCGCTGTTACTGAGTTCTACGATGAGAAAAGTAAATTGTATCATTTCCATAAATCAAACAATAAGAAATTAACTTCGGAAGAAATGGTGAATTATTGGGCCACTTGGTGCAAAAAATATCCAATTGTTTCTATCGAAGATGGTATGGCAGAAGATGACTGGAAAGGTTGGGAATTATTGACAAAAAAGTTGGGCGATAAAGTACAGTTAGTGGGCGATGATTTGTTTGTAACGAATGTTCAACGTTTGGCTAAAGGTATAGATCAAAATATTGCCAATTCTATTTTGGTGAAAGTAAATCAAATTGGCTCTTTAACGGAAACCATTAATGCGGTGAACTTAGCGAAGAATAATTCTTACACGTCTATCATGAGTCACCGTTCAGGTGAAACGGAGGATGTAACGATTGCCGATTTAGCGGTTGCGTTAAATTGCGGACAAATAAAAACCGGTTCGGCTTCTCGTACAGATCGTATTGCTAAATACAACCAGTTACTTCGTATTGAAGAGGAGTTAGGGCATATGGCATATTATCCCGGAAAATCATTTAAATACATTCGTTAATGCCTTTCGTTGGCATGAAACTTGTTTAGGAATGGGCCTATGCGATTAAGTTTATTCCTGTTGTTATTCAGTCTATCTTCTCTTACTTACGCCCAAAAGTATCAGGGGGATGCGTTATTGTCTATCTTAGGACAGCAGAAAGATAGTAGCGAAACCTATAAAACATTTGCTCGTGAATGGGGTTTGGGTCGTAAAACAGCTATGCCCGAAAAAGGGATTAAGGTGAATAAAAATAGTGAGACAGGGAGAATTATTGCCATTTCTTTTGCCGGTAAAGGTTACGAAGTAGGCGATGTGAAATTCAATAAGTTTGAAGGACAGATGCCTTTTGGTTTATCGATGAGTGATGATTATACGGCATTAAGAAATAAGCTAGGTGTTCCAAAAAAAGATGCTGAAACTGTATCTAAATTCGCAAAAAATGGCTTGAGTATAATTGCAACTTTCTCCAATAAATCGAAAACCAAATTGCAAGTTGTAAAGATTAGTTTAGGCTTTGGGGTGTTGGAATATAACCCCAATGCAGACGAAAATAGCGATGTTTCATCTGATGTAAAGAATGAACCTGTCAAAGAAGAAAAGGCATCAACCGATGTAAAAAAAGTGGAGCCCGCTAGTTCAAAAGAAAAAGTTGTTATTAGCGAGACCATGCCGGCTGATTTCTCTTCTTCAAAGTCTGCTCCTCGAAATACAAGTGCTTCATTGTCAAAAAAATCAGAGTTCTACAAACGCGTAATGGAAGTAATGGAAGCAGGTTCGGAATCTTATTTTGAAAGCATTCAGGCACCTTCAGAAACATTGGTATCTAACTTTTGGAATTACAAATACACTCACCAAAGTACAGTAAAAATACCTGGGGAAAAGTACAATTTTATATATCGGTTTCCATTTGCTACTTCACAGAAAGATTTTGTAGTAGTGCTGAAAGATGGGAATTACGATGCTTCGTTTAAACAAACATACGATGAGTTTCTATCCAAAATAAAAGCTGATTTTACGCCCGCTGAAGGATGGAAGTACACTAACCCTTTGGATGAAAATGCTAACTTTCCACTCAAAGATTTCGAAGCACAAAATGCGAAGTATGGTTCGATAGTATTGGATTATCACCAAAATCCCCAAGGACAAAGTGTTTTGTATCTTCGATTCTTACTATATTATGATTAGGAAATCACTTTTTTGCGGTCTGTTTTTTTTATTGGCGTTGACAACATTTGCCCAGTCTGAAGAGTTGCTTAAGGTATTGGAAACTCCCATTGCAACTGAGGCGTTCATGTTCTATAGGGCTAAGAATCAATTAGACAACTCGCTTTCCAATCCTCGTTCCGGACTTAAATTATATACGGATGCCAATCGTCAGAAAGTAAAAACGGTGATGTTTACGAATGCGAATCAAAATATTAATCAGAAAATTTTCAATCGATACAACGGAACTTTACCCTTTAATTTATCATTCAACTATTCCTTCAATGATATTCGCACAAAAGTAGAGAAATCTTGTTCAAATAATGCCGGATTTGCTTGCTTTAAGCGTGATAACATACTTGTAACGATTGATTTTTCCGATCCTTTGAAAATGGATTCTATACTCACCATTTCTTTTCGATATGATACTATAGCTACCACAAAACAAAGTTCCAATGAAGTGGTGAATGATATTTATGCAAATCTAGATACACAGAATACGTTCAAGTCGTCTATCCTTGGAATATTTGCATCCGCGCAAAATTATGATTTAAAGAATGTGTTACAATATAAATGGCAACGTGAAAATATATGGAATTATATTCATACCTACAGAACTACAGTTACCGTTCCCGGTGAGCTCTATAACTTTGTATACTCATTTCCTTTCGAAAATTCACAACGCGATTTTGTGAGTGTATTGGCTGAAACGCATCATCAGATACAACCTGTTTATGATCGCTATGCTGATTTGATACTAACTAGTTTCCCCGTTGTGGAAGGTTGGGAATACAGTTATCATGTAAACAAAGAAAAGCCGAATGCTCCCCGTGATTTAATTATGCGCCATCCAAAAATCGGCACTTTTGTGTTAGATTATACCATGTCACCCTATGGTGTTGAAGTAGTGTATCTCCGCTTCTTATTCCTGTATCATTAATTATTGATGCTATCAACACCATCGCAGGCAAATGTTGCATACACCTCACAATTTAGTCCTGTTGCTTTTGTGTAAGACGTTGTAACTACTTCAGTAAAATCCTCAATCGATTCATTCTTTACTAGAGCAATAGCGCAACCGCCAAAGCCTGCACCGGTCATACGTGCACCCAAACAACCCAGTACTTCTTGCGCTGTTTCTGCCAACATGTCCAACTCTAATCCGCTTACTTCAAAATCGTATTTAAGCGATGCATGTGAAGCGTTCATTAACTTCCCGAACGTGAATAAATCGCCATTCTCCAACATTTTTTTAGAAAGATTTACGCGCAGTTGTTCTGCAATAACATGTCTTGCTCGTTTGATTAACGCTTCATCTTTCAGTAACAACAAATGTTCCATACGCGCTTCTGCTAATGTTTGAATTGGCGCATGTTGTTGAAGTATGCGTAAAGCTTCATCACAACTGGCTTTTCGCTCGTTATAAGCCGATTTAATTAGCGATCGTGGTTTCTTGCTGTTCAAGATGAGTAAGCTGTAATCATCGAGTTCGAAAGGGATATGCTCATAGTTAAGGGTATTGCAATCCAACAAAATCGCGTGCTCTTTTTTGCTATTGGCAACAGCAAACTGATCCATGATTCCGCATTTTACACCAATAAAATCGTTTTCTACTTTTTGACAAAATTGAGCCAAATGTTTTCTATTGATTTGAATATCTAAAAGGTCTTGGACGATGAAGGCAGTAAGTACTTCAATGGCTGCAGAAGAAGAAAGGCCCGAGCCTTCTGGTAGGTTGCTGTCAAAAGAAATTGCTATTGAAGGTAAGTTTAGTCCTTCCATTTGCAAGTGCTTTAAAATTCCTAAGGGATAGTTACTCCATTCATTTTTCGGTTCAAACTCAGGTAACTCATTTATCTGAAATTCGAATTGATTTGCATGTGCTGCTGAAGACAATTTAATTTCACCTTGTGAATTATTGGTTACAGTAGCACTAATGCCAAGGTCAATGGCACAAGGCATTACTAGTCCGCCATTATAATCTAAATGTTCTCCTATTAAATTTACACGACCTGGAGCAAAATATTTTTTTTCAATGGTCATTACTTATGCATTTTATCTCTAAAAATTTGTGCACACTCATCAATATCCAAAGGATTTGCAGCTGCACCTGCGCCCATTTCACTACCTGCATAATATTTGATTTTATCTTTTGCACGCAATGGAGGATAGAACTCTACATGAAAACGGAAATAGTTAGAACAATCAGCATATCTTTTTGTATTCACAGGCGATTGATGAATACACATCATGTAAGGGAAAGGTCGGTCGTAAATTGCATCAAAGCCTTTGGTAAGTTGTTTTAAAAGAAACCCGAACGATTTCTTTTCTGCTTCATTAAAATCAGAAAAGTTGAGCAAATTATTTTTTGCAACAATGAAAACGCCAAACGGATAATCCGTAAAATAAGGGATGTAGGCCATGAAGTGTTTATTTTCTGCAACTACTCGCTTTTTGTACGCAAATTCCGATTGGTTCAAATCGTCAAACAAATTGCGTTTGTGTTTGTTGAAATACTTTTTGCAATTATCGAGCTCCGACTTTATTTTGAAGGGAATCCAAGAATAGGCGTATAGTTGACCATGCGGATGTGGCATGGTTACACCTACTTCTTCTCCTCTGTTTTCAAACTCAAAAATGTATTTGATTTTCTTATCCTTTGCTAATGCAATAAAGCGCGAAGTCCATAATTCTACAAGCTTAAAGATGTGCTCATCACTAAGTTCGTAAAGTTTAATATCGTGTTTCGGAGAATATAAAAGCACTTCGCATTTTCCATATGCTTTTTTGTTTTTTACAATTGAGGTATTGTATGCTTCAATTGTATCAGGCTTTTGAGACAATACAGGAAAGTCGTTAGGATATGAAAATACATCAAAATCATTGGGTACCTTTTTCCCTTCACCCGGACAAAAGGCGCACCAATTATGAGGCATATGCGGACGGTGCTGTCGATTAGTAGCCACCATGGTATAGGTATCAAGTAGCGGATTCCATCTTAGTTCAGCCATTCAAAATTTATTTTGTAAGAAAATTAAACTTGTTTTGTATTCTATGAGTAGATACGAAGAACAATTAAAAGCACAGGTGAAAATAGGTAAAAATGTTTTCATTGCGCCTAATGCTACTATACTGGGTAATATTTCTTTAGCCGATAACGTTTCTATATGGTATGGAGCAATCCTTCGTGCTGATATGGATGCTATTACCATCGGATGCCGAACCAATGTTCAAGATGGAGTAATCATGCATACCGATCCTTTAAAACCAATTACAGTAGGAGAGGAGAATATTATTGGTCATGGGGCTATTCTTCATGGTTGCACTATCGGGAATAATAATTTAATCGGAATTCGATCTACAGTTTTGAACAAAGCAAGAATTGGGAATTACTGTATCATTGGAGCACATGCATTAATAACGGAAGGAATGGAAGTTCCTGATTATTCAATGGTTTTAGGCTCTCCGGGTAAAATTGTAAAGCAATTGCCGGATTCCATTATTGATCAACTTAAGTTAGGTGCTTTTGCCTATGTGCACGAAGCAATGAAATATTTGGAATCGTGAAAAAGATACTTGTTATACGATTTTCATCCATTGGCGATATTGTGCTCACTACGCCTGTTATACGATGTATTAAGGAGCAAGTAAAGGATGTAGAATTACATTTCATTACCAAAGACGAAAATCGACAAATTTTAGCTGAAAATCCTTATATCGATAAGTTGCTTTTTCTGCAGTCGTCTCTTTGGAAAACAGCACAAATGCTTAAGCGTGAGCGATACGATTATGTTATAGACTTACATCATAATCAACGGACTTGGTTGCTGAAACGAATGTTGGGTGTAAAATCTTTTTCATTCCCTAAGCTCAATTTTGAAAAATGGTTGATGGTGAATTTCAAAATCAATCAGCTGCCAGCGCTTCATATCGTTGATCGATATTTTGAAGCGGTGAAGCACATTGGCGTAGAAAACGATGGTAAAGGGCTAGATTTTTTTGTTGGAAAGGGACTCGGTGAAATGCAAAGTATTGAGGGTCCATATATTGCTTGGGCCATAGGAGCGAAACAACAAACTAAGCAGTTGCCGGTGCATAAAATAATCGAAGCATTGAATAGTGAATATTTTCCTACTATGAAAGTCGTTCTTCTAGGCGGTAAAGAGGACAGTTCGAAAGCTGATCAAATTATAGCCGGCACGCAGCACAGCAATGTGGTATCGCTTGTTGGTAAATGTAGTTTGCAAGTATCTGCATCGGTTGTACAATCGGCTCAATTGGTTATCACCAACGATACAGGTTTAATGCATATCGCAGCTGCAATGCAACGCCCTATTGTTTCGCTTTGGGGAAATACCATTCCTGCATTTGGTATGTTTCCATATTACGGCCAAACTCAAACTGAAAATCGAATAGTACAAGTGCCTGAATTGGATTGTCGCCCATGTTCTAAAATTGGCTATAACACTTGTCCGAAGGGCCATTTTAAATGTATGCAAAATATAGCAGTTCCTGAATTGATAGAACACATAAAAATGCTTATACAGTGAGTTAACGGACTGAATATTCCGACCCCAATGATCGGATGGCCATTTCCATAATCCACTCTTTATTTGGGTCGTATTTTTCTTTAAGATTATAATCGTAGTGTTTGGCCACAATTTGCCAAGTGAATGCAGAGAACCCTCCTTTCACATTTTTAATAATCTCGTAGCAATTGTTTCCGGTTTCTCGGTTAATCAATTTTACCAACACTTTCCCTTGGCCAATCGTCAAGTCGCGAAGTTCCTTCTCAAATTTTTCACGCATTTCTTTTTCAAGATCTTTTCTGTAATGGCGATAATCTCTCTTTTTCTCACTTCCTTTTTTGTCGTTTACATCAACATACAACTGCTTTGCCATTTTTACATAGGGCAAAACTTTTCGAATTCTGCTTCTGCATAACCAATACTCTCTTTCATCATCCGGATTTCGGAATTGGAAAACGGTCACATCTTTCAGTGTAATATTCACCGATGTATCAACAGTTGTAATTGATGTTGAATCTATTTCAGATGCCATAGCAAACTGCGACAGCAAGAGCATCAAAGTCAAAAACACGAATGTCCCAATGTTTAACCTATGATTTTTCATATTATACCTTTTAATTACCTGTAGTACTAATCTCATACCAAATTGTACTTTCAAGCTAATTTAGTTTGTTTATTTTAACAGATGGAAAATCTATTTTTATGGAAATTCTTCTCTTATTACGTCAAAGCGATTAATTTTGCAACAATTTTTAAAACAAAAAAAACAACATGAAAAAAATAACAGGATTATTGATAGCAAGTGTCTTCGTTGGCGCTGTGTTATCTAGCTGTGGCGACAAATATGTGCCACTGACAGAAGAACAAAAAACGGCAAAGGCAGATTCAATTTTTACAGCTACTTCTGAAGCTTACAAAGCAGAGAAAGAGGCAGCTTGTGCAGCAGAAATGCAAGCAAAAGTAGAGGCTAAAGTTCAAGAATTAACGGCAGCTGCAGCTACTGCTACCAATTAATTAATCCAATAAAAAAACTAGAAATGAAAAAAGCACTTATAAAATTATCAGCACTTGCAACTATAGGATTAGTTATGGCAAGTTGCAGCAATGAAGAAGCGAATAAAAAGGCTGCTGAAGCCGATAACGCTGCAATTCAAACATTAGTAGATTCAAAAACTGCAAATATTGATGCAGAGGTATCTGCAGCATGTGATGCTAAAGTAAATGAATCTGCTCAAGCTATTGTAGATTCTTTGGCTAAAGCTACACCAGCTAAAGCTGTTGCTAAAGCGGTAACTCCGGTTAAAAAGGCACCGGTAAAACCGGCAGCTCCTGCAAAGAAAGAAGAGCCTAAAAAAGGATTTGGCGGTAAAGTAGGAGATGATGCAGGCAGTACTAAAGCTGGGGGATTTGGTGGTCAAGTGAAAGACGCTAACTCGACAACAACAGAAACACCAAAGAAAAAAGGATTTGGTGGTCAAGTAAAATAAGCAAACAGATATTCATGGAAATGGGGTTGATGCATCAACCCCATTTTTTTTGTCCATATGTAAAGAATATACAATTTGGTTCGTTCATCAATGTGTCATTTGTATTCTCTCAATGTACCTCAATCTACTAATTAATCAAGTTGTTTTGGGTAACTTGTAATCAATGATAAAAAGTAAACAGCGAATGTCTCATCTTTCTTTATAAATATTTTGACCTAATACATATTTATAATAGGTATACCTAGCAAAAAAAAAAGCCACTCATTTGAGTGGCTTTTTTTTGCTAGGTGCAAAAGATTATTGTTTAGGACCAGTTAAGTTGATTGTAGTTGTTGTTCCACCGTCAACTTCAGTTAATTGAACTGTCATTGAAGAAGTTGTAAATGTTCCTGTTCCAGTATAAGTAAGACCAAATGCTGTTTGAGAAGGTACAGTAAATGCTGTTCCGTTTGCATCAATTTTACCGTTTAATAAATAAGTGTCTCCTCCAATTGTGTAAGAGAAGTTAAAGTTCTGAACATCAGAAGCGTTAGACGATACAGATACAATCAAGTCTGTAATTGTAAAAGATCCACTTGTGTTCACAGCTGTTCCTGAAGTTTTGTAGTTGCCATAGTATTTAGTTCTTACTTCAGTTTTGCAGTCAGAACCTTCATAACCTGCATCACAAGTTTTTGTACATGAAGAAGTAGTAACTAACATCGCTGATACAGCACCAATCATCAAAAAGTTTAATAGTTTTTTCATTTTTTTTGTTTTTAAGTTTTTGCAAAAGTAATATTTCCCGACAAACATTTCAAATAGCATGCCATTTTTTTGTTGGTAAAATGCAGAAGTTTAATTATTTACTACCAAATCATTATTAAACTTGTGAAAATTCACTAAATTTGTCGGATAACTTTTATTCAAGATGGTAAAAATCTATTCTTCAATACTGCTTGTATTCGTATTGAGTTTTTTAACTGCCAATAAGGCTGTGGCGTCTCACGCTCAAGGTGCAGACATTTCTTACGAATGTTTAGGAAATAATCAATACAAGATTATTTATCAGTTTTATCGTGATTGTAGCGGTATTTCAGCATCAACAAGTGTTATAGCCGATATAACATCTACGTGCGGTACAACAACTGTTACGCTGAATCCCGATCCGCTTTATCCTACAACAGAGGTGTCTCAACTTTGTCCTTCTGCTACAAGTACTTGTAACGGTGGAACGAATCCCGGAGTTCAGGTGTATACCTACACTGCAATTGTAACGCTTCTTCCTAATTGTATCTATACGGTTAGTTATGGAGAATGTTGCAGAAATACATCAAATAATTTGGCGAGTTCCCAAAGTTTTGACTTATATGTTGAGACAACAATAAACACTAATAATGCCTTATGTAATAACGGACCTCGTTTCACTACTTATCCTGTACCTTACTATTGTATCGGTAGTCAATACAGCTACAGCCACGGAACGTATGATATCGATGGCGATTCATTGGTGTATTCATTGATAGCCCCTTTGCAATCTTCAGGTACTGTGATAGGCTACACTGCTCCTTATTCTCCTACGAATCCAATGCCAACGGCATCCGGATTTTTATTCGATTCTCAAACTGGACAAATGACATTCACCCCCACAACTGCAGGGAATTATGTTGTTACAGTTAAAGTGGATGAGTACAGAAATGGGGTATTGATTGGAACGACAATGCGTGATATTCAATTTGTTGTTTTAAGTTGTACAAACACTCCGCCTATTATCAATGGAAACATTACTACATCGAATTCATCTGGCGGTGCAGTAATTGACTACAACTCTTTAGGTGTTTGTCCTGGTGCAACTGTAACGTTTAGTATCACTGCTTATGATCCAACACAACAACCTATAACTGTAACTTCTAATGTTGCTACTTCTATTCCAGGGGCCACGTTAGTTACAACCCCACTTAAAGGAACCAATGACTCCGTTCGTGTAACTTTTACTTGGACACCAGCACCTTCTGATTCTGGGTTCAGATATTTTACAATAACAGTTAAAGATAATCAATGTCCTATTACAGGTAATCAAGTGTTTACCTACGATATTACTGTTTTACGGGGAGTAAATGCTGGCCCTGATAAAGCCTATTGTCCTGAAGGAGGTCCAACCTCAGTTACCGTTACAGGAGGGAATCATTTCTCTTGGACAGCTTTAGGTGGCGGCCCTGCAGTAGGTATGGTGAGTGCAAATACGGATAGTAATGTTGTTTCATTCGCTCCTGCTGTAACAACAACTTATGTCGTTAAAAGTGATTTAACCGGTGGATGTAAAGATCGGGATACCATTACTATTTTTCGAGTTCCCGGATTCAGTTCTAATTTGACGGTGGACGATGATACGATATGTTTGAACGGAACTTCAACATTAACAGTTCATGCATATCCTGATAGTGTTGGACCTTTTACCTATACTTGGACTCCAACAGCTACTATTATAAGTTTAATTGATTCGAATGCAACAGTTAAACCAACCACTAATACTACCTATGTTGTTCAAATAACCTCAGCCAGTGGATGTATTGTAGTTAAAGATAGCGCGCGAATCATCATTAATGGCACTGGTCCGCAGGTTCTATTGTCTTCCGACAAAGATTACATCTGTCCAGGAGATACTATTGCTATTACCACTAATATAAGTGCAGTAAATTGTGGTTTAACGCCTGGAGGTAGCGGAAGCGCTTGCCCTGGAGGAAGTACCTTTATTAGCCGAACTGTTGGTGCAGGAACTGCAACAGGAACAACTGTTACTCCGTATCGTGGTTTTTGGCATGATGGTCGAGTTCAATATCTCTTCAAAGCGAATGAACTCCAGGCACTTGGATTGACAGCAGGAACAATTACGGACCTTGCGTTTTTCATCTCTTCAAAAGCGAGTACCGCAGACTATAATAACTTTACCATAAAAATGGGATGTACTAGTTTGAGCCAACTCACTACTTCATTTGTTGGAGGTCTTCAAACTGTAGCTAATCCTATTACTTATACCAGTTATGCAGGTTCAAACCCACATATTCTAGACAATCCTTACGATTGGGATGGTTTCTCTAACCTAATTGTAGAGGTCTGTTTCGATAATAGTGGGTATACCCAATACGATGCAGTTCAATATACTACAAACGTGTTTGCTGGGGCTTCACTAATTGAAGATGCCGACAATGCTGCAGGTTGTAGTTTTCCTACAGGTATACTCAGTCCTGATAGACCAAACATTACTTTCGGTATGTGTAACCCGCCTGTATTGGGATATACCTTTAATTGGTCGCAATTAGCCGGAACAAGTCCACTTACGTGTACAACATGCCAGAACCCTAAAGTGGCATTATATAATGATGGTACTTACAAATTAGATGTTGTTGATCAAAATGGATGTAGTGGAGAAGCGTTAATAAACTTGCATGTTAATCAAAGTACTGCAATTTCAGCAGGAAGAGATACTTCACTTTGTACTGCAGGTGGGGTTCAGTTAAATGTGGCCCAACTTAATCCTCAACCGCTAGTTTGTATTCAAAATTACAGTATACAGGCTGTTCCATATAGCGCTCTTCTTCCTACCGGTGCAACTACCAATATTCCGGCTGGTGACCAAACCATCTCAGGGATGTTACCCATCGGTTTCAATTTTGATTTCTATTGTACTACCTACACTACTTTTGCAGCAAGTGGGAATGGTTTCATTACATTCTTAACGGGTCAGCCTTATGCTGATTTTAGCTCAACAATTCCAACTGCCGGAACACCAAACGGTTTAATCGCATTATGTTGGGATGATTTGAACGCTTCAACCGGTGGTACAGTTGATTATTTTGTTAGAGGTACAGCTCCAAATCGTGTTTTAGTGGTTCGTTACAATAATGTTCGTCACTATGCAAGTACCAATACCATAAATGGAGAAATTCACTTGTTTGAAACATCTAACGTTATTGAGATTATGACACAATCTCAAAATGATGCAGGTACACATGCTCAAGGTATTGAGAATGCAGCGGGTACAGCCGGAGTTGCAGTACCTGGGCGTAATTCCCAATCATGGACAGTTTCGTCTCCTGATGGGTATCGTTTCACTCCACAATATAGTGGTGTTGCTCCGGTTAGCTATAGTTGGACTCCTGGTTTAGGGCTTAGTTCAACTACTATCGCTAATCCGATTGCAACTCCAACTTCATCTACTTGCTATGCAGGTGCCATCACGTATACAAATGGTTGTGTGGTAAGAGATACAGTTTGTATTAATATCGGTTCTTTCCCTCACTCTGTATCGGTACTTCCTGATACGATTTGTGCAGGTGATACAGCTCAACTTAATTTTACAGGAGCTGGAGTTACTTATGCATGGACGCCAGCTGCTAATGTCACTAATCCGGCAATTGCAAATCCCAAAGCAACGGTGTTAAACACAACTAAATTCTTTGTTACTGCAACAAACGCTCAAGGTTGTTCAGCATTTGATTCTGTAACATTAAAAGTTCGTCCGTATACACCCGTAACGTTAAGAAGCGACACAAGTGTTTGTCCGGGAGATTCATTATCTATTACAGTTCCTGGCGGTCCATATACTTCTTACGAATGGTATTCTTTGGCAACCGGCAGTACTATCATTAGCACATCTCCATCTATAACAACATTACCGGGTAATGGGTATTATGTTAAAGTTCAGAAACCGGGTATTTGTCCGGTTTACTCCGACACATTTACTTTAAGTCAATATTCACTTGGCACTATATCAACATCTGGCGATACTTCAATTTGTAATGGAACTTCTTTAGTACTTAATGCTACAGCGGGTATTTCCAATATTCTTTGGTCAAATAGTGCTACAACTTCATCTATCACTGTAAGTAGTGCTGGCGATTATTTCTATTCCGGTCAAGACATTAATGGTTGTTTATTATATTCTGATACAACTACTCTTACTGTTATTGCTCCGCCTATAATCACTTTTGCACCTGTTGCAAATCCTGTTTGTCCATATGATGTTGCTCTTTTAGATGCCGGCAGTATTGCAGGTGTAACCTATACATGGAATCCTGGAAATATTGTTACTCCAATATTATCCGTAACTACATCAGGGAATTACATTGTAACTGCAAATGCGAATGGTTGCTCTACTACTGATTCTATACTTGTAAACTTTGCACCTGCACCAACAGTTACTCTACCGGCTGCTGATCAAACACTATGCCCTTCTGATTCATTCTTAATTCCTGTCTCTGGAGGTTCATTCTCCAGCTATGCATGGCATTCGGCATCTAGTGGTGCTATTGTGCAAACAGGAAATCCATTCTATGGAAAACCTGTAGATTCTTTCTATGTAGAAGTAAGTGATGCGAATGGTTGCGTATTTACATCCGATACATTTGCTGTTTATGCAAAAGTAATTCCTCAGTTGTTGCCTTTAGCCAATCAAGGTTTGTGTCAGGGTCAATCGGCAACTTTGTTGGGAACAACTGGATTAACGAATGTGTTATGGTCGCCAAATGGAGAAACAACTCAAGACATTACGGTTTCAACAGCAGGTCAATATTCGTATACCGCTTTAGCGAATGGCTGTATAGTGAACTCTAATGTAGCTGTAGTAACAGTCACTTCGCAACCGGTGATTACTTTCAATAGCTTTAAAAACCCGGTTTGTCCTGGCGAAACAGTTACCATAAATGCAGGTTTAGTTCCTGGTGTAACCTATACATGGTCACCGGGTGGTTTAGCCGATTCAATTACAACAGGAGTAGGAACTGTTTCAGTTGTTGCTGATAACAATGGCTGTACGGCTACACTATCAACAACAGTTAACGCTGCACAAAGTCCAATTGTTACCTTACCTACAGATATTGATGTTTGTGATTGTAGTTTAGATACAATTATTCAGGCGAGTGTTTCAACATTAGCAACACCTGTTACTTACCAGTGGAGTGGAACAGGGTCAATCAATCCTTCTTCAGTCGATACCTTGCATGTTACTGCTTCTGGTGCTTACACAGTAACGGTTACGGATGCAAATAATTGTACTGCTACAGCTACTTATTCTGCTAAAGCATGGTGTTTAAATATCGATGCGAAAGTAGATGGTCAGAATACAATAAATACAGGTCAAACGGCACAATTGAATGCAGTAGTAGTGAACTCTAATTACACACCTACATTGTCGTATGTTTGGCAACCGGGTACTACGCTTACCGATTCATTAATTCAAAATCCTAAAGCTAGTCCTACTGCTACTACAACATACATCGTTTATGTTGCTGATAATGTTCACAACTGTACAGCATTTGATACCATAACAATCGGTGTAATCCCTCCAGGACTTTATGCTATACCAACAGGCTTTACACCAAATGGTGATGGACAAAACGATTATTTCTATCCATATTTCTCTCCGGGCTCAACAGTAAGTGTTATAAGTATGCGAATCTACAACCGTTGGGGTCAATTGATTTACAGCGGCCCAAGCTCACCGGGATGGGATGGGAAAATTAATGGTGTAGATGCACCGGTTGATACGTACACATACTATTTAGAAATTGCTGTTCCGGATGCGAATAGCCCATCTGGAGTAACTACATTCTTAAAAGCAGGAAGTTTCGCTATAATCAGATAAATAATTTTTTTTAATCAATTTTAAATACGATAATTGTGGCACTAATAAATAACCAAACAATCAACATGAGGAAATCTCTACTCATTGCAAGTGTGTTATTCATGTCCTTGACCTCTTTCGCTCAGGATATACACTTTTCTCAGTATTACGCTTCACCCCTCACACTCAATCCTGCATTAGTAGGTAAGTTTGATGGAACATGGAGAGCTACTGGTATTTATCGCGGACAATGGTTTTTGCCTAAAGATATTCAGCCATTTTCTACTGTCTCTGCTTCTGTTGATTTTGGCTTATTAAAGGACAAAATGAAAGGTAATGTTTTGGGTGTTGGCTTAGTAGCAACTAACGATATGCAAAATTTCATGGCAGTTAGTGGTGACCCAAGTGGTGCTGCTAATGGTAAGAAAAGCACTATCAATACTACCAAGATTGCCTTATCTTTAGGATACACACTTGGTTTCGGAAAAAATAAAAGTACGCAATTATCTATCGGTTTTCAACCTGCCGTTGAGTTTAGAAAATTGAATTTTGATTATACTTTCGACAAAGGATTCAATCCGGATTTGAGTTATACGGCAGCGAATAGTGGTGAGCAATTAGCATTTCCTTCTAAAACAACGTTTAACTTTAATGCAGGTTTGTTTTTCAATACAAAGCCACTCGATTGGATGACTTTTTATGCTGGGTACTCCATGTTTAATATTGCACGTCCAACAGATACTTATTTGCAAACATCGATTACTGCAGGCAATAATTACAAACGTCCCTTCCGACATGCTGCTTCAGCAGGTTTTGAATTCGAATTGAAGAAGAAATTTTTGATTATTCCTGGTGCCTATTTCCAGTATATGGCTAAAGCAACTGAAACTGATTTAGGGGTTACTTTAGGCTATAAAATTTTGAACACTGACGAAAAATCGGCTATTTTATTCTTAGGATGCTGGGGACGTGTTGGAAGAGATATTATCCCGAAAATTGGATTCGAATACAACAAATTCCGTTTTGGCGCTGCATTTGATGTACGATTAACGCAATTACAAAAAGATACGAAGTCGGCTATTGCACAATCTAGTCAACCTATTGCATTTGAAATTAGTTTGGCCTACATTGGCGGTCTTACTAAACTTAAAGAAAACAACTACCTATTCAACCCACGATACTAGAATTTAAAAACTTTAGAACCCAATACCTAAATAAGATGAAAAAGATAATTATTGCGCTGTTGCCTTTCATAGTATTGACTGCCAAAGCACAAGAAGAGGAGAAACCAAGCCAAAAGGTAGAAAAATTCCCAAAAGTTAGTGTTCGGAAAAAGAAGAAAATTGCTGAGACTTTGGTGAAGCAAGGGAGCTACTATAATGCATCGGAGTATTATGAAGATGTTTTGAAAGCAAAGCCTGATAATATTAAGGTTATTCATCAATTAGCTGAAATAAATCGAAGTCTTCGTGATTATAAATTGGCGGAGAAATATTATGCACTCGAAATCGAAAAGGACAAAGATAAATGGCCTAACGATATGTTCTTTTTGGGACAGATGCAAAAAATGAACGGTAAGTATGATGATGCTAAAAAAACTTTTCAAGACTATTTGAAGGTTAAGTTAGATAAAGACGAAAAAAGCTACAAGAGTCTTGCTAAAACTGAAATTATTGGATGTGATTCTTCAGCAGCTTGGTTGAACAATCCATATAAAATTAAGGTTGAGCATGAAGAGGGTATCATCAATAACGTATTGACCGACTTTGCTCCAAAACCATTAAGCGGTGGTCGTTTATTGTATTCATCACTAAAATCGGATACTGCGATTAACGTAACTAAGAGTGATCATGATTATTATGCTAAATTATTCATGGCTACACGTGATGGGAAAAATTGGAAAGACGATACTAAATTCGCCTATCCACCGAACGATTCTAAGACACACGTAGGTAATGGTTTACTTTCTGCAGATGAGAATACATTGATTTACACGAAATGTGATCAAACGGAGTTGGTGAGAATGCGTTGTAAACTTTTCAGAGTTACTAAACAAGGATCAGAATGGTCTAATCCTGAAGAGTTGAAAACATTGAATACTCCAACCGGAACCACAACGCAACCTGCATTCGGTGTAGATAAAGATGGAAAAGATATCTTGTATTTTGTTTCTGATCGCGGTGGAAAAGGGGGATTAGATATTTTTTATGCTGAAGTTCAAGATGGCGGTAAATTCGGACCGGTTAAAAATGCAGGTTCTGAAATCAATACATCAGGAGATGAGTTCTCTCCTTATTTTGACAAAACTAGTAAAGCATTTTATTTCTCTTCTAATGGTCACCCGGGTTTAGGCGGACTAGATGTCTTCAGAGCAAATGGAGCACCGGAGAGTTGGGGTATTGCTTATAACATGGGCGCTCCTGTAAACTCTTCTTGCGATGATATTTATTTCATTTTAGATGATAAAGGAAAAAGAGGTTATGAAGTATCTAACCGTCCAGGCACTAAAACGATTCGTGGCGAAACATGTTGCGATGATATCTGGAGTGTAGCGGTTAAAGAAGAAGTTGTGTTGAAAGGTATTTTCGCACTTCGTTCAGACCCTAGCCAAACACCAGTTAACGGTGTAGAAGCTTCATTGTATAAAGTAGATGGCAAAAACTTTGATTTCATCGGCACTCAAGTTACCGCTAATAGTAGTCCTTTCTATTACAATTTGAAGCGTGGAGATAAATTCAAAATTAATGGTAATAAAGAAGGTTACTGGCCTGCTGTAGAGAATATCTCTGTAAATGAGAATGAGGAGCGCGATACTATCTATCAAGTATTCTTTATCGATAAAATTGAGAAGAAAAAAGTTAAGATTGAAAATATCTATTTCGAATTTGACAAATCTTTGGTTATCGATTACTATAAATTCAAATTGGATTCGGTATTCGGTGTGATGATGCAAAATCCTGGTTATAGTTTAGAAATTCAAGGCCATACCGATAGCAAAGGATCAGATGCTTATAACGATAAGTTATCTCAGAATCGTGCAAACGAGGCTAAAGCTTACCTTGTTGGAAAAGGAATAACAACTGAACGTATTGTGGCAAAAGGTTACGGAGAAAAAGTGCCTTTAGCTCCAAACGAAAAGGATGGTAAAGATGATCCAGAAGGTCGTGCACGCAACAGACGTGTTGAATTTAAAATCTTACCAGATAAACCTGAAGAGGCTCCGGAAATTCAGTATGATCCTACTGAACCTGTTCCGCAAACAAAAACAGGTCCCGGTTTTGATAAATAATATCTAACTATAAAAAAGGCTACCATCAATGGTAGCCTTTTTTATTTATTTTAAACTGTTCATTTTTTGAACTTTCCAACTTCTGATTAATAGGTAGAATTGCCAATTCCAATCGATTTTAGTTTTGATTGCATTTCTTTACGTGCAAGAAAAATTCTTGATTTAACTGTGCCAATAGGTAGATTTAGCTGTTCTGCTATTTCATTGTATTTATACCCGTTGAAGTACATTAAGAACGGAGCAGCTATATCTTGGCTAATTGTTTTTAGTATACCATTCAATTCTTGCTTTAATATTTCATTTTCACCATCGTTGCGTACTTTATTGCGCATACTGTCAATCAGGAACTGATTTTCAGAACCGTCAAGTATAGTTGGCCGTTTAGCATTCTTACGGTAGTTGTTGATGAAGATATTTTTCATAATGGTCATTAACCAAGCTTTGAAATTAGTTCCCGATTGGAACTTATCTCTATACAGCAAAGCTCTGTAGATCGTATCCTGAAATAGATCCTCTCCTTCAGCTGTATCTTTTGTTAAAGAATATGCAAAAGGTTTTAGCGCATACTCGTAATTCACTAGTTGGGTTGAAAATTCTATAGCAGTCATGTTTAATTTTTTAATTTAAAGATTAAACAAAAGTAGCTATATAGATTTTAAAAACAAAATATGTTTAATGTTATTATTTGTAAAATAAACAAAAAAGGATGCATAATTATCGCTTAATCGAGTCGTATGGCCTTAAAATAGGTCAAATCTTCATTTACACTTACTTTCTCTCCCTTTTTCAGCTTTAGCGTTTGTGTTTGCGTTTGTGTTGTGCCTTTAAATCGTATGCTATTGGGTCCTACATTCACTATTACTGGCATTTCGAAGTTGGGAACGGTGCTTATCCAACGATATTCTAAAACATATGATTTTCGCCCTTTTTTGTTGAGCGTATAATTTAAAATTGGAATTTCCGGATAGTTCAAATATTGCTGAAAAAATGGGCGTAAAGGCATAGCGGTTGACATTTCAAAAAAGCGAATCACTTCCTCTGCGTTTGTTGTTTTAAATTTAAAAGCTTGATTTGCCATCTTATATATGGTGTTCCACCATAAACTATCGTTATTAACTACTGTTCTTAAGGAGTTAAGCATAAGCATACCTTTGTTGTACATATCGCCATCGCCCTCTTCGTTAACACCATAAGGGCCTTGCATAGGCGATTTGTTGCCAATAGTTGATTTCTTCGCGTTGATGTATTCTAATGCTTTTTGTTTTCCAAACATGCATTCAACATAGATAGCTTCTGTATAAGTACAGAACCCTTCATGAATCCACATATCTCCAATATCAGCACAGCTAACACTGTTTCCCCACCATTCATGTCCGGTTTCATGAATAATGATATAGTCAAAATCTAACCCGATACGAGAATAGTCACGCCCATCATAACCGGTTTTAAACTTGTTTCCATAGGCAATAGCTCCTTGATGCTCCATCCCTAAATAAGGCGTTTCAACTAGGGCGTAGCCATCTTTCATGAAAGGATATTTTCCTAAATATTTTTCATAACATAATAGCATTGGCTTTACCTGCTCAAATTGCTTTTCTGCCTTAACTTTGTTATGTGCCAACACATAGTAATCGAGTTGAAGTATGTCCCCATCACTATATTTTAGCGTATCATTCCAATGTATATAGTTGCCAATGTTGAAGGTTACATTATAGAGATTGATAGGATAACTTACAAACCAAGTAACAGCCTTTTTCCCGCCATACATTAGCTTTTCCCCTCGCCAATTACCATTGCATATTGCTTCTAATTGTTGAGGAATTATACATGTAATTTGCATGCTGTCGGGCTCGTCTGAGAGATGATCTTTACATGGCCACCAGGCACTTGCTCCAAGCCCTTCACATGCTACAGCCAACCATAAGTTATTGTTGATATCATGTTTCCAAATAAAACCTCCATCCCATGGAGCTCGCTTTGCAATTTGCGGCTTTCCATGATAGGAGATAACAAGTGAATCTTTCTGATGAATAATAAGTGGCTCAGGAAGTGAAATGAAAACTGCATTAAACTCTCGTGTAAAATTCAATGGACGATTACGATAGAAAATTTGATCAATGCTTAGGTTTTCGGTCAGGTCAATTTGCATTTTATTGGAATGGCTTGTAGCGTTGAAGTATATTGCGTTTCGACCTTTGATGGTCTTGTTTAGCGTATCAAAATCGATACTTAAATTATAAAAGGTAACATCAAAGCAATTCCGCTCTTCTCGTAAGGATCCACGAAGAGAATCCATGCGTGTAAATATTTTTTTTTGCGAAAGTAATTGCGCGTTCATTCCTATTGCCATACATAAAAAAAGAAGTAGAAATAATGATTTTTTAACCTTTAGAATTCGAAACATATCGTTCTTTTGTTTTGTTGAAGATACACTTGATTGGATTAAAAGAAAGTAATGAGTAAAATTTTGATTCCTGTATTGATTATAACAGTACTTGTATTTGGTGAGTATTACATGTGGAAAGCGATTCAGACAGTCTCTGGTGAAAAATTAAGAGCACTCAAATGGATTTACTTAACATTAAATATTCTGTTTTATGTTGTTTTTTTTGCCTACAAAATAGCAAGCTCCAAAGTTATACCTCAAGCAATGTTCACAATAGCTATAGCCGGAATGTTTCTATTTTTGGTGGCAAAGTTGATGGTGTTTCTTGTTTTCTTTTTGAACGATGCGATACAGATTGTAAAATTCGGATTCTTAAAGATTAGTCAACCTCAATCCGTATCAGGCACGCCTATCAATCGTTCCACATTTTTAAGTAAAATGGCACTAGGCATTGCGGCCGTTCCGGTTTTTAGTTTAATTTATGGTGTTGTTGTAAATGCGTATAATTATCAGTTTAAAAGGGTTACACTCAAGTTTCCAAATCTACCCAAAGCCTTTGATGGATTTACATTTGTACAACTATCCGATATTCATTCGGGTAGCTTTACACAAACACAGCCTATAGTAGATGTTATCAAAAAAATTAACGACCTAAATGTTGATCTTATATTGTTCACAGGCGATTTGGTCAATAACGTAACAAGTGAAATGGAACCGTTCATGACTATTTTTAATCAGTTAAAAGCCAAGCAAGGTGTTATGTCCATTACCGGCAACCACGATTATGGCGACTATGTGCAATGGGAAACTCCTGACGCTAAAAAGGAAAACTTTCAACGGTTCATTCAAACACACAAAGCGTTAGGATGGGATTTGTTGATGAACGAAAACAGAATTTTGGAACGCAATGGTGAAAAGATTGCTATTCTAGGTATCGAGAACTGGGGTAAAGCCCTGCATTTCCCCAAATACGGTAAAATGAAACAGGCCGTGATTGGAACTGAAGATATTCCCTTTAAAATATTAATGAGTCACGATCCATCGCATTGGGATGGTGAGGTTAGGCCGGAATACGCGGATATTGACTTGACGTTAAGTGGACATACGCATGGTTTTCAATTCGGTATCGAAACAAAGTATTTTAAATGGTCGCCTTCTCAGTTTGTATATAAGCAGTGGGCAGGATTATATCAGGAAGGTAAACAATATCTATATGTGAATAGAGGGTTTGGATTTCTTGGCTATCCGGGTCGTGTAGGTATTTTGCCGGAAATTACTGTAGTTGAATTGAAATGTGCATAGATAAAAGGGCATATCCCTTTTGGTATTAAATTTGAAGCGTATATTGCAAAACCAATCGTTTGCAATGAACATTTACCCGCTAATAAAAAGTTTACTCTTCAAGATGGATGCCGAAAAGGCACATCACCTCACGCTTTCATTACTTAAAAACGAAATGCTATTGCCCTTAGTTCATTTAGCTAAAGCAAAGGAAGTCGATTCACCTAAAGAATTATTTGGCTTGAAATTCAAAAACCCCGTAGGTTTGGCAGCCGGCTTGGATAAAAATGCAGAGGCTATTGATGCATTGGGTGCATTGGGCTTTGGGTTTGTTGAGATTGGAACTATAACACCAAAGCCACAAGAAGGGAATCCCAAACCTCGTTTATTTCGCTTGCCCCAAGATCAGGCATTAATCAATCGTATGGGTTTCAATAATGTTGGTGTTGCCGAGGCTGTTCGAAATTTGAACAAAAGGAAAAGCAATATTATTGTTGGGGGTAATATCGGTAAAAATAAAGTTACGCCCAATGAAGAGGCCGTTCGTGATTATGAGATTTGCTTCAATGCTTTGTTTGATGATGTAGATTATTTTGCTGTAAATGTAAGCTCCCCAAATACACCGGGTTTAAGAGCGTTGCAAGAAAAAGAGGCATTGTCCCTCATCTTACATCGTTTGCAGCATATCAATCAAGGGAAGAAAAAAGCGAAACCTATTCTTCTGAAAATTGCACCTGATTTAGGTTTGGAGCAATTAGACGAAATTGTAGACATTGTACAAGACACTCGAATTAGTGGAATTATAGCCACCAATACTACTATCGAGCGAACCGGATTACCCCACTATTTACCTTCCGAGATTGAACACATTGGCGCAGGTGGATTAAGTGGAAAACCGCTCACCTCAAAATCAACAGAAGTAATCGCTTATCTCCATAAAGCCGCTAAAGGGACTATTCCAATTATTGGCGTTGGAGGAATTATGAATGCGGAGCATGCTATTGAAAAGATGCATGCAGGTGCACAGTTGGTCCAACTCTATTCGGGATTCATTTATAAAGGGCCAAAGTTGATAGAGGAAATCTGTAGTAAATTATCGAAGTAATTTATCGTAATGCTTATACCCAATAGTATCATCCTTAAATTGAAAATAAGGAGAGGCTAGCTGATGATAATCAAAAATCCCCCACGATGTAATGAAAACCTTACTGTTCCAGAGCGTCCAATCAAAGGAGTGTGGATCGTCTGAAACAGCAATGGATACTGTTTTGTTATTTTCAATAGTGGACAACATCCATGTTTGATAGGGAAGCGCCCATGGTAATAAGACCGAATCGCATGGCAAATCGGATGTTCTAACTACTAGTTTTTCATTCATATGTTCTGTCAAAAACGTCCTGTTCCAATGCAATTGAGAAGAATAAATAGTGGACACCTTTTCGATTCTAATCACGAACATAACAAGCGACACACAAAGTAGGGGTATTACAATTTTTTTGAAACTTGGTGATGTGCTGGCTTCCAAAACAAATACAAAGGATAGCATAAATGCAAGTGGAATATAGAAGCTTTCAATTCTGAAATGAAAGATACCTCCATTGTAGTCGGTTATCTGAACAATAAGGAAGTATACTCCCCAAAAAAGTGTTGTAAAAAACAATGGCGTCCATTTCTTTTTCAAAATGAGAATAATACTATTAAAGCCAAGTAGAATGGGGATAAAATAATATTCCTCGAGGCAAAGGGATAAGAACTGTCTATTCACCGGAATGTTTAAATAATGCGGGAAATACCGTTTGAAATTGTCAAGCCCTGCCATTGCTGAACTATCATAAGCGTTTTTTATGAGCATTGTTTTTATTATGCTTATAGTAAAAAACAACACTAACGATAAATGAAGTAATCTCTTGTCGAATCCATCCGATTTAAAAAATAGCAGATAAATTATACAAAACGAAAAAGGGAAAACAATTAATGGATGGAAAAAAGCAAGGGTAAAAACAAAAACAAAAAGCAATACAAATTGACTGTTCTTAAAATGCGTAATATATTTTCCTTTCATCCAAGCTATACAAAGTGGTATAATAACAAGTCCTTGCAGTAATTCAGACTGTACCCAAAAAAAAGTATGTGTTGTAATCAGTGTTTTCAGCAATACAAGAACAATGGCTAATTCAATGTTTTTAAAATAGAGTACAATGATAAGAAAAGCAACTAAGCTTATACTTTCAAAACTTAGCGAGTACGAAAACATGATATTTAAAAGACAGAGATTTAGTTTACTCATTAGCAAAGGAACACCTTGTGTTAATGCAGAGCCAAATCGCATCACTTGAATAGCTAAATCTTCTGTGCGGAGTATCGTAAATAATTGGAAGGCTGCATCACCAAATGCTATTCTCTCCTTGGCAAAACGAATCGATTCAATACTTGAGATAGCGAATGTGGAGATACCTATAAAGAATAAGATAAACCGATTGGTTTTCATAAACACGTTTTGAACGGGTGCAATATATTATATTCAGTACTTTACAATAATTGTTTAGCAATATAACATACAATTTTATTCAAACGTAATTTTCGATGCCTAGGGAAAGTGAACTAAGCTAAGTAGATGTTTATAATGTATAGAAGTTACATGCATCTTGCGAAACAATGATTTTTAAGGTGTCTACTGATTGAAACATTTTTCCACTTGATTTAATAGCAGAGTAAACTGCTTGGAATGCTTTACTTTAGCAGTTCATCAATTTTTTGTATGCAAAAACTATTTTTTCTATCCCTCACGTTTTTACTTATCCAAAACATTTTTGCACAGCCCTCAATTTCCATCAATCCAGATAATGTTACCATTGTTCGCGATAGCTTTGGTGTACCGCACATTTTCGGCAAAACAGATGCTGATTGTGCTTACGGCTTAGCTTGGGCGAATGCTGAAGATGCCTTTTTTGAAACACAAAATTTAATGTATGTAGCCAAAGGCTATATGGGGCGTAAAGATGGTATTGATGGTGTAAAGGCCGATTTTTTTGTTCATGCGATTGGTGCACGAAAAATTGTTGAAGAACGTTATACTAAAGATTTAACACCGGACTATATACGCTATCTCAATGGTTATGTGCAAGGCTTAAACGCTTATGCCGCTGCACACCCCGAGCAAGTGAAAATCAAAAAGGCATTTCCGGTAACCGATAAAGATGTATTAACTGCGTTTGTAGCTACCATGAGTTTTTTATCGTATTCCCAGAATCAAGTGGGCGATGCGGTGGGTGGTAAGTTTGATCAGGAACCCATCAATTTTGACCATCTCAACCCATCGGTTGGTTCTAATGCCTATGCTGCAAGCAGTAAAATTACAGACGAGAAAAAAACGTTTCTCTGCATCAACCCGCATTTGCAAATGAACGGTCCGTTAAGTTTTTATGAAATGCACTTGCAAAGTGAGGAAGGTCTCGATATGCAAGGCGTTACCTTTCAAGGTGCAAGCTCCCATGCCATGGGCACCAACAAACATTTGGGTTGGGGGTTTACATGGAATTATTTCGATAAGGTGGATATATTCAAATTAAATATGCATGCTAAACATAAACTGCAATATGAGTTTGACGGCAAATATGAAACGTTGGAGAAGCGCCCTGTTTGGCTGAAAGTAAAAGTGAAGGGATTAACTATTCCTGTTCGTAAAATGACGTATTGGAGTAAATACGGATGCACTATAAAATCCGATAAAACGGAAAATTTTTATGCTGTTCGATTCCCGGCTAACATGACCATTAAAACCGGTCAGCAATTGTACGAAATGGCTAAATCTCAAACCTACGATCAGTTTTGGACAGCTATTCGAAATAACCATGCCATAGCACTATTTAATATGGTTTATGCTGATGAAAAGAATAATATCTTCTATTTATCGCATGGGATGTTGCCCGACAGAAAGCACCTCGAATACAAATGGGCTGGTATTGTTCCGGGGAATACCAGCAAAACGTTATGGACAAACTTAGTTCCGCTCGATAGTATGCCACATAACATTAATCCTGAATGTGGTTATGTGTTCAATACCAATAATAATGTATATCACGCCACCTGCCTCGAGAACAGCAAAAGTTGCAATTTGCCCGATTATGTGAATGAACGCCCTGGCGATAATAACCGAGCAGTTACGTTGAAAAATTTCTTCAATACGCATCCAACATTTTCTTACAAAGAGTTCAAGAAGATAAAGTATGAAACACGTTTCCCCAACAACAGTCAATTCATCAAATCCTTAAGCCCTTTGTGGAATTTGGATAAAACAAAATATCCTGATTTAACTGAAGCAATCGAAATGCTTCAAGGCTGGGACAGAAACACGGATGTGAATTCTATTCCTACAACCTTGTTCGGCTCATTTATCAAAACCATTTGGGACGATAGGCACTATGGCGATTATGAGTTTATTACCGGGATAACTCCACTCACCGAAGAGCAAACAGTTGATTATTTAAAACGCGCAAAGGAATTTATGTTGAAGAATTTTGGAACCATCCGTGTGCCTTGGGGTGAGGTTCATAAATTGCGAAGAGGCGATAAAGCACTGTCTATTGAGAGTTTTGCCGATTTGTTATCGCCAAGTTACCCGAAAGCAAATATCATTAATGGTAAGTTGGAATTTAATCCGGAGCATGGCGATACCTATTGTATGTTTGTCCAATATGGCAAAGATGGTGCTGAAACGATTGAAACTTTAGAGCCACTGGGTAATTCCTTGAATCCAACCAGTAAACACTATGCCGATCAAATGGAGATTTTCACTAAAAAGCAGCATAAGCAAATGCCTTTCGACAAAAGCTACTGGCTTACACATGCCGAAACGACATATCATCCAAAACGTTAAATTCATTTTTCATACATTCACAAAAAAAATCAAAACCATGCGCAAGTTATTTTCTGTTTTTGCAACAGCCACCATCGGTTTAATCCTGTTTGGTTGTAATCAAAAAGGAGCCTCTTCTGGCGATAGTGCTGCCTTCGAAAAGGAGGTTCAAGAAAAATTAATCAATGCCAAAGAAGGCGAAGTCATTGAGCTGCCGGAAGGTACCTTCACAATGACACGTCCGTTGATTTTGGATGGGATTAATAATGTAACGATTCGTGGAAAGGGTAAAGACAAAACCATTTTGAATTTCAAAGGACAGAAAGATGGCGCGGAAGGACTTCGTATCACCGCTAATGGTACTATTTTAGAAGATTTTGCTGTAATAGACGCAAAAGGCGATTGTATTAAAGTGCAAGATGCACAGGGGATTACATTCCGCAGATTAAAAGTGGGTTGGTCTACTGAAGGTTCTACGCTTAATGGATCCTATGGTTTGTATCCGGTTCAATCGTCAAATGTATTAATCGAAGAATGTGAAGTGTTTGGTTCGTCAGATGCCGGTATTTATGTAGGACAATCAAAAAACATTATTGTACGTAAAAATTTAGTACATGGTAATGTAGCCGGTATTGAGATTGAAAACTCTATGGATGCTGATGTATATGAAAATACAAGCGAGCATAATACGGGAGGCGTTTTAGTGTTCGATTTACCTGATTTACCGGTGAAGAACGGTGCAAGATGCAGAGTGTACAACAATAAGATTATTGATAATAACATAAAAAACTTTGGACCAAAGGGCACTACCGTTTCTGAAATTCCTGCTGGAACCGGTGTAATTATAATGGCTACTAATCAATGCGAAGTGTTCGGTAATGAAATTAAAGGACATAACTCAGTGAGCTTAGCAGTAGTTAGTTACTTATCGTTACAGAAGCCATATAAGGATACCGTTTACGATCCTTATGTTGGTGGAGTTTCGGTACACGATAATCAATTTGAACGTGGCACGGGTTCATTAGATAATTCTGTGTTATTCGGGAAAATGTTTGCGGCCATCTTTGGCGACAAAGTTCCAGATATAGTGTTTGATGGGTCGATTAACCCGGCCTATAAAAATGCTGACGGATCTACTAAAGAAGATCAAAAAGTTTGCTTCCACAATAATGGAAATGTAACCTATACCAATATTGATTTGGAACATAAGTCGGCAAATATGTCGAACGATATAACCAAGATGGACTGTACTATTCCCGCACTTAAGGAAGTTAAACTGATGCAGTAAACCAAGATTTTAAATTGAGAGGGGAAGGCAATACGTCTTCCCTTTTTTTATAATAAAACACTGACAAAAATCACTGAATATTTATTTCCATGAACCAATGAAATACTAATTTTGTTATCATAGAACAATCCTTACATATGCGTAAATCTATCCTTGTTGTTACTTCATTACTAACCATTGTTGTTGGTCTTGTTTTGCATTCGTGTTCAACACCCTCCACTGGTGAAGTTGTTTTGAATGTGGCCGATAAATCATTCGATTTACTTTCGAAGTATCATTTTTTTGAAGGGACGTTAAACGATTTGAAACCAAATGTTGGTGTATTGCCCTATGATTTGGCTTCACCGCTTTTTACGGACTATGCGCACAAAGCACGATTTGTCTACGTTCCGAAAGGGAAACAAGTCGATTACCAAGAAGAGGGTGTGTTGAATTTGCCTGTGGGTTCATGCTATATTAAAAACTTCTATTACCCGTTTGATTTTCGGGATTTATCGAAGGGGCGAAGAATCATTGAAACGCGTATGTTAGTTCATCGCGAAAATGGCTGGGAATCGCTTTCTTATATTTGGAAAGATGATCAAAGCGATGCTACACTTGAAGTGGCGGGCGATATCAAACAAGTAAGTTGGATTCATGATGATGGCAAAAAAATGGATATTGATTATGTGATTCCGAATAAGAATCAATGTAAAGGTTGCCACTGGGATAATAAAAATAATGCCTTCATGCCTATTGGTCCGAAAGTGCGTAATTTAAATCATGATTATGCTTACGCAGATGGTGTAAAAAATCAAATTGAAAAGTGGACTGCTATGGGTATTTTGAAAGGCGCTAAACCAGGCGCACAATGCCCGAAAATGGTTAGTTATTACGATACTACCGCTACTGTGAACGATAGAGCTAGAGCCTATTTGGAGATAAATTGTGCGCATTGCCATAATCCGAACGGACCGGCCTATACATCCGGCTTATATGTGAACTTGGAAAATACCAATCCCGAAAATTTAGGTATCTGTAAAGCACCGGTTGCTGCCGGTATTGGAACAGGAGATCGGTTATGGGATATTGTTCCGGGAAATCACAATGCATCTATTTTATCTTACCGAATGGAATCGGTAGATGCCGGTGTAAAAATGCCGGAAGTAGGTCGCGTATTAGCCCACAAAGAAGGGGTTGCGTTGATCAATCGTTGGATTGAT
This sequence comes from Chitinophagales bacterium, assembly GCA_016786765.1. GTDB lineage: Bacteria > Bacteroidota > Bacteroidia > Chitinophagales > LD1 > CALAYL01. The sequence continues at coordinate 54,928 of JAEUUZ010000022.1, forward strand.
GAAATGAAGGCCGGTGAATGCGGTGTAAAACAATAATAGACAACTCTCCTTTCGCTGTTAATGCAGAATCGAAAACTGCATTATCTTTAACGCGAAATCAACTGCATGCAAAAAATTACCGAACAAGAATCTTTGTTTAAAGCCCTCGATAAAATGAGCACGAAAGAACTGCTCTCGAACATCAATACGGTCGATAAAACCGTCCCCATAGCTGTAGAAAAGTGCATTCCGCAAATCGAACACTTGGTGGATGTAATTGTAGATAAAATGTTGGCAGGAGGTCGTTTGTTTTATATGGGAGCAGGTACCAGCGGGCGTTTGGGAATCTTAGACGCATCTGAATGCCCTCCAACCTATGGTGTTCCGCATGGTTTAGTTATTGGTTTAATTGCCGGAGGAGATAATGCTATTCGCAAAGCAGTCGAATTTGCCGAAGATGATAGAACTCAGGGCTGGAAAGACTTGCAACAGTATAACATTTCCGAAAAGGATGTTGTTGTTGGTATTGCAGCATCCGGTACTACACCTTATGTGATAGGTGCTTTAGACGAGTGCCGGAAAAATGGAGTAACAACAGGATGCATTACTTGTAACATTGATTCTCCATTAGAGGCAGCGGCTGATTTTCCCATTGTTTGTGTGGTAGGTCCGGAATTTGTTACCGGAAGCACCCGCATGAAAAGCGGAACAGCACAGAAGTTAATCCTGAATATGATATCCACTTCGGTAATGATCAAAATTGGAAGGGTAGAAGGGAACCGCATGGTGAATATGCAATTGTCGAACGAGAAGCTCATTCAACGGGGTATTGCAATGATACAACTGGAAATCAACGGATTGAGTGCAGAATCCGCTAAGGACTTACTTTTGAAGCATGGCAGTGTAAAAAGTGCAATTTCTGAATATAGGCAGTAGTTAATTTACTACTCCGTTTTGACCATTGTGGATAAATACTTTATTTAGAATAATTCTAAGCTTTACTAGAACCCTTTTAAACAGTGAATTTGGAGCAAATGTTCTGTTAATTAACAAAGCCATAATATTTGTTTGAAATCGCTTGTTTTTTTGAAATTTTAGCAGTTATATTTGCCCCGTCTTGTGACAAATCCATGACAATTCAATTGAAGATGGGAAAAAAAATACACTGGCTATCAGCCAAAACACTTATTACTACTGCGTTTTCAGCACTTTTGTTGTTTGTTGCAACTTCATCTTATGCAGCCGATGCTGCACAAGTGGCTGAAGGGAAAAAATTGTTTAAATCCAATTGTGCCAGCTGTCACAATCCTTTAACTGCGGGCACCGGGCCGGCTTTGAAGGGCGTAACAGCTCGTTGGGAAGCAGCAGGTGCTTACCAAGGCAAAAGCGGAAAAGAATGGTTGCACGCATGGATTAAAAACTATAACACACCGGTAGGAGCGAAGTATCCATACGCTGTGGAGATGAGTAATTACTCTCCTTCTGCCATGAACTTGTTCCCGGCATTGAAAGACGAGGACATCGACAAAATCTTGTTGTATGTCGATAATTCAGAAGTTACACCTACACCTCCTCCTGGTGGTCCAACTGCAGGTACTACAACTCAAGCACCTAAAGAAGAAAACAGCACAGTATTGTATCTGTTTGTTGCTCTTTTAGTGGTTCTAGCAGCCATCTTAGTTGGAGTTGCTCGTAAATTAGATAACGTAGTAGAAACAGCTAAAGGAAATGCACCTGCAGCTAGTGTTCCATTTTGGAAAAATACGAAATTCAGAGTAGCCGCATTATTGTTGTTCTTGGTATGGGGTGGTTTCTACTTAGCAGATAACGCAATTCGCTTGGGTCGTCAACAAGGGTATCAACCAACACAGCCAATTCGTTATAACCACGCATTGCACGCGGGTAAGCATAAAATCGACTGTCAGTATTGCCATACTTCAGCAGCTAAAGGAAAAGCAGCAGGTATTCCTTCGTTGAATACTTGTATGAACTGTCACAAAAACGTTCAAAAAGGACCTGAGTACGGTACAGAAGAAATCGCTAAAATCTACGATGCAGTAGGTTGGGATGTGAAAACACAGAAATATGTACGTCCTGCTCGTCCGGTACAATGGATTAGAATTCACAACTTGCCTGATCACGTTTACTTCAATCACGCTCAACACGTTGTAGCGGGTAAAGTAGCTTGTCAAACTTGCCACGGTCCAATTCAAGAAATGAAAGAAGTATATCAATTCGCTCCACTTTCAATGGGATGGTGTGTAAATTGTCACCGTCAAACTGAGGTGCAGTTTGGAGGAAACAACTATTACAGTACTTACGAGAAACTACACGAGCAGTTGAAAAACAAAACTATCGACAAGGTTACTGTAGAGAAAATCGGAGGTACAGAGTGTGCTAAATGTCACTATTAATCAATAGCAATTTAGAAATCAATTAGTGCTTTAATTATAAAAAAGTCAGCGTTTAAAAAGATATAGCATGGAAAAAAACTACTGGAAAGGAATCGAAGAGTTGGAGCAAAGCCCCGCTTTTGTTGCCCAGTTAGATAAGGAGTTCGCCAGCGAATTGCCTGCATTGGATTCTGTTGTAGAGCCTATCAGCACTACTGCTTCAACAAATCGTAGAGATTTCTTGAAAATGTTAGGCTTTAGTGTTACTGCTGCAGCTATTGCCACTGCATGTGAAATGCCTGTGCGTAAATCAATTCCTTATGCATTGAAACCGGAAGAAGTCATTCCGGGTGTAGCTAACTATTATGCGTCTACATTCTATCAAGGTGGCGACTACGCTTCTGTGTTGGTTAAAACACGTGAGGGTCGTCCTATCAAGATTGAAGGCAATAAATTATCTGTTGTAACAAAAGGCGGAACATCGGCTAGAGCACAGGCATCTGTGTTGAGTTTGTATGATGGAGCGCGTTACACCGGTCCTAAAAAAGGAAAAGAAAGTATTTCTTGGGAAAAAGCGGATGCTGAAATCGGAGCAAAATTAAATGCTATCAGCGCTGCCGGAGGTAAAATTGTTTTATTCTCTTCTTCAGTAGCTTCTCCTTCTACAGCAGCAGCTATCGAAGGTTTTGTAGCGAAATATAAAGCAGAGCACTTAGTAAACGATGCAGTATCTTATGCAGGAATTTTGGACGCTAACGAGAAATCGTTTGGTGTTCGTGCTATTCCTTCTTACAGCTTTGATAAGGCTTCTGTAATTGTAAGCTTAGGTTGCGATTTCTTGGGTACATGGTTATCGCCTGTAGAATTTGCAGCAGACTGGGCTAAAAACAGAAAAGTAAATGCCGAGAACAGAAAAATGTCTCGTCATATTCAAGTTGAATCTACATTAACCCTTACAGGAGCTAGTGCCGATCAACGTATTGTTTGCAAACCAAACGAAGAATCATTACACGCAGTTGAATTGTTGAAAGCAGTTTCAGGCGCAGGTTCTTCTAACGAAAAAATAAACGCAGTAGCGAAAGAATTATTGGCAGCTAAAGGTTCTTCTTTAGTAGTTTCAGGTTCTAACGATGCGAATGTACAAGTGGTAGTGAACGCTATCAACAATACATTAGGCAACTACGGCACCACACTTTCTTTTGCGAATAGCTACAACACGAAAACCGGTTCTGATAAAGCATTAGCGTCATTGTTAGAAGGCTTATCAAACGGTTCTACTAAAGCTGTTCTTTTCTTCGATGCAAATCCATTATTAACGCATCCAATGGCCGATAAATTGGCTGAGGCTTTGAAAAAAGCGGAATTGAGTGTTTCGTTCAGTAACAGAAGAGACGAAACATCTGAGGCTTGTACTTATGTTTGTCCGGATTCTCACTGGTTAGAGTCTTGGAACGATGTGTCGCCTAAAAAAGGAATATACAATATCGCTCAACCTACTATCTCTAAATTATTCGATACACGTCAGGCACAAGATACATTGTTGAAATGGTCTGGTGTTGAAACTTCATACTACGATTTCATCCGTTCCAATTGGGAGCGTTCGGTATATCCGAATCAAAAAAGAACCGTTGGCTTTGACGGATTCTGGGATATCGCAGTGCATGATGGTGAAGTAGTTACTTCAGGTGGTGGAGAAGCGTCATTCAAAGGTGGTGCTGAAGAGGCAGCATCTGCAGTAGCAGCAGCTTACAGCAAAGGTGGCGATGTTCAAATTAAATTATACGAATCAGTAGCAGCCGGAAACGGTTTCTGGGCTGATAATCCTTTCTTACAAGAATTACCGGATCCAATTACGAAAGTATGTTGGGATAACTACCTAAGTGTACCGGTGTCTTGGGCGAAGAAAAACGGTATCAAAAACGATTTGGAATTGAAAGATTACACTATCGTTGAAGTTACTGCAAACGGAAAAACAATCAAGTTGCCTGCAGTTGCTGTTCCCGGTCAAGCAGAAGGCGCTTTCGGTATCGCAGTTGGATACGGAAAAACAGTAGTGAACCACGATGAATTGAAAATCGGTGCTAACGCTTATCCGTTCTTAGCTTTAGTGGGCGATAACTTAGTATCTACAACAACAGCTACTATCAAAGTAACCGGAGAAACACAAAAATTAGCGATCACACAAACACACCACAACATTACCTTGAAAGGTTTGGGTGGAATTAAGAGACGTGGTGTAGTGAAAGAAACTACATTGCCGGAATATGTAAAAAGTGCATCTGCCGGAAATGAAGATCGCGAGAAGATCAAAGAAGAAATGGTTACCCTTTACTACGAGCACGAGAAATCAGGGCACCATTGGACATTAACAGTAGACTTGAACTCTTGTATTGGTTGTGGAGCTTGTGTTACAGCTTGTAACGTAGAAAACAACGTACCGGTGGTTGGTAAAGATCAAGTGATTCGTTCACGCGAGATGCACTGGTTGCGTATCGACCGTTATTTCACTTACACTGAAATGATTCAAGACGGAGCAGATACTTTAGCTCCGGAGAAATTGGATGTTGTGTTCCAACCGATGATGTGTCAGCATTGCGATAATGCACCATGCGAAAACGTTTGTCCGGTTGCAGCAACGAACCACTCTTCAGAAGGTTTGAACCAAATGGCTTACAACAGATGTATCGGTACGCGTTATTGCGCCAACAACTGTCCGTATAAAGTTAGACGTTTCAACTGGTACGATTATCAAGGAGCAGATAGCTTTAACGAGAAAGTTGGTAAAATGTGGGCAAACGAAGGAGCGCTTTCAGGAATTACGCGTGAACTTCATGAGCCGTTAACAAGAATGGTATTGAACCCAGACGTAACGGTTCGTTCTAGAGGGGTTATCGAGAAATGTTCTTTCTGCGTCCAGAACTTGCAAGCCGCTAAGTTAACCGCTAAGAAAGAAAACCGACCATTGAAAGACGGAGAAGCGACTACAGCTTGTACTACAGCTTGTCCTACATCAGCATTGGTATTCGGAGATAGAAACGACAAAACAAGTCAAGTATTCACGTCAATGAATGATGAGCGCGCATTCGGTGTTATCGAAGAGATTCACACTATGCCGAACGTATACTACTTGACCAAAGTTCGTAACCGATCAGAAAAAGCATAATAAAGAAAAAGTAAGATTTAAAGAATCGCTAAACTTAAAAATAAGAAGAAATGCACGCATACGAGTCAGACTTTCGGGAACCCTTAATCAACGGTTTAGATAAGAACTATACAAAAATCACTGATGATATCGTAGGACCAACCGAGCGAACGTACAAAGGCTGGTGGCCGTTAATGATTATCTTCGGAGCACTTGCCGGATTGTTTGTATTCTGTTTGGGATGGACAGTTTACTACGGTATTGGAGCTTGGGGATTGAACAAAACGGTAGACTGGGCTTGGGATATTACCAACTTCGTTTGGTGGATTGGTATCGGTCACGCAGGAACCTTGATCTCAGCAATCTTATTGTTGTTCCGTCAGCGTTTCCGTACAGGTATTAACCGTGCAGCTGAGGCGATGACTATCTTTGCCGTAATTTGTGCCGGTATGTTCCCGGTATTCCACATGGGTCGTGTATGGATGGCTTTCTTTATCTTCCCTTACCCAAATACAAGAGGTCCATTATGGGTGAACTTTAACTCACCATTGCTTTGGGACGTATTCGCAATCTCGACTTACTTCACCGTATCGTTGTTGTTCTGGTATTCAGGTTTGATGCCTGACTTCGCTACTATCCGTGATAGAGCAAACGGAAAAACTAGAAAATGGATATATAACATCCTTTCTTTCGGTTGGACAGGTACTGCTAAACAATGGCAACGTTTCGAGTCGTTATCATTGGTATTGGCAGGTTTGTCTACTCCATTGGTACTATCAGTTCACACGATCGTATCTTTTGACTTCGCCACTTCAGTTATTCCTGGATGGCATACAACTATCTTCCCTCCATACTTCGTAGCCGGTGCGATCTTCTCTGGTTTCGCTATGGTGGAAACGTTGATGTTGATCGTAAGAAAGGTATTTAATTTGGAAGACTATATCACCGTGAACCACATCGAGTCGATGAACAAAATCATCGTATTAACTGGTTCTATCGTGGGTATCGCATATATCACAGAGATGTTCATCGCTTGGTATTCGGGTTACTTGTATGAGCAGTTTGCTTTCTACAACAGAGCATTAGGTAAATACTGGTGGGCTTATGCATGGATGATGAGCTGTAACGTATTATCTCCTCAATTGTATTGGTTCAAACCTTTCCGCAGAAATCTTTGGATTACGTTTATCCTATCGATTTTCGTAAACATTGGTATGTGGTTCGAGCGTTTCGTGATTATCGTTACTTCTTTGGCGGATGACTTCTTGCCTTCAAGCTGGAACTATTTCACACCAACATGGGTGGATATGGGTATCTATATCGGATCAATCGGATTGTTCATGACCTTGTTCTTGTTGTTCTGCCGTTTCTTCCCGGTAATCGCTATTGCCGAGGTGAAATCAGTATTCAGAACTTCATCTGAGGTAGCTAAACGTGAGCGTGCCTTGAAAGACGAAAAACAAAACGGAGGCTTCGTAGGTCACACTACATTTGGAATATTAGACAAAGACGATAAATAATTTTAAACATTAATCATCACAATAATGGCAACACAAAGCAACAATTACCTTTTAGGATTGTGGGATCATGAAGAAGTATTTCTTCACGCCATCGAGCATATTCGTCATGACGGAATTGAGATTTATGAGACGTTGACTCCATTCCCGGTTCACGGATTGGAGACTGCTCTAGGATACAGAGATACACGTTTGCATACTGCAGGTTTCTTGTTTGGTGCAACCGGAACAACTTTCGCATTATCCATCATGAGCTGGGTGATGACCACCAACTATCCATTGAACTTTGGTGGTAAGCCTAATTGGCCATTACCTTCTTTCATCCCGATTACCTTCGAGATGACGGTATTGTTCGCTGCGGTAGGTATGGTATTGACCTATTGTGTAAGAAACAAACTGTTCCCGGGTTATATCCCTCGAATTTTTGATAAAAGAACAACGGACGATCGTTTTGCTTTGGTATTCGATATCGAAGGAAAATCTGAGGCTGATGTGGAGCAATTGAAAGCGGTATTGAGCGGTCAAGGTGCTGTAGAAGTTAAGAAGCGAATTTTTTCTGAAAACGAATAATCATAGAGCAATGATGAAAAATTATTTATATCTATCTGTAATGGCTGTTTTAGTTGCGTTGGTAACTTCATCGTGCAGCCACGACATCAAAAAACCGGGCAAAATTTACATGCCGGATATGACTTATTCCAACGCTTTGGAACCGTATGCTCAAAGTGTAATTGTGAACGAAAGCGGTGATAGTGCTTCAGCAAGAAAGCCTGTACAAGGAACAATTCCACGCGGATGGATTCCTATGGATGAGAACATCAGAAGCAATTCTGCCTACTTACTTTCGTACACGGCTAAAAATCACTTCACACACGATCAAGATAAATGGCAAGAAGAATACGATAGAGCAGGAGCTACATTGAAAAATCCTCTTCCGTTTACTGACGAGAACAAAGATGCCGGTAAGAAATTATACACTACACATTGCGTGAACTGCCATGGCGCAGCCGGTGATGGAGCAGGTAACTTGATTACTTTGGAAGATGGTTCTGATGGTCCTTATACTGCCGTTCCACCAAGTTATAAAACAAGATTAACAGAAATCAACGATGGAAATATCTTCTATTCTGTTAGCTACGGAAAAGGTATGATGGGCGGCTACGGTTACTCATTGAATGTAACAGAAAGATGGCAAGTAATTCAGTATATTAAAAGTTTAGCCGGTGTTGGCGCTACCGCTGTTGCTGCTAAAACAGATTCTACTGCTACTGCAAAAAAATAAGACAAATCAGATTCAAAAAAATAATTCAATTATAAAGCGATGACAGAACGTTTTGAATTCACAGACGGAATAAAAAAGACACTTTACATACTCATGGTAGTAGGTTTAGTGGGATTGTTAGGATCCTTCATCTTGTACCCGGAAAATCAGCATAGCCGATTTTGGACTAACTTGTTAATCAACTCTTATTTCTTCACGGGAATAGGCATATTCGGAATCTTCTTTGTAGCTGCCAACACATTGGGCTATAGCGGATGGATTTCTGTGGTGAAACGAGTGGTTATGTCATTGTCAGGTTTCGTTGTGGTAGGAGCGGTACTTACGCTTGTTATTGTTGGTGCGTCTTACGCTCATTTACATAACTTGTATGACCATTGGATGATTGAAGATCACCGAAAATTACTTGACGTTACGAAACAAACATTCTACAATCCTACATTCTGGGCAGCACGTATGGTGCTTTATGTTGTATTATGGGTTGTGTTAGGTAACCGTGTGGTGAAAGCATTTTCTGCTAAAAACATGAACGACAAAGCAGTGTACAAATGGTCTAAATTATGGGCTGCACTTTGGATTTTAGTATTCGCTGTTACAGAATCGTTTGCAAGTTGGGATTATGTTATGTGCATCGATCCACATTGGTATTCTACTTTGTTCGGATGGTATAACTTCGCCAGCTACGGTTGTGCAGCATTTGCCTTCTCTATCTTGTTAGTATTGTTCTTGAAATCGAGAGGGTACTTAGCACAAGTAAACGAAAACCACATCCACGATTTAGGAAAATTCATGTTTGGATTTTCTATCTTCTGGACCTACTTGTGGTTCTCTCAATTCATGTTGCAATGGTATGGTAACATGCCGGAGGATACTAACTATTGGGTGAAACGTTTCAACGTTCCTACATTGAAATTCACTATCTTCTTAGCTTTGGCATTGAACTTCTTGTTCCCATTGTTAGTGATTTTGAAAAGAGGTAACAAACGTAACTATAAAATCATTGGATTTGCATCTGTAGTTATCATCTTCGGTCACTATTTAGATTTCTTCAACATGGTTGCTTTAGAACCTAATGCTGTTGAAACACATCATGCCGCAAAACACGAAGCTTCTATTCAAAAAGCTGACTATACTTTATTAGCAGAAAACAAAGGGGCTAAAGAAGCGGTTGCTGCTGCTGAAGCTGTTGCCACTACCGAAGCGGTTGCTGCTACGGATGCTGCTAAAGAAGAGGTTCACGCTACAGAGGCACATGTTGAACATGCTGCTGAAGCACATGGCGAGCACGCTACAGAAGCTCACGGAGAACACACTGAAGGACATGGTGAACATGCTGCAGTAACCTCTTATGTTGGTTTAGGTATATTTGAATTAATGGTATTAGCCGGTTTCGTTGGCGCATTCTTGTTCATGTTCTTCAACACGTTGAGCAAAGAACCATTAATCAACGAGAGCGATCCATATTTGAAAGAATCATTACGTCACCACGTAGAGTACGCTTAATCAGGTACTTTCAGTGATAGCAATAAACGACACGAGAAAAGAATAATTAGAAAATAGAATAATCAAATTATGACAACTTTATTAGTATTTGGTGCCTTAGTTTTAATGTATGTAATCTTGGTTTTAATTGGTAAAACCAACGAATTATCGAAATCATTATCGGGCAATCCGAACAGTTATGAGAAAGAAAGCAAGGTAAACGGCTATTTGATGCTTGCCTTCTTGGTTGGACTATTTTGGTCTATTGCTTTTCAATTAAAGCATTTAGCACCGTTGATGATTCCGAAAGCGGCTTCATATCATGGCGAGGAGACCGATAGATTATTCTATGTAACATTGTTCTTCATGACCGTGGTGTTCATCTTAACGCAGATTGCTTTGTTCTACTTTGCATTCCGTTATAACGAATCAAGAAACAAAAAGGCGTATTTCTATTCGCATAACAATAAATTAGAGGTAGTTTGGACTATTATTCCTTCTATCGTTCTCACCATTCTTGTTGTAATGGGTATGCGTGCTTGGTTTAAAATCTTCGATGTTGAAGCTCGCGATAAAAACATGCAAGTAGTTGAGGTTACTGCACAACAATTTAAATGGACATTACGTTACCCTGGTACTGATGGTAAATTTGGCGAAAGAATTATTGATAAAGAGCACATTACACCAACCAACGAATTAGGTATCAACTGGAGTGATGCGAAAAGTCATGACGACTTCTTCTCTGAGCAATTGGTATTGATTAAAGATAAACCGGTATTAGTAAAATTAGGTGCGTTAGATGTAATTCACTCATTCTACTTGCCGCATTTCCGTGTGAAAATGGACTGTGTTCCGGGTTTACCTACACAATTCTATTTTACACCAAAATATTCTACTAAAGAAATGCAAGAGTACTTAAGTACTTTACCTTGGTGGCAAGAAGTGAATCCTACAACAGGATTACCACGTTGGCAAACATTTAAATACGAATTGGCTTGTACTGAGATTTGTGGACGTTCTCACTACGGTATGCAAAAAGAAGTGGTTGTATTGGCTAACGAAGCAGAATACAAAGAGTGGATGAAAACACAAACTTCTTACTACGAAACTACAGTAAAAGCTACATTGGCAGAGAAGGCTACTGAAGAAGTTAAGCCTACAGCTGAAGTAAGTATTTTCAAAAAAACATTAGCAAGTGGCGTAGAGTTATTAGGCGCATTGTCTAACGGTATCGAATCAAAATTGATTTCATTTATCGAAGATAAAGGCAAACAAGTTGACAAAACCACTTGGTTTTCTTTCGATCGTTTGTTGTTTGAAACCGGTAAATCTACCTTGAAACCAGAGTCGCAAGAGCAAGTGAAAAATATGGCTGAGATCTTGAAAGCCTATCCTGCTGTTGAATTGAAAATTGGTGGTTATACTGATAATTCTGGTGATGCCAAGAAAAACTTAGCCTTATCTGACGATAGAGCAAAATCGGTATTAGCTGAATTAGTAAAATTAGGCGTTGCCGATTCTCGTTTGAAAGCAGAAGGTTACGGAGATCAACATCCGGTGGCTGATAACGCTACAGAAGAAGGAAGAGCAAAGAACAGACGTATCGATGTACGTGTTACTAAAAAATAATTTATTCTCAAAAACAACATAGATAATATGCATACTGCAACAGTTGACCACGGAGCACATTCAGCGCACGGACATGATGATCACGCTCATCATGAGTCGTCTTGGTTAGAGACTTATGTTTTCTGTCAAGATCACAAAACTATCGCTAAACAATTTTTGATTACGGGTATGTTTTGGGGAGTTGTCGGAGGATTACTTTCAGTACTTTTCCGTTTGCAATTGGGATGGCCAAATGAAACGTTTCCGGTATTAGAAACATTTTTAGGGAAATGGGCTGAGGGCGGTAAAATCAGCAATGAGTTTTACTTGTCGTTGGTAACCATGCACGGAACCATCCTTGTATTCTTCGTATTAACAGGAGGTTTGTCGGGTACATTTTCTAACTTATTGATTCCTTATCAAATTGGAGCACGTGATATGGCTTCCGGCTTCATGAACATGTTGTCGTATTGGTTTTTCTTCACGGCATCTGTTATCATGTTTGCTTCTTTCTTCGTTCAAACCGGTGCAGCATCGGGAGGTTGGACGGCATATCCACCACTAAATGGTATGCGTTTGGAAGCGGTAAACAAAGGTTCAATGTTAGGGTTTGACCTTTGGGCCTTATCTATGACTTTATTCGTTGTTTCTTCATTATTAGGTAGTTTGAACTATGTGGCTACTATCATGAACTTAAGAACAAAAGGAATGAACATGTTGCGTTTACCATTAACCATTTGGGCGTTCTTGTTCACTGCTGTACTAGGTATCTTATCATTCCCTGCATTGTTAGCGGGTGTATCTTTATTGGAGTTCGATCGTTTATTAGGTACATCATTCTACTTGAATCAAATTGTAATTAACGGTAACTTATTAGATTACAAAGGTGGTTCACCGGTATTGTTCCAGCACTTATTCTGGTTCTTAGGTCACCCGGAAGTATATATCATTATTCTTCCTGCGATGGGTATCGTATCAGAAGTATTATCAACACACGCGCGTAAGCCTATCTTCGGATATCGTGCGATGGTGGTGTCGATGATGGCTATCGTTATTATATCGTTCTTGGTTTGGGCCCACCACATGTTTGTTACCGGTTTGAACCCGAACTTAGCAGCCGTATTCGTATTGTTTACCTTGTTGATTGCCGTTCCTTCTGCCATTAAAGTATTCAACTGGATTGGTACCATTTGGAAAGGTAGTATTCGTTTAACAACACCAATGTTGTTCGCTATCGGATTCGTATCGATGTTCATTTCGGGTGGTTTGACCGGTTTGATGTTGGGTAACTCTTCTATCGATATTCAATTGCACGATACCTACTTCGTTGTAGCCCACTTCCACATTGTAATGGGGGTTGCCGGTTTCTTCGGTATGTTTGCAGGGGTGTATCACTGGTTCCCTCGTATGTACGGACGTTACATGAACGAAACATTAGGTTACATTCACTTCTATATTACATTGATTGGAGGATATGCGATTTTCTTCCCAATGCACTTCATGACCGGTTTGCCAAGACGTTATTATTCATTCTCAAACTTCGATACATTCAGTTCGTTCGATAGTTTGGTAGTGTTTATCTCTGTTGCTGCTATTATCGTATTCTTAGCACAAATCCTATTCATCGTTAACTTCTTCTACAGCATCTTCAAAGGAAGAAAATTAGAAGGCGAGTACAACAATCCATGGGGTGGAAATACATTAGAGTGGACTGCTCCTGTAGCAAGATTGCACGGTAACTGGCCTGGCGATATTCCTGCAGTACACCGTTGGCCATATGATTACTCTGTGAACGGACGTGAGTTTACTCCACAAACTACGCCTTTAGCACCGGGTGAAGAAGAACATAAATAAGCTTTAATAAAAACTGACGTGGCACAAACGCAAACATTAAAACTATCAAGTCTGATCTTGTTTAAACTTAGAGAGTATGCACTCTTAACTAAGTTTAGATTGAGTGTAACCGTAGTGTTATCGGGCTTGTTGGGCTATTTGTTTGGTGCAGAATACACGCAATTCAGTTTTGGTGTTTTCTTCTTGTTCGTGTTATCGGGTTTATTGATTACTTGTTCGGCAAATGCCTTCAACGAAGTGATTGAGAAAGATATAGACGCGATAATGGAGCGAACCAAAGATCGTCCGTTGCCCACAGGCCGTATGACCACTTCCGAAGCAATTATTGCAGCAGGAGTGATGGGTGTTTCAGGTTTGTTGATTTTGTGGTTGAAATTTAGTTCGTTGGCTGCCATTATGGGTGCTATCTCTATTTTGAGTTATGCATTCATCTACACGCCTATGAAGAAAGTATCTTCAGCGGCAGTGTTTGTTGGCGCTATTCCCGGAGCATTACCACCGGCTATCGGTTATGTATGTGCAACGTATCCATCTACCTTCAACTATTTTATTGCTTCATTGCTGTTCTTTATACAGTTTTTGTGGCAGTTCCCGCATTTTTGGTCGATAGGTTGGTTGCGGTATGAAGATTACTTGAAGGCAGGCATTATGATGTTGCCTTCACAAAGCGGAAAAACAAGATTTAGTGCTATTCATTCATTGATTTATTGTGCGTTCTTATTGATTGTTTCGATGATGCCTTATACCTTTGGTATGGTAGGTATTTACGGAGCAAGTGTGATGTTGATTATGGGCGTTTTCTTTTTGTGGACTGCTACGCAGTTCTACAGAAATTGCGATGACGCCTCAGCGAAAAGAGTGTTATTGATGTCTTTTGCTTATCTGCCGATTGTACAATTGGCGATGGTGTTAGACAGAATATAACCGCGGCACAAAGTTGATTGGATATTTTGACATTGAAAGTGCATTTGACAATTGAAAATTAACGGAGTAAAGTGGGAGAGGATAAATATTTAAACGAGTTAAAAAGTACTACCGAGTACACCGGGGTTCATCCGCAAAAGTTTGCACTCTGGCTTGGAATGGCAAGTATGACAATGTTCTTTGCAGCGTTAACCAGCGCAATGATTTTGAAGAAAGGCGATTTTCAATCGTGGGAGAACTTTCGGTTGCCAACTGTATTTATGTACGGAACAGCAGCCATTGTTTTAGTAAGTGTGTTGATGCATGCCGCATTAGTCGCTTACCGAAAAGCAAGTTTTTCAACGTTTAGAGCCTTGCTCACAGCCGGTTTTTTGATGGCTATTGTGTTTCTCTACTGCCAATATATTGGTTGGAGTGCCATGAATGCCATCGGTAAATCGATAACCGGAAATATCTCGGGACAGTTTGTGTTTTTGATTTCCTACTTACACGGATTTCATATTATGATCGGACTGATTGTGACCTTATTCTTCTTATTCTTTGCGTTTCGCGACCGAAAAAATCCGGTATACGAAATGAACAACACCGTTAATCCAAAACGCTTGTTGCACATGGAATTACTGGTTTCGTTTTGGCATTTCATCGATATCGTTTGGATATATTTGTATTTATTTTTTTACTTTAATTATCAATAAAAAGTTAGTAAAACATGGCAGCTACTTTAGAACACGGACATCACGCTCAGCCTTCTGAGCAGGAATTATGGGCAGGGGGTCGTTCTCCGTTCAAAACCAGCTATGGTAAGGTGATGATGTGGTATTTCCTTATATCGGATACCTTCACGTTTGCATCGTTCCTTATTGCCTATTCTGCATTGCGTTTCACGCAGTCTGAAGCATGGCCGAAAGCAGCAGAGGTATTCAAATCTATTCCTATCCACGGTTTAGATCACTACAACTTACCATTGGTATTCGTAAGTTTTATGACCTTCCTATTGATTGTGAGTTCTTACACCATGGTAAGAGCCGTACAAGAAGGGTATCGTATGAACAAAAGCGGAGTAATCAAATTCCTTATTCCAACATTAGTGTGTGGCGTATTGTTCTTAGGTTGCCAGTATTTAGAGTGGACACACTTAATCCACGATGGAATGACCGCTACAACCGCTAGCGAGGCTACAAAAGTTGTAAACTTCGGTCAGTTGTTCTTTATCATCACCGGTTTCCACGGATTGCACGTATTCGGAGGGGTTGTATTGTTAACGTGGTTAACCGTAGCAACTTGGAACGGCACATTCGAAAAACGCGGACACTACGAAATGGTAGAGAAAATTGGTTTGTACTGGCACTTTGTTGACTTAGTTTGGGTGTATGTATTCTTAAGCTTCTATCTACTATAATCCATCAAAAACGATCATCTATTAAATTCTAAATAACTTATTCGATATGGAAAATAATCACGAAATGCCGGAAGGCCACTTACACTGGAACGACCAAGAATATAGCGATAGCCGCAAAGATGTATTGAAAACCATTATCATACTTTCTGTAGTTACCATTACAGAGGTAGGTATTGCCATTGTTTACGACCACTTCAACCCAACAGGCGGAAACTTCAAATGGGCCATTAACTTATTTATGGTTGTAGCTTCAGTATTTAAAGTGTACTACATCATGGGTACCTTTATGCACTTGAAACACGAAACCAAAGGCTTTTTAATGACCGTATTTGTTCCGTTTACCTTCTTGATTTGGGCCATCATCGCCTTTACCTTAGAAGGACAATCGTGGGCACACATGCGCTCGTTGTTGAACGTATTTTAAGCAAAACCAAACTTATAAGGAAGACGACTCGCAAGGGTCGTCTTTTTTTTGTGACCTCCCTAAATCCCTCCAAAGGAGGGACTTGAAATGCGACCACCCTAAATCCCTCCTTGATCAGGAGGGACTTTGACAAAATACTTTTTTGGGCGTTTTAACGGGCTTTCCGTTCCAATCTGCGGCAATAAGAATTGCCGCAGGATTTCCACTGCAATCCCTAACGCGGCATTCAGCATGCATTTACTATTTATTGATTTAAGATGAGTTGATTTAAGATGTATTGATTTAAGATATATTGATTTAAGATGTATTGATTTAAGATGTATTGATTTAAGATGTATTGATTTAAGATATATTGATTTAAGATATATTGATTTAAGCTGTAAGAATTTGACATTGGACATTGCTCTTTAGAACGTCATTCCCGCGGAGGCGGGAATCTCATGATAGTAGTCGAAAGATTCATTAGTAAATAGCTTTGCATTTCGTTATACAATTCTTATAAAGTGTTACAAGATTATTACAAAAGTATAATTACACTGTTGTAGGGTGGAAATACCCTACAACGAGGAAACGGTTCATTTACTAGCACAATTTTGAATGAAGCACACTGCTGTCCTCCGCTGGCGGAGGTGCCACGACAGAGGAGGGGCGGAGGTGGTTCCTCTGTCCTAAAGTTGCAGTTATCACCAACAGAGATAATGATTTTAAAAATGGAGTGGTACGGTGATAACACCGACCACAGGTGAAAATGGAAAAACTCTCATTCTTTTGGTTGTCATTTTATACTAACTTAAAATGTTCCTTTAATCGAATTGAAGGCTTGTCGATTTTTCGAATCAGTTTCTTCATTCCTCCCGATTGGATTTGATACAGATTTCCATTCTCCTCCACAAACATGGGTAAATTTGTTTGCATTGCTTTTTGGTTAGCTTTAAAGGTAGCTAAAATTGCAGCACCAGCCATTGCGCCAAGAATAGTGCCGTTTTCGCTTTTGTTTGTAAGTATGGCTCCCAATGTAGCACCTATTAAACCACCTGTAATAAGCGACTCAAATATTTCTTCATCGTTTTTCATATTCCAAATTTAATCATTTCTTGTTGGGTTGTTAGCGTTTTTTAATTTCAGGTAAAATCATGGTGTTAGTAAAAGGAGAATTTAAAGATTTTTTCCGTTTTTCCGTTGGTTGGTGTTATCAACAACCGAGATGCTGATTGAAAAATGGAGCGCTAATTAAACTACAAAACGTTACATAATTCTTATTAAGTGTTACAGCATTCCATGAAGCTTATTTAAATGGAGTGGTGCGGTGATAACACCGACCAGAGGTGAAAACGGTTCATTTACTAGCACAATTTTGAATGCAGCACACTGCTGTCCTCCGCTGGCGGAGGTGGTCCCGCCCTTGGCGGGAGCGGAGGTGGTTCTTTTCCCTACAATTGCAGTTATCACCATCCAAGAAGCTTATTTAAAATAGTGTGGTACGGTGATAACACCGACCACAGGTAGAAGTTGATTTAAAATTGGTGTGGTACTACCCCCCCCCACCTCAACTATAACCTAACCTAATTTTCTTACTTTAGTTTTCGTTAAAACCCTAAGTACTATGTATAAGCTCTCGATGTATGCCATTGCCGTGTTGGCCATGTTGTTTGGTGTGTGGGTCCGCAACACATTGAATAAAAAAAGCGGTAATGCTTTGCTCAAAAAGTTACGGGCAGGAACCTTAGCTATTCAAGACATAATTCCTGAACTGATATGGTTAGTAGAATCTTGCGCAAAAGCGGAAGTAGATTTTGCCAATATTTCGCTTTTAAAAGCCGGCAAGAAAATACATACCCCACGTGGCGATTTTAATATCGAGTATATAGAATTACTAGAGAACAACGACTTAGTGATTGCCGTATTCGGCAACGAAGACGATACCGTGGGCACAGTGAATCATAAAAACACTGCACTCTATTTTTTTCTAATTCATTTTAATGCTGCGAACGATTGTTACGAAGTGAAGAGTGAAATAAGCACCCAGTTGAGTGAAAAATTATTCAAAAAAGAATTTGCTCAAGCACTTCTTTTCGCTAAGCCATTGGACCGCAATGATGCGGAAGATGTGTTTGATGAAGATGAAGAAGAGTAGGTAACACACTCCTTTCTGATATGCTATTTTTCCTTTGCTGTTTTTATAGCCTAACAAGAAACAGAATTTAAGCGAAGTGGTGCGTGGTTCATTTACTAGCACAATTTTGAATGAAGCAGAATGCTGTCCTCCGCTGGCGGAGGTGGTCCCGCCTTTGGCGGGAGCGGAGGTGGTTCCTCTTACCTTCAGTTGCTATTATCTCCAACCAAGAAGCTTATTTAAATGGAGTGGTACGGTGATAACACCGCGCACAGGTGAAAAATTATAGAAGCCGTCACTTCGACTTCCGAGGAGAAGTCTCTGTCTATGATTCACTGAGATTTCTCCACTCGCGGACTCGGTCGAAATGACGAAAATTTTTCTTCCGAACACCTGTAGAGTTATCACCAACCGAGAAGAAGATTATAAGATGAAGTGGTGCGGTGATAACACCGACCACAGGTGAAACAATAAAACAAACAAAAAGCCTTATTTTACACCATAAAAGCACCCATGCCCAACAGAATCACATTGCAAGTCTTCTTGCTCACTACACTGCTTGTTATTGCCGGTTTAATTCTCCGCTATTTTGAAATAGGCTTAAGATTTATCGATGGAATCGATTTATATGGCAATATAGTTATGCGCTGTTCAGGCATTTATTTGTTGTATGATACTAGAGGTGTAACCCATGCTAAATTTTGGTATGCGATAGCAATAGCGATAGTAGTATTGGTATTAGGTATGCTGATAAAGATTATGCATTGGCCGGGAGCAAATCAAATGATCATGATTGGCTCGGGTAGTGTAATTATTTTGTATGGTATACGCTTTTTTCAAAAAAGCGAAAAGAATCATCTCGATGTACTCAAACTTCTTTTTGTATGGGTTTCCTTTGGTTATTTTCTGCTATTGGCATTTCATATCCACACCGAAATTCCGATTATAGCCTCTCCCATCTTACTCCTTCTCTGTGTATTTGATTATATGTATATCCAATACCAAAACGATACGCTTTTTTTTAAAAAGCTGCTGATGCTTGAAGCATAGCTCTTTTAACGTTTTTTCATCTGGCGCAAGAATGCAGGGTTGGTTTTCGGTTGGAACTCTTTGCCACAATAGAAAAATTGTGTGCATTTTTTTGGCGTTTTACGGGCTTTTCGTTGCAATCTGCGCCAATAAGAATTGCCGCAGGATTTCCACTGCAATCCCTAACGCGGCATTGAGGTTCATTGGAAGTGTTGTTATCAATGAAAAATGGCTACATATACTGCCGTAAATACTTAATGACATTGTCAATACCGGCTTTCATTTCCAACCAATATTGTTCTTCGTTAAAAGTTGACCATTTTTTATAATAACCATCTACATAAAGCGATGTCATTTTTAAATAGGGCGTCCAATAGAACTTAAACCCTTCAAACATGAATTCTTTGTATTGTGGTAATGCTCGTTTATGCAATTCAGTAAACCATTGCTCGTCTTTACTGAATACAAATTCTACACGGTGCGTAATTCGAATATCAATATTGTCGAAATAGTTTTTTGAAACACAACACCAATTACCGTTAACTTCTTGGGCTTTAAACTTCTTGTTTAAGAATATTTTGTTGAGTATTCTACATTGTTCTTCTGCAAATTCATCAGGTGTTTTAATGATGTTCATGTCAAAGCCTTCTTCAATGGTTTCTCTGCTTTTTTTCTCGATATGTGCACCGTTTACAATATCTCTAATCTCATGTATGGCATCCAAAAATATTTCTTCGCCATCGCCCCCTGCACCAAACCTGTTTTCATCTTCTGCTAATGCATCTCTATGCAATAAGACACTCATTTCTCGATTGTTGAGTTGCGAGAACTCATACAAATTCATAGAACCAATAATCATGTAATGCTCGTTGTAATAGCATTTAGCATGCACATTGGGATGATGTAATAAATTAAGGTTAGAGAGTTCCATTAGCTTCTGCTTCTCGGTTACCGATAATTTATCCTCTCTATAAATTATAGTTGTTTCTACACCTCTTTGGTTAGCCTTTTTCAAATGATTAAAAATTTGCTCCGACATTTTGATGTAAGGAACTATAATAATAAGCTCTCGCTCTGTTTCATCAATTAATTTAGGAATCCATTGATTGAGGAGGGTGGTGTTTAAGAATTTTGCCATTGTCGAAAATAGTATAGCTGTTTATTATTTTAAATGTTCGTAATACAAAAGTATTGGAGGATTTAAAACTAGACTCCTATCCAAATTGTCAAACATTCTATATTCCTCTAAAAGAGGAAAAAGTTTTTTCTTTCCATTGTCATGTAGCCCATTTAAAAAAAGGAAAACTAATTCGTAACAAGAAAGTGATGCCCTGAAAATTGATGCATACTTTTTCTTCTCTTCAACTTCAAGAGGAGCTTCATGAATAAATTTTAAAACATGATATGTAAAAGTATAATAATGGTATAGGTCACCTTTGTAGCTTTCTTGAATTGTATTGTAACGAAATTGAAATTGACTAAACAAACCATTCCTACAAAAGCGTTCAATCTCATTATACCAATATCTAAAACAATCACGACCTTCTGCAATTTTTTCGAATTTATTAGGTGAATTTTCACTAACTATTTGAATATCCATAGATTCTACAATTCTAAAGTGTGCATCTAATAATCTGAAAAATGTGTCTTCAAAGCGTTGTCTATTTATATATTTTATTTGCTTTTCATTTGCTGTATTTTGATCGACATAAGCTTTTTTTTGGTCAATGTTAGCTTTATATTGAATCCAAAATGCTAGAAAGGTTAGAATGGATGCCATGATGGCTATGAATGGGGCGGAGATTCCATTTATGGTATCGCCAATTCCACCAGTTCCGGTAAATGAAGTTATGCTTACTACTTTAACTAATAATATAGGAAGTATGAGAATCGAAAATGCACCTATACAAATAATGATATACAACCCTGTTTTTAAGAATGATTTTTCAGTTGGAGTTATGTTATTTAAGAACTCTATTATTCCTTGATTTTTCATAGTAGTTGGGGGGTAATTAGTTGTTTAATAAAAAATTAGTTGATTAAATTTTATCTACAAATTCTCTCATCATTTGTTGTTTTCTTTTTCGATTTAATTCAGGTGATTCTTGTTGAAGATACTCAAGCCCAAAAAACAAATTTCCCTGTTTGCGATTTTGGCGAGGTTCAATGGTCTCAATTAATATAGCCTCTAAAAGGTCGCCTAATTCTTTAACTGTTAGTTTTTCGAATTTTAAATCCTTTTTAAGTTTACCCGACTCAATAACTGGGTGGAAGCCAAACCAAGAAAACCGATTCCAACGACCAGCCAACCTATCGGATATATGGTTTTTTAAACGCTGACCAAGCGTTTGGTCTATGGCTTGACCTACATAAATTGTTTCTCTACCATCATGTAACAGATAAACGCCAATTTGATCTTTAAAACTCACTGCTGTAGCACCTGCTTGCTGAACACCAAGAATATCGGGGGTAGTAACCCAGTCCACTAAACTTCTATCCCAATAAATACCAAATGAATTAATAATTCTTGTTTTCTCTAGTTCTGTATTTGTAACTTTTTTGGTCTTGATTTCATCAGCGGTTATTAAAGATGCATCATCTAAATATTTTCGGAGGATATAATATCCTTTACTAAAGCGTGTAAAAATCGATTTCCCTTTATTGGTATTAATATCCGTAGTTATAGTTGCACTTACTGTATCAGAGGGTGTTGCCCCTAAACTTTTACGATAACCTCGCTCGGCAATTAGCTCTGCAATTTCTGTGTAATGAAGTGCTCTTTTTTCTTCTTCAAACACTCTCACAATTGCGTCTTTCCATTTTAAGTCTACCATATCTTTTTATATTTTATGCTTTTTCAATTATCGCTATTTCTTCTTTGCTCAACTCGTAAAGACTATAAACCAAATGGTCTATTTGTCTTTCTAAATCTTTTGCATTGGCATTATTATTTAATTTCTTCTCTTTCATTACTAGTTTAACCTTTTCTAGAATTGCATTTTCTAGATTATAGTCAACTGTTTTTGGTAATGGAAACGGATTTAAATAATTGGTCTTAAATGTTCTAGCATCTCCTTGTAATGTGTCGCCAGTAGTTTTAAGAAACCACCAAAGTAATTTTGAATTAGCTATTGCCAATAGATACTCGTAACTCTCTTTTGTTTCTTCTTTTTTAACCCAACTATATGCTTTCGTGGTATGATATAGGTTTTCGTGATTTAAAGTTACATTCGGATGGTTGGCACAAATTTCCATTGAAGAAAGTTTTGGTTGCTCAAACTTGTTTAGGTTTTTAGGATAAATGTAAGTATGCCAATGTTCCATTTTTCCTGCCTTCCCACTTTCTCTTTCTTTAAATATGTTTTCGTGGTCAATTACATATTGATATGTTTTCGGAAACTTTTCTTTTATCTCTTCAATGCTAATTATTTCTGCATTTCCATTAACTATTTTGTATGGGAAAAACACAAAGCGATTAGTTGTTAAATAACTGTAGCGTTGCACATCTTTACCCATTAAAAATGGCTTAAACAACTCTTTTTCTAGCTCGTATTCTTTACCACTAATTGGAACTCGTAATTTAAAACGTATGTTATCAAGAATTTCTAAAACATACAATTCATCTCTACTTGTTTGTAATCCCACAAAGATACCTTCAAAGGCATCAGAAAATAGTTTTGACTTAGTGTAAATTTTCTCAAATACATTAAATCCCAATTTAGCATCAAATAATATCCATTGGTTAGTGCCATACAAAGCCGAAGCTTTTTCAATCATCTCATATGTTATAAAAGTGTAAAGAGATGGTTGCAACATTAAATTCTTAAAGTCTGATTTGAAAGGGAAGCGTTGAAAATAAAATCCTTTACTTGGCTTCTTACTAAATTGGGCAACACAAGTATAGGTATCAGCATCTTCAAATACCATATTTGCACCAAAGTGCGCAATTGTATCGATAAACTGACCTGTTTTTAGATAATCCCTAAAGACTTCAGAAGAGGAAGCATTAAAGAATTTGTGAGGGAAAATATAAGCGTTATTGCTTGTTTTTCTTGAAATATTTACTGCTAATTCAAAGAATATATTTGCTATGTCGTATGCAGCTTTTGCATTTTTGTATTGTGACTCGTAATAGATTTTTTGTTTTGGTTGTGATGCTTGTATTTCTTGTACTCTCATATAAGGAGGATTTCCAATCACCACGTCAAATCCCACAAAATCTCCAATATCATTTAGCACTTCAGGGAATTCAAACCGCCATTCAAATGCGTTTTCAAAAATTTTGTTGGATTTTATTTCTTCTATTTCGACTTTTAATTTTTGCACCTCGCCCCATAATTTCTCTTCTCGTTCTTTGGCTTTTTTCTTGTCTGCTTTTGAGCCATATGTCGCTGCATCTTCTTTAAAAATACTAGGAGCTACTAAAACGCCATAATCATATTCTAACTTCACCAATTTTTGAATCTTAGGGTCGTTTCGCGCTATCTCACTTCTAAAATCAGATTTTATATCTGCAATCAAACGCTCCATTTCTCTTTTCTGTTCCTTGCTTTCAGCGTTCCTATAAGTGTCAACGGCTATACGGTAAGTATCGATTGTCCACTTACTTTTTTTAAGCGCTTGCTTCAAATCAGCATCAATAGCAAAGCGGCTTACTAATGAGTTACCGCATTTTATATTGATGTCGATGTTTGGAAGTGTTTCTAATTCTGTGTGGTTTTTGTAATAGGCATTTTTCAATAGCTCAATCCATAAACGTAAGCGACAAATTTTTACTGAGTTGGGATTGATGTCCACCCCAAAAAGACAGTTTTCAATAATGGTTTGCTTTTCGTGGAAAAGGGTTTCTTGAATGCGCTGACTTTCCTTGTTTGTAGGGTTGTAGTCGAATAGTTCGCCTTCTTCGTCTATAACAATCAGTTCATCGTTCACCACTTCAACATGGTATTCCTTTAGTCGTTTGCCTGTTCGGTCTTGTAAGATTTTCAGGTCGTTTTTAACCGCAATCATTTCATTAAGTGCCGAAACTAAAAAGTGCCCGGAACCTACAGCAGGGTCACAAATTTTGATGCTGTTTACAATTTCGTTGGCTTCTTTGCGGTCTTCAATTTTATCGTATAATTCTTGAATGCTTGTGCAACTCCATTTTTTAGTTTCGTTAAATTTCTGTATTACCGCTTTGCGAATAGTTTCCTTGCACATATACATGGTAATGAACCCCGGTGTAAAGAATGAACCGTCTTTGTAGCCATTTATTTTCTCAAAGATTAAGCCGAGAACAGAAGCATTGATCAATGATTTATTATCTTCTTGAATTTCTTCTGAACCTTCGCTTGTAAAGTCGTAAGCGTTTAAGAATTCAAACAAATATTCTAATGTATTAATACTTCCGGTTCGTTTTTTGCCTTGTTCGTTTTTGAGAACGGTAGATGGAAAAACAGGAATTGTTTTATCATCTTTCAAGTTGCTGATAATCAAAGTTACTTGCTCAATTTCGGTAGGTTCAAATAGTGAACTGTTTAAGTAAGGAACCTTTTCAAATGCTTTTTTTACGTCTTGGTTCCTATCGTCATACTTACGCGCCAGCACTTGGAAAAACAAACTGTTTAAATCGTCATAGTTTTTTATTTTATCTAAACTTAGAAAGGCATACGATTTGTCGCCTTTGTGATAAGTGAGCAATTGAGCTTCCAACAATTTAAGAAACAAAATTCTGTTTATCCAAGTAATGCTTAATTCAAGTCCCACATTGAATAACCGTTCTTGTTGTGTGTTTCCAAATTGGCTTGGTTTTTCTAAGCGGTTTATTTTGTCTAAGCTATCGAGCTGAATGATTGTATCTTCAAGAATACTACCCGAATTGCGTTCACCTTCTTTGTTTCGTTCAATTAGTTTTTTGCTTCCCTCTTTGGTTTCGGTTAAGCCAATAATGTGGAGCAACTCGCTGTAAAAGCGCTTATCAAGACTATTGCTATCGTTAGTAAATGGAAGTTTTAAAAGATGCTCTGGCGATAACAGTTTGAATAAAGAAATTAACGAATTATCGTCTGCTTTGTCGGCATTGCGAAGCGCTTTTTGATAGTCCTGAATATTGAAGTATGTAAATTCAATTTCAACTTTGATGGTGTCAATAAATGGCTCAGCAATTTGTTTGTAGAAAAAATCGGTTTTAGTATCAGCTAAACGCCCACCTTCAAAGTCGTTGAATTGCTTCACCAAGTTTTTATTTTGGGCAAAAAGTCTGTCGAATAGGGTAGCATCAAAAATGAACCATTCGTTTATGTTGGTCGCCACCAAATATTTTACTTCAAGATTTTTGTGTGTTATTCTTTCTCGTAAGTAGTAAAGCACTAATTCCTGAAACGCTTTCGCATTCATTTTTTTAGTGCTAATCATTTCCGTTTTGTTGGTCGGTTTTTTAGCTTCAATAATTACACCCACGGAACTTTTAGCCGAATTTCCATTATGAATAACAAGGTCGTTTCGGCCTTTGGTATTAACGAAATGATTAGGGTCGTAATAAGTTTTCTTTAAAAAGTCAATCACCAGGTTTTTATGGAACTCTTCGCTTTCGGTGTCGTTTGTACTGTCGAGTAAAGCAATTAGATTAGTCTTGAACCCTTCAATTTCAGACCTGTTCGGTTTAACTTTTAGAAAGGCTTTGTTGAGCGCTTTTTTGGGTTTCAATTCTTTTAATTCCATAGTATTTAATGTTCCTTCTTTGGCTGGGTAAAATAAGTTTTTTATTGTGAAACGTTTTGAGTGTATTATAAAAGGTGATTTTTCCTCCTTTGGTTGGTGTTCCGCCACCAACCAAAACTAAAGCGGCACAATTTAGCCAACCACAATCCTAAAAAAAACTTGCACTATTTTAAAGACGAAGAAAGTTAGAAAGCAGCCCCACTACTCGCTTGCCGTGGAAAGGCTCCTTTCGTGGAGCTGTTTCAGTATGTTTTACTTTGTAGTTGACCCCTTCGTAAATAAAAAAAAGCCAACTACCTGTTTGAAGTCCCATACCTCCTTACGGATGCGTTTCAAACTATCATAGTTGGCTTAGTAGATGTAAAGATAAGTTTTTCTCAATGGTTAGTGTCACCACGGACCATCAGCGGAATGTAAATAGTTTCGTTTCGTGATGAAAAGAATCAATGGAAAGCAATTGCAAGAGCGCGACAGCGAGGTAATCAATCATTAGAATGTCCAAGTGATGGAATAGCATTGAGGTAATGCACCCGATGTGGTAGTATAATCAGATGGGTATATAGCATATCCACTATATTGAAGAGCTCTTAATGAATAGCTGCTATTCGCTGGCCTTGTTACGGAAAGTGTACTGCCTGCTGCACAACGGCCAACATATACGCTGTTCACATAACAGTCGTATGGGTTGCTTTTTGTGCTACTAAATACAAGCCATCCTGTATTATTTATTTGACAGGCCGGTGTGCTTGTGTATGTACAAGATCCGTTATTAACTGTTGCATATTGATTATAGTTTGTTGCACTTGGGTCTGTACAGCCATATACAACTGCCGGATATTTGCAACTTCCATCATCTTCATCTGCCTTACTATTGTAATTTGTTGCACTTGGATTGGTACAACCTCGAATAGCTTTTTTACAAGAACTAACAGTAATTAATGCACTTGCAAATAGTGCAAAGAATAATAATCTTTTCATTGGATTTAGGGTTAAAGGGTTAACTAATTAATGCTCAATTATAAATAATATTATTTACACTTCCCTTAGGTTGGTGTTCCGCCACCAACCAAAACCCACTCCAAATCTAAGCCGGTTTACCAAAAATATGAACCGAGCCTATTGAAAACCCAAACTTACCCACTCTAAACGCAAGCCCTTTAACCTAAAACATGAACCTACCCCACCCCAAACATGAACTTACCCTATCGAAAACATAAACCGACCCTACCAGGAGGGTGGGGGTAGCCACCTTTCGGGTAGGGTCGGTTGTCCTATTTGCACCCCTAAGTTTACCTTTTGGGTAGGGTAGGTTCACCTTTTGGGTGGGTACCCCCACCCTTAGGGGTGGGGGTAGTTTACCTTTTACCTACCCTCGGTTCATGTTTTGGGTAGGTAAACCCGTTTATGGTGTGGTTGTTTCCGTTGTAGACCCGCCTTGGTTAGCAAATCTCGATTTTAACAAATCGTAAATGGTATCGGCACCCGATACACCTGCATTCGCTGCCGCCTCAAAATTACGGTAGGCTGCCAATGCTGATACATAGGCTTCGCTTCCAGCTAATAATTGGGTATCGCTAATGCGTTCTGCGAGTTGGTTTACAATTGTATAGATCTCATCGAGTTGCACAAAGAGGGTCATGTCTTTTTGCATTTCTGCCACATTAAAGTAGGCAGGCAATAAGGTTGGGTTATTCACCATCGAGTTAATGGCATCTTCGGTAAAGGCTTTGTTGGAAACATTGATTTTAGGCAATGCAGTTCGCTCTTCTACCGTTAAGCCTACTAAAAAGGGCATATTGGTTTGAATGGTTTGAATAGCTGTTTTTACAGCGGTGATTTGTGCCGCAGTCATAGTAATGCTGAGGCGGTTGTTGGTGATGTTCGCCATAGTAATTGGTTTTGTTGTGCCTACTCTTTGATCCCCTTTTCGGCATCCGGGGTTATTTATTTTGCAATAGGGTGAAGGCAAACAGGACGCTTACCTACGTGAAATAAAACTAAAATGGGTTTATGAAAAAAACAAGCGAGTTTGGGTTAGGGGAGGGGCAAGGGTGTGGGGTAAAACTTAGCTCAAACTTAGAATTGAATATAGTTATAGCCATTAAGGCTACCCCTACATTTTCCGTAGAAATACTTAGATTTTGCGTAGAAATACGCAAAGTGCTGTTGCGTAGAAATACGGAAAAAATGCGTAGAAATACGGTTGGAATTGTGGGGGGGAAAGGGGAGGTTTGGGGTTTAGTAATAAGTGTATCTAGTTGGACTGTGACGAAACAAACTAAGAAATGAATAGTTTAACTGGTCTATGCGTATTGTTTACTTTGAACATTTCTTCATTTTTTAAAAATCATTTTAACTACAATTAAGTAATGAGACTTTTCGACAATTATCTTAACGGACTTAATGATGTGCTATCAAGAAAAGTAGCAATAACACCGAAACTACTACAAGAGCAGAGGATGTTTAGCAATGACTTTCAAAAAGGAGTTAATCCAACGCCAATAAACGAAAGCATACAAAATTTTCCTGCTGCAATTGAAGGGCCCAAAGTACTATTCTCGTATGATAAAAGATTTCTTGAAGATAAATTTGGGATTAATCCACATTCATTTACATCTATAGCAATCGGCCCACACCCTGACTTTAAAGAATTGGCAGATACAAATTATATCAACCATCATTGTGTTTCTGTTTTTGTAGATATAAAGGGCTCGACAAGACTTATTGAAAAATACACTTTACTTGAAGTAAGACTTATAAAAGACTCATTGTTAACATTGGCAATACAGGTTGCTAACCAATTTGGCGGTCACGTTCATAGACTTCAAGGAGATGGTATTTTTCTTCAATTTGTAAGACGTAACAAAAATGAAAATGATGCAATTATTAACGCTTTAAACGCATCGTCAATTTTGACACAATTTGTAACAAAAGACCTTGCAGAGATTATGAAACAGTATGAATTGCGCCCATTAAAGATAAGAGTTGGTATTGACTTTGGGAATACCGAGCAAGTATTATGGTCATATTATGGCATCCCTGGTTGTAATGAGTTAACCACCACAAGCTTACATACTGATATGGCGGCTAAACTTCAATCAAAAGCTCATGATAATAGTATTTTAATTGGTGGAAATATAAAAGAGAAGTTGGATTTAAAGACGGATTTTTATAGTATATATGAAACTGAAGATAGCAAAGAAAAAGTATTCTACATTTCCAACCAGTTTACTTATAAATTTTACGTTTTTAATTGGCAGGATTATTTGGTTTCACTTCCTTATATGGGAAAAAGTAGTGATGGAAAGACACTTGAAGTGAGAGAAAAACAAGTCCAAATTGAATGTTACATTTCAGATGAAAACGGAAGCAATTATGAAAAATATTTTCCCAATTCCCGTTCAATACCTAAGGGCAAAAAGATTATATTTCATTTGAAGCGTGGCAGTTCTTTGTATATAAAACAATCTTATGAGAAGATAGAATGGTATGCATATAATTCAGGGCAAGAAGCAGAAAGCAAAAATATGGCTCAACATGACTTTAATAAATCAAACCATGATAAAGTATCTTGTGAGACATCAGCAGCTTATCTTGGACACCATTATGTGGAGTGCAAAATAATTACTAACCATAATGGGACAGAGAAATTGACATTCCCAATATTTGTTCAGTAAATGTCTTAAAAAACACTTCTCTGATTTAGACTAATTTACAGGGAATTGTTTCGAAATCGCAACTTAATTCAGTATCAAATTTTGGATGTAACTTAAAACCAAATATACTATGGACGAAATAAAAAAAAATCAAAATCTGAACAATCCGAAGCCAGTTGGAGAGACGCCAGAGGGCTTTGGAAAAGGTGTTAATGACTACTTCAATCACTACGTAACTGTAGCTGATGCAAAAGCAGGAGCTATATTGGCAGCAAATTTTATTTTGCTAGGAGGTTTAATAGATATTAGTTTATGCGATTGCATTTTAGTTCCTTATTTATTGTCCGGTATTGCAAGTATAGCATCAATTATCTTCTGTGGTATCGTTCTATATCCAAGATTAGCAAAAGCAGAAAAGGGGTTTATCTTTTGGGAAAATATTAAAAGTTACAACTCAATTAATGAGTACTTAAATGATGTTCGACAACTAGACATTCCTAAAGTTGAGGAGGAATATGCAATGCAAAATTGGCATGTTAGTAAAATACTTTCAAGTAAGAACAAGTATGTTAGAATAGCTATCACTTTATTTATTATTTCATTGATTTTTTTTGTTGTAACATTTCTTCTTAAAAAATTATGATATGCCTGTATGAAATGATGAATGTTATCAAACATTAATGGGGAAAATTTATTCAATTACTGTTGGTCTTGATGATAGAATTGAAAAGGTAATTGATGGTCGGGTTGCTCCGGCACTTGAAGAAATTGCAATTGGCTCCGGTAGGAAAATGCTAGCAGCAACATAGGTTTTTGGTTGGAGTCGGAACACCAAACAACGGCTAAAACTTAACTACAATTCATGATCTTCATAGATTTTCAGTCAATTAGGAACGTATATATTTAATAATTATCACTAGATTTATTGCATTTAGTTAATTATAGAAATTACAAATTTGGAAGTACAACAAATTTTAGCATTTAGGGGGATAATTTTATCAATGGTATCAATTACAACCAGCATTCTAATTGCTGAGATTTGGTATAGATATTATTCAATTCGAAAAAAAAACGAAAGTGATCTTGGGCTATTTTATATGGCTTTTGCATTATTGATTTGGGGGATTTCGGAGGGCTTAATGCTATTATTACATAATAGCAAATATATCCAGTTGGTAACTTTAGCTAAGCCCTTGTTTTCTACGGTTAATAGTTATTATTTAATAATAGGATTGGGGTATTTTGAAATGACTCCGCAATGGTTAAAGTATAGCAATCAAAATACTAAACATCTTTTTTTGTATAGTGCAATAACTACTTTTTTATTTACAGTAATTTTTTTTTTAAAGGGAAACTATGATTATGTAAGTATTCCAGATTTTGTTTATTCAATTTGTACTGTTACATTAATTGTTATTGTTTTTTTTAAAACATTTATAAGCAGGGGGTTATATCTTTTAGCTGTTTTTTCAGTGATAGTAATGTTCATGTTATTACTAGCACAACCATTTTTGAATTTTTTTTACGGACAGGGAAAAGAGACAGAATGTCTAATTTTAGATTTTTTTAGTCGACTTTCATTTATAATAATAATATGTTTACTTGCTTATAGTTGGGCACAAAAAAAACTTTTAAACGTCTCTGATAAACTTGAAAATTTAGAGACGAATGTTTCAAATTTAACACGTGAAAAGGATAAACTAGTAAAAGAAGAGCGTGAGATTTTTTGGAAAGGAGTTGCTTTTACTGCTGCACATAAACTTGGTAATCCTGTAGAGGCTTTGTCATTAAATTGGGTAAATGTTAGTGAAGAATTAGAAGCTAGGAATATTAAGAAGGTTCTTCTATATCTTAAGGATATGAAAGATTCAATTCATGATATGAAACAATTACTTGGCGATTTTAAACAATTGGGTTGGATCGAAAATTTTGAAATGAAAACAGTTAATATTGTTCCAGTTTTGACTAAAATAGAAAGGCAACTTGTTAGAACAGATATTGAATTCACATTTAATAATAATGTCCAAACACAGAAGCCTGTTTTTTTAAAAAAAGAAGAAGATGGTGTTGCAGTAATTAGTAGGTTAGATTTCACGGATGAAGTTTTTGTAGATGTTGATCAACTTAGATTCAAGATGTGTTTTGACGAGTTAATTCAAAATTCTCAACATTTTTTTAAAGCTGATTGTGAACACAAAATAATTACAATTGATATAAATGATTATAAAGATGATTTAACGGAAAGGAACCTAAAGAATAATTTAAAATATGTATGTATTGATTACCGAGACAATGGTGAGGGTATCCCATTAGAGAGAAAGGAATCAATATTTATGCCTTTCGAAACTACTTATGCTCAAGGTACTGGATTAGGGTTACCTACAGTAAGAAAAATTATTGAACTTCATGGTGGTATTATATACGAATGCGGTATACATGGAGATGGTGCACATTTCAAGTTAGTTTTACCAAAATCTATTAGTTTATGAAAAAGAAAATATTAATTGTTGATGATGAAGATACTTTACGCAAAGGCTACAAAAACTATTTTGAAAGGCATTTACGTGATGAATGTGATTTTTTTCAAGCTTCAAATGAAGATGAAGCGTTTCTATTAATTGATTCTAATGAATTTGATGTTATTGTCACCGATTTACGAATGAAAGTTGCGTCATCAGGTATATTAGTTTTAAAGTATGCAAAGAAAAAGGATCCAAGTGTTTGTGTAATAATTGTAACCGCATATCCTACAGACTTAAATAAAAATCAAGCGTATGAATTGGGTGTATATGATTGTATAACTAAGGCTCAACCTGACCAAGAAACTGAAATATATGTGAAAGAGATGCTTTATAAAATAAGGAATGCAATTTATGTTCGAGATACTCTTAAAAGATTATTGGAGCATGAATTAAAACTACATTACTTCAGACGTTATTTTGATCCTGAAGTTTTTGAAAGAATAATTCAGGACCCCAATTTACTTGTACCAAGTAATAAACTTATAACAATAATTTTTTGTGACATTCGAGGTTTCTCCTCTTTAAGTGATAAGTTGAAAGCAAAGACAGATATAGTTGCAGGTTTTTTGACTGAGTTTCTCGAAGAGGTATCTTTAGTAATCTTTGACAACAAAGGTGTTTTAGATAAGTTTTTAGGAGATGGTATCCTAGCTCTATTTGGAACATTTAATAATCATGAAGATGCAAAGGGATCCGCAGTAGATGCTGTAAATTGCGCAATGCAAATGCAACTAAAGTTTAGTCAAGTCTATAATAAATGGAAACTTGAATTTGAGAAACATACTGCAGACAAGATTGATATTGGATTAGGTTGTGGTATACATACAGGGGAAGCTTTAGTTGGTAATTTAGGAACAGAAAAACGAGACCATTTTACTGCAATTGGAGCACATGTGAACTTAGCTGCTCGAATTGAAAGCACCGCAAAAAAAAGTGAAATTCGTATATCTCAAACAACTAAAGCTTATATTGGTAATACTTTTAATACTACTAAAATTGACACACTTCAGGCAATTAAAAACATTCCTGGAGAATATGATATATTCACAATTGGATGATGTTTTCTTTTCTTGTTGGTATTTCCCGTTTGGCGTAGTCTCCCGACTAAGTCATTGTGTAAGTTAATCTCTGATTAACATTTAAAATAGAAGAAGGGCTTTGCTTTTTTGCCATGCGGTGTATATAAATCAGAGATTTATTAACGCTGAGGCCTAGTCTGGAGACTATGCCAAACACACCATCACATAGGTTGTAGGGCGAGATTAAAATCTCTATTTAATAAAGCTCACAAGCCTGAAGACAAGCGAGGACGATTGATCGCAATGACGGGGCTTATTTTGCCGGGGAATTATTATAAAGTTTTTTGAGGACTAAGGGCATTATATCTTGGATGCCTTGTATATAGAGGTAGGTATCTTTGCTGCTGTCGATAACTAGGTTGTAGTTATTTTCTTTGGCTACTTGTGCGATGGCATTTTTTGCTTTAGCAATGATGGGGTTGAGCAGTGCGGTGGTTTTGGTTTTACTTTCGTCTTTTACTTTTTCTCTGTACTCATTTATTTCTTCTAAACGCTTATTAAGTTGTTTTATCATCTTGTTTTGTTCGGGTGTAGTTTCTTTGTTGTTCCCTAATTCGATATTGAGTTGGCTATAGTCAATTTCAATTTCGGTTTGCATTTGTTTCAATTTTAATTCTATAGAATCGAGATAGGCCCGGTAGATAGTTTCTGCGGCTTTTCTCTCGGGCATTTTGGCGAGGAGGGAATCGTAGTTGATGTGTGCGATTTTTTGTGCGTTGGCATTAAACGTGCTGATGGCTATGGTAATAAAAAGGAGGAAAAGTTGAAGTGTGTTTTTCATTGGTGTTGTTTGTGTGAAATTAAGAATTGTGGATGGTTAATGAAATAGTTCAAACACAGATTGCTTCTCAAGTTAGGACGCTTGATTGGAATGACGGAGGCGGAGAGATTTCTCCTCGAAGACTCGTTCGAAAAGACGGAAAATATTTCTTCCTAACACCTGTGGTGTCTCCACGGACCATTTGCGATTGCTTATTGTTTGTATTGAAGTTCCGGAGCTTTTGGGGTGAGGGGAGAAGGAAAGGGTTGTTTTATGGGGGCTTTGTGGTTGAAGAGTTAGGGGGAGAGACTTAGGGAACCACCCCCTTACCTCCCGCAAAGCGGGACCAGCGGGTGATAAAGAAATGGGGATGACTTGAGAGTGAATGCAGAAGATACCTCCCCCTACCCCCCTCCAGAGGGGGACAAAGACCTGCCGGGGATAAAGCGAGATTTATCTTCCGCCTCTGGAGGATCGAAATGACAAGGAGGAGGAACCTCCCCCTACCCCCTCCAGAGGGGGACAAGGACCGCCAAAGGCGGAGAGGCAATGACGTTCAGAAAATAATTTTCAATTTAAGCAGTATGCTGCGTTAGCGATTGAAGTGGACATCCTTTTGTGAGGAACGAGCAAAAGATGGAAACGGAAAGCGCGTTAAAACGCCCAAAGCATTTACGATTCGGGATTTATTATTTGAGTTTATTCGATGAGGAGTCGTTTGGTTTGTGTTTCTTTTTCTAGCTGTATTTTGAGGGTGTACAGTCCTTTGGCTAGGTCGTGAATATCGAGTAGGTTGTTGTGTGGTGTTGTCCATTTTTTTACGGTTTGTCCGATGGCGTTCAAGAGGTCTATTTGTTGTATGGGTTCGGTGCAGTGGAGGTACACTTTGTTGTGTGCCGGATTGGGGTATAAACTTATGGCTGTGCTGTTGTTATTGTTTTGCAGGGCTGTGGTTACGGGATTTACGGTGATGTGCAGGGTGTTGCCGGGCACGCTGATGATGGTGGTGTCGCAATTGGCATTGGTGATGAGTGCGCAGGAAATGGAATCGCCATTTTGTAGTGTACTATCGGAATAGGTGGTGCTGTTGGTGCCAACGGCTATACCGTTTTTAAACCATTGGAAGCTATCGGGCCGTTGTGTAATGATGGTGAATGTTACCGGTGTACCTGCTGTGATGATGGAATCGGGTGTGGCATAGGTGAAGGTGAGATTTGGTCGGTCTTTTATTGGATTCGAAAAGAATGGCGCGCAATCGCATAGATTGCCTATAGCATCCTCATCGTCATCGGCTTGATCGGGATTGGCTACCAATATGCAGTTATCGCTTGTGTTGGGAATGCCATCGCCATCGATATCGGTAAGGGTTTGTGCATGTGTAATAATGGTGGTGAATAGTGTTATGGCGAGTAGTAGTGTTTTCATGGTTGTTGTTTGGATAAAGATAGGATTTATTGATATAGGATGTATAATTTATAATTTAAGATTTAAGATTTAGGATTTGGGGATTTAGGATTTAAGATGTGTGATTTAAGATTTGGGATTAAGAATTAGGATTTAGGGATTTAGGATGTATGATTTAAGATTTGTTGGTTTAAGATTTAGGATTTATGCATTTGGGTTTTGGAAGATGAATTCTAGTTGCAGAAGGGTTGTGCCTTCGGTGAGGGTGGGGTAGGTGTTGCCGAGCCAGCGTTTGGCTTTGCTATATTCGGTTTCGTTGGGGTAGTGTTCTTTGACGAGGTAGGTGGAGAAGTTGTGGAAGGAGCTGTTTTTGGCGTAGTACACATTGGGTTGGTAGGTGGCGAAGAAGGTGTCGTTCATCATAAGCGGTATGTTTGCTGTGCCGCTTTCTACATAAACCTGTGTTGGTGTTTGCGGGTTGTATTTGAAGTGATGCGGATGGCAGGTTTTAAAAAGGGCTAACCATTCTTCTGCGCTGCAGTCGATAAGGTGGTGGGTGAATTGCTCGATGTTGATTTCGTCCTCCATGTAATATTGCACGGGCGAAAGGCTGTAGTGCCGAACGATTACGCGGTTGTGTTGGTAGTTTTTGCTGGGTTTATATCTGCGCATGGAGCTTTTGTGTTAACGGTTTTACTTTATGTATTGTTTGCTATGGGTGCTTTAAAATAATGCTCGAATCTCGGCTCGTGCGGTGTTGATTACTTTGTCGGAGCCCGTTTTGCGGCCATCGTAGCCGATGATGAGTTGCAATGCAGAGCTGATTTTTTGTTCTATGCCTACGTTCCAGATATAGTTGATGCCGTTTTTCAAGCCTTCTAATAAGGTGTATTCGGCTTGGAGATTGGCGACTCCGTTGTTGTTGTATTTTACTGCGGCAACCGTGAACTTGCTATTCACCGTGGTTTTGCCGGATTTGCTGAAACGAAAATCGACCGATGCGTTGTGTTGTGTGGTGAGTTGTCCGCCATACACGGCAATGGTATTTTTGCGATAATTGAAGCCATAAGTAAAGGCGAGGCGAATCATGTTTCTATACAAGTAACTGAGCTCGTTGGAGGTTTCGTGGAGGTTGATGTTGTATTGTTGCGTAAGATAAAAATCGGATAGGTTGGCCTTGGTGCCGTGGTTGTAGGAGCTTTGTAACAACAGCTCTTTGTAGATATTCCAACGTATTGTAAGGCTTTGATTTTGACTGATGCGAATTTCGTTGCCGGAGGTGAGCAGTGTTTTTGATTTTAAATAATTGACATCGATTTGCGCATTTATTTTAGACGAAAAGCGATTGATGAATAAACTGTTGCGGGCGTTGATGGTGAGCTGCACCAAATTGGTATCGAGGGTTTTGGAGGAGAAGGGAAGAAAATATTCGTAGGCTTTGTTGCTGCGTAGCGAATAGATTTTTTTGCTCAATTGCAAATTGCTAAAGGTAGAAAAGAGGTTGATGAATTTTTGTGCTCCGTTTTTCGGGTTCTTAAGCAATGCGCTAGGATTGAGTGTTAGTGCTTGATTGAATTGTGTGCTATTGACCGGCAAAAATTCGGGAGTGGTTTGAAAGGTGCGGATGTAGGTAGAGTCGCCTGCATTCAACACGCCTTGTTTGGCGATGTAAGAGGTGATGTTGTTGCGATCTTGTCCTTTCTGCAACACATAATCTCCGATGCCGGTAGGGGAGTAGATGTACACCAATTGCAGCTTTTGTTCGCGGCCTGTACCCAGTTCGTAGAAGGTGGTCGATTTTATCAAACCTTTTAGCGCGGTGAAATTATAATCGATACGTCCGAGGTAATAATTTTGTAATTCTTGTTGGGCTTTAACGGAATCTTTTTCATCGATTCTGCGGTAGGTGAGCGTCCAGGCTAAGCCTTGATTGCGCAGGCTGGTGACATTGCCGGAAAAAGAAACGTTGTGGCTTACACGACCCGGACTGGCGAATCCCTTGCCTTTGGTGTTTTGTTCGGTGCGGGCAAAATATTCTACTTTAAAATTATTTTGCAGGGTATCGGCTGAAACGATGTAGTAGCGGTATTCTTGCCATAAACGACTTTGAATAGGGTCGAGGGTATCGGAGCTGTTTTGTTTTGTTTTATTGATTTCGTGATTAAAGATGATACCGGTTTTCCAGCCGTTTAGTTTTTTGAAGGTGTAACTGATTTCGCCTTGCGGACGGAAAAATTGTGTGGAAGAAACAATGCTGGTGGAATGTAATGCCGAGGTGTTGATGCGCATGTAAAATCCGTTGACCGTAGTTTGCAAATTTACATAATGCTCGAAACCTTTGTAGATACTGTCTTGTATGAAGGTACGGAAACGATATTCGGTGGAGAGTAAATTTTGAATGGTGTATTGTAGTCCTGCTCTGCTCAAGTGTTCGTTTTTGCGCGGTAGTGTGGAACCGAGATTAAAATCGCGGCTGAATTCCACTGTTCTGTAGCGTTCTATAACGTTGAAGGTTTTATTGGCGAATTCATAATCGACTACGGCTGTAACTGTTGACGGATTTTTGGATGCATTTAACGTTTTGTTGAAGGTTACATTGCCATGTGCACCGGCTCCAAGATTGTTGTTATCGTTAAGTTTGGAGAAGAGGTTCACATCTTTATTCGAGAGGGCGCCTTCTACATTTACCTTTACATTTTTGCCAATATCTTGTTGTAGGGTTAAGGTATAGAGTTGGTTTAATGCGGGCGCGATGAGTTTAATTTTGGGTTCGTAGTTGCCGGTGGGCACCAGTTGGTTGCCTGCGATGAATGTTGGAACGGCATATTCGTAGACTCTTCCGTTGGCAGTGGTTTGAGCGGCTTTGTAATTGCCTTTCCCTTCGCCTACTAAAATAAATGTGAGCGCATATTTTGCGGTTAAGGGATTGGTGGCTACTCGGTAGTAAGTTAGGGGAATGGTGTCGGTTCCGAATACGAAAGCCGTATCTACGCGTTCATACAAAATGCGGTTTGCATCGTAGGTTACTGAATCTACGCCATTGTAGAAGGCATTATCAATACTATCGCCTATGCCGGCCAGGAATGATTTTTTATTGGCATCGAGGTTCTGTTGGAAGTTTTGATTCTTGCTGTCTTGCTCGGTGTAAAGATTAAAACCGATGCGTGTTTTTTTGTAATCCCATTGCAATGCGGCATCGAAGAGGGTGCGTTGGTAGCTGCGTTCGGAGTATTCAAACTCAACGGTGATACGGAGGTCGCGGGTGATGATGCGTTTGGGGGTGAAGATGATTTGCCCGAGGTTGTAATCAATTACATAATCTTGATCGAAGCCTCGTTTTTGTTTTACGCCATTGATAAACACTTCTTCAGTGTTGGCTAAGATGGTGATGAATGCTTCGTTGTTGGCCCCTACGAGTTTGTATGGACCTTGTGTGCCTTCGCTGACAAGCAGTGTGTTTCGGGCAAATTTACCGCGCGAAATTCCTCCGCCTGCACGGGCTTTGAGTTGTCCGTATTTTTTTAATCCCAGGTTTAAATCCACTGATGCGCCTTGTGCTTTTTTGGAGTAGCGCATGAAATAATTGCGCCCTTCAATCATATCGAAATCGCCCACGGTTACGGCTTGTTTGCCCTTGCGGAGTTGAATAAAAATTTTGTCGAACTCTTGCAGATTTTGAGTGTTTCCTTCGGGTTGAATGGGAATGTTATTATCGGTGATGTTGGCGACTACTTCCAGGTCTTCGGCTAATTGGCCCTGTAGTTGTAGATTGAGCACCGAGTTAAGAATTACATCTTGATTGCTGCCAAAACTAATGCCACGCGAGAAATTTCCGGAATAATCGAGGGTGCCGAAATCCATAAAATCGTTGGGCGAAGTAAGGGTGGGATTATACACAAATGGCGAAAGCGAAAATTGTTTGGTTTGTGCCACAATGGTTCGGTAATCTTTATGGAAATAGCGGTTGGCATACATCACCGGATACGCCCGATAACTTATGCGAATAGGCTCGGTGGGCTTTTGTTTCCAAATGAGTTTGGCACTGAAAGGGTAGAAGTCGTATTGCGATGCCGGTACAACAATGCCGCTTGCTGTAGTAATGGTTAATGTATTAGGCACAATGCTCAGTGTGTCGATTTTGAGGGTATCGGAACTGTTTTCGATGGTTACACTACGGATATTCGAAAGATTCTGCGCTTTAGCTGAATGGAACAATCCGATACAGAACAGTAGCAACATCGCTTTTGTCCATACCAGAGGTTTGGATGCTTTGTTTTGATGTTTGCTTTGCGATTGCTTCATGAATAGATGCCCTAAACTGCTACAATTTAATGCAAAGCGGTAAATCTTTGGCAATAAAATTTACTTGGCGGGTTCAGCTGTTAGCGTTTCTTCGTTTTTGCCTGTGGCTTTGGGTTCTGTTTCGGGTTTTTTCTTCGGATTTTTGCGTTTGAAGAGATCTTTGAAATTATCGAAATCTTGACGGAACGAAAGTCCTAATCCGGTTTTGTTTCGATTACGTTGATTGAAGTTGTCGTAGTCGCCACGGTTAAAGGCTTTGGCGCGGAAGTTACCCGATTTGGTAAGGGTGTATTCTACTTGGAAATCGCCATTTACGTTGGTGGTTTTGTTGTTTTTAACGGTACCCGATTGATCGGTATAGCGATCGCCAAAATCTAAGTTTCCGCCAACGTTAATCGACAATCGATTGTTGAAGAAGCGTTTGGTTAAAGCCAATTGCAATTCTCTGCGGGTATCGTACACATCGAGGGCAGAGGTTCCGCTACTTTGTTGATCGTACTGACGGAAATTCAAGTTCACGTCAAAGTCTTTTACATTAATGTTTTCAAAGAAGTTACTTACATACATCGAGAGTTGTGAGGTAAGAAACTCACTCACCGTGTTGGCTACTCCACCACTGATATAGTTCGGGTTGGCAATAGAGTTGGTGGCAGTAGTACTGGCTGGCAAGAAACGGTTCATCACCAATAGACCAAAGACTTGTTTGTTCATTTCCGATTCTACACTACGCACCAATTGCATCCTGTTTTCTACTAAAGTACGAATCAGCGGATCCGGGTCTTGTGGGGCTATGTCGAAGGATACATCCGGTTTTTCGAGAATGCCGGTAAGTTTCAATAATAGTTTGGTGGTAATACGATTTTTGGCCCGTGCAGTGGCTTCTTCCGAAAGATTCGATTCCGATTGCGATGGATCGTAAATTAAATCATAGGTCGATGTTCGAACATCATACGATGCATCGGCATTCAATTGGGCTTTATAGATATCGCCACGGAAATTGATGGTGCCGCCACGGTTCAATAAAAAGCGTTTGTTGATGATGTTCTGTAAGGTAAATAAATAATTTCCGCGATCGATTTCATACAAACCATAGATGTTGAATTCACCGGTGCGCAACACTTCAATTTTGAGATTGCCGCTTCCTTTGCTGCTCAAAATATCACCGGCTGCAGGATCGAGCAAAATATCGAGTGTTGCATCGGGCGTTACATCCACTTCTACAGTGAAGTTTACTCCGGCAGGTTTGATTTGATCTTTCTTCCCCAACAAACGCAACGAATCCGATTGTTTGTTCACGAATTTGTAGAACGAATACTTATTGGTTTCGAACGAAGAGTTAATGGGGATATAGCAATGCGTTTCCGGATTTACTTTTGCTGTGGCATGAATATCTACCACAGGAATAGTGCCTTTAAAAGTAACCCGACCGTTTGCGAAAATTTGTCCGTAAAACACCGAATTGTCTTTTGCCGTTGTGTTCATGAACATGGCGTTTTGCGTGTTCACATTCAAATCCAGTCTGAATTTTTTCAGATTGTCGTGATAAATTCTTCCATAGCCTTTAGCCGTATTATTGCGTTCATCGGTGAGCACTAATTCTCCAATATCGAAGAATCCGTCTTTGTTAAGGGCAATGTCTTCGTTGCGTAATTTATATTTTGTGTTGAGGTACGAAACACGCACATCAGCATCGTTGATGTGAATGTTTCCATCAAGGGTTAGTCCTTTAATTGGACCTGCAAGGTGTGCTAATCCACTGAATGTACCTTTTACATCTTTTACGTATTTGGCAAAGAACGGATAGTTTAGAAAGTCTAATTCGCCATTTTGAATCAATGCCACAACATCTAAACGTTGATTGTTTTTCTCCAAACTGTAATAGCCGTTAATGTTTAACTTGTTGGCAGCACCGCCTAATATCCCTTCAATATCAATACGGTTGAGCTTTTCGTTGAGTGACGATTTAATACTTAAATTCCCGAGTGCAACTTTCCCTAACTGAATGGTGTTGGCATTTAAATCGGCCAAATAGATTGGCTTAGAGAAGATACGTTCAATTTTTAAGTTGCCATTCACCTTGGCATCTATATCTTTTACTTTGGTGTTGAAGATGGCCATGAAACCATTGAGCGATGTTTCATTGAGTTTCACATTCACACAGGCCACGGAATCTTGTGTTTTGTAGCTTTCGAAGGCAATGCGTTGTTCGCCTGATTCGAAAAACAGGTTGCTGATAACGAGATCTTTTTTGCTTAAATGCACATTGTTATCTACCGGAGTAATCCATTCTTTTCCACCCAACCAAATCGAAGTTTTCTTCAGTTGAATATCAACAGACGAGTAGCCCGGTTGTACAAACAAATCGGTATTTAAGCGATTGTAGTTTTTGAAATCTTTGATTTGTGTGTTGATGGCATAACCTTCACCGCTGTTCTTTAATGCAACGGCAACGGTGTCGATATACAAGCTATCTTTTATAAATATTTTATCGATACTAATGTTTGCTGATGTTTTTGCATCGGTAATTGCGCCATCTACATTAGTGGTTCTGATTTTGTAGGTATCGTAAATCAATTCAGGGATGGAAGCACTGATAACAAAATTATTGGGGTTAGTTGCGATCTCGCCTCGCACAAAGGAGTTGCGGACTAACTTAATTTTCGGGTCCAGCATTTTCAATACGGGTAAGCTGTCGTAAATTCTTAAATCAAAAGCAAAGTTTTGATTCGGGAAATGTGTTGTGTCTTCAATTTTGTAAATCGCTTTATTGAAATAGCTTTTTAATATTTTCGGTAAAATCGTTAACGAATATTTTCCGGTAATATGTCCTTCGGCCATATCGGTTTCGAATACCAAGCTTTTCTTTCCATTGCCAATAGCGGTTGATTTCAATGTAGTAGAACGCAGCACTTGCACTTCATCGTTGCGCATCAATTTTAAATCATTAATAGTAAGGCTGCCATCGAGTTCATCGATGTTTTTGCCTGTAAAATCGGCATCTACAGTGCCTTGGAAACGATAGTCTTCGGTAGAAATATTCAATTCTTTCAGCGAAATGTTTTTCACATTCGAATTGAATTTAAACGTAGGTACTGCGGCACTCATATCCGCTTTACCGTTGAAGGTAACATCTAAGTTAGGATCGTTGATAGAAAGCGCTCCTTGGAACGATTTTCCTTTCACACTTCCGTTCACCGTAAGGTTTTTGTAATTGTAATTTTTATACGTGAAGGCATCTATTTGTCCTTCAATTTTTGAGTTGAGTGTTTCGATTTTTAATCCTTTTCCATTGATTTTGGCGGTTAAGCTTACATCGCCAATGGCAGTATCGTTGAACCATTCGCCCAATTTAAATTTCTGCAAATTCAAATTACCGGAGTAGGCGCTTTCACTGGTTTTCAAATCGTATTTAAAGTTCAAATCCGAATTGGCATTACCCAAATTGGTATTCAAGTTTCCTCGTGCCACGAAGTCGGTTAAGAATCCATCGAGGTCACCGCTAAAGTTGATGTTTTGTAGTTTATTGAGGTTGTCAGGTATTTTAGCATTAGGCGCTATCCTTCGAATATCTGCAACCGAAGTATGCAACGATTTTAAACGAATATTCAAAAATGTTTCTTGTAAGCGAGGTAAACCGGAGGTATATAAAGAACCACTTAATGTTGTGTTATTTCCTGTTTTTAAAACTATGTCTTTGGCATCGAGTCCGCTGATTTTTCCTTTTAACTTTCCGTCAATAGAAACGGTATTGTGCGCATAAGGTTCAATTCCTTTTACAAAAAAGGTCAAGTCTTTAAGCGAGAATTTACTTTCGTGCAAATTGGCCTGCATGTTTACTTTTTCAATAAACTCTTTAAAATCGCTGAAGGAATTATAACGCAATACCAATTGATCTTTCAGTTCTGAGTTTTCTGTTTTCAATAAAAAGTCGGTATAGTGTACTTCGCGTAATGAGGCCAATAAGTTACCTTTTGATTCTACGATTTTAATGCCGCATTTTTCGTTGATGCGGAGTGCTAAAATTTTTGTCGACACGCTATCGCTATTCACAAAACCTTTATCGGTGCTCAAGTGAATATCGCTAGTAAGGAGGTGATTAAAGTCGATTCGTTTTTCTACAGCAGGTTTGAAGGTTTTATCGAGCGAAAAACTTCCTTTATTGATGTCGATGCTATTCCAAGAGATATACCAATCTTTTGGGAGAAAGGTAAACGGAACGGTATCTATTCTTTTCGCTGTAGTATCAAATTGTATAAATCGAACAATAGGTTTATTTAACTCTAGGTGGTTGAGTTCCACTTTCTTTTTGCCGATATCAATCTTGTTCAGTGTAAGCGTCAAATCTTCGATGCTGGTGAATACGGTTGATTTATCTTTATTGTTTTTCAACTTAAACACCAGGCCACTGGTAGTGAATTTTTTGAGTGACGTATACCAGTTGAAGGGTAATGAAGGCTTCGTGGAATCAACAGCAGTTACATTGGCTGACGCAAAAAGTTTGGCTAAATCGAGCGAACCATCTTCGTTGATGGTCAGATTTATTTTTCCGTTTTTGAGGTTAATGGCATCCACCTCTACTTTTTTGTTGAGTAAACTCCAACTGTTAAGATCAACATATAAGGTTGATACGGCAATTAACGTATCTCCGTTTTTCTTCCCTAGGTAAAAATCGTTAAGGCTGATATCTTCGAACATATTCCAACCAAAGGAGCCTATTTTTACTACTGCATTGGTCCGTTCGCTGAGTATGGTGGTGGCTTTTTGTACTAAATAGTTTTGCACGGTAGGGTAGCGCACGATGAAAGAGATGAGCCCACCCGTAAGCAGAATCACCAATAAAAACACACCTAATATCGTTACAAATTTTTTCAACCCTTTTTTCCTGATGCAAAATATTAAATTTGGCAAATAATGCCTGTACTATTAGCCATCGAATCATCTTGTGATGATACTTCAGCCGCCATTTGCAAAGATGGCAAAATTCTTGCCAACATTACTACTTCGCAAGCGATTCATATCGAGTGGGGTGGGGTAGTGCCGGAATTAGCGTCACGAGAGCATTTGAAGAATATTGTGTTTGTAGTGGATGCGGCTATAAAACATGCAAAAATTCATAAAAACGAGATTGACGGGATAGCGTTTACACAAGGTCCGGGTTTAATTGGAGCCTTAATGGTAGGCGTTTCTTTCGCTAAAGCCATAGCTTTGGTGTTGGATATTCCGTTAATTTCGGTGAACCATATGCAGGCTCACGTAATGGCCAATTTTATTGATGCTGAGCCTGCTTTTCCGCATTTGTGTTTAACGGTTTCGGGCGGACATACGCAAATTGTATTGGTAGAATCGCCTAACAAAATGCGGGTAATTGGCGAAACTATTGATGACGCA
The DNA here is from genome assembly GCA_016786765.1 of Chitinophagales bacterium. Taxonomy (GTDB): domain Bacteria; phylum Bacteroidota; class Bacteroidia; order Chitinophagales; family LD1; genus CALAYL01. The sequence goes on from JAEUUZ010000022.1 coordinate 99,884, forward strand.
GCCGGTGAAGCCTTTGATAAAACAGCAAAAATTCTGGGATTGCCTTACCCCGGAGGACCTTTGGTAGATAAGCACGCGCAGCAAGGCAATCCGTTGCGTTTTAAATTTCCGGAGGGGAAAGTGGAAGGCTTGAATTTCAGCTTTAGCGGCTTGAAAACGGCCGTGTTGTACTTTGTGCGCGATCATATAGTAGAAGAGCCGGATTTTGTAGTCAACAATATGGATGATATCTGCGCATCCATTCAGCATACCATTATTGCGGTGTTGATGAAAAAAATTACTATGGCTGCTGAAATGCACGGTATTACTACTATTACCTTAGCCGGTGGCGTTTCGGCTAATTCGGGCTTACGAAGTGCGTTGCAACAACTGGGCGAAACCAAGGGTTGGAAAGTGCATATTCCTGCTTTTCAATATTGTACGGATAATGCCGGGATGATTGGTATTGCCGGGTATTATAAGTTTTTAGAAAAGGATTTTTGCGATCAAACGGTGGAGCCGATTGCACGATTGGGGATATAATTCCGATTTTGCATTTTAGCCGTTGTTTTCGTACTTTCACTTTATTACTTTAAATCGAAAACTATGTTGAATATGCACCCCAAGTACATTACTGATGAGCAAGGAAACAAAGTTTCTGTATTGCTCAGTATTAAAGAATTTAATGCCATACTCGAAGACTTGGAGGAGTTGGATGATATTCGGATGTATGATGAGGTAAAAACACTGCAGGAACCTTCTGTTCCCATTGACGAGGCATTTAAACAAATAGAGACAAGTCGAAAGAAAAAATAATGGCTTATGAAATCTCTATTCAGAAACGAGCGATAAAAGTACTTCAAGAAATGGATGAACCTTACTTTTCTGCTTTGAAATCTGCCATTTACAAGTTAGCAGAAAACCCTCGGCCTGCCGGTTGTAAGAAGTTAAAGGGACGAGAGGGTTAAAGGATTCGTGTTGGCGATTATCGTGTTATTTACGACATTTATGATAGTCGTTTGGTGGTAGAAGTGATTGCTTTAGGGCATCGAAAGGATATTTACGAATAGGCGATTACTCCTATTTTCATTAATTTTTCACAACAAGGCCACTTTTTGTAGTCCATTCGCGAATTACCTTTATTTTCGATTATTATGAATCCACGCTATATCAATTTTATCCTTATTTCTATTTGCGTTGCCCTGTTGGGCTTGGTTGTTATTCAAGTCAATTGGGTGAAACAAAGTTATAAGTTGCGCGAAGATCGATTCGATCAAGAGGTTTCGTTAGCCATGAGTAACACCACGCACAAACTAGAGCTGGATGAAGCCGAGAACTATTTTAAAAGTGCCGGTATTCCTAACTTTCAGAAAACAGTGTCGAAGATGTACGACACTATGCAATCGATGCGACAGATTAATGAAAACTTCATGCTGATCGATTCTATCGGGCAAAATGCCATGAAGTTTGGCTTTAGCGATACCACAGGCGCCTTTGTTTCTAAGTTTTTTGGTTCGGTTACCTACTTACAGGAAAAAGCAGAGCAGATTCAAAAGCAAGCGTTAGACGTTACGCATTTGAGCGACCCGAAGGAGCGTGAACGAAGAGTTATCGAACAGCAATTTGTGAAGTATAATCGCTTTTTTGAGGAATTGGCGGTAAAGTTTATGCTCGATGATAAATGCCTAAGCGAGCGAATTGATACTCTTTTGTTGAATAAGTTGTTAGCGAATGAATTGAAAAATTCGGGCGTAGACCTTGATTACAAGTTTGCGTTGTTTGATGATTTCTCCACAGAACCTATTGTTGGGACCTTGAAGAATATTTCCAAAGCCGATGTGGAGCAATATTATTCTATTCCTCTCTATGCCAACGATTTTTATCGTAATTCGGGTTTGTTGGTGGTGAGCTTTCCGCATAAAACAAATTATATCTTGCAATCGATGTGGCTAATGATTGCTACTACATTGGCTTTTATTCTTATCATCCTTACTTCATTTGGCGCTTCGTTCTTCATTATCTTCCGTCAGAAAAAAATCGATCAGCTAAAAAATGATTTCATTAATAATATGACACACGAGTTTAAAACCCCTGTGGCTACCATTTCTTTAGCCAGTCAGATGTTGAAAGACGATGAAGTGATTAACAACACTACGCGTATCAGACGCTATGCCGATATGATTGAAGAGGAGAACAAACGTTTAAGTGGGCATATTGAAAATGTGTTACAGGCAGCTCGCTTCGATCGTGGCGACTTCACATTAAAAATCGAGAAGATTGATATGCATGATTTGTTGGAAGATATTGTTTCTTCTCTTCAGTTTAGAGTGGAAAATGAGGGTGGAACGATAACACACGATTTTAATGCTGCAAAATGGAACATTCAAGGCGATAAATTCCACTTAACAAATGGTGTTTACAATATTATTGAGAATGCTTTGAAATACCGTAAAGAGGATGCCCCTGAAATTAAAGTCTCAACAACCAGTAATGCGAAGGGAATAACTATTGCGGTGCAAGACAATGGTATTGGAATTTCAAAAGAGAATCAAAAAATGATTTTTGAGAAGTTTTATCGTGTACCTACCGGCAATATACATAATGTGAAAGGGTTTGGTTTAGGCCTAAGTTATGTGAAAATTATTGTTGATGCCCATCACGGAACCATTGCGGTAAGCAGCGAACTCGGCAAAGGCAGTCGTTTTGAGGTGTTTTTGCCTTTCGCACATGTTCTTTAAGGAATCTATAATGTGTTAAGGAATCAAAATTCCGTGTTTTAAACTAAACTTTGCCCCTCAAATGTTGTTAATTTAACAATTGAAAAAAATATATGAATATGTCTAAGAAAAAAATTCTTTTGGTTGAAGATGATACTAATCTCGGCAACTTATTGCTCGATTCTTTAGAAATAAAAAACTACGATGTTACCTTGAAGCGTAACGGTGAAGAGGGGTTAACCGAGTTTAAAAACGGAAAGTACGATATGTGTCTTTTCGATGTAATGATGCCTAAAAAGGATGGATTTACGTTGGCAAAAGATGTTCGTAGAATTAACGGACAAGTGCCTATCGTTTTTCTCACGGCTAAGTCATTGAAAGAAGACGCCATTGAGGGCTTGAAAATTGGTGCCGATGATTATATCACGAAGCCTTTCAGTATGGAAGAGTTGTTGTTGCGAATGGATAACATTTTCAAACGATTGCCGAAAACAGAAGTAAGCGATCAAAACGAATTTAAAATCGGAAAATTCGATTTCAATAACACCAATCGTACATTAACATTGGGCGGTAATTCTGTAAAGTTAACTACTAAAGAATCGGAGTTGCTGAAAATGTTGGCTTTGCATATCGATCGAGTGCTAGAGCGTGAAGTAGCTTTGAATGCCGTTTGGGGAACCGACAGTTATTTTGCCGGAAGAAGTATGGATGTGTACATTGCTAAATTGCGTAAGTATTTGAAAGAAGATCCGAATGTAGAAGTGTTGAATATCCACGGAACAGGATTCAAAATGATTATCAAAAAGTAATCAATAGACTTTGGCTTAAATTGAAAAAGGGTTGCACGAAATTGCAACCCTTTTTTATTGGTGTTGAATGCGCTTATTGTAGCACAGTGTAAATTAATTTCGCATACAATGGCCAATGGTCGGAAAGTGGCAGTGAATCGTTGTTTTGGTAGTAGTAGCGACTGTCGTCTAACTGATAAGTAAGTGGAGTAAAAAGCACTTTATCATTGCTGCGATAAAATACCTTGTCAACTTTTTCGCAATCGAAAGCATTTCTATCCGGATCGCATGCAGTTAAGCTATTCCCTTTTTCAGGAATGCTTCCTTTGCGAATTAATTCTAACCATACATCTTTAAAGCCAAGGTCGAGCATCGTTTCAATACTATCGCCAATTCGGGTATAGCGCGAATTAAAATCGCCCATTACAATAACCGGTTTGTCTACAGAATGCGCTTTCATGTAATTTTGCAATTGCACTAAATTGTATTTTCGCGCCTCTTTTGCAATGTCGGTAGACCCGGCATTGGTGTGAATATTGTATACGTCTATAACAACACCCGGACTAATTTCTATTTGCGAATAGCTGAATCCTTTTGGCGTTAAACAATCTGTAGACGTGCAATTTGTCCATGCTTCTCGGTATAAATTTGTTATCGGAAATCGGGAGAAGGTATTCAATCCATCGCCACCCGGAACACAGCCTGTTGTAGGTGTTATGTAGGGATGGGTAACATATTTTAATAACGAATCGTGGTAGCAGAAATCTTCTTGCACATTTACAATCTCATACTCATTCAACAAAGGCGCAATAAAGGATGTATAGGTTAGTGGATGCGAACTGGAAAGTCCCTCAGGCAATCCCGCAACATTATAGGCTAATAATGAAATGGTTCCGGTGCGTTTTTTTTCTTTTACGCAACCGTTCAGTAGCACTAAAAGGCCGGCTAAAATGAGTGTAGTTATTCTATTCATTTTATTAAATTATTAAATGTGTTGGATAGAAACAATTTTTAGTGCATTTTTTTTTGTGACAATTCTTTGACAATGTTTTTTATGTAATTATTGCACTTGGTGCGTTTCCTTATAAAATCATTAATTATGGAAACACGTAATGTTCTTTTCGAAAAAAAATATTTGAATATTATTTTCGACAACCGTAACAAAGAATACGGAGCCTACCAATTGCGAATGGAGTATGAAAAAAATATTGCCATTGCACTTTTTTCTACTGTTCTTTTACTTGTAGCTGTTCCTATCGCTATTAAAGGGTACGCTTATTTTTTTTCCACACATCAAACATTCAGAGCCTCCGGCCCAATCACGCTTACGGATGTTGATCTTATTATTCCGGATGTGTTAGTGGAGAAATTGAAGTCGGCTCCTCCAAAAGGAAATCCTCCAAAATCAGATGTTCAATCAACCATGGTTGTAACACAAAATGCAAACGAGCAACAACAAGATACAACACACCACGATGATGTGCTGGCTATGAGCACTTCTGCCTCGTCATCAGATGGGCCAATAGGTGTTCCTACGGGTGAAGTTGGAGGTTCAGGAGCCATTGTTGTTGCTCCTGTACAACCCGAAGTTACTCCGCCTACCATCCGAGATTGGGTTGAACAAATGCCTGAATTCCCGGGTGGTGAAGAGGCTTTACTACGATTCATTAAAAATCATTTGGAATATCCGGCACGCGAGCGCGAAGAGGGCATCAGTGGAAGCGCAATTGTAAGTTTTGTTGTGGATGAAAATGGCCAAGTAGTAAATGTAGAGGCCGTTCGTTCAACTACAAGAGGCTTCAAGAATTCTTCTGAATCGGTAGTCGCTCAATTACCGAAATTCAGACCCGGCAAACAATCCGGTAAAACTGTTAGAGTGCGTTTGAGTGTTCCAATAAAATTTCAAACACAATAGTTATTGAAGTCTGTGCTTTTCGTTGTTCATAATGTTTTCAACGGTCCAAGTCACTCTTTGTTTAAAGGGTGACTTTCTTTCGTTACAATCTTGCTTGTTGCAAATCTCACAGCAGAAAGGCATACAGCCATCCACATGAATAAAAAATTCAATACTATCGCCAAATTGATTGCGGATTAAATCGGTGAGTTTTTCATGCTCGGTATGGGCTTCATGTACATTCAGATACCAGGGTAACGTAAGATGACAATCGATATGCAAACTGCCTCCGTATTTAATCACCCGCACATTGTGTAAGTCCATCCAATTCGGAATCCTATTGGCCTCAAGAAAGGCCGCTAACGATTCCAATAAGGCTTCATCCGCTTCATCCATAATTCCTGAAATGGATTCTCGTACAATTTTATAACCCATGTAAATTGTAATGCAGGCAAAAATTAAGGATACCGAGGCATCGAACCATGTCCAATGCGTAAAATAAATAACTATCAAAGCCCCAATAACGCCTAATGTGTAGTATGTATCGGTGAGTAAATGTTTGCCACTGGCCACGAGTGCAATTGATTTTTCTTTCTCCCCTTTCTTTACGCAATAGGTTCCGACACCATAGTTTACCAAAGCGGTAATGCCAATCAGTATCATTCCAATATCTAAGCTGTGTAAGGCTTCCGGATGAAAGAGTTGCTCAATGGATTTATACACAATCACCAATCCGGCAAATACAATTAATGCCCCTTCGATGGCGGCAGAAAGAAATTCAACTTTGCCGTGGCCGTAGGGGTGATTTTTATCTTTGGGCAACGAAGCCAAATAAATACTGTATAAACCAATGAAAGCCGCAATAATATTCACGGTGCTCTCTAGCGCATCGGTTAGTACTGCAACAGAATGCGTGAATAAGTATGCGGCAAGTTTTAAACCGAACAATGCAATGGCAACAACCACAACAATTTTCTGCGTGCGGAATGTGGTTTGTTCTTGCATAAGATATTGTTAAGCTCTTTCGGTTTTGAATTCGGAATTGAAATGGAATTCGATATCCGGATTATTACTAATCTCCATATTCAAGAACCAATCGTTCGGTGCAAGATAAACGATATTGTCGTCTTTATCATGCACAATATTGGTGTGTTTGAAGCGAATAAAATCTTCCAGTTTTTGTTTGTTGGATGAACGCAACCAGCACGCTTTAGTCAGGTTAATCGGCTGGAAACGACACGATGCACCATACTCGTATTGCAAACGATATTGAATCACCTCAAACTGAAGTTCTCCAACCGTACCAACATATTTTCTGTTGCCCGGTTGCTGGGTAAACAGTTGTGCCACACCTTCGTCTGTAAGCTGCGTAATTCCCTTTTCCAATTGTTTCGATTTCATTGGGTCGGTGTTAATCAACTCTTTGAAAATCTCTGGCGAGAAGCTCGGAATACCGCGGATTTGGAAGTCTTCACCCTCTGTCATCACATCTCCAATTTTGAAATTTCCGGTGTCGTATAAACCTACCACATCGCCCGGGTAGGCTTCATCAATAATGTTTTTATCGGAAGCTAAAAACGTTACCGGCGTAGCGAAACGGAAATCTTTATTAATACGACAATGATGGAAATATTTTCCTTTTTCAAACTTTCCGGAAACAATACGCATAAAGGCAATTCGGTCGCGGTGTTTAGGATCGATATTCGCGTGAATTTTAAAAATAAAACCCACCATTTTTTGTTCGGTTGGTTCAATGAAACGCTTATCGGTTTCTCTGCCTCTCGGTGTTGGCGCAATTTCCAAGAAGGTGTCGAGCAATTCTTGTACACCAAAATTATTTACAGCCGAGCCGAAAAATACAGGTGCAACATCTCCGGCTAAATAATCCTCAATTGAAAATGGGTCAAAAACGCCTTCAATTAACTCAACATCTTCTCTGAGTTTAGCGGCATCGCGCTCTCCTACAATTTTCTCTAATTCGCTGTCGTTAATATCGTTGAGGGTAATAATTTCATCGGAAACCTTTTGCGTAGAAGGCTTGAACAAGTTGATGTTTTTGCGATGCAAATTGTAGACCCCTTTAAAGGCGCTACCTCTGTTGATTGGCCACGACAAAGGCCTTGTTTTAATCTTCAACTCCTTTTCGATTTCCTCTAACAATTCGAAAGGATCTTGCCCCTCACGGTCGAGTTTGTTGATGAATACAATCACGGGTGTTTTACGCATCGAACACACCTCCATTAATTTTCGGGTTTGTTCCTCCACACCTTTCACCGAATCCACTACCATAATTACAGAGTCCACAGCGGTTAATGTTCTGTAGGTATCTTCTGCAAAGTCTTTGTGACCGGGCGTATCCAAAATATTGATGAGTTTATCGCGATATTCAAAACTCATTACCGATGTAGCCACCGAGATTCCTCTTTGTTTCTCGATTTCCATAAAATCGGAAGTGGTAGACTTCTTGATTTTATTCGATTTCACGGCACCCGCGGTTTGAATCGCTCCTCCAAAAAGCAATAACTTCTCGGTCAGCGTTGTTTTTCCCGCATCGGGGTGCGAAATAATGCCGAATGTTTTTCGTCTGTATAGTTCTTCTGTAAATCCCATAATTTGCTCGAATGAGCCGCAAAAGTAAAAAAAGAGCGCAGTTTAACGCGGTATTGTGAAGAATGCACTGGTGCCAAAACCTTCTCGGGATTCCACCCAAATTTTGCCACGGTGCTGTTCAATAATCGATTTGCAGATATATAAGCCTAATCCGTTGGCCGGATTTTCATCAAAACTAATTAAACGATAGAAAGGCTGGAAGATCTCTTGGTGGTACTTTTGGTCTATACCGATGCCGTTATCTTTCACACAGAAAATGGTTTCTGTAGGTTTGACATCCACCAATATTTCAATGAAACAGCGCTTGTCTTTTTTTCTGAATTTCACGGCATTTTCTATCAAGTGCGTGAACACCACCGAAAGCTTTCTTTCATCGGCTTGCACATCATGCATTGTCGATAAGTCAATCATTGCATCGGCAGCATCAATCTCTTTTTTCAATTGTTTAAATACCGATTCCAACACTGAACGCACATTTACCGTGCTTAATTTCAAGGGCTCATCATCGGATGACATGGCCATTTTCATGTTTTGCAACAGGTTATCCATGCGTTTCATTTCCGTAGAAATAATCGACACATATTCGGCTCCTTCTTTGTTGACTTTGCGTTCTAGCAATTGAATGTAGCTCAAACTGGTACGCACGGGTTCTTTCAAATCGTGCGAGAACGCATTGATGAATTTGCCCATCGGGAAATTGTCGGCACGTTTTTCTGTTTTCGCATCGTGCAACATCAATAACTGATAGTCTTTGCCGGCAATGGTCATGCTTTCGATGTTGAACCCGAAACTTACTTTCGATGAGCGATGGATAATGAGCGGGTTTGTAGCATCTGTATTCAACGAAAACAATTGATCGAACGAAGAATACAATTCCACATCTACCAACGTGTGATTCGCTTTCTCGTTGAAGAAAATTAAATGGTCGTTCTTGAAAATCAAGAATGGTGCATGGTCTACTATCTTCGACATGCCCACCAACATATCCATTCCGGTTTCGGAAGTGGGATTGATGAATAAAATGACTTTGCCGTCTTTATCCGTTTTTTGAACAGTGTATTCGTGACCTTTGAGCGTTAATTCAAACGATTTGAGGGATAAGCCCAGGAATTGTTTGAGTTGGGTAAGCGATTCTTCATTCAATAAATGAAGGGCTTTGCTATTGTAATAGATTGGTTTTTCGCCTTCGAATACAATAACAGGTTGCTGAATATTGTCGAAAAGATTATAGTTAGCGGAAGCATTTATTGGCGCTTGTTTCTGCTGACTTAACTTCAATGCACTTTCCAATGTTTTTGGCAGATGAAACAAATTCAATTTGTTATTCAATACAAAATCAGAAGCATTCAATTGTAATGCTTTTTGCTTCACTTCTTCATCCATGGCATTCGAAAATAATACCACCGGAATTTGCTGTTGCTTCATGAAGGTGTTGAACTTATCGAAGTCGCTACTGCCTTTCACCAATTCAGCATTCACCAAAATGGCGCCAATAGTAGAATCGTTCTGCACTTTGTAGATATCATCGATGCTGCTGATTGGTTTCAGCGCAAATTGAAAAGATTCTGAGCCAGGTTTCAGAAATCGTTTGATTTCTTCGACCTGTGTCAAATCCGATTCAACCACAATGATGTCTACGTTTTGTTTCACCGATTAGATTGTGGGTTGTAGGTTGGTAATACGCTGACGAATATGCTCCAATTCTCCTTTCGGAATGGCATTGATCAAGCGTTTGGTATAGTCTTGTTGCGGATTGTTGTAAATCTCATCTGCCGCACCCATTTCTTCGATTTTACCTTTGTTCATCACCACCATTCTATCGCTCATGAATTTCACTACCGATAAATCGTGTGAGATGAAGATGTACGTAAATTTGAATTCTTCACGCAAGTGAATCAACAAGTTCAATACTTGTGCTTGCACCGATACGTCTAGTGCTGAAACTGATTCATCACAAATAATGAAACGCGGATTCAATGCCAATGCACGGGCAATACAAATACGCTGACGTTGTCCACCCGAGAATTCATGCGGATAACGGCTATATTGTTCCGGTTTCATGTTTACTTTTTCAAGCAATTCAATCACCTTTTCTTTTCTCACTTTTTCGTTTTCATAAATCCCGTGAACACTCATTGGTTCTTGGATGGCATTGCCAATCGTCATTCGCGGATTCAACGAAGAATAAGGATCTTGGAAGATAATCTGCATGTGTCTGCGCATATCTTTCAAATCGCTGGCATTCATGTCGAGCAAGTTCTTGCCTTCGAATAAAATTTCACCGCTTTCGGCAGGCGCTAAGCGCAATATGGTTCTACCCAATGTTGTTTTACCACAGCCCGATTCGCCTACCAATCCTAATGTTTCACCTTCTTGCACATTGAACGATACATCATCAACAGCCTTCACCCAATCGGTCGTTTTTCCGAAGAAATTCTTTTTCGAAGGGAACCATGTTTTCAAGTTCTTAACTTCCAACAACGTTTTACCCGTTAACAAACGCTCTCTACGGGCATCTGTTTCTGCTTTTGAAATCACTTGTGCATTAATGGCTTCGCTTACAGAGGTAGGCAATTCAATAATTTGTCCGTTTTCTTCACGCATAAAATCGACCACCGTTGGTAGTTTGCGCAATCTGATTTTTAATGGCGGACGACATGCCAACAAACTCTTAGTGTACGGGTGTTTCGGGTCGCTGAATATATCCAAAACAGCACCTTGCTCCACAATTTTTCCTTTGTACATTACAATCACACGATCAGCGATTTCGGCAATAACGCCTAAGTCGTGTGTGATGAAAATAACCGAAGATTCAATTTCGTTACGCAATTGATTCATCAAATCGAGGATAGTAGCTTGAACGGTAACATCCAAGGCTGTTGTCGGCTCATCGGCAATCAAAATGTTTGGGTTGCACGACATCGCCATGGCAATCATTACCCGTTGTTTTTGTCCGCCCGAAAGTTGATGCGGATAAGCATCCAACACCCGCTGCGGATTAGGCAATTTCACCTTTTCGAACATTTTCAGCGTAATCTCATTCGCTTCTTTTTTTGTTTTTTTCTGGTGCAACATAATGGCCTCAGCAACTTGATCACCGCAAGTAAATACAGGGTTCAAGGATGTCATTGGCTCTTGAAAAATCATGGAAATCTCGTTTCCACGGTACTTTCGCATGTCTTCTTCCGACAATTTTGTAAGGTCGATTTGCTTGCCGTCTTTGGTGTGGTAGATGATTTGTCCCGATGCTATTCGGCCCGGTGGATTGGGAATCAACCGCATAATCGACAACGAGGTTACCGATTTCCCTGAACCCGATTCGCCCACAATACCGATGGTTTCACCACGATAAAGGGTAAAACTCACATCATTCACCGCTTTCACATATCCGTCATCCGTTTTGAATTCGGTCACAAGGTTCTTCACCTCCAACAATAACTTTTTCTCCATTTTTTGATCAGTTGATAACGGATAAAAATAGACTTATTATTTGATTTTTAAACCACAAAACGGGATTGCCCGAAAATGTGCATAAATATTCTGTTTGCGACCCGTTTGAACGGACATTTTTAGCCGAATTTGTGGAAATGCGAATGCGCTTATTCATTTTCGCCCGATATTGACTAATATTGGCTTTCAAAAATCAGCTAAACAATCAATTATGCTACATTCGATGACCGGCTTTGGAAAAGCAGAAGGCGTTTTTAACCGCACCTCGTTGGTGTTGGAAATTCGTTCGCTGAACAGTGCTAAAGGCCTGGATTTGAACATTAAATTACCTTCGCGCTATCGTGCCCTCGAAGCCGATTTCAGAAACGAATTAGCCGAAAAGTTGATGCGTGGCAAAATCGATTTATCGCTTTCGCAGAAAAATGGAGCTGATTTAGCAAGCATTAATATTCCTTTAGCCAAACAATTGTATGCCGAATTTAAAGCCGCAGCCGATGAGGTGAAAGCCGATTCATCCCAATTGTTTTCAGCCATTTTGCAAATGCCGGAAATTCATGCCGCAGTGGAGCAAGAAATTAGTGACGAGGAAATGAAATTCTGTCAACAATTGATGGATAAAGCCATTCAGCAAATTTTGGGCTTCCGTGAAAAAGAAGGAGAGAGCATCACCAAAGATGTACAATTGCGTGTAGATAACATTGCTTCGTTGTTGCAGCAGGCTGTGGAAGAAGACAAACGTAGATTAGGCGACATCCGCACGAAGATGTTGGAGCGCATGGAAAATTTTATTTCTAAAGAAAAAATTGATGCCAATCGTTTTGAGCAAGAAGTGGTATTTTATTTAGAGAAATTGGATATCAACGAAGAGATTTCGCGGTTGGGTGCACACTTGTCGTTATTCAACGAAATTTTGAAAAGTAACGATAATCAGTTGGGCCGAAAATTGAATTTTGTAACTCAAGAGATGGGACGAGAAATTAACACCATTGGGTCGAAGGCGAACGATTTTTCGATTCAAAAGCTTGTAGTTGGCATGAAAGATGAATTGGAAAAGATAAAAGAACAAACCAATAATATTTTATGATTCGCTTGCTGTTTTTTGTGGTTGCCATTACGCTCGCATGCTCTTCAGTTGCACAAACGAAAGATTCAGTGTCCGAATACTATCGTTATCAATCGAAAGAATTTTCGTTTTCAATGTTATGTCCTAAAAAGTGGGAAGTTACCGAGAATATCAATGATGTAGTGCCTTTTATCATGGAAAGTCAGCAAGAAACACCACAGGATAATTTTAGAGAGAATGTGAATGCGGTGATTGAAACGTCTATTGGCTATACCACCAATCAGTTTGTGGATTTGATGGTAAGTAAATTGCAGAATCGATTGGCGAATTTCAAATTGTTAGCCCGTGGAATGTCGGAAGATAATCCGTTGCACCCGGTTTGGATTATTTACGATAATGCAAAAGGGGCAATGCCATTGAAATTTTTGTCGTATTTCTATAAGGTGAACGGCAATATTGTGATTGTGACCGGCAGTGCAAAAATTGATGTTTTCGAGAAGTATTTGCCTACTTTTGATGTAGTGTGTAACTCGTATCAAATTACACCGGTGGAGGAAGTTCCTGTAAAAAATGGGAAAAAGAAATAATTTCCTGCATTTAGTTTTCAGTTTTCCATTCTAAATTTCATATTTACTCAAACAAAGCAAAAAACGGTTGAAATAGGTTATGAGCGATGCACCACATATTGTAGATTTCGGGAAGAAAATTGTTGTCATCACTGCTCCATCGGGTGCGGGAAAGACCACTATTGTAAAGAAACTATTATTGCAACATAAACACTTTGGGTTTTCCATTTCATGCACTACACGCGAGAAACGTGCGAATGAAGTGGATGGAAAAGATTACTATTTCATCAGTGAATCGGAGTTTCGTCAGAAAATTCAGAATAACGAATTTGCCGAATACGAAGAAGTGTATCCGGGTAAATTTTACGGTACATTGAAGAGCGAAATTGAGCGTTTGTGGCGCGACAGAAAAGTTGCGGTGTTTGATATTGACGTGAAAGGTGCAGTGAATTTGCAAAAGTTATACGATGAAAATTGTTTGACCGTGTTTATTAAACCGGCCTCAAAAGAAGTGTTGTTGAATCGTTTGAAAGGTAGAAATACAGAGAATGCCGATACCTTGAAAAAGCGGATTAAACGTGCCGAAGAAGAATTGCAGTACGAGCCAAAGTTCAAAAAAGTGGTGCCGAATGCCGATTTCGATATTGCCTATATGAATGTGAAAAATTGTATCAATGCGTTTTTAAAAAGTAATTCACCAGCGGTACACCACTAATTATGACAACAGAAATAACTTCAGGTGTTGAGGTAAGCATTAATGCGAACTATTTGGCGGAGAAATCTCAGCCCGATTACCTGCAATTTGTCTTTACGTATCATGTGTTCATCAAGAACAATAATAATTTTCCGGTGCAATTGTTGCGCAGAAAATGGGTGATTCAAAACGGAGTAGGGGAAGTGGAAATTGTGGAAGGCGATGGTGTAATTGGTCGTCAGCCGATTTTAAAACCTAACGAAAATCACGAGTATATTTCAGGTGCAGTATTGGCCACACCACTGGGTTTCATGCATGGATTATATTATTTTCAGCACAAAGAAACCGGAGCTATTTTTGAAGTGAAAATTCCACAATTTAAATTAGAAGCAACCGAGATTTTGAATTAATTCAATTGCTCTCTGTTCGCAGGTTCCCACACCTTTTCCGTTTCATAAGGAAGAAACACAAAGCTTGATTCTTCAGCTGTTGTAATGAAAATGCAACATTGCTCTAAGGGATCTTTGAAGTTTTTCCGAAATGCCGCTTGTTTATCTTCCAAAACTAATCCTTTGTTGGCAAACTCTTCCAAATGCGAGGCATTGAAGGTAAACGCACTGCCAATTTCCTCTCTTCTTAAAATGGGGATCCCTAAGTCAATATCTTGTTCTTCGAATACCGCAACAAAAATCGGATACTTCGAAACTTCTTCATTCAATAGGGTTTTGGCCACTTTGTAAATGAAGTTTTTGCATACATTAAAATCTTCTTGTAAAACAGTTAAAACGTCTTTGTTCATGTTTTTGGTAAGTTTTTTACGCGTGGATGAAAATAGTATTGTAATCCAACACCAAATCCTATAGTAGAGTTCAAATTTTGTTTTTGTAATTTTTGTGCGGTGTACCCAATGGTGGTTTCAATACCCACTTGTTTCGATGCAAAATAAACAAAGCCTATGCCACCACCACCGGTTATTCCATCAACATTAGCGGAACCACCGTTGATAAGGGAAGTAGAATTTACATAGCCGAATCGAGCGTAAATAAATGGTCTTATTTTTTCTTTAAGGAAATAGTACCGAATAAAAGGAATGAACGTGGTGTTTAAAAAGAAGCGATTTTTTCGGCCTTTGGCTTTATTATCGGATGTAGTGCCGATACCTATGGAAGCCCCTAATACCAAATTCTTCACTACAAAATAGCCGAACGTAGGAGAGAAGTTAAATGTGGTAGTACGAAACGAATCTTGTTGATTAAAGTTTAAGCCCAAGGAGCCACCTATAATCATCGATTGCTGCTCTGTTTGCGCTGTGCTGTATTGCGCAACAAAAAGAAGTAAAAAGAGCGCCAGTATAAATCTTGACCGTATCATTTTACCAGTAATTCAACATTTTCTTTTTTCAAGCCGTCTTCCAAGATTTTGTTGTAGATATTGTCGATGAGAATAATTTTCTTTTTGTTCATCAACATTTCCTTGATTTGGTCTTTGATAGCCGGAAGTGGTGTGGCTTCTCCTTTTCGTTTAATATCAGCAACACGCACAAAAAAACTTTGGTCGTTATTTTTGAATTCACGGTAGGTTTCCGATTTGCCCAATGAAGCAATTTGTGCATCATCCATTAAAAAGTCGATAGTCATTCGATTGGACGTTTTCCAGATGCCATCAGTGATGTTATAGTTCTTCGAATACGCTTTGCAATAGCCTTCTAAAGCGCGCTGTTCGTCTTCATTTCTGTTTTTGGAAAAGAGGGGTTTTATCTTCTCAAAGTCCTCCGATTCAGGATTGATGAACACATAATTCACCAAATAGATATCGTTTTCCAATGCATAATTGCCTTTGTTTTTTTCGTAGTACGCATTAATCTCCTCCTCACTTACTGCCTTGTCGAGTTTGGTGCGTACCAATTCTTTTTCGTATTCGTAGAGGGTTAACGATTGCCGATAGGCTTCTACTTTCTTTTCTATACCCGCTTCATCACCGGCAATGTATTCCTGTGCTTTTTTGTAAAGGAGTTTTTTCTTTACCCATGATTCGGCATAGGAGGCAATGAGCTTGGCCGAGTCTTCTTGCGAAACACCCTGAACGAGCGGTTGTACATCGGAAAGAAACAGAAATTCATCATACACACGTGCAATTACACGCTCATCTTGTGCTGCCCTATTTTTGCCAAAATATTTACAGCCCATCGCAAAAATGAGTATCCCGGAAAGTATAATTGCTTTTTTCATTTCGATTTAAAGTAATAGAAATTATAGGTAATAAAAAAACCATTCCGATAAAGAATGGTTTTTTTGTTTTCGGAAGCGCAAAAATTATTTTTTAGCGGCTTCAAATCTGCGGCTTACTTCAGCCCAATTAACTAAGTTGAAGAAGGCTGTAATATAGTCAGGTCTTCTGTTTTGATAATGCAAGTAGTATGCATGCTCCCAAACATCCAATCCTAAAATAGGTGTTCCAGGGCATTCCGACACATCCATTAACGGATTATCTTGATTTGGCGAAGAACAAACGCACAATTTGCCATCTGCTTTCACACACAACCACGCCCAACCCGATCCGAAACGGGTAACCGCTGCTTTCGTAAAATCTTCTTTGAATTTTTCAAATCCGCCTAACTCTGCATCAATAGCCTCGGCTAATTTGCCGGTTGGAGCTCCACCCGCGTTAGGTGCTAAAATTTGCCAAAATAAAGAGTGGTTAAAGTGTCCACCACCGTTATTGCGTACAGCAACAGGGTATTTAGAAATGTTAGCCATCAACTCTTCCAACGATTTGCCTTCCATTTCTGTTCCGGCAATAGCGTTGTTCAAGTTAGTTACATACGCTTGATGGTGTTTGCCATGGTGAATTTCCATGGTTTTAGTATCGATGTGTGGTTCTAAGGCGCTGAAATCGTAAGGCAACGCTGGTAATGTAAATGACATAGTGTTTATTTTAAATGAATAAAAGTATTTGAATGCGAGTTTACATTGCTTTCGACAAAAAATGAACTTTAAAGATGTAAGAAATGGTAAAATTTACTTACTCGTCAACTTCACATAATCGATTTCGCCCGGATGATAGGTATACACAGCTTCGTTCAAAATGGCATTTTTGTTTAGGGTCATTGTTCGGAGACGTTCTTTGTTAAAGAGTTCCATTTGATCGGTGTAATGGATGCTGTTCGGCCGAGCAGAACTACCATAGGGGTTAATGCTGTAAATCTCCGGACCATCAATTCCCCATTTGGTGAACTGCATAAAACCATCGCCTTTATCTACTCGGTAAATTCCTTTTTTCTTGTCATACAAAACCACATCCGATGCTCTTGGTACTTCCGAAAGTCCGGAAGCCGGTAAACTCACATTGCCGCGAATTAAGCGCTGCACATCACCCAGCGGCACTTGAATGGAACCGTACTTTTCTTTCATGTAATCAACTGTCCATTGCAATGCTTCTACCGCCTGCTGTTCTGTAATTTTTTCGCGTCTAATCATGAGTAAACCAAATTGCATCGATAATGTTTTTGCTAAATGCTTATGCACCAACATAGCAATAGTAGCTGCCTTACTATCAGCATCGCCACTTTTGTTCCATTGCTTCAGCATTTGAATAGCCTCGGCCAATGCCGGATATTTTGTTTCACTGAGTTGATACAACGAATCAAAATGTGATGCATACGACCCCACCGCTTTATAACTTTTGTTGTACTTTATGTCAAGGAACTCCGACCATTTCATTTTGCCTTGAATGCCATTAAGCATGGAGCCAAACAATTCGCCCCTATTGTATTCAAACAACTGTAAACCCGGATAAATAGGCTTATTCCAATTGCAGGTGTTACCTGTGGCATGCAAAGGGGTTTGATTACAGTTATAGACAAATCCGCACGATGGATTGATAATCGTAACTCTATCTTCGAAAGGAATAAGGCTGTTCCAAAGGTATGCAGAACTCGTAGAGGTAATCGGCAGATGCCAGTTCAATGCCGGATTCCGTTTCGGCAGTGCGCCATTGTTTTGATAAAAGATATTCCCTTTTTGATCGGCATAAATTACATTGAACTGCGTCATGCCTTCCATCTTCAACGCATCCATGTATTCGTTCATGTTTTGCGCTTTGTTGATGTTAAACCATTCTTCGGCTGCTTTTATGTTGTGATAAGCCGGGAAACGCAACGCATACGATTTGCCATGTGCTTTGAAAATGGGGCCGTAAATTGAGGAGTATACTTTTTTAGTTACACCAAGCGTGATGCCCCCCAGCTTCACTTTTAATTTGGCTTTTCGACTGGTCATGGTATGCCACTCGTTTTCAAAGAAATACTTTTTGCCTTTCGTTTTTAATAAATAGATATCGCCCCAATTGTTGTAATTCACCGTATGCGTCCAACTCAGATGTTGATTCGTACCCACAAAAATGCCAACGCCACCGGCAAATAAACCACCCATACAATCCCAGCCTTCTTTGCTGCTCACATGTGCTTCATACCAAGCAAATCTACCTTCAAGGGGTTGATGCGAGTTCGATAAAAACCAGGTTTTCCCGTCTTCTGTTTTGGATGGCGCAATAACCATAGCATTAGAGCCGGTAGGTTCGTTGGGCGACATATACTGCTCAATGGCATTATCCTTAATCGCTTTTATCGCCAACCCTGTTCCGGCCATCAAAGTGAGCGTAAGGGTATAGCCCTTGATAATATCTTTAGGTGTTGTAGGGAAACCGGATTTTAGTAAAACTTCATTCGGGTGACTAATTGCAAAATCGTTTACCGCTTGTGCATAGGCTTCCAAAATCTTTTTAAAACTTGGAGAAATATCTTGTTCATAATGTGCTTCTACAAAAGTATCGATAGAAAAAAGATGTAAGGCATAATCGAAAATCACGCCCGATTTTCCCTCTGCTGCACCTAGCTTTCCCTGCGCTGCTAATAATTGGTGTTGAATAGAAACAAAATCATCTTCGCAATGTGCCCATGCTAAGCCGTAAGCCGCTTCCGCATCGGTATTACCGAAGATATGCGGAGTGCCAAAACTATCGCGGCAAATGGTAATGTTTTGTTTGTTGATTTGCGCATGGCTAAATATTGCCATGCAGCTTAAAAAGAGCATCAGATATGGTTTCATAGATTAGTGTTGACCGAATTTAAATCGATTCAAAACAAAAGCACTAAACATTCAACTAAGCATTATTTCTTTTCGGTGAACAACATTGTTGGTTTTTTGCTAATAACTATTGTATGACTCATAAAGTGTTGCAAAACATCTCCCAATAAATCTCCCAAACATTTTACTTTTGGCGCTATTCCAAGATAATACAACATGAATTTAATTTTTACTGAAGCCCAATTGCAAGATTTTGTTGTGCATAAAGTAGGCAATAAAATAGCCGATGAACCTTGCTTTATTGCCAACGATGCCGTTGTGTGTGACGATCAACTCAAATCGCTTTTGTGTCAATATTTTTTGAACGCATTTCGCTCCGAAGAAGTGTATCGCTTCCATCACGATATGGATTTATCCTACAACGAAGTATACTCTTGTGTGAAACAAGTCTTCGAAAATCCTGAAACGCTCTACGAACAATCCACCCATCTTGCCAAGCAACTCTACAACAAAAGCACGCACCCAAAAATCAAAGGAGGCGAATTCTACATGGTGTATTTTAAAGATTGCTCCCTCAATGGCGAACGCCACAATGCCGTGGGTTTGTTCAAGTCTGAAAACAAAGATACTTTCTTAGAAGTGGAGCAAGATACCGATGGCTTTATCATCGAAAGTCGCGAAGGGATTAACATCAACAAGCTCGATAAAGGCTGTTTAATTTTTGATAGCGAAGCCGAAAACGGTTATCTGCTCTCGATTGTAGACAACACCAACCGTGGCACTGAAGCACAATATTGGAAAGATGATTTTTTAAGTGTGATGGTACTCAACAACGAGTTTCATCAAACCAATCAGTTTTTAGGCATTGCCAAGCATTTTGTAACGCAACAACTCAACGAAGATTTTGTGGTCACCAAAGCCGTGCAAATCGACTACCTCAACCGCTCAGTCGATTATTTTAAATCGCACGACACCTTCGATAAACAACAGTTTGAGGAGGAAGTATTTGGCGATAACAATGTGATTCAATCGTTCCGCAAATTCGATGAAAACTATCGCACGCAAAACGAAGTAGAACTAGCCGATAGTTTCGAGATTTCCGCACAAGCGGTAAAGAAGCAAGCGCGCGTGTTCAAGAGCGTGTTGAAACTCGATCGCAACTTCCACATCTACATCCACGGCAGCCGCGAACTCATTGAGCAGGGTATTGACGAAAGCGGACGAAAATTCTACAAAATCTATTACGAAGAAGAGAATTAAAAAGCCTTACATTTGTTGTGCTGATGCGGGATGCCGGACTCACTCAATGTGACTTGATACAGGTTCCATCAGCATTTTTTTCTTTTCTTTTTTGGGGCGTGTTAACGGGCTTTACGCTCTAATCTTTGTCCCGCTATGAAGCGGCACAAAGGATTTCCACTCCAATCCCGCACGCGGGCATACTGCTATTCTTCAAAATTATTTTCAAAACGTAATTGCGATCTAGCATCCGCGCTTGAGAAGCAATCTCTCCTTGTCTCCCGCTGGCGGGGGGTAGGGGGTGGTTTTTCTCCAATGAAAATTTTACGCTGTTTCCAAACCACCAACCAAACCACACAAAAGCTTTCCTTTTAAAAAGAGTATTGTATTTTAGAAATCTAAACATAAATCAAACATGAAAAAGTTAATCAAAGCCACATTTGCAACGCTCTTGTTTTTGGTAGTCTCCAATTCTGCATCCGCTCAATGTAAAATGGACAGCGATGGCAAAACATTGCGCAATTCTAGCAATTCATCTATTGGACGAATCGACAGCGATGGTAAAACCGTTCGCAATGCATCGAACAGTACGGTAGGACGAGTAGACAGCGATGGAAAAACCATACGTAATTCCAGCAATTCAACAGTGCTTAAAATCGATGGCAACGATATCAGAAATTCAAGCAATAGCACAATAGCTAAAATGAGCGATGTTACAAATAGCATAAAAGGCGCAAAACCGGAAGCTATCTATGTGGCATTGTGGTGGTTTTTAGTAAAAGGAAATAAGTAATAGCTTTCGCTTCTAGCGCGAGTGTTTTTCACTCGCGCCTATTGTTTACTTATCCTTTACCACTGCAAGCGAAACGCTTGTGGTAATTCTACAATACATGGAAAAAAGGACGTAGTCCCATACTTATGGCTTTACTTCAGACTACGACAAATGGGAATATTTTAAAAATTTCAATACCTTTACACCGCTGATGCAGGATGCCGGACTCACTCAATGTGACTTGAAACAGGTTCCATCAGCATTTTTTATTTACACTATCTACTTCAATCAATATACATCGATGTCCTTCAAGGCTAAAATCCTTAGGGATGATGTGTGGTGTCACTAATCATAAGGAGGAAACACAGATTGCTTCTCAAGCGCGGACGCTTGATCGCAATGACGACCGCAGAATAATTCGTCTTTGCGAGGGAGGAACAACTGAAGCAATCTCTCCACAATTATTGCATCTTCGCACTGAAATGGCCTTGTAAATACAATGATCATTTGAACCTGAATGCCGCGTGCCGGATGGCAGTGGAAATCCTTTTCCAGCTTCTTAGCGGGAAAAGATTGCAACGAACAGCCGGTTACACGCCCAGAAAACACATTCACTAAACTGTGGCATTATTTATGTTAGCCCTAAGCAACCCGGTGTAGCCGAAATCAATCTTTTGAACTATATTCACGCCTTTAAAAATTAACCATGCCCAGAGGATTACTCTTCGCTTTTGTTTTGTTATCGAACCTAGTGTTTGGTCAGTCGGTGCCTTTTATTATCAAAGGTTCGGCTGTAGCCTACACGGGTACCCCGCCATATCCGAACTACAGCGGTTGCGGTTGTTATCAAATTACCCCTAATCAGGCCAGTAAAGCGGGGGCGGTGTACAACAACAATCAAATTGATTTGAGTCAGCCTTTCGATTTTAATTTCTGGGTTTATTTTGGAACGAATAGCGAGAACACGGCCAATTTGTTTAATCAAAATTCGGGTGCCGATGGAATGGGTTTTGTGTTGACGCGCAATGTTTCGGGACTCGCAGCAGGCGGTGGGGGTATGGGTTTTGGGTATTTGCCCCATGCAGCGGATGGTTCGCAATCGTTGGCAGTGGAGTACGATATTTTTTCGAATCCGAAGACCTTTGCCAATGGAGGAAATTTTGACCCGCCCTATCCTTCTGCGATTACGCAATATGAAGGCAATGAGATTGATCACGTGGCTTTAGATATTGATGGCGGTATAGATCACTGGCCGGGCAATCCGCCTGCGGTTCAAGCGAATGCCACCAACAAAAATATTGAAGATGGCGCGTGGCACACTACGCGTATAGTGTGGAATCCCACTACCCAAAACTTAACGGTTTATTTCGATGGCGTGCAGCGATTCACGTACACGTTTTCGGCTAATGTGGTATCGACTTATTTTACCGGAAACCCTTTGGTGAATTGGGGTTGGACAGGTGCTACCGGTGCAAAATTTAACGAGCAGCGCGTGTGCATGAACTTTACCCCTAATTTTGTGGTGGTGAATGGCGCCAACAAAAAAGTATGTAGCAATGTGGTGCAGTTTCAAGATTCGAGTACATCTTCATTAAATAAAATTATTGGTTGGGATTGGGATTTTGGCGATGCTTCGGCACATGCAACAACGGCTAATCCAACCCATACTTTTCCGGGTCCAGGCACCTACACGGTTACCTTGATTATCACCGACCAATCGGGCTGTCAGGCTACAAAATCTTACCCGGTAACGGTTGCACCTATTACTATTGCCGGCACAGTAACTCCGATTACCTGTTCGGGCGGAACAAACGGAGGCGTAACGACTACGGTTAGCGGTGGTTCAGGAGTGTATACAAACTATACTTGGTCGAATGCGGCTACTACACAAAGCATCAGCAATGTGGCAGCGGGCACATACACAATTACGGTGCAAGACAACACCGGTTGTACGAATTCAAATACCTTTACGTTGACCGATCCTGCGGCATTGGCTGGTTCGTTAAGTTCAAAAACGGATGTGGCTTGTTTCGGTCAGAGCACAGGTGCAGCAACCGTTTCAGCCACAGGAGGCAGCGGAACTTATACGGTGAATTGGGCACCGGGCGGCAAAACCGGTTTAGCGGTAACGGGCTTGAGTGCTGGAAGTTATACGGCTACGATTAGTCAGGCGGGTTGTCCGCAAACCGTGCAAGTGCCCTTAACTATTGCACAACCGGCCACAGCATTAAGTGCAACATCGGCTGTAACAGGCGCTACGTGTACAGTTGGAGGAACGGCAACAGTAACACCATCGGGAGGAACAAATCCTTATACTATTTTATGGAGCGATGGCAACACGAATTTAAATCGCACAAATTTATCGGCCGGTAAACACTATTTCACGGTAACCGATGGAGGAAGCTGTTCGTATGCCGATAGCGTTACGATTAGTTCGAGTTCATCGTTAACGTTTACGGTGCAAAAAGATGATCCGAGTTGTACGAATGGTTTAGCGAGTGGTAAAATTGTGTACACCGTTACGGGTGGTACTGCACCTTATACGTTTGCATGGAGTGCGAATACATCTAGCACAATCGATAGTGCCGTTAACTTATCGGCCGGAAATTACAGCACCACTATTACCGATAATTCGGGTTGTTCTGTCACTAATACAGTAACGATTAATCCGGCTGTGCAGGCGCTTTCGTTTACCGTAAACACAGTGAATAAAAAATGTAACGGTGGAGTAAACGATGGGAAAATTCTATATGGTGTTAGTGGAGGAACATCGCCTTATACGTATGTGTGGAGCGCGAATGCAAGCAGCACGGTTGATTCTGCTGTGAATTTAGATGCAGGTATTTATGACGTAACCATTACAGATATGAATGGTTGTTCGGTAGCGAACTCCGCAACTATTACACAACCAGCAATTGCATTGAGTATTGCTGCTTCGGGAAAACAAGATATTACTTGTTTTGGCGCGAATAACGGACAAGCCTCTATTACACTACAAGGTGGAACAACGGGCTACACTTATAGTTGGACGCCTGCTGTTACTTCCGGTGCAACGGCAAGTAATCTTTCGCCAGGAACATATACTGTAAGCGGAACGGATGCCAATGGTTGCTCTGTGACTACATCGTTTGCTATTGTTGAACCAACAGTGTTAAGTGTTAGTTCCTCCAAAACAGATTTAACCTGTAATCAGAGTGGCGATGGAAGCATAACTGTTAATGCAACAGGAGGCACACCTGCCTTTACAGGCTATACTTATGCATGGGTGCCTAATGCAGGTACAACAGGCGCTTTAACCGGATTGGCAGCGGGAACTTATCAGGTAACGGTAACCGATTCGATGAATTGTTCAGTGGTTGAAACTGTTGTTTTGACAGAGCCACAAGCCATTCAACTCACCGCACAGGTAGTCGATGAACCTTGCTTTAATGATGCCAAAGGAACAATTACACCTGCTGCTAATGGTGGGGTGCCGAATTATATCTTCAGCATTGAAGTAGGAGGGACGTTTGTTCCTGCAACCGGAACTGCATTCAATTTATTACCTGCGGGAACTTACAATGTGAAAGTAACCGATGGCAATAGTTGTGAGCAAATCAATGCGTTTACGATTAATCAGCCTGCAGCGATATTGGCTACATTTGCGAACGATACCGTGAAATGTTTTGGTGAAAGTAATGGAGCTATTCATGCCCTCGCTAATGGCGGAACTCCTGTGTATACCTATACATTTTCTAATGGCACACAAAACCAAACAGGCGATGCGACAAGTTTGAAAGCGAATACCTATACTGTTACAATTACCGATGCTATGGGTTGTTCAATGGCCTATACTACTTTAGTGGAAGAGCCAGCTGCTGTTGCTCTTGTTGCTACATCGGTGTTGCCGGTGGATCTAACGTTGGGCGATTCAAAAGCATTGGAAGTTACATCAAACTACACCAATGCCGTATATCAATGGACACCTGCAACGGGCTTGAGTTGCACGAATTGTCCGAACCCTACTGTAACCATCTACAACAGTTTAAAATATCAAGTTACGGCATCGGTAAGTCCGCATGGAAAAGTTTGTTCAGAACAAATCGCTTTCCCAGTTCAAGTAACAAAGAATTACACCTTGTATGTGCCGAATGCATTCACTCCAAATGCCGATGGCATCAACGATTTATATGAAGTATTTGGCAATAAAAAAGCGTTGAAATTTATTGAGTTTATGGTGTTCAATCGTTGGGGAGAAATGATCTACAAATCGAATGACATCGACTTTACATGGGATGGTAAATACAAAGGCGATTTTGTGGGAATGGGAGTGTATACATACCAATTGCATGCAACTTTTATGGATGGTTACAGCGATAGAGATTATAAGGGGACGATTACGGTGATAAGATAGGAATGCTTTATGTGCTCGCTTCTAGATGTTAGTTTTAATTTCAATTCGTGTGCATGCTTTCAGCAGTTAAAATTTATCGCGTTTTCAATGTGTTGATAGCTTGTGTATGGTTTGCTAATGGATTGCTGTGTAAAGTGCTTCATCTTGTTCCCCGTCACGAGCAGATTGTTGCACGGATTTTGGGCGAAACCTATGCACATCCTTTAACTGTTTTGATAGGATGTTCTGAAGTAGTGATGGGGCTTTGGGTGTTATCAGGATATAAGTCGAAATTCAATGCCATAGTGCAGATTGTAATTGTGTTGAGTATGAATATACTTGAGTTTTGTATGGCTGCCGATTTACTACTATGGGGTAAATTAAATGCCTTTTTTGCCTTGTTGTTTGCACTGTTCGTTTATTGCGTTGCGTTTTATTGGAAAACCCAACCCTCAAAAAAAATATAACATGTTTTCTTTTTTGAAAAAGCATCCTTTTACTGTAGAGGCATTTTTCGAACACTCTGTGGTACTTACGTTTGCCGTACCGAAAGCACAATTGGAAGCAATAATTCCGGAATGTTTGGCGTTAGATACTTTTCAAGATCAGTGGGCATTTGTTGCCATAGCGTTAGTCCAAACTAAGGGCTTAAGACCTAAGGGCTTCCCGATTTTTATGGGAAACGATTTTTTTTTGATTGGGTATAGAATCTTTGTTCGTTACACCAATAATGCTGGTAAGCGCTTACGCGGTTTATATATTTTGAAGTCGGAAACCGACAAGCGTAAGATGGAATATTTAGGCAATCTTTTTACACAGTATAATTATTCCACCACCGATATTACGCAGCAACAAACACCCAGTGAGTTAGTTATTCAATCCAAGCAATCTGATTTTCGATTAGCCTTTAGGGAGATTACAATAGATGCAACACTTCCCCAAGGTTCACCTTTTGCAGATTGGAAAGAAGCACGACAGTTTGCAGGGCCATTACCCAATACATTCACGTATGATGCTCAACGAAAAGAGGTGCTTATCATAGAGGGGTTGAGAAAAAACTGGACACCAAAACCTTTGCAAGTGTTCGATTATCATTTTGCTTTTCTGGAAACTTTACCTATCGAAAAGCCTATTTTAGCGAATGCGTTCATCATGCATAATATTCCTTATACTTGGAAGAAGGGACGAACAGAAATATGGAAGCCATGAGGAAACCACTCCAAGGTATTCGAAATGTAATCGTGTTTAACTGGCATTATTATGTGATGTCACTTGGCATTATTCTATTGATATTGGTATTTACTCGCTATTTAAATCCAACTGCTCAAGTGCTGCTTTACTCGCTTTGTGGGCTAGTACTCTTCTCAGTAGTGGTATCGCTGCTGGTTACACTTTACATATACGATTTCTCGTCATTATATAGTTTGGAATGGGTTGATATGGTTGATGATGACATCACCATTGTAAATATTCATGCAGGTTTTGATGAAACTTCAGCTCTGCTAAAAACTAAATTTCCAACAGCAA
Source organism: Chitinophagales bacterium (assembly GCA_016786765.1). Lineage (GTDB taxonomy): Bacteria > Bacteroidota > Bacteroidia > Chitinophagales > LD1 > CALAYL01. The sequence goes on from JAEUUZ010000022.1 coordinate 126,639, forward strand.
CAATACATGTGTTTGATTTTTACAATCCGAAAAAACATACTGAAGTGTCTATCGAAAGGGCTAGGAAATATTTCCCATTCACTAATGATTCAATAGCTATTGATACTGCACAATTACCTTTACCCAACGGTGCTGTTTCCAAATTGTTTTTGATATTGGCTGCACACGAAATTCGGGATAAAGAAGAACAAGTGATTTTCTTCAAAGAAATACATCGCGTTTTAAAAAATGACGGAGCCATTTATGTGACCGAGCATGTAAGGGATATTCCTAATTTTTTCGCCTACACTATCGGGTGCTTTCATTTTTTCTCACAACAACATTGGTTAAACGTGTTTCAAGCAGCGCAACTAAAAATGGCAAAGCAGATAAAAACTACACCTTTTATTACCACCTACAAACTTACTAAACTGTGATGGAAATGCATTTGCATGTTATTGGGGTACTATTGATTTTATTAGCACTAGTTCATATTTTTTTTCCTTCCTATTTCGAGTGGAAAAAGGAATTACAGATGTTAAGTACAATCAATAAAGAAATGATGGTTGTTCATACATTATTTATTGCTTTAACCGTTTTTCTTATGGGGGTATTGTGTTTAACGTCTGCCCAAGAGCTAACGGAGACCGTGTTCGGTCAACGAATTGCTTTTGGTATAGCAGCATTTTGGATTGTTCGTTTGCTCATTCAGCTTTTTGGTTATTCTTCTATATTATGGAAGGGTAAAAGATTCGAAACGGTGATTCATATTCTCTTTACTGTTTTATGGTTTTACATAAGCACCGTTTTTGTGCTAGTTGCATTGGGAAGGTCAAACGAATGTGTTATCTTTTTCTAATCTTTATAATCTCAGTTTTATGAATCGATAATTATTTCTACATTTATTTCAACCAAAATTAAAACAAATGAAAAATCTATTGCTTATCGCATTACTCTGCATTGGAACATATGCCGATGCTCAATTAACGCTAAACAATGTAACACTGGCAGCTAAATTAAAAACCGACAAATCGGAGCTTGTGCTGAATGGAGGCGGAATTCGAAAAAAGGCATTTTTTAAAGTATATGTTGCCGGCTTATACACTACTGCAAAAAGTAATAATGCCGATGCTTTGGTGAATGGAGATCAAGAAATGGCAGTACGTTTACAGATTACCTCTTCGGTGGTAAGCAGCAGTAACTTATCTGAGTCTATTCGCGAAGGATTTACAAAAGCTACGAAAGGCAATACGGCAGCTATTCAGTCGCGCATTGATGCGTTTATCAATACGTTTTCAAAGGAAGAAGTAAAAGAAGGTGATATTTTCACTTTAGTTTACATTCCGGGTGAAGGCGTGAAAGCATTTAAGAACGGTAAGTTTCAGAGTACAACAACCGGTATGGATTTTAAGAAAGCATTATTCGGTATTTGGTTAGGAGCCGATCCAGTAGATGCTGATTTGAAAAAAGGACTTTTAGGCAGTTAAGTACTGCTTTTTCATGATTAGAAAACGGAGGTTGGATATAATTTCAATCTCCGTTTTTCATTTTTGACGGAATGCTATTTTCAATTTATTCATTTTTTGTTCCTTTGCATCCGCAAGAATAATCTTGTATTAAAACCATTCATTAATCCCCATAATTCAACTTTTTTATGGATATTTTTTCTTTCGTAGGGACTTATTATCCCTTTATTCTATTGGCCTTAGGGGCTTTGTTTGTTTTGTTTAATTCCTTTGTGAATGTAGGAGGCGATGAGCTGGCTACATTAGAAAGGCGGTGGCTCGGCAAAGAGATGGCCGATGGGAGAACCGTTGCCCTATCCGGAGAAGTGGGTGTACAAGCTAAAATTTTAGGTCCGGGTTTACACTTTATGTTGCCATTTATTTTTAAACCGGTTAAACATAAATATCTAGTGATTCGCGATAGTCAGATTGGAATCGTTTATTCTATCACCGGTAAGTCGATTCCGCAAGGGCAGTTCATGGCTTCTTCAGTGGAGTCGGATATGTATCAAGATGGCGAAAAATTCTTGTTGAACGGAGGACAAAAAGGGCCACAAGTGGGTATTATTCCTCCGGGAGAGCATCGAATCAATCCGCATCTTTTTAATGTAAAGGTTACCAATGCCGTTTTTGTTGGCGAAGATGAAGTAGCTGTGGTGGAAGCCATAGACGGACAACCGATTGAAGCCGGTCGGATTTTTGCGAAACCGGTGTTGTGTGGAAACTTTCAAGATGGAGATGCATTCTTGAAAAATGGCGGACAGAAGGGGCCTCAAGTAAGTGTGTTAACTCCGGGTATCTATCGTATTAATACCGATTTGTTTAGTGTAGATATTCAGAAAGCAACAGTAGTGCCTGGTGGGCATATTTGTTTGGTTACGGCTATGGATGGCAATCAAATTCCGGACGGACGTTTGTTGGCTGATAAAGTAGAAGGTCATTCCAACTTTGAGAAAGGGGAGGTGTTTATTGCAACTAACGGACAGAAAGGTCGTCAGATTCAGCATTTGATGCCGGGAACCTATCGTATCAATCCAAAGTTATTCTTGATTAGTAAGCCTATTGAATGGGTGCAATTGGAATCGGATGAAGTAGGTATTGTAACGATTTTGGAAGGTAAACCAATTACCGATGCCAGCAAAATTGCGGCTGATGAGGTGCCGTTAGATGTACATCAAAACTATCAAGATACTGATGCGTTCTTGAAAGCAGGCGGACAGAAAGGGTTGCAGATTCCGGTGTTGCGTGCCGGTGCTTATGCTATTAATCCTTGGTTTGCTTCGGTGAAGAAACAAAAAATGGTAGAAGTAAAGATTGGTGAATGTGCTGTTGTAACAGGCTTTGTGGGCGATGAAGGCGTAGATACTTCGGATATGAATGTGAATGCAAAAATTGTTGATAACGGTAAAAAAGGAATTTGGAAAGAGCCGCTGGGGCCGGGTAAACATGCATTGAACTTAGAAATTTGCAAAGTAGATATTGTTCCTACCACACAAATCTTATTGAGTTGGGCCGATGACGAATCGAGCTCACATAAGTTTGATGCGAATTTGAAAACGATAACGCTTAGAACTTCAGATGCGTTTAACGTGAACATGGATGTGCGCGTGATTATTCACATTGCGATGGCCGATGCTCCGAAAGTAGTGGCTAACTTAGGTTCTGTCGATAACATGATTTCGCAAGTGTTGGAGCCTGCTATCAGTTCACACTTTAGAAATGCGGCACAAGCAGTTCAAGCGCTGGATTTATATACGAAACGGGCCGAGTTGCAACAAAAAGCCAAAGAGCATATTCAGAATGTATTGAAGATTCACCATATCGAATCGAAAGATACCATGATTGCCGATGTAGTATTGCCGAAAGAGTTAACGAAAACGGTTACGGATCGTCAGATTGCAACGCAAGAGCGAGCCACTTTTAAAACCCAAATGGAAGCCCAAGAAGAACGTAAAAAATTAGAGAATGCAACAGCACAAGCCGATATGCAAAAGCAGGTAGTAGAATCGGAAAGGGGAGTAGAGATTTCGAAAAACTTAGCCGATGCAGCAATTCGCAAAGCGGATGGAGATGCAGAGGCTACAAAATTAAAAGCCAATGCCGATGCAGAAAACCAAAAAGTGTTAGCCGGAGCGCAAGCAGAAGCTATAAAATTGAAAGCCGGTGCCGATGCGGAAGCCATTCAGAAAACGGGTGAGGCCGAAGCAGGAATTATTTTGGAGAAAGGAAAGTCTACTGCAGAAGCTTACAAATTACAAGTCGATGCCATGGGTAAAGACAATTTTGGACAGTTGAAAATCATTGAGCAGATAGCGCAAAACAACATGAAGTTGATTCCGGAAACCTTAATTTCAGGTGGCGGAGCAGGAGGTGGCAACTTGGAAAATATGATGGGAATTATGTTGTTGGAAAAGTTGACCGGAAAGAAGGAAGGCGATTCCAATTGATTTTTTTATAAGCTATTGATTTTCAGTCTATTTAGAGTTGCACTCTAAATAGACTGAAGTGTTTTTGTGTTAGTCTACTCTTTTAAAATTCGGTTTCGATGCGGAGAAAATACAAGAATTCGCATACTAGCTTTCAAAATGGCACTGGTTTGTGGTTTAGGCTTTGATACCAATCCGATGAGTATTGAGATATGAGTATTTAAAAGGAACTTAATATTCTTTTCAATTATTTTATTTTCCAAAAGAAAACATTACGGAAAAATGTTATACGACAAAATTGTGTATAAGTTATCTTTTTGTTAAAAAAACTAGACAGATTCGTGTTTTTTTTTTACACTTGTAGTCAATGTATAATAAAATAAAAAAACAAAACATGATTAATTTGAAATCTACTTCAAAATCATTCCGAGTTTCTGCCTTCAAAACCATTTCATTATTTTTTGTAATGCTTACTGGTGTTGGGTTTACAAATGCCCAAACTGCTTCTTCGTATAACTTCTCGCAATCGAGTGGTTCATACACTGCAATTACAGGAGGAACGGCATATGCAGCTGCGGATAATGCTGTTTATGGAGGTACGGCAAATTTACTGCCTTTTTCATTTAGTTATTTAGGAACCAGTTATACTTCTTTCCGAATTAGTACTAATGGTTTTATTACTTTAGGAAATGCAACAACGCCTAGTACTTCAAATTATACTCCATTATCTGGTACGGCTGCTTCATTAAATAACTGTATTTCAGCACTAGGATGCGATTTGAATTCTACTCCACGTTATGAAGTACTTGGAACATCCCCAAATCGTATAGCAGTCATTCAATGGAGCGGGGTATATAGATATTCACCTGGTCCCGGCAGTACTGAAAATCTTAGTTTTCAAGTTAGGTTATATGAGACCTCAAATAAAATAGAAATAGTTTATAGTCCTACAACAGTGGTTGCATCTACTGCTATAGTTGGTCAGGTTGGAATAAAAGGCGCATCTAACGCAGATGTAAATAATGTTTCGTTTACTAATGCCACTTTAACAGGGTATACCTATTCTAGAAGTTGGGACAATTTAATCACCGCATCAAGCAATGCAGATGCTGTGGTTATAGGAACCGGATTAGCTCCAGCATCTGGAACTACCTTAACATGGATGCCTGCAACGTGTGCGCAACCCACAGTAACTGCCACGAGCACATCTGTAACATCTACCGGATTTACTGTGAATTGGACAAATAGTGCTACTTATGCTTCTGGATATAATGTGCGTTGGAGAAAAGTGGATGAATTGCCAAGCGTAACCTCTTGGGCAACGCCAACAGTTGTAGCTGCAGGTAGTTCAAGTTATGCCATAACCGGCTTGTCAAATTCTACTTCGTATATATATAGTGTAGAAGGTCTTTGTTCCGGTTCATCACGAAGTAATTATTCAAAAGTAACTACTTCCAATACAACCAATGGAATTGGTTTGGTGCAAACATTAGCAGCTTGTCCGGGAGCGCCAACTGCATTGACTTCTTCTTCGATAGGAACAACTACTGCAACCATTAGTTGGACAGCCGCATCGCCTGCACCTGGAAGTGGATATGAGTATTATTATAATACAACAGGTACAGCTCCAACCGGTTCTACTACGCCTTCCGGTTCTACTGCTGCAGGTATTGTAACTGCTAATTTATCCTCTTTAACTTCTGCCACTCAATATTATTATTGGGTTCGATCAAATTGTAATGGAACAGATAAATCGACTTGGACTGGATCTGGGACATTTACAACTGTTTGTTTACCTGAAACTGCCCCAACTGCAGTTCAAACATTTGCTACATATACCGGAGCTGCACCTGCCCCAGTATGTTGGAGTGAAACAAAGGGTACTTTTGGTGCATTTACAGGAACGGTGAGCGATTGGTTGCTCAAGGGTTCTGGATTTGCCAATGTTACTTCTTCAAATCCCGGAGTAGGTATTAACTTATATGGCGGTTCATCTGGTACTCCTGACAATGATTGGATAATCTCTAATCAAATTGATTTAGGTGCTACACCGAGTTTGTATAGAGTATCCTATAAAATGGCGGTAACTACATATAATGCAACTGGAAGTGTTACAACATTGGGCACACATACCGTTAAAGTAGTTGTTTCTACGGATGGAGGAACTACTTGGACTAGCGCTAATGTAATAAAAACATATACTGGAGCGGCTACCTATAGTACTTCAGGTATAACGGAAACTGTAGATTTAACAGGTTATTCAGGTGTTGTAAAAATTGGTTTTTTAGCAACAACGATTGGAACTACACCGGATATTGATTTTCATATTGATGACTTTAAAGTAGAATTAATTCCTACTTGTCCTAATCCTACTGCAGCAGCTGCAACTTCTGTAACGAGCAATTCCGCTATTGCGAATTGGTCGGGTGGAACAGGATCTTATATTATCGAATATGGAGCAACAGGCTTCACTCCTGGCACTGGGGCAACTGCAGGTGGCGGTACTGTAGTTACAGCTTCTGCCGGAGCTACAAATATAACGTTAACAGGTTTGTCTTCTTCAACAACATATCAATATTACGTTCGACAAGTTTGTTCAGGTCCTTCCTATAGTACAAACTCATCTGCAATTTCATTTACAACACTTTGTGGTGCATCAACGGCTCCAACAGCTGTGCAAACATTCGCAACATATACAGGCTATGCTCCTGCTCCAACGTGTTGGAGTGAGGCTACAGGAACATTTGGTGCAGTAACGACAGCAGATGCAAGTTGGCTCTTAAAAACTTCCGGATTTGCCAATGCTTCTGCATCAAATCCTGGAGTAGGAATAAACTTATATGGAGGTTCATCAGGTACACCGGACAATGATTGGATTATATCAAATCCTATAGATTTGGGTGCTACAGCCGGACTTTATAGAGTATCTTATAAAATGGCAGTTACTACTTACAATGCTACAGGTACTGTTTCTACATTAGGTACACATACTGTAAAGGTTGTTGTTTCTACAGATGGTGGCGCTACTTGGTCTAACACAAATGTGATTAAAACATATACAGGTGCTGCATCATACAGCAATACCGGTGTTACTGAAACAATTGATTTAACAACTTATTCTGGTGTTGTAAAAATTGGATTTTTAGCAACAACGATTGGAACTACTCCGGATATTGATTTTCATATTGACGATTTTCTTGTTGAAGCAATACCGGCATGTGCTGCGCCTACTTCACTTAGCTCTTCATCTGTTGGAAACACAACAGCTACGATTTCTTGGGGTGCCGTAACCGGAGCGTCTTCTTATGATTGGGAGATTAGAACTACCGGTGCATGTGGAAGTGGATCACCTGTTCAATCAGGAAATACAGCAACTACTTCCGTGAATCTTACCGGATTAACGGCTGGTCAGACATATACTTATTGTGTGCGAACGGTTTGTGCAGGACCAACACAAAGTACTTACAATTCATCTGCTTTTACTACAACTCAACCGGGAACAACATGTGCTAACCCAATTGTGGTAAATTCATATCCTTATACTTTATCGAGTAACTCTACCGGAATGGGTTTTGATATTGGAACACAAACGTCAACATGTAGCAGCAGTTATGGAGGTGGAGAAGACGTTGTTTTTCAATTGAACATCACCACTACTGGAACGTATTCCATCAACTTAACCAATACATCATCATCAGGTTGGATTGGATGGTTTTTGAAAGACAATACAAACTGTGCAACAACATCTTCATCTTTGGGTTGTGCTGTAAGTGGTAGTGGTAACACTGCCAATGGCACATACACTTTCACCACTGCAGGTACCTATTATCTTATTATTGATTATTTTGCTACTCCTAATAATTCTGCATATACGCTTAACATCACCCCACCTTGTTCAGGAGCACCAACCGGAGGAACTGCATCAACAACAACGCCTTCTAGATGCCAGTCTCAAACAGCTGTATTAACAGTGAGTGGTCAATCTTCTGATGCAGGTATAACATATCAATGGCAAGTTTCATCTACTTCCGGATCAGGTTACGCTAACGTATCTGGTGGTTCAGGAGCAACAACTACAAGTTATACTACTGCAGCTTTAACTCCTGGTACCTATTATTATGTTTGTAAAACTACATGTACTGGAAGTGGATTGTCAACTCTTTCTGCTGAAGATACTATAGTTGTAACAGCCACACCTACTGTTAGTATTTCTCCTACCACCGCAAGTGTTTGTGGAGCTGCGAGTATTACGTTAACCGCATCAGGTGCATCTACTTATGCATGGTCTAACTCCGGAGGTTCAGCAGCAGCAGCAACTTTTAGTGGATTAACCGGGAACACTACTTATACTGTTACTGGAACTACTTCGGGCTGTACTGCTTCAACAACAAGAACGGTTACCTTTTTCCCAAGTACAACAGGTACATTACCGCAGAATGTTGATTTTACAAGTTTTGCTGGAGGCAATTTGGCGACTCTATTTACTGGTTGGTTTGAAGCTTTAGGGATTCCACCATCCGGTACAACATCTTCATGGACAAGTGGAACATTTGCTAATGTTAGTGGTGCTAGTAATGCTGCTCAAATTGTATTATCAGGAACTGCTAAAGATGGCTGGATTATCAGTCCCAATATCACACCAGCTGCATGTACCAAATTAACTTATACGTTAGCCTTGACGGCAAACGGAGCAACAACTCCGGCTTTACTTCGATCTACTGATGAATATAAAGTGATGGTTTCTTCTGATTGCGGTGCTACATGGACTGCAGTTAGTTCATTCAATAGTTCAAGCATTATTTCTAACACCGGGCAATCTGAAACCGTAGATTTAGCTGCATATGCAGGTGTACCTATTAACGTTGCATTCTATGCCGTTACAACAAGTGCTACAGCTACCGGTGCAGTACAAGTACATATCGATAACGTAAGTATCAAAGATCAAGCGCCAGTAGATTTATCGGCACAATTATTAGTTGCTCCTAGTGTAGCCGGCTGTGTTGGCGGTGCAGCTGTGCCGGTTACTGTAAGAATCAGAAATGTGGGTTGTAACCCTATAACTTTTACCTCAGGAGTACCTGCAACAGTAACTACCACTGTAGGATTACCTGGTGGGGGAACGAATGTACTTACAGGAACCGTTACTTCCGGAACTTTGGCTGTAAATGGAACTCTTGATGTAACTATGTCGGCTACGCAAGCGATGTTAACAGGAGGTACTTATACCTTTACCTCAGTAGTTGCTATTACAGGTGATGGCGATGCAACAAACGATCAAAACGTGACTACAAGAGTGGTTTTAAGTAATGTATCTTTACCTCAAACGCTTGATTTTTCATCATTTACCGGTTCCGATTTAACTACATTTTATCCGAATTGGGCAGAGGCTTCAGGACAACCATTGCCTTCAACAGCAGGATCTTCATGGTTAAGTACCTCCGGATTTGGCGGGGGTGCAAATGTTACTGCAAGAATCAATCTTTACTCAAATTTGAAGCGCGAATGGATTGTTGGACCTAAGTTCTCTGCAAGTGCTTGTTCATCTATTTCTTTTGATGCGGGCATTACTGATTTTGCCGATGTTTCACTTGCCGATCCTTCAGGAATGACAGGAACTGACGATTCAGTGAACGTGATGGTATCTACAGATTGCGGAAGTACTTGGACAAGGATTTATTCTTTCAATGCCTCAAATCAACCTATTTTTGCTTTAAATAATTACCAAGTAAGTTTAGCCGCATACAGTGGCCAAGATATTATCGTTGCCTTTTTTGCAACAGAGGGATCTATAGATAATTCTCCGGATTATGATTTCCATTTAGACAATATTAATATCTCCAATAAAATACCGATTGATGCTTCGATAACTGCTGTTACAGCTCCTGCATCTTCTTTATGTGGTACTGCATCGGAAAACGTTATTGTTACATTAAAGAATGTTGGTTGTAATTCATTATCTTCTTTCCCTGTAACCGTTAATGTTACAGGAGCGGTAACTACGTCTATCTCAGGTACATACACTGGAACAATTGCACCTGATGCTACAGCAAGTTTTACAGTAGGTACATTAGATATGACGAGCGGAGGTACATACAATTTTTCTGCAACGGTTAATACTGCCGGAGATGGTAATGCCTCAAACAATACTGCAACGCGAACAAGTATTACATTAAATCCATCTATTTCGATTACACCTGCATCTGCAACTATTTGTAATGGGGGTAGTCAGGCGTTAACGTCAACAGTAGCTCCTGTTAACGCTTCCGATTCCATCCGTCCATTTGGATCTTCTTCAACTACAGCAAATTCAACAGGATCTGCTTTAGGACCAAATACGATGCAAGATTATTATGGTGGTTCTCGATTCCAAATGCTGTTTAAGCCAGCCGAGTTGACGGCTGCAGGTTTAGATGCTACCTCATCGATTACTTCAATTACAAATTACCTTTCGGCAGTTGATAATACATATGCATTATTGAATTTGAAGATTAAATTGAAACAAGTGGCTGCGGCATATACTTTGACATCAACTTTTGAGTCAGGTCTAACGCAAGTATATAATAATGCAAGCTACACACCTTCAATTGGCGCTAATGCTTTCAGTATTACTCCTTTCGCTTGGGATGGAACGAGCGCTTTAATTGTAGAGTTTACTTATGGAAATGCTAATAATGGAAACCCTGTTACTGCAACAAATACTATGGTATATGGAACGACCTCTTTTGTAAGTTCTAGTTTATATCGCACAGATGTTTCAACAGCTGCGACCATTGAAGCTATTACTACTGCGGGTTACACATATAGTTCTCGTCCAAACACTAAGTTTGGGTATACCAAGACATTGGTTCCTACTTGGACAGTTAGTCCAAGTTTATACTCAGATGCGGGAACAACAACGGCTTATACAGGTACTCCTTTAGCTACTGTTTATGCTAAACCTTCTGCTACAACATCATATGTTGCAACAGTTTCAAATAGTGGATGTTCTTCTTCTGCAAGTCGTTCAGTTACTGTTAACCCTCGTCCTACTGCAGTAATGAGCGGTACAGCAAATATCTGTACCGGCTATTCTACTAACTTGAGTGTAGCCCTTACCGGTAGCGGCCCATGGAGTATTACTTACACTGATGGCGTAACACCGGTTACTGTAACAGCAACCAGCAGTCCGAAATTGATTTCAGTTTCGCCTACTACAACTAAAACATATACAGTTTCAGCATTGAGTGATGCTTTGTGTTCTGCAATTTCGGGCGATTTAACCGGAAGTGCAACAGTAACACCGGGTACAACTTGTACATTAACATGGAATGGAACAACCAGTAACGATTGGAGCGATCCATTGAACTGGACTCCGAATGGATTACCGAATAGTTGTGCATCGAGCGTTTCTATTCCATCCGGAACTCCAAATAGTCCAATTGTTGCTTCGGCAATTAACATTGGCGATATGACAATTCAAAATGGCGCTCAGTTAACCTTAAATAACACATTGAGTTTATGCGGCAACTTAACAGGCGGCAGCTCAAGTAATGCATTGATTATCGGTACCTCAGAACTTCGCTTCATTGGCACCGGAGCACAACAAATTACAGGTAAAGTAAATGCGAATAAAGTTCGTGTGAACAATACCTCCACTGGCGTAACGGTAGTAGCTGCTGGAGACTTGTCGGTAAATACTGCATTGATTTTAGAGAAAGGAAACTTCGCCAACAGTGGGGTGGTAACGCTTAAATCAAATGCAAGCACAACGGCATACTTAGATAACTTTACAAGTACTACACCTGGAACGTACAGTGGTCCATTGACTGTAGAAAGATATGTAAGTAATACGGCTAATGGGTATAGAGATATCAGTTCACCGGTAACGGCAACTGTTGGAGGCCTATCAGACGATTTTAGCATATTTGGAGCGAATGGGGTACAATGTTGGTATGCCTATAACCCATATCCGAACGTTCAGATCTACAATGAAAAGCTTACGATTGCTACCGGAGTTTACGATGAAGGTTTTGTGAGCTACACCGGTTTAACGAATCCATTAACAGCGATGTTAGGGGTTGCGGTTAGAACATACAATGGCGCACCCTATACCATTGATTTAACGGGAACACCGAACACCGGAGCTAAATCCATCTACATCAACAAATCAACAACGGCTACCCCAACGGCCGATGGATGGAACTTAATTGGTAATCCATACCCATCACCAATTACATGGAGTAGCTTAAAAGCGTTGAACGCTGGAAAAACAGACGGAAGTTATTATGTGTTTCATACAACGGGCGAGTACACAGGAAACTGGGGATCGCATAACGGAGTAACGGGAGTAAATGGCGCCACGAACGAAATTGCATCTACGCAAGGTTTCTTTGTTAAAGCTACAGCGGGAGGGGCATTTAATGCCACCAACAGTGTTCGAGTAGCAAATGAAAACACAGTGTTCTACAAAACAGATGCCGTACAACCGGATGAGATTCGTTTGTTATTAAGCAACAATGTGAACAGCGATGAAGTAGTAGCCTATTCTGATCCAAACGCTACCATGAACTATGATGCAGGTATTGATGCATTGAAGATGTCGGGGGGCAGTACAGTGTACATGAGCTACAAACACGCAGGTCAGGAGATGGCAATTAATGCGGTGGATGCGGTAACTGTACAAACAGAGTTTCCATTGGTATTATGGGCAAAAGAGACAGGTACTTATACGTTGTCGGCTACCGAATTGAACTTGACAGGCTTAGTGGCTTACTTGAAAGATGCAACAACGAACACATTAACCGATTTACGCAGCAATACAGCCGCTATTGAATTAACAGGTGGAGTAGCATCGGAGGGTAGATATTCCGTTGTGTTTGAAGAGGTGCAGAATCCAACAGGTATAGCGAATGTAAAAGAATCGAACATTCAGATTTATGCAACAGAAGGAAAGGTGATTGTGCAGCGATCGAGCAACAGCAATGCAAATATCACCATCACGAATTTATTGGGTCAAACGGTGGTAGAGACAACGTCTGAGACTAACCGTACAATCATTCCTGTAGACAACACGAATCCGTGGTATGCAGTGGTGAGAGTGCAAGAAGCAGGTAAAGTGAAAGTGAGCAAAGTGTTGATCAGATAATGATCACTAAAAATTTATAATTAGAAATTCAAAAACAGAAATGAACAAATCAATGAAGAAAGTATTTGCAACAGTAATTGTAATAGTAGCAAGTGTAGCATTAGTATCTGCGCAGCCAGGTGGTGGTGGTGGTGGAAATCCGGGTGGTGGTCCGCCTCCGGGTGGTGGATCAGGTGCACCTATTGATGGTGGCGCAACTATATTTATGCTATCGGTGATTGGCTATGCATATAAAAAGATTAAGGACAAAGAAACACAGGGTTTTAATGTTTAAGACATGTTTATGTCATAGTCTTTGATTTAAAATCTATAAGAATCATGTCGGATGTTTTTACAAAAACAGATGAAGTTGACAATAGGCCTAAAAAAGGAGTAGTAGTAATCTACTCCTTTTTAGTTGCTACGCTTAACTTTATTGCTGTTGTTTTCGGTTACCAATTTTTTGTAGGGGTAATTAGTTACTTGTTGGGGTATGAAACCCATTTTTATTTTGGAAGAATTGTTTCTCAGCCTTTCATGGATGAGTATTGGAGTAATAATCGGGTTATTGTTATGTATGCCATTCCTCCTTTAGCATTTTTAAGTGCAGCTGTTTTTCTGCTTTCTCGTTTGTTGCCGAAAAAGACTGCAATCAATCGTATTGAATTTTACTTGTTCTGGCTAATAGTATTTCTTGTGTTTTTTGTCACCACACAAATGACAACAGCTCCTATTTCTCTGTATTATAGGGATAGTCAGCTTTATCAAGGCTTACCTGTACTGATTTATTGGTTTAGGCTTCCAATTTTATCAAGCGTTGTATTGTTTTGCTTAGCCTTAGCCATAAATTTATTGGCAGGTTATTTTATCTATCCACTATTATTAAAGTTGGCACATACTGAGTATTGCTCTGAAGACCGACCTTGGAAAGGGAAAGTTGTTCGTTTGTATTTTGTTTACCCGTTATTGTTGGTTTTGATTGTTGCCATAATTCTTGGCTATATGTATTCACTAGCCTATTTCTTGGTAATGTTACTGAGTAGTTTTTTATGGGGTTTTGGTATGTGGTTAAAAGATATTCATATGTATAGATACGAGGGTATTTCCACCAATAGATTGTCGATAGAAATCGGATATAAGTTGCCGGTACTTGTATGCGTACTTGTTATTCTCATTCGGATTTTCTTAGCAAAGTAATTGTATGGAGAGTAAAACTTCATTGTTTAGAAGCGACAGTATTTTAATTCCGATTAAAATAGTTTCAATTTATATTGCATGGAAAATATTCCATCACTTTGCTTCTGTTGAAAGTACTGGTTTAAATATCTTTTGGAAGCAACTATGTGAAGTTTTCGGAACAGCTTATGCTGTTATAACGGCTAAGATGTTAGTTCTATTTGGTCAGAAAGCCTATTCCAGCGGAATTAATATTTATTTAGCGCAACAAAAAGAAATTTGGGTGCAAGAACATTGTTTAGCCATTCCTGCTAAAGTAATATTTGTAGGTTCTATTTTATCGTTTCATGGAAAGTGGAAAGACAAGTTTTTGTTTATTGTAATTGGTTTGATGGGTATTATTCTCATCAATATAGCACGATTAATTTTTGTGTCTTTGGCATGGTTATATTTCCCATTATATTTTTTCGACATGAACCATTCTTTAATTTATGCTGTGCTTGCATATGGGTTCATCTTTTTTATGATTAGATGGTGGATTAAAAGGCAGATAGGGAATTAATGGCCTTTACCTAAATTATACGAATGTCTACAGATTTTTCATTAATTAAGAACTTCTATAAACAGATGGTACCTGAGCTGCGAGATGAATCGTGGTTAGAATTGCAAAACATGTTTACAATACGGCATTTACGCAAGGGCGACTTTGTTTCTAAATCCGGTGAAATTGTAAAACAGGTTACTTTTTTTAATAACGGCTATGGTCGTTTCTATTACAATATTGATGGAAAGGAATCTGTTGGTGCCTTTTTTCAGAAAGGGGATTACATATGTGATTATGAAAGCTTTTTAACGCAAAAGCCGGGTCTTGTTAATATTGATGTATTAGCCGATTCAGAACTGATAGAGTTGAGTTTTGATAATATGCAGTATTCCTATAAACACTTTCCCGAGTTTCAAAAATTTGGACGTGTGATGGCAGAGTTTTTGTATTTAATGTTGAGTAGTAGAAATGCATCATTGTTATTAAAAACACCGGAGCAGCGCTACTTAGATTTTGTATCTAACTCACCACATTTGTTACAACTTGTTCCTCAGTATATGATTGCTTCTTATTTGGGGGTAACCCCTGAAGCACTTTCACGTATTCGTAAGCGATTGAGTTCGTAATTTATTGATTCAGATCAATACTAGTTATTGATGTGAATCAACGAATTCAACAGATTGTGAAGCAGATATTTGTTTTGTGAAAAAATTAGCACAACAAAATCTGTTTAATATGCAAAAACGAAGTTTCTTCTCTTTCTTGTTTTTACTTACATCGTCTGCGATTTGGGCACAAGCAGTTCAAACTGTTTATGGGTCAATTTCGGATAAGGTCTCGGAAGAGCCGCTTATAGGGGCGAATATCTATTTAGTTAACTCGAATCCGCCAATTGGAGCAACAACTGATGCGAATGGGAAATTTGAAATGCAGGTGCCGTTAGGGCGGCAAAGTTTTACGATTACTTATATAGGCTATAAACCACAAACTGTTCCTGAAATTTTAGTTGCATCTGGAAAGCAAGTTGTTCTAGATGTAAAATTGGAGGAGCTTGTGAATAAAATGCAAGATGTAGTGGTTTCCGCTGAAACAAGAAAGGATCGAGCGAATAATGAGTTCAGTGCAGTGAGTGCACGAACGTTTAGTTTGGAAGAAGTAACACGTTATAGTGGAGGAAGAAATGACGTTGGGCGCTTGGTTACAAATTTTGCAGGCGTGAATGCCAGCAATGATTCCAGGAATGATATTGTTGTTCGTGGAAATTCGCCAACTGGTGTTTTATGGCGATTAGAAGGTGTGCCGATTCCCAATCCGAATCATTTTGCGACACTTGGAACTACGGGTGGTCCTGTAAGTGCATTGAACACAAATTTGTTGAAGAATTCCGATTTTCTTACAGGGGCATTTGCAGCAGAATACGGTAACGCCAACAGTGGTGTGTTTGATGTTGGCTTTCGTTCGGGCAATACATCGAAGCATGAGTTTTTAGTGCAATTAAACATGTTTAGTGGAGTTGAAGCAATGGCAGAAGGGCCAATGAACAAACGCAAGGATGCGAGTTATTTAATGAGCTATCGTTATTCTTTTGCCGGTATTGGAGCTGCATTAGGCATTCCGATTGGTACTGCTGCAACACCGCAATATCAAGACTTCAGTTTTAAGTTTGATTTGCCCAATAGCCGAAAAGCCGGTAAGTTCAGCGTGTTTGGTATTGGTGCGTATAGTTACATCAAATTTATAGGCAAGCAACTTACAACGGAAGATTTATTTGCAGATCCATACAGCGACCAATATGCAAAAAGTGGCTTAGGTATTATTGGTATAAAGCACAGTATTAGTGTTGGTAAGAATGGGTATATAAAAACGGTGTTAAGCGGAAGTATGGAAGCTTCTTTGTTTGATCAATATAGTTTTCCGGATAGTATGAATCGTCAGCATATTACACAAGTGCGAGATTATACCGGTACGATTAGACTAGCAAGTTATTACAACCGGAAGTTTAATAGCAAGCTGAGCCTGCGGGCCGGTTTAACGGAAGAAGTATATATATTAAATTCAAAACGTGATACACGCGATGGTTTTCCGGATTGGGTGAATTTACGGAATACAAAAGGCGCTATGTCTTTAACGCAACCTTATGCACAACTTCAGTATAAACCTATTGGGCAAATCACATGGAACGTTGGGGTGCATGGGCAATACCTTAGCTACAATAATACATGGAGTATAGAGCCAAGAACTTCATTGTCATACCAACCGCATCCTCGTCATACGATTTCATTTGCCTATGGTTGGCATTCGCAAATGCAACCTTTGCCCGTCTATTTTTATAAAGCACAAAACAGTGATGGAACATTTAACTACGATAACAAACAACTTGATTTTACACGCAGTCATCACATAGTGTTGGCTTATGATGTAAAGATTGCGGATGATTGGCGTATTAAACTAGAACCTTATATTCAGTTTATTACAGGCGCACCTATTGAAAAGGTATCATCTTCTTATAGCGTATTAAATGCCGGAGCTAATTTTGTTTTTCCGGATAAAGGCTTTTTAACGAACGAAGGACAAGGTCGAAATATGGGAGTTGAATTTACTTTAGAAAAGTTTTTCAGTAAAGGGTTTTACGGATTGCTTACGGCCAGTGTGTTTGATAGTAAGTATAAAGGAAGTGATGGAGTATGGAGAAATACTACATTCAACAATCGATACTTAATTAATTTTTTAGCAGGCAAAGAATTTAAAGTTGGAAAACAAAAGCGACATGCTATTACTACGGATTTGAAGTTTTCAACCAGCGGAGGGAAGTGGTACACACCTATTGATGTAGCTGCATCACAACTCGCTCATCGTGAGGTATTACAAGAAGATAAAGCGTTTAGTGAACAGTATCCATATTATCTTCGCTTAGACATAAAACTCGGTTTCCGTTTGAATGGTAAAAAAGGGAAAGTAAGTCATACATTTTATTTAGATGCACAGAATGTAACTTTCCAAAAGAACATATTTGAACGAAGATTTAATTTGCAAACTGGGCAAGTGAACAATGTATATCAATTGGGATTCTTTCCTGATTTTATGTATCGAATTCAGTTTTAACTGCATTGTAATTTGATAAAAAAATCCCGCCCTGATAACAGAACGGGATTTGGATTTATCGGGTAAGTGCTATTTTAAACGTTGAAGCTAATCCTGCTTTTGTGTTAATATTAAGTAAGTAGTATCCATTAGATAGGAATTCAGGTAAGTGAAGAATGGTATGCTTCTCGTTTATTGCAGCTATTCCTTTGTTCACGGTATTGCCCAATACATCGGTAATAGTATAATCGATTTGATTCGCAGTTATATCCTCAAAGGATATGTTTATTTGTCCTAAGGAAGGATTTGGATATACACTAACTAATGGAGATGCTGAAAGTGCTTTGTCAATTGAAACTGTTTGTGTTTGCTGATTACAAATGCTGAACAACTCTTCACCATTCGAGATATTTTGAGCGCCAAAGATTAAGCAATTATTCGATAAGTACATCGGCTTATTCGAAATAGTTATTGCATTGTTTGTTGTAATGTTTTGGATGGATGATTCTGTTGATTTGAAAATTTTCAGTTCACCGAAACTGTTGTAGCCGTGAAAGTAAATGTAGTTTGACGTTAGCAGTAAATTTGAAGGGGATGATACACTCACACTCACAGGGAAACTGTATCTTGAAAATGTTGTTCCATTTAACGTATAAATCGAGTGAACACCATTTTGATCTTCCGCTAAAATGGAAAGTTTGTTTTTGAAACTAAAGATTGCACTGGGATTTATTGGTCCTCCTGCTGAAGTCGTTTGTACAAGTTGTGTGCCTGCAACAGTTCCATTCGATTTATATACAGTTCGATTGGAACCATCATACGCACTAAAGTAAAGGAGACCATCAAACACATACAAGTTATTTACATCTGGAGTAGCCGATGAGAAATTTGTTAGCCGAATTGTTCCTGCGGCAGTTCCATCAGTAACCCAAAGTTCTCTTCCATATATGTCATCGTATGCAGAAAAGAATACTTTGTTGTTTAATGTAGTTAGAAATGCCGGATTGCTACCAAACATTGGTCCTTGAGAATTATTCGTGTAAATATCTTTTACCAAGTATGTTCCGGCAGCGGTTCCATCTGTGCGCCACAGCTCTGCTCCCGTTGAGTCGTTTCCTGCTCCAAAGTATACAACTCCGTTCATTTTCGTAAAGTACTTCTCAATGCTTGTATTTATCAATGCGTTTCCTGTTGGATTGATATCTTTTATCATATACGTGCCATTAGTGGTTCCATCTGTTATCCAAGGTTCAATAGCATGCATATCGTCATATCCGATAAAGATAAATTTACCGGGTGTCAATTCAATATTTGAAGCAAATACAATTGATGGAAATTCTTGTGTTGGGTCGAAGTCTTTGAGCAACGTTATATTCCCTGTTTGAACGTTTATCTTGTAAACGCTTTCCCCTATATTGTCGTTTAAGTAGCCTCCTGTAAATATCAAGTCGGACCCTGTTAAACCGATAAACGTACTTATAAAGAAGTAGTCGTCAGAAAATAGCTCTTTAGTGCCTCCTTGAGTACCATCCGATACAGCTATTCCTTTTCGCAAATCTGAGCTTTCAAATTGGAAGTAAATTTTATCCGAAGTTTTATAATTTGCCAATAATAATTCGGAACCGCTGGCTCCCAATCGAAATTCTTTTAGTAAGGATTGAGCATTTACGATTAGAGCCGAAAATAAAATAAGGACAGATAGGTATGTTTTTTTCATATTTAGTAATTTGAATGCAAACATATTCTGGATGCTATTGATAGTGAATGTGAATTGTTTTGATTTGTGATAGGATTTGATTGAAATTTTGCCAAAAAAACTATATGGCTAGCTCATGAAAACGTATAATCTGATAAAGCTTCTAAGCCCAAAAGATGTAGTAGCAATTGATTCGCTTGTGAAAGATAAAGGAAGAGACAGCCTTATACGGTTATGGAAAGCTGTGTTAAAACAAGACTTTAGTGACAAAAAAGCACAGCTTTTTAAGCTAACGTTTCAAGAAGCCTATAGCAAAGAAAGAGACTATTTGTTACGCAATGAGCTCAGGCTTTTAAACGAAGTAATTACCCAATATATAGTTGAAGTAGATACTTTAAAAAAGTATAAGCACTCTGTTTTTATACTTTACCGTATGCTTGAAATGGGACATGTGAGCGATTTTGAGAATCTTTGGGATGAACAATTCAAAACAGCTGAGTTAATCAAAGATTATACGTTGATAAGCGAGCTATTGCAGCTAAAAATTAAATATGGCATAAAGTTCAAAGATGTATCCTTAAAAACGTATGAAGTGCTACAGAATCTTGCATTCCAAAAAAGGGAAGTTGATCATTTATTCGCACTTGAACAAACAGCAAAAAATGATATTTTAATTAATCATTCAACTTGCGTTTTAAAATCGTTATACCCACAGTTAAGTAAAGATTCCCGGCATTACGAACCTGACGAAGTGGATAGGCTTATACTGTTGTATTATTCGATTAAGGCTGAAAGCTACAGTGTTGAAGATAGCGAACGAATTTCAAAACTTGAAGAACTCATTGCGTTGCTCCCTAAAATTGAGCAGTATCGTCCTGAATTAATGATGGAAATGCCAACGTTACTGGCTTCAATTGCATTGGCATATTTTCTTCAGCATAATTTTTTTGTTGCCCATCAGTACTATCAACGGGCAGTTTCACTTATAGATGATAAGTCGATGCATGTTGATTTGCTTTTTAACTATTGTGTAAATCTAATTATGGTGGAGGAGTATGAAACCTGTATTGCTCTTAACATAAAATTTCGGGATATTATTTTTGATAGCGAAAAATTGATGCACCGTTTTTTGTATTTTAATGCTATTGCCTATTTATTTATTGATAAAGCAAATTTTGCGTTTAATTTACTTACAAATGATATTACTAAGCGCCCTGCTAATGAGTATTACTATTATCGAATGGTTTATGCTATGGTTTATCATCAACTTGGCGACTTTGATAATGCCCATCGTGAACTTACCAATATTAAGCAAAGTATGCGTTTTAGAAGTGATGCACAACTGAATGAAAAGCCGCTATTAAACCTGTTGCTGAATTTGGTTACACTTCATGCGCAGAGAGTAAATGCTTTAAAATTTAAGAATGCGTTGAAAAAGGTTGTAAGTGAGTATAAATCATTAGAGGAGCATTTTGAAAATTCTTCCATTGTTATATTGAGGTGGGTTGAAATACAACTGAAGAAATATGGAAGTGAAATTTGATAAAAAAAATCCCGCCCTGATAGCAGAGCGGGAAAACAAAACACGGAATGAAAAATCTTATTCTTTCACGAAACGTTTTTGTATTGAACCATTTGTTGTATGAATGATTATGCTGTATGCCCCAGCTGCTAAATCGCTGATGTTGATTTGCTGTATAGCATTAGTTGTTACATTAATTTTTTGTCCGATAGCGCTGAAGAGTTCAACTCCTGTTACTTGCGCATCGGTTTCAATGGTGATAATATCTGTAGCCGGATTCGGGTAGAGGATTAAGCTGATATTGCTTAGATTTTCAATACCCACACCCGCTACATTCAATGCATTTGATATGCCTTTGCAACCATTGGCATCCGTAACTTCTACAGCGTATGTTCCGTTAGCAACTGCAGTGTAAGTTTGTGCATTTGCTCCACTGATTGTATTGCCATTAAGTTTCCATTGATAAGCCACAAAACCTGCAGAAGCACTTAAGTTGAAACCTGATGCAGAAGCGGTTACTGCTACAGCCGGACGAACAAACAAATTCAATGTTATTACTGAATCGCAACCTACTGCATTTGGAATGGTTCTAGTGTAAGTACCCGTTGCACTCAATGTTTGAGA
>JAEUUZ010000009.1 GCA_016786765.1 Chitinophagales bacterium
AAAACGTTAGTTGCAAGCGGCTTTGAACATTCAAACAATCATGATAATCGTGACGAAAAACACTTGATTTCATTGACTATTTTGACGTATGAAATGACACATTTTTTCGCGGCTACATGACGAGAAAACATGAGTCTGAAAAAGACAATTTTACAAACAGGACGCATCGACAGTATGACGAATAAACGCGATCCAAGTAGCAAATTTTTGTAAGCGTTTGTATCGGCTCCATGACGATTTTTTTTGAGATTTTGATTTTAAGGGCGTGAGAACGCAAAATTCGATGACAAAAAAAGCAAATGAATAACCGACAAAAAATTTAAACCAGACAACTTATCGGCAGACAAATAAATCGACATTCAAAATCGCTGACAAAAAACGACAAACGGACGCAAACGCAAAACGGACGACAGAATGTACAAAAGCTCCGCCAGCAACTAACAGCGCGTTTTCGCTATGCGGGCAATTTGCTTCATTCAAAAATTTCAGTTAGATTTAGATTGTAACTAATTATGAAAATCAAACTTCTAAATCCCGCACAGCGTAAACGCGCAAAACGTTGGTTGCAAGTGGCTTTGAACATTTAGTTACCATTTATAAAAAGTAGTAATGACAACAGGATAGCGTGAGACTTTAAAAATAAAAATGACAACAGACATTTGAATCTTGAGTTTATATTCTCTATTAATAATATCAAACAAGACATTTCTTACCCAATGACTTTGTTTTAACTTTAACGCTCATAAGAATATCAAATCTAACTTTTAGTATATTGACAATAACTCTTACTATAAATTAAATTCATAGACAAAAAACAAATGATTGAAAAAAATGATTGGAGGTTAATGGGTCAAGAGGGTTACCTTAAAGGTGTTACCTTAAAGTATGATCAATATAGACAATATTCAGAAGATTGGGACCATGACCATTGTGAATTTTGTGGAGAGAAATTTACTTTTGATGAAAATCCAGAAAATTTACACGAAGGATATTCCACTCTTGATGAATATACTTGGATTTGTAACAATTGCTTTGATGATTTCCGATTAATGTTTGAATGGAAAGTTTCTACACAATAAATGACTCTTTTGAATTAGTATTCTGAGTGAGACTGAAGTAAAAAATCGAATAACTAATATTATCGTTATAAATATTCAAAAGCTCCACCAGCAACCAACAGCGGTTTTGCGTTATGCGGGCAGTTTGGTTCATTGGCAAATTTGAGTTACTTTTAAATTGTACTAAATATCCAATTTATTCACCCAAATCCCGCACACCGCAACAGCCGCAAAACGTTATGTGCAATTCTGGTGACGAGTAAAGAGGACGATGTTTGTAACTTATTATTCACTCAAATTGACAAATAGATTCTAGAAATTTAAATTTGAAACTATGAAAAAAGTTATTCAAGAAAATAAAGTGTATAATGAATGTTGCTTACAGACAATGAATAAAATGCCTGACAGTTTCATTGATTTAACAATAACCTCACCACCATATGATGATTTAAGGACTTATAATAACCATATCAAAGGTATTAAATCTGAATATAATGGATTCTCATTCCAATTCGAAAATATAGCAAAAGAACTATTCCGTGTTACAAAAGAAGGAGGTGTTGTTGTTTGGATAGTAAGTGATGCAACTACTGGAGGAAATGAAACAGGGAACTCTTTTAGACAGGCTCTATACTTTAAGGAATGTGGATTTCAGCTATTTGATACAATGATATACTCAAAACCACCTCGAGGTGCAGTTGGCAATAATACGACTTACTGGCAGTCATTTGAATACATGTTTGTATTTGCTAAAGGTAGACCCAAAACAATAAACCTTTTAACCGACAGAGAGAATAAAGAATCAAGAAAAGGTGATAACGGAACAAAAAGACTCCAAAATGGTGAACTCCTAAATGTAAGTCGTGGAGGTTATGGAGAATTTGGCAGGAGGACAAACATATGGGAATATAACATTGGAAAAGGTCATTCTTCAAGCGACAATTACGCTTATGAACATCCAGCTATATTTCCAGAAAAACTAGCTCGAGACCATATTATTTCTTGGTCAAATCCGGGAGAAATAGTTTATGACCCTATGATAGGAAGTGGAACAGTAGCTAAGATGGCTGTTATAGAAAATCGATTATTTATAGGTAGTGAAATAAACAAAAACTATTGTGATATATGTGAACAAAGAATAGAACTAGCTTATCAACTTACATCAATGGAAAATTATGTCGCACAAGCAATTTAAAGTCTGCAAGATCTGTAAAATTGAAAAGGAGATTGAAGCATTTGCTCCTAATCAATATGGTAAAGATAATAGAGTACTTAGACGGCCTGTTTGTAGAGAATGTTATTCAAAAAAGGTAAAAGCTAACCCAAAACTTAAAGCCGAGTTTGAGCTAAATAATCCTAGACCACAAATTGGTGAAGAGTTTTCATGCCCAATTTGTATGAAATGTTTTATCCGAGAACATAAAAATGATGTTGTCTTGGACCATAGCCATATTGACGGGAGTATAAGAGGATGGTTGTGTAGTAGTTGCAATACAAGTATTGGAAAATTTAATGACGACCCTAATATCTTACAAAGGGGAATTGATTGGATAAAGAATGGAGGTGATATAAAAAAGCAATAAGAACTGCACATAACAGCGGTTTTGCGTTATGCGGGTAGCTTGCTTCATTCACAAATTTGAGTTACTTTTAAATTGTACTAAATATCCAATTTATTCACCCAAATCCCGCACACCGCAACAGCCGCAAAACGTTAGCAGTAATATTTATGAAGACGCCCGAGTTCAAGAACTTAACGCAACAGTTTACCAAAATTAACTTTGTTGCATGGAATCTAAAAAGTATCAACGATTATGCTTTGCTGAGCGAGTGATTATTGAAACTCTGCTGAAACAAGAAAAAACCTATTCTTACA
>JAEUUZ010000050.1 GCA_016786765.1 Chitinophagales bacterium
TATTCTGATGATTTTTTTAGCTCCAAAAGCTGTAAAAAAATTATTGGAAATAACCTTTCTTGACTATCCTGTTTTTTGATTATGTTCGTCTATCTATTTTTTAACCCTTGTTGCGCTAAGCCCTTGAATCCACCTTCAAACTCACAAGATAATTCTGATGAAAAACTGATGGTTTCATTGACTATTTTGACATACGAGATGATTAAATTTTCAAGGCTGCATGACGACAAAATTTGAGTTTTGAAAAAGACAATTTTACAAACATGACGCAACGACAGATTGACGACAGGACGCGATGCAAGTACCAGACATTTGTAAACGTTTATTTCGACTCTTAGACGATTTTTTGAGATTTTGATTTTTAGGGCGTGGGAACGCAAAATTCGATGACAAAAAAAAATCAAACGCAAGTGATTTAACCGGCAAACAATTCAAACATGACAATTTATCGGCAGACAAATGAGTTATGTGAAATATTTCATTATTCATTATTTTCAGATAAATAAAGTGACATGCAAAATCGTTGACAAAAAATGACAAACGGACGCTGACGCGAAACAGACGACTGAATGTACAAAAGCTCCGCCAGCACATAACCGCGCGTTTTCGCTATGTGGCTGTTTGCTTCATTCAAAAATTTGAATTACCTTTAAAATCAGAACTAAAAGAAAATTTATTCACCCAAATCCCACACAGCGTAAACGCGCCAACCGTTAAGGCGCAACCGTATGAGGACAAATAGCTAGTTTCAATATTCATTTATACATATTTATTCATCACAAAAAAAACAAACGAAATGACAACAAAAATCAAGACGACATTGCTAATATTAATTTTCATTTTCGGACTACAAATAGGTTTGCAAGCGCAGGACAAGTATGAGTTTGCGACAGTTAGTATAATTACCAATAAAGCATCTGTTGGAGTTGGAAATGTCGATGCAATTTATGTAACTACTAGCGAAAAGGGAATAGAAAAAATTGAAACACAATGGAAAAGGTGTAACAACTTTCTTTTGGATTTAACTCCTCTCTTAAACCACATTAAAAAGATGACTGATGATGGGTGGGAAGTAATAACTGTAGATAAAGAAGTGTTTTATTTAAAAAGAAAGAGAAACTAATTATTTCGATGACCAACAGATAACGGCATAGCCTAACTTATCGCCTCGACCGACAAACTATTTCCATAAATTATTCATTTACTTAAACACAAACGACATGACAACAAAAATCAAGACAATTTTGCTGACAATATTTTTCCTTTTCGGATTATTGACTGCTATAGAGGCCCATGACAATTATGACTACGCAATTGTAAAATATACAGATAGTCATTCAACCAAATCGGGGCTGTTTATTTCAATAAGTGGAAAGCCATTTGAAGTAGTTGAAATCCCTAAGGATCAAGTCAAAGACTTTTCATGTGATTTTACTTTTCTTCTAAACTATATTCAAACTATGAACAGTAATGGGTGGAATGTTATTAGCAGTTCTCATGAAGCACCTTTTATGATTTTTGTACTTGAAAGAAAGAAAAACTAAACGACAGAAATTTTACTTTTGTAACAACATGATCTTGCTTATTAAACTAATACAATAACGGCAGCGCCTAACAGCGGTTTTGCGTTATGCGTGCAGTTTGGTTCATTGGCAAATTTGAGTTACTTTTAAATTGTACTAAACATCCAATTTATTCACCCAAATCCCGCACACCGCAAGAGCCGCAAAACGTTATGCGTAACTTTAAAATGAAAAAAACAGAACCTGAAATACAGAATATAATTAATGAAATCTTTGATAAAAGTCTTTCAGAAAATTCGCATGATTGGCACAAAAATTTGCCAATTCCTACACATGAGTCATTAATTGAGGTTGCGACATTAATTCATCAAGACAAAAAAGAAGAAGATTTCCAAAGATTCTTTTCGAAGAATCCAACTTTCCTATTTAAAGCTATTCCTTCTTATGGAGACACAAATCTTGGAGTTGTAACAAAACTTCCGGTTGGAAATTCATTTATTTCAGATTTTGCGGTTTTTACATTAGGACAAGGAGGTTGCAAAATAACATTGATTGAAATAGAAAAGCCATCTGACAGGCTTTTTACAAAAAAACTGATACCATCTCAAAAACTAAACACTGCACTCGGACAAATAACAGAGTGGACAGAATGGATTCAAGCAAGTAAGTTGACTTTTATTAGAGATAGTATTGAAACCTTAAAAAGGACAACTAAAATTGACAGCAAAGATTTCAAAGGTAGCTTCAAGACGATTGAGAATAAAGATATAGAGTTTGGATGGAATGCGTTCCATGGATTTTCGGACTTTTGTATAATCACAAGTGTTGTAATTATTGGTCGTTGGAGTGATTTAAATGAGAATGAGAGGAAGAGGCTCTTATTTTTGAACAATCCCCAAAATTCGCCAAATAGACAAATCAGGACATACGACCAAATTATAAGAAAATGCTATGACAAACAAACACCATAAAAGCAACGCATAACAGCGGTTTTGCGTTATGCGGGCAGTTTGGTTCATTGGCAAATTTGAGTTACTTTTAAATTAAACTAAATATCAAAATTATTCACCCAAATCCCGCACACCGCAACAGCCGCAACACGTTGGCAGAAACCCTATTTTAAAAAACCGGTTTTAATGATAATTACTGACAACTAACTGAAACTTCATTAAATTGGCGGTTGAAGTATATATGAACTATATGAAGCCTACTAAACAGAAATACTCTCAACTAATTGACAACATTGGCTCGACAATTCAACGAGCTAGAGAAAATGCCGTTAGAGCAGTTAATAACGAACTTGTGAAAGCGAATTGGGAAATCGGACGACACATCGTAGAATTCGAACAAGATGGTAAAGAAAAGGCTGAATATGGCAGTTCATTATTGACAACAATAGCAAATGACCTGAAAGTTAGATACGGAAAAGGTTTTAGTAAGAGTAACATCTATCTATGCAGACAATTTTATCTTATATATCCAAAATTCCAGACAGTGTCTGGAAAATTGAGTTGGAGTCATTTTGCTGAGCTACTGACAATCTCTGATGACTTAGCAAGAAGCTTCTATGAAAAACAAGCAGTAAAAGACAATTGGAGTTTCCGTGAAATGAAAAGACAAATTGATTCTGCACTTTTTCAAAGACTGGCGCTTAGCAAAGACAAAACAGGCGTTATGAAATTAGCGGAAAAAGGGCAAGAGTTAATGACATCGAAGGATGTGATAAAGGATCCATACATTTTCGAGTTTCTCGAAATTCCTAAAGACGCAATTGTTAAAGAACGAGGATTAGAGAAAAAATTAGTAGACAATCTCCAAACATTTCTACTTGAGTTAGGTAAAGGCTTTTCCTTTGTTGCAAGACAATACAAGATAACATTAGATAATGAGCACTACTATATTGACTTAGTCTTCTATCACAGAATATTAAAGTGTTTCGTCTTAATAGACTTAAAGACAAGGAAAGTAAAGCATCAGGACATAGGACAAATGAATTTATACCTAAATTACTTTAAGGAAGAAGAAAGTACAGAAGGAGATACAGAACCAATAGGTATAATTATTGCTGCTGACAAACATGAATTTTTAGTTAAGTATGCGACAGGTGGTATATCGAACAAAATTTTTGTTTCTAAATACCAATTGTACTTGCCTGACCAAAAAGTGTTAGAAGATAAAGTGAAAGAAATAATTGATGAGAATTAGTAATTCTTGACTAAAAGAAAGGGCATCTGCCAACAGCGGTTTTGCGTTATGCGGGCTGCTTGGTTCATTGGCAAATTTGATTTATATTTAAATAGTACTAAATATCCAATTTATTCACCCAAATCCCGCACACCGCAACAGCCGCAAAACGTTAGCCGTAATTATATCGACACGACAATGATGACATTTGATCAAGCAAAAAAAATTGTAAACGACAGGTTGACGAAAATTGTTCCGTCTACTTCAAATGACAGCTTGATTATTGTTGACGAGTTGACGATTGAAAAACCATATGCTTGGATTTTCACTTATACGTCTATACTTTGGCTTGAGACAAAAGATGACAAATATGCAATTGCTGGCAACGCTCCAATTATTATAGACAAGCAAACAGGTAAACAGACATCTTATTCGACAGCATACGACATGACTTCGATAATTGACAAATATGAGGAAGAACAAAAAATATGGAGTTTGGATTTAGCTGACTTACAAACTCTTAATAATGACAAATTATTAGTACTTAAAAGCAAATTGAACTTCGATTACGACAGGTTATTACAACTCAAAAATAGAGAAAAGATTATTCTTGACAAAGGATCAGAGTTAAGACTTTCTTCATTGAAAAATGACCTACAAAAAATAGGGATTGAAACTAGACTTTCATTATCGTGGCACGATTAATAACAACGGCTAACAGCGGTTTTGCGTTATGCGGGCAATTTGCTTCATTGGAAAATTTGAGTTACTTTTAGATTGTACTAAAATCCAATTTATTCACCCAAATCCCGCACACCGCAACAGCCGCAACACGTTAGCAGTAATGCCATTTTGAAAAAAAATATTACTTTAGAATTATGAAAATCAAAATCCACTCCCCTCCCCCCTTTTCAGCAAAGCTGTTTGGCTATGCATTAAAAAACAAAACAGCTAATACGTCTATCCATTTTTTAGATTTGGTATTAGCACTTTTGT
>JAEUUZ010000021.1 GCA_016786765.1 Chitinophagales bacterium
GTCATGGAGCCGATACAAACGCTTACAAATATTTGCTACTTGGATCGCGTCCTGTCGTCATACTAACGATGCGTCCTGTTTGTAAAATTGTCTTTTTCAAATTCATATTTTCTCGTCATGTAGCCGCGAAAAAATGTATCAATTCATACGTCAAAATAGTCAATGAAATCAAATGTTTTTCGTCAAGATTATCATGATTGTTTGAATGTTCAAAGCCGCTTGCAACTAACGGTTTCGGGCTTTGCGTTGGTGGGCTTTTGAAACCGTAAACTGTCTGCCAGCACCAACGTTTATTAATTGCTCAAATGTTTCTATTACCACTGTCTGCCCACTAACGCAAAACCCGTGTTAGCGGTTGTTATTTTTCTATCGGTATCGTCAGCTTAGTTAAAAATTTAATTGGTTGTCCATTTAGTCTGCGGAAAGAACCACCAGCATAGAAGTCGCCATTGTAGGTGATAAAACAACTTACGTAACCACTAGTGTCAGTTGCTACTGTTTGCCAATTCTCTCCATTCCATTTTATGATATTATTTGCTTTTTCTCCGCTTGGGAAATCAAACTTTCCGCCAACAAATAATTCATTGTCGTAAATTTCCATTGCTACCATTGAAGCCTCTCTGTCTGCTACTCCTTTTTCAAATGGTTCAAACTTATTCCCGTCCCATTTTGCAATTCTTTCAGCAGGTTTTCCTCCCGCACTGTCAAAAGTACCCGCAGTAATTAATTTGTCTTGGTATATGGCGTATGATTGCACTGACCAATTAGTTGTAATGCCTTTGCCAAGTGAAATCCACTTTTGCCCATTCCACTTAACTAAATTTCCGCTCTCTTTGTCGCATATTCCTCCAGGATATAATTCGTCTTTATAAACAGCAAGTGCATTAACAGTATAGTTCACGCCATTTCCAACAGAGTCCCATCTTTCACCATTCCACTTAGCAATATTATTTGCTCTTATTCCCCCTAAGCTGTCAAAGCGACTAGCGGCATAGAGTTCGTCTTTGTAAACACAAAGAGAAGTCACGTATGGGAAAACTCCGTCAGTCTTGCCGTTACCAACTGGTGTCCATTCTTTGCCATTCCATTTAGCGATGTGGTCAACTGGGATAGTGTCGATGTAATTGAAGTCGCCTGCTGCATATAGTTCCCCTTTGTAAACAACTAATGCCTCAACACCTCTATAACCCTGATTAAGTCCTTTGCCGACTGAAGTCCATTTTTTACCGTCCCATTTTGCGATGTATTTAGATTTTACATTGCCAACTGAGTCAAAGCACCCACCAACATATAATTCATTGTTATAAACTGCCATTGCAAAAATTGAACTGTCTGGCGCATTGTCAATAGGAGATAAATATATCTCTGTCCGATTGCATTGAGAACAAAGCAAAAGAACAAAGGATAATAAGGTCAGTCCGATAATTTTCTTCATTGTCTGTGTCGTCCTAATAATAACCGCTAACGTTTTGCGCGTTTGCGATGAGCGGGATTTAGAAGTTTGATTTTCATAATTGTTACAATTTAAAGCTAACTGAAATTTTCCAATGAAGCAAATAGCCCGCTTAGCGCAACCGCGCTGTTAGCTGCTGGCAACATGTGGATTAAACAACTGTCAGACTATCGTCCTACGATACGTCTGGCAAGTTGGATGCAATACAGCCCAACAAAATGAACAATCTTGAGAAATGTATTTTGTCGTGTTGTTATTGCGTAAATGTCCTGATAAACTAAACAGCGATTGATTGTCATAATTGTCCGCGACCTATGTTGCGTCATTGAAGTCTGATTACCGTGACAAAAGCGTCCTGCGAACAAGTCCGTTTGTGTTAGCAAAAGGGTAGGAGCGTTACCGCGAAATCGTCTGTCCGGATGCGATTATTTTGCGAGAAAATATCGTAGAAAAGAGAAGTCTGAAAAATCGTCAGAATTGCTTGCAGCTAACGTTTTGCGCGTTTACGCTGTGCGGGATTTAGAAGTTTGATTTTCATAATTAGTTACAATTTAAATCTAACTGAAATTTTCGAATGAAGCAAATTGCCCGCATAGCGAAAACGCGCTGTTAGTTGCTGGCGGAGCTTTTGTACATTCTGTCGTCCGCTTTGCGTTTGCGTCCATTTGTCTTTTTTTGTCAGCGATTTTGCAAGTCGATTTATTTGTCTGAAAGCAGTGAA
>JAEUUZ010000035.1 GCA_016786765.1 Chitinophagales bacterium
AATTTTGGTTGGTTAAGAATTTCTATATCCTTAAAATTATTTGTTTTGGGTGCAATAGTTGCTTGATTTCTCCTCGAATAACAGGTATTTATACTCGTTATTTAGTTCTGCCACCAACCAACCCATTAGTCCAAGCAAAGAATGCTTCTCCGCTAAATGCAGATTGCAGTGCAGAATATGCTTTGCGTAACTTTGCGAATCCTTTGCGTTTTTGGTGTTACAGTAAAAGTCTATAGTTGCCATGGCACAAGTTAGCCTGCCACAGTCCACGCATATAACTTGCGCCAGTAGGGAGATTCCCCTTTTCTCCGGAATGACGACAAGACAATAATTTTAGATGATAGCAGAATGTTGCGTGAGCGATAGGAGCGGAAATCCTTTGGCCATTCTTATGGCCGAAGATTGAAGCGGATAGCGCGTTAACACGCCCGAGACATTTGCTGATTTAAGATTTATGGATTTAAGATTTACGATGTAACACTTAATACTTAAGATTTTTTGATTTAAGATTTAAGTGTTTTTGATTTATGATTTCAAAAAATCGAGCACTACTTGGCAGAATTGATTGGGATTATCGGCATGTACCCAGTGGCCGGCATTGGGGATTTCGGCAATGTCGTGTTGCGGGAAGTAGCGAATAATATCGGGGTAATTGGAGGCGTTGATGTAATCGGAGTTTTCGCCTTTTACAAATAGCGTTTTGCCGCTGAAGTTGTTGCTGTGTTCGGGGAAATCGGAGATGTCGATGTAATGCGCATCGAGTGCCGGCACATTAAAGCGCCATTGAAATTGATTGTTAGCATCGCGATACAAGCCTTTCATTAGAAACAAAACGGTGCTTTGTTCATCGATGAATTGTTCGATCACATGTTGCACCTCTTCGCGCGTTCTAGCAGTGGCGAGGTCTACAGCCTTTAGTGCTTTAAATACGAGGTTGTGTCGGTCTTCATAAGCTGAAGGACTGATATCAGACACGATCAATTTATTGACACGCTCGGGTTGCAATAAGGCAAAATGCATGGCGGCTTTTCCTCCCATAGAATGCCCGATAATAGAAGCTTTCGCGAGTTGTTGTTGATCCATGAAATCGAGTAAGTCGGCTGCCAATAGGTCGTAACTAAACACATCGGAGTGGGGCGATTTGCCGTGGTTGCGTTGATCGAGGGTGTAAACGGTGTAAAATTCCGACAGCACTTTCACCACCGACTGCCAATTATCGAGCGAGCCCATTAAGCCATGCAAAATGATGAGCGCTTCGCCTTGTCCGGATTGTTTGAAATTGAGTTGCACCGTGGTGTTTGGTTTTGAGACGAGTTACATTTTATTGCGTTTCAACAAAAACGGGAGGAGCACTTGTCCGAAGGTTTCGTTGATATCGGCTTCTACGAATTGCACTTTGTATTGCGCGCATTTTAATTTTAATTCTTGCTTGAATGTATCCATCTGTGTGGTATAGAATTCGCGTACTTCGGCTGTATGCACTTTTATTTTTTCGCCTGTTTCCATATCGATAAATTGATACGGACGATTTTCAAAGGCAAAATTTTCTTCCAGTTTTTTATCGACTACATGAAACAGAATCACCTCATGTTTATTGAATTTCAAGTGTTGAAGCGCAGAGAATAATTTGTCTTTGCCTTCGGGTGTGAGGTCGTCAAACATATCGCTAAACACAATCACCAAACTGCGGGTGTGAGCGGTGTCGGCTATCAAGTGTAAACATTCACCGGCATTGGTAGTTTCGTTTACAAAAGGTTGTGCGATGAGTTTTTCTAAATCGGCAAACAGGCGTTCGGTATGTTGTTGTGTGCCTTTAGCCGGTGTGTTGATGATGAGGTGATTGGTGAAAACGCTTAACCCGGCTGCATCGCGTTGCTTTTTGAGTAAGTTGATGAGTGCGGCTGCACAGCACACTGAGAATTTCATTTTGTTGCCTTTGCCTTTTTCGTCTTTTGGGAAGTACATTGACGATGAAGCATCAATCACAATTTGGCAACGCAGGTTGGTTTCTTCTTCGTAGCGTTTTACGAACATTTTATCGGTGCGGCCAAAGACTTTCCAATCGATATTTTTGGTGGATTCTCCGGGGTTGTAGAGGCGGTGTTCGGCAAATTCGACCGAGAACCCGTGGAATGGCGATTTGTGCAGGCCTATCAAAAAACCTTCCACCACTTGCCGGGCAAGCAGTTCAATATTGTCGAATTCTTTGATTTCAGCTAATCGTTGCACCTTGTAAATGTATTCACCGAAGATAAATTTCTTTATTAAAGTTTGCTAAAACTTTTTTGAACGATTCTAAAAGAAATCTGTTATTATCGTTAATAAATTGTTTTATGCGCGTTAAAATTACTTTGTTTTTAGCTTGTTTTCTCTTGCAATATGCGGCTGTTTGGGCCGGTAACGGATTTTGTCATTTTCAATCGGATGTGCGCGGAGCTGCACAAGCCTTGAATTCAGTAGGGCATCAATCGTTAGAAGCACAGTACGATGTGAAGTTTCATCATTTGCGTTTGAATGTGGAGCGCACGTCAAAAGCTATTAGCGGGAATGTACGTACAGTGGCCAAGGTGTTGGTACCGGCTTTAGATTCGTTTGCGTTTGAGTTGCATCAAAATTTAACGATTGACAGCGTAGTACAAAACGGGCAAAAGTTGGCTGTGAAGAGCAATGCCACAGGCGAACGCATTGCCGTGTTGGCTTCCACACTTACACAAGGTGCTACGATTGATGTTACCATTTACTATCGTGGCACTCCGCCTAATGCACAGAGCGCAGCCATTGGTGAGGGGTTTAGCAATCAGGCTTCACCAAGTTGGGGGAATAGAGCTACATGGTCGTTAAGTCAGCCGTTTTCAGCCTTCGAGTGGTGGCCATGCAAGCAGGCATTGGGCGATAAGATTGATTCTACATGGTTTTTTATTACTACTGATTCAACTAACAAAGCCGGCTCAAACGGTGTATTGGAAAATGTGGTGAACTTAGGCAATGGAAAATCACGTTACGAATGGAAATCGCGCACACCCATTGATTATTATTTAGTATCGGTGGCTGTGGCGCAATATGTGGAGTATAGATCGTATGCGCATCCTAAAGGGTATGCCGATTCGATTTTGATTCAGAATTACATTTATAACAATCCGCAAACCTTGCCAAGCGTTAAACCTGAGCTGGATAAGATACCGGCAATGGTTGAGTTGTTTTCGGATATGTTTGGTTTGTATCCGTTTGCCAAGGAAAAATACGGGCATTGTATGGCACCTATTAGCGGAGGAATGGAGCATCAAACTATGACCTCGTTGGGTTTTTTCGATTTCGAAATCGATGCACATGAATTACTGCATCAGTGGTTTGGCGATAATGTAACGTGTGCGACTTGGAAAGATATTTTTGTAAATGAAGGGTTTGCTTCGTATGGCGAATATTTGGCTGATTACTATTTGAAAACGCCTGCTGTAGGGGCTCAGAAAATGGTAGACGTTCATGCCAGTGTTATGGCTCAACCCGGTGGCGCTCTTTGGTTTACTGATTCTACCAATGTTCCGCGAATATTTGATTCTAGACTTTCTTACGACAAAGGTTCGGCTATAGTGCACAGTATGCGCTATTTGGTCAATAATGATTCGCTGTTTTTTCTGGCGATGCGTAACTATCAGCAGCAGTTCAAAGACAATGTGGCTACTGCACAAGATTTGAAAGATGTGCTGGAAAGCACAACCGGTGTGGATTTTACACAATTTTATGCGCAATGGTTTTATGGACAAGGTTATCCTACGTTTAAAGTAAAATGGAATCAGGTAAACGATATGTTGAAGTTGAAAGTAACCGAAACAACATCTTTCCCATCGGCAACTCCTTTGTTTATAACTCCGGTTGATTACAAAATTAGAAGAACAGCTTTGCCGGATACCATTGTGCGATTAACTATTTCGCAAAACATACAGTATTACACACTTCCGTTAACCGGAACAGTAACCAATATTTTTGTGGATCCCGATAATTGGATTCTCAACAAATTAGATAGTGTGGTAAAAGATACTTCGTTGGATGAGTTTACAAGTGTTGACGATGTGTCGAATGCATTTTCAGTTTATCCGAATCCCGTGAAAAATGTGTTGATGATTGACGTTAATGCGGTGGATGTGAGTGCTGAAATTTATGCCATAGATGGACGTATGGTGGCTAATCATGCACATTTGAACGGCAAAGCCATTACAGTAGCTGATCTTGTGCCTGGCGTGTACATGGTGCGTGTTTCGCAAAAAGGCGAAGCTATCGGACGAAAAGTATTTATTAAAGAGTAAGCTTTTTGGTTTTCTCGTAGCGGTCGGAAATCGTTTGCAGTAGCTTTCTTAAAATCTCTGTCATAGTAGTTGCTGAAGTAAATGGAATCTCGAAAAAATCGCTGATTTCTTTGTTGAGTTGTGTGATTTTATCGAGTGGTGCTAAAGGTTCATCTTTCAATGAAGCGAGTAAATCGCGCAATTGTTTTTCGGAAGCCTTGATACGCGTGGCAATAAGCGTGCGCTCTTCGCTTTGATATTGCTTGATAACTTCTTTGTTGAATAACGCTTGCACTAAGGTTACCAGTGGTTTATTCTCTTTAAAAAACTGCGGCAGATAAAGATTCTTTCGTCCTTCATAACTTTGTTGATCGAAGTCGATAGGACGAATGCGATATTGTGCTTCTTCAAAATCGGGAGTAATATCAAATACAAAATTATAGGCACGCATATCGCCTAATAAACGCACTAAGCAACGTTCATTGAACTTCACAAACTCTTTGGCGATTCGTTTTTGATCGTGATCGGGTTTGAGTAAATAATTCGCCATAAACATATCGCCCGGTATACCTGCAATATGTTCTTCTACAATAGTATCTTGATTGCTGAAATAGTTAATTCGGCTAGGGGAGAGGATGTGTTCCAGTTCGAGCCCCAGAATCCTTGATGCATCGGGTTTCTTGATGTAGAAGTAGTCGTACACATCGTTATAGTTGTTCACGATTTTAATGCGAAACGGATTCGAATTGCCGAAGGTACAATAGTCAACACGTTCTATATTCAAGTGTTCGTGTACACTTTGGTCGCCACCACTTTTTAAGATGGAATAGATTTTTTTCAGTCCATCGAATAAGGTTTGTGTTTCGTATTGCGGATAAAGTGCTGTAACCCACAATGAATCGTTTTTGTGTTTATCGTAGAGGGTAATAGTATTGTCGAAACGCTTTAAATCGTTGTAAGAAATGGGCATATCAATGGCTCTGCCGTATTTAGCAAGGTATTCTAAAAAAGGCTGACGAACCGGATAGGTTTCTTTCTTGCGTGATATGTGAAGCGATGATGGCATAACTAAAAATAAGAAAAGCCGGGAATACTCCCAGCTTTTGATGGCAAAACCCCCGAATTGCCGTTTAGATATGTTGATCGATAATACCTTTCAAGAAATTGGCCTGAACAACACCTGATTGTCGCCAAAGCAATTGTTTGTTTTTAAACAATGCCAAGGTTGGAACGCCTTGAATTTTATAGGCTGTGGCCAACTGCGGATTTTTGTCGACATCAATTTTGATGATACGAGCGGTGTCGCCAATTTTAGATTTTAAATCTTCTAAAATAGGTTTCATGGCTTTACAAGGGCCACACCATTCGGCTGAAAAGTCGACCAGCACCGGAATTTCACTATTGATTAAGTCATCGAATTTAGCGTTCATGTTGTATTATTTTATTTCTTCGTAAGTAATGTCTTTGGTATCGTCAAATCGCGATTTAGTTGGATAGGTAGGACCACAAGCACTTGTACCACAACAGCCTACATTAAATAATGCTTGTGTGAGGAAAATGCCGCCAAACAATCCGGTGATTGTATCGCGTTGCATAAAGCCCGATATAATGAACCCAACACCAGCGATTAAGCGAATCCAACGCATCACATCCCAATGTGAATGGATAATTTGTTTCAACATTATAGTTTACTGTTTAAGCTTGCCCATCCGCCACCATTGTGTACAGACGAGTAGCCTTTTGATTGCAAAATACTTTTAGCAGAAGCACTGCGCATGCCTGAAGCACAGCAAGTGATAATGGTTTTGTTTTTGTCTTTCAACTGTCCTAAGTTAGCGCTCAATGCATCCACCGGAATATTGACAGCACCTTTGATATGTCCGCCTGCAAATTCGCCTTTGCTTCTTACATCTAAGATAATAGCACCTTCTTTTACAAGTTGTGCGAAGTCTACTGCCGGTCCGAATCCGAGCATATTTTTAATGGTGTCTAACATGGTTTATGCTTTTTTAGATTGATAATAATTTACGTCAAGCCATGAACCTGCATTGCAGCATTCGATACCTTGATTGGAAAGATAGTGTGTTGCTTGTCCGCTTCTTCCGCCTGATGCGCAACACAATACTAAAGGTGCTTTCAAACTTTTTAGTTCTTCGATTCGGTTAGGTACTTCTTGTAGCGGAATATTGATTGAGCCTGCTACGTGGCCTCCACGAAATTCTTCCGGTGTTCTTACATCAACAATAGTTCCTTCATTGTTGAGAATGATTTTTTCTACGTTCATTGTTGTTAATTTTGTTTATCGTTTTGAAAAATGTTGGCGAATAATGCGCCCATTAATGCACCATACAATGATGAGTTAACCGGGCTGGAAGTGATAGCACATGTTCCTGATGCGCATCCTACTTGTTGCCAATACAGAAAGCCTGCAACTGCACCAATTAAAGCTCCTATAATGGTAAGGCTATATTTTTTGAGTAGTGTCATTTTATAATAATGTTGTTGGACATACATAATCGGTTACCGGAACACCTGCGTTTTTAATAGCTGTAAAGCCACCTCTAACATCTTTGAAATTGCTCCATCCTCTTTGTTTCAGCATCGAGGAAGCAATCATACTTCTGTACCCTCCGGCACAGTGGAGAACGAAATAATTGTCTTTTGGAATTTCCGACAAATGTTGGTTCAATACATTTAATGGAATGTTGATAGCACCTTCCACATGTTCCGAATCAAACTCGCTCTTTTTTCGAACGTCAATAACCATAGGTTTTTCGCTCGTAAGTTGCAGTGCAAATTCTTCTGCATTCAATCGATTAACCGATTCAACTTCTTTGTTTGCAGCTGTCCATGATGCGAACCCACCCGCTAAATATCCAATAGTAAAATCGTAGCCCACGCGCGATAGTCTGGAAATTGTTTCTTCTTCTTTTCCTAAATCCGTAATCAGTAGTATTTCTTGTTTTAAATCGGGAATTAATTCGCCTACCCACATAGCAAAACTGCCATCTAATCCAATGTTTACGCTATTTGGCACAAAGCCTTTTGCAAATTCTTCCGGATTTCTGGTGTCGAGTACCAATGCTCTTGTAGCTTCTGCCGTTGCTTCAAATTCCGCTACCGTAAAGGCATTCAAACCGCGGTTCATCACTGTTGCACGATCGTCATATCCTTGAATATTCATCAATACATTTTTCGGGAAATAAGCCGGTGGCGGTGTAAGTCCGGTAAGCAGTGCTTTGATAAAATCTTCGCGCGACATAGGTTGCAAAGCATAATTCGTTCGCTTTTGATTGCCAAGGGTATCTGTAGTTTCTTTGCTCATCATTTTGCCGCATGCGCTTCCGGCTCCATGATTTGGATATACAATAATGTTATCGTTCAGCGTCATAATTTTGTTGTGCAACGAATCATATAAATGGGAGGCCAATTTAGTTTCCGTTAAGTCTTCAATAACATGTTGCGCTAAATCCGGACGGCCTACATCGCCAATGAATAAAGTGTCGCCAGTAATAATTCCTTTTTCTACACCTTGCTCATCGATAATCAAATAGCATGTGCTTTCCATGGTATGACCCGGTGTGTGAATGGCTTTCACACGACATTCTCCAACGGTAAACACCTGATTGTCTTCGGCAATAATAGCATCGAAACTAGGTTTTGCTGTTGGACCATATACAATAGATGCCCCGGTTTGTTTTGCTAAATCTAGATGCCCTGAAACAAAGTCGGCATGAAAGTGTGTTTCAAACACGTACTTTATCTTCGCATTATCGGCTTCTGCACGATTGATATATGGTTGAACTTCACGAAGTGGATCGAATATAGCTGCTTCTCCATTACTCTCTAAATAGTAAGCTGCGTGTGCTAAGCAGCCGGTGTATATCTGTTCTATTTTCATTTTGGTTATAATTTTATGACACAAAGATGACGTACTTTGTGGTGATGTTATGTGATAAATGTTACGCTACAGATTTCTTTTTCATAAAAATTGTAAAGAGTTCTGCGTTGGCTCTTTTGAAATAAGAGTTATAACAATTCGATAACGTAACAATTTCAAATGTTTCAGAAAATAATTGACGATACTCTTCCTCACAACCCCCAAATGGTGGGCCAGCTGCTTCGAACTCGCGATTGAAAAGTAATCCAACAAGTTTACCACTGTTACTCAGTAATGCATTCATTTTTTCGCAATACAATTGTCGAAGCGAGCGATCAAGTGCGCAGAAAAATGTTTGTTCAATAATCAAATCAAATGCTCCTTCTAGGGCAAAAAAATCACCTAATACAATTGTTATGTTCGTGTTGTTCTTGAATTTTGTTTTCAAGTTGTTTATTAATGTTGGCGATATATCAATGACTGTGATATTCGTAAACCCTTTATTTAATAGATATTCAGCTTCATACGTATTGCCGCAACCCGGAATAAGTATTCGCAAATTTTTATCGGTGAGTTGATCTATGTATGCTTTTAGCGGAGGCGATACTTCACCTAAATCCCAGCCCGTTTCCTTTAATACATATCTGTTTTCCCAAAATGTCTGATCTAATGTTTGCTTAGCTTCATTTTCAGGAGAATTATTTTTGTTTTCCGACATGTTAATTTGTTTTGATTGGGTATAAAATAGCAGACACTATATAACGAACATAAATGCACCTACCAAGGCAATTTGAATAGCAAAAATAAGTAATCCAAAAAGTACTCCTTTTTGTCCCGATTGCCATAAAACTTTGAAACTTACCTTTAATCCAATAGCAGCCATGGCAACAGTTAAAATAACCTTACCCATGGTTTCCATACTGTCTATTACTTCTTTTGGAAGCGAAACCAATGAGGTGAAAATGGTAATGGCCACAAAGCTCCATAAATACCAAGGAAGCTTGAAATGCTCTTTCCAGTGACTTACATTATTTTTGTTGATGAGATAATTGAAGAAAATAATAGCAGGCGATAACAAAGCAACACGCGCTAGTTTTATGGTAATGGCGGCTTCACCAATTTCACTGCCCATGGAATACCCGGCACCTGCAACATTTCCAACGGAATGTAATGTGCCGCCTAATAGCAAACCAATTTGTGCAACAGAGAAATGTGTCGATTTTAAAAAGAAGGGTAATGCAATCATTCCTATACTTCCAAATAAGTTAATGACCGCCATCGAAATACCTACATCTTCTTTATCCTTTGCAATGCTTGGTGCAACTGCAGCAATAGCAGATGATCCACAAATAGTTGTACCAAAGCCAATCAATAATCCTGTTGACCCCGGGCAGTTCAATTTTTTTGAAAGGTAAATGGTAAGGAGTAAAATCGCAATCACTACAATAGCAATGGCCGTAAAGCTTTTCCAGCCCAAAGCTGCGATATGTGTATAATTAATACTAAAGGCTAAAAACAAAATGGAGAGTTCCAATAACTTACTACTGGTAAATGAAATACCCGATTGAAAATCGCTTGAAATTTTCACCAAATTACCAACAAGCATTCCGAGCACCAAGCCCATTAGAATACTGTTGAACGAAGGAATCATAGGGCCTGTGAAATAGGCAATGATACCAATGGTAAAGGCTAACAGTATTCCTTTGTATTCTTTTTGAAAATCTATCACGGTGTTGTAGAATCGAATGTGTTGAAATTATTTTACAATCGCCCCCGAGTACCCCGAAATTCCGCCATCTAAGTTGAACACATTAGCGAAGCCATTTTCTATTAACACTGTGCTCGCCATCATGCTTCTTTTTCCGCTTCGGCAGTACACTAAGTAAGTTTTTGATTTGTCTAGTTTCTTGATTTGTGCATCGAAGTCGCCTCCATTTACATCAATAAATAAGGTAGTCCCTTTAATATAGCCTTCGCTCACTTCATCTTTTGTACGTACATCTAAAACCACAGTATTCTTTTCTGTCATTTTGGATTGAAATTGTTTATCGTCAACATGCTGAATGGTAGGTCCTTTGGCTGTTGTGTTCGATGCTTGTCCGCATCCGATAAAGTTTAACATTAAAATAAAAAGCATTGTTGTATTCATATAGTTCATTTTTTAATGATTATTTATTTTTGAAAAAACATTTTTATAGCAATTAGAATAAGCGCCACTGAGAAAATTTTTCGCATCAAACTGGTATCAATGGTTGTTGCCATTTTCCCTCCAAAATAACCGGCAATGAAAAAAGTAACAGCCATTATAGCAACTGCTTTGATATCTATATTACCGGCTTGGTAATAAGACCATGCCGCCAAAAATCCAATGGGTAAAACCATTAGACCCAGTGTAGTCCCTTGCGCTTGTTGTTGTGTATACCCTAGGAAAAATACAAGTGCAGGAATAATAATTACGGCACCGCCCAAGCCCATCAATCCGCTTAGAAAACCTGCTGTTGCACCAATTACGGCAAGCAACAACAGGTTCTGAATATTCATTTCCATTTAGTCTTTTTTACAAGTACTGATGCCAAATGGTGCATATAAAGGGCAGAAGCTAATTACACTGGTGAGTGTGAATACAGCAGCAAGTACCAAAAGGCCGATACCAATTGTTCCTGTTACTGTTCCTGTAAAATAAAGTCCTGCAAATACGGCCGCAACAACTAATCTAATAAGTCTGTCGGCTGATCCCATGTTCTTTTTCATAAGCTTTTATTTTAATTTGAGTCAAATGTAATGCATTGATTGTTTGAACTATGGAACAATTGTTACATGGCTAGTCTTTTCGAAGTAAACGGATTTCGTTTCTGCCGG
Organism: Chitinophagales bacterium; assembly: GCA_016786765.1. Taxonomy (GTDB): domain Bacteria; phylum Bacteroidota; class Bacteroidia; order Chitinophagales; family LD1; genus CALAYL01. The sequence goes on from JAEUUZ010000035.1 coordinate 11,020, forward strand.
TTTCTAAGTATCCAAGGTCCTTTAATTTCTTTATTAAGCGCGTTGCAGCTTCGCGTTGCATATTCAATTCGTTGGCTATTTCTTCGTGACTGATATTAAGGGTATCACTTTCTTTAGCATTAGCGCGTGCGAGTAAATACCGCCATAGTTGTTCATCCATTTTTTCAAAGGCAATAGCATCAACGGTTTTCAATAATCGGTCAAATCGTGTTTGATAGGTAAGGCCTACAAATTCGCGCCATTCTTTAAATTGTTGCCAAATTTCAAGTTGTTGAATAGGGATGGCCCAAAGCGTAGTGTCTTCTTCTGCAATAGCTTTAATTTCGCTTGGTTTTTGCATAGAGCAACAAGTTAACGAAAGGGCACATGTTTCTCCGGGCATAATGTGATATAGAAATGTTTCTTCGCCTTGCTTATTTTGTCGGAGTACACGAATACAACCTTTTTCAACGATAGGTATAATTTTTATATACTGACCCGGCAACATAATTACATCCCCTTCTTTTACGTTCATTACATTGGCGTGAAGGGCAAAAGCGTCTTGAAGATTTTTATCAGAAAACATGTTTTTGTTTTTTTTGCTTTTCAATAAGCAATTTAGCAATGAATAGATTAGGTACCCAACACAACCAAGCTACAACTTTATAAGCTATAAAGAAGTCGTTGAACACAATTATTAAAATCGGCAACCATACTCGTAAGGTGACAGCCGCAAAGCAGGCTGCATAGCTATAGATCATCCAATGTTCGTGAGCTGTTACATTTCCCTTTTTTATTTGAAGGAATGCTTGAACGGTTGTGTAGAACCAAATCATCGATAAAAATCCAAAGCCAATAACAGCAATAACTCCACCGGTAGCAAAATACGCAATGTAAAATCCAAATATGGCGCTGCCAACCGCTGCAATCACATATGCTTTTCCAATTTGTCTATGGAGTTGCAATCTCTCCTTTCGAAATTTAGGGTAGAATTGTATCCATCCAATCAATAAAGCAATTCCTCCTAAAAAGATATGACCATAAAAGCCAATGTTCCAATAGATGTTGTTCAACGTGGTATCGGCTTTTGTTTGCAATAAGCCAAATGTTCTGTCAATGATTAAGTATAGGAAGGGATAGAGCCCTATCACCACTGCAAAAAAAGGGAACACCGTTTTTAGAATTTTCTTTCGCATCTTGGTTAAACTAATAATGCACAATATACAATCTGCTGTTCAGAATTGATGAAATAAAAAAGGCTCCCTGATTGCGCAGGAAGCCTATAAAATAATAGCATTAAATTAGAGTTTGAACGTAAGTCCTCCGTTCACCCATGTTTTACCATAACCAACCTCAAGGTTTGCAGCCAATTTCGGGGTGAAGAAATAGCGAGCGCCTATTTGTGGACCAACAAAAAATAATGCGGATACTTGCAGTGGGTCAGTGCCAGGAAACATTGCTACACCAGATCCTAGATTTAATCCAGCATACACATCTAATTTGTCGGAATGAATATCCTTACCCACTTTATCAGCTATCAACTGATAGAAGTGAAAATTGGCAATTATGCCAACGGGTATGTTAAATTCAGAAGAGTATCCTGCCCCCCAGCCATATCTATAGATGCCTGTACCTGCAGCTCGTCCTCCAATACCGGTAGTGAATCCAACACCAACATATTTATGTACGCCAAATTCACCTTGAACGCTTAACTGACCTGTAATGGGTGTGTAACCAAAATTCCCGTAAGAGCCAAAATATCCGTTTGCTGAAATGTGCCAAAAATTTGCGCCTCCTAAGCCTAAACTGATATACTTTCCTCCTTTTTCAAACGCTTGTGCATTCGATGCCAAACTGATACTTAAAATAGCGATAACGCTGAGTGCTAACTTTTTCATTTTTAGTTATTTAAAGGGTTGAAATAATGGTGCAAACCTAAAAAAAGTATACAGCCCAACAAATGATTTATGTTAGTTAAAGAGTTAAATTTTTTAGTGAAATATTCCGTAAACTTGAACAGTTAAAGGAAAAATATAATATCATGGATTATCACATAAAACAGGTAAACCTGGTTAATGAAGGTAAAATCAGCACAGTAGATGTGTTGATTCGTAACGAGCGTATTGAACGTATCGACCCGAGTTTTGATGTGCCCTTCAAAACAGTTGAGATAAATGGCGAGGGAAAACACTTGTTTCCCGGGGTTATAGACGATCAAGTGCATTTTCGTGAACCGGGTTTAACACACAAGGCGAATATTTATACCGAAGCAAGAGCTGCCGTAGCGGGTGGAGTAACTTCATTTATGGAAATGCCCAACACAATTCCTGCATCACTTACTGAAGAATTGTTGGAGCAAAAATATACCATTGCAGCACAACATGCACTAAGTAATTATTCCTTCTTTATGGGTGTGTCAAATGATAATGCCGATGAAGCTATTCGCGTATCGCAAACGAGAAAGAATGATGTATGTGGTATGAAAATCTTTATGGGCAGCAGCACCGGCAATATGTTGGTCGATAATCGTGATGTGTTGAGTAAAGTATTTTCTGAATCGGAGTTATTAATCGCTACGCACTGCGAAGATGAAGCGCGTATACGTGCTCGTGTAGCCCAATATACGGAAGAGTTTGGCGATAAACTCACGGCAGCTTATCATCCCATTATCCGCGATGAGGAAGCTTGCTACTTGTCGTCATCACTCGCAACCGAATTAGCGAAAAAGTATAACACGCGTTTGCATATTCTGCATATCAGCACGGCTGAAGAATTAGCCTTGTTTCGCAACGATATTCCGTTGCAAGACAAACGGATTACGTCTGAAGTTTGTGTGCATCACTTGTGGTTTGATGCCGATGATTATGAAACGTTAGGCAACAAAATCAAATGTAATCCTGCCATTAAAGACAAGCGCCACAAGCCCGCACTTCTTGCCGCATTGCTCGATGATCGGTTAGATATTATCGCTACAGATCACGCCCCACATACCATGGAAGAAAAGGAAAAGCCTTATGCATCAGCACCGGCAGGACTTCCATTAGTGCAACATCCATTGTTGATGTTATTAGAGTTCTATCATCAAGGGAAAATTTCGTTGGAAAAAATTGCGCAGAAAATGGCGCATCATCCGGCAATCTGCTTTCAAATTAGAGATCGAGGCTTTTTACGCGAAGGCTATTTTGCCGATGCCGCACTTGTGAATTTGAATTCGCCATACACTGTTGCGCAAGAAAACATTTACTATAAATGTGGTTGGTCGCCATTATTAGGAACGCGCTTTTCATCAACTGTTGAGAAAACCTTTGTGAGCGGGCATTTAGCCTACGATAATGGTGTTTTCTTTGAAGGTGTTAAAGGAAAGCGATTAGCCTTTGATCGATAATACAAACTGTATTAATCTACTTTGATGTGGCCCCAATTCTCTCCCGATTTAATGCGGTAGAGGGCCATTTCGGAAACTTTAAACTGCTTAGCTAAAACTTTAATACGTGTTTTGCGCTTGGGGTCCAGTAATAACTTTTTCAAAAAGATAACTTCCGTTTCAGTTAGTTTCGGGCCGTTTGAGCGGATTTTGTGTTCTACCAATTTTTTCTTTGCTTCAATCACAAAAGGACTTTTCTTGATATGCTCTTGTCGCTCTGCTAATGTGGCCCACTTCAAGTTGCTATAATGATCGTTCGATCTATTTCTATCTAAATGCAAAACAAATTCGTGTTCAGCAGAAGGCTTAGGAATAAAATATTTAGCCACTAACTTGTACACTGAAACACAAGTAACTTTGCCCTTTCCTGATGCTTGAGGTGTTGTATATTTTAAATTTTTATAACCATCCCCTATGGTGCCTTTTACAATTCTGCCATTTTCGATAGTGTCTGTAAAGCTTAAAATTCGACCAAAATTAGAAACGGCATATCTCAGTTTTGGCTGTATTTCAAATTCAATTTCTTTGAATACTTCATTCGGAAAAACACGTAACATATGTACAATTTAAGTCAATTTTAAACAACAATACAACATGTATCATTTGCATTTTCGGGTAACGTAATAGTTTAATAGCTATTACTATGCATTCATAGTTAGGTGTACGAATTTAATGAATTATTTTTCTTTAGTACTACAATTCATTTTAAACGCTCTAAAGAGCCTTTGCGTTTAATCAAGTTTTTATAATCCCATTGTATGTCTTTTCCTTTCATCACCCAGCGTGCTAAATCTGCTGTGTTGATTTGTTCTACAGCTGTGTACCGTATTTCAGCGGCTTTGAAACTGCCTTCGTTTTTGAGTTGGGGTTCATCGAAAGATTGTCCGCTCCAGAAAAGTAACCGCACGCAATTTTTTAATTTACCGTAGCCAACAATGGGATTCCCATCTAAAAACCAAACCGGAACAGCATGCCAGATTTTATTCTCCGCTTCCGGAAAATTTTTGTCAATCACTTCCGCTAATAAGTTGCAGATGCGTTGATCTTCTTCCGTTTGTTTGTTGTTGTAATCTTGAATGTCCTTTTGCATAGCATATCTAATTTAATGCAAGGATTATACAATGTCTTGCATTTTTAATCGTTTAAAGATACTAATATGCAGAAAAATAATGGTTGCAGGAGCAAATGCGGGTATTAAACAAAAAGGGAATCTGGTCATTTCTTGCACTCCAATGGTATCGGTTTCAATACTTTGTTTTGTGATGTATAGTGCTGCTGCAATAACATGCACAATATCCCAAAATCCAACGATGTTCCAGATAAGCGTAATCTTTTTATAGTGTTGATTTTTCTTGTCGATGAGCTTGGCCAATAGCAATGCAGTAACTGCTGCAAAAATATCTCCAATCCCTGCAGCGAAAGCAAAGTAGGTGGGTAGCGCATCGTAACTCCAAAAGATAATAAAGAAAATGCCAACGAGTCTAAAGGTATGTAGCCGAACAAGTGTAGAAAGGGGGATTTGCGCTAAAATTGTCCAGTAGATTTTTGTTTGAAAAATGAAGAAGAAATAAAATACGAGCAAAGGAAGCATAGTAAACAAAATTACCCTTGGCGGGAAAGTATTTATTTGAAATACTCCTAAAAAGCTGAGTAGGGTGGTATAGGCAAAAAAGAGGGAGAAAAAAACAATGCTTCCATAGAAAAGTTGGGATACTTTGTTTGCTTCTAAACTCGCGTTCTGTCCTCCTTTTTTTATGGCTTGCGCTATTTGGAATACAGGAATTGAAATGCATATAAAAAAGAGTGCTGAAATCCACAGTGGGACAATGTTGGTTGTAGCTTGCATGATAAATGAAATTGGTGATTAAATGCTGCAAATGTTGAAACTCTTGAAGGATTTCTTCTTGCCAAATGGCAAGAAATCGATTAACTGCAACATTAAATATCTGGATGAGTTCAGTTTATTTTTGAGCAACTTCTTTTCGAATTCTGCTTAATGATGTATCCGTAACGCCTAAATAGGAAGCAATAATTTTCAATGGTACATTTTGAAAAATGGCAGGATGTTTTTCGAGTAACTTGGAATAGCGTTGTTCTGCTGTGTTCTTTATCATGCCTAACATTCGTTCGTGTAGAATTGCATAATTAGTGACCAACATTAATCGGCCAAACTCTCTGAATTCTTGGTGTGAATGGAAATTGTTTTGTACCGTTTCAAAATCCATTCGCCATATCTTGCAATTGGTTAGCGCTTGATAGTTTTCATTTGCAGGTGCTTGCTTAAAAAAAGCTAAGAAATCGTTGACAAAACAATCGGAAGAAAATATGTTTGTTGTAACTTCGTTGCCCATGCTATCAGCGGTGAGCGAACGAATATAGCCTTCCTGCAAATAAAAAGTGTATTTGCATTTCTTGTTTTCCTGAATTAGAAATTCATCCTTGTCGAGTTCAACGTATTCAAATTGTTCTGCAAAAAAACTTGGCCTTGTCTGGCGACATAGGCAAAATTTTCATGATGTATTGTTGAATATGTTGGATGTTCATGTGCTGAATTGAATGGTGTGTTTAGTTGTAAAGGTAAGGAGCTTTTTCCTTTATTAAATGACGAATATTCTCCAACACATGCTGCATATAATTTCGCCAAATGATTTTGGTGAAAAGCCATTGGAAAGGGTATAATAGCGGACTGTTCGAAAACATAGTGTATTTGTAAACGATTTCGATTTTTCCTTCTTCTAATTGTTTCGTAAACCATTCGCCTTGAAATTTTTCAAAGCCAAACGACCACATCTTGAAATCGCAAATTTCGATTTTCCAATATTTGTTTTCAATCCGTTCTAATACTTTGTCGGTAGACGATGCACCGCCTTTGAAAAACAAACTTTTCTCCATATGCACAATTTTACTGCCACCGGGTTGTCCCCAAGTAGCGGCTTCTGAACAATGCGTAACCTTTGGTGTTACCCCATATCCGGTGTGAACCAATGCAACATCGCAGAGCATAGGGCTTTTAAAGGCACGCTCTAATGTGCAATTGAAAACAGTAGTGATTGAAGTTGTAATTTGCATAGTTGTTTTAATTCTGAAATGTAAATCGTGATGCTGCTTTTAGTGTATTCTATACCTACATTAGTAATTGCGCATATCAAATTATTAAGTTTTCCAATTGCTCAATAGTATCAAGGTGTAGTGATTTATTTTAATGTTTAATAGGTATAAGATGATCCTTATTTATGGTTTAATACCTAACCTGGCAAAAGCAAGGAGCATTCGTTTACCCGCGTTACCCCTTCTGCCATATTTACTACCATTGCGGAAACTATCAAGATAGAGTTGTGCATACATAGAGGCGAATAAGGCACATTTATTATGTCCATATTTTTTTCCGGCTTCAGTAAGGGTGATATGCTTTGTGCCTAATTTTTTCATTCCATTTCGAGCAACAATTGAGTTTTTGTAACTGACTTGTTCATCATTTTTACAAAAGCAAAGTTGAATAGGATTTTCGGGTTTCCAGTGGCAAAGCGAATTGTCTGCAAGTGCTTTATGGAGTATGAAATTTGAATCGTTGAGATACAATTGAACAAAGGTGTCGCGGAGCATATCTTTAGGAATTTCAGGCAGAACAGCATCAATTTCTTTAAAACTCTTTCCTTTTTCAAACATATCAGGAATAATAGAATCGTAGGGCGGTTTATAAATGGCACGAATGTCGGGAACCATACGATACACTTCGTTTAATCCATTTAATAAAAAGGGCAAATAGTGTGGTCGCTCATATTTTTTGAACATTACTTCGCTTTGTACGCCTTCCATATCGTAAGCTCCGCTATTCCCTGCCGTTGCCGTAACTTTTAAATCGGGATAACTTTCTTGAATCAATTTATTGGTCGCCACTGCAGCATATCCACCTTCCGAATAACCCGTAAGAAATAACTGCTGATTGAGTTTTATATTAAAGGTGTCGTTGAATTCACGAACGGCATAAATCATATCCACACTTGCTTGTCCAAGCGATTTGTATTGTTGATATAAGTGGAATTTATCGCCATGTCCTAATCCAATGTAATCGGGTTGAATGACGAGATAGCCGTCAACCGCCAATCCTAAACAAACATTATCAACCCCACTTATGTTTTTCTTTCTTCCTTTTTCAACACGGGTGCCATGATGGTATACCACTTCTGCCATGGGTTTGTTTACTCCTTTAGGCATAAACACTAGTCCGGATGCCAATATACTTGTACCATCGTGCCAAAAGCTTTTATAAGTAATGTCGTAGATATCTACATCATACTTTGGGTTAAGTAATGCTTTAGGAACATGATTTTTTTTCATTTTTTCACGCAACTCTTCTTTCGTTACGGTATTCCACAGTGTATAGGAAACGAGTTTATTGCCAGTAGGACCAATGGCAAAGGTTGAAATGGTTAACCATGCAAAAAGGAAAGAATAGATTAGTTTCATGTGTGAAAGATAATGGAAAAGCGTAGAAATACAGTCATTATTGAAATGCGTTGGCAAAACAATCTTCTATACGTCTAAAAAAATAAAGTCTAATGATCTCAGCGATGCTAGATAACGTTACGTTTTAAGCAATCGCTTTTACAAAAACTGCCCAATCGATCGCAAATACCGAATAATTAAATCTACAACGGCATGCACTTTTTCCTTCGAGAGAAATACCACAAACTCTGATCTACAACTATCAAATACTAAATTACGGAGGTCTTCTTCTTTGATAAATTGACCTTGCAATGAATCCCATTTCTCCACAAATAAACTTGTAATTACACGCGCCTCATCTTCCGAAATGGCGAAGTCGATGTACTGGAAAACATAACGTATAGTTTGATTGAAATCAGGTGTACCCGTTTCTTTTTCCGGATTGTAAATTTGATGTGGTTGGATACTTGTTTGCATCACTGCCAAGATAAAACTATTTTCAAAAAACAGGAAAGGAAAACGTTTATTTCCTTAGATTAGAGAAGGTCAATTAATGCTTCTTCTTTCTTCTTATGAAACGGCATCATTATTTATTCTTTTCTTTTATAATTATCATCACAGGATGTCCATACATATCCAATAAGGAATTTGATGCAGGAAGAAGGATTGCAGATCAACGCATTGTAGGGAATTGGACGTTAGTGAAGTTGTCATGTAAAGACTCTGTATACAGTAATGCAATAGCTGCGCTTCAAATTGCCAATATTGCGAATAAACAATATTGTTTACATGCCATAGATTCAAATAGTAATGTGTTACCTGATTTTGGGTTTGCAACCATTTGGCGATACAGGGATGCTAACTTTATCTCTATTCAAGTTAAATCGGCATTCAATAAACAAGATTCATTGTATGCCTATTATAGCTATATTTTTAGCGAAGACACATTAGTCGTAAAGGAAGTCAGTCAGAATAGAATGCCAAAGGATAAAGCTTCATTCGAACACTTTAATGCATCAAAAAAGGAAGTTCAAAGCGATAACTTCTTTGGAGAAGCATTCTACTTTCTAAAAAAGTAATAAACTTCAATTAGCAAAGTCAGAAAATGAAATACTTACGGAAACTTTGGAAATTTACTCCAATCCGGTTTGCGTTTTTCGATGTAGGCATTTCTACCTTCTTTGGCTTCATCGCTCAAGTAGTACAATAATGTTGCATTACCCGCCAATTCTTGAATACCGGCTTGTCCGTCTAATTCAGCATTGAACGAAGATTTGAGCATACGAATCGATAATGGCGATTTCTCTTGAATCTTCAAGCACCATTCTACAGTGGTGTCTTCCAATACTTCTAAAGGCACTACTTTATTCACTAAGCCCATGTCTAAAGCATCTTGTGCATTGTATTGGTCGCACAAGAACCAAATTTCACGCGCTTTTTTCTGCCCCACGCAACGCGCTAAATACGATGCGCCAAAGCCACCGTCAAACGAACCAACCCGCGGACCTGTTTGTCCAAAAATAGCATTCTCTGATGCAATCGATAAGTCACACACTACATGTAACACATGGCCTCCACCAATAGCAAACCCATTTACCATGGCTATTACGGCTTTCGGTATAGAACGAATCAATTTTTGCAAATCCAACACATTCAAACGAGGAACAGTGTCTTTGCCAACATAACCGCCATGTCCACGCACATTCTGGTCTCCACCAGAGCAGAAAGCCATATCACCTTCACCGGTTAGAATAATGCTTTGAATATCGAGATTATCGCGGCAGATATACATCGCATCAATCATTTCCCGTACCGTTAATGGCGTAAACGCATTGCGGTAACGCGGACGGTTAATGGTGATTTTCGCAATTCCTTGAAAGAATTCAAATTTGATTTCTTCGTACTCTTTAAGCGTGGTCCAGTTTCTGTTGCTCATGTGTTTATCGTTTAAAGTAATTTTTATAAGTGTCTACGCTGCATGTAGCGTCTGTTTTCAGTTCAAGAATACAGCAATTATTATAACCAAAAAAGCGTTCAATTGTTTTTTCGAGTTCTTCATTTTTCTCGCAACTAAAATAGTGCATCGAAAACTGCTCTGCCAAAGCTTTTGCGCTGTGTTTGTGCTGTACTTCAAAATAGTTTTGCATTAAGGTTTCTTCTTTTTGCCCTTCAATCAATCTAAAGATGTTGCCACCGGAATTGTTCACAATCACGATTTTCAGATTAGCAGGAAAAGGACTGTAGAACAAAGCATTTGAATCGTAAAAAAAAGACAGATCACCAACAAACAAGAATACCTGTTTATCAGGATTAGCCACCGCACAGCCCACAGCTGTACTCACACAACCGTCTATACCACTGGTACCGCGGTTCGCAAAATGTTCAATAGATGCATCGAAATGCAATAGACCGCTGTAACGGATAGGTGCGCTGTTACCCCATTGAATAATGCAATCGTTTGGAACGGCTTTAGCTAATGCTTGATATACTGAAAAGTCGGTTAGCGTTGTATTGTCGAATACAGTACCATTGGGTTGAATGTTCAGCCATTGCTTTTTCCAATCACTCGTTTTGGTTTTCACCGAAGCAATTACTTTCAAAAATTCGATATCCGTACAGTTCCATACTTTTTGTAAACGGTTGAAACTGTCCCATTGTTCGTTTTCAATGCTGATATGCCAATGTGTAACACTTGTATTCGTTTTGATGAAATTGCGCAAACGTTTCGAAGTAAATTGTCGGCCAATTGTAATCACTACATCGGGCTGATAGGTTTCAATCTCTTTTATTGAAGCGATTGTACCGTCTATGTTGTAAATGGAGTCCGGTAAAGCAATATTGGCAATAGGTTCATGCAAAAGAATCACATCTTCCTGCGCTTGAATTAATTTTAACCAACTCAATTTTGCTGTTTGAAAATGGTCCATCCCGCAAACAATCATTTTGCGTTTTGCATTTTTCCATGCTGTTGAAATTTCAGCTTTGTCTTCTTTCGATAGGGTAGGACTGGTCGGTATTTCTACTATTGACAGCTCGAAAGTGCTTGCCGGTGCTGTATTGTAAAGCGGCTCTCGCAATGGAAGGTTAATATGCACCGGACCAAAATGTAACGACATACTGCATACAATGGTTTGCAAGAGTTGCTCTTGTTGAAGTGCTTCCCCTTCTTCTAAATTGTAGAATGCTTTAATGTAGTTTTTGTAAATGTCGATTTGGTTGATGGTTTGATTTTCGCCTTTACCCATCGCTTCTGCCGGGCGATCGGCTGTAAGTATAATCAACGGAACCTTTTGATGATAGGCTTCGCAAATAGCAGGTGCTAAATTTAAAACAGCTGTTCCCGAGGTGCAAAACACAGCCACCGGTTTACGAATTTGTTGTGCTAAACCTAAAGCGAAGTACCCCGCACATCGTTCATCGAACAATACGTGTTTTTTGATTTCAGGATAACAAGCAAACTCTTGTACTAATGGCGCAGAGCGTGATCCGGGCGATAACACCACATGGTCTAAGCCCAATTGCTTCAACATAAAAACGAGATACTGAATATGAAGTTTATCGCTGTGATTCATACAAAAAGGAGCTAAGCAAAGAGCGTCTTTACTTCTTGAAGAAATTTAGTTTCTGTGTCAGCTAAGGAGAGCAACGATTTTCCACCTGCTGCATTCACATGTCCGCCTCCTTCAAAATGCTTTCTGGCAAAGGCATTCACATCTATCTTTCCTTTCGACCGAAACGAGATTTTTACTTTGTCTTGTTCTTCTGTGAAAAGTACCGATACCATTACACCTTCGACTTTGAAAGGGAAATTTACCAAGCTTTCGTTATCTCCGGGTTGCAAATGAAAGCGCTTGGCTTCTTCACGGTTCACCGACATATACGCCACCTTCCCTTCATGGCATACATGCAATTTGTTCAAAAAGCAATAGCCATAATAGCGCAAACGCTCTTCTCGGAAAATATTAAATACTTTATCTTGAATGTATTCCGGTGAAACACCTTTGTTTAAAAGGCCTCCGGCTACTTTATGTACATTGGCTGTGGTATTGCTGAATGCAAAAAATCCGGTGTCGGTAGTCAATCCCGTGTACAAATTTTGTGCAATGGCTTCGTCTATTTTAGCTTCTTCGCCTAAGCCACAAATAATGTCGTAAATCAACTCGCAGGTAGCTGCGTAGTTCGTGTCGGAGAATGTAATGGCTGCAAAATCTTCCGGACTTTGATGATGGTCAATCATCACTTTAATAGCTTTGGCTTGTTGAATAGCCGGACTTAATTTATCTAAACGTGTAATGGCATTAAAATCTAAGCAGTAGATCACTTCTGCGGCCGCTATATGTTTTTCTGCAATGGCGCGTTGCGATTCATCTTCAAAAGATAGTATCGAATCGTAAGCCGGTAACCATTTGAAATTTTTGGTGTAGTTGGTTGGAGAAACAATACAAGCATAAGTACCCATTTTCTCCAGAAATAATTTCCAAGCTAACGTGGAGCCAAAGGCATCACCATCCGGATTCGGGTGCGTAACAATCACCGTTTTCTTTGACGTGGCTAAGATTTCTTTCAGTTTTTGTAAAGACTCATTCATTGTTGCGAATGTATGCTTTTTTGCCGTGGAATACGAAGCTTAGGCTATTGTGCGTTCAGGAGGTCTAAATGCACTTTACTCACTTGTGGAACCAATTCCATAATGAGATTATTATCGATTACATAATCCGCCAATTTCACTTTCTCCAATTCCGGTAATTGGGCATCAATACGGGCTTTCACTTGTTCTTCCGAAATGTTATCGCGCGCCATTACACGCTTGATTCTGTCGGCTAGAGGCGCTGAAACCACTATGAGTTTATCTAAGTCTTTATACGAACCGCTTTCCACTAGCAATGCCGCTTCTTTCAAGCTATATGGATATTCTTTACGGGCTAAAATGGCATTCCACGAATCGTAGTCGGCTTTAACAGCAGGGTGCACAAGTGCATTTAAGGCCAACAGCTTTTCCTCATCTTTGAATACAATACCGGCAATATACGCTCGGTTAAGATTGTTTTCAGTATCAAAGGCGTCCTCTCCGAATAGCTGGCGAATACCTTCACGCAAATTTTTATCGGTTTCCATCAAGTATTTCGCTTGTTTATCGGCATAATACACCGGAACGCCTAATCGCTCAAATATCTCACAAACAGTAGTTTTTCCACTGCCTATACCTCCTGTTATTCCTACTTTTATCATGTCCGAAAATTAAAAAAGTCTGATCGAATGACCAGACTTTTTCGTTATAAATGTTGTAAAGTATTAAGCTTTTGTATCGGTTCCTTGCACTGCTTTCGTGAGTTCGGCAGAAATAGCAGATTTCTCTATTTTCATACGAATGTGATCAACTCTCAAAAGGAACGTTGTTTCTTCCACTGCATCGATAACACCGTGAATTCCACCGGTAGTAACTACTTTGTCGCCTTTTTGTACTTCATCAATAAACTTTTTTCCTTCTTTAATCTTCTGCGATTGCGGACGAATGAAGAAGAAGTAGATAACTGCGAAAATAGCTCCGTAGAAGAGCAACATTATAGATGCGTTCATAATTTTATTTTTCTTTTTTTGGCACTCTTACGAAGCCGTTGAGCAATAGTTGTTCAGAGTGACTGATAGTATTTACTTGAAGGGTTACTGCTTTATTCTGTTCGCCTTCTTTACCTGCACTATTAAATTTTACGCGAATGGATGCCTCAGCACCTGGCGCTACTGGTTCTTTAGGCCATTCAGGAACCGTACATCCGCAAGATCCAAAGGCATTTCCTATAATCAAATTTTTAGCGCCTGTGTTTTTCACTTTAAAGATATGTACTACAGTATCGTCTTGATTGATAGTGTCGAAATTGAACGTACGCTCAAGTATTTCAACAGTAGTAGTATCTTTTAAAACAGATGAAGGTATTCCTGCATATGGATTTCCTTTCTTTCTACATGACTGAAACGTTGCTCCCAAAAGCACTATACAAGCGAAAACAACAATTTTTTTCATATATCCGATTTTTTCAGTTCAAATTATTTCGCAACCTCTGCAGTATTGGTGCTTTTGTTTCTTCTCAAAAGCATGTCCACCATAATTGGTGCAGCAATACAGATAGATGAATACGTCCCAATTGCAATACCAATTACCATCGCAAACGAGAACTGTTTAATGGCATCTCCACCGAAGATGAACAATACTAATACCACTAACTCGGCTGCTACTGATGTCATAATGGTTCGGCTTAAGGTAGTATTGATAGCATCGTTTACATTCTCGATTAATGGTTTTGTTGGATACAATTTTAAGTGCTCACGGATTCGGTCAAATACAATAACTGTATCGTTCACCGAGTAACCGATAAGGGTAAGGATGGCCGCAACTACGTTCTGGTCGATCTCTAAAGAGAACGGACTGATATGACGCAACAACGAGAACAAACCTAAAACGATAATCGGGTCGTGAATCAATGCAGCAAGTGTACCTGTAGCATACTCTACTTTTTTGAATCGGAAGTAGATATAGATAAAGATACCAATCATAGCAATTAAGCCCGATAAGAAAGCACTCTTACGAATGTCTTCTGCAATGGTAGCTTCAATTCTTGTAATCGACTTAATGTTTTTCGTTCTGAACGATTCAAATGTTCCTTTTTGCGCAAACGAAGTACCTAGTCCTTCAAACAATTTACTTTCAATAATACTATCCACTTCAGGTGTGTTTTGATCAATCAAGTAAGCAGTTGTAATTTGAATTTGGCTATTGCTTCCGTATGTTTTAACCAATGGTTTTGAACCTAATGGTTTTTCCAAAGCTGTAGCAATATCAGATGTTTTCACATCTTGATCCAATTTTACTACATAACTTCTTCCTCCTTTAAAGTCAACCCCTAAATCAAAACCGATGGTGAACATAGAGATGAAAGAGATAGCAAACACAATGGCTGAAATAGTATAGAATGTTTTGCGTTTTTCCATGAATTTGAAATGGAAACCACGTAACAAGTTCAACGTAAATTCTGTTCCGAATTTCAATTCTTTACCACGACTAGAGAACCAATCAAAAATGATTTGAGAGAATCCTACCGCTGTAAATAATGATGTTAAGATACCGATTACTAAGGTAACAGCGAATCCTTTTACCGGACCATAACCGAAAAATAACAATACCACACCAATCAATAAGGTAGTGATGTTACCGTCAAAGATAGCCGAGTATGAATGTTTGTAACCATCGGCTATAGCCAATTTCATGGCTTTACCTTTCGCTAATTCCTCACGGATACGCTCGTTGATGATAACGTTCGCATCGATGGCAATAGCCAAGGTAAGCACGATACCTGCCATACCCGGAAGGGTAAGCGCTGCACCGAAGTTAGCCAATACACCAATAATGAAGAACAAGTTCAACATTACCGCGATAACGGCTACAATACCCGATGTAGAATAGTAGGCCAACATGAATAAACAAACGATAATGAAACCGAATAGCATCGATAATAAACCCGAGCGAATAGCTTCTTTACCTAAAGATGGTCCGATTACTTGCTCCTCGATAATTCTAGTTTTTGCTTCTAGTTTACCCGATTTAAGAATGTTCGCTAAGTCATCCGCTTCAGCGATATCGTTGATACCTGTAATTTGAGTTCTTCCTCCAGAAATTTTGTTTTGTACACGTGGCGAAGAGAATACTTGGTTATCTAAAACGATAGCCACACATTTTTTCACTGAGCGACCGTTAACGGTTGCGTTTACCGCATCTTCAGTCATTTTCTCCCATTTAGAAGCACCTAGTGCATTCATCGTAAGGGAAACAGCCGGTAAGCCATTTTCAAATTCTTTTGATGCGTTAGTGATAACATCTCCGGTAAGCGGAGCTTCTTGCGAAGATGGATTTGCTTTGATAGCAATCAAGGCAAATACATTGCTTTTAGCATTCATTGGTTTAGCGGTCCACAACAATCTCAAATCGCGTGGTAAAGCCGTTTTCATGATATCATCTGCAAGATATTTATTGATAATAGACGTATCGTTTCCTCTTGCATAACCGATAGTAGCTCCTTCACCGTATTTGTTGTTTTCACGGTCGTAGTTAGGCTCTAAATATTTGAAGATAGGACGTAAGTTTGAAGAGTCTTTTTTCGTTGGAACATCCGCTTTAGCAGTAGATTTTGTCGTGTCGGTAGCTTTTTTGGTGGTATCGGCATTTGACGTAAGGTCATTTAACGAAATACCGCCTGTAGTATCAGCAGCTGCAGTAGTAGAATCAACTCCGTTCGTTTTGTTTTCGTTGAAAATTTTTGTACCCAAAGCGATATCACCTTGTGCTAAAGCATCAATTACTTCTTCGTTTTCGTATGTATCCCAAAATTCTAATTGTGCGGTTTGTTGTAAGATTTTACGCACACGGCTCGGGTCATCCAATCCCGGTAACTCTAAGATAATTCTACCTGTGTTAGCTTGAAGTGTAATAGTAGGAGAGGCAACACCAAATTGATCGATACGCGTTTTCAAAACGTTGAATGTTTCGCTAACCGCTGAATTCATATCTGTTGAAATCGCCTTAATCACATCACTATTCGATGAATTGAAGTTGATTTTCCCTTTGTAAGACTCTACAGCTGCAAAAATATTAGCCAACTTTCCGTTTGGTACATTTTTCTCGTATTGTTCTTTGAAAACAGCAAGGAAATTCCCTCCCTCTTTGGTGTGTATTTTACCGGCTTCATCAACGGCTTTGTTAAAGGCAGCATCCGGGTTATTGTTAGCCAATTTCTTCAACACATCTTCCTCTGAAATCTCCAATACAAGGCTCATACCGCCTTTCAAGTCGAGGCCTAAGTTCAACTGACGGTCGCGACAGTCTTTATACGAATACTTCATCAACCAAAAGAAGTTGTATGCCGTTTCGTTTTGCACTGAATCCAAGAAGTATCTTTTCTTAGATTTAAAGATATTGCCTACTGAATCTTCGTAGATAATTTTTGATGCACCGCTCAATGAAGAAGGAGGATCAAGCGTTAATCCTTTCGAAGCGAAGCTTTCCGCTTTGTTTTCAACTATTTTTGTTGCTACCGTGAAAGAAAGTTGATAGATAGAAACAAGAATAAAAATAATTGTAAATACCTTAATAAGTCCTTTTAATTGCATTGCAGTGTTTTTATTTCAAAAAATGAGTGGCAAATATAAAATTAATTGTGAAATGTGGAAGCTTGACGGGGTATTGTCCATGTTTTGACGTCAGAAGGTTGGGGTAGGCTTTCAAAATTCTGATTTTTTAGTAGTTTTAGCTAAAATACCAGACAAAAATGAATAAAAACCTATTTAACATTTCAATAGCCCTTGTGGCTATAGTGCTTTTTTTAGCACAATGTAGCACAACTTCTAAATTTTATACCCCAACAGACGTAAACGTATCCTCAAAAGCCAGTTTAGAGGAATTAAACCAAGGACGAGCTTTATTAATGGAAAAATGCGGACAGTGCCATGGCGTTCCTGCACCACGTAAGCATGATGCAGAGGGTTGGAAGCCTACAATGGCATCAATGCAAGTAAAAGCGCAGATTTCCGACACTCAACGCGAATTGATTTACAAATACTTAACATCGGAAAAAAACTAAAGTAGTTTCTTTTCTCAACTACTTTCCTAGTTTTGCGCCCCTAAACAAACAATATAATGGCATCTAATATTACATTAACAATGATTAAACCTGATGCAGTAGCAGCAGGTCATTCCGGAAAGATTATCGACATGATTATTCAAGCCGGATTTCGCGTTCAGGCAATGAAGTTGACGCGTTTATCAACAGAAAAAGCACAAGAATTTTACGCAGTGCACAGTGCTCGTCCGTTTTTCGGAGATTTAGTGAAGTTTATGACCGAAGGTCCGATTATTGCTGCAGTTTTAGAGAAAGAAAATGCGGTTGAAGATTTCAGAAAATTAATCGGAGCTACAAATCCGGCTAATGCAGAAGAAGGAACCATCCGTAAGGCTTTCGCTACGGATATCGAGAGAAATGCAGTACACGGATCTGACAGCAATGAAAATGCAGCCATTGAGGCTTCATTCCACTTTGCAGGAGTAGAGCGTTTCTAAATAATTTCAATATTTTTAGAGCCGGTAATCACTTTTTGTGGTTATCGGCTTTTTGTTTTAAACGCTTGTTTCATTTTCTAGCTACTAACGGCTAGGAGCTAATTACTAAAGTATGGTACTGAACTCACTCTATATTTCCAATTCAAAAGGCAAAGGCCGCGGTGTGTTTACCGATCAATTTATTGAAGCCGATTCGATTGTAGAAATTGCCCCAGTGATTATTTTAAACGAAAAGGATTCAAAAATTTTGGCGGAAACAGAGCTGTTCTATTACAATTTTCAGTGGGGAAAGAAAAAGACCGCCATGGCTTTAGGCTATGGTTCCATTTATAATCATTCTTACACTCCGAATTGCAAATATGTGGCCTTTCACAAAGAAGGATTTTTGCATTTTATCACCCTTCGCGATATCGAAGCAGGCGAGGAGCTCACCATCAACTATAATTTCGACCCGAAAGACCAAAGTCCGCTTTGGTTTAAGACCAAGAAATAGATTTTACTTTATCGGAAATTAGTACTAACTTCACCACCATTGTTTCACCAAACTCATTTAAACACAAACATGAAAAAATTTTTACTTGCATTTGCGACATCTGCTTTGGCAATGTCGTATTCTTTTGCGCAAGTATTGAACCCAAGCTTTGAAAACTGGGGTGCAGATACTTCGTACTTAGACCTTACTTCATTAGGTGGTCCGAAAGACACCGCTATTTTTCAAGACCCAAATGGTTGGACATCTGTTAACGCAGTTATCGGAGGAAAAGCATTTGGCGTTAAACAATTTGTTACACCAACCACTCAGGCTAATTTAGGCGCTAATGCAGTTCGTTGCGTAACCGATACAGTAACCGTTCCGGTATTATTAAGTCAGTTAACATTACCTGGTTTCGTTATCAGTGGCGACTTCAAAATTTCATTAACTAGTTTTGTGGGAAATAACTTTAGCCCTACAAACATTCCGGGCGCAGGAATTGCTATTAATCCTCCACGCAGAATTGGCAAATTAGAAGGCTATTACCAATATGCTCCGGTTGCTGGAAAAGTAGGACAAGATTCTTGTGCTGCAATTGCAGTATTGAAGAAAGGAAATCTAGTAGTAGCGCAAGCCAATTTCTTCGCTGTTAATGCACAATCTACTTATGCTAAATTTAGTGCTGATTTTGTTTATACTTCATGCTTAATTCCGGATAGTGCTGTAATTATTCTATCGTCAAGTAATCCTTACTCTTTACAATCATTGTTAGGTGGAGGAACCGCAACATTACCAATTGGTGGAGCGGCTTTGTTTGATGATATTGCTTTGGTAGATACTACAGGAACATTCTCTGTTCCGCCAATCGCTAATGTCGACACATCATCTACAATGAAAAATACACCGAAAAATATTTCGGTATTAACGAACGATGAGTCTTGCTATGGAGGAACTCTTTCAGCTGCATTATTAGGTTCTAGTTCACCACACGGAACATTATCTATTGCTGCAGGCGTTGTAACCTATACACCAACAACAAACTATATAGGAGGTGATACATTCTATTACACATTGTCATCAACAGGAACAGCTCAAACTGCCAAAGGAATGGTAACTGTTACTGTAAAAAACAATGTAGGTATAAATGCAGTTGATGCTATTCAAGCAAACGTTTATCCTAACCCGGTTCAAACGCGTTTAAATATTGAAGCAGATGCTAAATTAGTAGCGAAAGCAGTAGTTACGGATGTGGTTGGAAAGGTAGTTGCTGTTGAAACTATTTCTTCGGATAAAACTGTTATCAATACTACTGAATTCCAAAACGGATTGTATGTTGTTTCTTTAGTGGATGCAACAGGTAGAACAAGATTTATGTCGAAAATTGCGGTAGAGAAATAAACGTTCTCTCTCCTAATCTTAAAAACGGCTTACATGAATTTGTAAGCCGTTTTTATTTTAACTGGAAATGGATTATAGGAACTTCTGTATTTTTTCTATTAGCCATTTTCTATCGGCAATGGCTTTAGTTTGTTGGGTTTGTTCAAGTAATTTTTGCGCTTTTTCTTTATCTCCTTTATTGAGTTTTGTAATGGCCGATAAAATATTTAGGAAGTTGTTGTTGCTTTCGGCCGAACTTGGAGCAACTTCCTTTTTCCGGTTTACAAACACTTTGAGGGCGTGGAGGGCAGAGTCTAAGGCACTCATTTCATTAAGCTCGTAAAAACATTGGAGGATCATTCGTCTTCCGCCAACTTGATAAAACAAGTCGGTGAAGGTCGTTTTGTTGAGTAGTTGAATCGTTTCTCCATATTTCTTTTCAACGAGTAATATTTTACACTGACAAAAAGCAGCAATATCCTTTCGAACCGATTGCTCTAGTTTCGGGGATTGTTCTTTGATGAATTGTCTAACAAAATCGGTTTTGTTTAATTGAAGAGCTGCAGTTACTGCATTCAGAAACACCCCAGGTGATATCAAATTATTCTTATTTACTAATGTATTTGATTTGATTCGTGTAACATGGAGCAGGTGTACTTCTTTAGTGTAATTAAAACCATTGTTTATCTTCCATGCAGCAAAATTCTCGGCTACCGTAATCATTAAGCGCAACAACTGGTCGTGAAGGCAATTTTCTTCATCAACAATAGCGTTTAGCATCTTTTCGAAATATACTTCTTCGTTCGTAAGTAATAGTTTCACAGCCGCTAAAAAGGGTTGAATGAGTTTGTCCTTTTGAAAACGAATATCATTTTCTGCTAGCTGAATAAACGTGTCAGCCCAAGTAATAACGAGTGTATTAGAAAAAACTTTGCTGTGGCTTAATGCATTACACAAATCAACAAGTTTAGCAAAGAGAATATATCGATCAAGTGCATCAATTTGATTTTGAATTTTTCTATTCCCTTCAATAATATTATGATTAACATCAATGTTGTTCTGAAAGACATTAAAACTATAGTCGAACCATAAATCTTTTGTGTCTATTTTAGGAAGCTTATTGAGCGCAAGTTGAGCGTCTTCAAAATCTTTTTTAAACTCATTATATAGCTCTTTTTCTTCTACATACAAGAGGAAATAATAGTTGTGAATAAAAGATTCATTTTTGATTTGTTGGATAACAATAAAGTCTTTCGCTACTTCTAAAAGTTCATGAAATAGTTTTCGAAGTATTTTAATATCAATTTGATGTTTTTTGAGCAGAAAAGCTACAATGTATTCCTGTTCGCTTTCTTTTCTTTTGAGTGAATCTTGAATTGATTTTAAGAGTAAAGTAAGTTTATGCTTTTCACCATTTTGACTACTGCAAAACGACTCGAATTGTTTAAGCTCCGTGTTACTAAAATGCTCTAACAGTTTTATTAATTTGTATTCTCGCATATTGGGCATACAACGTGAAAGCTTATTTTAAATTATACATCCTATAAAAAAAGCCACCCCATTTGGGGTGGCTTTTGGAAGCTAAGATATAATTTTAGTATTTCATAAACTTCTTAGTTTGTCTGTTGCCGTTCTGTATCACAGAAACAATATACATTCCCTTGCTATAATTAACGATATTAAAAGTATGGCTAGACGAGTTAAGCTCATCTTGCTTTTCAACAATACGACCCGTTTGATCAAATACTACAACCGAATAGTTATCGTTATTGTTGCCTCCTAATGCTAGGGTTACATTATCCTCTTTTTGATAAAGATTAAATGATTCTCCGGAGTTAGCGATAAGGAGATTAAATTCGTCAATAATATCTTGGTCTTCCACTAATTTTGGCAATGATTCGCTACTCGGTTGTTCAGTTTCATCAGTTTTTAGGCTTGTTGAAGCACAAACTGAACCGCAGTATCTTGAATCTCCTGCTCTATAGCAGCCGGTATATGTAATACCTGATGTGTATAAAGAGTTTAAGTAGTAGTTGTTTACTGAATAGTTGACATTTGGACAAATACCTAAACTGCAGACGGATTGTTTTATGTAATTTGAGAGATATTGGTTTACTCTGTTATTAGTAATAACGGCAGGGGTCGTTGTGCAAGATGAGGTACGCCAGGTTGTTGAGCATGGGGATGGTGTTATGTCTGACGGAGTAAAAGAAGTTAGTACAGAACTTCTTGTCACCGCTGGCAAATAGTGTGTGTTTCCCAAATAGTTAAGGTTAATATTGTAATTTTCCAACACAGGATAATTTAATATATCTGCAGAGTAAGTTCCTTTTAAAGGAGCTAGAGGAGGTCTTGAAGTACTTGAGAAATCTCCTCCATATGCAGCAAAGTTTGCAAATGAATAAGTCCCAATTGTACCTCTAGAACAAGGTGAGGATGGTGTGCCACCAATATTAAACTCAATAATCAATGTTACAGCAGTAGGTGTAATTGGGGGTTCAAAGTCTGATTTAATTGTTGCGATGGATGAATTCCCACCCCCTTTTAATATAGTTGATACACCAAACCGATATGCAGCACCTGGTTGAAATAAAAATATGGGCATATATACAGTAGTTGTTTGAGGCCCAACAGTAAATGACATTGGTGTTGGTTCATTCACTTTTTTATAATAAACAGTGTATCCTTCAGCTCCGGTAACTGTGCCCCAAGAAAGTATAACATCGTTATTGTTATATAAGTCTTGAGTTACAGTTACATTACATGGTGTAGAAGTAGGACAAGTAAGCGCAAAACTCTGAAATTGTATTCCAAACAGTAGTATTGCCAAAATGGTGATGATTCTTTTTTGCATGGTCATTGTTTTATTTAAAGATGAAGAAAATATGTTAAAAGGTTGCCTTTGTCAAGAGAAAGTGTGATTTATTTGAGTAAGCGTGTTATTGAGGACCTATTTGTTTGAATTTTTCTAGAAAGAAATCTTTTTTTCGTGCGGCCACATCAATTCTTGTTTTGTCGTGCAGCACTACATATCCACCTCGGCCTTTTACATATTCGGCAATAAACTTTGGGTTAATGAGATGTGAGCGATGGATGCGCAGAAAACCATATTGTGCCAAAATGTTTTCGTATTCTTTTAACGTTTTCGCTACCAAAAACTTCTGTTTACTTTCTAAGATAATGTAAGTGTAATTATTATCGGATTCACATCGTACGATATTCGGAATGTCAACAAAATTCATCCCGTTAAGCGTAGGCACGGTTAGTTTTGACGAGTAGTTATGTGATTGCTGAACGTTATTCTTTTTTGGGGCAAACTGCAATTTGCATACAAGCTTTTGTACTAATCTACTGAGGTTGTTTTTAATGTCGCCATGCATACAATAATCATCTATTCCTATTTCCATGAGCGACATTCCTTTTTCCTCTGTATCGGTTAATGCGATTGTTTTTGCTGTGTTAGTTCGAAGATTATCGAGCCAAGCAGAGGCCGTTTTTAATGTGCCTAATTCTGCAATAATTAAATCGTGATGACCCATATCGCAGAGTTGTATTTCCGGGCAGTACGAAAAGCTAAATGCATAACCTTGTAATTGATTTAATGCATACATTATTTCTTCGAAGCAAGCAACAGCTCTGCAGATGATTTTTACATTGATAGTTGATTTCATACCCCTTGTTTTTGTGATACAAAGATGCGCTATGATTATAGCTGCTGCAATCACAAAAATTGAAGGTTATTCTTAAGAATAAGTTAATGTCTCTTTTTAATTTATTGATTTTCAGATTAATGCGTAGTCGGTTTTTCTGTTTTCTTACGCGCTCACTCATTTTTTACCGGATACTGATTGATTAATGCTTTCGTTTTCGCACTAATTCTTTAGGTAAAAGCACGAATACTCGACCAACATACACGTGTTCTTGATGTGACTAGAATGGATGCTTTTGTCTGTCGAATTTTGAATCAACAAAAGCAAAAAATATGGGGGAAAGAAAATGCGAAAACAAAGCACCGCCTTGATTTCAGACAGCTTTAAAAACACCACCGCGTAAGCCGAAAAGCGGAATTTAAGAGTAGGCGAAAAAATCAATTTATGAGAAAACTAATAACCGCAATTTTGATGTTAATCCTTTTTAGTATTGACTCAAAAGCTATTAATGAATTAGCAATTGGAATGGACATTTTGGAAAGCGATAATATTACTGTTTTGAATCCTTCTGTAAATGAGCTCACAAGCTTGGATCCTTCTGGTTGTCCGTATCTATCTGGTTACAAAATATGTCCAAATACATCTGTCAATTTTTTTATCTGGAAGAGAGGTTCTTTTCCTGGTGGGGGGTGTAGGGGGACGAGATGGTATGCTCCAGATGTTTCTGGAGATTCTATTCAGTGGGAAATACATGAAAGAAGTTCAGGTACGGTGCTTTATATTACCCAATGGTTAGATATTCATACAAATTTTGAATTTGCTCAAAATACTTCTATACCAGGATATGTTTTTGCAAATCCTGGAGAATATGTTGTTTTTTTTAGAGAAAAAAACGTTTTAAATGTAGTCTCTGAAGTTATTGATGAAGGTGCAGGTTTAAGTTTTGTTGGGGGTGCCTATATTGTAACAGTTTTAGGAGAACCAGATATCAGAGATATAGTCGTACCAACAAGCACATGTTTGGGAAGTGAAGTATGTATCTCATTTGATGCATCTAATTTTCCAACAAATTTTCCTAATGAGTTTAAAGTTGATTGGGGGGATGGTTCAGGTTTCGAAAATGTTCCTATTGTAATCACAGGAATTGGTCCTGGAGCTCGATATGATTTTGCGAATACAATTTGCCATACATATACCAGTACAGGAAACTTTCCAATCTCTATCTATGCAAGCAATTTTGCACATAATGACGGTTCTGATTATTGTGGAGTATTCCAAAATAGCTATGAGATAGAAATAAAAAATTGTAATTCAAATCCCTGTAAACCCTTTCCCGTATTTCCTGTTTCAGACTGTGTAGGAGCATCCTTAACTTTTGATATTGGTGCGCGTAAATGTGCCGACCAATGCTTAACATCTACAACATGGGATTTCGGAGACTCTCATTCCTCAGTAGGAAATTTAGTGTCGCATACATACACAACTCCAGGAACATATACAGTTACCGTTACCACTACGGACAATTGCGGACAACAATCTTACATTTTTACACAAACTGTTGAAATTAAAGATTGCGGTTGTGTACAATCACTTGTTGCCACACAAATGAGTTGTAACGAATTTAATTTTACACTGAATTGTCAAGCATGTGTGAAAGAGATGCAAATCAATTATTTTGATGGTTCCCCTGCCGTTACATGTCCGTTGGGATGTTCTTTCGTTCATACATTCCCAGCCGATGGAACTTATCCGGTGGGTATGATAGTTACATTGTGCGATGGAACACGTTTACGTTTGTCTACAACAGTTGAAGTTGCCTGTCCTCAATGTAAGTGCGAGATAAAAGCAGACTTTACTGTTGATGGTGATCATCCAAAGTATTTTACATCTACTTCTGCAACAGGAGCAGGAACTAACATTCTTGGCTATATGTGGGATTTTGGTGATGGTAATACTGCATTGAATGACCCCAACCCATCTCACGATTATGGTTCAATCGGTTCTTATAATGTTTGTCTTACAGTGTTAGGACAACATGACGAAGACAAATCAAGATGCTGGGATCAGATTTGCTTACCGGTTGACGCAGCACGTAGGATGATGGATGGAAAAGCTGGAAGCGAATTGAGTACTACTCAAAGCAATACTGCAGGCGATATAACTATATTCCCTAATCCTGCATACAGTTCTATTTCTATTGACTACTTGTTGGATATAGCAGATAAAGCTAATCTGGAAATTGTTAATGCCGAAGGTGTCGTTTTAACTACAAAAGTTTTAGACGCTCAAAAAGGCAGTGTAAAATTGGATGTAAGCAGTTTCGCAGATGGATTATATATCTGTCAGATAAAACAGGCAGGAGCATCAGCCAAAACAGCTAAGTTCTCTGTTGTAAAACATTAAGTTCATTTTGAACAGATAGCTATAAAAGGTGTTCTCTACTACAATTAGTGGGGACACCTTTTTTTCTATCCCACCACCGCCATCCTCACCACTTCCAAGTAATTCGGCTTTAAACTTCCTTCTTTGAAGTAGCCTCGTTCTAAAAGTAATTTGTGCATAGCAGGTAAGTTGTAAGGCGGAATACCCATGCATAAATGATGTTCGGCATGATAGTTTACATGATGTGGCGCGAATAACATACGCTCAATAAAATTCGCATAAGTAGTTCTTGAGTTTTTATGCGGATTGGTCTGTTCGCCAACAACACTGTGTTCTGAAATCGAACGAACACGCAAACAAAAATTGTATGTTGTGAGCTGCGCTCCAATCCACAACAACATCAACCAAGGTTTTCCTAGAGCAAAAAGAATAGCAAATAAAATCAAGTGAAAAGCCAATGGTCCGGCTAAATTTTTAATGGAAGTTATGAAGCGTTCTTTTGTCCATGGTAAAAAAAGTCGTTTCACAACACCACCCAAATTATAACTTAGAATTTGCAAATGCATCGCAATCACAGCAATATTGGACT
Source organism: Chitinophagales bacterium (assembly GCA_016786765.1). Classification (GTDB taxonomy): domain Bacteria; phylum Bacteroidota; class Bacteroidia; order Chitinophagales; family LD1; genus CALAYL01. The sequence continues at coordinate 37,441 of JAEUUZ010000035.1, forward strand.
TGATGCCTGTAGCTCCGGATAGATCGCGCAAAAATTTACGGAACATGCTGATTTTTGAAGTTGGGTAACCTTTCACTAAATTCAAATCGGGGTCGTTGTCTAAGCCTGTGTAGGTGTGATGCTCGCGGTGGTAGGGGCGGTATTGCTCAAGATTATTCAATACAGCATATCCTCCTAACCAATTGCCCACAAAAGTATTTAGTTTTCGGCTTGTAAAAACAGAATCGTGCGAACAATCATGCATAATAATAGCACAGGCCAATTGCTTTCCTCCAAGAATAAATAGGGATACTATTACCGTCAATACATTCGGGTAAAGAGCAGGAAGCGCAAAGGCAAAGGCAATCCAAAACCATGTATCGGCAATTTCCAAAAAGGCTTTCCAATCCGATTTTTGCATCAATGTTTTCAACTCCTCGTTGCTGATATACTCGCGAAGTGTTTTGTTATACCATTGCAGTTGATTCTCCATAGCCAAACATTTGTGTTTCAATATTACACTTACAAATCGACCTAAGTAAATAAAAAACAGCAAAATACTACTTCTTTCTACGCCTGATTTGTGAAAAATGAGCCAAAAATGCTCCAATTTCAAAGAATGTGTCGGTAAATAAGGGTGTTAAAAGCCTTTTGGTTTTTTAATCCCTATTATCTTTAAATTGTGAAAACCATTTTGTTTAGTTTCAGTATTGGATTGCTTGTTTCGTTAGCAATGAAGAGTAACAGACCTATTGCTGTTGATTGTGCCGGCTTAAACGAGGTGATACGTTGTGCAAGTTTAGACACCGTTTGGGCTTCCGATGGTACTTTGAAAGAAACTGTTTTTAATCGAGAAGTATATCAATTACAGTATCAAGTTCTTGGCAGTAAAAGCATTAGTGAAATTGTGACCAGTAGGTCCAACGCGAAGGTTTATCATTTGGAAGCTGTTCATCAAATCAAAACCCCAGCAGAATCGATTGCACTGAGCAACGCTTTGCTAAGTCAGTTACGCCTCTGTTTAGATAGTTGGGAACTAGACTCCACTATAAAACAAGCAGCGGGCAGTCAAAAAGTAAAAGATTATTTATTTACAAATAGTGAAGATGAAACAACGGTAAGGCTTTCGGTAAGTAAACAATTATCAAAGACGTATACCGTAGCGCTTGAAATTTATTAATTGTCAAACATGAAGCCATTTATACTTCCCTTTATATGCTGCGTTTTTGCACTGCCAATGCTAGCCCAAAATCATTATTGGAATCAGCAATATGGCGCAACCAATACCTTGTGCGGAGGCGCGGAAATAGCCGGTGTACGTGATAACTCCGCTTTGTTCTATAACCCGGGTGCCATGGGTTTCATTACCACCAACAAAATTAGTTTGAGTGCGAATATTTATGAAGCGAATATTGTAAAATTAAAAAACGTAGCCGGTGAAGGGCGTGATGCACAATCGTTTCGCGCTTTGATTTATCCGCAATTTATTGGAGGGTCGTATGTTTTTAAAAAAGTGCCGAAACTGAAAATTATTTATGCTACCATGATGCGCAACAGAGCTAGTGTGCGTTTCAGTGTGCAGAACGAAACGAATTATGATGTGATTAAAGGTTCTCCCGGTTTGGAATATTACAAATCGCGTTTGGATTTCGATTACAGCAGTGTTGAAACATGGGGTGGTATAGGATTTGGCTATAAAATTAACGAGCACTTTTCTACAGGTGTAAGTTTGTTTACTTCTTATACCAATCTTGAGAATATCACAACGGTGGCATTAAGTGCCGATGCTACCTTCGCTACAGTGCCCTATATTGCTACGGTTGATCAATATGCTTCGTTGCGTATGGACCACGTGAATTTTATTGGAAAAATTGGCTTTGCGGCCGATTTTAAACCTTTCTTGTTCGGTTTAACCATTACCTTACCATCTGCGAAAATATTTGGTACCGGTACTATGACAAAATCACTCGAAGGCCACAACTTAAATTTACATTCCGCTGATACGGTTTCTCCTTTCTTTCAATATCCTTCTTTCTTGGTTTCCGATCAACAAAAGAACTTAAGCACACAATACAAACAACCCGCCAGTTTTGCCATTGGGGCTGAGTACAAATGGAAACGAGTAAAATTGAAATTTGCCTGTGAGTATTTTTTGAGTTTGCCTAGTTACGAAGTGGTGCATGGTAAAGAAGAATCTTATATACGCCCAACGTCTGCCTATGGTGGGAAAACATTAAAAGGTTTTATGGTGGTGAAAACAAATGCCGTTCAAGTGTTTAATGTGTCAGTTGGTGGGGCATTTCGTTTCGTGAAAAACTTCAAAGTGCTTACCGGTTTTCGAACCGATTTCAACAATCTAATGAGTTTCTCGCCCACACAATTGAATGTGGGTGTTAATTCATTTAATCCTTCTTATTGGCATTTAATGCATGTTGGCTTAGGTGTTTCTTACAATAAAGGCGCAAGCGATATTACAGTAGGTTTTAACTATGCATTCGGTATTGCAGCCGACAGAAGAAATGGAATCAATTTAAATGAGCCAACACAAGAAGGTTTTTTGCGTGGCGAAACAGAAAAAAACCTTCGAACAAACGTGAATAATATTGGGTTGATTATTGGCTACACGTATTACTTCCGCTCGAATTTAAGAGGTAATGAAGATACTAAGCAACAGCAGGTAATTGAGTGGTAATTAACAACGTGTCTTTTTTCTGCGTGCTAACTCGGTAAGAATTAATTTCAGTTCGCGGCCCATTTGTCCTTGCACCGAAGTGTTCTCTTGTGCTCTGCGAATCAAATAGGGGATAACTTCTTTCACCGGGCCATACGGTAAATACTTGCACACATTAAATCCGGCTTTGGCCATATTGAAGGTAATATTATCGCCCATGCCTAACAATTGGGCAAACAAAATATTCGGATGATTGCGTGCAATGTTCATGTCATCAATAAGTGAAATGGCCAACAAATTACTCTCTTCCGATTGCGAAGCCACGCAAACGGTTACGATGTCCAAATTAGTAAAACACAATTGCATACCTGCGTTGAAATCCTTGTCTGTTGCAGGTTTGTCGATATGAATAGGACTTGGATATCCCATTTCAATTGCCCGTTCGCGTTCCTTCTCCATATAGGCACCCCGCACAATTTTTACACCGTAGAAGTAGCCTTTGCTTTTTGCAGTAATAATGGATTGTTCCAAGAAGGCTAAACGGTCGTTTCTGTATAGTTGAACAGTGTTGAATACTACAGCTTTTTGTTGATTGTATTTCTCCATCATCTCTTCCACCAAACCATCCAACGCATCTTGAATCCATGATTCTTCCGCATCTACATAAAGTACAACATCATATTCTTTAGCTGCTGCGCATAATCTTTCAAATCGATTTTTAATGCCTTGTAATTCTTGTTCTTCAGTATTCGAGAGTACTTCTTTTCGGTCCATTTTTTCAAAAAGTCCAAAACGGCCAAAGCCTGTAAGTTTGATGCAAATCGATTTTACGTGTTTGTTTTTTCCAGCAAATGAAATGGATTCCAGCGTTTGAAGAATTGTTTTTTCGAAGTCTGCTTCCGTTTCTTTTAATTCTACCCCGTAATTCAACATAGAGCCCACATTGAATGTGCTCAGAAACTGAATTGTTTTCGTGCATTCAACAAAATTTTCGCCTCCGCAAAAGTGATTGAAAACGGTGATTTTAAAAAGCGAAGAAATGGGCAAATGCAACGATAATGCAATGTTGGTAGCTGATGTACCCAAGCTAACGAGAGTATTGTTCCCAAATAATTGAAATAAAAATTTTGCTTTTTGGAGTGCCGGAGTCGATTGATATTCAAATGCGGTTTCTGTATTTTCGAACAAAGAAGTTGTCATTGTTTGGTAGTTTCAGGTGTGAAATAAAAAATAATTTTGCAACAATGCTTATTTTGCATACGATATGGGAACATTATATGTATTACTGGCTTTTATTATAGGTGCTGTTATAGGCGGTGCAATGCTTTATTTTTTGTTGAAATCGAAAAGTGAAGGCGCTATTGCCGGTGCCTTAGAGCGCAATGCAGGTTTAGAACGAAGCAATGCAGAGCTTAAGTCTGAAATCAATACATTGCGCAATAAAACAGAAGAAGCCAATGCTGCCTTATCCGCTTCTGGGAACGAGATCAAGAATTTAAATCACCGGTTACAAGAACAGAAAGCTGAAGTAGAGCAATTACACGCTAAAATGCAGAAGGATTTTGAATTATTGGCGAATCGTATCCTCGAAGAAAAATCAGAAAAGTTTGTACAGAGAAATGATGAACAATTAAAAGTGATTTTGGATCCGTTGAAAGAGCGTTTGTTGCAGTATGAGAAGCGTGTGAATGAAACGCATCTCGATACCGAGCGTGAGCGCAGTGCTTTGCGCGAACAATTAAAGCAATTGACGGATATCAATAAACGAATGAGTGATGAAACCCTTAATCTCACAAAAGCATTGAAGGGAGATAATAAAATGCAAGGGAATTGGGGCGAGATGATTTTAGAGAAAATTTTGGAGAAGTCGGGTTTGCAAAAAGGGCAAGAGTATACTGTGCAACAGAGCTTCACGAATGAAGATGGAAGTCGTTCACAACCCGATGTATTGATTAAATTACCTGAAGGGAAAACCTTGGTTGTCGATTCGAAAGTAAGTTTAGTGGCTTATGAGCGCTGTGTTTCAGCTGAAGATGAAGTGCAAAAGGCGCAATTTTTAAAAGAACATATTGCTTCGTTGCGCAATCATGTGAAGTTGTTGAGCGCTAAATCGTACCATCAATTGTATAATATTAAGTCGCCCGATTTTGTGTTGCTGTTTATTCCAATCGAATCGGCATTTGCTTTAGCGGTTACAGCTGATAACGAATTGTATAATGATGCTTTCGATAAAAATATTATTATTGTGTCCACCTCAACGCTTTTGGCTACGCTTCGAACCGTTGCAAACGTTTGGAAACAAGAGTATCAAAGTCAAAATGCAATTGAAATAGCCCGACAAGGGGCCGATTTATACGAGAAGTTTGTTTCGTTTACTGAAGATTTAATCAAGGTAGGCAAACAAATGGACGATAGTAAAAAAACATACGCTGATGCCATGAATAAATTGTATGACGGCAAAGGCAATTTAATAAAGCGAGCAGAGAATATGCGAAAGCTGGGATTGAAAGTGGCAAAACAACTGCCACAGGGGTTGATTGATCGCTCGGAAAACGAAGAATAAACATGCTTACATTATTTACTTATATCATCATAGCATTAATAGGTATTATGATGGGTACAGTCTACAAGCGCTCTGTGTCCAATATTATATTCTTACAATTTAATCCTGCAAAGATTATTCGGGTTTTTTGGATAAGTGCAGGAATTGGTCTTGTGATATGCGCCTTTCTGAGCTTTATGTCCATTCGTGCCTTTCAAAGTGCCGGTGAAGCGGAAGATAAAATGTTGCTGTTTCAAGATTATGAATCATCCTTGATTTACTTTTTGAATTTAGGTTTGATTGTGTTGATCGTGTTAAGCAATCTATGTTCTATGTCGTCAAAGAAAGTGCTGTATTACCTATATGCAGTATCGTTTGCGATATATGCTCTTTTTGCTATTGTCGATAACTTCTTTTTGGAAGATGTTTTTTTCCAGTTCAAGAAATTGAATCAATTGTGGCAAGGCGATTTTAATTTCGCATCCGTTAAAGGTTATTTGAGTTTGATTTTCTGTGCCGGTTTATGTGCATTTAATGCGGTGATGACGGGCTGGGGGTTAAAGAAATAATTAACTGTTCCAGATTTCCCAACTTTTTTCTGCTTGCGCATAAAGCATCTTCAATCCATTTATACTATGCACACCAACAGTTTCCAATTTCAATGCAGTAGCTGTTTTAACCGGGTTGTAGACTAAGTCGATGAAGTAGTGTTGTTCGCTAAACAAATGAAATGGTAAAGGCAAAATAACATCAGTATTTGGATACATACCCACAGGAGTGCAATTCACTAATAAAGCGTTTGTTGCAATTATCGCTTCATTGATATCATGGTAAGTAATAGATGTTGCAGTCGCAATCCTTGAAACTTTTGTTATTTCGAAGTCATATTTTTGGAGTACGTATTCTACTGCTTTTGCCGATCCACCTGTACCAAGTATTATTGCGGTTCTTTGTTTTTTTAAAGGATAGTGTTGCAGTAAAGTTTGTTCAAAGCCAAAACAATCGGTGTTGTATCCTTTTGTTTTTCCATTGTTAAATGTAATGGTGTTAACTGCTCCAATTGTTTTTGCTATTTCGTCAACTTCATCTAAATACGGTATGATGGCAGTTTTATAAGGAATGGTTACGTTCAATCCTTTTAACAATGGATGTTGTTGAAGCCAAGCCGGAAATGCCTCAATAGAAGACAATTCAAATAAATCGTAGTGCCCCGAAATGCCTAATGTATTTAGCTTTTGGGTGAAATACTCTTTCGAAAAAGAATGGGTAAGTGTTTTTCCAATCAATCCGAAATGCATGTTGTTGTGGCTTTACTTTTTAGTGTAGTTTTTGAAGGCTCCAATTACAATTGGCAATACCGAAATGCCAATAATACCGAACACAACCAATTCAAAATTCTTTTTAACTATTTCAAAATTACCAAAGAAATAACCCAATAAGGTAATGCTTACAACCCATAACACAGCGCCTAAAATGCAATTCAGAATATATTTCGAATAGGTCATGCTACCTGCACCGGCAACAAATGGAGCAACTGTTCTAACAATAGGCACGAAGCGCGCCATAATTACCGTTTTGCCTCCATGTTTTTCGTAAAATTCATGTGTTTGCTCAATGTACTCTCGCTTAAAAAAGAGAATACGCTCTTTCGATTTTACCCAATCGCCTAAAAATTTTCCTACAAAGTAATTGACGTTATCGCCTAACAAAGCTGCCACAATCAATAGCGGAATAATTATCCAAACGTTTAATGCTCCTGTGGCTGCGGCCAATGCACCGGCAGCAAATAATAACGAATCACCGGGTAGAAGAGGCATAACAATAAGCCCTGTTTCCACAAACACAATTAAGAAAAGTATCACATACGTGAGTGTGCCATATTGGTTAACAATATCCGTAAGATGTCTGTCTAAGTGTAGAATAAAATCTATGAGAAAGTGTATGAATTCCATGTGTTGAATTTATGGCGAATGTATGATTTATAATAAAATGAAGAGGGGTTAATTAACAGCCACCCATGGCTATAATTTTTAAACCAATAATAATAGCCCATATGATCCACTTAAAATTGCTGTAATCAAAGCCGGATGAATTTTCTGTGCTACTGTTGTTGCCTGTGTAAATGTTATGATTGTTTGTAATGGTTTCCTTTAAATGGGAAGAAATTTCTTCAATCTGATTTAACTGGGAACTTACCGCCTTACAATCGTGAAAATTAGTGCGCTGAATTGAAACAGTAAGATTGATAAGCGGGATGATTAAATCTTCTTTCGTTTCGTAAAAATCGTCAGGAAGGTTATTGATAAAAATACTCCAGTCGGAGCTAATCCAGTGGATAATTTTCGGACGCATAGTCATGAAATTATCTTTACTGGTGTTTTTCAGATAGCGAATATTTTCATCCAAAAAAATTCGAATGGAACGAAAGGCTTCTTCTCTGTCAGCCCCGATGATAAAGTCTTCGAAAGAAAGTAAATAGCCTAGATTGTCGAATTGTAGTGCATTAATGTAATTCCGAGCAACTACGTTGAAAGACACTGCAAAGAATGGCGAAATAAATCCATCGAACACAGGGTTATTAAAAAAAGCATGAATCTCTTTGTTGAAATTGGGGTAGGAAAATTGATTGTCTTCCAAAAAGGCTAATAGATGTTTGCTTTCCCAAATTCCTTTATGAAATACTAGTCGTTCAGTGAAATTTGGACTATCCAATTCTTCAAAAACATCAGTTTTATTGTAACTGTAATTGTCGATTTCAATAATAGCGCTTGGCGAAAAGTTGAACTCCGCATTGAGTTGCTTTTTAACACGCTGCACATTAATCTCTCCATCTACATCAATCTCGGAATGTTGAAGTAAACGTACAATGGATATGTATTGCTTGTTAGCCAATGCCTGTACCTTTAAAGTCGTTATTGAAATTGAATCTTACGCGCTTCAAGAGCGAGGAAAGATGATAGACATGCCTTCTGAATTCTGGATACTTTTCACTTTCAAGAGCGGTATCTGCCAATCGCATAATCGATTTTGCTGCACTGTAATCTTTGTATTCACCGGCATCCGCATTTTTATACTCAATATAAATGCTAATTAAAAAGCTGGTTGTATTACTCATCGCTTTCCAATACAAATCATGCAATTGTTGAAGCTTGTTTTCAATCACCGAAACGTTTTTCGATTTAATAAACGAAGGTTCCGATTGTTCTATTTTCTTGTATTGCGAAAGCATTTCATCTTTAATGAAATCGGCACTGCTAATCAATGCGAATACCTCCTCTTTTCTTGTCATGTAGGTTTCAATTAACATGGCAATTCGTTCGTTTCCGCCTAATTTGTCGGCATCTTGTGATATCCGTAGTACCTTTTGTGCAATCACGTATTTGTCGTCAGACTTATCATTATCCTTCAACTTAAAAAGCGCTTTCTTAACTTCATGTAATTCGCTGAGTAGGGCAGAGGCTCTGATTTCCCAAATATCATCTTCGTTATATTGAAACTGGCGAACGGTTTCCGTTAAATCAATTTCCAATTGGATAAACTGCTCTTTCAAACGACCTATATTCACTTGTTTTTCCGCAATCGAAAATACATTTTTGAATTCTTGTTGTGTCATTACCAAAAACACGGAAGTGTTCAGAACTCTCGAGTCGGTGAGGTGAAGTTGGATTTCAATATCTGAACCTTTAATCAAGTCGGCCTGCAAATCTTTACCCGAAATTTCGATGCAGCCTATAGTTAGATTAGAAGAAGCCCTTGAATTTTTATCGCCCTCTAAAATGTTGATGATAATAGATTCCGGAGAGCCTTTGGTAATGGTTTTAGATATTTCGCGATACAAGGTTCGTTTTTGCGGCAATAAACTATTGCGTTCAAAAATCACTTCCAATTTAGTGGTTTTATTTTCCATGTCATCCACTTCAATACAAATGTCGTGGGGAAGTGGTTGCCCATCAATATTGTACACTCCTTGTGCTATTGAAAGTTCTTTGGCGAAATCTTTTAACTCTGTTTTATGTTCATCATACACATGCAATGTAAAAGAATTGTTGTGTGATGATATTAACGGTAAGAACTCCGTTTTCTTTGCCTTCAAAGGAATTAAACCTGTATCGAAACCGCCATCAGCTCGTGTAATACGATAATATTTATTCTCGTATCCTCCGCTGCAAGCAATCAATAAAACCTCTTCCGCATCTCTACTTGAACGATTATAGGATACATCAACCGATAAGTCAATTGGATTCAAATCAATCGAAGAGAGAATGTCTTCTATTACTTTGTCCGTCTCTATTTCTGATGCAACTTTCACCGAAGGTTCATAAAATTTATTAGCCGCATAATAAGCAGCTCCAATGGCAATTGAATTGGTTGGGTCGATGGAGAAGTTAACCGGAATTCTTGTTTGTTCCATTAATTCATGGCGTACTTGTGGTATAAAAGTACTTCCTCCAACTAAAATAATTTGATGAATATCTTGTGCAGTTAGTTGATTATTGTCCAATATCTTTTTGAGCAAAACAATTGTCTCATTGATGATAGGTTGGAAAATTTCATCTAACTGTTCTTTCGTAATATTGATGTAGAAATCGTGTTTAGTGTTGTCGATATCTGCACTGAATTCTATAACCGTAGAAGGCGATTGTGATAACTCTTTTTTCGCTTCTTCAGCATAATACATGATTTGATAATACAGCATCTCATACTTGCCATACTTCACGCGAAATTCATCTTCGAAGTTTTCAATTTTCGTTTGACGGATAATCTCAGGTACAATTAGTTGATCAACAATGGCCGTATCGAAATTCATTCCACCTAAAAAGTTGTTCCCTTCGTGATCGAGCACTTTAAGCTCTCCTTCTGTTGACTTTACTAGTGCAACATCGAAGGTTCCGCCTCCTAAATCGTACACCAACCAATAGCCTTCACTCTTTTGTGTTTCGCCATCGTTAGTGTTGAAGAACGCTAAACTGGCCGCAATAGGTTCTTGCAGTAAGAACACATCTTTGAATCCTGCTTCTTTTCCGGCTTTCAATGTAGCGTTACTTTGCATACTATCAAAGGAAGCAGGAATAGTTATAACACAGGCTTCCGGCACTTCTTCACTTTGCACAAAGTTTTTGAGCTCTTTGAGGATTAAGGTAGACAACGCTATAGGAGTAACATTATCATCGATGTTAACTACATAAAATTTTTCATCTGTTCCCATTTTGCGTTTGAATCCGCCAAACACATTTACAGCATCTTTGGTCAAATATTCACGCGCTTTATCACCAATAAGTATACGATCTTTTCTATACGCCACCACCGAGGCAAGTGTTTCTTTTTGTCCAAACGGATTCTTAAATACACGCACTTTATTGTTCTCGTATTTTGCAATCAAAGAGTTTGTTGTGCCAAGGTCTATGCCAAAATTTACCGCTTTCATTTGTCTCGTTTATTATTACTCCACTATTACTATTGCTTTCTGCACCAATTGCATTTGCGCTCCTATTTTTTGATAGATAATAGGTTTCAACACTTTTGTGATTTTCATTTTGGAGTTGATATTTCCTACAATGCTTGCTTCACAATCGGTTCTCGATTCTTGGTAAGGTTCATGTATCGGATTTTTCACAACATAGCCTTCCTCTTCAAAAATCGCAAACAGTCGATTTAAATTCCTTTCGAAAGGGGTTGTTTCGCTTAGGTCGTTGAGTTTGGTTTGAATTTCAAAAACCTGATTTATTATAGGAATGGAGTTTTGCATTTCATTGGTTTATGGAATGCTAAATATAAATGCTTTATCTTTTTTCTGTAATAAAATTGTCCGAATGGCTGTTAAAACAACCTTTTTATTGCTTTTTTGCATGAAGCCCACAATTTTTCCCGATAAGTTTTTAAAACTCGTAAAATGTTTAATTTTGAATAGGTCTATAAATTATAACTGCTATGCAATTGCCCGAAATAGAAATAGAAGAAGTTGTTGAGTTGGATCTCGACAACGCATTAGAAAACAAACTCATTGTTCATAACGATTCGGTAAACACCTTTGATTGGGTGGCTGATGCGTTGGTTGATATTTGTAAACACACCCAAGAACAAGCTGAGCAGTGTTCTTACATCATTCATCACAAAGGGAAATATGCGGTGAAACACGGTCCACTTTCACGTCTTCGCACAATGCGCAATGCCATTGTTGAACGCGGAATTAATGCTACAATCGAATAACATGGCACACCAATACTTTTCCGAAGAACATGATTTGTTTCGCCAGTCGGTTAAACAATTCATTCAACAAGATATTGTGCCTAATATCAAGCAGTGGGAGAACGACCAAAAAATCCCGCGGGAAGTATTCCGGAAAATGGGTGAATTGGGTTTTCTGGGAATCAATTTTCCAGAGGCTTATGGGGGGACGAATAACGATTTTTGGACTACAGTAGTGTACTTAGAAGAATTAGCGAAGGCAGGTTTTGCAGGACTTTCAGCTGCTGTGTCTGTCCATCAGTTTATGGCTACTAATCATATATTACAAGCAGGGAGCGAGGAATTGAAACAACGCTATTTGCCGAAATCTATTTCCGGAGAATACGTTGGAAGTATTGCTATTACTGAGCCCGGAGCAGGTTCAGATGTGGCCAATATTCTTACTACGGCTGTTCGGGATGGCGATTTCTATGTTATCAATGGAAGTAAGACCTTTATCACCAATGGTGTTTACGGAAATTTTGTAACTGTTGCTTGTAAAACTGACCCTTCTGCCGGAGCAGCCGGAATCAGTTTAATTGTAGTGGATGCCGGAACAGCAGGCTACACCTCCAATAAACTCGATAAAATGGGTTGGAAATCATCTGATACCGGGGAGTTGTTTTTTGATAATGTGCGTGTGCCGGTGGGGAACCGTGTTGGACAAGAGGGACAAGGGTTTTTCTACATTATGGAAAGCTTTCAGTTGGAGCGTTTGGTTACCGGAATTTTAGGTGTAGCCGGTAGCGAAAGTGCCATTGCCATTACATTGAATTATTTAGATGAGCGTTCAGCGTTCAATAAACCGCTTTCCAAATTTCAAGTATTACGTCATAAAATGGTGGATTTAATTACTGAATTGGAAGTCACCAAACAGTTTGTCTATCACTGTTGTTGGAAACATGCTAATGGTCAGTTTGCCGTGAAAGAATGCAGTATGGCTAAGTTGAAGGCATCTGAATTAAGCAAAACCATTGTCGATGAGTGTTTACAAGTTTTTGGCGGTTACGGTTATATGACGGAGTATCCAATAGAGCGCGCCTATCGAGATGCCCGTGTGGGAACTATCGTGGCCGGAACAACAGAAATCATGAAAGAAATTATTGCCAAAACAGTCATCGACAAAGTAAGTTACGAATCGGTGTACGAGAATATGCGACAAGGTGCTGAAGCAGCAGCTGAGGTTGAAAAAGCCGAGACGCCACTATCTGCTACTTTAAATACTCCACAAGACTCAACAAAACAAACAACTCCGGAAACGGCCCGAGAAATTTTGTATTCGCTCCCTAATCGTTTAAAGATAGATAAAGTGGATGCCCAAACAGCAGGCGTTTTTCATTTTAAAATGGATGGAGAAGGCGATTTTACCATTACAATAAAAGACAAAAAGGTAACGGTGGAGGAAGGTCTTGTTGGTGATCCTACTTGCGAAGTAAAAGCCAAAGCTGCAGATTATGCCGATATTGAGCTAGGTAAAACTAATCCCCAGATGGCATTTATGATGGGAAAAATCAAGATTTCCAATCTTGGCGAGATGATGAAATTTATGGGATTGTTTGCCAAAATTAAATAGTATTGATTATGAAAAACAATCGTTGATTGAAATTGTTATAATTCCGAATAGGCATTAAATAACTTCCGTAAAACGATTGTATATGAATAGATTAGCAGTACTCTTTTTATTATTAGTTTCAGTTGTAACGTCAAAGGCATCTGTTATTGATAGCTTGATTCTCAAAAGATCCTATACTAAAGTTCAGTTAGATTCAGTGTTAAATGCCAACGGTATTCCACCTTTTATTATTGGTACCATCTACGATATTGATATTTATAAAGTGAGTTACCATACCGCGTCCTACGATTCAACACCGGTGTTAGCGTCTGGCATGCTCGCCATACCTAAAAATACCTCTTGTCGTTTACCATTAGCTAGTTTTGCCCATGGAACAGAAACACTAAGAGAATCGGTACCTTCCAGAATAGTTGGTGGCGAAGCTGTTATAGGAATGGTTATGGCTTCTTTAGGCTATGCGGCCACACTTCCCGATTATATTGGTCTTGGTGATGGTCCCAAAAATCTATTGCATCCCTATCAACATGCGTTAACGGAAGCCAGCGCAACTATTGATTTACTTCGTGCAGCACGTGAAGCGTCAACAACAGCAGGTTTTAGATTAAACGGCCAATTGTTTCTTACTGGATATTCTCAAGGGGGACATGCAACAATGGCTACACACCGAACAATCCAAGAGCAGTTAGCAGGCGAGTTTACGGTTACTGCTTCCTGTCCAATGAGTGGTGCTTACGATATGTCGGGCGTAATGGTTGATGTTATGTTATCCGATTCCAATTATGCTGTACCCGGATATTTGCCCTATTTAGTGTTTAGTTGGAATCAGAAATACCAATTTTATCCGAATGTTAGCGATTATCTTGCAGTTCCCTACGACACTTTACTGCCACCACTGTATAATGGAAACTTTGGCATGGGGTACATTAATTCAAAAATGCCTGCTGTGCCAAAAAAGATTTTTAAACAAAGTATGATCGATAGTTTTACTGTGAATTTGAATCACCCATTTCGAAAGGCATTAGCTGAAAACGATGTATACAATTGGACTCCAACAGCTCCGGTTAGAATTTTATTTTGCAGGGCAGACGAGGAGGTCTCTTGGGCAAATTCTGTAAAAATGATTAATCAATTTAAGGCGAACGGTGTTCAAAATGCCGATACAGTTTGTGTAAATGAAACACTTTCGCATTTTCAGTGTGCTCAATTTGCGATCTTAAATATGAAGGATTATTTTCAATCTTTTGTAGCATTAGATAGTTGTAACGTTAATGCTATAGAGGAGGTACATCAGGGAATTGTAAACATTTATCCAAATCCTGCCAATAGCAGTATTTCAATTTTCATGGAGAATGATGTACGCTATAATTCAATAGAAGCAATTGATGCATTAGGAAAGGTCTATGTTCTTCCAGTTCAAAAAGGAACTAAGTATGTTGTATCAGATGTGAGTTCATTAGCAAACGGTCTTTATTCATTGCGAATTGCGAATAACAAAACATATTCCGTTATAGGAAGAATAAACGTTCAGCATTAATCGATTAGAAGACAACGTATTTATATGTTGTATAACGTGTATTTGATTTTGCCCGAATCAAGTATACTCCTGGCGATAGCATATCCTTTTTATCGAAAGAAGAACCTTCTAATTGATACATTAACTGGCCGGTGCTATTGTACATGGAATAATTTTCAACGGCTATTGTCGGGTCATCGGAATGAAGTATAAAACCTTTTGATGAATACATCAATTCCGCTGCATAAAGTTCGGGTTCTGCAATTCCTGTATAGCCACATGGGTTGTTGACTAACGTTTTGTAGCCCCTTTGAAGAAGAAAATAATAAAGGGTACAAAAATGTTTCCCCCCGAATAGTAAGGTATCTGCCTGAAGCAATGCATCAGCAACTTGCGGATAAGTCATATTCGATGCAAAAAGATACATGGTTTGCAACACGAGGCTATCGGTAGTGGCTTTACCCAATTCATCGTGAATTTGCATGAGCGTTGACGACCACATTTCGCCATCTTTATAGATATTGTTTGATATGTTTTGCGGGTAACGTTTAGTGGAATTCACAACGCGACCATTCCAAAATGGAGGGTTCCCATCCCAATTAAAAACTTTTGTCCAATTATAAGCATTTATCGATTTTGAATAGGATGCGGCAAAATAGTCGCAGGTGCCTTCATCAATGCTATTTCTATCTTGCCCCGAATTGGTTGAAGGTGCAGCATTATAGGAAACAAAATGCGTGTATTCATGAATCACCACATCTGCATCCTCTGCGTCATCTACCCCGCCTGTTCCAAAGTAGATAGTATTGGGTTCATTAAAGAAAGAATTATCGCCCGTTCCTCCATGCGGATCGGGATATACTAATTGGCTGGTTGCATTAAAACCAAGTGAACGAATATAATCACTTTGTTTCGTCAAATGATAATAGGCATTCACATCCTCAAAACCTGACTGATGGCGGGTATAGTCAAAAAGAGGCGATGAGCTTGTAACAGGTAAAATACCATCTCCATTATTATCGCGCAATTCAATATATTGATTTTTTAAGCTGAAGCTAGCGCCATCGAAATGAGCTTTGAATGTTTTGGTTTGTCGCTGATTGTTCAAAACAACAACATCAGAATCGTTGAAATCTTGATAGCCCCCTCCATACACAACATTTGCAGATGTTAGCGGATCGGGGTTAAACACTTTGCCTGTTACCAAAGAATCTTGGGCAAGAAAGGAAGATGTTATTCGCGTTTTAAGACTTTCGTGTTGATCAATAACGACTTCGTGTGCAATTTTATTATTGTCGTTATACACAATTTTTACAGCCGGTACAAGAGCAGTTGCAGATGCAATAAAGCAATATGTTTGGTGTGCGTTTAGATTAGTAAGGTTTGCATTCAGCCAACGTTCCGAAAGTGCATCCATTATCGCTGCAGGAAAAACAGTGGGTTTTTGTAATGCATTTACATCAATTAAATTGGAATAAACACTTGCAATTTTACCTTGCTTTGAAACATTTACTTTTATATCGGCATGATAAATAGGTATTGCCATATACTCCTGTTGAAATAGGTAATGAAACGCTGTAGGGCTCTCGGTTTTAGCAATTAACGCAAATGTAGATGCCCCTATTTCATTCGTATAGTTGGAGTTGATAAAATTTAAAATTTCCTTTTCGTCCGATGCATTTCTTATCAAAACTGGCGAGTAGGATACCTTACACGCTTCTTCTTGCGCATACCCATAAACAAAAACAAACATTAAAGTCAGTAAGCAATAAATACTTTTCATAACTACAAGATAAAACGATTTCGTTTGAAATGCTAATCAAGGAAATAATATTGCAAATTCATTGCAATCAACTTTTCATTACCATTTATTTGGTAATCAAAATATTGTATTAATTTAGTCATTCACCAAAACCCAAAAATATGTTATTTATCAACTATTTAGTTATAGCTGCAGCCGCATTAGTTCCGACCTTTGTTGGCTTTATCTGGTATAATCCGAAAGTCTTCGGAACAATCTGGATGAAGGAAACAGGTGTTTCTCCTGAAAGCGGAAAAGGGATGAATATGGTACTCGTTATGGTACTTTGCTATGTATTGAGCTTCATGGCCGGTATTAGTATGACCATGATTGTTATACATCAAAATGGATTAATTTCTATGTTGCAGGGAGTGCCTGATGCTTCAAATGCAACATCTGAATTAGCACAACATGTGAAATATTTAATCGATAATCATGGTAGCAATTTCAGAAGTTTTAAACACGGGGCTCTTCACGGCACACTTACAGGTTTCTTTTTAGCATTGCCAATCGTAGCTACCGGGGCCATGTTCGAGCAACGCAGTTGGAAGTATATCGCAATTTCTGCCGGTTATTGGATTATCACTTTTATGTTAATGGGAGGCTTAATTTGTCAGTTTACCTAAATAATAAAATTCCATTTTTTGAAATGCTCTGTTATCCCAATAGCAGAGCATTTTTTTATCCTACGAACATTAATCCAATACCTACAACTGCTAATCCTAGTCCAAGCCAATTGAGTTTCGATAAGAATTCTTTGAAGTAGAGCAGAGAAAAGAAGGTAGTTAAGAGTACAGTGCCAATGTTTATTGTAGGAAACAACACCGAACTTTGATAGCCGGAATTATTTAATGCACTCACTAAAAAGTACATCGAAAAATAATTCGGTATCCCCAATGCAATGCCTCCAATAATTTCTTTTTGACCAATTGATTCTTGCTTTCGAATGAGCTGAATAATTAAAATGATACTTCCGCAAAGAAGAGCTGCAAAAAATAAGGCGAAATTGAACACCGCACTTTCAGCTTGTTTCACATAGTTTTTTTGCATGAATTGTACGATGCTGTCGCAGGCACCGCTTCCAACAAAAGCAATTAAAGGCAATAAAAACAAATAGGCATGGCGCTGATGATGTTCTTCTGCCGGTTTATAGGAACATAAAATGACAGCTATCAACGCAGCAATTGTTCCAATAATTTTAAGTGTTGAAAAGGGCTCGTGGTAAAGAATCGCTGAAAAAATAATGGGAAATACTAAACCTAGTTTCATAGACACTGAAGCTGTACTCGCTCCAAAATGTTTGGCGGTTTGGTTGATGATGAGAAAAATGCAGATGAAGAGTAGTCCTAAGAATAGTGCATATTTCAACCATTCTGTATGCACTATACTAGAAATATTTTTATCCTCTAAAAACAGAAATCCGCAAACCGTACAGGTTAAGTAGTTAATCACAATGGCAGGGAAAGACTGCACACCTTTCACATCGAAAAGCTTCAAGCCTACTACCAATAATGCACAGCAAATGATGCAAAGAATAATATCAATCATGATTTAAATTGTAGTAAGTAACGAGTTGGTCGGTATCAATATTTTCTATGTGTGATACATGTTGTAATAGGGGAGGAGCTTCGATGCCGCTTTGGAGTTGTACTTGTGTTCTAAAAACTCTGGCTTCATCCCACAAATTTACTTCGATAAACAGATTTAGAATTTTTTGTCCACCTTCAACAATAACAGATTGAATGCCTTTTTGGTGAAGCACTTGTAACACTTGCGGAATAATCGATTGAGTGAAATCAATTTTACAATAGCTAATGTTTTCAACCTGCTCTTCGTGTAAAGCATTAAATAGAAGTAACTTACCTTCTGCATTAAAAATCTGTTGTAATTTCGGTAAAGTACAATGTTGGTCTACTACAACACGAATTGGATTTTTGCCTTTCCATAAACGAGCTGTAAGTTGTGGATTGTCCGCCATCACTGTGTTATAGCCCACCATAATGGCTTCCTCTTCTGTTCGCCAACGATGTACTAATTGTTTCGAGAAATCATTGGTTAGCCAATATTTCGTATTGCCAATAGGAGCAATAAATCCATCCTGGCTTTCAGCCCATTTTAAAATAATATATGGACGATGTTCTAAATGAAACGTATTGAACCGTCTGTTTTGCCACTTACATTCTTTTTCTAAAACGCTTACTATTACTTCTCGTCCGGCATTTCGCAATTGTTCAATGCCTTTGCCATTCACTTCTTCGAAAGGATCTTTTGCGCCAATCACAATCTTCGGAATATTTTTCTCTAAGATAAGTAGCGAACATGGTGGCGTTTTACCATAATGCGAACATGGTTCCAGCGAAACATAAAGCGTAGAAGATGCAATTAAATGGCGGTCTTCAGTTTTCACCGATTGCAAACAATTCACTTCTGCATGAGCTTCGCCATATTTCTCATGAAAGCCTTCCCCGATAATTCTTCCCTCATGCACCAACACAGCACCTACCATAGGATTAGGCGCAACTGAACCCAAGCCTTTTTCGGCTAGCTCAATACATCGCTGCATATAGATTTCGTGTTGCTGCATGTTGCTAAAATAATATTCTCCACGGGATAGTTAAGCAGGATAATTTCCTCTTTCGCTCAAGAATCCATTACTTGCAGAAAATTCTACCCTTGACTTTAGGTGAAATAAGAAAATTGTATATTGATACGTTGAGCGAAATTTTCGAACGCTCCGAGGCTACAACTATTGCCCGCTTTATGTTTGAAGAGGTCATGCAATTGAATTCACTCTATCAATCCTTGCAAACACATCTTATTCTAACAGTGGAACAAGAGCGTGTATTATTGGAATACCTCGCTCGTTTAAAAAAGAAGGAACCATTCCAACATGTCTTAGGTTTTGAATTGTTTTATGGTTGCAAATTTAATGTGAATCCGGATGTGCTTATTCCTCGTCCGGAAACGGAAGAGCTCGTGCAATGGATTATCGAAAATGAACAACAGGTTAAAAGCATTATAGATATTGGCACCGGAAGCGGATGTATTGCAGTATCCTTAGCGAAAAATCTTCCGAATGCAGAAGTAGATGCAGTTGATGTTTCAGAAAATGCAGTGGAGATGGCAAAAGCAAATGCAGCGCTCAATAATACTACGGTTAACTTTAGCGTATTGGATATTCTTCATTCAACGCCTTCTCGCCCATACGATGTAATTGTTAGCAACCCTCCATACATTGGTGACGATGAAAAAAAACTCATGGATGATAATGTGTTGCTCTACGAACCACATCTGGCGCTATTTCCGGAAAACCAACCGTTATTGTTCTATCAACGTATCAGTGAGATCGGACAACAATTTCTTCCACCCGGAGGACGATTATATTTCGAAATGAATGAATTCTATGCCAACGAAATTGCAGCAATTGCTGAGCAATTAGGCTATAAAGATGTAACCATCAAAAAAGATATTAACGGAAAAGATCGAATGCTGCGAGCCCTGAAATCTTAAATCAAAAATCTCAAATCTTAAATATCCTCAAAATTTCCTTTCCCCTCTCTCACCAAAACAGGTTCAGATCCGGTATAATCTATAATCGTTGATGGCTCATTGCCACCTGCACCACCGTCAATCACTATATTTACAATGTTTTCGTATTGCTCATACAATTCTAACGGGTCGGTGATGTATTCTAAAACTGTATCATCGTGCTTGATTGATGCCGAAATAATTGGCGCCCCCAATGCATCCACAATTGCTCGGCAAATGTTATTGTCCGGAACACGAATACCAATCGTTTTTTTGTTATAACCGAAAATTTTCGATACAGAATTGTTCGCATTCAAGATGAATGTATAAGGGCCTGGAAGCGCACGCTTCATCATTTTAAAACATGCATTGCCCACATTTAATGTGAAATCGGAAATATGACTCAAATCGTAACATACAATAGAGAAGTTGGCCTTGTTAGGTTTTATCTGTTTCAGTTTGCAGATTTTCTCATATGCATCAGGGTGCGTGAGGTCGCAACCCAAAGTGTACACCGTATCGGTAGGGTAGATGATGATTCCCCCTTTCTTTAACGTCAACACAATCTGATTAATCAGTCGGTCATCAATATTATCCGGATTGATACGAATCAACATAGTGGTCAAAAGGTTTTTTGTTCATAAGCGTTCAACTTTGCACGAATTTCTGCCGGGACCGCTACCGATTGATTGCTCTTGTAGTCAAACATCACTAATACAGTTGTGCCTTTGGCAATCAAATCTTTTTTATCACCGTTTTCTACCACAACAATATATTCAAGCTCTAAACTTTTAGAACCTATGCGAATAGTGCGTGCATAAACAAAAGCATTTTCAGGATAAAACAACGGACGGATATAATTCACATTGGCATTGGCCAAAATTACCCCATCCTTTTTCCAGTCCCATTGCACCGATTCGTTGAAATAAACCACTCTCGTTTCTTCGAAATAGGTTAGGTATACCGCATTGTTTACATGCCCGGCTTCATCTACATCGCTCCATCGGAGCGCCAACTTCATTTTAAATTTAAAATCGCCTAAAGCCGCTTGCCAATCTGTTTGCATTGTTAAATAGTTAGGCTGCGAAAGTACTGCATAAAAAGATATCACAAAATGAATTATTTTGCACCCAACATGAACGATTTAGCCAAATACTTACAATCCACCCGTTTTATTGATTTTAACGACCCTGCCATTCAGGCGTTTACCCAAAAGCATACGGAAGGGCTCACAACTAATCGCGAAAAAGCCGTTGCGTTGTACTATGCCGTTCGCGATGAAATCGTTTATTCGCCTTGGCATTTGGTAATGAATCCGGATGTGATTTCAGCCAGTATTACGCTTAAGCGAGGGGTAGGGTATTGTATCGAAAAGTCTTTGGTCTTGGCGGCTTGCACTCGTTTTGCGGGTATTCCGTCACGCTTAGGATTTTCAATAGTACGTAATCACCTATCTACGAAAAAGTTTGTGGAGATGCTGAAAACCGACAAATTCGTATTTCACGGCTACAACGAGTTTCTATTGGATGGCGAATGGGTGAAATGCACTCCGGCTTTTAACAAATCGTTATGCGAAAAATTTAACACCAAACCCCTTGATTTTGACGGGCATAGCAACTCAATTTTTCAGGAATTCTCGCCCGATGGACGCAAATACATGGAATATTTGCACGAATATGGCACTTTCGATGATTTTCCGTACGATTTATTTTACGCAGAAACAAAAAAGCATTACCGACATCTCTTCGAATCCAAAGGGGAAGCGGTTTTCGCCAAGGAAGAGGACTTCTAATGCCTTGCTTTTTTACCCCCGAAATGAAATTGTTTATAAAAAGGGTTGTAAAATATAGATTGCCTTTTATTTTTGTTCAAATTTAAGTCATGCAAGAAACTCCGATAAATTACCTGCCGATACTAATTCAATGTGTTTTTGCTGCGGCATTTGTTGCTTTGATGCTCTTTTTATCGGCCATAGTAGGTCCGAAACGTCATTCAGGTATTAAAGACGCCAACTTCGAGTGTGGAATTCAATCGTATGGTAATGCACGTATTCCTTTTTCAGTTAAGTATTTCATTGTAGCCATTTTGTTCGTGTTGTTTGATGTGGAGGTAATCTTCCTTTACCCATGGGCAGTGAATTTCAGAGAGTTAGGCTTTATTGGCTTATGGAAAATGTTGCTTTTTATGGGTACGCTTTTAATTGGTTTCTTCTATATCATCAAGAAGAAAGCCTTGGATTGGGAGTAATAACATTGAACATTGCCTATAAGTAATTTGTTAGCGTGATAGTTGAAGTTTGAAAATCATAATTTGAAAAATTAGTTCGTGTATGAGTGATATAAAAATGGTTGAAGCTCCGAAAGGATTGACCGGTGAAGGTTTCTTCGCTACCACACTTGACCAAGTAGTTGGTTTGGCGCGTTCAAAATCCATGTGGCCCTTGCCTTTTGCTACTTCATGTTGTGGTATCGAGTTCATGGCTACCATGGCCTCTACCTACGATTTGGGCCGTTTTGGTTCAGAGCGATTGAGCTTTTCGCCTCGTCAAGCCGATATGTTAATGGTAATGGGCACCATCAGTAAAAAAATGGGACCTATCCTTCGTCAGGTGTACGAGCAAATGGCTGAACCGCGGTGGGTAATTGCCGTTGGCGCTTGTGCTTCATCGGGTGGTGTGTTCGATACATATTCGGTTTTGCAGGGTATCGATAAAGTAATTCCGGTGGATGTATATGTGCCGGGTTGTCCGCCTCGTCCCGAGCAAATTTTAGAGGGCATCATGCACCTACAAAAATTAGTAGAAACCGAATCTTTTAATCGTAGAGATACGCCTGAATACAAAGCGTTGATGGCTTCTTACGGAATTAATATAAATTGATCTCATGGCTTTAGATAATACAGTAATTCAAACCATCTTGACCGAAAAATTCGGAGAGCAGGTAACCGCTTTCGAAGAGAATTTCGGCTTGCTTGTTTTTGAAGTAAATGCTGCTGTGTCGCACGACCTTGTTGCATTCTTACGCGATGATGCTACACTTCGCTTCAACTTTTTGACCGATGTGTGTGGAGCACATTTCCCGGATAACGATACTGCTCGTCAGTTTGCCGTAATCTATCACATGCACAATTGGTTAGATAATAAACGCGTGCGCATTAAAGCGTATTTAGATGGCACGCAGCCTTCGGTTGCTTCAATAGCCGATTTGTTTGAATCAGCGAATTGGCAAGAGCGCGAAACGTATGATTTTTACGGAATCAATTTCGAAAACCATCCTGATTTGAAGCGTATTTTGAATATGGATGAAATGGTTTCTTTCCCGATGCGCAAAGAGTTCCCGATGGAAGATCAAGGAAGAACAGATAAAGATGACCGCTATTTTGGAAGGGAAAAGAAAGCTATTAGTAACTAAATAATTAATTTTAATCTCCCATTCTAACAGCTAGTGGCTAGAAGCTAATATTGAAAACAAAAACGAACTAAATGTCCGCACCAATTTCAACAAAAATAGAGAAACGTTACGCTGATCTCATTCGCCAAAAAGAGAATGAAGATGGAAGCGAATTGTCGATTCTGAACCTAGGACCTTCTCACCCGGCAACACACGGAATTTTCCAAAATGTGTTGCTCATGGATGGCGAAAAAATTGTGGATGCCGAACAAACGCTTGGCTATATCCACCGTGCCTTTGAGAAGATTGCCGAGAATCGCCCTTTCTATCAAATCACACCACTTACCGATCGTTTAAATTATTGTTCATCGCCTATAAACAATATGGGTTGGTGGATTACTATAGAGAAATTCTTAGGCATCGAAGTGCCGAAACGTGTACAATACATGCGTGTTATCATCATGGAGTTGGCGCGTATTGTCGATCACTTGATTTGTAACTCGGTGTTAGGCGTGGATTCAGGAGCTTTAACCGGCTTCTTATATGTATTCCAATATCGTGAAAAAGTATACGAAATCTACGAAGAAATTTGTGGCGCTCGTTTAACGACCAACATGGGCCGAATCGGAGGCTGGGAGCGCGATTGGTCTCCGGGCACGTGGGCGAAAATCAATGCTTTTATGGAAGAATTTCCAAAGGCTTGGGAAGAGTTCAATCAGTTACTCACGCGCAATACGATTTTCATGCACCGTTGTATTAACTGCGGACCAATTTCTGCAGAACGCGCTATCAGCTATGGTTTCACAGGGCCAAACTTACGTGCAGCCGGTGTAGACTACGATGTGCGCAAAATGAATCCATATTCTTCATACGAAGATTTTGAATTTGATGTACCCGTTGGAAAAACAGGTGATACCTACGATCGTTACATGGTGCGCAACGAGGAAGTGATGCAGAGTTTACGGATCATTCGTCAGGCGTTGGATAAAATGCCGGAAGGCCCTTACCATGCTGATGTGCCGGATTATTATTTGCCTCCGAAACACGAAGTATATAACAACATGGAAGCCTTAATCTATCACTTCAAAATTGTGATGGGTGAAATTCCGGTGCCGAAAGGAGAAATTTACAATGCAGTGGAAGGTGGAAATGGCGAACTTGGTTTTTATTTGATTAGCGATGGAAGCCGTGTTCCGTTCCGTTTGCACTTCCGCAGACCATGCTTTATCTACTATCAAGGATATACCGAAATGATTAAAGGTGGTTTATTAAGTGATGCCATTTTGACCATGAGTTCGATGAACGTGATTGCAGGCGAGTTGGATGCATAAAATATAGAATTAGAAAAAAGAAGCAAGATGTCAGAAGTAGTATTAAGCGAACGATTACAGGAAAGAATTAAAACCCTCATCAGCCGTTATCCTGAAGGGAAACAGAAGTCGGCTCTCATTACCATTCTGCACGAAGTGCAAAATGAAAATGACGATTATCTGACGACAGATTTAATGGATAAGATTGCTGAAATATTGAGCATCAAACCCATTGAAGTATATGAGGTGGCTACATTCTACTCCATGTACAATCATAAGCCGGTAGGAAAATATATGTTGGAATTCTGTCGTACCTCATGCTGTGCAACGCGCAAAGCGGAGGATATGATGGAATACACTTGTCAGAAGCTAGGGGTGAAAGAGGGCGAAGTTACTCCTGACGGTTTATTCAGTGTGCGCGGAGTGGAATGCTTAGGGGCTTGCGGATACGCACCGATGTTGCAATTGGGCGATTTCTATCACGAGTTTTTAACGAAAGAAAAAATCGATCAATTGATTGAAGATTGTAGAGCAGGGAAAGTTGAATTAATAAGTAAAGTATAGAGCGTTATCTTTTTGTCTGACCCGTTCAGCAAAATCAAATATAAGTTATGAGTAAAAAAATACTATTAGAGCACATCAATGTACCGGGCATCCAAGGCTACGAAGCGTATCGTAAAGTAGGTGGTTATGCTTCGGTGGAAAAAGCATTGAAAATGGCTCCTTTGGATATTGTGGAGGAGGTGAAAAAATCAGGTCTTCGCGGTAGAGGTGGAGCGGGTTTCCCAACCGGTATGAAATGGAGTTTCATCGACAAAAAAAGCGGTAAACCTGCCCATTTAGTGTGCAATGCCGATGAATCGGAACCGGGAACGTTCAAAGATCGTTACTTAATGGAGAAGTTACCTCACTTGTTGATTGAGGGAATGATTACCGGCAGTATCGCTTTGGAAGCGCATTTGAGCTATATCTACATCCGTGGAGAATATATGTGGGTGTATCGTATTTTGGAAAGAGCCATCAACGAAGCCTATGCGAATGGATGGTTAGGAAAAAATATTAAAGGCAGTGGCTACGATTTAGATGTACATGTTACTTGCGGTGCAGGAGCTTATATCTGTGGAGAAGAAACAGCATTGATTGAATCGTTGGAAGGGAAACGCGGTAACCCGAGAATTAAACCTCCATTCCCTGCGGTGAGCGGGTTGTGGGGCAATCCAACTGTAGTAAATAATGTGGAAAGTATTGCAGCAATTCCATATATTGTGAATAACGGTGGCGAGGAATATGCAAAAATTGGTGTTGGAAAAAGTACTGGAACGAAGTTGATTTCTGCATCAGGGCACATCAAAAATCCGGGTGTGTACGAAATCGAATTGGGCTTGCCTGTAGATGAATTCATGAACAGTGATGAATATTTGGGCGGTATGTATAGCGATCGTCCGTTGAAGGCCGTTGTGCCGGGCGGATCGAGTGTGCCAATTTTACCTGCTGAATTATTCTATAAAAATGCCAAAGGAGAACCGCGCTTAATGACTTACGAATCGCTTTCCGATGGAGGCTTCGCCAGTGCATCAATGATGGGTTCAGGTGGTTTTATTGTGTATGACGATACTACTTGTGTAGTGCGCAACACGTGGAATTTTTCTCGTTTCTATCACCACGAAAGCTGTGGACAATGTTCGCCTTGCCGTGAAGGAACAGGCTGGATGGAAAAAATCTTATGGAGAATCGAGCACGGCTATGGCAACATGGAAGACATTGATTTGCTATGGGAAATCCAACGCAAAATTGAGGGGAATACGATTTGTCCGCTGGGTGATGCTGCTGCATGGCCTGTGGCTGCTGCTATTCGTCACTTCCGCGATGAATTTGAATTCCATGTGAAATATCCTGAGAAGATAAAAGACAGAAATCACTTTGTGGCTGAGCCATGGGAAAAGGTGAAACATTTAGTGAAGAAAGAAGAAGTATTAGTTTAATAAGAAATTACGACCGAGATGAAAGTAACGATTGACGGACAAAGCGTAGAGGTAGAACCGGGAACAACCATCCTGAATGCAGCGCGTATGATTGGTGGCGATGTGGTTCCACCGGCTATGTGTTATTACAGCAAACTCAAAGGAAGCGGGGGGAAATGCCGCTGCTGCTTAGTGGAAGTGTCGAAAGGCTCGGATGCGAATCCAACGCCAATGCCTAAGTTGGTGGCTTCTTGCTGCACCACGGTGATGGATGGTATGGAAGTGAAAAGTGGTTCTTCAGAGCGAGTGAGTGAAGCGCGTAAATCGGTAACTGAATTCTTGCTGATCAATCACCCGCTCGATTGCCCAATTTGTGATCAAGCCGGAGAGTGCGATTTACAGAACTTAGGTTTCAATCACGGAAAAGAAGCTACACGTTATCAAGAAGGAAGAAGAACATTTGAAAAAATCGATATTGGCGATAAGATTCAATTGCACATGAATCGTTGTATCCTTTGCTACCGTTGTACTTTCGTGGGCGATCAATTAACACCGGAGCGTTGTCATGGGGTGATGAATCGTGGCGACCATGCCGAGATTTCTACTTTCATTCAGAAAAATATCGACAACGAATGGAGCGGAAATATGATTGATGTTTGTCCGGTAGGCGCATTAACCGATAAAACATTCCGTTTCAAATCGCGTGTATGGTTCACAAAACCTATGGATGCGCACAGAGATTGTGATAAATGTTGCGGTAAAGTTACTTTATACAACTTCGGAGATGAAATTCTTCGCGTGAGTGCTCGAAAAAATGAGTACAACGAGGTGGAAGATTTTATCTGCAATACTTGTCGTTTCGAAAAGAAAAATATGAGCGATTGGACAATTGACGGACCACGAAAATTTGCAAAGTATTCTGTGATTAATCAGAATAATTATTCCGGCAAAATGGAAACGGTAGAGTTTGATACGCCTGACCAAACAGTGCTAACAGGGCGTGCGGAAGATCGCAAGGCCATTAGCATGATTAATGTGAAATAAACGAAGTAGAACAACGAATAAACAAGAAATGGAAACAGCACTGATTATAAAACTCGTATTGATTTTGGTGATTTTCGGAATTACCATGTTCATCGCACTTTATTCAACGTTTGCGGAACGTATTATTGCCGCATATTTTCAAGACCGTGTGGGTCCCAACCGTGCCGGTCCGCTTGGATTGTTGCAACCATTGGCCGATGGCGTGAAAATGTTCACCAAAGAAGATTTCATTCCGAATACACCGAACAAATGGTTGTTTATTGTAGGTCCGGGTATCGCAATGAGTACTGCATTAATGACGAGTGCCGTTATTCCTTGGGGAAAATCGTTAGACCTTTTCGGTTTGCATATCGATTTACAAGTGGCGGATGTGAACATTGCCATGTTGTATGTATTTGGTGTAGTTTCGATTGGTGTGTATGGAATTATGATTGGCGGTTGGGCTTCTAACAACAAGTATTCCTTGTTAGGCGCTGTGCGTGCCTCATCACAAATGATTTCGTATGAAGTGGCAATGGGTTTATCTATTATTGCTGTGTTAATGTTGGTAGGTTCATTAAGTTTGAGAGATATTGCTGAAAAACAAAGTAACTTCATCGACTGGACAGGCAAGTTCCCTTATTTCTCGTGGATTGTATTCAAGCAGCCATTAGCATTTTTAGTCTTTTTGATTTGCTCGTTTGCTGAAACCAACCGTACGCCATTCGACTTACCTGAGTGTGAGGCCGAATTAATTGGCGGTTACCACACAGAATACTCTTCTATGAAATTAGGGTTCTTCCTTTTTGCGGAATATGTAAACATGTTTATTTCGTCCACCATTATTGCCACCTTGTTCTTCGGAGGTTATAACTATCCGTTTTATGATACTGTAGCTACTGCTGCAGGTTTGAACGCAGCAGCTATCTTAGGAGTAGTGGTTTTATTCGCTAAAATATTCTTCTTTATCTTCTTTTTCATGTGGGTAAGATGGACCTTGCCGCGTTTCCGTTACGACCAATTGATGAACTTAGGTTGGAAGATATTGATTCCATTATCTATTCTAAATATTATCATTACAGGGGTAGTAATACTATTAACGAATTAAAAGTGGATAATTGATTACGAAAATTGTTTTGAATCATTAATTCAAAAAATACATTTGCAGAACTATTGATGACAGATTTTACTTCCATATCGCTCAGCGGAAAAAAAGTAGATGTTTCTCGTAAAGAGATGACACTCTCCGAGCAATTGTATTTGCCAGGCATCATTAAGGGCATGGGAATTACAATGAAGCACTTTTTCAGTCGCAAAAAAACCATCCAGTATCCTGAACAAAAGCGTGAGTTTTCTCCGGTATATCGTGGTCGTCACGTATTAATGCGCGATGAGAACGGTGCCGAACGTTGCACAGCTTGTGGTTTGTGTGCCTTGGCTTGTCCGGCTGAAGCCATTACCATGAAAGCTGCAGAGCGCGAGAAAGGAGAGGAGCATTTGTATCGCGAAGAAAAATACGCCAGCACCTATGAGATTAATATGTTGCGTTGTATTTTCTGCGGATTGTGCGAAGAAGCTTGTCCGAAAGAAGCAATTTTCTTAACAGAAGAATTAGTAAATCCGGAGTATACACGTGAAGGGTTTATTTATGGAAAGGATAAATTAGTGATGAATCAGCAACAACAAGTATTGTAATGAGTTTAGTAGAAATAACTTTTTTGATTTTATCTGTTATTGCCATCGGTAGTGCACTGATGACGGTTTTATCTAAAAACCCGATTCACAGCGCTATTTACCTGTTGATTTGCTTTTCTTCAATTGCAGGGCATTACTTGTTATTGAATGCTCAATTTTTGTTCATCGTACATATCATCGTTTATTCAGGCGCCATCATGGTGTTGTTCTTAACCACGCTCATGTTGTTAAACTTGAACGAAGAAACCGAGCAACATAAACCGGCAATGGCACGACTGGGCGCTTTGGTGGCTGCTATTATTTTAGGATTAGTATTAGTAGCAGCAGTAAGCAAAACAGCTACATTGATGCCAATGAATAATAATACAGTTGATATTGGTTCAATTAAAGCCTTAGGCAAAGTATTGATGGATGAGTATTTCTATCCGTTCGAGTTTATTTCCATTTTGCTGTTATCGGCCATGGTGGGGGTTGTTTTATTAACTAAGAAAGAGAAAACCACAGTTGCATAATGACACCGATGTTAGCCATATTAGACGTAGTTTCGATTAAATATTATTTAATACTCAGTGCATTCTTATTCACCATTGGTGTGTTTGGTGTGTTGTTTCGTAGAAACGCTATCACCATTTTTATGTGTGTGGAGTTGATGTTGAACTCAGTAAATTTATTGTTAGTTGCGTTCTCTACGTATCATCACGATGCGAGTGGACAAGTATTTGTGTTTTTTGTGATGGCGGTTGCTGCAGCGGAGGTGGCTGTGGGCTTAGCCATTTTGGTAACGATTTTTAGAAATATTCACTCGGTGGATATTGACGATTTGAAAGCATTGAAAAATTAATAAAAGCCGCAGGGCAAAAAGGATTTAAAGTGGTGAATTTATACGTTTTAATACTTGCTCCTCTCGTGGGATTCCTCATCAACGGCTTGATGGGAAAATCCTTGCCGAAAAGTGTATCCGGAATAATCAGTTCTTTTGCTGTTTTTGTTTCTTTCGTTATTTCAAGTATTTATTTCTTTGGCTTTGTTGGAGGTACACAAGCACCTATCGATGCTAATGTCTTTGATTGGATTACGGCAGGCGAAACAAAAATTTCATTCGGTTTATTGTTGGATCAATTATCGGGTTTGTGGTTGATGATTATTACCGGCATCGGATTTTTGATTCATGTTTATTCTATTGGCTACATGCACGATGACGAGAACTTTTCTCGCTTCTTCGCTTACCTAAACTTGTTTATCTTTTTCATGTTGTTACTTGTTTTGGGCAACAACTTCTTAGTGATGTTTATTGGTTGGGAAGGAGTAGGATTGTGTTCTTATCTATTGATTGGATTCTGGTTCAAAAATCAACCTTATAATGATGCTGCTAAGAAAGCCTTCATTATGAACCGTATTGGCGATTTGGGTTTTTTGATTGGCATGTTTCTGATTTTGTTCTATTTCAAAACATTAAACTACGGGCAGTTGAAAGAAGCATTGGCGTCTACTCAAACTTCTCATGGTTTGTTGATTGCGATTACCATGTGTTTGTTTGTTGGAGCAATGGGTAAATCGGCTCAATTACCATTGTACACTTGGTTGCCTGATGCGATGGCCGGACCAACACCTGTCTCAGCATTGATCCACGCAGCTACGATGGTAACAGCGGGTATTTTCTTGATTGCTCGGGCAAACTTCTTGTTTTCTATGGCTCCTGAAACACTTTCGTTTATTGCAGGTGTTGGTGCCGTTACAGCGCTGTTTGCAGCAACCATTGGTGTTTTGCAGAATGATATTAAAAAAGTCTTGGCTTACTCTACAGTATCACAATTAGGCTTGATGTTCTTAGCCATGGGTGTTGGTGCTTACACTTCAGGTGTATTTCATGTAACTACTCACGCATTCTTTAAAGCTTGTTTATTCTTGGGTTCAGGTTCAGTGATTCACGCTATGGGTGGCGAACAAGACATTCGTAACATGGGTGGTTTGAAAAAATGGATGTCGATTACCTTTATCACATTCTTACTTTCATCCATTGCTATTGCAGGTGTTCCTCCGTTCTCCGGTTTCTTCTCTAAAGATGAAATTTTAGCACATGTATTTGAAGCGAATAAAGTACTTTGGGTAATTGGTTCACTGGCTTCGTTCCTAACAGCATTTTATATGTTCCGTTTGGTGATCTTGACGTTCTTCGGATCGTTTAGAGGCACACACGAACAAGAGCATCATTTGCATGAATCACCGGCAACGATTACTATTCCTTTAGTTATTCTTGCTGTGTTAGCCGTGTTAGGCGGTTTAATGGGCTTACCTGAATTCATTTCACATACGCATTGGTTGAACAGTTTCTTGGCGCCAATTTTCCCACATGCTGAAGGACATGAACACATGGCTATTTCTACTGAATTTGCATTGATGGGATTAGCTACAGCATTAGCTGTTATTGGCATTGGCATCGCTTACAGTTTGTATGTTTCAAAACAACAATTGCCGGCAAAAGAAGGCGAATTGAAAGGTTTTGCTGCATTAGTATACGACAAATACAGAGTGGATGAGTTGTACAATGCTGTTTTCGTGAAACCTATCTCCGCTCTTTCCTCGACTTTGTATACCATCGTTGATAAGGCTTTAATTGATGGACAATTAGTGGAAGGTACTGCCGGATTATCAATGCAATTAGGAAAGCGCATTAGAAGTTTACAAAGTGGGAATATTGGATTTTACTTGTTGGTGATGGTAGTGGCGATTAGTTTAATTCTGACGTACGTTTTTATTTAAGTTGAATAAGGGATAGAAGAAATGAGTTTACTATTAATAACATTCATATTACCTCTAATTGCATCGGTGGCCACCTTTGCACTTGGCAATAAAATGGCGAAAGTATTGGCGTTGCTATTCTCTGCCGCTACCTTTGTTCTATCTATTGGCGTTTACCTTTCAGTAGCGCACAGCGAAACAAGTTCTCTTCAATTCACAGCGAATTGGATTCCTGAAATGAATATCCATTTTTCATT
Organism: Chitinophagales bacterium; assembly: GCA_016786765.1. Classification (GTDB taxonomy): domain Bacteria; phylum Bacteroidota; class Bacteroidia; order Chitinophagales; family LD1; genus CALAYL01. Next base: position 69,647 of record JAEUUZ010000035.1, read on the forward strand.
GTTAGTAGATGGCTTAAGTATTTGGTTGTTATTGCTGACTAACTTTTTAGTTCCAGTTGTTGTATTGGCATCTTATCAGAAGTCATTCAAAAATGAAGCGGCACTATACGCCTTAGTACTATTGATGCAATTTGGATTAGTTGGTGTTTTCACTGCTGCTGATGGTTTCTTGTTTTATATTTTTTGGGAATTAGCGTTATTGCCTATCTACTTTATTGTTTGGTTGTGGAGTGAAAATCCGGATGAGCAAGTTCGTACTAGAACAGCATTCAAGTTTTTCATTTATACCATTGCCGGTTCATTATTTATGTTGCTTGGCTTTATGTATTTGTATGTGAAGTTAGGCTCGTTAGACTTATCAACTTTATATTCTTCGTCTCTAGACAGCAAAGATCAAATTATATTATTTGCCTTTTTCTTTGCAGCATTTGCGATTAAGATTCCAATTTTTCCTTTTCATACTTGGCAGGCTGATACGTATCGTGAATCGCCAACCATTGGAACGATGTTGCTTTCCGGTATCATGTTGAAAATGGGTATCTACGGATTGATTCGTTGGTTGATTCCGGTATTGCCTTTAGGTACTGCATTTTGGACACCATATGTAATTGCATTGTGTGTGATTGGTGTGATTTACGGAGCCATCATTGCTATTCGTCAAGATAACTTAAAAAGTTTGTTGGCCTATTCATCACTTTCTCACGTTGGATTGATTGCCGCGGGAACTTTAGTGCTCACGAATGAAGGGTTTCAAGGCGCTTCCATCCAAATGTTAGCACACGGGGTGAACGTAGTTGGGGCATTCTTTATTGCTGAAATCATTTTGCAAAGAACGGGTACATTATCGATTAGTCAGTTAGGTGGAATTAGAACAGTGGCACCAAAGTTCTTCACTTGTGCTGTGATTATGGTATTGGCCTCTGTAGCCCTTCCACTCACAAATGGTTTTGTAGGTGAATTCTTATTGTTGTTTTCTATGTTTCAATATAACACGTGGTTAGCTGTGTTGGCCGGAACAACAATTGTTTTAGGAGCAGTATATATGTTGTGGATGACACAACGCGTATTTATGGGTAATGTAAATTCTCGTACAGAGAACTTTGAAGATTTGAAAACGACAGAGTTGGTGGTGTTTGTGCTATTAATTGCTTGTGTGTTTATTTTCGGAGTATATCCGAAATTGGTATTTGATCTTTTGCAAACAGCAAGTGGAACTATTTTAAATGCTTCTTTGCGATAAACGAAATTTAAAGAGAACGTGAAAACATTAACATATACATCTTTACTGGGCATTTTCTGTATGCTGGCCGAGATATTGAATCTTCGAAAATTCATTATTCCGATTGCTTTGGTGGCGTTGTGTGTGATAGGCGGATTAACATATTGCGATTTAAATGTTCACTTCGAGCCATTCTTCAGCGATATGTTGCGTGTAGATAATTTCTCTACTTCATTTTCGTTGTTATTGATTGTTATTGCCATACTGCTTATTGCTTTATCGTATGATTTTTATACTGCACAGAAGGATAAGATTTCAGACTACATTTCTATCATCATTTTTACGCTTTGTGGTGCATTAGCATTGGTTTCTTTTTCCAACATGACCATGTTTTTTATCGGACTTGAGGTAATGTCTATCTCGTTTTATATCCTTGCCGGAACGAACAAACGTGAAGTGCGTTCGAATGAAGCCGCCATGAAATATTTCTTGATGGGCTCGTTTGCTTCAGGAATTCTATTAATGGGAATTACCTTGATTTATGGAGCATCGGGGAGTTTTAATTTAGCTACGATTGCGGTGTATGCTTCTGGGCAGAATCCTGATATTACTTTCTACATTGGTATTATTCTCGTACTAGTAGCATTACTATTTAAAGTGTCTGCCGTTCCTTTTCATTTTTGGGCACCTGATGTTTATGAAGGATCTCCAATGTTGATTACAGCATTAATGGCAACATTAGGGAAAGTAGCATCCTTTGCTGCGTTTTACAAATTGTTCGCAGTATGTTTTGTGGATGCAGGTAGTCATTTCAAGCTTGTCATTGCCATTGTTGTTGCGCTTACCATTTTGGTAGGTAATTTATCGGCTATTCGTCAAGATTCGTTTAAACGTATGTTGGCATTTTCAGGCGTTACTAATGCAGGGTTCATGTTGTTTGCCATTCTTTTGCCAAATGAAAATGGCGGCTCTGCTTTGTTCTTCTATGCTGTAGCCTATGCCTTATCTTCTATAGCTGCTTTTGCTATTGCCATTGCAGTGAGTAAATTTTCAGGTTCAGAGAAATTTGATGCATTCAAAGGATTAGCACATAAGCATCCATTTTCAGCAATTCTTTTGACTTTTGCTATGATATCTATTGCGGGAATTCCTCCTTTTGCCGGCTTTTTCGCTAAATATTTTATTTTGTCGAGTGCCATAAAGGGTGGGTATTTTTGGTTAGCTGTTTTTGCCATCATTAATTCAGTAGTTGCCTTTTACTACTATTTCAAAGTCATTATCATGATGTTTAGTAAGCCTGAAAATGAAGATTCTTTTTCCCCCAATTTTGTTTACATCACCGTGGCTTCAATTGCTGTGTTGATAACAATTATTGCCGGATTTGCTCCTGGGGTATTTTTTATCCACTAAGTCGTTTCTATTAACTTTTTTTTATACTTTCATAACATAAACTGTGTTATGAAGAAACATATACTGCTATCTTTCGTATACGTATTTTGCTTTGGTTCAATAATGAATGCCCAGAACAACGTGGGTATCGGTACTCCAACACCGCATCCTAGTTCAATTCTAGACTTATCTTCTCCCGATAAAGGATTTCTTGTTCCCCGTATGACAAACGTGCAGATGAATGCAATTGCTGCTCCGGCTAACGGGTTGTTGGTCTATAACACCACTTTTAATTGCTTGTATTATTTTGACGGATCGGTTTCGACTTTCAAAAGTTTATGCACAAGCGGAAGTGGGGGAGCCACAGGTGCAACCGGTACAAATGGAGTTGGTATAACAACAATAGTTGATAATGGGAATGGAACAGCAACCATTAATTTATCGAACAGTACTTCATATAATGTGAACTTACCTATTGGCGCAACAGGTGCCACTGGTGCTGCCGGATTAAATGGAGTAGGTGTGCAAAGTATAATTGATAATGGAAACGGAACAATGACAATCAACTTAAGTAATGGTACATCTACAAATGTTACATTGCCTACGGGACCAACTGGTGCTACTGGAGTTCCCGGAGCTGCCGGTAATAATGGAGCAACAGGTCCACAAGGACCTGCAGGTTCACCAGGTGCAGCGGGTCCTATGGGACCCACTGGTCCAACTGGTCCAACTGGACCAACAGGCGCAACCGGAGCAACAGGAGTTGGTTTAGCTTGTTGGGATATAAACGGGAATGGAACGTTTGATATTGCTACGGAAGATTTAGATGGAAACGGAATACCAAGTTTAGGTGATTGTTCCGGAGTAGGACCAATTGGCTCTACCGGAGTAACCGGAGCAACCGGAAGTACTGGAGTTGCAGGCGTAACCGGCTCAACGGGCGCAACGGGAGCAACAGGGGATACCGGAGCAACCGGGGTAGCAGGTACTACCGGAGTAACCGGAGCAACCGGAAGCACAGGAATTGCTGGAGTAACCGGGGCAACTGGAGTAACCGGAGATACCGGAGCAACAGGGGCTGCAGGATCCACAGGAGTAACAGGAGCAACAGGTGTAGGTTTAGCATGTTGGGATTTAAATGCAAATGGCACGTTTGATGTTGCTACAGAAGATTTAGATGGAAATGGGGTGCCAAGTTTGGGCGATTGTTCAGGAACCGGTCCGGTGGGAAATACAGGGGTAACCGGAGCTACAGGT
>JAEUUZ010000051.1 GCA_016786765.1 Chitinophagales bacterium
AACCCTTGGGACCTTCTCCAGCCCCAGGATGTGACGAGCCGACATCGAGGTGCCAAACCTCCCCGTCGATATGAGCTCTTGGGGGAGATCAGCCTGTTATCCCCAGCGTACCTTTTATCCTTTGAGCGATGGCCCTTCCATATGGAACCACCGGATCACTATGCTCGACTTTCGTCCCTGCTTGACTTGTCAGTCTTGCAGTCAAGCACCCTTGTGCCATTGCACTCTGCGCACGGTTACTAAGCGTGCTGAGGGTACCTTTAGAAGCCTCCGTTACATTTTGGGAGGCGACCACCCCAGTCAAACTACCCACCATGCAGTGTCCTCCTTATCTAGAGTTAGAATCTAATCAAATAAAGGGTGGTATTTCAAGGATGACTCCATTAGAGCTAGCGCTCCAACTTCAAAGTCTCCCACCTATCCTACACATCATTTAATCAAATTCAGTGCAAAGTTGTAGTGAAGGTGCATGGGGTCTTTCCGTCCCGTTGCGGGTAACCGGCATCTTCACCGATACTTCAATTTCACCGGGCTCGCGGTTGAGACAGTGCCTAGATCGTTACACCATTCGTGCAGGTCGGAACTTACCCGACAAGGAATTTCGCTACCTTAGGACCGTTATAGTTACGGCCGCCGTTTACTGGGGCTTCAGTCGAAAGCTTCGCTTGCGCTGACCTCCTTCTTTAACCTTCCAGCACCGGGCAGGTGTCAGACCCTATACATCATCTTACGATTTAGCAGAGTCCTGTGTTTTTGTTAAACAGTCGCCTAGGCCTTTTCACTGCGCCCTACCGAAGTAGGGGTCCTTTCTCCCGAAGTTACAGGACAATTTTGCCGAATTCCTTAACCGCGGCTCACCCGAGCGCCTTAGGATATTCTCCTCACCCACCTGTGTCGGTTTACGGTACGGATTGTTTAAACCTAGCCTTAGAGGTTTTTCTTGGAAGCACTTAGGATTCTCCCCTTTCCCGAAGGATTGGTATACTTTCGTGTTTCAGAAGAGCTACAGATTTTCTATTAGCTCATAGACCTACGCACTTAAACGTGGACATTTCCGTTGCCATCGTGAATCTTTCATCGCTCCGTCACCCCATCGAAATTTAAACAAGTACTAGAATATTAACTAGTTTTCCATCGGAGGTCCCCTTTCGGGTGGTCCTTAGGATCCGACTAACCCTGATCTGATTAACATTGATCAGGAACCCTTAGGTTTATGGCGATAAGGTTTTTCACCTTATTTATCGTTACTTATTCCTACATTTTCTTTTCCAGTTTCTCCAGCAAACCTCACGGTTCACCTTCACAGATGCTGGAATGCTCTCCTACCATTCTTTCGAATCCATAGCTTCGGTGCTATATTTTATGCCCGGTCATTCTTCCGCGCCCGATCACTCGACTAGTGAGCTGTTACGCACTCTTTAAATGATTGCTGCTTCCAAGCAAACATCCTAGCTGTTATAGCAATCGGACAACGTTTGTGCAACTTAATATAGACTTTGGGACCTTAGCTGATGGTCTGGGTTGTTTCCCTTTCGGCAACGGGCCTTATCACTCGCTGCCTCACTGCTGGATATATTTTATAGCATTCGGAGTTCGTCAGGGTTTGGTAGGCGGTGAAGCCCCCTAGCCCAATCGGTAGCTCTACCTCTATAAAACTCAATTCCAACGCTGCCCCAAAAGGCATTTCGGAGAGTACGAGCTATCTCCCAGTTTGATTAGTCTTTCGCCCCTACCCACAAGTCATCCGGAAGCTTTTCAACGCTTATCAGTTCGGACCTCCATGACGTGTTACCGTCACTTCATCCTGCTCATGGGTAGATCACAAGGTTTCGCGTCTACCGCCACTGACTATCGCCCTATTCAGACTTGCTTTCGCTACGGCTTCGAATATTAAATTCTTAACCTTGCCAGTGACGAGTAACTCGTAGGATCATTATGCAAAAGGCACGTTGTCATGGCACGAAGCCACTCCAACCGCTTGTAAGCGTACGGTTTCAGGTTCTATTTCACTCCGCTGTTCGCGGTTCTTTTCACCTTTCCTTCACAGTACTAGTTCGCTATCGGTGTCTGAGGAGTATTTAGCCTTACCGGATGGTGCCGGCAGATTCCCACAAGGCGTCTCCGACCTCGCGGTACTCAGGATACTATTAGGTAACAGAATTTTTCGTTTACGAGACTATCACTCTTTATCGTGTGACTTTCCATTCACTTCAACTTTGATTCTGTAGTCCACATTATAGTCCTACAACCCCAATCAAGCACGCTTGACTGGTTTGGGCTTTTTCCTTTTCGCTCGCCACTACTTGGGAAATCACAATTGTTTTCTCTTCCTGGGGGTACTTAGATGTTTCAGTTCTCCCCGTTCGCCTACCGCAAGCGGTATTCTATGTCTTCAACATAGAGGGTTGCCCCATTCGGAAATCTTCGGATCGAAGGTTATGTGCACCTCCCCGAAGCTTATCGCAGCTTATCACGTCCTTCATCGCCTCTCAGACCCAAGGCATCCACCGTACGCCCTTAGTAACTTTCAAATTATTAATTATTTGTTTTTTTTATTAACTACCAATATGTCAAAGAACTTTTTTCTTTTTCGAATACGATTTGCATCCGATCGAGAATGTTGTGGAGGTGAACGGAGTCGAACCGATGACCCCCTGCTTGCAAAGCAGGTGCTCTAGCCAGCTGAGCTACACCCCCTCTTTTTTGATTCGAGTTGAACGAAAATGTAGTCCCGCGCAGATTCGAACTGCGGACCTCTACATTATCAGTGTAGCGCTCTAACCAACTGAGCTACGAGACTATTTTCGAAATTTCGATTGTATGAATCGTCTATCGAATCTCGATGCAAAGAAAAGTAAAGAACAATAATTTTGAAAAATTAGGAAGAAATATAGAACCAAGATATCTAGCTCTAAAAAAGAGATATTCCAGCCGCACCTTCCGATACGGCTACCTTGTTACGACTTAGCCCCAGTTACTGGTTTTACCTTGGACAACTCCTTACGGTTATCGTCTTAAGGTACACCCAACTTCCATGGCTTGACGGGCGGTGTGTGCAAGGTCCGGGAACGTATTCACCGCAGCATTGCTGATCTGCGATTACTAGCGATTCCAGCTTCATGCAGGCGAGTTGCAGCCTGCAATCCGAACTGAGATAGGCTTTTTGGGATTCGCTTCACATCGCTGTGTTGCTGCCCTCTGTACCTACCATTGTAGCACGTGTGTAGCCCTAGGCATAAAGGCCATGATGATTTGACATCATCCCCTCCTTCCTCTCTGTTTACACAGGCAGTCTCTTTAGAGTCCCCGACATTACTCGCTGGCAACTAAAGATAGGGGTTGCGCTCGTTGCGGGACTTAACCCAACACCTCACGGCACGAGCTGACGACAACCATGCAGCACCTTGTAATCTGTGTATTGCTACAAAAACCCCTTTCAGGATCGGTCAAATTACATTCTAGCCTAGGTAAGGTTCCTCGCGTATCATCGAATTAAACCACATGCTCCACCGCTTGTGCGGACCCCCGCCAATTCCTTTGAGTTTCATCCTTGCGGACGTACTTCCCAGGTGGTAAACTTAACGCTTTCGCTAAGACACTAACTGTATATCGCTAATGTCGAGTTTACATCGTTTAGGGCGTGGACTACCAGGGTATCTAATCCTGTTTGATCCCCACGCTTTCGTGCCTCAGTGTCAATACAGGGCTGGTGAACTGCCTTCGCAATCGGTGTTCTGTAACATATCTAAGCATTTCACCGCTACATGTCACATTCCATCCACCTCGACCTGATTCAAGCTAAGCAGTATCAATGGCAGTTTCGGAGTTGAGCTCCGAGCTTTCACCACTGACTTACAAAGCCACCTACGCACCCTTTAAACCCAGTGAATCCGGATAACGCTTGCACCCTCCGTATTACCGCGGCTGCTGGCACGGAGTTAGCCGGTGCTTATTCCTTCGGTACCTTCAAGCTGAGGAGAACCCCAGTTTTTATTCCCGAAGAAAAGAAGTTTACAATCCAGAGGACCTTCATCCTTCACGCGGGATGGCTGGATCAGGCTTGCGCCCATTGTCCAATATTCCCTACTGCTGCCTCCCGTAGGAGTCGGGCCCGTGTCTCAGTGCCCGTGTGGCTGATCATCCTCTCAGACCAGCTACCGATCGTTGGCTTGGTGAGCCGTTACCTCACCAACTACCTAATCGGACGCACACTCATCTTATACCGCCTGAGCTTTAATATAAAAGAGATGCCTCTTCTATATGTTATGGGGAATTATTCTTCGTTTCCAAAGGCTATGCCCCAGTATAAGGCAGATTGTGTACGCGTTACGCACCCGTGCGCCACTCGTCAGCGTATTGCTACCTGTTACCGTTCGACTTGCATGTATTAGGCCTCCCGCTAGCGTTCATCCTGAGCCAGGATCAAACTCTCCGTTGTAAAAGAGTTGATTCCTTTTAATTCAAAAAGAAAAATTATTTGGCTTGGATATCTTGTTTAATATCTATATTTCTTACCTAACATTTCAAAGAACTTTAAATCTTTCGATTTTTGTTGTGCTTGTTGAATTTCTCAATTCTTAAAAGCTTCATTTAATTTTAGAACAATTTGTTTCTTTCGAAACGGGGTGCAAACATACGAAGATGATTTACATTTCCAAATTTTATTCAAAATTATTTTTGATTTTTTTATTTGACGTTTCGCAACGTGAATCCCTACAGCTAATGAGTTATGAACGTTTTCTCTTAGGGGATGCAAAAGTAATTAAGCTTTTTGCATTTCCAAATTTTTGCTGTATTTTTTTTCAGTATCTCACCGAACCTTCGTGTTTAGAAAAGAACGCTTTTTTCTCGAAGGGGATGCAAATGTAGTACTACTTTCGATATTGACAAATTATTGTTGAAATAAATTTTACTGTACACTGTATAATGCCCTATTAATAGGCATTTGCGGTTCAATATTTTTTTGGAGGCGGTTGTACTTTCCGATAAAAACGGTGTAGGTCAGTTAGTATAGAGCCTAACTGTACTATAAACTTATATTAGGAATTAGGATTTATATACTTTAACTCAATACTCCTTTAAGCATACATATATATATATGAATATCTTGTATTAATTGTCACACACATCTTGCATATATACTTTACCTCATTTATAAGACTATTCTAAGACTTCTGCTATTATTATTGTAAGTCAAATATTTACTTCAGAAATTTTATGTAGGTTTGGACGTTAAAACTTAAGATAAAAAATGGGGTTATTTAATTTCATGACGCAAGAGATTGCGATTGACCTGGGAACAGCTAATACGTTAATCATACACGAGGATAAGGTAGTGGTGGATCAGCCATCGATTGTGGCCATAGATAGAAGAACAGACAAAGTGATTGCTGTAGGACAGCGAGCGATGCTCATGCACGAGAAAACGCACGAGAACATTAAAACCATCAGACCGCTTAAAGATGGCGTTATTGCTGACTTCTACGCGGCTGAGAATATGATTCGAGAGATGATTAAGATGATTTTTGAGAAGAAACGATTTTTATTGCCTCCGCGATTCAAAATGGTTATCTGTATACCTTCAGGCATTACTGAAGTGGAAAAACGTGCGGTTAAGGATTCGGCTGAGCAAGCAGGAGGACAAGAAGTGAAGATGATTTATGAACCAATGGCTGCTGCAATTGGCATTGGGATTGATGTTGAAGAGCCAAATGGCAATATGATTATTGATATTGGTGGAGGAACTACTGAAATTGCGGTTATCGCCTTATCGGGTATAGTATGTGATCAATCGATTCGCGTTGCCGGTGATGAGTTTACATTGGATATAGTAGACTACATGCGAAGACAACACAATATGTTAATTGGTGAGCGTACGGCAGAAGCAATTAAAATCAATGTGGGTTCAGCACTTACAGATATTGAGAATGCTCCAGATGATTATCCTGTAAATGGTAGAGATTTGATGACCGGTATTCCAAAACAAATCATTGTATCGTATTCAGAAATTGCACATGCTTTAGATAAATCGATTGCAAAGATTGAAGAAGCGATTCTAAAGGCTTTGGAGACAACACCTCCGGAATTGGCTGCTGATATTTTCAAAACAGGATTATACTTAACAGGTGGAGGGGCTTTGCTTAGAGGTCTTGACAAACGTGTGAGTCAGAAGACCAAACTACCAGTACATGTAGCAGAAGATCCATTGAGAGCAGTTGTGCGAGGTACAGGCATCGCCTTAAAAAATATGGATAAGTTCACTTTCTTGATGGATTAATAAACTCCGCAACGAATGTATAATCTCGTTCGCTTCCTACTCAGGTTTTGGCTATTGATATTATTTCTTTCGTTGGAAGGTTTTTGCTTTTACCTGATTTACCAAAACAGCAAATTCCATCAGGTTTTCCTCTATAACAAAGCCAATGAGATAAGTGGCAACGTGTATCTACAATATGCTGCATCAAAGGGTTATCTTTCGTTAGGAAGAGTTAATGATTCGCTGGCACGTGAAAATGCCTTTTTACGGGAGAAAGCCATGGAATCGTTCATCTACCTAAAGAATGAAGAGCATACTATTACGGATAGTACAGCTACCAAACTACAGCTCTTTACATACAAGGATGCTAAGGTAATTCGAAACAGCGTGAATCAATCGGCTAATTACATATACATAGACAAAGGGGCTAGTATGGGTATAAAAGAGCAAATGGGCGTTATCTCTGCTAAAGGTATCGTAGGTCAAGTAGTAAAAGTAACTGAGCATTATTCGGCTGTAATGTCGATATTGAATAGAAATTTCAGAGTGAGTGCCAAGCTGAAAAAATCGAATTTTTTCGGTCAGCTTTTTTGGAGTGGAAAACGAATAGACGAGGTACGTTTAGAAGAGATTCCTAAACATGTAAACGTTCACGTGGGCGACACCATTGTAACCAGTGGCTATTCTGTACTTTTCCCAGAAAATATAATGATTGGTCGTGTTCGCAAGGTATATGCACAGCCGGAGAAGAACTTTTTGGAAATTGATGTTCAACTTTCCGCAGACATGAATAGTCTTTCGCATGTTTATGTGGTTAATCATTTACAAAAACAAGAACTTGAAATTTTAGATTCAGCAGTTATAAATCAGGCAAAAAAATGAGTGGAGTTTTTCCCATAAATATCATCCGCTTTTTCCTATTGCTTTTAGCACAGGTATTGTTCTTTAGTAATATACATGCGCATCCGCTATTGGATGTATATATCTATCCAATTTTCATTTTATCGCTCCCTTTCAACACACCAAGATGGTTATTAATGGTGCTCAGTCTTATGATGGGATTAAGTGTAGATTTCTTCTTAGGTTCTTTGGGAATGCATGGTGCTGCCGCATTACTTCTTGGATTCTTAAGACCAAACTTAGTAAGTATTATTACACCCAAAGGGGCTGATTTTGAGATTAACCCAAACATTTATGTTCAGGGTATTATGTGGTTTGCAATTTACTACTCCGTTGCCTATCTGATTTTACTGGGTAGTTATTTCAGCATCGAATCTTGGGGTTTTTACAACTTGTTTTGGTTGGTGATAAAAATTTTATTGAGTACTACTACCTCAATTCTTATATCGATTTTTCTTTTGTATTTGTTTACAACCGACAAGCGGAGAAGACATACATAAAGGGAAAACTCCTTCTTGCTTTTCACGCAACAAAATTTGTTACATTTTTATCCTTACTCGGATATATCCTTTTATTTTAGCGCAATAAATTTCCCACTTGAAAGACCTCTTTAAAAACAGATACGACATTATCAGGCTTATCATTGCAGCTTTTGCAGTGCTATTTTTGATTCGATTGGGATATATACAATTGATTGACAAAAAGTATTCGATACTTGCCAGAAACAACGCCATTAAGGAGATTGAGGTGTATCCTACACGCGGAATGATTTATGATCGGAATGGAGAATTGATAGTTTTTAATGAAGCGATATACGACATTATGGTTATTCCGAGAATGGCTAAGAATGTTGATTCCACTAAGTTGTGTGAATTATTACAGATATCTGATACCGATTACACCGACAGAATGCAGAAAGCAAAGAAGTACTCCACATTCAAGTCTTCTTTTTTTATGAAACAAGTCTCCATGGAGACCTACTCGCGGTTTCAAGAATTTCTGTATTTATTTCCTGGGTTTTTCGGGCAAGTGAGAACTATCAGAACCTATCCGAATAAGTGTGGAGCGCTGGTTATGGGTGATATTGGAGAGGTAGATGACAGATTAATCGCATCTTCGAACGGATATTATAAACCCGGAGATTATGTAGGTAAAGGAGGCATTGAAAAAACATATGAAAAAGAATTAGGAGGAACACAAGGAAAGAAATTCATTTTCGTTGATGTACATAACCGCGATCAAGGAAGTTTTGCTGATGGCAAGTACGATACTATGGCAAAATCGGGGGATAATATCTATACAACTTTGGATATTAAGCTTCAAGCCTATGGCGAAAAACTTATGCAAAATAAGAAAGGAAGTATTGTTGCGATTGATCCGAAAACAGGAGAGATTTTGTGTTTGGTGTCTTCACCGAGTTACGATCCGAATTTATTATGTGGTGCAATTCGAGGTGAGAATTTTGCGAAACTGAATAGAGATTCTTTAAAACCATTATTTAATCGAGCTACAATGGCCACCTATCCACCAGGATCAACATTTAAGCCTATTGTGGGATTGATTGCCCTAAATGAAGGTGTACAGGGTGAAGTATACACTGTGCCGTGCAATGGCACCTATTTCTTTGCTGGTTTGTCGTTACACTGTTCACACCATCACCCTTGGGCTACTGATATCGAATACGCATTAGCCCAATCGTGTAACCCTTATTTTTGGCAAACGTTTAGAAATGTAATTGAAAACAGATCATACGCTAAAATTCAAGATAGCTATGGCAAATGGGCAAACTATTGTAACAGCTTCGGTTTGGGCAATCGCTTAGGTATTGATTTACCTTCTGAAGCCAAGGGAAATATTCCAAGTGTGAAGTACTTCAACAAAATATATGGAGAAAGTGGATGGCATTCGTCAACAATAATATCACTAGGAATTGGACAGGGAGAAATTTTGGTCACACCATTGCAATTAGCCAATGTATTTGCCGCTATTGCCAATAACGGATGGTATTACACTCCACATATTGTAAAGAAAATTATTGACCCATCTACACAAAAAGATGTTCGAAAAAAAGATGAGAAGCACTATACGAAAGTAAGTCCCGAATGGTTTATTCCGGTAAGGGAAGGCTTATTTCAGGTGGTACAAGCCGGTACAGCGGCAGAGTCTAAAGTAGAGGGTATTTCTATTTGCGGAAAAACCGGAACTGTGCAGAATCCACACGGAGATAACCACTCGCTCTTTGCCGGATATGCATCCAAAGATGAACCCAAAATCGCTATTGCCGTTTGTGTTGAAAATGCTGGATATGGTTCGAAATATGCGGGTCCTATTGCTTCGCTGATTATTGAAAAGTATTTAAATGATACCATCTCTACAAAACGATTGGTAAAAGAAAAGGCAATGTTAGAGGCCAATCTTATTTATAAATATAGTCCGGCTCCAAAACCAAAACCCGAAGATGAGTAAGTATAAAAAAGAAGAACAGCTATCTGCAAACATAGACTGGATAATGGTTTTACTATATCTTATACTGATAATCTTTGGTTGGACAACAATATATTCGGCTGTATACCAAGAGGAAAACCAAAATATTTTTAGTTCCTTGAGTAGAAGTGGAAAACAATTCCAGTGGATGATTGCCAGTTGCATTATGGGATTTATTTTACTTATAGTTGACAGTAAGTTCTTCTCAACTTTCGCGTATGTAATTTATACAGTTATGTGCGTAGCCTTAGTTGGAGTAATCTTTTTTGGAGTCGAGATAAAGGGACAACAAAACTGGATACGTATAGGTGGATTTCAAATGCAACCTTCAGAACTAGCCAAAGTAGCGGCATGTTTGGCTGTTGCAAAATACTTAGGCACACTCAATGTAGACATCCGTAAATGGAAAGATAAGTGGAGAACATTTGCATTAGCGGGACTTCCGATGCTCATTATTATTGTTCAGGGTGATGCAGGCTCTGCAATCGTTTTTGTTGCACTTGTTCTGGCTTTTTTTAGAGAAGGCTTAGAACCTTATTTTCTGATTGTGGGTACAACAGTTGCTGTTATTTCGGTACTGGCCCTTTTGATTCCGAACTATATTTTCATCGGTATTTTGTTCGGTGTTGCGCTGCTTTTTGTTTACCTATTTTGGAGAAATAAATCCACCGTAAAAATTATTTTAGGTCTTTGGGTTATTGCTTCAGCATATGTGTTTACCGTAGATTATACATTTAGCAAATTAAAATCGCACCAAAAAGACCGTATTAATGTATTGCTTGGGAAAGGAGGCAATGACTGGAATATTCGTCAATCGATTATAGCTATTGGTTCTGGTGGGCCAATTGGAAAAGGCTATTTACAAGGCACTCAAACTAAACTTAAATTTGTACCAGAACAAAGCACCGACTTTATCTTTAGTTCTATTGGAGAGGAATTCGGGTTTGTAGGCTGCACCTTATTGATTGGTGTGTTTTTGGCGCTATTTTATCGAATACTTTTTCTAGCTGAACGCCAACGCTCGAAATTTAGTCGTGTTTATGGCTATTGTGTAGCCTCCATTCTCTTTTTCCATTTCTTAATCAATATTGGAATGGCAATAGGTGTTGCGCCTGTAATAGGCATTCCTCTTCCGTTTATAAGCTATGGAGGCTCGTCCTTGTTTTCGTTTACAATTTTGCTTTTCTTGTTTATACGCATGGATTCTCAACGGATGGAGGCCTTCCGGTAAAAGCTTATTCTTCTTTATAGCTCTCCGGCACAAACTCGCCTTCGCTTCCGTAATCTTTTACCTTATCAATTGTTTCGTTTTCAAATGCGCCACAATCAAGCTCTGTAGCCATTTTAGCCGGACGTTCAAATACATGTGACCGAGAGAATTCCTTAAAGTGTGTGCTATCGCTGTATACTTTTTGCATAAACTTTGCCCAGATGGGTAGCGCTGTACTCGCCCCTTGTCCATAAGCCATGCTACGAAAACGAATAAATCGATCTTCGCAACCCACCCATGAACCTGCCAAAATATCAGGTGTTGCGCCAATAAACCAACCATCCGAGTTATTTTGTGTTGTACCCGTTTTGCCAATAATATCGCTTTGCAATCCGTATTTAAATCGTAAACGCATACCCGTACCAATCTTCACAACACCACGCATAAGCTCCACCATGGTATAGGCCGTTTGTTCATCCAAGACTTCGTTTTGCTTGGCCACAAAGTCTTGAATCACATTGCCTGATTTATCTTCAATTCGTGTTACGAAAATAGGCTCAATGTGAGTGCCTTTGTTTACGAATGTAGTGTATGCACTTACCAACTCAAACAACGAGGCATCCACAGCACCCAAGCAAATAGAAGGTTTTGAGGGTATTTCATTCTTAATGCCCATTTCATGGGCTAATCGCACTACCTCATCGGGCGACATTTCATGCATTAAATAGGCCGTAACGGAGTTTACAGAATTTGCCAAAGCGTGGCGAAGGGTCATCACTCCACCATACTTTGAGTCGGAGTTTTTAGGTGTCCAATCTACTGATAAACCAAAACGGGGATCCCCTTTTTCAAATGTAACAGGAAGATTAGGCACTTGATAACAAGGAGAATAGCCCTTGTCGCGAATAGCCGCACAGTATACAAATGGTTTAAACGTAGAGCCGACTTGTCGTTTAACACTTTCGTTTACGTGATCAAACTGGAAATGCTTGAAATTAATTCCTCCTACCCATGCACGGATATGTCCAACATATGGATCTACCGCTAAGAATCCATTTTGCAAAAATAAACGATAATAGATTAACGAATCTTTGGGGCTCATTACCGTATCTTTTTCACCTTCATAGGTAAAGACAGTCATCGGAATTGGCGTACTCATTAATTTGTCTATTTCAGCACGCGACTTCCCTTCTGCTTTATATCCGCGATAACGATCGTTTTGCGTATAGGTACGCTCCCATTCTTTGGGATAATCCTTCCAAGGATCTGAACCTTCTTTAAACTTGAAGAATATTTTTTGCCATTCCGTTAAATGCTCTCGTTGTGCCTCTTCGGCATATTGTTGCATCTTTGAATCTATAGTTGTGTATACTTTCAATCCATCTCTGTAAATATCGTAATTACTTCCATCGGGTTTTTGATTTTGCTTACACCAATTTTTTAACCATGACCGTAGGTATTCTCTGAAATATGGAGCCTCACCTTGTTCATGGGATTCAGGATGAAAATCGATATGCAATGGTAATTTAAACAATGAATCGCGTTGCTGCTGGTTGATGAAATTGTAATGGAACATTTGATCAATCACCACATTTCTTCGTTTCTTAGAATTTTCAGGGTGCACTCTAGGATTATAAGTATATGGGGCTTTCAGCATTCCTACAAGAACAGCAGCCTCTTCCACTTTTAATGAATCTACGGTTTTCCCGAAATATACTTGTGCAGCGTTTTTGACACCAAACGCATTATCGCTAAATTCTACTGTACTCAGATATAATGCCATAATTTCTTCCTTTGTGTAAGCACGCTCCAACTTTGCGGCTATTATCCATTCTTTTAGTTTGCGTATAACAATAAAAATTTTCCAAGAATTACCCCGTGGAAAAAGATTCTTTGCCAACTGTTGCGTAATTGTACTTCCTCCTCCTTTTCCACCAGCAAATACACCGGAAACTGCCCGTGCAATGGCTTTCAAATCTACACCTGTATGCTCGTGAAAGCGAATATCTTCTGTAGCCATTAATGCCTCCACTAAACATTTCGGTAAATCAGCATAAGTTACATTGGAACGATTTTGACTGTAATATTTACCAATTACTTTCCCGTCAACAGAAATTACTTCAGTGGCTAAAGCTGAATTGGGATCTTGTAAATCTTCCACGGATGGCATATATCCGAACAACCCCACAGACATTAGGAGAAAGAAAACAACAGTACCGGCAAGACCAAAAAGAAAATATTTCCAAAACTTAGACATTCTATAATTCGTTGTTATGCTATTAAAAAGTTAATCCTCCATCTACGTTAATGAC
Source organism: Chitinophagales bacterium (assembly GCA_016786765.1). Taxonomy (GTDB): domain Bacteria; phylum Bacteroidota; class Bacteroidia; order Chitinophagales; family LD1; genus CALAYL01. The sequence goes on from JAEUUZ010000051.1 coordinate 13,163, forward strand.
TGTTCCGGAAATATATTCCGCATCATCTGAAGCTAAGAAAGCATAAGCTTTTGCTACATCTGCAGGCTTACCGGCACGACCAAGGGGTACTCTGAAAATAATCATTTGCAGTACATGATCAGGAATTGTTTTGATGATATCGGTTTCTACAAAACCAGGAGCAACTGCATTAACGGTAATGTTATACTTACCCAATTCTTTAGCTAAAGATTTAGTGAAGCTAATCACTCCTCCTTTCGTAGCAGCGTAATTGGTTTGTCCGAAGTTACCATAAAGAGCAACAACAGATGAAGTACTAATAATTCGACCATACTTCTGCTTAATCATATAATCACAAACCGATTTTGTAGTATTGAACACACCGGTGAGATTCACATCCAGCACTTGCTGCCACTGTTGTGCATCCATCTTTGTGAGTGATGCATCGCGTGTGATTCCGGCATTGTTAATCAAAACATCAATACGGCCAAACTTTGCAACCGTTGCAGTTGCAGCATTTACACAATCTTCCATTGCGGCCACATTCACTTTGCAAAAAAGTGTTCGTTCGGCAACTCCAAATTCAGTTACTGTTTGTTTGGCTACTTCTTCATTAAAATCCCAAATGGATACATTTGCACCACGCTCTAGAAATAAGCTTGCGGCTGCTTTTCCGATTCCATTAGCTCCTCCTGTTATAACAACTGTTTTCCCTTTAAACATAATTACTATTTTTCTTCTGCTTCAAATCGTTCTACCGATAAAATACCATCCAGTTCCAAAAGCTTTTCACACAAGTCATCGAGCTCTGTAGTGTCGTGTACATAAATCATAATCTTGCCTTCAAAAATACCTTCTTCACTTTCAAATGAAATGGAACGCATATTCAAATTCATTTGGCCTGTAATGACGTTGGTGATTTTATTTACCAAGCCCACATCATCAATTCCACTGACTTTAATTCCTGTTAAGAAAGCAATATTATGCTGTTTCGTCCATTTAGTTTTTACAATTCGGTAGCTATACTTCGCCATCAACTGTACCGCATTAGGGCAGTTGGTTCTATGGATTTTAATTCCTTCATTGATAGTGATGAAACCAAATACATCATCACCGGGCACCGGATTACAACAAGAAGCAAATTTATAATCAATCTTATCGCTACTTTCGCCCATGATAAGTAATTCAGCATTTTTCTTCAAGGCTTCCTTAACGGCTAAATCAAAGCTTTGTATCTCAGCTTTGCTCTCCAATTCTTTCGGTCGAGGCAGTTTTATCTTCCCAGCAACAGTATCGAGCTTACTTAAGTCGGCAAGATTAATCCGCTTCGATGCTACTTCGAAATATAAATCCATTGGCGAAATCACTTTAAAGTGATTACACAACAACAAGATATTTGCTTCTGAATCTTCAATTTTAAGCGCTTTCAGCTTTTTTTCCAATTCAACTTTCCCTTCTTGCGAAATTCTACGCTTATCATCTTTCAACGATTGTTTGATAGCACTTCGCGCCTTTGTTGTGGTTACAAAATTCAACCAATCTTCGTTCGGCAATTGCTTATTGGAGGTAAGAATTTCTACTTGGTCGCCATTGCGCAATTTATGGCTCAGCGGCACTAACTTTGTATTCACCTTAGCACCAATACACTTTCTTCCAATGGCAGAGTGTACCTCAAAGGCAAAATCTAGTGCCGTGGCGCCTTTTCGGATTTTTTTCAAATCTCCTTTTGGGGTGAACACAAAAATCTCTTCGTTCAACAACTCCGTTCGAAAATCATTCACGAGTTCGATGGCATTGTCTTCTGTATTACTGAGCACGTTTTGCACTTTCTCTAACCAAACATCGAGTGCATTATCGCTCGAATTTTCTTTGTATTTCCAGTGGGCCGCAAATCCTTTCTCCGCAATTTCGTGCATACGCTCTGTTCGAATCTGAATTTCCACCCACTTTCCAACATTACTCATTACCGTAGTATGCAAGGCTTCGTACCCGTTGGTTTTAGGGTTCGACAGCCAATCGCGCAGTCGATCGGGACTTGGTTTATAAATATCCGTTATTGTAGAATATACACTCCAACAATCTGATTTTTCCATATCAGGTTTAGAGCGAAGAATGATTCGAATCGCAAACAAATCAAAGATTTCTTCGAAAGGAACATGTTTATTTTTGATTTTATTATAGATGGAATAAATAGATTTCGGCCGACCATAAATATCGCAGTCGAAACCACGTCTATCGAGTTCTTCTTTGAGCGGACGAATAAAATCATTGATAAACTTGCTTCGCTCCTTCTTAGTTTCATTGAGTTTTCGGGCAATCTCCTTGTATAAATCGGGCTCTGTGAACTTCAACGATAAATCTTCCATCTCGGTTTTGATGGCGTATAGTCCCATACGGTGAGCCAATGGAGCATAGAGATAGAGGGTTTCTGAAGCAATTTTCAGCTGTTTATCTCTTCGCAATGAATCGAGTGTTCGCATATTGTGTAAGCGATCGGCCAGTTTCACCAAGATAACACGAATATCATCGTTAAGCGTTAGCAACAACTTTCTGAAATTCTCAGCTTGCATGGAACTGTTCATATCGAACACTCCGGCTATTTTGGTAAGACCGTCAACAATTTTGGCGATTTCTTTATTGAAACGATGCTCAATTTCTTCGAGAGTTACTTCGGTATCTTCCACTACATCATGCAGCAAGGCACAAATTACCGAAGTAACATCTAAACCCATCTCTCCTGCTGCAATTTGAGCAACAGAAAGTGGATGGAGAATATAGGGTTCACCCGATTTTCTGCGCATACTCGAGTGACTCTCCATTGCCAACTCAAAAGCCTCCCGAATATTTTTTTTGTCGTGTTTTGAAATATTGTTCTTCAATAAACGCAACAATGCACGATACTCCTTTAATATGAGCTTGTTTTCTTGTTCAATATCAAATGACGGTGTAGTTTCCATGTGTTACAATGTAGAAAAAAAGTAGAAATGATAAAAATATAATCAAGGATTATCGTTTAGTGAATTGTCTTTCACGAGTTCATAGGCTCGCTTAACGGCATAAAACTTCTGGTTAATGGCTTCCTTACTCAATTGCAGCTTACACTTATCGGGGTGATACTTCAATACCATTTTCCGGTATGCCGCTTGAATCTCCTTTGCCGATGCCCCTTCTTCAATCTCGAGCAGCACATATGGGTTTGAACTGTCTTTAGCCATATTCAAGTACGACTCCATGATTACATTCGGCACACCCAAATACTTCCCAATTTGCTGTAACACCTTAATTTCCTTAGCATTGATAAAATCATCGCTCACTGCCACATCAATCAAAAATCGAATCATTTCATCGATTGAATCTTCGGTGGCTAAAGATTTTAATTGCGTGCAACTTATTTTTGTATAGGATGAAGTATTCACCGAAAGATGATTTTGCAATTGCTCCATCCGTTTTTTTGAATAGATAAAACCAAAATGCTGATTGAAGTAATTTACAACAAACTGCTCTGTTTGCGAAGGGAAAGCCTTGCTTGCTTTAATCACATCGGCCGTCAAAACAATCAACGAATTTTGGATTTCGAGTAATTGCGACTCCCGTAATTGTTTCTGAAAAGGCTTCTCTTGCTTAGGTTGATCACCTTCCGCTACTTCACGAAACGATTGTTTGATACGTTCAAAAAATGATTTTTTCTGCATATATCATTTCCGATTATCCTTTATCAGTGAATACAACAATGGCAATAAGAAAACAACAACAGTTCCTATGGAGAAATACATATCTGCATGTTCCGATTCAAGCAAATGACTTACCGGATTAGGATAATAATGTCCTATAGATTCTAACATCAACTTTATTCCCAACAATAAAATAACAACAAACGCAGAATGACTTAACAGCGGGTGACGCTCCATCAATTTCACAAAATAAACAGCTACAGTTCGCATGGCTATAATCCCTATAAACACACCAATACAAATCAAAACAATATTATCGGTGAAGGCTACGGCAGCGAAAACGTTATCAAGTGAAAACATTAAATCCATACTTTCTACCATCAATACTGTACTCCAAAACGGGGAAAGAAATTTGAATCGATTCTTAGTGATATGTCCTTCGGGATCTTCAACTGTACTTGTGTGCGAGAAGAAATAATCTAATCCAAGGTATACTAAGTAGGCGCCACCTAACAGTTTCAACCATTTTATTTGAATGAGATAACTGGCTAAAAAAAGACAAGTTCCTCTAAAAATATACGCTAAAATTAATCCGATGCGTAATGCACGTTTTCTGTCTTTTTCAGGCAAGGGCATTACCAAAGTAGCCAATACCGCAGCATTATCAACGCTCAGCAAACTTTCAATCACAATCAAATTGAAAATAATTAACATGGCAGTATGCCAATCGGTGCCAACAAGATGCTCAATCGTAGAGAGTATATCCATTCTTTTTCATTAAGTTAATAAGCCTTCCCTTTCAACATTGGAACAAATGCACAATCGATAAATTGCTCTTCTTCGTATTCATTTTCTTCAATGCGTGTAATTCTTCTCATTACTGTTTTTGTTTCATCGTTTAATGGAATTACCATTTGTCCGCCAATCATCATTTGCTCTAATAATTTGCGAGGAATTTCATCCGCAGCGGCAGTGATAATAACTTTATCAAACGGAGCGAAACCAGGCACACCAACAAAACCATCGCCAAAAAAAGTTTTAATAGATGTATAACCCAATTCGCGAAGAAATGGAGCTGTTTTGTCGAATAACGATTTTTGGCGTTCTATAGAAAAAACCTTTGCTCCCATTTCAGCCAATACTGCTGCTTGATAACCACTGCCTGTGCCTACTTCCAATACTTTATCGCCTTGAGCTATTTCCAATAACTGGGATTGATAAGCTACTGTATGCGGCATAGAAATGGTTTGTCCGCTCCCGATTTGAAAAGCTTTGTTCTCATATGCCATTTCATCAAAAACGGATTCAGCGCCCATAAACAAATGACGAGGTACGCGCTCCATTGCCGCCAACACGCGTTCATCGGTAATGCCTAAGTCGCGCATTTTCTCTACCATTGCTTTTCGCAGACCTTTATGCCGAAACGTATCGTTAATCATGTTTAAATTTAGTTAGAATTTGTTTTGGCAGAGTTTTTGATTTCAACACCCAAATTAAGATGATTAATAGATTGTACGATATTATATAGACAACTATTTTTAAAGTCTTATATTTAGCATTACATAAACAAAAAACAAACGCATGAAAAAACTTTTTCTAGTTGCATTGGCCTTTACGGCCTACAGTTCTTTTGCTCTGAAACCTTCGAAAGAATATGCCTTTTACCCAGAGGATTTAGGCTTAAATTTTAAAGAGTGGCATGTTAAAACGGAAGATGGTATAGATATTTTAGCATGGAGAATATCCCCGGCTAAGTCAATGTCGGATAAAACCGTAGTTATCTGTGATGATGGCGATGGCAATATGGCCGACAACTTTGATATTGCAGGTTTATTTCTTGGCGCGAACTATAATGTAGTGATGTTCGACTATCGCGGTTACGGCAAATCACAAGATGCACGTGTGAACCCAAACATGTATATAATGCCTAATTTTGCAAAAGACCTAGATGCGGTTATTACTGAAGTTAAAAAACAAGATGCGAAACAAATTATCACTGTTTATGGCATGGGCATGGGAGGTGGATTGGCTATTGGAGTAAGCTGCAATAATGTAAAAGTAAAACGAGTAATTGCTGACGCACCCTATACTGATTTAGAAACTGTAAAAACCAGACTAAAAGAGGTGAAATCATTAGATGTTATCGTTCCTCCGGGCGCTGAGAAAACGTTGTATGAGCCTAAATTTGCATTAGAATCTAAAGGGCAACATTTAGAGTCGTTAATGTTGATTGTAGGTGGAGCCGACAAAGTGGTAACCCAAGCCGATATGCAGACATTAACTGCGTTGAGAAAGAAAAACTCAGATTTATATGTTGTACCGGGCGTTGAAAACGATAAAAATTTTACATCAAATAAAAACGAGTATTTCAATAGAATCAAGGCTTTCTTAGCGAAACAGTACTAAGAAAATCATATGTTTTAAACAAAAAAGTCTCGGAGTTGCTCCGGGACTTTTTTTATGTAATCACCCTAGTACTATAGATAGAAAAAAATGTAAAAACATTTTTATTAATCAACCGATTGATTAATATTGCACTCACTAATAGGAAGCACATGAAAGAGTTACAGCCGGAAAAGCGAGAACACATCATGGACGTGGCAGAAAAATTGTTTGCTGAAAACGGTTATGATGCTGCATCTACAAGAAAAATTGCGGCTGAAGCGAATGTAAATTCGGCTATGATTGCGTATTACTTTGGTTCGAAAGAAGAACTATACAAATCAATTATACTTAGAAGAATCATATCGCTTAAAAGTGATAAAAACATAACTGAAAACAAGGAAACATTAGTACTTGATAAAATTCTTTACATCGCAGATTTATACGTTGAGATTTTCTTTAACAATAGAACATTTCACAAAATCATGTTTCGTGAAATGGGTATGACCCGAAAAAGCGAAGTGATGACTATCGTAAAAGATCGATGGAGAAACAATTTTGGATTAATTATCGATTTAATCGAAAAAGGAATCAAGAAGAAAGAAATTAAAAAAGTAGACCCCGAACTGTTTGTAATGACATTAATGGCTATCCCTAGAACCTATGTATTAACGGAAGTTTTGGTAGTCGATATCATGAAAACAAAAAACATTGATGCTGTTTATAGCAAGGATATGAGAGAAAGACTTAAAACCTATATGAATAGTTTAATCAAGGCCATGTTAGAGAAATAATTTTTTTGCCCATACTTTAATCAATCGCTTAATTAATATGATACACCCGAAACTTCCGCTTGTTTTTCTCCTGCTATATGGAGCAAGCGTATTCGCACAGAACGAAATCAAACGTCCGATCACCATTCAAGAAGCTATTATGTTAGGAACACAGAATAGCAAAAGTATTCAGTTGTCGAAACTTAAGATTGAAAGTGCTGAAGCAAAGCAAGAAAATGCCATCAATCCCTTTCTTCCAAATGTATCTGTAACCGCTGCTTATACCCGACTAAGCACAAACATCGACCCATATAAAATCAGTATTCCGGGTGTTTTTACTACTGAATTGAATCCGGTAATTCCGAACCAATTTTATAATCGTGCTTCAATACAACAAACCTTATTTGCCGGACTTCGTAACATTTACAACTTGAAAGCCGCTAAAGAAATACTGGAAGCCAGTAAAATCGATACAAAGAAGGAGGAAGATGAATTAAAATTGATCGTTATTCAACAATATTACAACTATTGCAAAAGTCTTTCATCGCAAAAAATCATTGATGAAAATGCCAAAACGATAGACAATCGATTGAAAGACATTCAAAATTTCAATACTGTAGGAATGGCTTTACAAAACGATGTGCTGAAAGCTCAACTGGCTAAATCGAGTTTAGATGTAACGAAGTTGGAAATGGAAAATGTGACGTCTATTGTAAATTACAACCTAGCCATTTTATTAGGCATTGATGAAAAAACAACACTAGAACCCAATCTTACCGAATTAGAAAAATCGAATACCAATCCAAATCCCAGAGATATTGAGTCGGCCACAGTTAGCAGAGCAGAATATAAAAGTGCCCTACTAAAAATTAATGCAGGGAACTATTTAATGAAAAGCGCCAAAAGCGCCTATTATCCTACATTAGCGGGCGGCTTCAATTTCTACTATAACAATCCGAATCAACGTGTATTCCCGCAACAAGATAAATTCAAAGATACTTGGGATGCAGGATTAACCTTGAACTGGAACCTTTCTTCTTTATACACAGCGCGTGCAGGAATAAAAGATGCAAAAATCAACACCAAGTTAAACGAGATGATGACCGCTCAATTACAAGATGGCATCAAAACAGAGGCCTTTACTGCATTGAAAAACTATCAATTGAATATTAAAAAAATAGAATTAGCTGACAAAACAGTACAACAGGCTAAAGAGAATCAGCGCATTATGAAAAACAGATTTACCGGAGAAATGAGTGTATTCGCTGACTTGTTAGATGCAGATGCACAATTATTTCAAGCGGAGCTCAATCTTATCAATGCAAAATGCGATGCAAAGGTCGCATATTACAAATATTTAAAAGCTATCGGACAATTAAACTAAACTATCAAGTATAACACATCATGGAAACAACAGTAGAGGCAACAAACAAAAAAAACAAAATCGCACCCATTATAGCAGGAGTTCTATTCCTGATCATTATTGCGTTTATAGTAAATAAGGTAATACATGGAATGAACTATGAAGAAACGGATAACGCACAACTGGAAGCAAACATAGTTCCTGTGTCTTCGCGTATCAGTTCTTTCGTAGAAAAGATTTATGTACAAGACAATCAGTTTGTAAAAAAGGGTGATACACTTGTAGTGCTGAATCCATCCGACTTTGCCATCCGAGTTAAACAGGCCGAATTAGCTTTTGCAAATGCACAGGCACAGTTAGGTGTTATAGGCAGTAATACAAAAACGGCAACGGTAAATGCAAGTGCAGTGAGTAGCAATATTTTAACAACGAAAGCGAATGCAGAAGCCGCTAAAGTTCGTTTGTGGAAATCCAATCAGGAATATGAGCGTTATGGAAAGCTACTTCAATTACAAAGTGTAACACAACAACAATTCGATGCAGTGAAAGCTGAAAAAGAAACTGCAGAGAAATTATTAACGGTAGCTGAATCGCAATTGAGTGCTGCACGTGAGCAATCATCTGCATCTCAATCGCAAGCTTCTTCTGTAGGTTCACAAATGAAACCGGCTGAAATTCTTGCTCAGCAGCGTGCTGAAGAAGTTAATTTCGCAAAACTTAATCTGTCGTACACTGTAATTCTTGCACCTGAAGACGGTTATGTAAGCAAGAAAAACATTCAAATTGGGCAGTTATTAAGTCCTGGACAAACATTGATGTACATCGTAAACAGCGATGACATTTGGACTGTAGCCAACTTCAAAGAAACGCAATTAGAGAAAATGAAAGTGGGGCAAGAAGTAGATGTGGAGGTAGACGCATACAGCGGATTGAAATTGAAAGGGAAAGTAGAAAGTATCCAATCGGCCACAGGTAACAAGTTCTCGTTGATTCCGGCTGACAATGCATCCGGTAATTTTGTGAAAGTAGTACAACGAGTTCCGGTGAAAATCACTTTCGATAGTAAAGATTTGAAAAATAAAGCACTTAAATCGGGCATGAATTGTACAGTAAGCGTCCACGTAAAATAAATGGCAACCATGTCTGTACCACAACAAGATAGCAACGCGCTCGTTGAACACGGATGGCGTAGAGTTATTATCACAATTACAGTGGTGATGTGCTCTCTATTGGAAATCATCGACACTACTATTGTGAACGTAGCCAGTAATACATTAATGGGAAACCTAGGGGCTACCATTGGTGAAATTAGCTGGGTTATTGCCTCCTATGCCATCGCCAATATTATAATTGTACCCATGGCTGGTTGGCTGTCAAGTCAGTTTGGGAGGAAGCGTTACTTTGCATTTTCCATTGCACTATTCACATTCTCATCTTTCATGTGCGGAAATTCGTCAGGCATTTGGGAATTGGTATTCTGGCGATTTATTCAAGGTTTAGGGGGTGGCGCATTGATTACTACATCACAAACAATTCTAACAGAAATTTATCCAAAAGAAAAACTAGGAATGGCTAGTGCGTTTTTTGGAATGGGTATCATTCTTGGACCAACACTTGGACCATTTATGGGAGGTTACATTATCGACCATTTCGAATGGCCGATGTTGTTCTACGTTAACGTACCTGTAGGGATTTTAGCTACTTTTTTAACAGTTATTTTTATCAAGAATAATCCATTCCAAGTAAAACAGAGCGGTGTAGATTGGTTAGGTATCATACTATTGATTATTGGAATTGGTTCATTGCAATTTGTATTGGAGCAGGGCGAGCGCAACGATTGGTTTGAAAGTAGAACTATTATAATTGGCTTTATTGTAGCCACGTTCGGGCTCATTGGTTTTGTTTGGCGCGAATTAACCACAGAAAATCCGGTTGTAGATTTACGGGTATTTGCTAAAGGGAATGTGGCAACTGGCGTATTCTTCAATTTTATTCTTGGCGCAGTGCTTTTCACTACAGTATTTATTATTCCAATCTTTGTACAACGTTGGCTAGGCTTCACGGCAACTGCCACCGGACTGCTCTTTATACCCGGTGCGCTTTTCACAGGCTTTTTAATGCCAATGATTGGAAAACTATTACAAAAAGGTATTCCGCCTAAATACTTAATTGCCTTTGGCTTTTTTGCAACAATGCTATTTGTATGGTGGTGTTCTTTCTTAATGTCGCCAACCACAAGTCAAGCGAGCTTCTTTTGGCCGTTGATGGTGCGTGGATTAGGATTCGGGTTTTTGTTTGTACCGCTTACTAACCTTACCCTTGCCGGACTTCAGGGTAAAGACATTCAGCAAGCATCGGGACTTTCAAACATGATTCGTCAACTAGGCGGTTCTATTGGGGTAGCAGTTGTAGGTGTAGTGTTAGAAAAATTCACTATGCAGCATTACAACGATTTGTTGATTCATGCCACAGCTAACAATCCGAATTTTACCGATCGAATTAATACATTCACTTTGTCGTTCAGCCGATACACTTCCGATTTAGGTATAGCAAAAACTCAGGCCTACATGGCAGTGACCAATCAATTTTTAAAACAAGCCTCTATTCTTACCTACATTAATATTTTTCAATACTTGGCAACAATGATAGCCATCATTATTCCTATTGTTATTTTTACGAAAACCATAAAGGTAACGGGTGGGGTAATTAAAGATGCAGGACATTAAAGGATTATAACAATAGTCTACACAAAAAAAGCACCCTCAAATGAAGGTGCTTTTTTTACTTGGGGCGCATTTAACTTACTTAGCGCCTATCTTTATAGGCGTATTGTATTGCAAACTATAGGCGTACTCTAATATCTTAAATTCAGTGAAGGCACTATTAATTGAAACTTTCAACCAACCGTATTGATATTTTGTTCCAGTGCTAATACGAAAAGCAATATATCCTTCACCATTTAAAACACCTAAGCGATAGCCTGAAACCTTTGTTGAAATATAAGTCATTGGATAATAGACCGGATCGCTAGTTGGAATATCGTCACCTTTATTAAACAACTTAGCATTCGGCACCGGAGTCAAACTTTGCAACACTACTTGAAATGTTTGGCTTTTTTGCGCAAATAATGCTAAACCGGTATCAGCTCCGGCATTTACGAATTGGATGACGACTTCTGCCAAGCCATCATTGTTAAAATCAATGCTATCAACACTTGGCGGACCTCCGGGAACAACTGAATATAATTTATTGTAACTCACATCAGCAATATTAGGATCATTCACCTCTTCATTTTTCTTGCAAGCAGAAAAAGTAATTAACGCAATAAGCATTAACACAGAAGTAACATTAAGCATTCGATTTTTCATATTTGTATTTTTATAATACAAAGTTACCAAAAGCAGAGTCAAATCTTCTGAACTCTGTCATTGAATACGATCGAAATAAGTGATTATTGTCAGCGAAACAGCTTTTCGGCATTCTGAGTAGTAACATTGGCCACCTCCGAAACGCTTTTACCTAACACATGCGCAATTTCATCGGCCACAAAACGAATATAAGCTGATTCATTGCGCTTGCCTCTGTGCGGCACAGGCGTGAGATAAGGCGAATCTGTTTCCAATACTAAATGCTCCAATCCAATTTCGGGCAAAACATCTTTCAATCCTGAATTTTTGTAGGTCACAACACCTCCTATGCCTAATAATAATCCAAGTTTAGTGATTTCTTTTGCTTCTTCCAACGATCCACTAAAACAGTGAAAAATGCCTTTCACTTTTCCCTTATAAGGTTTCAACAGTTCCACACAATCGTAGGTTGATTTTCGACTGTGTATCACCACAGGTAAATCCATTTGAATCGCCCAGTTTACTTGTGTATCAAATGCTTCCTTTTGTTGTTCTTTAAAAGAAAGATCCCAATGATAGTCCAATCCAATTTCACCAACGGCACTCCAATCGGAACGGCTATCGAGCAACTGTCGAGCAATTGCTAACTCTTCCAAATAATTTTCTTTGATGCTGCAGGGATGTACACCCATCATAGGACGAAAAAAATCGGGATTGGAATCCACTAAATTCAATAAATCCTGATGCGTTTCATTGTCAATGGCCGGCAAATAGACCTTTTCTATGCCATTTTGCTTGGCTTTCTGCACTACGGCAGACATATCCGCTTTGAAATCGTTTAAATAAAGATGGGCGTGTGTATCTACTAATCGCATAATGGCGCAAATGTAAATCCTTTCTCAGAATAATATTGCAAAACCTTTGGGAGAACATAACGCAAATGCGCTTCCGCTTTTAAACTATCGTGAAACACAATAATAGAGCCATTTGTAGCATTTCCAACAACATTATCCAACACCTCTTCTGCTGAAAGGCCAGCATCATAATCCATGCTCAACACATCCCACAATACCACTTTATATTTTCGTTTTAACGCATTGAATTGCGAAAATCGCATTCTTCCATATGGTGGACGAAATAGCATTCGATTATAGGCTTCCGCAAAAATAGATTGGCACTGTTCAGTATTTTGTAAATAAATTTCATTTTGTGTTGCCCAACCATTCAGATGATCGAAAGTATGATTACCCACAATGTGCCCTTGGTGAACAATTTCCTGAAACACTCGCGGATATTGAGCGATATTATTTCCAATGCAAAAAAAAGTTGCTTTTGCCTGATACTGTTTTAGCATATCAAGCACCCAAGGAGTAACTTCCGGAATGGGACCATCATCGAAGGTGAGATAAAGTTTTTTCTCTTTCGTTTGCACTTTCCACAATGCACCGGCATAAACACGCCTTAACATTCGCGGTGGCTTCACCATCATTTTAGCTCCGAATTCGAACACAAAATTTATTTATTTCCAATTATACAATTTACTGTTTAGAGTTTCGGCTAGAAAAACTATTTTGGCAGAGATTTCAAACGAAAGATTATGGAAAGAAAAGTAAGAGTGCGATATGCGCCAAGTCCCACAGGGCCTCAGCATATGGGTGGAGTTCGTACAGCATTGTACAACTATTTATTGGCCAAAAAATTAGGCGGAGATTTTATTCTTCGTATTGAAGATACCGATCAAAACAGATTCGTTCCAGGAGCAGAACAATATATCATTGATTCGTTGAAATGGTGTGGTATTACACCAAACGAAGGTATTGGTTTTGGAGATGGCCCACACGCACCGTATCGCCAGAGCGAGCGCAAACCTATGTACAAAAAATATTCTGACATGTTGTTGGAATCCGGGCATGCTTATATCGCTTTCGACACACCGGAAGAACTCGATCAAATGCGCGCCAATGCTACAGCACAAGGCGTACCGAATTGGCAATATAGTGCGGTTACTCGTCAGTATATGAAGAACTCTACTTCACTCCCTGCCGATGAAGTGAAAGCCCGCATCGACCGTGGAGACCAGTATGTTGTGCGTTTCAAAATGCCGCGTAACGAAGATGTGAAGTTTCACGATTTGATTAGAAGCTGGGTAACGTTTAATACGTCACAATTAGATGACAAAGTGTTGATGAAACATGATGGTATGCCAACATACCATTTAGCGAATGTAGTGGATGATTATTTGATGCAAATTACCCATGTGATTCGTGGAGAAGAATGGTTGAGTTCTGCACCTTTACACGTTTTGCTGTATCGTGCCTTTGGCTGGGAAGAAGTGATGCCAAATTTTGCTCATTTATCGCTCATCCTTAAACCGGATGGCAATGGAAAATTAAGTAAGCGTGATGGCGACCGTTTAGGTTTCCCTTCATTTCCGCTCACTTGGATTGATCCGGAAACAAAAGAAGTATCCTCAGGTTATCGAGAAAGAGGCTATTTGCCGGAAGCTTTCATCAACTTTATTGCTTTGTTAGGATGGAACCCGGGCAATGATATTGAAATTATGAGCAAAGAGGAGATGATTAATTTCTTCTCGCTTGAAAAAGTACATAAAGCCGGTGCTCGATTCGATTTCGAAAAAGCAAAATGGTTCAATCAACAATATGTTAAACGCATTCCGGATGATGTTTTAGCAGAACAAATAAAAGATGCATTAGTAGCGAAAGGCTACACATACGAGAAAGCATATGTTACAGAATATTGTCGTTTGATGAAAGATAGAGCTGTTTTCTTGAACGATTTATCGGAAATTGGGTATTACTTTTTTGAAGATGTTAAAACATTTGACACAGATACCATCAAGAAAAAATTTGTTACACCGGTAAAAGACAAATTAAATGAAGTAGTCGATTTGATAACCAACTGTGAAGATTTTTCTGTTACTGGTCTTGAAACGGCTTTCAAAGCATGGGTTGCAGCCAATGGCTTTAAAATTGGAGATGTGATGCCGTTGTTACGTGTTGCATTAGCCGGCACTATGCAAGGGCCTCCTGTTTTCGAAATGATTCATTTGCTTGGAAAAGATAAATCCGCTGAACGATTAAAAAAATCGTTGAGTTATTTTGAAACTGTTTAACTTTGTATTGCGTAAAAAAAATAATTGCCATATATTTTTGGAATAGCATAAACTTCTTTTTTTTGCAACACCTATCATTAATAAACCAATAAAACAATCAATATGCCACGCAAGCGCAAAGACGAAGAGGAAGAACCGGATTTCGATGAGAATGATGAACTCGAGAATGAAGATGAATTTGATGATGAAGAGTTAGTAAACGACTTCGAAGATGAAGAAGTTGAACCATCAGCAGATGATTTGAAGGACTTCGAAGAGTTTGACGACATGATTGAAACAAAAGCAAGCGGCAAAGGCAAGGGAAAAAGTTACGATGATGACGATGACCTAGGCTTAGACGATTTTGATGATGATGGTTTCGATGATGATGGCGGTGATTTTGATGATGATTTTTAATTCACCCTTTGGGAAATATTTAAACCTCTGCGTTGCAGAGGTTTTTTCATTTATAAAACAAGATTAGTTTCACGCTAAAACAAACAAATATGAATCGTCCGGTTAGAATTCTAATAGCAAAAGTGGGACTCGATGGACACGACCGCGGAGCGAAAGTGATTGCATCGGCACTGCGCGATGCAGGTATGGAAGTTATTTATACCGGTCTCCGACAAACACCGGAAATGGTGGTTAATACCGCCCTGCAAGAAGATGTAGACGCCATTGGAGTAAGTATTCTTTCAGGAGCCCACAACACCGTTTTCCCGAAAATTCTCGACCTGATGAAGGAAAATAGCATGCAAGATGTATTACTTACCGGTGGAGGCATTATTCCTGAAGACGATATGAATGCCTTAAAATCAAAAGGTTGTGGCATGCTTTTCCCGCCCGGAACCAACACCCATGATATCGCAAAATATATTGTGAACTGGGTAGAACAACATCGAAACTTTTAAGCCCTTAAAAAAACCATTTCATCATAAAACTTTTCTTCTTTTGCATCCGCAAAAACAATTCAAAAAATGAAAGAATTCTCTACTCTCCTCACGGAAACCCAAGACAACCTTTTAATTATTTACATCAATCGCGAAGACAAATTAAATGCACTCAACAAAACGGTAATTGCCGAGTTGAACGAAGTGGTTGATTTATTTATTGCTGATGATAGTTTGCGTGGCGCCATTCTTACCGGGAAAGGAAACAAAGCCTTTGTAGCCGGAGCTGACATCTCTGAATTTAAAGGACTAAGCCAACAAGAAGGCGTTGCCTTAGCAAGAAGAGGACACGATGTATTCAATAAAATCGAACAATCACCAAAACCAATTATTGCAGCGGTTAACGGCTTTGCGTTGGGTGGCGGTTGCGAATTGGCGATGGCATGTCATTTACGAATTGCCAGTGAAAACGCAAAATTCGGTCAGCCGGAAGTAAAGCTGGGGTTGATTCCTGGCTATGGTGGCACACAGCGTTTGGTGCAATTGATAGGCAAGGGAAAAGCACTTGAGTTGTTGCTTACTGCAGATACCATTGATGCCACAGAAGCCAACAAATTAGGTTTAGCCAATCAAGTTGTACAAACAGTAGAGTTATTGGAAACCAGCAAAAGTATCTTACGAAAAATTGCAACACAAGCTCCTGTTGCCGTTGCGAAAGTGATTGAGTGTGTCCATGCCCATTTCACAGATGGTATTGATGGATTCAATACTGAAATTGAAACTTTTGGCGAATGCGTAGCCACTGAAGATTTTGTGGAAGGCACTACTGCATTCCTCGAAAAACGAAAAGCCAATTTCAAAGGAAAATAAAACTAATTTTATCATAAAAAGTGATGCCATAAAGACGCTATTTTTGAAACATAAACTTTAAAAACACCATGGAATTCAGAAAAGAAAAAGATACGATGGGTATTGTGGAAGTGCCTGCAAATGTGTATTGGGGCGCACAAACACAGCGTTCTATCGATAACTTTCACATTGCACAGGACATTAATAAAATGCCGAAAGAAATCATCAAGGCATTTGCTTATTTGAAAAAAGCGGCAGCCATTACCAATTTCGAAGCAGGTGTTTTGCCAAAAGAGAAATGCGATATTATTGGTCAGGTTTGTGATGAAATTTTAGCAGGCAAATTAGACGACCAGTTCCCTTTAGTGGTTTGGCAAACCGGTTCGGGTACACAATCAAACATGAATGTGAACGAAGTAGTGGCTTACAGAGCACATGTAATCTTAGGCGGTTCACTATTAGATGAGAAAAAACAATTGAACCCGAACGATGATGTCAATAAATCACAATCATCGAACGACACTTTCCCTACAGCTATGCACATTGCCGCCTACAAAATTTTGTTGGACGTAACTTTACCGGGTTTGAAAACCTTACGTGATACTTTAGCGGCTAAGTCGAAAGAGTTCATGCATATCGTAAAAATTGGCAGAACCCACTTGATGGATGCTACTCCACTTACATTAGGACAAGAGTTATCGGGTTATGTTTCGCAATTGAATCACGGTATTAAAGCCATTGAGCATACACTTCCGCATTTAGCAGAGTTAGCACTAGGTGGAACAGCTGTTGGCACAGGCATTAACACCCCTCCGAATTATTCAGACAATGTAGCTCAACACATTGCTACACTAACCGGATTACCTTTCATTACAGCGGAAAACAAATTTGAAGCGTTAGCTGCACACGATGCCATCGTTGAATCACACGGGGCTTTGAAAACTGTTGCTTGTGCTTTAATGAAAATCGCGAACGATATTCGCTTATTGGCTTCCGGCCCACGTTGCGGTATTGGTGAACTGTTTATTCCGGATAACGAACCGGGTTCATCGATTATGCCGGGCAAAGTTAACCCAACACAATGCGAAGCAATGACTATGGTTGCAGCACAAGTTTTGGGTAATGATGTAGCGATTAATATAGGCGGAGCAACCGGTCATTTTGAATTAAATGTGTTTAAACCAATGATGATTTACAACTTCCTTCATTCAGCGCGTTTGATTGGAGATGTATGTATGTCGTTCAACGATAAATGTGCCGTTGGCATTAAGCCTTTGGAAGAAAATATCAACAAAAATCTTCATGGTTCACTAATGTTGGTCACTTCATTGAATCCGCATATAGGCTATTACAAAGCCGCTGAAATTGCCCAAACGGCCCATAAAAAAGGACAAACTTTGAAAGAAACAGCTATCGAGTTAGGCTATTTAACTGCGGAAGAATTTGACAAATGGGTAAATCCTATTGAAATGGTCGGAAAATTATCTTAATTTCATCACATAAATCTATTTAAACTCAAAAAATGAAAAAACTTTTATTCTCAACGTTGACAGTTTTAGCTGTAGTATTTCAGCTAAATGCACAGGTGGCTTGTACAATTGACACCACGCTTATTCCGGCAGGAAAATTCTCTTATCCGGATACATTACCATGTGTTGTTCGAGGGGTAGCGTATACACAAACTGTACAATTCAAAATCCCTGCAAGTGTTGATCCGGTTGACTTTGGTCTTCCTGCAGCAATTGGTGGATTACTAGGGCAGTTCTATATTGATTCAATTGTAATAACTGGGGTAACGGGACTTCCAACTGGAATTACACCAACTTATAACCCTTCAAACGGGGTATTCTTAGGTGGACAAGGAGGTTGCTTTAAAGTAGCTGGTACAACAAACGACCCAGCAGGTACATATCCGGCATCTGTTGCAGGAACAATCAGTGTTCATGCCAATCCTTTCCCTCCATTCTTTGACGGAGACACTACTTTTGACTTGTCGGCATTAAGCGGTATGGGACAAAATCCATTCGGTTCGCTTTCTTTAGATGTAATTAACGCAGGTGCTCAATGCCGTGCTAATACTACAGGCATTAATACCTTGAGTGCTTTCAATGCAATTATCAAAACGTATCCTAGTCCTGCACATACAGTACTTAATTTAGATATCAATACCGTTGACCGCATCAATGGTTCAATTCAAATCGTTGATATGTTAGGTAACAAAGTATATGATGAAAAAATCGACCTAATTGGTTTAATGAACAAACAAATCAATGTTAGCGCCTTTGCTAAAGGTATGTACACAATACAAATCACCGATACCAACAAAGGATTTAAAGCGAAATTTGTTGTAGAATAAGCTACTCAATAATTCACTAATAATAAAAAGCCTGAGAATATTCTCAGGCTTTTTATTTGCTGCTATCTTTTCCCTTTGGCAAACTAAGCAATAACTGAATACCCATTTTTAGCAACATAATACATCATGATCTGGGAATTAAACCAATCCATTTAAAGCTTATTCATAACAATAATGAGCTTTAAGAATGAAGAAAACCAACTACTTTGTAATCAAATAAACAACCGCACGGTCTTTGTCGTAATCTTCAGAAGTACATGGCTTAGATAAACCACAATTGGATCGATGTTTTGTATCGCCTAGTGCAACAAATTTAATTTGTGTACTGTTCACACCGTTTGCAACTAGATATTGAGCAATAGATTGTACACGACTTGTAGAAAGCGGCTTAGGGAAGTTTTCGTCAGCAGCTGCTAAACCAATCAGCTTGATAGAATAAGTAGGATCTTTAGCCATCAACACAATAATTGCATTTAACTCCTCAATAACACTCTCCGTCAACTCAGCTTTATTCTTAAAGAAGAAAAATGCCGGCATATCCCTATTGATATCTACGTTTACATTTTCGCCTAAATAAACATCTTGAAGTGTATACTCCTTCGTGTTTTTATCAGAAAGGTCAATAAACTGTTTTGAAATCTTATAATCTGTCTTAAAAAACGAGATAATATACATTCCGCCACTATCTACTTCCGCTTCAAAGTATCCCATTTTATCGGTTTGGGTTTCTACAGAAAAAATACTATTCAACGGACGAACACTCACATTCACACTAGCCATCTTCAGTTGATTCGCGCCATCCAAAACATTACCTTTGATAATTGTTTTCTTCGGCTTAACGCTATAGTTGTAATACTTTTGTTCAATTGGCTCCTGTTTTTGAGCAACAACAACCTTAGTCTCAAATGCCGCCTTATCGATGGTTTTATTAGTTACGATTGGATCTTCATTTTTGCCTTGCGCCTTATTTTCGTAATAGCGGAGCATATCACGCTGGCTAGCTTCATACGCTTCTCTCTTCTGGCGTTCTAAAGCAAATTGATTTTGACGCTCCAACTCCTTTTGTGCATCAATAATGATTTGCTCTTTAATTCGAATTGAATCTTCTTCACTCAATGGCTTCTTAGCTTTTGGAATATCTTTCTTAGCTACAGTAGCATTTGGTTTTATCGATATAGTACTCACTTTAGCAACAGTCACAGTTGTGGGCTTATCCTTTCCGCGTTTGTGCTCTTTCTTTGGCTTTTCCGACTCTACTTTTGCAACTACAGGTTTAGTATTTGCGATAGCTATCAATGTATCCTTCTTCTCAGATTTTACACCAACTGCAACTTTCTTATCTTCAGTAGACTTAACATGCTTTTCGTGTTTTTTCTCTGTTGGCACCTTAGCTTGCAACCCAACAGTATCAATATTTGCTTTAGGTGATGCAGGCGTTTGAATTGGTTCAAGCTTTTTCGTTTCTACTACAGCCTTAGGAACTTCAACTACTTGGGCAACCACAGGAGGAGCAACAGGCTCAGGTTTCTTTTCTATAATTGGTTCAACAGGTTTAGGCTTACTTACAGCAGCAACCTCTTTTTCAACCCTAGGTTTTACAACAGTAACAGATTTCCCTAAACGAATATCGAACTTAAAATCCAATGGTATATTGAAACCAATAGTTGAAATATAAAAACTTGTATCCTGATATACATTCATTATACCATCTGAATACTTATCTACTTTCAGCTGATAGTTGGCTTCGTAGTCTAATTTGAAATTATAATACCCGTCAATGCCGGTAGTAAAGCGCAATTCCTGACGTGTCATTATGTTTTTCAATATCAAATTCGCTTTACTGATTGGTGTTTCATCTTCAGCACCATATAAATTCCCCATTAATCGCATACCGTCTTTGCGTAGAGCAAAAACCACATTGTTTACAATAGAATTTCCTTTCCCATCGGTGCTAATTTCTATAGTTGTATCTTTATACCCAACATAAGAAGCAACGATTCTATAAAATGAAAAAGGCTTAAGATTCAACTTGAAGCTTCCATCAAAATAGGTTTGAACAACCTGTGTATCTTTTGCAGCTATTGCTTTACAGCTAGCCTGATAAAATGGAGTTTTCAAACTATCAGCCTTCACAATCTTCCCCGAAAAAATTTGAGCATAAGAACTTAAACTCAAAACAAGTGCTAAAACAACCCCAATTATTCGCAATGACTTCACTATAAGAATATTAAACTGCTCAAATATAACATTAACTATAGAATGTCCATCTTTGGACGTAAAAATTGAGCCGTAAAGGATGTAGGGTGCGTCAATATTCCTTTTGGTTCTCCTTGATAAAGCAAATGACCTCCTTTATCGCCACCTTCTAAACCTAAGTCTATCAACCAATCTGCTGATTTAATCACATCCATATTGTGCTCTATAATCACCACTGTATGGCCGGCTTCAATCAGCATCTCAAAAGAATTTAACAAATTGGCAATATCGTGAAAATGAAGACCAGTAGTTGGTTCATCGAAAATAAAGAATACGGGTTGAGTGTTTTGTCCTTTCGTTAAGTAGGAAGCCAACTTCACACGCTGCGCCTCTCCCCCACTTAATGTTGACGAACTCTGACCCAATTTCACATAGCCTAAACCTACATTTTGTAGCGGAATTAATTTTTGTATGATATCGCGATGCTCTGCAAAAAAAGTAACCGCCTCATCAACACTCATCGACAATACATCATAAATGGTTTTGTCTTTGTACGTAACCTCCAATACATCTTCTTTGAATTTACGACCATTACAGGCATCGCATTTCAAATGCACATCGGCTAGGAACTGCATTTCTACCACCACTTCACCATCGCCCTTACATTGCTCGCAACGGCCGTTATCTACATTAAACGAAAACGTGGCAGGCGAATACCCCCTGATTTTCGACAATTGCTGTCGCGAATACAAATCTCGAATGGCATCATATGCCTTCACATACGTTACCGGATTAGAACGCGAACTTTTCCCTAATGGATTCTGATCAATAATTTCAACATGACTGATGCGTTTCAAATCGCCAATAATTTCGCGGTGCGCACCGGGTTTTTCTACAACACCATCAAAACGCTGCATCAATGCAGGATACAAGATTTTTTTAATCAAGGTTGTTTTCCCAGAACCACTCACTCCGCTCACTACCGTCATCACATTCAACGGAATTTTCACATCAATGTTTTTCAAATTGTGTTGCGATGCGCCAATGATTTCAATAAAGTTAGTAGGCTGACGAACCTGCTCCTTCACCGGAATCTCCAATTCGCCTCGCAAATATTTTCCGGTTAAACTATTTTCAGCATTTTCAATTTCATCACTCGGACCATTGTAAACTACTTCGCCTCCAAACAATC
The DNA here is from genome assembly GCA_016786765.1 of Chitinophagales bacterium. Classification (GTDB taxonomy): domain Bacteria; phylum Bacteroidota; class Bacteroidia; order Chitinophagales; family LD1; genus CALAYL01. The sequence continues at coordinate 35,276 of JAEUUZ010000051.1, forward strand.
CTGCTCGTGGACCAATATCTACAATATGATCAGAGGCTTTCATCACATCTTCATCGTGCTCCACAACAACTACCGTATTACCTAAATCGCGCAGATTTTTCAAAACATTAATTAATCGTTCGGTATCTTTTTGATGCAATCCAACACTCGGCTCATCCAATATATAAAGCGAAGACGTTAAGTTACTCCCTAATGTTCTCGTCAAATTAATACGCTGTGTTTCGCCACCACTCAATGAATTCGACAAACGGTTCAGCGACAAATACCCCAAACCTACATCCATCATGGTTTGCAGGCGATTCTTAATTTCTAACAAAATACGTTCTGCCAATTTTTTATCGGATGGAGCCAACTCTACATCTTTGAAAAACAAATACAATTCTTCAACAGGCAACAACATCAACTCAGTAATCGATCTACCTGCAAACTTTACATAAGATGCATCCTTACGAATTCGAGAACCCTTGCAATCTGGACAAGATGTTCGTCCGCGATACCGTGAAAGCATCACCCGATATTGAATCTTGTAGGTCTTCTCTTCTAAATACTGAAAGAAATAAGTTAACCCTTTGAAATATTCATTACCCGTCCACAACAGATTTTTTTCTTCAGCCGATAAATCTTTGTATGCCCGATGAATAGGAAAATCGAAGTAAATGCCCTTCTTAATCAACGGCTCGTTCCATTCACTCATCTTTTCTCCACGCCAAGGTGCAATGGCGGCTTCGTATACCGACAATGTCTTGTCCGGAAACACCAAATCTTCATCAATGCCCATCACCGTTCCAAAGCCTTCACAAGTTTTGCATGCACCGTAAGGGTTATTGAAGTTAAAGAAGTTCTGCGTTGGCAATTCAAACTGAATGCCATCGGCTTCAAATTTATTGTTGAATTTGGTTTGCTTTGACCCTTCGTATTCTACAATACACTCGTTTCCGCCTTCATTAAAAGCCGTTTGTGCCGAATCGAAAATCCGCGATTGCAATTCATCATCCTCCTTGCGCACTACAAAACGATCGACCAACACCAAAACGGTATTCTCTTTGGTTTTAATAGACGATTCGTTTTCTAACAATTCTTCTATTTGTGCAATTTCGCCATTCCACTTTACCCGTGTGAAACCCTTTTGCAGCAATAGCTTCAAGGCTTCAACCGGTTTCTTATTCAATTTATTTTCGAAATACACATAAACGCGTTCCCCCTCTTTCATGCCCAACACAAAATCAACCACATCAATTACTTCATGCTTCATCACCTCTTTCCCTGAAACCGGAGAATAGGTTTTCCCTAATCGGGCATACAACAAACGCAAGTAATCGTATATCTCTGTAAGTGAACCCACTGTAGAGCGGCTAGTTCGTGTGCTTACTTTTTGTTCAATGGCAATGGCCGGACAAAGTCCATGGATATAATCTACATCAGGTTTATCCATTCTACTTAAGAACTGACGAGCATATGAAGTCAAACTTTCCACGTATCTGCGTTGTCCCTCAGCAAAAAGGGTATCGATGGTCAATGAACTTTTTCCGGAGCCCGACACCCCTGTAATCACAATAAACTTGTTCTTTGGGAGGGCTACATCAATATTTTTTAAATTATGAACGCGTGCACCTTTAATAAAAATTTGTGGCGGATCGGCATTAATTATTTTTTTATTTGATTTTATTTTTTTAACTTCACTCATCAATAAATTATTTTATATAGACCAAACATCTACTCTATTACTTGTTTAATGAAAAACTGAAGCGCTAAGTTAGGTTTTTCTTGTGTCTTGATTCGGTGAATTTTCTTGGTTCGATTATTGCAACAAAATTGTTGGATTAACAGTATCTATAAATAAAAACATAAAGCCTATAGCATAACATTCTACTTTTTTATTAACCACTAAAAGACGAATGTTATGCGTAAACCACTGCTAACCGATTACGAATTGGTACAATTGTATCTATCAGGCAATGAATATGCGTTTGAACAACTCATGATTCGCCACAAAGACAAAATTTACTCTGCCATCTATCTTTTAGTGAAAGACGAGTATTTGGCGGAAGATTTTTTCCAAGAAACATTTATTAAAGCAATTCACCAGCTCCGTGCTGGGAAATATAAAGACGAAAACAAATTCCGTCCGTGGATTATGCGTATTGCGCATAACCTATGTATGGATTATTTCCGAAAATTGAAACGCAATCCGGGCATTGTTACCAACGATGGAGACGATATTTTCGATCATTTGCGATTCGAAGAAACGTCTGCCGATGAGCATTTTGAAGTATTACAGTCTGAAAATAAGTTGCGCGAATTAATCGACCAATTGCCGGAGCAGCAAAAAGAAGTAGTGATGTTGCGCCATTTCTTCGATTTCAGCTTCAAAGAAATTGCCGAATTCACCGGAGTGAGCATTAATACTGCATTGGGAAGAATGCGCTATGCCGTTTTGGGTATCCGCAAATTGATTCAGGAAAGAGAACTGGAAATGGTTCGATTAGCCAAGTAAATCTCGATGCTTGCTACATAGAAAAATCCCGCCTTGTGCGGGATTTTTCGCGTTTACACACAGCCCTTATAGTATTTCGATACGTTTATTGAACTGATTAGAACCCTCTCGGATCTGCAACATATAAATTCCTTTTGCCACTGAACCTAATTGAATATCTATTGAATGTACTCCTTTCGAATAATCTGAGGTATACTCTTTTATCAATTGTCCCATCATATCTACAACACGAAAGTTCAATGGCTTGGCTTGTATCATTTCAAAATGAATAGTGAATGTCCCTGAGGACGGATTCGGGTAGATACTCAAATCGCTCATCGCTATATCACCAATACCGGAAACGATGTAATCGATTTCATAAACACAAGCCCCAACATGAATCACACAAGTATAAACACCATCTGCAAGATCACTAACACTTGTATACTGACGATTCGTTTGTCCGGCAATATCTACTGCATTGAAGCGCCATTGATACGTTGCGTTTTGTACAAAATTCACCGAAAGTATCTTGCTGCTCACTTTTGTGATATTGAAAACATCATTACAAATACTTGTGTTTACGGTAATCACAACTGTGCCGGTATCTTTGCAACCGCTACTATCAGTCACAAACACTGTATAGGTTTGCGATTGCAATAAATTATTTACTACCGGATTTGCAACCGTAGTAGAACTCAATCCAACACTTGGCGACCATAAATATGTATAGGGACCCGTACCTCCCGATGCCGTTGGATGTCCACCTATTGGCATCCCGGCAACATAAGTAGTATCAATACCAGCATTGGCTATGGGTGGATTGGCGCATGGTGTAGGAAGCACACAACTCTGTGTTACAGTAATGGCTTGTGTTTGAGGCCCAGTAATGGTAATAGTAGCCTGGCGACTACTGTTACTCGTGGGGCACGCTTGTACTGACCAGTTAAAAGATCCACTTCCCGTTTGCACTATTTGAGGGGTTACCGATAACCAAGGTTGATTGCTGGAAACTGTCCACGTACAAAGCGTATTAGAAACAGCAACACTGGTTGTTCCCGATGAAGCTCCACTGCTCAATGTAGCCGATGGTGGATTCGAATACCCCAATGTTGAACCAGCCGGACAATTAGGTATAAACACATTTACCGTAATTTGTGCAGTTGCAGAACAACCGTTTTGTGTACCCGTTACGGCATAGATTGTGGTTTGTGTTGGCTTAACTACAACCGAAGAACTGCTTCCTAAATTATTACTCCATTGATAAGTAGCCGCTCCTGATACAGTAAGTATAGCTGAATCGCCCACACCTATTGACGTAGGGAAAGCTGTTGCCGTAACTGAAGGCAGAGAATTTATAACAACACTCACACAACTATCTGCACTCCAACAACCATTTTGTTTATAGCGCAAACAATACAGCCCGGCTACACCGCCTTTCACTGTTGGGTTTTGAAGCACACTTGAGCCTAATCCACTGGGGTATGTCCATTCATAATTTGTTCCCGTAACATTAGCATGCAATACAAAACTATCACCCTGACAGATGGAAACAGGCATTACCGTTGGTGTTGGCGGAACAGGTGTGGCTATCACCGTTACACTTGTATTCACACAACTACTTTTTCCGCAACTGTTTTCTGCACGCAAATAATAGGTTTTATTCATGGGTTGCGCAGCACTTACAACAATATTGGCACCTGTACCTACCGAGATGCCTCCACATGAATCAGTGTACCAAACCCACTGTCCTCCGGCACCTGAAGGATTTTGACCTGTTGCATTAAGTGTAATCGTTGCTGTTGAAGATTGACAAACGCTTCCGCCTCCTATTATACCTGTTGGTGCAGTTGGCAACAAACAAGGTTGTGTAGCACAAATACTAAAATCACCGGAATACGTGTTTCCTATACCATAACTAAATACCCGTACATAATACGTTGTGCCCGCAACGGGCGTATAGGTAAGAACTTCAGGAGAGCCTGCTGCAGCGCCATTACCGCATTTTACTTGTGTGAGTGCACCACAACTGCCAGAATATAATCCCAACGAAACATCAAAGTTAGACGTATTGGAAGTGGCAGAAGCGGTAATCGTAAGTGTGTTCGCATTGGTTGGCGTTATCGCAAACCACACATCATCGTCATACCTTCCCGACTGAAACACGGTAGAACATGTAGCGCCTCCACTAAAAGGAATATCCGGAATAGGCGGTGTTGCTCCTACGGTTGAGCAATTCGAATTCACACAACTAACATTAATGGGTAATAATTGAGCATGACACGGACTATCGTTCCCGCAAACAGTTGACGCCATACCAATCAAGGTATTAAAATCGCTAACCGTGCCATTAAACACATCTAAATCTACATTGCCCGTTCCACTTATACCCGACACCGTTCCTGTCCAAGAATATTGTTTAAAGAGCCACGTTGACCATATCCCGAGGCCGGTTGGTGGTGTAGTGGCACTTCCATCGGGCTTAGCAATCCAAAGTTTATAATTAGTCGTGTTTAAGCTACTGGTAAGATAAGCTGCATAAGTACTCGTTGTGTATACAATAGGACGTACACCTGTTTGTGCATACACACGATCTAACCATGTTTGCACCCATGTAGTGAGTGCTGTTCCCGTATACACAGTAGATAACACCGAACCACTTGGAGAATCTTCCAAATCCAATGCAGGTGGGAGGTAGCCTTGTCCGATATATGCACTAGCAATGGCTAAAAAATGATTGGCTTCATCCAATGCACTGTTATTATCGGGGCGAGCGAAATGATAGGCGCCCATCACCACATTGGCTGCTGAACCATTCGTCATATTCGTTACAAACCTAGCATCATTGAACGTCAAGCCCTCTGTGGCTTTGGCCCAGGCGTATTCTTTGCCGGCTACTTTTACTTGCGACCACGTTATTGTCCCGTTCGCATTTCCTGAAACATCAATACCTAAAAGGGTTTGAGCGAAAAGCAGTTGGGCTTGAATAAGTAAAAAAACTATAAACAGTACATATTTCTTCATATTCCAATTGCTTTAGGGTTAAAAAGGCTATTGAATGAGTTTGACAGAAGACAAAACATGTTGGAACTCCTTATCATCAATACTTCCATCATCGTGCACTGTAAACTGAAATTCATATTCTCCTGTATTTTGAAGATCTAAAAATACCACAACCACTGTTTTCAAAGGCATTGACAACATAATGCCTTTCCCGTTTTTAGTTACCTTGGAAGTAGCCACTAGCGCTTTTTTTCCGGCTACCTGTATCTCCTTTTTATTTTCGGCATACCAGCCTTTACCTTCATTATACTGCTGTAAAGCATATTGGTAAAGACTTCCACCGGCCGGTGCAGGATGATAAATTAGCAACAGTCGCTTCTTTTCCAGTGTATCTTCAAACTGAACCTCAGTACTTACGGCTGTTCCTGTATTATTGACAACATTAACGGTTTGCAATTGACTCCAAGTTGCAGGGTATTGTAAAGAAATATGAAGTTGTGTACTAACGTAAGTTTTCAAGGTATCAACCATTACCTTAGTCTGTGATTGTTGCGTCTCAACAACTTGGTTATTATGAACTGCAATGGTTTTACTTGTATGCCTACAAGCTGCTACACTTATAATACCTATAATTGAAAACCGCAATAAGGAAATCATCTTTTTCATTTGTATACATTAAACTATAGTGGTGGATGTAGCTATAGTCCTCGTAATTTATCAATAAAAAAATGCCAATCAAAATTGATTGGCATTTTCAGTATTTCTCAAATGATATGAATTAACTACATCCTGTTTGTGTACCGCAATTCGGGCATTTGTAGCACGCACCGCTTCTCACTGTAATGTATCCGCACTCACGGCAAGTTGGTCCTTCTCCCAAGCCTTTCGCTTGTTCAATCACTGCGTTGCTAGAAGCGATTTTCATGCCTTGTGCACGTGAAACATTTTTTGTAACCATCGGTTTAGAAAGCGGAGCTACTGTTAGGTTTTCACCCTCTGTCTCGTGACTAATGGTTGCAGGATCAATTCCATCTTCTTCCAAAATTGCAGGTGGAACGTGAACTAAATCGGTTCTTCCTAAATATTCTAAGGCTAATAAGCGGAAGATATAATCTACAACCGAGGTTGCGTTTTTGATATTCGGATGCTCTACCAAACCACTTGGTTCGAAACGTGTGAATGTGAACTTAGAAACAAATTCTTCCAAAGGCACACCATACTGCAAACCTAATGAAACAGAGATAGCGAAACAGTTCATCAAACTTCGGAATGAAGCACCTTCTTTGTGCATATCCACGAAGATTTCACCTAACTTACCATCATCATATTCACCGGTGCGAACGAATACGGTTTGTCCGTCAATTTTAGATTTTTGAGTAAAACCTGAACGTTTAGCAGGCAATTTCTTACGCTCTACAATTCGTGCCAATTCCGTTTTGAATTGTGTATCTGTAGATTCTTGCATTAAAATTCTTGCGGCCTCTAACACTTGCTCAGGCGTCAATCGGCTAAAGCCATCGCCTGCTGCTGAAGGGATTTCAGCCACTTTAGAATCTACTGCAGTTTCTTCTTTCTCTTCATCTTTTTTGTTCGACAATGGTTGCGATAATTTACAACCGTCACGATACAATGCATTTGCTTTCAAACCAAGTTTCCAGCTCAATTCGTAGCAATCTTTAATATCTTCAACCGATGCCTCGTTTGGTAAGTTGATGGTTTTAGAAATCGCACCTGAAAGGAATGGCTGTGCAGCTCCCATCATACGGATGTGTCCTGTAGCGTGAATGTAACGTGTTCCTTTTGTTCCGCATTTATTTGCGGTATCGAATACTGAATAGTGTTCTTCTTTCAAGAATGGAGCGCCTTCCACAGTCATTGTTCCGCAAACAAATTCGTTCGCAGCTTCAATTTCCGTTTTAGAAAAGCCTAGACCTCTCAACAAGTTAAAGTTCACATCATTGTATTGCTCAGATGTAAAGCCTAAACGTTGAAGTGTTGGCTCGCCTAAACTCCAAACATTGAATACGAACGTGATATCGAATGCAGATAACAACAATTTCTCCACTTTCGCTAAATCTTCTTCTGTTAAGCCTTTGGCGATTAATGATTTTGTGTTGATGTAAGGAGCGCCTTCAAAAGTTGCATTTCCTTTCGCATAGTTTACGATAGTTTCAATTTCATTTTCAGCATAACCCAATGTTCTTAATGCATTCGGGATAGATTGATTAATGATTTTGAAATAACCTCCACCCGATAATTTTTTAAATTTCACTAACGCGAAATCAGGCTCTACACCGGTAGTATCGCAATCCATAACTAATCCAATAGTTCCGGTAGGGGCGATAACGGTGGTTTGGGCATTTCTATAGCCATATTTTTCGCCTAATTGCAAAGCATCATCCCATGCGTTGCAGGCTGCTTTCAACATATATTCAGGGCACAATGCTTGTTCAATTCCTACAGGTTTAATTTCCAAACCTTCGTAAGAATCGGCACTCACATTATATGCTGCATAACGGTGATTACGCATTACACGCATCATGTGCTTTTTGTTGCGCTCATAGCCCGAGAATGCACCCAATACAGAAGCCATTTCAGCCGATGTTTTGTAAGAGATACCCGTCATGATGGCTGTAATTGCACCTGCCATTGCTCTTGCCTTATCTGAATCGTAAGCGATTCCCGATACCATCAACAATGTACCCAAGTTTGCATAACCCAAGCCTAATGTTCTGAAATCGTATGATAATTGAGCTACTTCCGGTGATGGGAACTGTGCCATTAACACAGAGATTTCCAACACCATCGTCCAAATGCGCGACATATATTCAAATCCTGCAACATCGAATGCTAATGTATCCGGATTGTAGAATTTCATCAAGTTAAATGAAGCCAAGTTACAAGCCGTGTTATCTAAGAACATGTATTCTGAACATGGATTAGAAGCACGAATCTCGCCATCTTCAGGGCATGTGTGCCATTCGTTGATCGTAGTGTTATATTGCACACCCGGATCAGCACAACGCCAAGCCGCTAAAGCCACTTTATCCCAAAGCTCGCGTGAATTGATGGATTTCATAACGCTTCCGTTGGAACGCGCTTTCAAATCCCAATTTGCATTTTGCTCCAACGCATGGAAGAATTCATTCGGAATACGAATAGAGTTGTTTGAGTTCTGTCCGGCAACGGTTCTATACGCTTCGCCTTCGTAATGGTTGCTGTAGCCTGCATCAATCAAGGCTTTCACCTTGTCTTCTTCTTTCATTTTCCACTCGATGAAATCAACGATTTCCGGGTGATCCAAATCCAAACATACCATTTTAGCGGCACGTCTGGTTGTTCCTCCCGATTTGATGGCACCTGCAGAACAGTCGCCAATCTTAAGGAAAGACATTAATCCAGATGATGTTCCTCCACCTGAAAGTTTTTCGCCTTCGCCACGGATGCTCGAGAAGTTCGTTCCCACACCTGATCCGTATTTGAAGATACGTGCTTCACGTACCCACAAATCCATGATACCGCCTTCGTTCACTAAATCATCGGATACCGACAAGATGAAACAAGCATGCGGTTGCGGACGCTCGTAAGCGGAAGTGGATTTAGATAATTTTCCGGTTGTTGGATCAACAAAATAGTGACCTTGAGGTTTTCCGGTAATTCCGTATGAAGAATGCAAACCGGTGTTGAACCACTGCGGAGAGTTTGGTGCAGCCATTTGCGATACAATCGAATACACGATTTCATCATAAAACACTTTCGCATCATTGGCTGAAGCAAAATAGCCGTATTTTTCACCCCACATTCTCCAACAATCAGCCATTCTATGGGCTACTTGTTTGATAGAGGTTTCTCCACCCATTGTTCCGTCAGCCTGAGGGACACCGGCTTTACGGAAATACTTCTGCGCCAAAATATCGGTAGCCACCTGACTCCATGATTTAGGCACTTCTACGTTGTTCATCTCAAAAACGGCATCACCGGAGGGGTTTCTGATTACACTGCTGCGGATGTCGTACTCAAACAAATCGAATGGAGAAACTCCATCTTTTGTATAGTGACGATTCACCTGCAAGCCTTTCTTTTCTTCTGATTTCGGCATGGTTTAATTATATTTGAATGTTGTTAAATGGTCTAGGAAACGTCCACGTGTCCGTGAACTATGAAACGAATATATGTTTGTGCTTTTTTAAAATCAATCTCTGTTATCCACATATATTGTGAAAAATGACAATACATTTTTCAAAACCTACGTCTTCCTTGAAAAGTAGCTGTGGAAAAAGATTAAGGCAAATTTCAGCGCCAAAAATTTGGATTTTTTCGAGGTTTTTCGGGTGGGTCATTTTCTAGACAACAAAACGCTAAAAAATGCCAATTTGCCCCCTAATGTAGGTGGACAAAAAATTCTTCCCTACTTTCAAAAAACAAAAGCATAAGCAATGGGCAACTACGTAAACAACAATCTGATAAGAGACGAAAAAGTGGAGTACGAAACTACCTATCATTGGATTACTTTTCTTGCCCTAAAATCCTTTCTTACCTTATTCATTGCGCCTGCATTGCAGCGTTGGTCTGATGAATTCGTAATTACCAACAAACGTGTTGTGATTAAAACAGGATTATTTTCACGCAAAACATTTGAAATGAATTTGTCGAAAATTGAATCGGTAAATGTAGATCAGACGGTATGGGGAAGATTGCTCGGATTCGGTTCTATCACTATCATTGGCACCGGAGGCACACGCGAATCGTTCGACACCATTCAAAAGCCATTGGAGTTTAGAAAACGATTCCAAGAACTGTGCGCTTAACAAGATTTTTAGCACAGATAATATTATTCCACTAATTTCGTTGTAAGGCTATCTATATTATGCAGTTACTTAAGCTTACATTAATCGTTTTATTCTTCGGCACATCGTTGGCTGTATCGGCACAAGATGACGAAAAACCGAACTATTACAAGCGCCCGGAAAATACCGTACAACCTACTGTTGTCGATACTGCAGCAAAGAAAAAAATAACGGTACCAAGCGATTTTAGTTACACCAAGAAGAAGTTTGATATCAAAAAATTGTTTATCGAGCCCACCAATTTTCAATTGAATTTCGGCACTAATTATTTCTTGTTTGGTTTCAACCCGATGGCTGCATATCAAGTTACAAAAAAGCCACTATACATAGGAATAAGTGTCAATTACAACATTCAGTTATTCAGGAACCAAGTGATTTTGCCGAATGGCAGCAAGCCCAATGTAACGTCTCAAGTATTTGGTGGTGGGCCGGTTGTACATTACCGTATTTGGAAAGGTTTTTTTGCTCGTTTTCGTCCGGAAGTACTCGGTTGGCGATACCCTACAGGATACTACAATTCTTTGACAAACAAAATTGAATACAAAACTACAGTATCGTACCATGCGTGGTTGGGGGCAGGCTATTCGTTAAACATCAAAGGGTTAATCTCCATACCGTTTGCGATTTATATTGACCCACTTTATTTCGCGCAAAAACGAAATGCATTTTCTCCATATCCATCGCCACTCCTACTGCAAATAGGGATTTACAGCCTGTCTCCAAACATTAGGTTATAAAAAACTAGGCATTCGCAGCAAGCCAACTCATTAAGCCGATATTTATTTTAAGCGCCTCTTCATCGATATCAAAGGTAGCTGAATGTATGGGAGAGAGTATGTTTCGAGCAACATTACCTACGCCTACACGGTAAAAACAAACCGGCAAGTGGTGCGAGTAAAAAGCAAAGTCTTCAGCGCCCATACGTTGCGGTAAAGCAAACACTTTTGTTTTTCCAAGATAATCGCCTGCCAACGCAACACATTGCTGTGTAAGCGTTTCATTATTTACAAGAACAGGATAACCTACCACAATATTGACTTCGCAAGCAGCATTATGTTTTTGCGCAATTGATGAACATGTTTGCCGGATCACATCGTGCATTGCCTTGCGCTGCTGTTCATCAAAACAGCGAAGGGTTCCGGCTAAATAAGCTTTCTCGGGCACCACATTCGTTGCTCCATCGGCTGTTATTTTTCCGAACGTTAACACTATAGGCTTCTCCATATCGGTGTATTGCTGTAGTGCCAACAAAATTTCTGCAGCAATAATTAAGGGCGAAATAAATTGATGGGGTTGTGCAGCATGCCCCCCTTTGCCGATAACCGTTAAATAAATTTCATCGGCTGAAGCCATAAATTTTCCGGATTTGAAACCCACCTCACCGGCCTGCATTTCGGGATGCACATGCCATCCCAACATTTTATCTACTGTTGGATTTAGCAAAGCACCTTCGGCAATCATTGCTGCAGCTCCGCTGGGCATTTTTTCTTCCGATGGCTGAAAGATTAATTTATAAGTACCCGTTAACTCATTGCGCAGTTCATTTAAAATCATGGCTACGCCCAAAAGGTTTGCGGTATGTGCATCGTGCCCGCAGGCGTGCATTTTACCGGCATGGACAGAGGCATAACTACTGTTATTCTGCTCTTGAATCGGTAAGGCATCCATATCAGCTCTTAGCCCTATACAGCGCAATTCAGGTTGTTTACATTCTAATAGTGCTACAACGCCTGTTTTAGCTATAGGGGGGAGCAGCTTCCAACCCAAATTTGCAAGTTCGGTTCGCACTAAATTAGCAGTAGATTCTTCTTCGTAAGCTAATTCCGGATGGGCATGAATTTCTCTGCGTAATTGAACCACGCGGTTAAAATACTTTTCTGCGAGAATTTTGAAAGTTGCTAAATCCGGCACTATTGAGCTCATTGTTCTATTTTCAGGGTAGGTAGGTAAACCTAAAGGTTATTTTATTTTCACCTTATCTTTTACGATAAATGCACCAGTGTAGGTAGATAACATTTGATTTAGCATATCTGTAGCTTCGAATCGATTCGTAAAGTCGCCAACGCGAAGTTTATAATAGGGTTGCTCGTAAATCACATAACAGCTTTCGCGCGGAAACTGCTTATATAATTTCGACTTGGCATTATACGCCTCGTTTCTATCGTTGCTAAACATAATTTGCAAACGGTAGCCATCTGCCAAGTCGTTTTTCTTGTTATAAGCGCGATATAAATTCATCAACTGAGCAATCTCGGCACTTTGAGAAACGGTCACGGTGTTTCCTGTTTGTGCGAACAATGCAATAGGGAAAAGAATTGGAATTATTTTTTTCATTCAGAAACGATTTTCACACTTTTAGAAGAACCTATTCGATCGGCACCGGCTTTAATCAATGCCAATACTTTTTCCTTACTGTCAATACCACCGGAAGCCTTTATTTTAATAGATTTTGGCAAATTTTTTCGAAGCAACTCTATAACACGAACACTGGCGCCTTCACCATTGAAACCGGTAGATGTTTTTACAAAATCAACATCTTGATCCTTACATAATGCACACCCTTTTATAATCTCCTCATCGGTTAAAAGACCCGTTTCGAGAATTACTTTCAACTTTGCACCCCGTAAATGAATCATGGCCGTTACACTCGTTAACTCATTTTTGAGGTAATTGTAATCGCCTTCCTTTAGAGCAGCAATATTTATTACCAAATCGATTTCATGGGCCCCTTCATCTACAGCGCGTTTACACTCTTCTATCTTAGCAGGTGTATGGGAATACCCCATTGGAAAACCAACAACGGTAGCTATTTTAACGGCACTGCCTTTGAGTAATTTCACCGCTTCGCGCACCCAATACGGGGGCACACATACTGCAAAAAAGTTATTATCCAATGCCTCGTTGCATAGTTTTGTAATGTCGGCTTTAGAAGCATCGGCTTTCAATAAGGTGTGGTCTATGTAGTTGGCTATTTTCATTTGTTGGTTTGAAGATAGAAATAGGTTTTGTAAAGATGAAATTTTGCAAGTGTCTTAAGTTAATTTCAAAGAAAACGCCCCCTGAAGATTCAGGGGGCGTTAGTGTATGTTTAAGAAGAATTAATCAATGCATTAAGGCAAACGAGCCCGTTTTGTTTACTTCGCGTTGCTTTCCCGGATTATTTGGATCCGGCAATAATACCTTCACAAAATAGGTATACGTTTCTACAGGTTGGTCAACACCTCCAGCCTTACCATCCCAACCATCGTTCGGATTATTGTAAAGCAATTGACCCCAACGATCGTAAATTCTAAATTCTACAACCGAACCTTGTAAATCAGGACCGAAGAAAATTGGATAGTATTTATCATTGTTTCCATCCCCGTTTGGCGAGAATGCAGTTGGTAAAACATATACTTCTTTATAAGGAAGTAGCACGAAAACGCTTGCGTAGCCATAACATGCTTTGTTGTGCGGTGTAATTTGCGCAGTAACTGTATGCAATGTACTGGTTAAGTCATTCACTTTTGTTTTTGGACATGTGCTACAATCTAAGCCTGTAGATGGTGACCATGAATATGTCGCATTACTGCTGGTTGAGGTTACTTCAATGTAATTGTCTTTCCCCTCTACCTGGTAAACGGTATCAGCAACAGCATTAACAATCAAAGAATCCGGTTGCGCAACAACAGCTTGTGCATTTACAGAACAACCGTTTGCATCGCGGACAGCAATGCTATACGTTCCAATGTTCAAATTACTATATGTATTGGTAGTTGAATAAGCACCGCCATTCACTGCATATTCGTAATTTGGGGTACCATTAGATGCATTGATGGTAATTTCCCCATCTTGATATCCATAACAATTAACCGAATCAACTTGAATGGCTACCACTAAAGCTGTAGGTTCAGTAACTCTTGCTGAAGAAGTATCGCGACAACCAATGGCATCTGTAACGGTTACTTGGTATAAACCTGCTAACACATTGGTAGCTGAATTCGTTGAACTCACGTTTGGCGACCAAGCGTAAGTAAAGCTAGGATTAGACCCTGTGGTTGTAAATGTAACTGAACCTGTTGGATCTCCAAAACATCTAACTGCCGTAGAGGATGGAGTGATGTTAATATTTTGAATTGGTGCAGGTAAACAATACGTATCGCTTACAGAACAACCTTTAGTATCTACAACAGAAACCGTGTAGCATCCAGGATCTAAATTGGTTACCGTTTTACCTAATTGTGGAGGAGTTGTACTCCATGTGAATGTAAATCCTCCGTTTCCACCACCGGCATCCACAGTAAGACTTCCATCTCCAAACTTAGAACAAGTAGGATTTTTCCCATTTAAAGAATCCAAGAACATATCGTTTGGCTCAGTAATTCTGAAATAATTCACAGAGATACATCCTGCTCCATCAGTGGAAACCACTTTATAGTTTCCGGCAGGAAGTGCACTCGGGTTAACTGTATTTACACCGGCACTGTCGGTCCAAACACTCGTAGGAGTACCCGTTGCATTGAAGTATTGAATAGAAGCAGAACCGTCTGTTCTTCCAAAACATGAAACAGGAGTAGTATTATTTACGAATGCGCTGAATGAGCCTGGAGTAGAAGTGATGGTAAAGTAAGCAGAATCTCTACATCCAGTGGTATTATTTACAGCTGTTACGGAATAGGTTCCAACAGCCAAACTAGAAAGCGTATTCGTTAATGTTGCCGTTGGACCAACTACTGCCCCTGATGACCAATAATAGATTACATCGTTTACATTGGTAGTAACGGTTGCTGTTGCTGTACCTAATGCAGTACATGATGTTTGGGTTGTAGTTACGGCAACAGAGAACTGATTGGCTACAACTTGGAAGTGAGCTGTATCCAAACAAGTACCGTTAGCATTCAACACGGTTAGTACATAATCGGTAGTTACTGATGGCTTAACATTTACAAAGCTAGTATCTGCTCTTCCGATAATGCCTGTAGTTGGTGTCCATGCGTAGAACGTACCTCCGGTTGTTGTAGCCGTAAGTGTAACATAATCCGAGTTAGGACAAATACCGTTTCCGTTTGATGTGATACTAGCAATATTCGGATTAGGGTCAACAAAAATTCTAATTGTATCAGACAATGATCCGCCACAACAGTTCGTTTCAAAGGTTAAGATAAAATTGAAAGAACCAGGGGTATTAAATGGATAATTGGCCACAGAATCAAATTGAGATCCGTTGAATGTAGTTACTTGTACACCAGTAGTAGCATCTTGAACTTCCCAATGGTATACATATGCCAAGCCCCCATTCAATACATAAACATTTGCCGTTGAACCTTCACAAACTCTATACTGTCCGTTCACAAACGGAGCATCGGTTGCTAAGTCAGGCTTAATATTGGATGTAACAATTATATTACTAAAACCAGTATATCTTCCACCCACAGAGTAGATATCGTCTTTTCTTCCAAGTGTTGTATAACTTGTTGAAACTGCATTTCCGGTTGCTGCAGAAGGTGTTCCTGTAGCGAAAGTCCAGTTTCCGGATGCAGCTGCAGTAAAGCTTTCTAAAGTATTGGTACAAGCAACATCATCTTTTATAATTACGGCTTGAGCAGCTAAACCAAAGTTACTGCTAGGCGTGCAACCTGTTGACGCAATTGGAGTAACTGTACCATTATTATCTTGGCTAACACTTGCGCCTGAATTATTGTAAATCATACAAGCTATACCGGCAGCAGCATCACCTCCCTTTCCTCCATCGCCTCCTTTTCCTCCATTGCCTCCATCACCGGTGTCGTTATCACAATATCCTCCGGTTCCGTCTGTTGCCCCTTGTCCACCTGTTCCTCCGTTTCCGCCTGTGCTTCCTGCACCTCCAATACCACCATTTCCAGGTGTTCCTACAGTAATATCGCAATCGATAATATTTCCGCTAGAACCATTATTATTCAAGAACACACCAAAAGAGCCTCCTCCACCGAAGCCTCCGGTACCTCCGGTGCCTCCAATACCACCTGACCCTCCTGATCCGCCACCGCCACCATCTGTTCCTGCACCGGCACCACCGTTTCCTCCACCGCCACCTCCTCCGGAGCCGTCAGTACCAGAAGTTCCGTTACCGGCTTGACTACCCGGTTGGAAAAATCCTGCAGTTACAGCGCCAGGAGTTCCGTTTGGCCCTGCCACACCATTTGTGCCGGGACCACCATTTGCGCCCGGCTTACCATAATTACTTGTATTGCCAAAAGTTGAAGCACAACCGGTAGCACCATTTCCTCTGGCTCCAGCCGCTCCCGGACTAGGTCCACTTCCAGGAGAACCTGCATTGCCATCATTCCCAGAGAATAGACCTCCAGAGCCTCCTCTTCCGCCTGCTCCGCCTGCATTAGGTCCTGCCGGGGCATTCGCGCCATTTCGACTTGTTGCCGTAATTCCATTTGCGCCATTTGCTCCGCTCACTCCCGTTGACCCATCCGAACCATTCGAAGCATTTCCGGCAATAATTTGACAACGCACTAAGTTATAGTTAGTGCAGTTTTCAAAATAAACACCATAGGTTGATACGCCAAAATTACCCGGATTAGGGAGCGCATTAGCAACTTCCACCGTTAAGTCTTGAAAACGAATGTTATCTTGCCCAATTGCATGAATAGCTACCAAACGAGGCGACAAACCTGCTGCATCTTCAACGTTCAGATTTGAACGGAAAATTTTTGTCGCACCTGCTAAACTTGTTTTTTTCCATCCGTTAGCTGGATCGAATCCTCCTTCTAAAGTTAAGTTATTGGTTAATGTAGTAATTGGATTGTCTATAGTATATGTACCAACAGCCATTTTGATTACCGTTCCAAAACAAGCAGCTTGTACAATGGCTGCATCCAATGTTAAAGGGTCGGCTTTTGATCCTAAAGCAGTTGGTGTTCCTGTTGGTGAAGCATAAAGTACATTACATACATTCAATGCTGCTGTAGGAATAACAACGGTGGCACTATCTACCGATTGACAACCGGTTGGTGCAGTTGCAGTAACATAATAGGTTGTTGTTGTTGCCGGAGTTACTGTAATTGAATTTCCTGAACCTCCAGTCGACCATGCAAATGTTGTTCCCGAAATATTGGCCACTGCATTTATTGTTACACTATTTCCATTACAAGTCAAACTATTTCGCGGAGAAACAGAAAGTGATGGATTTGGATTAACGGTAATAGCTACCGGTTGCGATAAAGTACATCCATCAGGATATTCAGCATTTGCTAAATAGGTGGTGGTTGAAGTAGGCGTTGCTGTTGTATTTAATGCTGTGGCAGAGGCAATATTTAAATTAGGTGTCCAATAGAAATTAGAATAACCAGCTGAAGCATTAGCCGTAAGTGGCACCTGCACACCCGGACAAATTGTTGCTGCTGTACCTGCAGTTAACGTATGTACAGATGGAATCACGTTAATATAATAGGCATAGGTAGCTGAGCCCACAAGCGGACAAGCATTATCTTTCACAGTTACCGTGAAGAAATTACTTCCTGCATCGTTGGCCGTAGGTGTCCAACAAAACTCTACAGTTGGATTGGTTGTTCCATTATTAGTAACAGTGAACGACCCCGCAGGAATACCGTTGTTCCATGTAACAGTTACGGGTTGTCCATCCGGATCGGCAACATTAATACTTAAACAAATTGGGCTAAGTGCACAGCCTGTGAAATTATAGTTTGACGTTCCATTAGCCCCTGAAGCTGTTGGGATATTGTTGTTACAATAGCCGGCTTGACTTGTTACGGTAAATTGAACATCTCTGATTACCTCACCGATTTTTACACCATTTCTAAACTCCTCTACCAATACACAAATAACACCTACTTGAGCAATTGTTGGCGTAAAGGTTACTTGACCTGTTCTTGGGTTGATGTTTACACCTGAGGCAGTAGTTAAAGGGTTTGTTCCACTGTACGGACTGCTATACGTAACATTTCCGGTTACCGATTGATAACAATTCACTAAAGAGAAATACAGTGAATCTCCATCAGCATCAAATACACCGTGATTATATTCTACGGGCTTATTCGGGCAAACAATCAATGCCGGAGGTACCGTAAACTGTGGGGATGAGTTGCAACCAATACCGTTATTGTTTTTCAACAATGCGTTCAAGCTCATATTCTGGCTACTCCCACCGTTTAAGGTAGTAATAGCATCGTTTCTACAGCAATTGTTCCAATTCAAAATCCAGTCGCCCGCTTGACATCCTGCCGGTAAATTTAGGATACCGGAATAAATGTATTCTTCTACACCATATGGACCGTTTCCGGTACACGCATTTGCAGCTGAACCACACAAAAGGGGCAGAATACCGCTCGATAATCGGCTCACTGTAATTGAACCGCTGGTATTACATGTGGCAGAAGAGTAAGTAACAGTGTAGCTGTTATCTACATCAATACCATTACAATCGCGATACACCTTCAAAAAGACTCTATATTGATTTGGTCCTAAACACTCGTAGGTTAAGTCGCCTCCTAAAAGGTGAGAGGCATAAGTGTGAATGTAAAATAGGGAAACAAACAGGAGTAAAGTTAATTTCTTCATACGTCTTGTGCGTTGGTTTTTGTATTGAGGCCGAATGTATTTAAAATATGTTTAAATGATAAGTGATTTATAAAAAAAGGACAATTTCGCAGCTTTTCAATACCTACTTGCGTTCTTCGCTAACTTTTACAAATCGCCAATTAGACGACAAATAGACGCTCAGCGTTGCATGTTCCCAAAGAAAGTAAATGCTCTTTTGAATTTAGTTTTTCGCTAAACATTTGATAGTCTTACAACAAGCTTAAAAACAAAAATTAATGAGTAATTCGACATCCCGATGGAGTTCGTTTCCGAAAGCAGCGCCCTACATTGTAGGAACTGAAACCGCTGAACGTTTTAGCTTTTATGGTATGAAAGCCATTTTAACGACTTTCTTGATTACACAATTCTTTAATCCGGGAAACAATCCGGCTTTGGCAGCTGGCGCAGAAGCACATGCCAATGAAGATACCCACTTTTTTGTGGCTATGGTCTATTTACTTTCTATTGCGGGTGGTTTGCTAGCCGATTATGTACTTGGCCGATATTGGACCATCTTAATTCTCTCTGCTATTTATTGTGTAGGGCATGGCTTTTTGGCCATTTTCGACAGCAATTATAATTTATTCTATATCGGGTTGATGCTTATTGCTTTAGGTGCCGGTGGCGTTAAACCAAATGTTTCGGTAATGGTGGGCGATCAGTTCGAGAACGAAAACGATGCTAATATTTCGAAGTTGTACGACATGTTTTATTTCGGAATTAACCTGGGTGCATTTTTCTCCATGCTCATCACTCCGGTGTTAAAGAAATTTGCTTCACCTGCAGTAGCTTTTGGTGTTCCCGGTGTTTTGATGGCTATCGCACTTGTTATTTTTATTGCAGGAACAAAAAAGTATAAAATCAAAAAGCCAAGCGATAATAAACTAGAACCTTCTGTTCCTTTGACTGAGCAGTTTAAACAAGTTTGGAAAGTACTGGTAGTGTTTTCTTTCATCCCCATCTTTTGGGCATTGTACGATCAAAATGGCTCGGAATGGGTAATTCAATCGGGTAAAATGGATTTACATTTTATGGGTGTTGATTGGCTTCAAGAACAAATTCAAACCGTAAACGCCTTATTGATTTTGATTTTGATTCCTGTATTCAGCTTTGGCGTTTACCCTTGGTTGGAAAAAATGGGAATCCGTGTAACAGCACTTCGAAAATTTGGATGGGGATTAGCACTTACTGCATTTTCTTTTGTTGTGATTGCTATGATTCAACTAAAAATTGATGCGGGTGAAAAACCAAATATTGCATGGCAATTGTTAGCGTATCTCATTTTAACGGTGGGTGAAATTTTGGTGTCGATTACCGGATTGGAATATTCGTTTTCGCAAGCGCCAAAATCAATGAAAAGTACTATTATGGCTATCTTTTTCTTTACTGTTTTCTTGGGGAATATCCTTGTAGTATACATTAACAAGAATATCCAATCGGGAGGATTTTTTAGTCATTACAGTGGCGCTGATTATTTTTGGCTATTTGCGGGTATCATGGCTGTGAATACAGCGCTGTTTTATTTGGCGGTTTGGGGCTTCAACATTAAAGACACAGTGACTGAAACACAGCTTCAGGACGACCTACATGCATAATACGCCAAGATTTTATTACAAATAGTATATTCGTCCTTCAATTTTCAACATGCTTCAACTGAATAACAACCGCTACGAAATAGGCGGAATAGATGCACTTTCGCTTTGCGAGAAATATGACACACCAATTTATGTGTACGACACAGCTATTATGAAACGTCAATATGATAAGCTGGTGAACGCCTTCAGTGCTAAGCCTCCGAAAATTAAATTCGCATGCAAGGCATTGAATAATATCAATGTATTGAAATTTTTCAAACAGCAAGGAGCGGGCTTAGATTGTGTTTCTATTCAAGAAGTATGGACAGGACTGAAAGCCGGCTTCGAACCATCGCAAATCATGTATACCCCTAACTGTGTATCGATGGAAGAGATTGAAATGGCGGTGAAAGAAGGCGTACAAATCAATATTGATAACACCTCTATCCTCGAACAGTTCGGCACAAAGTATGGCAGTTCCATTCCGGTGTGTGTACGCATCAATCCGCATGTGATGGCGGGAGGAAACATCAATATTTCTACCGGACATATCGATTCTAAATTCGGGATTTCGATTTACCAAATGCGCCATGTGGAGCGTATTGTGAATACCACACATCTTAAAATTAACGGCTTACACATGCACACCGGTTCCGATATTTTGGATGTAGAAGTATTTTTACGCGCTGCCGAAATTTTGTTCGAACAAACTGCATTCTTTAAAGACCTTACGTTTATTGACTTTGGTTCGGGATTTAAAGTGCCGTACAAGCCCGATGATTATTACACCGATGTGAATGAATTGGGACAGAAACTTTCGGAGCGTTTTATCGAATTCTGCAAAAGCTATGGCCGCGATTTAGATTTATGGTTTGAACCGGGTAAATTTTTAGTGAGTGAATCGGGCACTTTTTTAGCTAAAGTGAATGTACTGAAACAAACAACGGCAACGGTATTTGTAGGCTTAGATTCAGGATTAAATCATTTGATTCGTCCCATGTTGTATAACTCATATCACCATATCACCAACGTATCAAACCCTACAGGTGTGCATCGGATTTACACAGTTGTGGGCTACATTTGCGAAACAGACACCTTTGCATGGGACCGAAAAATGAGCGAAGTGAAAGAAGGCGATATTCTTGGCTTTCACAATGCAGGGGCATATGGATTTACTATGGCGAGCAATTACAATTCACGTTTTCGGCCGGCTGAAGTATTGGTGCACGAAGGCATGGACTATTTGATTCGCGAGCGCGAAACGATGGAGGATTTGCTGCGGAATCAGGTGGAGGTGTTGTAACTTTCCATCAACCTTTTCCACTGCACATACCCTGCAATAGCCAACACCCCAAACAAGCCGTATTCAACAGCAATAAACAGTACCCCTTTTTGTAAATACATGGCTACCGATGCGAAGTCTATGAATATCCACAACCACCAGGCTTCAATTCGTTTACGAGCAATGAGAATGGTTGTAACTACACTCGCTGCCGATAAAATTGAGTCTGCAAAAGCATAAGCAGGAGGTTTCAATTGCTGGTCTGCAAACACAACAGGCAAAAGATTGGTAAAGGCATAAAAGATAGAAAACGTAAGGACTGTAATTGCAGTTGCTAACAGCACACCTCTCTTATCGATGTGCGTAATCTTTAATTCTTCTTGCACTCCATTTTTATTCCACTTCCACAAACCGTAAGCTGTGGCAAATAAATAAAACACTTGCAACAACATATCGGCATAGAGTTGTACTTGAAAAAAAATCAGCAAAAAGGCAATCACGTTCACGAAACCAATATACCATGTGAGGATATTATTTCGTGTTGCCCACCACACCGAAAGCAGGCCTGCTGTGGTTCCTAGCAGTTCTATATAACTCACATCGTATTGCAAAAGTGTAAATGCAATGGTATTTGTACTGAATATTTGGGTTATGCTTTGCATCAGAAATTAATGTCTATGCCCCCCGTGCAATGTATACCGGCTTGCGGATAATAAAAATTGTATTGTGCGGGATCAGATACTGTACCATCTGTTGCAACGTATCGTTCGCGGAAGGTATAGCCATTCGACACATATTTTTGATTCCAAAAATTATAAATTGAAAAGTTGAAACGCACTGATTTGTGATCTTTAATGGGATACAAATAACTGAGCGTGATATCGCCATAAGCATAAGGCTTAATGGACCTTTCGGCCGATTGGGTATTATCGAGGTACTGACGGGAAATATATTTTAGCAATAATTTGATTTGGAAGTTTTTGATAGGTTCTGAAGCTAAGGTAAATCCACCCACAATGGAAGGTGAAAATGCAATGGTTGTCGTTTTGTAATTATTCACCATATAGGCTGTGTCGAGCAAATTATAATCCGCATCGTAAGTGGGCACCTTCTCTTGGAAATCGAGAATTCTATTTACTGAATAGGAAAGATTCAAACCTGCAGAGAGCAATGGCCGTTTATCGCTCTTTGCTACCCACAAAACGCCATCAGCATTCAACTCCACTCCTGCGCGGTAACTCTTAGGCGTGTTGATTTTGATAGGATTACCTACATCGTTCAACTTTCCGGAAAGGAGTAACTGGTTTTTGTAATACATGAAATAGCCGTTCACTTGCAACGAAAATCGCTTTTGTTTGTATTGATAACCTAACTCGGCATCATAAAGCGTTTCAGGCTGTAATGGGCTATTTTGATTATTGATTTGTTCATCGCGTGATGGCTCTTTGTTCGCCATTGCAAAGGATGCATACAATTGATTTTTTGCATTAATGAACACCTTCAACCCTACTTTTGGATTGAAAAAGTGCCAAGTATTTTTGATAGCAAAATCGACTAAATCGTTGTTGTTACCTTGAATAGCATGTTGCACAAAACGATATTGCACATCCGCATACAACACTAATTTCTTCACCGGACTGTAGTTCGCTTTCGCGAAGAAATTGATGTCACGTTTCAATCCGGTAGAATAATAATAATGGATTGAGCTGTTTACCGTTTCACATTCGCGGCACCATACAACTGTACCATAATGCTTGCCTTGGTATTGCGAAAACATACCTCCGAATTTTACATCTACTTTTTTGTTTTCATAACCAATACCGAACAAACCTCCGTAATAAATATTATCGAGCCATCGTCTGCGAATAACATCAGCACGCGTTGCGGTAGTTGAAACCAACTGATACTTCGACAGCTTTTGGTCCACTTTATATTCTTCGTAATACCCTTTACCGATGGTAGTGAAACCGGCCACATTCAAACTCCAATATCGGCTGAGGGTTTGATTTAAAAACAGTTGCACATAATGCTGGCGATAATTATCGATTTGATTGCTCCATGGCACTGGGTTCGCGCCATAATCGGTACCGGCAGAATTGAAGCGAGGATTGGTGTTTAGGGAATCTTCGGGTACACCGTTCCAAGCTTGGTATGTTTTTTCGAAACCACTGAAATGAATCAATTGAATTTTTGTTTTGTTCAACAACAGGCCGGTATGAATGTAGTACGACCATAAATCAGATTTAGCGCGATCGATATACCCATCGGAACTAATTCGCGACAAACGCCCCTCAATAAAGAATTTATCTTTTATCAAGCCGCTACCGCCTTCTAAAGTGTGTTTCCAAGTGTTGAAGGAACCGTAGTTTGTTGCAAATCGACCATAAGCATGCGGTGCAAATCCATTGGTTTGCATATTCACTGATGCGCCAAAAGCACCACCACCATTAGTTGACGCTCCCACACCACGTTGAATTTGTATAGCATTCGTACTCGAAGCCAAATCGGGCATATCCACAAAATAGACTTGCTGCGATTCAGCATCATTCATAGGAATACCGTTGATGGTGACATTAATTCTCGACAAATCGCTCCCGCGAATGCGCATACCGGTGTAACCCGTTCCTGCACCTGCATCGGATGTTACAATCACATTCGGTTGTTGATCGAGCAAGTAAGGTAAATCGCGACCTGTGTTGCGCTCATTCAGTTGCGCTTTGGTGAGTGCTGTTTGGGTATGCGGATCTTTATCCGTGGCTTTAACTGCATTGACAATTACATCTTGAAATACCACTTTCGATGTTGAATCTTGCTGTGCCAATAATGTAATTGGTAAAATTATTAAGACTAAAACGTAAATCTTTTTCATCGTTCCGGATTTTGATTCAATTCTATATCCGGATGCGGCCAATAGCCAAGCTGTTCCTTCCCTTCGCACGCATTACCGTGTGCAGGTTCGATGGGTACTTCTCAGATTCCTAAATGGAAACGCCCCCGGATGATGGTGTAAAACTAGATAAAGTTTCTGTAAAGTGAAGTGATTTTGTTTGGAATGCTTTTTGACAAACTGTAACTTTGCTTCATATCATGAAAAACCATACACCGCTATTCCTACTTTACATTCTATTGCTACTTTGCTTTTACGGACAAGCTTCATATGCCAAAGACAATCCCGACTCAACTGCGATCAAAATAAAATCCGCATTCAAAGGCAAACTCACTTTCTCCGGTTTTGCGGAAGCCTACTACGGTTATGATTTCGGTAAGCCACAGAATGGCAACCGACCGGATTTTATTTATAGTCACAACCGTAATAATGAAGTAAACCTCAATCTCATCTACGCCAAGTTGAATTATTCGGCTTCGCATTTACGCGCTAATCTAGCATTGATGTATGGCACCTATGCCAATGCCAACTTGGCGGCTGAGCCATTTCCATTGCGTTATATTTTTGAAGCCAACATTGGTTTCCGTTTATCGAAGAAAAAGGACTTGTGGTTAGATGGCGGTATCTTTCCTTCTCATATTGGCTTTGAAAGTGCCATAAGTAAAGACTGTTGGACGCTTACGCGAAGCATTATGGCAGAAAACACACCCTACTTTGAAACAGGCGCAAAATTGAGTTACACTTCTGATAATGGAAAATTATTTGCTTCCGTTTTACTTTTAAACGGATGGCAGAGAATTCAGCGTATAAAAGGGAACTCATTACCCTCGTTCGGATGGCAAGTTACATATAAGCCGAATACTGTTTTCAGTTTAAATTCATCTACATTCTTTGGCGCAAACCAACCCGATGCCGACCGCAAAATGCGCTACTACCATAACTTCTATGGCGTCATTCAACCTATAGATCAGTTCGGCATTACTGTTGGTATGGATTTCGGGGCTGAGCAAAAAAATGTAGCAGGTAAGAAATACAACCTGTGGTATTCACCTGCAGTTTTAGTGCGTTATATTCCTACTGCAAAAGTAGCAATGGCAGCACGCTATGAATATTACAATGATGTTGCAGGAGTAGTTATTTCAACGGCAACACTTAATGGGTTTCAAACCCATGGCGTTTCTGCCAATTTGGACATTAACATTCTCAAAAATCTACTCTGGAGAATAGAAGGCAAAGGGTATTTCAGCAAAAACAAGGTTTTTCAGTTACACGGTAAACCTTCTTCGAAAAACTATGCTATCACAACCTCTCTAGCCATGTCGTTCTAAGCGCCCTGCGCGAGTAGCTCTTCCCAAAACTCGGCAGCTCTTCGGGTGTGCGGAATTACGATAGAACCACCTACTAAATTTGCAATAGCAAAAACCTCATAGATCTCTTCGGTGGTGGCGCCAACTTCTTTACATTTGCCCAAGTGATATTTAATGCAATCGTCACAACGCAATACCATAGAGGCCACCAGTCCGAGCATTTCTTTGGTTTTCACATTCAGCGCTCCATCGCTGTAGGCTTGATTATCTAGGCTCCAAAATCGTTTCAAGACTAGATTGTCTTTCGCTAAAATCACCTCGTTCATACGAGCGCGATAGTTGTTAAAGTCGTTTATTAATTCTGACATAATGGCGTTTGAATATTGATTGGTACGTTATTAATAGTATTTTCGGTAAAAATAATAAAGCTATGAAGAAATTATTTCGTTTAGGACTGCTAGTGGTTTTTGCCATGACAATGAACAGTTGCGGATATAATGGTATGGTAAGCGGACGTGAAGCCGTTACTGCACAATGGTCAAATGTAGAGAATGAATATCAAAGACGAGCCAACTTGGTTGACAATTTGGTTGAAACGGTAAAAGCTGCCGGCAAATATGAGCAAGAAACATTGGAAAAGATTATCCAAGCCCGTGCTTCTGCTACCCAAACTAAAATTGACCCAACGAATCTTTCGCAAGAAGACATCGACAAATTTCAGAGTTCGCAATCTGCACTTTCAAGATTATTGGTAACCTTCGAGCAATACCCAGATTTAAAGGCTGTACAAGGCTACACAGACCTTAGAAACGAATTGACAGATATTGAAAACAGAATTGCTTTTCAAATCAAAAAATTCAACGATTTGTCGAATGAATATAACACGTCTATTCAAACATTCCCGAATGTAATTACGGCAAGAATGTTCGGCTTTCAACCTAAAGGTTATTTCAAAGCTGAAGCTGGCGCTGAAAAAGCAACTAAAATTAAATTTTAAGCCGATAGGTTTGCAACACAAAGAATATGTTTTTTAAAAAAGATTCTTTTTTAAGTACAGAACAAAAGGAGCGAATTGTAAACACCATTCGTGAGGCTGAGTTGCAAACCAGCGGAGAAATCCGTATCCATATCGAATCTTCTTGTACGGCTAAAGAGCCCATCAACAGAGCCATTGAAGTTTTCAATAAGCAAAAGATGTACGACACGAAAGACAAAAATGGCATTCTCATTTACATTGCCCATGGCGATAGAAAGTTTGCCATTTATGGAGACAAAGGCATTCATGCGCAAGTTCCGGAAAACTATTGGAGTGATACATTGGCTGTTTTGGCAGATTATTTCAAAAGAGCGCAATATGAAGAAGGCTTGTGCGCAGTAGTGCTTCAAATCGGAGATAAATTAAAGCAGCTATTCCCTTATTCCGCTAACGACAAAAATGAACTTCCCAATGAAATCAGTGAAGGTTAATAGTCGTTTCAACTACTTTATTTTTTTCCTGCTTTTACTTATGGTGCAAGCCGGTAGAGTTGTAGCGCAGAATATTCCTGCTCGTCCTGATCCTCCGCGCTTAGTGAACGACTTTGCCGATATGCTTTCGCCATCCGAAGAACAACAATTAGAGCAAAAGTTAGACGCTTATGCTGACTCTACTTCAACACAAATTGCTATTGTAACTATCACAACATTAGAAGGCGCACCGGTTCAAGAATATGCGGCACAATTGGGCTACAAGTGGGGTGTAGGAGAAAAAGATAAGCACAATGGCGTTGTTATTCTTATTGCCAAAGAAGACCGCAAAGGCTTTATCGCCACCGGATATGGTGTTGAAGATGGCTTAAATGCTAATGTTTGTAAGCAGATTTACCAAACGGCACTTGTTCCGGAATTGAAAAATGGCAATTACTATGCAGCTTTTGATGCGACTACAAATTCAATTTTTGATGTACTTGCCGGAAAATTCGTAAATGAAAATCCAAGCAGCGAAGATGCTAAAGGAAGCGTATTAGTGCCTATTTTAATTTTTATTGCTGTGTTCATTTTCATCATCATTATGAGCCGTAAAAATCAATCGACTATAAGCAGAAGAGGTATTTTCACTCCGGGTGGTTTCCCCTTTATTGGAGGAGGTAGCGATTGGGGTGGTGGATCTGATAGTGGCGGTGGATTTGGAGGTTTTGGCGGTGGCGATTTTAGTGGTGGTGGAGCCGGTGGCGATTGGTAAATTTTTATGGAAGATTTTATGAATAAACAAACAAACACGGCTCACCCTTGGCACGGTGTAGATTTGCACAGTAATACACCGAATGAATGTGTGGCCTATATTGAAATAGTTCCAACCGATACCATTAAATATGAGGTCGATAAAAAAACAGGCATCTTAAAAATTGATCGACCGCAACGCTTCTCGAATATCTGTCCGGCTTTGTATGGGTTTATTCCCAAAACGTTATGCGATATTGAAGTGGGGCAATTGTGTATGGAAAAAACAGGATTAAACGATATTATTGGTGACCAAGACCCTTTAGATGTATGTATTTTAACGGAGAAACGCATCGATAGAAATGGTATTTTGGTGAATGCTACCCCCATTGGTGGCTTTAGAATGATTGACAATAATCAGGCAGACGATAAAATTATTTGTGTGTTAAAAGGAGACGATGTTTATGAATCGTGGAACGACATTAATGATATTCCAACCGGCCTATTAAATCGGCTAAAACATTACTTTTTAACGTATAAAAATTTACCGGACGATAGCAGTCAAAAAGTGCAAATTTCATCCATCTACGGAGCAGCAGAAGCGAAAGAAGTAATTCAACGAAGCATTAACGATTATAAAAAAGTGTATGAACAATAAATGGTTTCAGCAAATTGCCATAGGCCTAACAGTTCTCCTTATTGCAGCAGGTCTTTATTACTATTACCGCATACCGCCTTCTATAAGTATTAGTAAACTCGCTTTGAAAACACTTGACGGCAAACCATTTCCGAATTCAATACTGCGCAACAAGGTCGTTATTGTTGATTTTTATCAAACTTGGTGTGGTCCCTGTATGGCCGAATTACCTGAGCTTGCAAAAACGGCAGAACTGTATCCTGACGACATGGGTGTTGTATGCTTGAGTGATGAAGACAGCACAAAATTAATTGCGCTTGCCCGCAAATATGCCGACAGTAAAATTATCTTCTTACAAACTGTAAATCCTTTGAAAGGTCTTGGCGTTCACACTTATCCAACGAATTATATATTCAACCGACAAGGAAAAAAAGTATTAGAAAAAACCGGTACTGTAGATTGGCAATCATCCGAAATGATGATGTTTTACAAGAACCAAGTTGGAGGAAATTAATCTTGCTTCGCAAATTTATCCATCCATACTTTAACCATCCAAAAAATAAAACCGTAGGTTAAAATCAGCAAGGCATACTTATGGTTTAATTCCCAAAAGAAAGGAGATGACCTTTTCATTAACACCACCAAACCCACTATTCGAATACAGTTAATAAAGAGTATACCAAAAACACCCACTGGAATATACCATAATTTGTGCTTTAGCGCACCTCCAAACGACAGAATGATTAATGAAAAAACAACCATAGCGGGTATCCCTAAGCAATGGTTTGCTACATAAATACCTGGTGTGTTTGGAATAAAAATATTGCGACCGAAAAATTGCGAAGAAATAGAAAAGAAAAAATCGGAAATAAACACAGCAACTCCGATAAGCAAACCGGCAACACTATCTTGAAACACAATCCACCAATGAGGTTCAAATTGTTCTAACAAGTATGAACACAACTTCCAAATCAGATAGGAACCAATAACGGATAACACGAAATAAACTGACTCAGCTTTTCGTTGATCGTGGAATTTTCGCTTAACAAATGCTGCTATCATTATCAACCACCTAAATATATTCCTCGCCATGTAAGGGTGAGCAATCCGAGTAAAACCATCAATAGGATAAAGATACTTATACTGGCTTCTTGTAAAACCTTATAGCGTAAAATTTCATCGGTCTTCACTTCGAAAAATGGCAATGCAAAAAATCCTAATATCAGAGATATACCTATAAAGAAGACGTACACTATGTTAATCCACATGTTCAATGGAAAGGTAAATGCTAATAATCCAATTGAAGCAACGATGTAAGGAATAATTGCCGTTTCGAAAAAATACTTTTGTTTGCGCTGTAGCTTATTCACCTTAGAGTAAGAGTAAGAAAGCGTTAAAAATGGTTTGCATAAATACACTGCACAAATAGCCCCAAAGACAAATAAAATTGTTGCCAATATGTAATAGAAGAAAATAGGAATATGAAGCCAAGCAAGAACAACTGTTAGGTTTTGATAAAAGGGAGAAATATATTGCTCAGCGCCTAAATTGATAATTAGTCCTTGTGCAGCAATTACAGACGAGGCGATAAGCATACCCCAAAGAAAAATGAGATTAAAAACATAATGCTTCTCTTTTAGCTTAAAAAATAATACTCCACAAATAATACCAAACAGGGTTACAAAAAGCGTTCCGCTTGTATAAACGAAGAACACACTCAGCTTAGTCCAGTAGTTATGGTTAACAATAAACTTAGCACCATAATAATAAGTGGATGAATAAAAGCCAAACACCTTTCCCATTAGTGCCATTGCCAAATGAAAGCCGGACATCATTACTAGATAAGCTATGCTGAATGCAACTGTTGAGTTTAACATTCGGGATAATTTACTTTGCCATTTCTCGCTATTTCGTTTATGCATACAATGAGATTTATGGTTTATATTTTGCTTGCTTTAAAATCAGTTTCGCATCGGTATGGAGTAGCAAATCTTCTAAAGTAACTTTTCCTGCGGCTTCTTTCATGTATTTTCGAACAATTTGCCAACCTACCCATGCACCTACTTTACCGGGAGAATCGCTTGGCATCCCTGTAGTTGTTGGCCCCTCTGTGGTGTATCGCTTTTGCTCAACGAAATTGGTCTTATACAACAAATCTTGATCGTTAAAATATTGCCAAATTTGCTTTTCACTTTTCGTACACCATGTTGCTTGTGATGACGTATATCCAATAATCATACTATCGGGCAACTGTGGCATCATACACTCCATAAAATAGTATTTCTTTCCTTCATTGACCATTGCTTCTATTAAAGGCAATTCTGCGCTATAGGAGGGTTTTTCGAAATAAAGCTGATATACACTTTGCATGGCATTGGGTACAATAAACTCGCGTTTCAACTTACGAACAATATACATGGGAATATCCAGGTTGGTATAAAACGGACAATCAGCGCCTAAATACATATCTAGTCCAACCACCAAAACACTATCATCAAAAGTGCTTGCTCCATATTGGAAACCAGAAAGAAAAGTAATGATGCGACTCATTTTAATCTTAGGGAAATAATACTTCAAGTGTTTTACGGCCATTTCCATTTCTTCTTCATTCACTGATTGCGCGTACAGTTTATCAGTAGCTGCATAAACAGAACGCATAATGGTGTCATTTACAAATCCCAATATATCTGATCTTCGATCGTATTTTGCAGTATCGCCATTGAATTTTGGCATTCCGAAAAACATAATCTGCTGCGTGTAGTAATTGTAGAAACTGCCATACTTTTGTTGCATCATGGCATCATGCGCTTCAAAATTTTCTGCATTAAAATCAAAAAAATCATGTTCAAAATGTTGAAGCGGCAAGTCGACATTGATTTTCGACACATCCACTTTTTTATAGGCGTTCTTATCGGTACATCCAAAAAACAGCAACAAAGAAAGCAATGCGACAAGTGAAAGCGTAATCCTGTTTTTCATTTTATCTTTTTTGTAAGAAGCAATAGTTTATGGCGATCCGGTAAAATTAATAGGGCTAACGAAGATAGCAATAAAACTACTTTCCCTAAGAGTGCTGTGCTTCCGTTCCCGAAAGGAATAAATATTGTGGCTATCCAAACTAAACAACACAGTCCTAAATAGTATGCCAACTGCGGTAATGAATACGGGACAGGATAATACTTTCTGCCCAGAAAAAAAGAAGCAAATGCCATGAAACCATAACACAATAAAGTTGCCCATGCGGCTCCTATATAGCCAAACAGCGGTATCCACCAATAAAGTAAAACAATAGTGATGAATGCGCCTGCTATAGACACCATTGCACCAAGTAAAGTTTTATCAGTGAGCTTATACCAAATCGATAGATTAACATAAATACCTAAAAACATATTGGCTAAAAGCAAAACAGGCACTATCGATAATCCCGATCTGAAGACGTCCCCTACAAACAAACCAAAGACGTCTAAAAACACTACCACCACTATAAATATACCCGAACAAAACAAGGTGAACCATTTCATCACATCAGCATACAACTGACGTGCATTTTCATTTTTGGATTGAGCAAAAAAGAAAGGTTCAGCAGCAAAGCGAAAGGCTTGAATAAAGAGGGACATAACAATACTAATTTTATAACAAGCACTGTAAATACCTAATTCGTGAAGGTTTTGTTGGTTAGTTCCGGGCAATAAATACTTCAGCAACATTCGATCTAACATCTCATTAATAATTCCTGCAAAACCAATAATGATAATAGGTGCAGAATAGCGCAAAGCGACTTTAAAAAAGTGATATTCAAACCCATCGATCACCGGCACAAGTTTATCAGACAATAATAGCAACTTCACCACACTCGAAATCAGGTTAGCCACAAAAACATAGCCTACTCCAATAGATGGATCGAAATAAGGAACCGGTTGATTTTGCGCTAATTTCAACAAGTACATAAATACAATGTTCAGGGTAATATTTACACCAATTTCAGTGAGCTTCACAAATGCAAAACGCTTGGCACGTTCTTCTTGTCGCAATTTGGCGAAGGGAAGCGAACCCATTGAATCGCAGGCTAAAATAATCGCAAACCAAATGAAATAATGTTCGAACCCTTCGTAGTGCAGGAGCTTTGCAAAAGTTTCCGAGAATACGAAAACCAATCCCACAAAAAGAATATTAGCTATAAACAAAAACTGAAGTATAGAAGAATAGACTTTGGTAAATCGCTCATCTTTTGTAAATCGGAAAAAACCGGTTTCCATGCCAAAGGTGAGTAACACAAAGAAAAAACCGGTATAGGCATAAAATTCAGATACAACACCATACTCTTCGGGCAAAAAAAACCGCGTGTACAGTGGCACTAAGAGATAGTTTAAAAAACGCCCCAAAATACTGCTTACACCATAAACAGCAGTTTGCGAAGCAAGTTTTTTGATAGGATTCAAAACTATTTGATTAATTATGTAAAATTCTTTATTTAATTTTTATCTCATAGTGAGGTTATGAAATATTATTTGTTGATAACGTTTTTTGTAATCAGTGTTGGAGCGAAATCGCAATCACTGAGCAATACAATAATTAACCCTACTGATTCGACTACGGGCATTAAAACCGTTCGCTATGAAGATGGAGCTGTTTATGAAGGTCAAATCATCAATGGCAAACGGAACGGCCAAGGGAAAATAACCTATAAAGACAGTACAGTATATAACGGCAATTGGCTTGACGATAAACAAAGTGGGGAAGGAAAAATTAAACTCTTAAACGGAGAACGTTATGAAGGAGAATTTAAAAATGGGGTAATTGATGGGAAAGGAGCCTATTTTTTCAAGAACGGTTCAAAATATTATGGCGATTTTGTGAATGGTGTATTAGATGGAAACGGTATCTATTATTTCAAAAACGGAGACCGCTACGAAGGGCACTATGTTAAGGGAAAACGCCAAGGACGCGGTAAATATTTTTATGCAGATGGTCGCATGTTTGACGGCTTCTTTGAAAACGATAAAAAGGTAGGGAATGGCACTATGGTGTTTAGCGGGGGCGATAAATATGTAGGCCATTTTGCCAACAATTCCAGAAACGGAAAGGGGGTAGTTTATTTTGCAAACGGGGAACGTTTTGAAGGCAGTTTTAACAATAACAAAATGGAGGGAGAAGGCATATTTTACCTTGTAGATGGGTCTAAAATTATTGGCATTTGGAAAAACGATGCAATAAATGGAGAGGCCACAATTATTGATGTAAAAGGGAATAAGCGCCCATATGTTCTACCGGTTAAAGAAATTAAGAAGTAAAATGCTGCTTCCCTATTTCCAAAACGAACTTATAGAAGCTGGCTGTGATGAAGCGGGCAGAGGCTGTTTGGCTGGTCCTGTTTTTGCTGCTGCAGTTATTTTCCCGAAAGACTATACCAACAAAACATTAAACGACTCGAAGCAAATAGCAGAAAAAATGCGTTACGCATTAAGGGAAAGCATAGAAAAAGACGCCATTGCATTTGCCGTAGCGCAAATTAGTGCAGAAGAAATCGACCGAATAAACATTCTCAATGCATCCATCAAGGCCATGCATCTTTCGCTCGATCAGCTCAACAAGAAGTTCCAATTGATTATAGTAGATGGCAACAAATTCAAGCCCTACAAGAACTTGCCCTATCAAACTATAGTGAAAGGCGATGGTAAATATCTCTCCATTGCTGCAGCATCTATTTTAGCAAAGACTTATCGTGACGATTTTATGACGGCTGCCCACAACAATTATCCGCAATATGATTGGCTAAATAATAAAGGCTATGGAACACTGAAACACCGGCAAGCGATGATAGCACATGGCACAACGCCCTTACACCGCAAGAGCTTCCACTTAAAAGAACAGCAATTGAAAATTTTTTAAGATTAGAGTCCTCCTTTCACCTTCACTTTGCCGGTGATGTGCTTTATGGTATAGTCTGTAAATGTTTGATTTGACTCCATGCCATTACCTAAGATTATCTCATCAGCCGTTGTAATTTTCACAAAAGCATTGGAGTAAATTTGCTGTTGCGATTCGTCCCAAATTAACTCTTCGGTATTTAATTTTTCGCCTTTTACATTGGTTACTTCTACATCATTTCTGGCAGTCATTAGCGAAGAGCCGTCTTGGACGGTAGCATATTTTGCAGTCATTACAGTTTCTACATTCCCATCTTTATCAAAAAAATTAATTTTAATACCATCCGGAAATTCCATATAAGGCTTATCGGTATTGAACCGCAGCATTGTTTTGGCAAATGCTTTAATTTTATTATCGCCAAGCGATGAGTAATTAATTTCAATATCCTTTCCGTGTTCAATATTCACATTCGCTCGACTAGTTACCAACTTTGCTTTATCCATATCGTTATTGCACGACATCAATAAAAAGAAAGCAGAAACAACCAATAAGCGTTGCATGTGGTGAGGTTGATTAATAAATTAATCGAATTTTCTTCTCTGGAACCAAAGGCTATTGAAAGACAAACCAATCGTGAATCGGTAATAGGTTTCTTTGATAAATGCAGCACTGTTCGGTACACGGGTACCAACGTCACCCATTAAGAATAGCTGAAAAAAGTCGTTCGTATTTACACGGTCTCGTCCAAATACAAAAGGTAACACAAAACCAAACGTTCCTCCGTACTCGCTTAATGGTGCGTTATTCACACGAACCTCCGATTTTCCTGCATAAAAACCTGCTTTATACGATATTCGTTTTACAAATTTACCAGTATAATCAGGTGTTATGCCCGCACCTAGAGAGAAACGCCAACTGTCCCCTACTGAACCGTAACTCACCGGAGAAGTAAATTTACTCCATTGCGAGAATTTAAAATCTGCACCAACAATCCACCAGTTTTCATTACCCACAGTAAACCCAATGCCGAACTGGCTAGGCATACGAATTTTACCCTTCACTTCTGCTTGCTGTAATGGAGTATCTACCGGATAATCAACACCGGTTGAAACTGATGTAAAGTAGCGCTCCCACAATGCGTTTACCTTTGCATTAGCGGCAACTCCACTATTGCCGTATGCACCGGCCGTAAAAAAGATATCTGTTTTTAAACGATTGGCCTCGGTGTGTTTAATAATTCGCTTTTTGTATTGAATGCCCAAATTATAAAGGAAGCCATTCACATTCATGGAAGTGTTGTTGCGGACATTTAAAGCAGAAAGCGAATCGGTAAAAGTGTAGCCCTTGTAATATTCTTGTTTCCCGAAAAGATAGCCCACATTGAATCCTATTGAAAAGTCACCGATTCGGTATGCTGAACCCAAGTAAAGTTTATACAATGAACCCTTACCGTTATACTCATTAAAGGTATCTATGTTTTGCAGTTGAAAACGATAATTGGTTGTTGCAAAGGGTAGTAAGCCCAAGCTAAGCCCCCAACGATCACGTTTCAAAGGTATACCCACTGCAATGTGATTCAGTGTACCGTAAGTGCCTTTATAGACAGAATCTTTAGTGGTCATCGTTGTGGCATCAATATTGGCTCCTCCTTCAAAGGTGGTCAATGATAACTCGGAATAAGATGCAGGATTCTGCACATTCAAACCTACAGCGCTTCTATAGCCTGCAGCAATTTCACCCATAGCTTTATTAGACGAGAACACATCAGAACGCAGAAAACCTAATCCAAAGCGAGAGTAGGGTGAATTGGTTTGCGCAAAAGTGAAAACGCACAATAGCGAAA
Source organism: Chitinophagales bacterium (assembly GCA_016786765.1). Lineage (GTDB taxonomy): Bacteria > Bacteroidota > Bacteroidia > Chitinophagales > LD1 > CALAYL01. Next base: position 71,767 of record JAEUUZ010000051.1, read on the forward strand.
ACACAGCGGTATATGTTAGTTTATGAAAGTTTGTTTGCATTCAGTTGCAGAATATAGTTTAGGCCCTCAAGAATTAATGAGGGTGTTGCAAAGATGTTATTTTTAAGATGTGAAACCAAAAAAGGTGCATCCCCACCACAGATTAGTATGTTAAGATTTTCAAAATCAGCCTCGAATTGAAGAATAAAGCCCTCTATCTCGTTTAATACGGCTCTGTATACCCCCGTTTCAATAGAGGATTGTGTGTTATGCCCTATCCATTGCACCTCGGCCTTTTGTTCTACAGCCACCAACGGTAGTTGTGCCGTAAATTGGTGCAAGGCCTTAAATCGCATATTTATACCCGGAGAAATAGCCCCACCTACAAACATAGCATTATCGCTTACAAGATTGTACGTTATACATGAGCCGGCAGTAATCACTAAACAATTTTTTTTAGGAAATCGCTTCATTGCACCGGCAACTGCTGCAATTCGATCTGTACCGAGTGTTTCGGGAGTTGTATAGGCAATAGAGAAAGGCAATAAAAGAGAATGCGATAAAGGAATAAACGGAATACCATTACTATTCAACCATTCATTTACAGGATGTTGAGGCACAACTGATGAAAGAATAGCAACGTTTACCTTTGAAACATCAACAACCTTCAGCTCATCCAAAGACTTTCCCTGCTGCAACAATTCGTTTTCATTAAACAAACCGAACTTCAGCGCAGTATTTCCTATATCGATACAGAGATTCACAGTTGCTCTTTAAGCACAATTTCTCTAATTCTTCTACCATCATAATACACCGCAATGAGCGATTGCTTATAGCGAGGTTTTATCGTCCGCAGATACACATCTTTAATGTGTGCAAAATCAGTCGAATTCCCTAAAAGATACTTGTATGTGCCATTTTCTTGGAGCACTTCATATCCCTTCAAATGTTCGTAATAAGTAGTATCAATAGGAATGAGTTTACTTAGCTCGTAGAATTGAATACGATAAATGGTATCGATCACTTTCGAAGCTGTATTTTTAGCTACAGGTGGGGCCGACTCTTTTAAATTACGTTGATCGAATGGGTTAAATCGATTATTCATTGGAGCATTAGTTAACTGAGCCGACTCCTCAACATCCTCAATAGTAATATCCGTAATGTTATACTGAATTTCATCGGAATAACGACCCATCGTGCGTCTGGTATCTAAGCCGTATTTTATCATCTTCTTTTTTTCTGCCTCCGGCAATTTTTTGAGCACATCGCCTTGTTCAACTGCAGCTACCGGAATGACACGAAGTCGCTTCTTACCATTAATGGTGTCGAAATAGTTCCAAACAGGAATGAATCCAAAATCGCCCTCTTTTACTTCTCCGGTGAAATTGTTTTTATGAATTTCAATATCCAATAAAGCGCCTGACTTTGTCCTATCATCGTCATAACCGGAAACTAAATTGCCAAGAGAATAGGCAACCATCCCATTGTGCGGAACAGCCTGATAGTAGTATGGTATCATATCTATCTTTTGAATAGTATTGGGAAAGGTGCCAACAATTAAATTTGCGCCCTGCTCAAATACGAATTTGGCTAATTGCTCTTGTGAAAACGAAGGATAATCCTGATAATTTTCGCCCCAATCAAAATACACAATGATATAGTCGCAACGCTGATCTCGAGCAATTTTCATATCGCGTTCAATTTGCCCTAAGTCGATTTGATTAACAATATAGTCGAGCGAAACAGATGGGCGCTTATCAATATTGGCATAATTTAATATAGCTACTTTAAAGCCTTTGCGTTCTACAATTAACGGACAATTTCCTGTTCTTTGAAAATTATCTGTAAACGCTCCGGTTGTTTGAATATCAAAAACACCAAGTGCTCTTTGTGTGCGAAGAAGTCCTTTCTTATCGATATTAATCGTGTTTTTATTTGCTAAAACACATTGGTTAATGCCTGTATATTTGATAGACAAAGCAAACTCATCCGGAGCAGAGTAGGGAGATGCAATATCACCTGTAAAAGACGTTTTCATTTGTGCGATAACTACATCGCCTATATTCATTATTGGATTTACATGCCGCAATTCTTGTGAAAAGTCGTATCGATGTTCCAAAGAATCATACGCCTGTCTAATCTGCTCTTCCGTTTTATAGATATTTCCGGCAACAACGATGTGCAATGTTCTAAAAGAGTCTACTCTGTCCGGTAAATCGTCTTCATAATCTAAGGCACGTACTTTAACGCCTTGAGCGTAAACACCTTGAGCAAGTAAGGTTAATAGTATAAAAAATAGATTTCGCATGCTTCTCATTCTTCAAAAGTAAACAACTCTTGGTTTTCCACAACTAACTTACCCTTATAATTGCCTTTAGCCAATTTAATCATAGCAATAGCAACCGTTTCCGCTTTAACGCCTTTATATTGGGCAAGGGGTCCAACAAACAAAAAACTGCATTTTTGAACAAATGCTTGTCCTACACGCTCCATTGGCCTCGACTCTTTCCGTTCCCCTAAAAGAATAGAGGGCTGAAGAATAATATTCGTTGTAAAGCCTAATCGTGAGATGTCTTGTTCTAGCTTTCCTTTCACTTTACTGTAAAAAATTGAAGAACCAGCATCTGCACCTAAAGAAGAAACTAAAACATGGGTATCAACTCCATTCTGTTTAGCGGCCATGGCTACTTCATACGGATAGGTATAATCCACCTTTAAAAAAGCATCTTTCGAACCGGCTTTTCCAATGGTTGTGCCCATGGCCGAAAAGAGTACATTGCCTATACAATATTCCACATAAGAATCAGGATGATTAAAATCTACAACCGCATTCAATAGTTTATTATGCTTTACCGCCAAAGGGGTTCGCGTTAACGCAACCACCTTTTCAAAGCTATCATCCTTCAACAGACGAGCTAAACACGCTCCACCTACCAAACCCGTAGCACCTAATATCAATGCAGTTTTTCCCATTTATTGGAGATTTTCTTTTAGTGCTTTTTTACGTCTACTGTATTCTCCAAACGAAATCATTCGTTGTTGCTCTTCATCCCACAAATTGGCAAAAACAGTTTTAAAACTTTGTAGCAATGTGATTTGATTCACATGTTTTTCAAACAGTGGATTTTCGCGATGGCATTTCGGCAAATTATAAAACGGAATTGTTGGACTTAAATGATGAATATGGTGGTAGCCAATATTTCCTGTAAGCCAATGCAAGGCGCTCGGCAAATTATAGAACGTACTTCCCTTAATGGCCGCTACCACGTAATTCCAATTGTTTTTTCCGCTCTTATAGATAGTTTCGTACTGATGTTGAATGTAGAAAAACCATAACGCATAGGTGCCGAAGAAAAACAAATTCACGAACTGTACTACCAAAAACTTTTTAGCGCCTATGAAATATCCCAACAACGCATAAATAGCAACAAAAGCAACATTACTTATTGTGACATTGCTGCGTACTTTTTTAAAGTAATCGGTATTCAGTAATGCTAGTCTATTGTAGATTACCACATAGATAAAACCGCCTATAGTAAAGAGATAGAAAGGATTTCTATACACTCTATACCAAATTCTTTGTGGCTTACTCATAGCAGCATATTCTTTCACCGACTTACAATCGATATCGCCAATATCGCTGTACTCGATTTGAGCATTATGTGCATGGTGGAAATCGTGCGACTTCGCCCAATACTTGTAAGGAATAATAGTGCACACGCTGCAAATAGAGCCCAGAATATTATTAAACAGCGAACTTGACGTAAAAGAACGATGTCCGCAATCGTGTTGAATAATGAAAATTCGACCTAATAGAAACCCATTAAACATCCCGATAAGAATGGTAAAGAAGACTGAAAAATCAAACAAGTAGAACTGCAACACCCATAAGGCTATGTAAAAAGTGAAACTGTTCACCACTTGTACAATGGCTTTTTTATAGCTTGGCACCTGATATTTCTTAATCATACTGTGCCAATTTTTAAAATCGCTCAGAACTTCGTTATAGGTCTCTTGTGTCATTGTTTGATTTTGTACGAATGTAATTTATTTATCAATTAAAAAACGGGAAGATTATATCCTGTTATCCTTCCATTTTATTGGCTAACTGCCCACAGGCTGCATCAATATCCTTACCTCGGCTCCTTCTTACTGCCACTTCAATGCCTCGCTTACGAAGGTAGTCCACAAAGGCATCTCTGCGTTCCTTTTTGGCTCTCTTTAACGTAACGCCCTCTACATTGTTATATTCTATAATGTTAACAAAAGCTGGCACCTGGTGATATAAGGAAATTAAATGCTCTGCATCTTCCAAACTATCATTAAAATGATCAAACAAAATATACTCGAATGTAATTTTATTGCCCGTTTTCCGATAAAAGTAATTCATGGATTCCACTAACGATTCTAGATTATTAGAACGGTTAATATCCATAATTTGATCACGCTTTTCATTCGTAGCCGCATGTAACGAAAGTGCTAAATTGAACTTTTTATTTTCATCGGCCAATCGCACAATCCCTCTGCTAATACCACTTGTAGACACAGTAATCCGCTTTTGCGACATATTCAACCCCTCCGGAGAAGTAATCAAATAAATACTCTGCAGCACATTATCGTAATTCAACAACGGCTCGCCCATACCCATATAAACAATATTAGTCAGCCCCTTACCATTATGGTCTTTAGCGTGTTGGTTCAATAAAACCACTTGATCATAAATTTCAGCTGCCGTTAGATTTCGTTCACGCTTTAAAAAACCGGTAGCGCAAAAAGCACAACTTAAGGTACAACCCACTTGCGAGGAAACACAAGCCGTTGCCCGCTCCCCATCCGGAATCAGTACCCCTTCCACCATTCGACTGTCTTTCAAGCGAATGCCTAACTTTACTGTTCCATCAGAACTCTTTTGGGCTATGCTCTCTTGCAATAAATCGAATGAAAAGTGATTCGTTAATTCTTCGCGAAACGATTTCGACAAATTCGTCATTTGCTCAAACGATTGAGCCGACTTTTTCCAGAGCCACTCATGTACTTGCTTTGCACGAAATTTTTCAACCCCAAGTGCAGCAAAAGCCTGCTCCATTTCAGCCTGCGATAATTCCCGAATATCCTGCTTCATAGCGCGAAAATAGCAAGAAAAAGGAACTGGTGATGTTCAAATTCTCAATTACCAAATTTCAATTTCCAATTTTTCATCCCAAAATTCTCAATTTCAACATCCTCAAATTATCAAATTACCTAATCCCCCATTGTTAAATCATTTCACTGTTAAATTCAGCATTTTTCGCCATCATCAAATTACCAAATTACCAAATTATCCACCCTCCACGTTGCCTACTTCTAATTAAAAACTAATTTTACGACTATGTTTAAAGAATCTGCAACACTCGATTTCCACTATAATAAAATAGATGAAGCCGCTTTGGCATTTTTCCGTTCCATTGTGGGTGATGAATTTGTTTTAATCACGGGCGAGCATTACGAAAAATACGCCAAAGACGAAACAGAAAACCTCCGCTTCTACCCTGAAGCTGTAGCCAAACCAAATACCACAGCTCAAGTAAGTGCCTTGGTGCGCTATTGCAATGAACATAAAATTCCGGTTTACCCACGAGCAGCAGGAACAGGTCTTTCGGCTAACAGCTTGGCGATTTATGGCGGCTTAATGATTACCATCGAACGATTAAACAAGATTATTGAAATCGATGAAAACAACTTGCAAGTTACCACCGAACCGGGCGTTATTACTGAATTGCTGCAGAATACGGTAAAAGAAAAAGGCTTGTTCTATCCTCCCGATCCGTCAAGCCGTGGTACCAGTTTTATTGGAGGGAATATATCTTGTAATTCGGGCGGTCCAAGAGCAGTGAAATACGGTGTAGTAAAAGATTATGTACTGAACCTTGAAGTGGTTTTGCCGAATGGTGAAGTGATGTGGACAGGAGCCAATGTACTTAAAAACTCTACCGGCTATAATTTCACGCATTTGTTTGTGGGAAGCGAAGGCACCTTGGGTATTGTCACAAAAATCGTGTTGAAACTCATTCCGCATCCTAAATTTAATGTAATTATGTTGGTGCCGTTTACCTCGATGGATCAAGCGAGTGCAGCAGTGTCGGCCATTTTCCGTGCCGGCATTACACCTTCATGTCTTGAATTTATGGAACGCGATGCTATTGATTGGGTTTGCAATTGGTTAGGTGATGTTACCATTCCTATTGCCGATGATGTGCGCGCCAACTTGCTGATTGAGCTCGATGGCAACGATATGGATTACATCCAAAAAGAAGCTGAATATTTATATGAAGTACTCACACAATTCGATTGTGGTGAGATTTTATTTGCTGATAGCGATGCACAGAAAAACGACTTGTGGCGAATGCGTAGAAATGTAGCGAATGCAGTGAAAACAACTTCTGTTACGATTGAAGAAGATACTGTTGTACCTCGTTTTTATTTACCTGAATTATTGCGCCATATCAAAGAAGTGGGCAAGAAATACAACTTCCGTTCTGTATGTTACGGCCATGCAGGCGATGGTAATGTGCATGTGCGTATCATCAAAGATGAACTGAGTGACGACTACTGGAAAAACGAAGTACCGAAGGGCGTTCGCGAAATTTTTGAAAAGGTGGTAGCGCTGGGAGGCACTATTAGCGGGGAACACGGCATTGGATGGGTACAAAGAAGATTCATGGACATTAAATTCCCGGAGTTTCAAATGGAATTGATGCGCGGTGTGAAAAAAGTATTCGACCCGAATAACATTATGAATCCGGGTAAAGTATTCTAAGTCCTTTAAAAATTATTGAATTGGCTATACATACCGCTATAGCTGACGTTGCTATCTTCCATGGAAAATAAAAAGACCTACTTATTACTTCAACCTCTGAATATTTCAACCAATGCGTTTGAGGTATTCACCTATTTGCATGTGATTCGAAAAGACAATCAGGTGCATTTTGGTTTCGATAATATGTTGGCGAAAAACATTCATACCATTTTCAAAACCGCTTCGCCTAAAAACATAGAACGCTTGAAAATGCTCAGTGAATGGCATATTCGGCACGAGTTTGCCGAACTCGAAAAAGTGTATCATAAACAGCGTTCAGGCATTTCGTTTGAATCGTATTTCGAACGTGCATCGATGCGTCATATCTACGATTTATTTGCCCATGTGATTGAACTGAGCAAAGAAATGTCGATTTACCATCGCTATCTATCTGCAGATGGAAGAAGCTTCAAAACCGCACTGTGTAAGATTCATCCTACAAAAGCTAAGCTAAAATTCAAAGCTTCAAAAAAGGGAAGCAAAGTTGCGCTTACAACATTTGTTTGTTGGGATGATCAGCAAACCGACATTAAAGATTTTGCGCAACACAAGTTTTTACTGGAACGCAATAACGAGTACACTATCCTTAATTTTAAAGACTTTCAGACCTTAGAATGGCTTTCGAAATTGGCTAAGGAAAATGACTTGTCGGACGAAAATTATTTCATTGCGAATGTACTTCCTTCACTAGAACAATCGCACGATGTTGACAAAAGCGAATTGCTTAAATCTATTGAAATTGAGGCTACGCCTACCTTGCAGATATATTTGAGTGAAATCAATAACACCTTTTTGATGTTCACGCCACAATGGAATTACGAAAATTTCATTATAGAAAACAGTGAAGAAAACAACCATGTAGAGTTTTTAAAAAACGAAGTACTGTATAAAGTTGTTCGTAATCGAGAAACAGAAAAGGCTATACTAGAGCAGATTGTAGCCCTCCATCCCAACTTCGCAAAACAAAAAAACGGTTTCTTTTATGTTTCGTTTGACGAAGCCAAAAAGAAAAACTGGTTCTTGAAAACGTATCAGCATTTATTGGCGGAGAACATTTCAGTGGTGGGCATGGATATGCTAAAACACTTCCGCTACTCACCACATGCCATTGCAACGAACTTCGAAATTTACAAATCGGAAGGCGCGTTGCTGTTCATTAAGGCAACCGTAAGTTTCGGTGAAGAAAAAATCGACTTATCCGTTATTCAAAAAACCATCATCAACAACCAACGCTTTGTGTTGCTGAAAGACAATAGCATAGGGGTATTGCCGGACGATTGGCACGATGAATACAGCTTAGTATTTAAGCATGCTAAGATCAACAAAAACGAATTGCAGATTCCTCAATGGATTTTAGTAAGTATAAAAGAACTGCAAGAACATAAAACCCTCAACATTGCTATCAACAAAGATTGGTGGCAGCGTTGGAAAGAATGGCAAGACGAATCAGCAACAGTTGTTCAAGTACCGGAAACGATTCACGCCAGTCTGCGCCCCTATCAGCAAAAGGGCTTCGAATGGTTGGTGTTACTTTCTGAAATTGGTGCCGGAGGCTGTTTAGCAGATGACATGGGGCTAGGAAAAACATTGCAAACCATTTCTTTTTTAGCGCATAACCAACAAAAAAATCCGGCCGGAAAACATTTAATTGTTGCTCCGCTAACCCTGGTGAACAACTGGAAAAGAGAAATAGAGAAGTTTGCACCGAGTTTCACTCCGGTAATATTCCACAGCCAGAACAAAGATTTGGAAAGCATTCTGGCTAAAGAGAACGTGATTGTGATTACCAGTTACGGCACTTTGCGCAACGAAGAAAATCCGCTGAAATTAATTTATTGGGAAACAGTGGTGGTGGATGAAAGTCAGAATATTAAAAACCCAAATGCGCAAATCACACGATCGGTTACACAACTCATTGCCAAGAACCGTATAGCTTTGAGCGGCACACCTATCATGAACAATACCTTTGATTTGTATTCGCAATTGAATTTTGCTTTACCGAATATGTTTGGCAGTGCCGAGTTTTTCAAAAAGGAATATGCTTTACCGATTGACAGAGATGGAAACGAAGATAAAATTCGGGCCTTGCGCAAAATGACGAATCCGTTTGTGTTGCGCAGAACCAAAAAGCAAGTAGCACAAGATTTACCCGACAAAACAGAAACGATTCTTTGGTGCGAAATGGAACATCAACAGCGTGAAGTGTATGAAACGATTAAAAAGCAAGTAAAAGATTCAGTGTTCCTTAACATCAAAAAAGATGGTTTAGCGAAAACAAAATTTTCGATTTTGCAAGGCATTTTAAAACTGCGCCAAATTTGCTGTCACCCTTCCTTAATAAAGGATATGAAAGAAGCAGGAAGTGCGCCTTCTGTAAAAATCGAAACGTTAGTAGAGGAGTTACAGGATAAATCCATGGACGGCAAATCGTTGGTTTTCTCGCAATTCAACGGCATGCTCGATAAAATTGGAGAAGGCTTAGACCAACAAAATATCAAATACATAAGGCTCGATGGAAGCACTTCATTGAAGGATCGCGAAAAGTTAGTCATCGATTTTCAAGCTGAAAACAGTGATATACAGGTATTCTTATTAGGATTGAAAGCTGGGAATTCGGGCTTAAATTTAACGGCAGCCGAGTATGTATTTTTAGTTGATCCTTGGTGGAATAATGCCGTGGAGCAACAGGCTATAGACCGCACACACCGCATCGGCCAAACGAAAAATATTTTTTCTTACAAGCTCATTTGCACCGATACCATCGAGGAAAAAATAACACTCCTCCAACAGAAGAAAAAATCGCTTTCCGATGAATTAATTGTAGAAGAAGAAGGCTTTGTGAAACAGCTTTCGGAAGAGGATATCAACTTCTTATTTGAATAGACTATTACAACTACCCAGTTGTTAGTTGAAAATACATCTCTCAACCATCAACGCCCAACTAAAAACAGTTATGGATTAATCTTCTGCGCCAATAAAATACTCAACTCATACAAGAAGTATATCGGCACCGCCACAACCATCATGGTAAACATATCCGGAGAAGGTGTAATCACTGCAGCAACAATCAAAATTACCACAACGGCATGTCTGCGATAGGTGCGCATAAATGTTGCGGTGAGTAACCCCATTTTAGCCAAGAAGTAAACAATCATCGGCAATTCAAATACCAAGCCCGAACCGAGCATCATCATGGTAATAAACCCAACATAATTATCGAATGTGAATCGGTTTTCAATTTGGCTACTGATGACATAGCTATTTGCAAAACTCAATGAAAATGGTATTACCAGGAAATAAGCAAACAAAACACCTACGAAGAAAAAGAGTGAACTGAAGATGATAATCCGACTCGACTTTTTTGATTCTTCTTCAGAAAGCGCAGGACGAACAAAACGCCAAATTTCAAAAATGATGTAAGGGAAAGCCGCTACAATGCCTAACACAATACAAATCTGAATCTGTGAAATAAACTGCCCAAACAGTTCGGTATTCAAGAAGGTGATATTGAAATCCTTCATGCACAAGCCTTCTTCCGGACAAAACACAGAGCTCACATTACAAAGAATCGGGCGGACCCACATGGAAAATTTACAGAGTAAGCGATAGGTAACAAAATCGCTCTTTACGGGGCCGAACAAAAAAGAATCGAACACCCAACGGGTATTGGCCAAGGCAACACCGGCAAAAATGACAATAGCTAAAACAGAGCGCATAATGTGCTTTCGCATCACATCTACGTGATCGAAAAAACCCATTTCGTGATCATCGGTAACTTGGTCTAATCTTGCCATCGGGGGCGAAGATATAATACTCAGGGATTCGTGTTGTCTAAAATTTTAAAAATCTCTTTTAAATCCGGAGAAAGTACAATTTCAATTCGTCTGTTTTTGCTTCTTCCTTCTGGTGTTTCGTTCGATTCTACAGGAAAAAATTCTGCATGGCCTGATGGCGTAATTCGGCTCGCTTCAACTTTCCCATCTGTTATCATAATAGATGTTACCATTGCAGCACGCATCACACTTAAATCCCAGTTGTTCTTAATTTCTCCTTTCGGATTCACATATTGCTTACTATCGGTATGACCCTCAATCACAATACCTATCTCTGTTTGCTTATTCAATACCTCCGCAACCTTCACAATGGCTTGTTTACCTTTTTCATCTACAGTAAAGCTACCTGATTTAAAAAGCAATTTATCAGACAACGACACATACACTTTGCCATCTCTTTGCGTAACGGTAAGTTCGTTGCTGTTAAAACCGGTCAAGGCATCCGCAATTTTTTTCTTGAGAGAAGATACAGCTTCATCTTTTTTAGCGATTAAACTTTCCAACTCATGAATGCGTTTTTCGCGCTCTGCCAAATCCTTTTCCTTTTGCTTTAATGCAGAACTGAGCGACTCTTTTTCAGACATTGAATTCTTTCCCAGTGCCTCCATTCTGGCTTTAAGGTCTTCATATTGCTTTTGCGATTGTTCAAAATCACCGTTAAGTTTTGTGTATTTGGCATTCAGCGACTCATTTTCCGCATTCTCTTTTTCCAATTTAGACCGCAAATCGCTTTCCGAGCCTTTTAGCAAGCTTAAATCCGCTTCCGCTTTTTTCAATTTATCGGAACAATCGGCCAAAGTGCTGTCGCAACGATCGGCTAAGGCCTTTTGAGCATCAAATTTCTTCTTTGTAACTAAGCAAGAAGACAAACTAACCGTAAATAGCAAAAAAACCAACCATCTCATAGTGAAAGAATTTGCCCAAAATTACCCCTAAAACTCAACGAAAACACTATTTTTCTACACCAACTCCTGTGAGTGTCTTTTTTTTAAGATTTTTTTTCCTGAAACAGACCAAAAAACCTATATTTACCTATATATCACAACTAGTTATATAGCTTATGAAAAAACAATTTTTACCCCTTACCCTCTTCATCCTCACGTGTGGTACTCTTTCAGCCCAAACTTTTTACAATAATGGTGCACAAATCGGTGTGGTTGGTGCACAAATGATTGTAAAAACCGGAAGTGGCGCAAACGATGGCACATTGGAAAATGCCGGAAGCGGTTTATTCAGCAATAAAGGAGAAGTACATATTGAAGGAAGTTTTGTCAACACTAACGGTATTGCCGATGGTTACAGTTCAAATGCCGGTCAATATATTGTCAGCAAAGACTGGGTAAACAATGCGACTTTCAATGCCGATCAAAGCAAAGTTTTCCTACATGGAGGCAATCAATTGATTACCGGGAACAACCCAACTACTTTCTTCGACTTGATTTGTGAAACGCCAAGTACAACAAAAAAACAAACGTTGGATGCCAATGTAGATGGCACTTTGACGCTGAACAATAACGAATTGGCTACAGATGGCTACAGAATGACGGTATTAAACCCAAGTTCGGCTGCTATTGTTGTGAACGGTGTGAATGATGCATTTGTAAGCAGTACCGGGGTTGGAAAACTCGTTAGAAAAACCAATTCTACTGATGAATATCTATTTCCTTTAGGTTGGAATAACAGCGGGTTAATTTTAAAACGCGAAGTTTCTTTTACGCCTAATGACGCCAGCAATCACAGCTATGAAGCACGTTTTGCATTTAATACATTATCTACCACCACCACAACAGATGATGGTTACGCTATTGCTACAAAAGAAGCAAATATTCAAAGCGGTAACGATAAATTCTACCATTTGCTGAGATCAGCAGATAATACACCTGCATCGTTGGCCATTTTTTACGATCCAAACAATGACGGGCAATGGAGTTCCATCGCAAGATGGCAAGGTCCACCACAATGGGAAGACCTAGCCAATGCTAATGGCAATGCTACTTCACCACGTGTTCGAATGATAAGAAATGGATGGACCGATAATGGTAATCAACCCCATGCGCTTATCAAGCCTGTTGAGGGCGATGATTTTGCCTTCCCGAACGTTTTTGCTCCGGGATCTACTGACCCTTCTATTCCTGCTGAAAACAGATATTTCACTATTGTCAACAACCTCAAAAAAGTTGTTTTAGATGAATTGATGGTCTTCAACAGATGGGGAGAAGTAGTATTCAGCAGTAAACGCGATGGTACTGATAAATGGGATGGCTACTATCAAGGAAAACTCCAACAGCAAGGCAACTATACGTTTATTGCTAAAGTAAAAAAATTGAACGGTGAGTCTTATGCCCCTATTTCCGGAAACCTAGCCCTAGTTTGGTAATTGAAAATCCTATAAAGATCTGACATGAAAAAATATTTATCCCTGATTATTGTTCTTTTCTCATTAGCAATTAATGCCCAAGACACGCATTATTCGCAGTTCTTTAATTCGCCACTCACCCTTAATCCCGCTCTAACAGGATTAACAAAAGGTTCAGTGCGATTAGGTGCAATATATCGCAACCAGTGGTTCTCGGGCATCAATTCGCCAAGTTCAACTAGCTTTTTTAATTCTCCGTATCAAACGCCTTCATTCTTTGTGGATGCGCCTATTCACCTTCGAAGAGACGCTATCGGAATTGGAGGATTGTTCCTCTATGATAGAGCCGGAGCCGGTTCTTTCGGAACGTTCCAAGGTATGATTTCTGCGTCTTACATCAAATCAATGGGCAGAAGAGATAATCATCAGTTATCGGCCGGAATTCAAGTTGGATACACACAATTACGTTTAAATCAAAACGATTTAAAATGGGCTAACCAATACAATGGCGCCAATCAATTTGACGGCAATACAGCAAGTAATGTTTCTCTTCAACCAAACGTTGGTTACGTAAACTTCAATGCGGGTTTGTTATACTACGGTAAATTCTCTGAACGATTCAGTATGTACTTAGGTGGTGCATTTTACAATGCCGCTACCATGAAATACAACTTAGAAGCGAACAGTACAAAACGCAATTTATACTACAGATATAACTTTCAAGCCGGACTGGATATTGGATTCGGAAAATTCCACCTCCTCCCATCAGGTTTATTCATGCAACAAGCAAAGGCCGACCAATTGAACACAGGACTTGGATTTGGATTTGATTTCACAGAAACAACGAACATGACTATCGGCTTGTATAATCGTGCCAACAACATTACCAATAAAGATGGACAGTCAGAATCCATTATTCCTTATGCTGGTTTTGAAGTAAACGGATTTAAACTAGCCGCTAGCTACGATGTTACCTTAAGCCGTAGAAAAGAAGTAGGCAAAGGCGTTGGCGCATTGGAAATTTCCTTGATGTACATCATCATGCCTAAGGCATTGAACATTAAGAAAATCATGTATTGTCCTCGTTTCTAAAAACTAGCGCGAATTTCGTTGAACTTGGTTTACAGCAATAGATTCAAAGCCGTATACCTTTTGACTTAATGTATTGAAGTATGAATCGTAATATATTACGACAGATAGCTGACATCCAAATTCAAGCAGATAAGATTACAGCAAACGCTACTAACTCCACTGAAATTATTGATTTCGCAAGATACAACGAAGAGGTAAAGGCGTATCTATTACAGAACGTAAAAGACGATTTTATTATAAGTTATGTACGAGAAATTCCCTCTGTTCCTATTGAAGACCTAGAAGGCAATACTTCATTAAGTGCTACCATTTTGGGGCTATTTAGCGGAGGATTAGGATTCAATATTCAACAAATGAAAAGATTGGAACGCGCTAAAGAGGTTGTTTCAATATTAAAAGGGAAATACGCTTCAATAGAATTTCTACTCAAAAATCATTTCCTATGACAGCAGCTATGTGCTTTAGCTTCGGTTTTGCTTAATTCCGGGCTTATGTATGGTATACCTAAATTCAATCCACGAAGGATTAATATCGTCCCTAAAAGCACCAAATACACCGGCACCATTTTGCGCATCAAATTTCGAACGGGCATCGAAATTAAATCTTTAAAAAACTGCAGCAAAAACATCAAGAAACTGGTACCAACACCAAAGAAAAACATAAAGAGGGCGCCTGTTAAAGGACTTCCTGTAGCTATTGCTCCTGCTACACCTGCGTACACTAATCCACAAGGCAGAAAGCCGTTTAAAAAGCCAATGGCAAAATTAGAGCTAAACGATTTCTTTTTCAGAAACACACCTAACTGTTTCGATAAAAATGAAAACCGCCCCAACGATAAATTATTAAAAAAAGGGATATTGAAATAACTGACAGCAACACCTAAAAGCATTAATACTCCTACACCAATCGACAAGCCTTGTTGCCAGCCTGCAATCACCATGCTTTTACCTACTAAGCCAAACAATGCACCCATTAACGAATAGGTCACAATTCGTCCGAAGTTGTAGAAAAAAACACTGAGTAAACGCGAGACTGTATCTGTAGCTCGTACCGGAACCGCCATGGCTATTGGCCCACACATGCCTATGCAGTGAAAACTCCCGGCTAATCCCAAGAGGAAAGCAGTAACTATTATTTCTGTTGGGAAAAACATATTAGCTATCGATCCTAACGAATCCTTCGTTGTAATAAGCCGTTGAGCCCACAGTCCAATTTAACTTCATTTTGTAACGCCCGGCCTTTAAGGTTGATTTGGCAACGGTATATACATTTTCACTATTCACAGTAATGGGAAATGTTTTGTCTTTCGTATCGTCAGACGGACAATAAAACTCAGCTGTTCCTTTCACCGGTTCAGTAGATTCCATTTTAGGAAATTGAATCGTAACATTATCTCCTGCTACATTCCATGTAGGTTGTTGCGTAAGATTATGCGTTCGATCTTGTTTCTCGATTTGCTGTTGGTATGCCAACTCTTCGGCATAGTAGTCTTTCTTAATCACATCCACTTTCATGTTTGTGCATTTGTAGACCAACACAGCCATCAGTACAACGAATCCGCCATAAAGGGCAATAATAAAAGCACCGTAATTTAGTTTCATAGCATCAAATTTAATAAACCGGGGCCATAAAATTAGTCTTCACTTTGTCAATCATCTTATCTCCGGCAAATACACCAATTTCCACCTGTGTTTTACGTTTCGTTAATTCATTTTTCGGAATCTGTACAAAGAACACTCCATCGCCAATACTTTCTTTCATCACTTCTAAATCTTTACCTACCATTTTAATATTAGCCGAGTTAGACGACAATACTTTCAAATGTAATTGGAAGTCGTTATAGGTTTTGTTTACCAACTTAATGTTATACAAATTACTTACCGTATCTTTTCCTTGCATCTGATACAACTGCCCTTGTGCACGCATAATAGTTGTAGAAATTTCTTTTCTGCTGAACAACAACACTGTTAATACACCTATAAGCACGGTCAATACTGCAGAATAAGCCATAATACGCGGAGTGAATGTCCATTTTTCTTTTTGCGCGATATTGGTTTCAGAAGCATAACGAATCAATCCTTTTTCGAAATTGAATTTCTCCATCACCGAATCACAGGCATCAATACACGCTGTACAAGCCACACACTCCATTTGTGTACCGTTGCGGATATCGATACCGGTAGGACAAACCTTTACGCAATCGCCACAATCCACACAATCTCCTGCTGTTCGTTCTTCATGACGATTGAAACGTGCACGCTTCTCTCCTCTTAAATAATCGTAAGCCACAACTATAGAATGCTTATCGAGCAACACCCCTTGTAAACGGCCATACGGACAAACAATAATGCAAGCCTGTTCGCGGAACCATAGATATACAAAAGAGAAAATTGCAGTAAAAATAACAAGCGGAGCAAAAGCCGCGATGTGTTTGGTGATACCTTCGCTGATATAGAGTACCACATTATCCATCCCAATCAGATAAGCCAAAAAGTAATGGGCTATCACAAACGAAACCAAAATAAAAGCAAGAACTTTACCTCCGCGCTTCAGTATCTTTTCGGTATCCCAAGGTTGGGCAGAAAGTCTGCGTTGTTTTTCGCCATCCCCTTCGATCCAGTATTCGATTTTTCGGAATACCATTTCCATAAAAATGGTTTGCGGACAAACCCATCCGCAAAACAATCGTCCGAAGACTACAGTAAAGAGTACGATGAACACCATAAAGGTGAGCATACCGAGCACAAAGAGAAAGAAATCTTGTGGCCAAAATATCTTTCCGAAAAGAATGAACTTCCGCTCAAAAATGTTGAACAAGAAGAGCGGATGTCCATTCATCTTTATCCATGGCAACACCGCAAACACAGCTAAATAAACCCAGCTGGCATAAGAGCGCCAATTATAGAACTTTCCTACCGGACGTTTAGGGTAAATCCAATGGCGCTTACCATCTTTTTCTACCGTACCAATGGAGTCGCGAAACGACTCGTTTTTCTCAGACATAACTTATTTTTTAGCAAGATCCTTCGCTGTTGTATCTACTACTGCTGTTGCTGTATCTACTACAGCTTTTGTACTATCAGCACCCGCAGTAGCACCTTCAATAAACTCTTCGCCTTGTGGAGCTTTAGCATTTGCAGGGTTTGTTCCTGCTAAGCTTTTAATGTAACTCGCTACGTTTTTCATCTGCACAGGCGACAACTCAGCTTCCCAAGATTTCATCCCTTTTGCAGGCCATCCCACTTTCACTGTTTTGTAGATAGAAGTCATATCGCCACCGTGTAACCAAAACTTATCGGTTAAGTTTGGACCAACATTTCCTTCACCTGCATTACCATGACATGCTGCACAATTCGACTTATAAATAGTAGCACCATCAGCAATTCCGCTCGCATCAGCCATAGTTACATTGCTTTCATCTACTTTAGAGGCCATTGTTTTAGCAATCTCTGCCTTCTCGATTTTAGCTAATTCCATTTCACGCTCATATGCAGGAATACTTAATTCGCCATCTCCTAAGTGATAATAGCCTAAATATAAAATCGACCAAACAATTGAAACATAGAAACTGTATTTCCACCAAGGCGGAAGGTTGTTGTCCAATTCGTGGATACCATCGTACTCGTGATCCATTTGGATATCTTTCTCTTTTTCGATAGCCACAGATGCGTTGATATTATCCCAAAATTTAGGCATTGTCATAATTGCACCTAATGGCTTATCCGCGTCTATAACTTCAATCTTGCGTAAGAAACCCGATAACTTCATACCAAAGAAAACAATAACCAATACTTCAAATCCAATTCCGGCAGCAAACAACCAGGCGGTCATGGCGCTAATGGGTTGATACATTACCTCCGTTTTGAATGGCGCAGCCGCAGCATCTTGAGCGAACATACTACCTCCCAAAAACAGCATCGGCAAAAGCAACATGGTAATCTTTGAAATATTTTTGGTAACTACTTTCAAGTACAATTTTGAAAGTACGAATATGGCAATCAACAAGCCAAACATAATGGCGAGCAAAATCCATATCAATGGGTGTGTTCGTTCTTCAACGATAACTTTTACACCCGCTGCATCCTGTGCGCTTAATTGCTGAAAGCAACTCACTAGGAAGGACACAAACAAACTATAAACTATTTTCCTTTTCATATTCTCTTCTTTTTTTTTGAATATTTATTGCGATTGATGGCTTTCCCGCCTCGCGAAATTTTTTAATTTATTTCCTACTTAATCCAATGGTATCCGCTCTAATTCACTCACTGTTTTTTTGCTCATCATCAACAATGCAACTATGATTAAACAAAAGACAGCGAAAAAAATGATAAGCGATATTTTTGGATAAATATCTACACCCTGTAGTGTTTCCGCGTATTTTTTAATGAAACTAAACATGGCTTCTTATTTTGTTTGTTGAGTTAATTGACCCTTCACTTTGATGTCGGTTCCCAATCGTTGCAAATAGGCAATCACCGCAATAATTTCACGATCTGCGCTAATTTTGATACCGTCTTTCGCTAAATCTGCTTGAATGCCTTCTGCTTGTTTTTTCACATCCTCATTAGCAATTTTATCGTAGCCTTTAGGATAAGGGACACCTAAAGTTTGCATCGCTTTAATTTTTGAAGCCGTGTAATCCAAATCCACCACCTTTGTTAATAAGAATGGATATGCAGGCATAATCGAACCCGGAGACATACTTGTAGGGTCTTCCATGTGGTTAAAGTGCCATGAGTTAGGGTATTTACTTCCTTCGCGTTGTAAATCCGGACCGGTACGTTTAGAACCCCACTGGAATGGGTGATCGTAAACAAATTCTCCGGCTTTAGAATATTCTCCGTAACGTTCTGTTTCATTTCTGAACGGACGAATCATTTGCGAGTGACAAGTGTAGCAACCTTCGCGGATATAAATATCACGACCGTGTAACTCTAACGGAGTATAAGGTTTAACCGAAGCAATAGTTGGTACGTTAGACTCGATTAAGAATGTTGGAATAAACTCAACTATACCTCCAATCAATACCATTACTAAAGCCAATACTAAGAATTGAATTGGACGTTTTTCAATCCAACGGTGCCAGTAGCCATCGCTGTGTTCTTCTTGTGCCGATAAAGCTGGAGCTTCAGCAGCTTCTTCCGCTAAGAATGTACCTTGCATTGCCGTTTTGAATAAATTATATGCACCTATCAATACCCCTACGAAGTACAATGTTCCACCCACAATACGGATATAGTACATTGGTAAGATAGAAGTGATGGTTTCCAAGAAGTTAGGGTATTTCAACACACCTTCAGCTGTGAATTGTTTCCACATAGCCGCTTGTGTAAATCCTGCCCAATACAATGGAATAGCATAGAATAAGATACCCAATGTACCAATCCAGAAGTGGATGTTCGCTAATTTTTTGCTAAACAAGTTCGTTTGATACATTCTAGGAATCAACCAATACAATACACTGAAGGTTAAGAAACCGTTCCATCCTAAAGCGCCTACGTGAACGTGAGCGATAGTCCAGTCAGTATAGTGAGAGATAGCGTTAACCGCTTTCACCGATAATAATGGTCCTTCGAAAGTAGCCATACCGTATGCAGTAACGGCAACCACCATAAATTTCAAAACAACATCGTCACGTACTTTATCCCATGCACCTCTCAAGGTTAACAATCCGTTCAACATACCACCCCAAGATGGCATAATCAACATCACAGAGAATACCGTTCCTAAAGATTGTGCCCAATCCGGCAACGAAGTGTACAACAAGTGGTGAGGTCCTGCCCAGATATATAAGAAAATCAAAGCCCAGAAGTGGATAATCGATAAACGATAAGAATATACCGGACGATTAGCCGCCTTTGGCAAGAAGTAATACATCAAACCTAAGTAAGGCGTAGTTAAGAAGAACGCCACCGCGTTGTGCCCGTACCACCACTGAATCAAAGCATCCTGAACACCTGCGTATAAAGAATAGCTATGGAACAACGAAGTTGGAATCGCCAACGAGTTCACAATGTGCAACATCGCAACCGTAACCCATGTAGCAATGTAGAACCAAATCGCAACATATAAGTGTCGTTCTCTTCTGTTCAATATGGTCATGAACATATTCAAACCAAACACTACCCATATCAAGGTAATCATGATATCGATTGGCCAAATCAACTCTGCATACTCTTTACCTTCTGTTAATCCTAACGGTAAAGAAACTGCAGCACAAACAATGATTAATTGCCATCCCCAAAAGTGGATTTTGCTCAACGTGTCGCTCCACATTCTTGTTTTTAGCAATCGTTGTAGGGAGTAATAAACACCCATAAAAATACCGTTACCCACAAACGCAAAAATCACCGCGTTGGTGTGTAAAGGTCTTAAACGTCCGAATGTCACCCATTCGATAAAGTTGAGTGGAGGATATACCATCTGAATCGCGATGATGATACCAACCAGCATACCCACAATTCCAAAAATTACAGACGCTAGTCCGAAATTCCTGACCGTGGTGTTGTCGTAGCTAAATTTTTCAGTTGTCATTTTCTTGATTTTGTTGTTTAGGATTATCAAATAAAATTCGCATAGAAGGAGTTACCGTATCATCGTACTGCCCCGATTTCACCGACCATAAAAAAGCGAAAAGGAATAGCAACGCTACTATCAGACTCGCTCCCACCATGATAAATATGATTTGCATATACTTTATTAGGCGTCAAAGGTATTTTTCGCACTAAGTTGAAACGATGAGGGTTATCAATGAAAAACATGACTATTGTCATACTTAACAAATGTTGTTTTTACACAGCCCCGAGAAAAGCGGAAACACCATTTTGACATGTCTAACTTACAGAATGAAAATTTTAAATACGAATTTTACCCCTTGAAAAATAATGCATTATGATTTTTGGGCGCGTTCCGCTGGGAAGCGAAACCGTGCTGTTCGTTGCAATCTTTTTCCCGCTTTGAAAGCGGGAAAAGGATTTCCACTGCCATCACTCGCGCGGAATCCTGCTCCACATATACATCTCGTTAGAGCAAGGAACAAAGCAGTTTTGTTCGAGTTCCGTAATTACCCTGCAATAAGGTGTTAACACCCTACTGACAATGAAAAGTAATACTCCACAAATCCAATTGCTTACTTAACGAGCAAGCACAATTTTTTGCGTAGCCTTTTCAAATGTTGTTTCAATGCTTAAAAAATACGTACCCGTTTGTTCTAAGCTTAGGTGGTGAAATGGATAGGTTTGCTCACCTGCACTTACATTTTTTAATTCCACTTTCTCCACCACTTTGCCATCCACACTATGTATCGAGATGGTAACCGGTGTAGCGGCACTTAAATGAAAGCGCACGTTAAAATCGCCCTTGTTTGGATTTGGAGCAACCTGCATTTTTAACGACCCAACACTCTGTTTGTTTAATGCATGAATACCAACCGTTTTGCTTTTTACAACATACACTTTAAAGATTTGACTGCTGGCACTACTCTGTGTACCGGTATTGGTAAAAAAAACATTCGGGGCTGTACTACTGATTCCACCAAAGATGTAACCCACTAGCGTACTGTCGGCTGTAAAATCGTCTAACTTCATCACCTCATTCGCGTAATGCGGAACTCCGGTAATGGGAATAAACTCGGCCCCTGCTCCAAGTAGATTCGGCATTTCAACAGGTAATTTGTATTCAGCCATAGTTCCTGCAGCGTTTCGTGTAATACGGGCAATGGTTTTCACAAAAGGAACATTATTGTCTTGCACCAAAATGCCAGCGCTATCGAAATATTGTGCAATACCGCCAAAAAACACATTGTGCATTTCGTTATTTACTTCGGAATATACAGGCAACACTGCACAGTGATAATGATTATAGTATTGCTGAAATGCATTGTTTACAGTATATCCGGCACTATCAATGTTCACACAATTCAAGAATGGCAAATCTACATTAGGTTGAAATACCCCAGAAAATGCAGTTATGCCTTCTGCTCCGTTTGGCATAATTTGCGGTACTGCATTGTAATCTCTGCGGTGTAAATTTGTAGCATCGGTAAGAGTGGGCAAATGGGTTACAGTAAGATTTGTTCCATCGTCAGCAATGGTAAATTTTCGAATGGCATTTGTGTACACCTGTGTGTAGGTGGGGTTGCCCATAGGATTGTAATTCCCATCAAACTTATTGCCGCCCACCAAGTAAAACACATCGTTTATCTTTTTTAAATGCCCTCCGGTAACTGCAAATTGCGCATCGCTGTACTGTCGGAATCCACCGGTAAATGAAAATCCTGCTATAACTGCACTAATCACAGAAGGAACATCTATAGCCGTTAAGTTATCGAATGTTTTTCTAGAGGCAGTGGCCGTATTGTATCCGTAACCGCCAATGATGTAGAGATAATTGCCGTCTTGATGAAACTCCATATTGGTAGAGCTTAGTTGCTCTTGCAGTGCTACCGAAAGCGTTGAAATTGGGGCTGTCCATTTTTGCTGCGTCACTGGATCAATTACAATAATTTGGTTGTTGTTCCCAGCCACATCAAACGAGGCAAAAGGTTGTCTGCGGTGTAAACCATCTAATCGACCGCCTACAATCAACCATTTCCCGTTATGTTGACCAAAAGCATAAGCCTGTAGCCCTCCAAGTCCGCTAATACTCATCGGTTCAATGTGAATATCGAATGGCGCTGTTTGCGCAGAAAGTAACGAAACCATAAAGATGGCGCTTATAAAAGACAATAATTTCTTTTTCATTTGAGTGGTAATTTGGTTTCAATTTTACAGGAAACTCAGCGCCAAAAATGGAACAAATGTTACTTTGAAGTGATATAGATTATGTTTATGCCCGCTTACAAATCAAAGTAAGCTTTTGAAGTACTTTGACATAGGATAACTACAATTCCTCTCAGTTATTGTTTATGCTAACCAAGTAGAAAACCTAAAAAAACAAACTTCGGAAAAAAGTGAGAGGACGTCACCCCTAACGCCCTCTCTGGTATGAGAATACCAGTCTATGAAAGACAGAATGAAAATACATGTATTATATGAATCAACCAAAAATACATGAATATTTTCAACAATATGATGGAGTTTTTAACTAAAAAGCAGTGTTTGATTGTCAGGGATGGTAACCAATGCAAATATCATTAAGTATAGAGGAAACGCTATAGAACACAGCAATGTCTATTTTATGCACGAATTCGCATGAGGGCTTGCAGCGTAAATCCTTTGCCGATTCCAAGAGGCAAAGATTGCAGCAAAAAACCCGACCCCGCTTCCTAGCGTGGGGCATGCCCGTATAAAAAACAAGAATTAATCCTTCTTCTTGAACATCATATTCCCCAACACTAACGAACTCAAGCTCGTGAAGGATATGATGGTGACTGAGCTAATCGGCATAAGTATGGCCGCCACAATGGGCGACATGGTGCCTTTCACTGCGAAGGCGATGCCAATGAGGTTATAAATCAATGAAATTAGGAAACTGGCTTTGATGATGTTCATGGCTAATTTCGCAAACCGAAACATTTTATCAATGCGTACAAATTCTTGGCTGCCCAAAATGCCATCGCAAGCGGGCGAGAAATTATTTACATCATCGGTAATGGCAATGCCCACATCGGCTTGCTTCAAAGCACCGGCATCGTTGAGGCCGTCACCAATCATCATCACGTTTTTGCCATTGGCTTGCAACTGCTGAATAAACTGCAATTTGTTCTCGGGCTTCTGATTGAAAATCATATTGCCTTCGGCAACGTAGCGTTTCAAATAACTTTTTTCTGCATCGTTATCACCCGATAAAATATAGATAGAATAGTGCTGTTTTAAGGTCTCAAACAAAGTGTCGAAGCCCTTGCGGTACTGGTGTTTCTGCTCCACATAACCCGCACTTTTTCCGTTCACCGATACAAAAACAACCGAAGCTAAACTCTGATCGGCAGTGGCTTCAACGCCAACAAAACCGGCACTTCCCATCTTTACAAAGTGGTTATTGATCCAACCGCTCACACCTTTGCCTACTTCCTCGGTAAACTCTTCAACAGTATATTTTGTTAGGTCTGTTTTGCCTTTCAACTCTTCCGCAATTCTTCTGCTCAAGGGGTGAATGGAGTTTTGCGCCAAGGTATTCACATAGGCCGTTGCTTCCGGAAATTCATCTGAAAAATGAAAAGTAACAGCCGTTTCAGAGGTATCGGTTAAGGTGCCTGTTTTATCAAAAACCAATGTATCGACTTGTGCTATGTTTTCAACCGTAAGCGGATTTTTAATGTACATGCTGTTCTGCGAAAAAATGCGCAACACATTGCCCAAGGTAAATGGCGAAGAGAGCGCCAAAGCACACGGACAAGTAATAATCAACACCGATGTAAAGGCATTCAAAGCCAGATGAATATCGGTGTTCCAATGAAAAACCATAGCCGCAATGGCAATGATAATCACAGCCGGGGTAAAATAACTACTAAAGCGCGAAGCCAATGAGGATGCATGTTTCGAAGTGTCTTTCTGAAACGCATCGCTGTTCCACAATTGCGTGAGGTAACTTTGCGAAACTTCTTTTACAATTTCAATCACCATGTTGCTACCGGTGTGTTTTCCGCCTGCATACACAAAACTCCCATTCGGTGCAATTTCAGGGGTAGATTCTCCGGTTACGAAACTGTAATCGATATTCCCTTCGCCTTTTACAATCACGGCATCGGCAGGAATCAACTCTTGATTACGAATCACAATCTGGTCGCCTACTTTCAAATTACTGAGGGGCAACGACACTTCTTTTTTATCTTTCAACAAGGTGACTGCTATAGGAAAATACGATTTGTAATCGCGTTCAAACGAAATGAAATCGTAGGTTTTATTTTGGAACCATCGTCCAATGAGCATCAACATAACTAAGCTGGCGAGTGTGTCCATGTAGCCCACTCCAGTTTGCGAAAAAATTTCGAAACTGCTACGAATAAACATGGCTATAATGCCCAATACAATAGGAATGTCCATGTTCATGGTACGCTGACGAACGGCATTCCAAGCTGATTGAAAAAACTCGGTGGCACTGTAGAACATCACCGGCAAGGCGAGCATAAAATTTAAGTACGCAAAAAAGTGGCGGTAATGATCTTCGATAATGCCCTTCAATCCAAAATACTCTGGAAAGCTAAAGAGCATAATATTGCCGAAGCAGAAAAATGCCACTCCAATTTTATAGTAATATCTGCGAATGTGATTGGAGCGATCTTGACTAACTTCTGTATCAAAGGTAATCGATGGCGGATAGCCTATTTTATCTAACAGTTCCGCTACTTTGCGGAGTGTGGTTTTACTGTTATCGAAAGTGATATATACTTCTTTCAGCGAAAAGTTAACGGTAGATTTTACAATGCTTGGATCAATTTTATAGAGATTTTCCAACAACCATAAACAGGCACTGCAATGAATGGCGGGCAAATAAAATTCAACTTTTGTGATGGTGGTATTTTTGAACCGAATCAATTTTGCCGCCACAGCCTCATCATCTAAATAATCGTAGCGCAATTCTGCGCCTTTTTTCGATACTCCTTTTTTTAGTTCTTGTATATCGTAAAATTCGCAGAGGTTATTTTCTTGCAAAATTTGAAATACTGCTTTACAGCCATCACAACAAAAGGGTTTCTCGTTATATAAAATAAGACTACCATCGCAGTTTTCACCACAATGGTAGCACGTACTTTTTTCTAATATACTTTTTGTCATTTTCTATTTTGTCCTGCAGAGAAGGCGCTAGGCCTCATCCTTATTGGTGTTGATATCCAACACATCATACAGCGGACAATATAGTGAAAATGCTGTACCAATAAAAATCAAACCTATCAATCCCCACCACCAATTAAATAATATCACCGCTACAAATCCTAACATTCCTATAACGATTCGAAAGAAACCGTCAAACGACCCTACATTCTTTTTTATATCATTGATTTTAGTTAACCAAATCTAAAATCCACTACCAGGCGAAATAATGACGGGCGTCAACCCAAAAACTGATTTCCGTCACAAAAAAGCCGAAGCAGATGCTCCGGCTTTGGGTTGTCAGGGTCTAGGTATTACATCCATTTGGCTAAAAAAGTATTGAACTCTTTTCGCGTGTTTTGAAAGTCAGATACAACAATGTTCAAGTCTTGTTCTGCTTTGTCGTTTTCTACTACAAATTTCTCATGAATATGCGTTGGCATCTCCACGCCCATTTGGTCGATTTTAGCTTTACGCTCGTTGATATCGTGTTTCGATTGATCTAAGTTATCGCTCAAAATTCTGAATTTATTTTCAAAATGTTCGATGCTCACACCGATTTCAGAACCTGTGTTTTTAGCAGCTACTTCATCTAAACGTTTTCTCAAAAACGCTAGATCTTGTTTGTAGAAGTCTAATTGTCTTAACCAGTCGGTGGCTTGCAAGTGCAAAAAGTTGATTGAACTTTTCATGTTTCGATTGTTGTTTTATGTGATGAATAATTATACGTGAGCAATAAATAAAGGCACATCAAAATCTTTCAAAATTTTGTTGGCTAAACTTTGATGGAAAAAGCGAGAGAAAGCGGTGCGTGCATACGAACCCATTACTACTACAACATCTCCGTTTGTAGCTTTTAGGGTTTCTTCAATCATTACTTCCGGTGAACCTTTCACTACATCGAAGGCAATGTTTATGAATTTTCGTTTCGCAAAATCTTTGATGTTTTTGTTGTTCGACAAATGCGATGAAGCCGCCTTTTCCGGTTTCACTTGCACTAATTGTGTTTTCTTTTCGCAGCAATGCGGCAATACATACGAGAACATTTTTATAGCGTAAATGCTTGATGGCATGTTATCGTACGCCAAGAAAACGCTGTTGATTTCCGTATATTTTTGCGGCACAATTAACACCGGGCAGTGCGATTCCGCCAACAAATCTTTCAAAAAGCCCGATGGACTTTCTTTTTCGAAAGCGTAGAAACTTACTTTTCTGTCGATAATCAACAAATCGGCAAAATTCGATTCTGCCAATAGTTCTTGCAAAGGAACGCCTTTGTCCTTATGCACTTCAAACTTCACGCCTGCTTTCTCGCAAGCGCGCACAAACAATTTAATGTTCTTGTTTACTTTTTCTTCGTCTTTTGATTCGCTTTTCAGTAAGGTTGGCACATCTAAATACGGCACCTGCGTGGCGAATGGCGCATACAAACCCGGAGGCAAGGTTAAATCTTGAATAAACACACCTACCAGCTTGGCATCGGTTTGCTTAGCTAAATGAATGGCATATTGCACAGTTCCTTCCGAATACACTCTTCCATCAAATGCAGCAATAAAACGTTTCATAATTTGTTGTTTAAAATTACAGCGAAAATGTTCGCTAATCATTTATAATCACAAAGTTAGCGCATGGACTACTGCCAGTTACTGACCTTACTTATACGAAACATTGACAAAAATCATGTTTTACGTAGAAACATGATTCCTAAACAAATACTACAACTGAAACTCTTCTTCCAGCACCGGCATTTTTACATCCTTAAAGCCTGCACGTTCTAGTATTATTTTATAGTGCAACATGGCCTCTTCATCACCATGCACCAAGAAAACGGTTTTCACTTTATCGGCCTGCTGACATTTTAAATAGCTCACCATTTCTTCGTAATCGGCATGAGCGCTGTACGATTCAAGGGATTCAATGCGTGCCTGCACATCATAGAAATCGCCAAAAATCTTCACCGATTTGTTTCCGGCTTTCAATCTTCCGCCCAGCGAATCAGGCGTGCAATAACCCACTAGCAAAATAGTATTGCGCTTATCGGTGATATTATTTTTGATGTGATGCTTTATCCGTCCGGCTTCTGCCATGCCCGATGCAGAAATAATAACACAGGGTTCTTTCGAAGCACTCAATTCTTTCGAATCGTTAACCTCCACTACATAATGAATATCGTTGAATATGAAAGGTTCGCCATCAGTACGTTTCATGTAATCCAAAATCTCTGCATTGAACAACTCGGCATGTTTGCGCATAATTTCGGTTGTGTGTACGCTCAACGGACTATCGATGAACACTTTGATGTGCGGAATCTTACCCGCATTTTTCATGCGATCGAGGGCGTAAATCAGTTCTTGCGTTCTATCTAAACTAAAAGCGGGAATTACCACATTTCCCTTTTGTTCTACGCATGTTTTTTGGATGATATCGAAGAGCATTTCTTCGGTATTACCATAATTCGGATGTAATCGATCGCCATACGTAGATTCGCTAATAATGTAATCGGCTTGACGGAAGACTTCCGGAGCAGGCAATATTTTATCGAACGGACGACCTACATCACCCGTGAATGTTAGCTTTACAACACCTCCTTTCCCATCTTTCTCATCAATGTGTACAGCCGCACTACCTAAAATATGTCCGGCATCAGTAAAAGTAAAGGAGGTATTATCATCTAATTCAACCACTTGATGATAAGGCACTTTCACGAACTGTGACAAAATTTGTGTTACATCTTCAGCCGAATACAAAGGTTCAATTTCTTCTTCATGGCGTTTGACTCTGCGTTTGTTCACATGCATCAAATCGTGTTCTTGAATGTGTGCGCTATCCATCAACATTACTTCACACAAATCGTAAGTAGCCGGAGTGGCATACACTTGGCCTTTAAATCCTTCTTTTGCTAATTTCGGCAACAAGCCCGAATGATCTACATGCGCATGACTCAAAATTACTGCATCAATAGTTTTCGGGTCGAAGGTGAAATTAAGATTGAGGGAAGGCAATTCACTTTTTCCTTGATATAAGCCACAATCGAGTAAAATCTTATTTCCAATCCTGGTAGTAACGAGATGCTTACTTCCTGTAACCGTATGCGCAGCTCCTAAAATCTTAAGTTTCATTGTTTTATTTTTGTGAGTTCACAATTTTACCGCTATTCGGCCAAGTCTTTTCATGACATAAGTCATAACAAGATAGCCTTTTAATCATGCGTTCTTGCAGTATAAATCACTTTTCTTTGAGAGGAAATGAATACCATGAAACCAGTATTAATGCTTTTGCTCCTTTTGATTGCTCCATTTGTAATGAATGCGCAAACAAAAGTGAAACCCTATTGCTATGTAGAGATTTTATTTAGCGATGTAGTAGAGGAGAAAGAATGTAGCCAAATGCGAAAAATATTAGCCACTGATTGTCAGGACATATTAGTGTTTGCCGAAGAACAGATCGTATATTGTGCCATTAAATCCAAAACTGATTTAGTATCCTTTGATGCCAGTCTGCGAAAAAAAATTGGTGTTTTTGCTATCTATCCTATCCACATCCATTATTCGTTTACCCCATTCAATATTGGGCAATGTGTATATCCGGAGTGTTTCCCAAGCGGTGAAAAGTAGGAATAAATCCTATTTTTGAGCTTAACCTATAAAACTGTATGCCGATTAATCTTGTCATTCTCTTTCTTTTAGTACTCGTTATTGGCGTTTTTGCTTATTATTTTTTTAGAGTGAGCGCAGTAAAAGAGAACTACGAATTAGAGCAATTCAAAGCCCTTTTTGAATTTGCCACAGAGGGCATAATTATCGCCAATAAAGAAGGGCGAATTGTTTTGGCCAACCCCAAAGCATTGCAACAATTTGGTTATACAGCACATGAATTAGCCAACAAAGAAATAGAAATATTAATTCCGCAAAAATCGAAACATAAGCATGTTCACGACCGCGAGGTATTTACCCAGAAGCCATCCCATCGGTCCATGGGGGCTATGCGCGATTTGTTTGCCTTGCGAAAAGACGGAACCGTTTTTCCGGTGGAAGTTAGTTTAAGTCATTATAAGATTGGCGAAACACTGTTTGTTATTGCGTTCGTCATCGACATTACCATTCGAAAACAAAACGAAAAAGAACTACAGGCAAAATCGGCTACGATTCGCGAAATGAATGTTTCGTTGGAAACTAAAGTGCAACAGCGAACAATGATTCTGCGTGAAACACTCACTGAATTAGAAAAATCGAAAGAAGAGTTAGCTTCTGCACTGGAATCGGAAAAAGAAGTAAACAGCTTAAAAACGAGATTTATCTCCATGGCATCGCATGAATTTAGAACACCTTTAAGTTCCATTCTTTCATCCGCAACACTTATCTCAAAATACCCTAAGGAAGAGGATTTCGAGAAAAGAGAGAAACATGTGAAACGGATTAAAGACTCAGTTAAAAATCTTACAGATATTTTGGAAGACTTTCTATCAATAGGAAAATTAGAGGACGGACGAATTTCGTTGCGTTATGAAGAGACCAATATTCGTGAGTTTATCGAAACTATCTGCAACGAGAAACAAGAAGATTTAGCCAAGGAAAACCAAAAGATTGTTTTCCAATTTGAAGGGAACGAATGGGCATTATGCGATAAATATATTTTGCGTAATATGATGATTAACCTCATCAGTAATGCCATAAAATTTTCGCCTTTGGATGGAACTATAGAAGTGAGTATTGCTAGTGGAGCGCAAGAAATTATACTGTGCGTAAAAGACCAAGGCATTGGCATTTCAAAAGAAGACCAAGAGCATTTGTTTGAACGCTTTTTCCGTGGGCAAAATGCATCAAATATTCAAGGGACCGGACTAGGCTTACACATTGTTTCCCGATATTTGAATTTGCTCAACGGTACAATAGACGTGCAAAGTGAAATTGAAAAAGGAACCACATTTTGTGTGCATTTACCGCAAAGACATTAAATTTAAGCTATGAAGAAGATACTACTTATTGAAGACAATCGAGACGTAAGAGAAAACACGGCAGAGATTTTAGAATTGGCGAATTATACTGTTGTGACAGCCGAGAACGGTAAAATAGGTGTTGAGTTGGCACAAAAAGAAAATCCGGATTTAATTATTTGCGATATTATGATGCCGGTGTTAGACGGATACGGTGTTTTGCATTTATTGAGCAAAAACCCAGAGCTTTCTGCCATTCCTTTAATTTTTCTTTCTGCAAAATCGGAAAGAGCAGATGTGCGAAGAGGTATGGATATGGGTGCCGATGACTATATTACCAAGCCTTTCGAAGAAAGTGAATTGTTGAATGCAGTGGAATCGCGCTTGCGCAAAGCAGAATTTTTACGCAAGGAAATATCTTCTTCATCTGAAGGTATGCGCGAGTTATTATCACTCGCAAAGTCGTTTGAAGAACTAAAATCGTTGCCCGATAATTACGATACTTCACATTTCAAGAAAAAAGAAAACGTATATCGCGAAGGACAGCGTGTCAACTTCCTCTTATTGGTTGTAGAAGGAAAAGTAAAAACGTTCAAAACCAGTGAAGACGGTAAAGAACTGATTACCGGAATCTACACCAAAGGTGAATTTATTGGCTACTCCTACATTTTAGGCGACATGCAAACCTTGCAGGAATCGTGTGAAGCATTGGAGAACGCTGAAGTATGCTTTATTCCGAAAAATGATTTCATGCAGTTGGTTACTGCCAATACTTCGGTAGCGAAAAAGTTTATATCCATGTTGGCGAAAAACACTTTAGAGCGCGAAGAGCAATTGTTGAAATTAGCCTACAACTCGCTACGAAAAAGAATTGCAGACGGCTTGCTAGAAGTATATTCTAAATTTAAAGTGAAGCAAGAAGATAAACCGGCTATTCAGTTTTCGAGAGAAGATTTGGCGCAAGTAGTGGGCACAGCCACAGAATCGCTCATTCGTACACTTAGTGATTTCAAGCACGAAAAGTTAATCGAAATTAAAGAGGGTAAAATTTCTATTCTCGAAGAAGAAAAACTTAGAAATTTGGCTAATTAACGCCAAACATCGCGATCAGCCATATCCGCAGCGCTTTCATCGTTGCTTTTAGACGACAATTCTTGTCCTTCCTCATTCTGATGCGCTAATGTCCAAGAATCGGTGAGCGTAGTTTCTATCCATACATTTCCCGATTTCCGAAAAACCTGAGCGTGTAATCCAAATTGTGTTTCCAAATCTTGTTCAATAGTAGACACAGTGGTTTCAGCAGAAAAACTGTATTCGGCTGCAGTTTCCGTATTTAGCAATTCGCTTAATGATGTATCGTGACTTACCAAATAGCGCTTGGCAGAACCCTCCATATCATTGTGCTTTTTGCGAAAAAACTCTAACTTCAGAAATGGGAAAAATGAACTGAATTCCTTTTGTAAAGATGACAATTTGTGTTTGCTATTGATGTGGATTACCATAAAGCCTAATAATGTTCAAAAAGATAAAAAAGTTAAGTGGAGCAAAGAGAACTATTTGATTTGTAAAGAACTATGACTTTTGTCATGGGTCGCTATCAAAATCAAATGCGTCTTTTTTCTAATACAAACTACTTTATCAATCGACCGGAAAGTCGTAAAAGGTCGGTCTCGGCTAGCTTTGCCAAATAGAGATTATTAATTACTCGGTAATTCACTTCTTCAAAACTGCGTTGTGCCTCTCGATAGTCAACTACTGTAGATTGGCCCATCTGGTATCGGGTAGTCATCAAATCAAGGTAGTCTTTGGCCGTTTTTACATCGGTTTTATCCAGCTCAATTTGAGCAACCAACATGGAATACGTTTGCCATGTTTGCAGTAACAGCCCTTGGTAGAGTTTCTTGTTTTGTTCCAATTGCAGTTCCGCATTTTGTGTTTGCAGCTTTGCCGATTTCAAATTCCGCACATTCACATTGCCCGAAAATACAGGAACAGAAAGCGTAACCAAGGCTGATGGCCCATATGCCTGATTGTATAAGGTAAAACCGGCTTGGCTTTGCGAAAGATTGTAATTATACGCTGCACTCAATTTAAGTTGTGGCAATCGAGCGGCTTGTATCTCTTTTTGTGCCTGTAACGAAATATTGATTTGGTTTTCGTTGGCTAAAATTTCCGGATTCATATCCACCTGTGAAACGAGTTCGGCATAGCGCAAATTTGTGTTTACAGGTAAATTCGCATTCAGCAAATAACTACTATCGGCCGGAAAATTCAATGTAACATTTAAATCTGTTAACGCACTTTTTACCGCATTCACTTGGGAAAGCACGGCTTGCTTGCGGGATGTAAAATCTAACTCGGCCAAATACAAATCAGTATTATTAGCCATACCGGCTGTTTGCCGAAGTTTTACCAATTGCAATCGTTCTTCACTCACTTTCTGTAATTGTTGAACCACTGTTAAATAACTTTGTTGCTTGATTACTGCCGAATAGCGCTGAATCACTTGACTTAATGTATTCTGTACTTGCGACTTCAATTTATTTTCGCCCATTAATTCTAATTCTGCCAATCGCTTTCTAGTGGCAAACATTTTTAACCCATCAAAAACAGTGTAATTGAGCGCTACATTGGCAGCAAATGCATTGCTACCTACATTGTTACGTTCAATAGTAGAGCCATTGGTAAATTCTTGTTTCAAATTACTCAAGGCAGGATTATCAGTGGCGTTCACCGCTATGGTTGGCAGCATTCCGGCAGCTCCGGGATGATTGTTGATATGTGCGATTTGTGATTCGTTCTGGGCAATCTTAATTTGAAAGTTATTTTCCAAAGCAACACGAACAGCATCTTCTAGGGTTAGGGTTGATTGCCCGAACACCTTACAAGAAAACATAAGAAGAAGCAGTATCAATCCATTATTCTTCATCGAAGGCATATTTTTTAGTAGCAGATAAATAAGAGTATACAGCCGGTATAACAAACAGGGTAAGCAGTAGTGAAAAAAGCACACCACCCACAATAACCACTCCCAAAGGAATGCGGCTCGTTGAAGCAGCTCCTAACGACAATGCAATAGGCAATGCACCTAATGAAGTGGCTAAGCTTGTCATTACAATAGGACGCATACGTTGTACCGATGCATCTAAAATAGCATCCATTTTTGCCTCTCCGGCCTTGCGTTTTTGGTTAGCAAATTCCACAATCAAAATCCCGTTTTTGGTCACCAAACCCACTAGCATAATCATTCCAATTTGAGAAAAGATATTAATGGTATTTCCGGTAAGCCACAACGATAGTAATGCGCCAGCAAGTGCAAGTGGTACCGTAAGCATAATCGTAAACGGATCCACAAAACTCTCGAACTGTGCAGCCAATACCAAATAAATGAGCACCAAGGCCAATAAAAAAGCAAACGATGTATTGGAAGAACTTTCTGCAAAATCGCGCGATGGGCCGTTGAGAGATGATGTAAAACTTTCATCCAACAATTTATCGCCTATACGCTGCATTGCTGCAACCCCATCTCCAACAGTTTTGCCGGGTGACAATGATGCAGATACCGTAGCCGATTTATAACGATTAAAGTGATACAATTGCGGAGGGTTACTGGTTTCTTTCAAAGTAATAACACTCGAAAGCTGAATCAACTCTCCCCGATTATTCTTTGTATACAACTTGTCAATATCCCCTGGCTCATCGCGGTCTTTCCGACTCATTTGTCCAATAATTTGGTACTGACGACCATTCATTATAAAATAACCGATACGATTACCACTAAATGCAGATTGTAACGTTTGTGCGATATCAGCTACACTCACGCCTAAATCCTTAGCTTTCAAACGATCGATTTCTACTTGCAATTCGGGCTTATTGAATTTCAAGTTGGCATCAGCCATTTGGAAGGTAGAGTCTTTACGTACCTCCGCCAAAAACTTTGGTAACACTTCCTTTATCTTATCAAAATTCTGATTTTGAATAACGTATTGTACCGGCAATGCACCTTTTGATGCTAATCCTACACTGATGGTTTGCTCTTGCACCAAGAAAATTCTTCCATCGTTAAATAGTGATAACTGACTGTTGGTGCGATTCAAAATTTCTTCTTGTGATAACTTTCTTTCATTACGGGGTACTAGCACAACCCGACCAAATGCACTATTTACACTTCCTGTTCCAACATTTTGGTTATTCGTAGAGGCAAAAGTAAATGTTTGCTCAGGAATAGAATCTTGAAAATAGTTCGACAGCGATTGTACAAAGCGATCCATGTAATCGAACGAAGTTCCTTCTGCTGCAGTAACCGAAAATCGGAATTGTCCACGATCTTCCATTGGAGCCAACTCGGTTTGCAATGTTTTGAAAAGCAGTACTGCAATAACCATACTGATACCAATAATCACCCATGAAAACCCGCGCACTTTCATAAACTTACTCAGCAAGTTTCGATAGCCATTTTCAAAGGCTTGAAAATAAGGCTCTGTTTTTTCATAAAACTTACCGTGCTCAGCATTTTTGGAACTCAACAATACGTTCAATACAGGTGTTAACGTAAGCGATACAAAAGCAGAAATCAAAACAGCAGCAGCAACAACTACACCAAACTCTTTAAACAAACTACCTACAAATCCTTCAATAAAAATTAATGGCAAGAACACAACGGCTAAGGTGATAGAAGTAGAAATAACAGCAAACAAAATTTCTTTAGAACCCTCTAGCGCAGCCTTCTTAATACTCATTCCCTCTTCCAACTTTCGGAAAATATTCTCCGTTACAACAATACCATCATCCACCACAAGCCCTGTAGCCAATACAATAGCAAGTAGGGTAAGAATATTGATACTAAAGCCAAACAGATACATAATGAAGAAAACGCCAATCAAAGACACCGGAATATCTATTAACGGACGAATAGCAATTTTCCAACTTCGGAAAAAGAAATAGATGACCAACACCACCAACAGGAACGAAATCACCAATGTTTCTTCTACTTCCAACAATGCACGCTTTACATTCTTTGTAGTATCTAATACCACATTGAATTCGATATCTTCAAAGCCCTTTTGTTTTTTAATAGATTCCAATCTTTTATAAAACTCTTCGGCAATATTGATGTAGTTGGCTCCGGGTTGAGGTGTAAGTGCACAAGCCAATGCATTCACGCCATTCAAACGAAAACCAACTTCTTCCGCTTCACTCCCTAGTATAACATCGGCAACATCGCTTAAACGCACTATCCCCGTGGCATCTTCCCGCAAAATCAAGTTGCGAAAATCTTCTTCTTTGGTTAGTCGCCCTAACGTTCTTACTATCAACTCGGTATTATTACCATATACTTTCCCTCCGGGTAACTCTACATTTTCTTTATCGAGTGCCGAACGCACATCTTGCAACGTAACATTATAGGCCATTAGTTGCTCCGGGTGAAACCAAATGCGCATAGCATATTTTCGTTGGCCATAGAGGTTTACACCACTTACTTCCGGAATAGTTTGCAACTTTTCCTGCAACGTTGTTTCTGCAAAATCACTTAGTTGTAACGTGGTTTTTTCTTTACTCTGCACTGCTAAAATAATGATGGCATCGGCATTGGCATCGGCCTTCGACACCACAGGAGGCGCATCAATATCAGCCGGCAGTTGCTTCACAGCCTGACTCACTTTATCGCGCACATCATTGGCTGCATTATCCAAATTCTCGGTGAGATTAAACTCAACAGTAATTACACTCGAGCCTTGATTACTGGAGGAAGAAATTGTTCTAATGCCCTGAATACCATTAATAGCTTTTTCCAAAGGTTCGGTAATCTGACTTTCAATAACATTCGCGTTTGCACCGGTATAATTGGTACGTACGGTAATGATAGGCGGATCGGTAGCTGGGAATTCACGCACACCCAAAAATTTCATAGCCACTAGCCCGAAGAGTACAATAACAATGCTGCAAACGATAGCAAAAACGGGGCGTCTAAGACTTAACTCGGAAATATTCATGGTTCAATTCAATTAGATTTTTTTACAGAACGAACCGTAACCTGTACATCCGGTTTCAAATATAATATACCGTTCAAAGCAATGGTGTCTCCTACGTTCAGACCTTCAGTAATCTCCACATTGGCGTCATCGCGATAACCAATTTGCACCACTTGAAATTGTGCTTTACCATTTTTAATTACAGCTACTTTACTGTTACGCGACTCCGGAATTACACAGTTAGTAGGAATTAGTATCGCATTACTGTTATTCCCTTGTTGCAATTGCACTTTCACAAATGCACCCGGATTTAATTTCACTTTTGAATCGGTTACAATAGCTCTAGCTTTCAAGTTTCGGCTACCGGTATTAATTTGCGGTTCAATGGCCATAACGCGGGCTGTGATTTTCGTTGCGCTTTCATTGGATGTAAGCGTTACTATTTGCCCTACTTTCAACTCCTTGGCATTACTTTCCGGAACCACAAAATCAATTTTAAAAGTACTTACTTGTTGAAGTGTGGCAATCACATTAGTGGTGTTCACATAGGCACCATTGCTCACGTTGCGCAATCCCACCAAACCTGAAAACGGAGCACGAACCTCTGTTTTTCGAATCTGTGCACGAGTATAATCTAAATCGGCTTTGGCGCTATTCAACTGCGTGAGTGCTTGGTCATAGTCTTGTTGATTCAAGCCATTTGCATTCAACAAGGTTTTCATACGCTGCTCGTTTTTGGTGGCAATATC
Organism: Chitinophagales bacterium; assembly: GCA_016786765.1. Taxonomy (GTDB): domain Bacteria; phylum Bacteroidota; class Bacteroidia; order Chitinophagales; family LD1; genus CALAYL01. The sequence goes on from JAEUUZ010000051.1 coordinate 109,266, forward strand.
CAATGCAGCTATATTTTTGCGTAATTGAGCTTGCAAATCATCGTCAAACAATTTGGCGAGTAAAGTACCTTCGCTTACAAACGAGCCCTCGTTGATATTCAATAATACCAAACGCCCTGCTACATCGGGTCGTAGCTCTACAAACTCGCTGGCTAATACAGTTCCGTTAGCTTCTAATGTGTAGGAAAACTTTTTCGACTCAATCAATAGCGCATCAATAGCAACAGGCTTCTTTTCCTTTTTGCCGTTATTTTCCGACTTTCCCTTTTGGTTACAAGAACTAAGAACGAACAAAAAAATTGTGGTAAATAGCGTTAAGTAGCGAAGATTCATATAAAAAATAATTCTGCTACAATATTGTGATTTTTATACTAAAATCATCATTCCATTAATGCGTTTAACAACAAGTTATATATTATTAATAAAGAGTGTTATTAAACGAAATAGAAAAGGCGGCTCAGAAAACCCAAGCCGCCATATTTCATTTTACATTCACCAATTTAAACCCTATTGCTAGGTGGGATGATTTCATCCACTAATATAAGGTACACATCTTCTGTACCCTCTGCTTTCAACACCAACTGTCCGTCATAGTAGTAATTTCCTTTGCAATTATCTTGCAGATTCAATACAGATGGCAATTCGCCTTTATTCTCAACATTAAATTTTTCTAACGCCTCTGAAAGCGAAAACAGAATTTGTGTAGTATTCGCTATAAAGATTTGCGTTTTTGGAAACACAGGCAGTCTTCGTCTGCTGGCTTGTTTAGGGTTCAGCAGCAAGGTGCCGTTTTCCGCTATCAAAGCATCGCACATACACATCACGGCAGCACTGTTTTCCATAGTGAAACCAATAGCACCGCGTTGAAAATCGTTGTTACAGAACATGTCTTTTACTTCATTTTCCCAACAATACACATGCATCCAATTCATTTCTTCGGCAATCAATTTCACTTCAGAAACAGCTTCTGCAATGGTTTCAAAGTACATGAATTTCCCTCCCTTTGCCACGAAATTTTCGGCAAAAGCTACATCTAAATTTTCAACAGCTGATTGGTTTTGCGCTTTATTTACTCGGTCTTCACTCTTCGCTTCAAAGAAAACGGTGCGCGTATGCATTGGGGTGGCCGGCACCTCGATGCCCTCCATGCTCGGACGAGTATACTCTTCTACAAGCTCCTCGATATTCCCGGTGGTAGCTTCGCTCTTTTTGGACGAACCAAAAAGCGATTTAAAACTACTGAACAAACCTGTTCCTTGATCTTCTGTAAACATACGCTCTGGATTTAGTGACATAGGACTATTTCAGTCCTACCGCCAAATCTATACTACTGATAATGAATATTTGCTAATCAGCTAGGGTTATTTTCAACTTGTGCATCCGTACTGTCTACATTAGTATATGGCTCTGTTTTAGGTTCTTCTGCTGCAACTTCAGGTTTATCAAAAGGACGTGGTCCCAAAATCACTTGTAAATCATCCTTGAACAACACCTCCTTTTCCAACAACGCTTTCGCCAATGTATCTAACAAATCGCGTTTCTCCATCAAGAGTTGCTGTGCACGTAAATATTGTACATCAATCATTTTGCGGGCTTCTTCATCAATCATTTGCGAAGTAGCTTCCGAATATGGCTTGGCAAACGTAGAGTTGTTCGACATGTCGTAAAACGAAATATTGCCCACTTTATCGTTCATTCCATAATACGCAATAGCGGCATACGACATTTTTGTAACCGTATCCAAATCGCTCATGGCTCCGGTAGAAATCTTGTTGAACACCACCTTTTCAGCCGCTCTTCCACCCATAGTCATACACATACGGTCTTCCATTTCGTTTACCGTTTCCAAGTATTTTTCGTTCGGCAAATACTGCGCATAACCTAAAGCTGCAACCCCTCTCGGTACTATCGAAACTTTTACTAACGGGTGAGCATTTTCCAAGAACCATCCACACAAGGCGTGACCGGCTTCGTGGTAAGCAATGATTTTTTTCTCATCCGGTTGAATGATTTTGTTTTTCTTTTCTAAACCACCAATTACACGATCAATGGCATCGTTAAAGTCTTCTATTGAAACAGACTCTTTATTTTTACGAGCAGCTATTAAAGCCGCTTCGTTACATATATTCGCGATATCGGCACCAACAAAACCCGGGGTTTGCGATGCTAGTTTCTCCACATCTAAATCGGTTGCAGTTTTAATGCTTTGCAAATGCACTTTGAAGATTTGTGCTCGTCCTTTCATATCAGGACGATCGATAGAAATTTGTCTGTCGAAACGACCCGGACGAAGCAAAGCTTGATCCAACACATCCGGACGGTTAGTAGCCGCCAACATGATTACACCCTTCTCTCCACTGAAACCATCCATTTCCACCAACAATTGGTTCAATGTGCTTTCGCGCTCATCATTACTTTGCACTAATGTTTTACCACGTGCTCTCCCGATGGCATCAATCTCGTCAATGAAAATAATACAAGGTGCTTTCTCGCGAGCTTGTTTGAAGAGGTCGCGTACACGCGATGCGCCTACGCCTACAAACATTTCAACAAACTCAGAACCTGAAATGGAGAAAAACGGCACTTGCGCTTCACCTGCCATCGCTTTTGCAATAAGCGTTTTACCTGTTCCCGGGGGACCAACCAACAACACGCCTTTCGGAATTTTACCGCCTAGTTTAGTGTATTTTTGCGGCTCCTTCAAGAAGCTTACAATTTCTTCTACTTCTACTTTTGCTTCTTCCAAGCCGGCAACATCTTTAAATGTGATATCCGTTTTTTCGCCTTTATCAAACAAGATAGCACGCGATTTTCCAATATTAAAGATGTTACCCCCGCCCATGCCTCCGCCTGCACCTCCGCCCATTCTGCGCATCATCAATACCCATAATACAACAATAATTACAAGTGGCAATATCAAACCCAGTAAATTACCCCAATCTTTCCCTTCTTCATAAAACACTTGCACTTCATTAATTTCGGGATGCGATTTATAAAGCTCGCCCATTGATTTATCAAATGCATCATTTGAAGGTACAGTAAAAGTGAAATGCGGACCACGATTGACAGCTCCAAATTTTCCGGTGGCAACTTCTTTGTATTGGGCCTTTGCTAACGATGAGTCTTTGAGAAAAACCATTGCATTCTTTTGCCCAATTACTTTAATGGCTGCCACATCGTTATTCAACACCATTTGCTTGAATTCCGCAAATGGAATGGCTTTTGTGGACTCATAGAAATTGGAAAAGAATCCAAGTAATAATACAGCGCCTATAATAGCGTAAATCCAAAAGAAATTAAATTGGAACCCTTCCTCTTCCGGCTTTTGCTTTCTGCGTGGCGGTTGAGGACGGTTTGATTTTGGTTGATTATTCGATGTATTCGAAGATTGTTCGTTACTCATACGTTATAAATTGAACTGCTCTTTGTTTTGTTTATTTTTTTGTTGCTTTTTTGGCTACCGGAGCTTTGACTGCTGCTTTTGGAGCTGCCTTTTTGGTTGTACCTTTAGTATCGCCTGATTTCTTTTTCAAATCGCTAGCTACTAATTTCTTAGCAGCAATTTTCTTTGCCGTGTTGATTTTAGCTGTAGCTTTTTTGGTGGCTTCTTTATCGGCAAATAATTTTTCTTCCAAAGCGAAGTCTATCTTGTCTGCTTTTTTCACCGTTGTAGTCTTTTTGACAGACACACGTTTTCCTTTTCCGGTCTTTTCTGCCTCAGCTTTAGCCGCTTGTGCAGTGTGTTTCTTCGATTTGGCATCGTTCCACAACTCTTCTAATTGATAGAAATCGCGCTTATCGCGATGGAAAATATGTACTACTACATCTACGAAATCCACAATAATCCATTCGCCATTTTCAGTACCTTCCACTTTGTAGGGTTGATGTCCTGTATCTTTCGCGAAATGCACTACACTGTGGTGAAGCGCGTTTACTTGCGTGTTCGAATCTCCATGTGCAATCACAAAGAAATTGGCTACAGTGTCCTTAATATTTCGCAAATCGAGACTTACAATATCGTTCGCTTTTTTTTCGTGGAGAGCATCAATGATAATCTGCACTAATTCGTCTGATGACGATTCTAATTTTTTATTTGCCAAAATGTTTACTTTTATTCTTAAACAAATCTAAAGGAAAAATCATTCCAACAATGCACGAAAGCCTATTTATCGGAAAAAATGTCATATCGCTGGAAACAGTTGACTCCACAAATGACTATGCAAAGCAACTCCTTTCCGCGCAAAAACCCACAGATGGTACGTTAATTATCGCTAAAGCGCAAACGAAAGGGCGCGGACAGCTTGGTAACCAATGGCAAACCGAATCAGGCAAAAACCTTACTGTTTCGTATATTTTGTATCCGAATTTTCTTTCGCCCGATAAGCAATTTTACTTGAATATGGCTGTTGCGCTTGGCATTCGCGAATTTTGCGAAAGCATTTGTACAGCGCATGTTCAGATTAAATGGCCGAACGATATTTTGATTAACGGGAAGAAAGTGTGTGGGGTGCTCATTGAAAATGCACTGCAGGGCAGTAAAATACAGCATTCCATTATAGGTATTGGCATCAATATTAATCAAACTCAATTCGATACAACGCTGACACATGCAACTTCTGTAGCGTTGGAGAACAATAATCAGACCTTGGATATCGAGAACCTTGCAGGTAAACTCTCGACTTATTTAGAAAAATATTATTTGCAATTGCGCTTGCTGCATTTTAATTTTCTGGAAAAGGCCTATACCACTTCGCTGTGGCGCTATAATCAAACGTCTGAGTTCACAAAAAGCGGCACTGCTTTCAAAGGAGAAATTACAGGGGTAACCAAAGAAGGAAAGCTAGAAATTGACGTGAAGGGCAAGCCGCAAAAATTCGGGTTTAAGGAGATTGAGTTTGTGTATTAAGTATAGAATTTGCTCAATGATTTGCTTTTAATACCTTTACACTGTTATGGAAATTTTATCGCTTGCTCTTGTGCTCTTGCTTATTGCCTATTTCTCGGGTATTGAAATTGCGTTTATCTCCGCCAATAAGTTACGGATTGAGTTATTGAAAGAAAAAGGTCAAACTCGTGCCAAAATTGTGTCGGAGTTCAACAACAACCCTTCCCGATTTATCAGTACCTTATTGATTGGATTGAATATTGCACTCGTTCTTTTTGGTAGTATGATGGCGCGGTTACTCACGCCTGAGCGGTTTTCGTTTCTGCCCCATGATGAAGCGTACTTGATGATTATTGAAACCTTTACCACCACAGCATTAGTGTTGTTGTTAGGCGAATTGATTCCGAAAATGTTGTTCCGCATCAATGCCGATCAAATGCTATTGTTCTTTGCCTACCCAACAAAATATTTAGTGTATATCCCATTACAACCGCTGAGTGATTTATTCCACACCCTTTCTAAAAAGACCATCAAACTTATTGCCGGTAAAGATTTTCACGACAATGTGCAATCGTTTTCGCAAGAAGACTTGGAGTATTTGATTAAAGAATCGAGTGCTAATGACGAAGGAGAAGATGACGAAACCGATGATATTAACTCGGAAATTTTTGAAAAAGCGCTTTATTTGAAGGAAGTAAAACTCAAGGCCTGTATGGTGCCTAGACCGGAAGTGGAAGCCATTGAAGTGAGCGAAACGTTAGCCGATTTGCGCAAATTAATTTTGGATACTAAGCATTCGCGTATCCCTGTATATCAAAAAACGATAGACAGCATTATTGGTTATGTATATCACCTCGATTTATTGAAAAATCCGGCTACTATTCGCGAAATTATTCGTCCTATTGAAATGGTGCCTTCTTCTATGAATGCACAAGATTTATTGGTACAATTGATTAAGGAGCGTAAAAACATGTCGTGGGTAGTAGATGAATACGGAGGAACAGCCGGCATTATTACCTTAGAAGATTTGATGGAACAAATTTTCGGTGAAATTGAAGATGAGCATGATGTGGAAGAAATGATCGAGAAAAAAATCAACGATACCGAATTTGTTTTCTCAGCGCGCTTAGAAATTACTTACCTCAACGAGGAATATAGTTTGAATATTCCTGAAGGCGATTACCACACGCTTGCGGGCTATATTGTTACCAAGAACGAGGATATCCCCGATCAAAACGATGTGATAGAGCTGGGACAATATGAGGTGAAGATATTGAAAGCGTCAAACAAACGAATAGATCTCGTTCGTATAAAGTTATTACCCCAAGAATAGGTTAATGTTTGAAATAGCGTTGATAACACAACACTAAAAAGACAAAACCACTTGTGCCCATAAGTACAAATGCAGGCAACTCCACACCTTTAAAATAAGCGCCAAGCCCCCAAAAGAAGAGAATGATGCAGAGAATTATACCGCCTTCGATTTTACTGTAGGGATAGCCCATAGACTGATTTTTCTGAAAATTATACTATTTTTAACCAACCAACAACCCCAAATGCTTATTTTTCGTCTTTGATTCTGAATACATTATTTGTGAGAAAACATTTTTTACTTTTTCTTTTTATCAGCTTCTTCTTTTTCCAAGCTGAGGCAACACACATTGTTGGAGGCTTTATCTCCTATCGATATATCAGTGGTTCGCAGTATGAATTAACGATGAAAATTTATAGAGATTGCAATAGTGCTACGCTTTTTGACGGAGATGATCCTGCAAACAATCCGGTGCCTGCAGCAACCGTGGGACTCTTAGAATTGAACGGGGGAAACTACACCCTTGTTAATACCTTTAGCTTAGTCAACCCTGTAATCAGAAGTCTTCCAAGCACATCCACAAATCCTTGTTTAAATGTTCCCCCGGGTATTTGTGTGGAAGAAGGTACATACACCTATACATTCACGGTTCCCGACCCTACCAAAACGTATATGTTAGTATATGAACGTTGTTGCAGAAATGGCACCATCAATAACTTAAACAACCCCGGTAATCAAGGAACCACTTATACCTCTACAATACCGCCCACCAACACGTACCGGAATTCAAGCCCATCTTTCAATAAATTTCCGCCTACTTTTATTTGCGCGAATTCCCCACTGGCTTTCGATAACTCAGCTTCAGATTTAAATGGCGATTCGCTGGTATATGGCTTATGCACACCAAATGATGGGGCTAGTCAAACAGATCCTGCACCAACTACGCCTAACACACCTCCTTATTTCCCAATTAGCTGGCAAGCACCCTACAACCAAAACGATCCATTAGGTGGTGTACCTTTAAACATAGACCCTACAACAGGCTTACTTACCGGCACGCCTAATCAAACAGGGGCCTATGTAGTTGGCATATGCATTAGTGAATATAGAAATGGAGTACTTATTGGCTCTTATATCCGCGACTTTCAATTTATTGTTTCGCAATGCGATATCCCCGATGCGAATATGCCTTTTCTTCCGGGAACATTTAACCCGAGTACAGGTATAGGAATTTATGAAAATCAATGCTCGAATTTAACGGTAGACTTTTCAAAAGGCACCTCATTTTCGCCTGCACCCGGTGTTTCTGCTCCACTCAAATACTATTGGGATTTTGGCGTGGCAGGAATAACAACCGATACTTCTACTAAACAATTCCCGGTATATACATTCCCAGATACCGGGTCGTATACAGTAATGGTGATTGCTTCTCAAGTCGTTGGCGGACAAGGTTGCTTCGACACAGCAAGAGCAATTGTACGAATCTATCCTACATTAACACCCGATTTCTCTTTTACCGCAAATGGCTGTCAAGACAACCTGTTTCCCTTTAACGATGCAACGGTATCTACTGCATCAGCCGTAAGCGCTTGGTCGTGGAACTTTGGCGATGGATTTTCTTCTACAGCACAAAACCCAAAACATCAATTTGCGGCTGCAGGCACTTTTAATGTAAAACTTACAGTTACCAATAAGGTAGGTTGTGTGGATACCGTTTCGCATCCTGTTACAGTATATCCTATGCCGATTGCCGACTTCAACACCTCTCCGGTATGTTTGAAAGACACAACATTTTTCACTAATTTAAGTAGCAGCAATAGTGTTGGTTATTTATGGAATTTCGGGAACAGCATCACAAGCACCGATGTGAACCCCTTTGCGATTTATGCAACCGCTGGCACTAAAACAGTTACTTTGATTGCTACAACCGCTGACGGCTGTAAGGACACACTTCAAAGAAACATCACCGTGAACCCCCTTCCTGCTGTAAGTTTAGGGAATGACACTACGATCTGCCCAAACACATCATTACAGCTGAATGCAGGAGGAGGTGTCAGCTACACTTGGCTTCCGGGTACATTCCTTTCTGATTCTCTTATTTCTAATCCGCTCTCCACACCGGCTAATCCCATCAGCTATGTGGTACAAGTTACTGATGCCAACGGATGTAATAACAAAGATACTATAAACGTTGGACTTCATCCCTACCCGAATATTGATGCTGGATTAGACACCTCGGTGTGTTTAAACCCCGGCAGTTTCCGTGATAGTGTTCGATTACAGGCTACGGGTGGATTAAGCTATGTTTGGACACCGGCATCGGGCTTGTCGAGCACCACGGTTTCTAACCCAATGTGCAGACCAACCCAGAACGAAAAATATTTTGTAACCGGTACCGATTTTCGTGGGTGTAAAGCTACAGATTCTGTTTCCGTGTTTTTCTTGGACCCATCGTTGAATTTAATTATAGAAGATGCCAAACCGATTTGTGAGGGCGACACCACAACCCTTACAATTGTTCAACAAGGTCCGAGCAGTTCGTATTCGTGGGCTCCGCCAACTGGCTTAAGCAATGCAACGTCTAACACACCACTTTTTTTTCCTACCGATACTACGGCCTATATTTTTACAGTTAGAAACTATTGTTATCAAAAACAAGATACGGTAACCATTATTGTTCACCCGCTACCGAATGTAGGCACCACAAAATTAGATTCGGTATGTATTGGCGATTCCATCCAATTGAATGCATCAGGGGCTATTACCTATGCTTGGAAATACAACCTAACGCTTAACGATACAACTATTGCCAATCCAGTAGCAAAACCAGACAGTACCACTAAATATTATGTAACGGGAACAGACGCTTTTGGTTGTAAGAACAGTGATTCTATCACTATTCTCGTTTACCTTCCTCCAATTACAGTGGTATTGCCCGACACCGCTTTTATTTGTTTAGGACAACCGGTAGAATTAAATGCTGTAGGTGGCGTTCGGTTTTTATGGCAGAACGATCCAACATTGAGCAGTCTTACAGTACAAAAGCCCATTGCAACACCAACGGATACCACTACTTATTATGTTCGAATCACAAACATACACAACTGTTACACGGATGATTCAGTAACAATAAATGTTCAACTTCCGGTGGTGGCTACATCAAAATCGCCATATGATGTTTGTGAAGGAAAAACAATTCAATTGGAATCAAGCGGTGGACTCTATTATCGTTGGTCTCCTCCCACATGGTTAAGCAGCACAACTGTTGCTAAACCCACAGCTCGTCCACTTTCAAGCATCACATATGTTGTAGAAGTAGCCAACGATTGTTTCAGCGACACCGAATCGGTGAATGTAATTATACGACCAACACCAACAGTAGATGCAGGGCTAGACACACTCATTTACAGAAATACGGAAGCGGAATTACATGGAATATCGAATGCCAACAGATACTATTGGACACCTTCGGATTACTTGGAAAACCCTTTCGCGCTTGAAACTAAAGCAACACCACTTTATTCAACGGCTTACTATTTGTTTGTTATTTCCGACTATGGCTGTACAAACTACGATAGTGTGCGTATTATTGTTGAACCGAAAACACAAGTATTACTACCCACCGGATTCTCACCTAATGGGGATGGGGTAAACGACATCTTCCGTATCATGCAACCAACATTAAACTTAAAAACACTGCTAGAATTCTCGGTATACAACCGCTGGGGCGAAAAAGTATTTTCTACCACTGATGTTACAGATGGTTGGAACGGAACATTTAAAGGTGTTGCTCAGGAGATGAGCGTATATGTTTGGTACTTGATAGGAAAAACCTACGATGGCGAAACCGTTTACAAAAAAGGGAATGTAACTTTGGTTAGATAATATCCTGACAAAGCTCAATCAACACTCCGTTGGTAGATTTCGGATGGAAAAAGAAAACTAATTTATTATCGGCACCCCTTTTCGGCTGCTCCGAAATTGGCTGAAACCCTTCTGCAATAAGGCGCTTTACTTCAGCTTCTATATCACTGACAGCAAAAGCAATGTGATGAATACCTTCGCCTTTTTTTTCGATGTATTTCGCAATAGTACTATCGGGTGATGTTGCTGCCAACAACTCAATTTTAGACTCTCCGGTTTGAAAGAAAGAGGTAGCAACTTTTTCAGATGCAACTTCCTCTACCTTATAGTGCGTTCTGTTCAACAGCTTTGCGAACAAATCGTTTGAAGCGGTGAGGTCTTTAACCGCAATACCTATGTGTTCTATACGGAGCATGGCTTAAATTTCAGGTAGTTTATTACTTCAGTTGGAGTGAAACTTTATGTTAGAACTATTGGCGAGTAAAAGTATAAATACTGTTCGTGAAATTAACATCACCGGTACGTTTGTACTTCATATTTAAAGTAACAACTGCTCCATTTATTTGTCCACTGCCCTCGGCAATAGTGCTATTCAAAAGATATTGAGATTGAACAGTTATGCCATTGCCAGAAAGATTGCAAAGTAGTGAATGGGAATAATTGAAAGGATCATTGATGGCATTAATAAGTAACTCAGCATCTTTAGTTGGACCATCTTTTTGAAAAGAACAATTGCCCGTTGCACCTAAAGAGTTGCTATATGCATACGTGCCTATAAATTTTGCATGAACCTCAGTCAAACAGTCTGCTCCCTCATATCCTGAGTTACAGCTACAAATACCATTTACACAAGTCCCATTATTGCATACAACCCCTTTACAGGCATTTGTTTCACAGTTTTTGCCTGTATATGAACCTATACATTTACACCCAGAATCACTACATACACCACCGTTTAGACAATCGCCTTCCTTACATGCAGTTTTACAAGAAGAAATAATTAAAAGCAAAATAGCTACAATGAAGTAGAAGAAGCGGCCTTTGAACACTTTACTTTCCATATTTTTTGTTGAATTGTAAAGCTACGATTTTAAGCGAAAACCACTAAGCCCTCATTTCCGATTATTCAATCGCTTAAAACAATTTTTAAAAATTACTTTAAAATTAAACAATGTGCTCACTTTTGCATTACCTTTACATTCTAAATGAACTACTTATGTTATTCGTATCGGAACCTGCCTCTTTGAAGATTAAAACATTAATGGCTGAACAAAATATGCCGGATAATTCTTTTGTGCGCATTTCGGTAAAAGGAGGAGGCTGTTCAGGTTTGTCGTACGACATGAGTTTCGATCACGAGCAAAAACCCGAAGACCAAGTGTTTGAAGATAAAGGGGTGAAATTGGTAACCGATTTGAAATCGTTTTTATATGTATGTAACACTACATTGGAATTCTCGGATGGCCTAAACGGTAAGGGTTTTGAGTTCTCCAATCCGAATGCTTCGCGCACTTGTGCTTGCGGAGAAAGTTTTGCGGTTTAACGCTTTCTGTTTCGAATAGCGATAAATACAATTGTGAGAAATACTACTAACGCAATAACTACATACCAATTTCGGCTAAGCCAATAACTCAGTTCAAACAGAAAAATTTCGCGACTAGACGATGTATCGCCCGATTGCTTTTTGTATTGCTGAAAATCTAATCGTGCTTCTTCGTATTTATTGAGTTTAACGAAACACTTTGCCCGCAAATAATGCAACATGGGAAGACTATCGGCATAGCGAAGTGCATGGTCAAAACTATGTTGGGCATCAGCAAATTGATCGGAAGAATACTCCGCTAAACCTTTGTTGAAATAAATGAAATAATTTGTAGAATCGAGTGAAGACGCTAGTTGCAAAACAGACGATGCTTTTGTAAACTGTTTCGTTTCCAACAAACAAACTGCATAATTATTTAAGTATTGTGCTTGATATTGAATAATTATATATCCATTTTCGAAATGTGAAGCGGCTTCTGCAAAACGCCCGCTTTTTAATTCGGCTAATGCCAAAACCACATAGGCTTCTTTGCAGTTAGAATCTAGCAATAATGCTTTATTCGCCTCTGTCATGGCCTCCGGCATTTGCTTCTCGGCTAATGCCACTTTAGCATTCAAGTAATGGGCGGAAGCAGATGTTGGAAAGAAACGATTGATTTTATTCACCAAACCTTTAGCATACGCGAAATCGTTACCTTGCAATTCATGCTCTGACTTTAAAATTAAAGCCGGCAAATACAACGAATCTTGTTGTAAGACCAACTCATTGTAATAATTGCTCATCGCTTCATTGCCTTGCACACTGTGTGCTTTGGCTAAGAGGTAAATGTGCTGACTATTGGTAGAATCTAAAGTATACAAGGCTTTTGCCATATCGAGCGCTGTTGAAGGCGCATCCACTAAAGCAGTAATTGTGGCATTAGTCAAACTATCTGTTTCTTCCAACTGTGCTTGAATAGGCATAGTCAACAAACCAAGCATTACAAGCATCAGTAGACTGAGCTGTACATTTCGACTTGATTTGATTTGCTTCATATTGAATAGTTAGCCCAATAAAGGTTTAGTATAATGGAAAGGCCTTCATGTATTCATTAACTTCCCCTTTGATAGCGGCAATTAACGTTTCATTCTCGGCATCGGAAATCAATCGATCAATCCAAGTAGCAATTTGCAACATATCGGCTTCTTTCATGCCACGAGATGTAACAGCCGGTGTACCTAAACGAATACCGGAAGTAACGAATGGCGATTTATCATCGTAAGGCACCATGTTTTTGTTGGCCGTAATATCCGCTTTCACTAAAGCATTTTCAGCTAATTTACCGCTTACATTTTTATTGCGGAGGTCAATCAACATCAAGTGATTATCGGTTCCACCGGAAATAATTTTAAATCCTTTATTCACCATAGCACCTGCCAATGCTTGTGCATTTTTTGCTGTTTGTATTTGATATTGTACGAATTCATCGGTGAGCGCTTCACCAAAAGCCACCGCCTTTGCAGCAATAACATGTTCTAACGGACCGCCTTGAATACCCGGAAATACAGCAGCATCCAACACAGCCGATAACATTTTCAGTTCCCCTTTCAATGTTTTTTCGCCAAACGGGTTTTCCATATCCTGCCCAATCATAATCACTCCACCACGCGGTCCACGAAGGGTTTTGTGTGTTGTGGAAGTAATGATATGGCAATGTGGAATTGGGTCGTTCAATAATTTAGCAGCAATCATTCCGGCCGGGTGCGCAATATCGGCCCAAAGAATAGCACCAACTTCATCGGCAATGGCGCGGAACGTTTTATAATCCCAGTCGCGTGAATAGGCAGAAGCCCCGCAAATAATCATTTTTGGTTTTTCGCGAAGTGCTGTTTCGCGCACTTTATTCATATCGATAAGACCTGTATCTTCTTCAACGCCATAGAAACAAGGCGAATAAATTCTACCCGAAAAATTCACCGGTGACCCGTGAGTTAGGTGCCCTCCGTGCGACAAATTGAATCCTAAAATTTTATCGCCCGGCTTTACACAAGCCAAGTACACAGCGGCATTCGCCTGAGCGCCTGAGTGTGGCTGTACATTTGCCCAAACTGCTCCGAACATTTTTTTCAAGCGTTCGATAGCCAAATTTTCAATTTCATCTACCACTTGGCAGCCCCCATAATACCGTTTACCCGGTAAGCCTTCAGCGTATTTGTTAGTGAGGCAACTGCCCATGGCTTCAATCACTTGTTTAGATGTGAAGTTTTCGGAAGCAATCAGCTCTACGCCCTCGCGTTGGCGGTGTAATTCCTTATCGATTAGGTTGAAAATTTCGGTATCTCTTTGCATATGGTTTAAAATTGATGACCAAACCTACATATTTTTTTTGCGTTTTGAATGTCGGCTTTCCACAGTTTACTGTTGTTCGACATTAAATCCATACTAAATTCTCAGAAAACATAGAAAAGCTGTTGCCGATATGTTACTTTTGCCGAAACACCCATAAAAGATGCAAGCTATTATTCCGGTTGCCGGAGCAGGAACACGACTCAGACCACTCACTTACACTCAACCTAAGGTGTTGATTGCCGTTGCAGGTAAGCCCATTCTATCATACATTATCGATAATCTGAAAAAAAACGGAGTTACCCGTTTTGTTTTTGTGGTGGGTTATTTGGGCGAAAAAATCAGAGAGTTTGTGCAAAAGAATTATGCCGATTTAGATGTTCATTTTGTAGAACAAGAATCGCGTGATGGCTTAGGACATGCTATTTTTTGCGCTAAGGACTTAGTGAATATGAATGATGAATTGGTGATTCAATTGGGCGATACCATTTTGGAAGCCGATTTCAAAGGGATTACCTCGATGCCGAATTCTACTTTGTGTGTAAAAAAAGTAGAAGACCCTAGAACCTTTGGTGTGGCTGAATTAGACGAAGACGGATGGATTTTGAATTTAGTGGAAAAACCCATGATTCCGAAATCGAATATGGCGTTGGTGGGATTTTATTACATCAAGGAAACGCAGAAGTTATTTGATGCTTTGTACCAGAACATTTCGGAAAATAAGCGCATCAACAACGAGTTTTATTTGACGGATGGCTTGCAACGCATGTTGGCGGAAGGCGTGAAATTCAAAAGCTATAAAGTAGAACATTGGTTTGATGTGGGCAAAAAAGATATTCTGCTTGAAACGAACGAAATCTTATTGAAACGCAGCAACGATATATCACAGAAAGACAGAAAACTACACAACTCTATTGTGATTGAACCTTGCTTCATTGCTAAAAATGCAGTAATTAGAAATTCGATTATTGGTCCGTTTGTAACGGTTGGCGAAAATGCAGAATTGAATTACTCGATTATTAAAAATTCCATCATCGGTAATTTTACGCGATTAGAAAATGTAGTACTCAACAAATCCCTAATAGGCTCCGATTCCATGATTACAGGCCTTAGCCAAAGCTTGAATATTGGCGATAATACGGAGATTGATTTAAGAGGGGAGAAGTAGGATGGATTTAAGATGTGTTGATTTAAGATTTAAGAGATTGAATTCTACTGCCTTCGCTCGCATCTTGCGAGCGAAATCTTAACATGCCTCCGGCATCATAATCCCTGAAAGCTATTGCCTTTGACTTATTATTCTATTTAGCACAATGCCCCGTGAGGGATGGCAGCGAAAATCCTTTTTTGCGATGGCTGGCGGTAGGGCAAAAAAGATTGCAGCGAACAGCCCGACCCACACTTCTTAGTGGGGGACACGGCCAAAATCAAAAAAAATCTATCTTTAGCGCTACAGATGCAAACGCCAACTTCTCATTCAGCAGATTCCCATTCAAAACAACGCGTTTTGTTGTTGACGCCCCCATTCACGCAACTGAACACGCCCTACCCTGCAACGGCCTATTTAAAAGGCTATTTGAACCGATTGGGTGTTACGGCACATCAGGCTGATTTGGGTATTGAAGTGATTTTGAAATTGTTTTCGCGGGCCGGGTTGAAGGATTTGTTTGCTGCGGTGGAGGAATTGGAGGTGGAGGTATCGGACAATAGTTTTCGCATCAACAGTTTGCAGGAGGAGTATTGCAACACCATTGATGCGGTGATGGCTTTTTTGCAAAACAAAAATCCCACGTTGGCGCATGCCATTTGCGATGGCACTTTTTTGCCGGAGGCTTCGCGCTTTGCATCGCTCGAAGATTTGGAATGGGCCTTTGGCACTATGGGCACGCAGGATAAGGCGAGGCACTTGGCAACCTTGTATCTAGAGGATTTGGGCGATTTTATTGCAGAAACCATTGACCCGAATTTTGGCTTTAGCAGGTATGCCGAAAAGCTCGGCAGAACAGCTTCGG
Source organism: Chitinophagales bacterium (assembly GCA_016786765.1). Lineage (GTDB taxonomy): Bacteria > Bacteroidota > Bacteroidia > Chitinophagales > LD1 > CALAYL01. The sequence goes on from JAEUUZ010000051.1 coordinate 125,207, forward strand.
GCTTTGATGAATTGCATGCCGCCTTGCTCAAAACCGATACGTTGATTACACAATACCTTGTTGAGATTTTAGAAGAGAAAATAAAGTTGTATCAACCCACGTTGGTGTGTTTATCGGTGCCGTTTCCGGGCAATTTGTTTGGCGCCTTGAAGTGCGGACAATACATTAAACAACAGCACCCCAATATAAAAGTGGCGATGGGTGGGGGATTCCCAAACACTGAATTGAGAAGTGTTTCAGACCAAAGGGTGTTTGACTTTGTAGATTTTATTTCGCTGGATGATGGAGAAGTAACATTGCAAATTTTGTTGGAACATTTAGATGGTAGTCGTTCGATTGAAAACTTGAAACGAACCTTCGCGAGAACAGTTGATACAGTTGTGTATTACAATGGTGCAAAGGAAACCGACATTGCCCAGAAAGATACCGGAACGCCTGATTACAGCGATTTGTTGTTGGAGGAATATATTTCAGTGATTGAAGTAATTAACCCCATGCATCGTTTGTGGAGCGATGGGCGATGGAATAAATTGACGTTGGCGCATGGCTGTTATTGGGCGCGTTGTTCGTTTTGCGACATATCGCTTGATTACATTAAGAAGTACGAACCGCTTACGGCACAATTGATTTGCGACCGCATGGAAGAAATTATGGCGCAGACGAAACAGAACGGTTTTCATTTTGTGGATGAGGCAGCTCCTCCGAATTTGTTGCGTGAAGTGGCTTTGGAAATATTGCGTAGAAAGTTGGTGGTGGTGTGGTGGACGAACATTCGGTTTGAAAAACATTTCACGGCTGATTTATCGCGATTATTGAAAGCTTCGGGTTGCATTGCTGTGGCCGGTGGATTGGAAGTAGCTTCAGATCGATTGTTGTTTATGATGAAGAAAGGCGTAACGGTAGCACAGGTAGCCAATGTGGCCAAGGGTTTCACCGATGCAGGGATAATGGTACATGCCTATTTGATGTATGGTTTCCCGACACAAACCGCACAAGAAACGGTTGATTCGCTGGAAATGGTTCGTCAGTTATTTGCCAACAACGTTTTGCAATCGGGCTTTTGGCATCGTTTTGCGATGACGTCACACAGTCCGGTAGGCTTGCATCCCGAGCAATTTGAAGTCAATAAATACGGCCCCGATTTTGATGGCTTTGCCGATAACGATTTATTTTTTGAAGATCCGAAAGGAGCCGATCACGATATTTTTGCGGAAGGTTTGCGGGTGTCGTTATTCAACTATATGCATGGTGCGGGGCTGGATATGCCTTTGCACAAATGGTTTGAAGATAGAATTCCAAAAACATCGATAGCGCCTAACTACATTGAAACATGTTTACGCGAACCTTCAGCTACTCCAAAACCCAACGCTCGTGTGGTTTGGCTGAGGCATACCCCAAGCATTGAGTTGTTTTCGCCTAAGAAAGGGAAAGACCAAATTGTGTTGGCGGAATTGAGTTTCTTCGACAAGAAAAAAGACTGGAACCTTCAGGTGATGGGCAATGTGGGCGAATGGATTGTAGAAACACTGCCGAGATTAAGTGTAAATACAGAAGAGATTGTAACTTTTGGAGCATTGAAAACGCTTTATGAAAGTGCGAACTTAGGCAGCTTTGAGGATTTTTATCGTTCTAAAATTTGGGCGCAGTTACAGGAAAATGGGTTGTTGGTGGTGTAAATTTCGTTTTTAGTCCACAAGATAATAAGCAATTACAACGCATAAACACCGAAAAGCCTATACTATATAAAACGCGTTTTTTATGTAGTTTTGCAACGCTAAAAAAATCAACATGGACATTAAAGGAAAACTCGTTCAACTATTACCATTGCAAACCGGTCAAGGGAAAAACGGACAATGGCGTAAACAAGACATTATCATTGAAACACAAGGACAATACCCAAAGAAAGTTTGCATTTCGATTTGGGGTGATAAAATCAACGAATCGCAGTTGCAAATCGGCAACGAATTGAACGTTTCGTTTGATGTAGAAAGTAGAGAATATAACGGCCGTTGGTACACCGATGTGAAAGCATGGAAAGTGGATGGAGCAGGCACTTCAAGCGATGGCGGACAATACAACCAATCGCGCGAGTACAATCCATCGCAAGAATATCAGCAATCGTCAAGTTCATCTGCAATGGATGAATCGGATTTGCCGTTCTAAAAAACTCAATTACGTTATGGAAGGAAATAGAATTTGTTCGCTGTTCGGTATTCAGTATCCGATTATCCAAGCCGGAATGATTTGGTGTAGTGGATGGGAGCTCGCTTCAGCCGTGAGCAATGCCGGAGGATTGGGCATTATAGGTGCGGGGTCGATGTATCCGGACGGATTGCGCGAAAATATTCGTCAGTGTAAAGCCGCTACCTCAAAACCTTTTGGCGTGAACGTACCGTTGTTGTATCCTGATTTGGAGCAGCACATGCAAATTATTATTGAAGAGAAAGTGCCGGTGGTATTCACTTCTGCGGGTTCACCTAAAATTTGGACACCGATTTTAAAAGAAAACGGGATTAAAGTGGTGCATGTTGTTGCCTCTTCTAAATTGGCGTTAAAATGCCAGGATGCAGGCGTAGATGCTGTTGTAGCAGAAGGCTTTGAAGCAGGCGGACATAACGGTCGTGAAGAGACGACAACGCTATGTTTAATTCCTGCCGTGCGCAATGCCATTCATATTCCGTTAATTGCAGCAGGCGGCATTAGCTCCGGAAAAGCTATGTTGGCTGTATTTGCATTAGGCGCAGAAGGAGTACAAATCGGAACGCGTTTTGTGTGCACGAAAGAATCATCGGCTCACGAAAATTTCAAAACAAAAATTGTTTCGTTGAATGAGGGCGACACCTTGCTTTCCATGAAGAAAGTGGTACCTGTGCGCTTGATTAAAAACGAATTTTACAAGGCCATTCAGGCTGCAGAAGATAAAGGTGCAGATGGAGGCGAGTTAGTCACCATACTTGGTAGAGCACGAGCCAAAAAAGGCATGTACGAAGGCGATATGGAAGAAGGGGAATTAGAAATCGGTCAGGCTTCAGCTTTGATTGATACCATTCAACCGGCTAAAGAAGTAGTTGATGAAATTTGGAATGAATTTGTAGCCACAAAAAACAAGATATCTTCATTATCTTTGTAACTCACTTTCACTCAAACGCTCATTTGTGCCAAACAATCTCTATATAATCGCTGGTTGTAATGGAGCAGGTAAAACTACTGCATCTTTCACTATTTTGCCCGACATTCTAGATTGCAAGGAGTTTGTAAATGCTGATGAGATTGCAAAAGGCCTTTCGCCTTTTCAACCCGAAAAAGTTGCTTTAGAAGCAGGACGGATAATGCTGACTAGAATTGACGGATTAATGGAAAGTGGAGTAAATTTTTCGTTTGAAACTACTTTAGCCACAAAAAGCTATAAACACAGAATAGCAGCCGCAAAGAACAAAGGATACACCGTAACACTTATATTTTTTTGGCTACAAAATGTGTCGTTAGCTGTTGAACGAGTAAAAACAAGGGTTAAAGAAGGTGGACATAACATTGAGACTAATGTGATTGAACGCAGGTATCTAAACGGCATCAAAAATTTATTCGAGATTTATATCCCAATTGTAGATGAGTTAATGGTTTTTGACAATTCAGAAGGGTATCCTGAATTAATTGCAGAAAAATCTCTAACTTCTGATATGAATGTGATTAATCAAGATAAATTCAGCACACTAAAAACACAAAGCTATGGGACATTATAAAAGAAGCCTTCAACAGGAAAAAATTTTATTGGGCATGGGTAAGGTTTATGAGAAGTTAATCGAGTTTAAACGCAATATTAAAGGAGAATTAGTACTACTAAAAGATCAGCAAATTATTAGAATAAAGCCCTAACTGGGTTAATCAGATATACAAAGAGAATACAGCATGAAAAACACATCGTATCCCAAAACCAAAATCAAGATTCTCTTGCTGGAAAACATCAGCGAATCGGCTATTAAAGAATTTACTAATTCGGGATATGTGGAAGTGAAAACCTTCAAAGGTGCATTGGAAGAAGAGGAACTGATTAAGCAGTTGAAAGATGTGCACTTATTGGGGATTCGCTCGAAAACAACCGTTACGCGTAAAGTATTGGAGAAGGCTGAAAAGTTGTTAGGCATTGGCTGTTTCTGCATTGGCGTGAATCAAGTGGATTTGAAAGTCGCTACCGAAAAAGGCGTTGCGGTGTTTAATGCTCCATACTCCAACACGCGCTCTGTGGCAGAATTAGTGATGGGGTTGATGATTATGCTCATCCGAAAAGTGCCGGATAAAAACAAAGCGGCTCACGAAGGTATTTGGTTGAAAGATGCGAAAGGCTGTTTTGAAATGCGCGGTAAAACCCTTGGTATTATTGGCTATGGCAACATTGGCTCGCAGGTTTCGGTATTAGCGGAAGCATTTGGAATGAAAGTAGTTTTCTATGATGTGGAACGCAAACTACCGGTGGGGAACGCGCAAGCTGTCAGTAAGTTAAGCGATGTATTGAAACAGTCGGATATCGTTACTTTGCATGTACCGAGTGATAAAACCACCCGCAATTTGATTAATGCTACGACACTGGCGCAAATGAAGAAAGGCGCACTGTTATTGAATTACAGCCGAGGCGATGTAGTAGATTTAGCCGCACTCAAAAAGGCATTAGATAAAGGACATATTGCAGGAACAGCCATTGATGTTTTCCCGGAGGAACCGGAGAAAAACGGAGCTGCATTTCATTCTGAATTACAGAATGTATCGAATGTGATGCTTACGCCACACATTGGTGGATCAACCGAAGAAGCGCAGTTTAACATTGGTATTGACGTAGCGGTGAAGATGATTAACTATTTGGAAAACGGTTCATCGTATGGCTCGCATACAGTGCCATCGCTGAATTTGAGTCCGCAAGCGAATACACACCGCATTTTGCATATCCACCGCAACATTCCCGGGGTGTTGGGAGAAATCAATACAAAACTTTCATCGCACAATATCAACATTGTGGGGCAATACTTGAAAACCAACGAGCAAATTGGTTATGTGGTGTTGGATATAGAATCGAAGTTATCGAAAGAAGCCCTTTCGTTATTGAAAGAAGTGAAAGGCAGTATCAAAGTGCGCATGCTCTATTGATGAACCATTAAATATGTCCTGATGAAAACAAAACAATCCGAGACATTATTAAGCAGTGAATACATTTCGAGCCTCATTCGTAAGCGAAAGCCGAGCGGACATAAAGGCACTTTCGGACATGCACTTATTGTTGCCGGAAGTACCGAAAAAACAGGCGCAGCCATACTCTCGTCAACGGCTGCATTGAAAAGCGGTTGCGGTTTATTAACTGCCGCTATTCCCACATCGGCTGTAACGCCCTTGATGTGCAGATTGCCGGAAGCCATGGTATTGTTGCGCGACATGGATTTAGCCATTTCTTCTGTCGACATTTCAACATACGATGCCATTGGTTTTGGTCCGGGCGTTGGGGTTAAAAAAGAAAGTGCAGCACTATTGTTTCATATTTTGTATCAGCACCAACAACCCTTGGTGATTGATGCCGATGGAATTACCCTATTGGCGCAGAACAAAGGCTGGTTCGAATTATTGAAACCCAATATTATTCTAACGCCACATGTTGGCGAATTTGACCGCTTAACAAAGAAGCATACATCGCATATCTCGCGCTTTGATACGCAATTGGCCTTTTCGAAAAAGCATAAAGTAACACTTCTGCTGAAAGGACCACAAACTACCATCACCACAGCAGATGGCAAGGTATTCAAAAACACAACCGGCAACAATGGTATGGCCACAGCCGGTAGTGGAGATGTGCTGACGGGCATTATTACCTCCCTTTGTGCGCAAGGCTATGCAGCAGTTGAAGCCTCTTGTTTAGGCGCATACCTGCATGGCTACGCGGGCGATTTGGCGGCATCAAAATTGTCGAAAACGAGTATGATAGCTTCGAATATTGCAGAGAATATTTCCGAGTTTTTTAGGGAGTTTGAGCGGTAGTTGAGCACGAGTGGAAAACACTCGCGCTAGTTATTTTTTTGTTGGGCATGTGCCACTAAGAAGCGGCACCGGGTTTTACGCTCCAATCTTGTCCCGCTATGAAGCGGGAAAAGGATTTCCGCTGCAACCCCTCATACGAAATGGTGGTTAATAAAAATATAAAAGTTTAAATGTAAATTGCTTTCGGTGCGTGGTGACAGGCACTGAGGAATGGAGACATTATTAACTTAAGTATTAATAGACGTACCCCTTTAAAACATTTAAAACCTCAGATTTACCGCATTTGTAGCCAAAAGTGCTTTCTACATCAAAAATGATTTGTTTTAAAGAGTCTGATTTTGGTAACGAGTCGAGTACTAAATTGGCATACACAATCTTTTTGTCCACGGTCCAGCAGATTGTATCAATGGTGTATATAGTAACTAAATCTGAATCTTCAAGTTCATGTTTAGCATATACTCCTTTCAATGCAAAAAACACATTTTGATTAACAGTAAAATCCGGATTTTGCTGTTTTTCCTGTAATTGATAATACATTTTGTAATGCTCAGCGTTCCCTATTCTATCTAAAGGAAAAACAAAACCATCATCAAAATGAAATGGGTTATAAACGCAATATTTCTTACCTCCCTTTAATTCGTCATACAACAATCGAACACTCCTATAATTGTATAGCTCATAACTAGTTGAGAGAATAATAGATAATACGCATCCTATGCAGCCGAATACCAATGAATAAACCATAACATTTTGTATTCTTTTCATCTTCCATTGCATTTAGGTTTTTTAGGGAGTATATGCGGTAGTTTTTGAGAATAACTGTAAGATTCTAAAATGAACTGATATGCCCGCGTGAGGGGGTGAAGGGGAAATCCTTTTCCTGCTTCCTAGCGGGACAAGATTGCAACGCAACACCCGGTCCGCTTCCTAGCGGGCACGCCCAAACAATTTACTTTAACGATGCAATGTCGATCACAAAACGGTAGCGTACATCGGCTTTGAGCATGCGCTCGTAGGCTTCGTTGATTTTATCGATGGAGATTACTTCTACATCGCTTACGATGTTGTGCTCGGCACAGAAGTCGAGCATCTCTTGCGTTTCAGGAATTCCACCAATCAACGAACCGATAATACTTCTGCGTTTCGCAATCAAATTAAAGGCCGGTACTTCCGATGGTGTTGGCGGAATACCCACTACAATCATGGTTCCGTTGGTGCGCAATAAATTGAGATAGATGCTGTAATCGTGTTTTACAGAAACGGTGTTCATGATGAAATCGAAACTATTTTTGAGACCTTTCATTTGTTCTTCGTCTGTGATGAGCGCAAAATGATCGGCTCCCAAACGCTGTGCATCTTCGCGTTTTGAGGGCGATGTGCTCAGCATGGTTACCTCTGCCCCAAAGGCTTTGGCAAACTTCACGGCCATGTGGCCAAGTCCGCCAAGTCCCAATACCGCTACCTTGTGGCCTTTGCCTACTTTTACATGGCGTAACGGTGAATAGGTAGTGATACCGGCACATAGCAATGGCGCAACGCCTTCCAGTGGCAATTTATCCGATACTTTGAGGGTATAATTTTCGTCTACTACAATTTGTGTGCTGTAGCCGCCATAGGTTGGGGCGCCTGTGCCTTTTTCTTTGCCGTTGTAGGTGCCCACCATACCGCCATCGCAGTATTGTTGCAAACCTTCTTTGCAATTCTCGCAAGTTCTGCACGAATCTACAAAGCAGCCCACACCGGCTAAATCGCCCACGTTGAAGCGCGATACAGCTTTACCTACATTTACAATGCGACCAACAATCTCGTGTCCGGGTACCATTGGATAAGTGGAACCGCCCCATTCGTTGCGTACTTGGTGGATATCGGAATGACAAACACCGCAATACAAAATTTCGATTTGTACATCGTTATCGCCTATTGGTCTGCGGTCTAAACTGAATGGTGCTAAGGGTGTTGTGGCAGACTGTGCTGCGTATGCTTTAGTTGGAATCATTGTGTATATATTATTATTCTTTAATGTCGAAAAATTTCGCTGCCGTTGAAACTACCATTTTTCGTGGCATTAACTGTGCAGCAACGGCTCCTACTTTGTTGACTAAACCCGGAATAATGATAGTTTTATTTTTCAATAAGCCTTCCAAACCCTGCAGAGCCACATCTTTGGCGGGCATCATATAGGCTTGGTTTTTTTTCACCACTTTTTGCATATTTTCTGAACCCGAGAAAAATTCGGTTTCTGTTCCACCCGGACAAAGCGCTGTTACATGCACTAGTTGTTGCTTCATTTCGAAATGCAACGATTCGGTGAATGATAAAATAAATGCCTTGGTGGCTGTGTAAATACTGAAGTTCGGTACCGGCTGAAACGCCCCGGTGCTGGCTGTATTCAAGATATAACGTTTTTGTGTTTTATCGCTATTGTGTAAAAAGAGGTAGGCCATTTCCACCATCACATTCATGTTGAGTTGCATGGTGTTGAGTTGGTGTTGCAACGATTGTTTAGCAAATGCTCCATGATCGCCAATGCCGGCATTGTTGATGAGCATGTTTACATTCCACTGCTCACTTTTGATGCGGTCGAAAATTTTATCAGCCGCTTTAGCTTCCAACAAATCGATGGCAATGGTTTTCACCTCTACTCCGGTTGCAGTTAACTCATCGGCTAATTTATTGAGCAACTCAGCAGAGCGAGCCACTAAAATCAAATTCATTTTTTTTGCTGCACATTCGAAGGCAAAGGCTTTTCCAATCCCTTTACTGGCGCCTGTGATGATGGTATATGTTTTCATAGTGTTGGTATAAGATGTTGCACTAAGTTACACAAAGCGAACACAAAGAATCAATAACTATTTAAAAATTCAATCCGTTTTTTGCCGCGGTCTCTTGCGCAATTTCGTAACCTGCATCAGCATGTCGGATGACACCCATAGCCGGGTCGTTGTGTAATACACGCGACAAACGCACATGCGCATCCTGTGTTCCATCCGCAACTATCACCATGCCTGCGTGTAGTGAATAGCCCATGCCTACACCACCACCATGATGGAAACTCACCCAGCTTGCACCGCCTGCCGTGTTAATCAATGCATTTAAGATTGGCCAATCGGCAACGGCATCGCTACCGTCTTTCATGGCTTCAGTTTCGCGGTTTGGTGACGCCACAGAGCCTGTATCTAAGTGATCGCGACCAATAACGATAGGTGCTTTCACTTTTCCTTCTTTTACCAATTCGTTGAAGGCTAATCCTGCTTTTTCTCTATCGCCCATGCCTAACCAGCAAATACGTGCCGGCAAACCTTGGAAGGCAATTTTATCTTTTGCTAAATCTAACCAACGCAACAAACCTTTATCGTTCGGGAAAAGTTCTTTCAATTTTTCATCGCAGACATAAATATCGTTCGGGTCGCCACTCAGTGCTACAAAGCGGAACGGACCTTTACCTTCGCAGAACAACGGACGAATAAATGCCGGTACAAATCCAGGAAAATCAAACGCATTTTTAATCCCGCGTTTGTCTTTCGCTTGTCCGCGCAAGTTATTGCCATAATCGAACGTAACTGCACCGCGCGATTGCAATTCAATCATCTGCAACACATGTTTCGCCATAGTATCGAGCGAACGTTTGATGTATTCTTCAGGATTCGCTGTCCGCAAGGCATTCGCTTCTTCCACGGTTAATCCTTCCGGGAAATAACCAATCAATTCATCGTGCGATGAAGTTTGATCGGTTAAAGTATCCGGTGTTATATTTCTATCGATTAATCGCTGCAATAATTCTACTATATTACAAAGCACACCAATAGACACTGCTTCTCCACTGGCTTTTGCGGCTAGTGAACGGTCGATTGCTTCGTCAATGTTTGTGTAGTATTCATCTAAGTAGCGCGTTTCAATTCGTTTTTTAATTCGCCATTCTTCCACTTCAGCCACTAAGGCAACACCTTCGTTCATGGTAATAGCGAGTGGTTGTGCGCCACCCATACCGCCCAAACCGGCAGTAACATTAAGTTTTCCTTTCAGTGAAGGAACACCATAATGTTGATTGGCTAAGGACAAATACGTTTCATACGTACCTTGTACAATGCCCTGCGAACCAATGTAGATCCACGATCCGGCTGTCATTTGTCCGTACATCATCAATCCTTTTTGCTCCAATTCGCGGAAGTGCTCCCATGTAGCCCACTTACCCACTAAATTCGAATTGGCAATCAATACCCGAGGTGCATCTTTGTGTGAACGCAGCACGCCTACAGGCTTTCCGCTTTGTACCATCAGGGTTTCATCGTCATTCAACACTTTAAGAGTAGCGATAATTTTTTGCAGTGCTTCGTGATTTCGTGCTGCTTTTCCTAGTCCTCCGTACACAATTAATTCTTCCGGACGTTCTGCTACTTCCGGATCTAAGTTATTCAAAAGCATACGCAGTGCAGCTTCCTGCACCCAGCCTTTGCAATTTAAAGTTGTTCCTGTTGGTGTTTTGGGAATCATATCGAGTTTGGTTTTTGATCGTTTGCAACAGTATCTTGTTCAAACACTTTGGTTTGATGGAAAATACTTTCGTTGTGTATGTGTTGAAATAGTTTTATAATAAATTCTTTGGTAAGGCCAACGGCAATGCCCTTTTCGATAGCGCGACTCACAATCTTCGCCCAGCGTTCGGATTGGTGAATGGCTAAATCGTTTCCCTTTTTGAAGGCACCAATAGTTTCGGATAAGCCCATGCGTTCGCCCAACAAATCGAGAATGTAATTATCGATGCGATCGATACGTGCTCGATAATCGGATAGCACATGCAATCCATCTTCACTTACTTTCGATTGACGAACCACTAAATGATTCAGAATCGCAGCTAATCGTTCAGGAGTAACTTGCTGTTTGGCATCGCTCCATGCTTTATCGGGATTGCAATGCGATTCAATCATCAAACCTTCAAACCCCATATCGATGGCCTGTTGCGAAAGGGGTTGAATCAAATCGCGCGTTCCACCCATGTGCGAAGGATCGACAATGATGGGAATGTTCGGATATCTTCTACGTAACTCGATAGGAATTTCCCACATCGGAGGGTTGCGGTAAATGGTTTTTTCGTAAGTAGAAAATCCACGATGAATAGCCGCTAATTTCGTGAGCCCCACATTGGCAAATCGCTCAATAGCACCTACCCATAACTCCAAATCGGGATTGATAGGATTTTTCACCATCATCGGTACATCTACTCCGCGCAAAGCATCGGCTAATTCTTGCACTGCAAAAGGCGAAACGGTTGTTCGCGCGCCAATCCACAATACATCTACGCCTGCTTTCAGCGCGAGTTCTACGTGTTCGGGTGAAGCAACTTCTACTGTAACCGGAAGACCTACTTCTTTACCTGCTGCTACAATCCATGGTAAGGCTTCAACGCCAACGCCTTCAAACGAATTCGGGCGAGTGCGTGGTTTCCAAATGCCGGCACGCAACATGCTTACTTTAGACGTTGATTGCACTATCGAACGCACCGTTTCAAACACCTGAGCTTCCGTTTCGGCACTGCACGGTCCGGCCACAATAAAAGGGTGCCCTTTACTTTTTGCCCAAGACGAGAGCGGTTCAATTTGGTGTAATTCTTTCACGTTGTATAGTTAGTCTAAAACAACTCCAAAGTTGCAATGTTTATCGAAAACAACAATATCTTTTTATCTTCATTTAGATAAAATAACTGCTATGGCTGAAGAAATATACGACTACATTGTAATTGGTTCGGGTTTTGGCGGCTCGGTATCGGCTATGCGCTTGTCCGAGAAAGGGTATTCGGTATTGGTGATTGAAAAAGGAAAGTGGTGGAAGTCCGAAGATTTCCCGAAAAGCAACTGGAATTTGAAGAAGTTTTTGTGGGTTCCTGCATTGCGGTGGTTTGGTATCATGAAATTGGATTTTTTCAAAGAAGTTTTGGTGCTGAGTGGAGCAGGGGTAGGTGGTGGAAGTTTGGTGTATGCCAATACGCACATGGTGCCGAAGGAAAGCTTTTGGACGAACCCGATTTGGAGTAATATTAAAGACTGGAAAACAGAATTAGCACCCTTTTATGAAAAGGCAAAATTCATGTTGGGTTCTTCAAAATATTTGCGCGAATTCCCGGAAGATAAATACTTGAAACAAGTGGCAGATGAAATGGGACGTGGCGACACCTACAAGGCTGTAGATTATGTGGGTGTCTATTTTGGCGATACACAAAAAGAGAAAGATCCGTATTTCAATGGATTGGGGCCGATGCGAAAAGGCTGTACGGAATGTGCGGGCTGTATGGTAGGATGCCGTGAAAATGCAAAGAACACACTCGATAAAAACTACTTGTGGTTTGCGCAGAAATTTGGAGCGAAAATTATGGCGGAAACGTTGGTGACGAAGATTGAAAACCAAAACGGAGAGTATCAGATTCATGCGGAAAGTCAGACCAATTCGGTGACAAAAAACAAACAGGTTTATCGTTCGAAAGGCTTAGTAGTGAGTGGCGGTGTCTTAGGCACTTTGAAGTTGTTGTTTGAGCAAAAATTCATTCATAAAACCTTACCTAACTTATCGGATAAGTTGGGCGAAAACATTTTAACCAACAGCGAAATGATTGCCGGTGTGGGCGGTGCGCCTGAGAAACTAAATCATGGTGTGGCGATTAGCCGAGTGTTTAATCCGGATGAAAATACACACATTGAATTATGTAAATACCCCGATGGCAGTGGTGCGATGATGCGCTTGGGAGTGATGGCTGCCGGTGATGGCAATGGTTTTGTGCGAACAGCAAAGATGTTGGGGAATATGATCTTGCATCCTATCGACTCGTTTCGATTCTTTTTCGAAACCAATGTGGCGAAAAAATCGATTGTGTTGTTGATTATGCAATCGATTCCAAACGCTATGAAAATGGAATTGAAAAAAGGTTGGTTTGGGAACAGTTTGAAGTTCGACAATCAATCAGGTGAAAAGGTGCCGAGCTATATTCCTATCGGGCAAGAAGCATTGTATAAATATGCTGAAAAATCGAATGCTGTGGCTATGAATGCTTTTAGTGAAGTGATGTTTAATATGAGTACAACAGCACATATTTTAGGCGGTTGCCCTATGGGCTTAACCAAAGCCGAAGGTGTGGTAGATGAAAATTTTAAAGTTCATGGCTACGACAATTTTTACATTTTAGATGGCTCGATTATGCCTTGTAATTTAGGGGTAAATCCTTCGTTTACCATTACGGCTTTAAGCGAATATGCGATGAGTAAAATTGAAGCCAAAGCTGGCAATACGAATGTGAGTTTGGAGGAGCAGATGGCAAATCAAAAAAGTTAATTTCACTTATTAGCTCATGAGAATAAAAACAAAACCCCTATTATTTCTAATTGTTTTCCTTTTAGGATTAAAGACATACTGCCAACAGAACACATATAACACAGACTGTTTTGTAGGAAGTGAATCGAATCTATACGAACATTACAAAGACAGTATTAAAGCTACAACATCTGCTATTGAAAAAGACCCATCCAATGCAAAACTATACGGTAAACGTGGATTCTATAGAACTGCCATTGGTGAAGATTCGGCATCATATGACTATTTTAAGGCTCTCCAATTAGATCCCAATTATGTGAATGCCTACTTCTCTTACGGTTTGTTTTTTTCTAACAATGAGAATTATGATAGTGCAAAATATTATTTTCAAAAAGGATTCGAATTAGCGCCTAATGATTTTGAAATGTGTTCCGAAATCGCCTATATGTTTTATTACTTAAACGACATTGATTCCGCAATAATCTATACCCAAAAAACGATTCAGATAAATCCGAATTATGCTATAGCCTATAACTTATTAGGAATGATTGAAATGGACAAGGGCAGATATACGAAAGCTATAAACTATTTTAACCAAGCCATTGAGCGAAATAATAATATTGCAATCTACTACTATAGAAGAGGGTATTGTTATACTTCTCTCAAACAGACAGGCCCCGCATTAAAGGATTTGAACTTGGCCATTAGAAAAGATGCATCAAAATCGTATTTCTATTATCAAAGAGCTACTATTTTTGAATTGATGAATGATTATCTAAACGCCATTGAAGACTTAAATCAAACAGAAGCTTTAGATAAAAATTACGAAGACCTTTATTGCAAAAGAGGATTACTTTACCTTAAGATTAAACAACCTGAAAAAGCATGTAAAGATTTTGGCAATGCTGTAATAAATGAGCCTCAACGAGCAGTCGCCCTATTGAAGAAGAATTGTAAATAATTTAATCTCCCTTAATATTTCGGCACACTCCCATCAATCTCATCCGCCCAAGCTAAAATACCGCCACTAAGATTAAAGAGATTTCCGAAATCATGATTTTGCTCGAGCCAGTTTAATACTTGTCCGCTTCTACCACCTGAACGGCATTGTAACACCACTACTCGATCTCGGCTGATTTTATCAATATTATCGGGAATGGTATTCATTGGAATGAGCTCCCCGCCTATATTGCAAATGTCGTATTCGAATGGTTCACGTACATCAATGAGTTGAAAGTCTTTGCCTTCATCCATCCATTGTTTCAACTCTTTTACGCTTACTTCGTTCATGTGTTTTTATTTTGTGCTTGCTCTGCGCAAACGGTCGTTAATGGCTCGTCCTAAGCCTTTCTCGGGAAAGGTTTCAGCGATAATAATGTCAATATTTTTTTCGTCAAAACTACGCAACACTTCAAACAAATTTGCAGCAGCTTCATTCAAATTACCAGTAGGCGACAATATATTTCGCTGTACAAATGGAATATCTGTATAAGTATCACTAAAACTGATTAAACCTAATCGTAAAGCCTGAAATTGCGTAGCCAAACTGCCAACATCACCCACATGTAACTGTGTTGATGGAGCATAATGCACATCTAACATACCCGGTGCTTTGGGGTTTGAACCTTGTGAAATGGTTAGCTTTACTTTCCCTGCAATCTTTTCAATCTCTTCAATAGCAATACCCCCTAAACGATAAACCACAACTTCATCATTTTCCATTCCCACAATGGTAGATTCCACACCAACAGCGCATTTCCCGCCATCCAATATGAATGGAATTCTATCGGCTAATTGATTAAACACATGCTGTGCCGAAGTAGGACTCACATAGCCAAACGGATTCGCACTGGGTGCACACAACGGAAAATCGAGTGCTGCTAAAAGAGCGAGCGTTAATGGATGATTTGGAATACGAATACCTACTGTATCTAATCCGGATGTAACAATATCAGGAATAACATCTTTCTTCTTCAACAACACCGTAAGTGGTCCGGGTGAAAATGTTTGCATTAATCGCAAAAGCGGAGCAGGAATTGTTTGCACATATTTTTCAGCCTCTTCCACTGAAGCAACATGTACAATCAACGGATCGAAAAACGGACGATTCTTGGCTTCAAAAATTTTTGCGACTGCTGCTGCATTCAAGGCATTGGCGGCTAATCCATACACCGTTTCAGTGGGAATGGCCACTATGTCTCCGTTTTGGAGTAGCGCTTTCGCCTCTTGAACATTATTGGATATTATAGCCTTCACCGCTTCTTTTGTTCCGTAAACCTAATCCAATTTGATGAAAAAAAAACGGCAAGCTTGATGCAGTTTCTTTTTCTTGTGCAATCCATTAATTTTAGAAAAAATCAAACCATGCTACTTGTTGCCGACTCTGGTTCTACCAAAACTAATTGGATTAGTGTAAATAAAGATCGCTTCGAAACCATTGGATTCAATCCATTTTTTCATTCTACTGCATCCATTTTGAATGAATTAAACAACAACGAAGCGCTTTCCGCAATAGCCGGAACATTTACCAATGTTGTATTTTACGGTTCCGGCTGTTCCAGTGCCGATAGAAATCAAGTGGTAGCCGATGCGTTAAAAGCCTTTTTTACCGGTGCAGAAATTTTTGTTGGGCACGATATGGAAGCTTCTGCTTTTGCGACTTATGTAGGCAGACCTACAATTTCTTGTATTATCGGTACAGGTTCAAATTCGTGCTTATTTGACGGCAAAGCCTATTCGGAAGTGGTTCCGGCATTGGGTTACGTGTTAGGTGATGAAGGCAGTGGAAGTTACTTCGGTAAAAAATTATTGACATCATTCTTATATCACCAACTTCCGAAAGCAACAGAAAAACTATTGGTTGAAAAATATAAAGTGACGAAGGAAAATATCTTCCATGCAGTGTATAAAGAGCCACATGCAAATGTGTATCTAGCCTCATTTGCGAAAGTATTATCGGAGAGTCCGGACACGGAATACATACAGCAATTAGTGTATGAAGGCATCAACGAATTCTTTAAACAGCATGTGTGCTGTTATCCGAATTATCAATCGTATCCTATTTCTTTTGTAGGTAGTATAGCTCATCACTTTTCAGATACCGTGCGACAAGTAGCCCAATCGCATGGCTGTGAAATAGGCGTTATCATTCAACAACCCATTGAGCGATTGTTGGAATGGCATCTGCAATCTTCAAAAAGTTAAACGCGCTGTAATTTAATTTCTTTCGCTGTTTTCAAGCTGATGGGCACTTTCTCTTCTTCTACGTTCGTCAACTCCAAACCGAAGTCCTCTGCGGTAGATAAACTGATGCTTTTAATCAAACGATAGCCTTTCACTACAAATTGTTCCAATGGTGTAAGGGAGTCGTCAATAGCAACACGCGAATTCAATAAAATGAATTTAAAATCGGCCGGCATATTGTATTTACGCAATGATGGGTAGTGACTAATTTCATCCACTTCACCCGAAGCAACCATTTCTTGTACAATTTTGCGGAACATCAAATTCACTTTGTGTTCTACTTTGAAACCGAATTTCAAACGTACAAAGAAACAACGTCCTGGAATAATTGGATCTACCGAATACGAAGCACCATAAGGTTCGCTACAAATATCTACGTGTACCAACCAATAAATATCGGCACGTTTTGGTCGTTTGCGGAAGATAGAATAAATAATGTTCGAATCGATATGACTTCTGTCGTTGGCCATACTTAAATACACCAGATTATTGGCTTCTTTCGGAATGGTTTCGTCTTTCATCAAGTCTTTCAACGGTTCGATGTAATCTTTGATTTCAACAAATTCCATGTGTTTGGCGCGCAATTGTCGTGCTCTGTAAATGATCAACATACCCCCAAAAAGTATAACCGACAACATGAATGTGAACCATCCACCATGTGGGAACTTATCCAAATTAGAAATGAAGAAAGCTCCTTCGACAAAGTAAAAGAAAGTAGCAAATCCAATGACCACTATTTTCGGTTTGCGTTTCAATAGCAACCAATACACCATTAAGGTGGTAGTCATGAGCATATTCAACATAATGGCTAAACCGTATGCTGCTTCCATGGCACCAGATTCACGGAAAATCAATACCACCGCAATACAGCCAAAAAACAAAAACCAGTTAATACCAGGTATATACATTTGTCCTTGGTGTGTTGTAGGATAAAGCACTTTTAAGTTCGGCCACAAGCGTAATTTCATGGCTTCGTTCACCAAAGTAAAGCAGCCGGTAATTAAGGCTTGGGAGGCAATAATAGTAGACATGGTAGCAATAGCAACACCATAGGGCAAGAACCATTTCGGCATGATATCGTAGAATGGAGAAGATACTTTAGCTCCGGTTTCATAGGCGTGCAACAAATAAGCCGATTGCCCGAAATAACTAATCATCAAACACACAATGACGAGCATCCAACTCACACGGATATTTTGTTTGCCAACGTGACCCATATCTGAATACAACGCCTCACCTCCTGTTGTACACAAGAAAACAGCGCCTAACAACCAAAAACCACCGGGTTCATTTGTCAATAGATTAATGGCCCAATACGGATTAATGGCTTTCAGAATTTGAGGGTGTTGGATAATTTGATGTCCGCCTAAAATAGCAATCATTACAAACCAAACTGCCATTACAGGACCAAAAATACCTCCAACTACTTTCGTTCCAAATTGTTGAAACACAAACAAACCCACCAATATTACAATTACAATAGGGACTACCGATTCGAGTTCAGGATAAATCAGGTGTAAACCCTCAACTGCTGAAGATATTGAAATAGGTGGCGTAATGAATCCATCGGCTATCAAAGTAGCACAACCGATGAGGGCCGGGTAAATCGTCCAACCTACTTTATACCTTCTCACTAAAGCATAAAGGGCAAAAATCCCACCCTCGCCTTTGTTATCGGCATTTAATGCAAGGTAGACATACTTAATTGTTGTAATCACTAAGAGTGTCCAAAACACGCAAGAAAGACCACCAAGAATTAACTCCGGACGAAGTTGTTGCCCTTTAATGATGGCACTTAAAACGTAGATGGGTGAAGTTCCGATATCACCGAATACAATTCCAAGTGTTATCATCATTCCTGCAGCAGAAAACTTATGCAAATTATCCTTATCGGCCATAATGGATTAAATTAAATGAAAATTGAGATGGGAAACAGTAACACCAAGAATCTGCCACGGGGGACGATTTCATTTATAAAAATTGAGGATGCAAATGTATAGGGAAAATCGAATCGCAAAGAATTTTTAGGAAAAGATTTTGTAAACGACAAAGAAAAAGCAACAAACACACTAGATTTATATTAACTATCGGCTTGTTTTGTCTCTTTCCCAATAGCCGAAACTACCTTTCGCTTGAATATATAGTAGTAAATTCGAATATTATCTAAAGTGACGGCTAACGATAATAAACAAGCAGCTACTAAAACTGTTTTTAGTTCTATTTCCCTAAACATAAAACCACCTATAATACAACCAAAAAAGAAGGAAACGATAATTGTGAGTCGAAGGAGTACACTTTGTTTAAGTCGGGTGGAATCGACTTTATCGGTATAGAAAAAAAGCTGTGACATTTCAATTCCTAAATCGGTGAACAATCCGGTTAGATGGGTTGTACGTACCGTTGACTTAGAAATTTGAGTTACCAATGCATTTTGTAAGCCCATGGCGAACAAGAGAATATAGGCTACAAAATGCGGATGCCGGGCAAATAAAGGTTGATTCCCCCACACCCCAACTATAACCAATAAAGCGACCTCCATCACCATAGGTATAGCATACGAGAAGTAGAATTTAAAACGCTGTGAAATTTCAATGAGCAATCCGGACGAGAAGGCACCAAAAAGGAAGCTGAGAATAAAAAAAGCAAAAATGAAAGCATCACTATAGCGCTTGTTCACGATTTCTTCGGCAAAAAAAGCGAAATGCCCGGTTACGTTTGTCGTTAGTATTTTCAAGGCTAACACACCGCTTACATTCACCATTCCTGCAATCAAAGAAAGTGAAACAGCAAGTGAAACATTATGCTGAAATGTTCGGGAATTGCCTTTATGTCGGAACATTTATTTTACCAATTTGAACGAATAGAGTAAGGCCTCAATATCTTTAGCATACTTCAGTTTTCGATCTTCGCCTCGTGTCCAAACGCATACCTGGTAATACTTATCAGGAGTTTCAATTAGTAAATGCGAATAGTAAATATACTCGCCTTGCATTTTACCAAACACTTCCGTTTGGATAGCATGCTGTCCATCAATGGTAATACCAACAGAATCCGTAACCAAAGGCTTATCCAATACATTTTTGATAATTTGGATTTGCGAGGGATAAAATTGTTCGATAGTTTGCCCTACAGCCTCTTTTTTATCGAAGAAAACGGTAGAATACAAATTTCTGTAACGATTGGCATATTGGAAAGGGGAACCCGGTCTTACCTCTTTATCCTCTTTCATAAACGAGGGAACAACCATGCTGAATTGGTTATCGACAACTATAGTTTTGGGTTGTTGATTGTATGAACAACCTTGAGCGAAAAGCAATACCGAAAGCAAAGCAACAGATAAATAGCGCATCACAATTATTTTTTGCAATAATAGACAAAACTAATTTGTTACGACAGCACTTTGTTTTTCGGCAACTGTTTTTCGCAACACTTTGGCGCGTAAATCCGGCCCATCGTGGCTCCAACCCGGTGCTTGAAAAATGTAATTCAACTTATCTTTCAATGTTGGGGCACGAAGAATATCATGCCAAATAGCAATATACTCGTGGCTGGCAATTTTAAAGGGATTGTATGTATGAATATTCACGGTTATGCCGAACACAGGTTTTTCTTCATCTAGTTCTTCGGAAAATGTACCAAACATTCGATCCCAAATAATTAAGATACCGGCATGGTTTCGATCAAGGTAGCGATAGTTTGATGCGTGGTGAACGCGGTGGTGAGAAGGTGTATTCATTATCCATTCAAACCACTTCGGAAACTTATGGATGAGCTCGGTATGCACCCAAAACTGGTAAATCAAACTAATTGAAATCATCATAAAGACCATCATTGGTGGGAATCCCACTACTGGCAACCACAACCAGAAGAAATATTTGAACAACAATTCACCCCAACTCTGACGAAGGGCAATCGACAAGGAATACTCCACCGATGAATGATGATTTACATGTGCAGCCCAAAGAATTCGAACTTCGTGTGCAGAACGGTGGTACCAATAAAACGTAAAATCATCCGCAAAGAAGATAAGCACCCAGCTCCACCAATGCCAACCAATCTCGAATAAACGAAATTCATAAACAATAGTATACACCCCAAAGGCTAAGCTTTTCATTACAAAATTGACTAATACGGAGCCAATCCCCATGGCTATAGATGCAGCTGCATCTTTCGACAAGTAATTGCGATGCTGCTGTTTATAGCCTACATAGGCCTCAATTAAAATCAGCAGAATGAAAAACGGAATGGCATAGGCAACCGGATCTTGATCGGTTGGGTAAAGTTTAAAAATCGATAACAACATGGCGTATGCTTTATACCTTAAAGGAACAAAAAAAGGGACAAGAAACACAATTACATTCGGCAATGTTTTTTATCACCTTTACGGCTCTTCAACAAGTGGACGGAATGTTGTAATGAAAGGTGCTTATTTCGTTTGCGATTTTGGCCAATTTTAAATTACAGCACTGTATTTCGTATCCTTCCAACACAAATAATGTAATCGCACAACAAAAATCAAGCAGTTAATCACATAGGGAATGGAGAATACTGAAATAAATAAAAGCTCGTCTTTTTTTGCACTAAAACCACTTATGCCCCAACAAATAAAGAATACAAAGCCATAGAGAAAGAGCATTAGCTTTAATGCTATTCCCAAAACTTCATTAGGCGATAAATGTCTATCTATCAAAAACGCTTTTAGCAAAAAAGAGAAACTAAATTGTACAATTGCATACACTGCACCCATTACCATTAAAACAAAAAGCAAGATGTAAATATCATTGTTGCTATTAATTTCGTCCGTTAAGAGCAATATAACGGTACTCGTAATTGTGACAAGTATAAAACCTGCTACTAACGAAAACCAAGTAGCCCTCCATACATTTTTTATATTCATTCTATCTCCCTTTTAGCTGTTGTCGCAAAATAAAACAGACCATAACTCATCATCAAAAGGGCTGCAAAACCTGCACTAAACAGCCACAGTGTGTGATAATGAAAAGGATGAATCAGTTGCGTAAAAATGGTTTGCATCATTTCGAATGGATTAGCCACCACATCCCAACTGTTGAAACGCAGATAACGACCCATATACACACCTAAGCCACTTAAGCAAATGACCCCAATCATTCCGAACCATGCGCGTGTTGGGGAAAGCTGTTGATTTAAAAATACATGCGCGTGTTGCAAACTGAACAATCCGAGCAATAAGCCATTCCAAGCAAAGGCGTTTAATAAAAAGGCATCAAACCAAAGCGGAATAGGCCATTGCGGATGTAAGTGAATCAAATCACTCATCAAGTATGTAGTATTGGGGAAGAACAGTAACCAAACCAAAAACACAACCCATTGCATCAGAGGTGAAGTGTTTTGTTTTGTTGTTGACATATATGTACCAATTATATAAGGCACCCAAGCCAAAAATAAATTCCAAAGTAAAAAGACATATGTGATTCTTCCGCTTTGATAGATCCGCGCGCATTCAATCACAAAGCAAAATAGGCTCAGTAGCATTAACAGTGTTCGTACTCGATTTTCGTTTCGCATAACTTATCGAGGATTTACGGGTAAAACTTCCTTTAACTGATATTGCGCAATAAGGGCTTCAGTTTCACGAAGATTTCGCGTCTTCGTATAACACTCCGAAGGCCATTCATGCTCTTTATAGTCCGCTTTTAATTCACGATATTTATCCCAAACCATACGCTCAATTTCATGTGTGTACGCCATACTGCTTCTACCTGAACTACTGCTGAAGCTGTCTTCGTTATACTCGTTGTCGATGTCTTGCTTTTTGTCGTTCAGCTTTTTTTGCTTCACTAGATAAAATTCAAAGAGTTTAGTTAAATTGGTATGACTGAGATTCACCAAATAACGTTGATCAATCTCCATTCTTTTGTCGGTTTCAAAATGGTGTAAATTATAATTGGTGATGATGCTGTCCCAATCGAACATCACATATACAATTAGTGTGAGATAAATCGCCCAAGCATTTTTCCGAAACAAGAACCAGTTGTTTTTGGTGAGGGCAATTTTAATGGCAACGGTCAACAATCCTATCATGGTTAGTAGCAGATAAATGAGCACGCCAATGCGTTTATGGGTCAACCCAAAACCATCGATATACATACCGTTACGATAAGCAGTTGAAAAAATGAGCAGGGCATTTTGCAGAATCCATAAATAGGCTAACCCTTTCAACCACGTGCTCTTCGAGTAATAGTTCAAATAGCCACGGAAATAAAAAAGAATAATAAGCGAAGCGAGGACTATGGATGTGATGAGTGAATTTGTTCCGTTGTGTACATATTGCGAAATCGATATTCCTTCCGGAAGTTTGCTTTTAAAGAAAACGAAGTAAAAATCCAAACCGTTCACACAAGCCAACAGTACATTCAATAATGCAAAAAGTAAAACACCTGTAAATACTTCATTTGGAATTTGAATCAATTGCCCAAAATAGCTTTCGGTATGTTCTTCTTCTGTAATTATTCGAAGTGCGTCAGGTGTTTCAATATCGCTATGTTGTAGTTTTCGTATAGTTGACTGTTTGAAAAAAGCAAACATCAACCAAGCACCATATAACATGAAGAATAACCATTCCAACGATATGAAATCGAAATTCAGTTCACTAACATATTTGTCAAAAATGGGATTGCCTGAACGGTAAATTTGTATGAAAATGAAAACAACAACGAGCGGGACAATCGACAATACAACGCGTTTAAATAGCCTACTCTCTTTGGTTTTCAGCGCATCTGCGCTTTTGAACAGACGATCAAACACATGTACTACCGGTGACGCAAAAAAAGAATAGCCTCCATGAAAGATTGCCACCAACAACGAGCTTTCTCTTGAATAACTATACCCTGCCAACGCTAGTAGCGATAACATATTCATTTGTAACGGCCAATCGGTGCCATACCAGTAAATAGCAAAAGCACTCGCTAAAGCAGCTGTAGCAATACTTAGAAAAGTTTTACTTTTAAGCAACATGCTGTCGCGCAATAGTAATGCTCCTAACAGCAGCACATTAAAAATAAGATAATTGATACCATCCGATTGATGATAGAAAAGCCCACAAAAAGCGGCTGTGCTGATCAGAATCAGCGTTCTGTTGTTAAACATGTTGTTTTATTTGATGAAGTACAACTGTTTCATGCATCGATTTAGAGATGAATAATTGGAACGGAGATTTAAAAAATAAGGCAACGCATTTCTTCTTGTTGCTGTTTTTCGAGTTGAAGAATTAAGTTGCGGACATACCACAGCGGAATGATGCCAAATACACCAAAACTGCAATCGATGAGCTGCCACCACAGCGGAATACCACGTTCATTTCCCATAACAAAGGCAAATGGTAAAATCAGTATACAGGCAATCATGCCAAACTCGACTACCCAGATATTGCGCACCGGGTCGCGTAAAACACCAATAAACAAAATGGCAATCACCACATGCGCAAAGGCAAGCCAATCGAAACCATAAAGCAGTGTTTCATTACAACTATAAAGCGCATCGTGTATAATGGTTAAGAATTGCTGAATAGCTATCCATGATGTCGGCACTGCATTTTGCAACCAAACAATTTCTGTTTTCACAGGAATAGCCGTTAATCCGCTTACCGCAAGGGCAGCCATAAAAAACACGGTTATAGCTTGTATTCTTTTGATTTGATTTTTATTTCTCATAAAGCGCTTTGTATTTCAAAGTTAAAAGATAAAAAAATTTACTTTTGTGATTTAATTAACTGCTCCAGTGCTTTCAGATGGTTCATGAATGCTTGTTTTCCGAATTTTGTAGCCGTGTAACTTGTTTTCGTTTTCTTTCCCACAAACTCCTTCTTTACAATTAAGAATCCTTCTGCTTCTAATGCCGATATGTGACTAGCCAAATTCCCATCGGTAACATCCAAAAGTGTTTTCAATGTTAGGAAATCAATGGATTCGTTCACCATTAATGACGACATCACCCCAAGCCGAACACGGCTTTCAAAGGATTTATTAATGTTGTCGATTAAATGTTTCACGCTAGCGATATAATATTAATGTTGTTTGTGTTCATAACGAAAGTACATAAACGCACCATACACAATATGCAATACACCAAAGCCGATGCACCAAAATGTCATACCGTATCCTATGTAAATGCAGCCCACAAGGCCTAAGACAATTTCAGAAATACCGAGCCACTTGATTTCATCGAGCGTATACTTCGAGGCATTCAATAAAGCCAAACCATAAAAAAGAAGGGTACATGGTGCTACTAAACCAAATAACCCGTAGCTCAATAGAATCAAACAAAACAATCCACCGGCTATTAAAGGTATAGACAAATGAATTAAAAGATGTCCCACGTTACGATCCCAGATTGTTAAACCATCTCGCTTTGCTTTCCTTGTGGTAAAGTAAATGCCAAAGCCAATCGATAGCAAAAGAATAACTGCTGCATCGAGTATCCCAAAGGTAAGATAATCAATACTTACCTCTGCAGGCAGGCTCTCGGCAATGGAAAGATAACCTGAAGCCATTTGTGTATTTAGGTACATATAAAATACCGCAGCTCCAATCAATGCAAATATACCGGCAAATACCCCGGAAAGTCCACTGAGAGATATAAATCGCGATGAACGCTCCATCATCATTTTAATGTCGCGCAACTGCTGTAAAGACTGTTCTTTTTCGTTCATAAAAGTGCTTTGCGATACAAAGTTAAATTAAAAATGGAAACGAAAAATATTTTTTCATTTTTTTTCATTTTCCGCTATAAAACAAAAATGCCCGGAAAGTATTCCCGGGCATTTTTAGCAATGGTTAAATATAATTATTCAACAACAAAACGCTTAGTAGCGATATTCGTTTGATTTGCAAAAGTTACTTTCGCAAAGTAAACACCGGCATTTAATTTATTGATTGTGATTTGTGCGTTTGAACCTTCAGCTGTTTTCACTAAAACCGTTCTTCCCAATTGATCTACAATGGTTACAGAGGAAATCGCTTTATCCGATTTCAAGGTAATTACATTAGAAGATGGATTAGGATATAACTCAATTGCAAGATTATCTGCATTCACGTCACTAATAGCTACAGAATTCGGACAGAAAATACTGTATAAGAAAGCAGCAGACTCTGATTCCACTTCTTGTTGTTGTGTCATATTTGAACTCCAAGGCACGTGATCTGCTCCAACGTATGTGTGCAATTGATTTTTGATACTACGACCATCTAAACGCGGTTTCATTGCACCACTTCCAAACACTACAATATTTGACAAGCCATTCAACACCTGACCTTTAGCGTATGGAACTGTTCCATCGGCATCACCGTGTGCTGAGTAGATTGGCTCTACATCTCCGGCATTAAGCATATTAGTATCCAATAAAGCTCCGGCATAATTCAATACAGCTTGTACTGATGAACCGTAGCCCGGATTTCCACTGTTTCCTTCAATTCCTCCTGTTGCATTTAAAGCAGAAACAACTTGTGGTGTACACTCGCCTAATGTCTTTACATAAGCAACGTGTGTTGCTATAATTGCGCCTGCTGAGTTTCCTCCAAATGCAATAAAGTTACTATCGATTTTATAGGTATTTGTAGTAGCTGCATCTTTTCTGAAGTAACGAATAGCTGCTTTTGCATCGCTCAATGCGCGCATTACGTGCGGATATGCTTTTGTAGAATCTTGCATATCTAAAGCACCTAAACCGGTAGCTAAACGATAATCAATAGAAGCCGTTACATATCCTCTTTTAGCAAACTCCTTACACAAATCAACAATAAACTGCTCTGCTTTACTTCCGCTCGTGAAACTTCCTCCGTGTGCAAAAATAATTACTCTTCGGTTTGTAGCTACATCACCGGCTGGCTCATAAATATCCATAGCCTGAGAAGTTGTTGAATACGTAACCGTAGTTTTTGTTGGCGCATTAGGAAAAATTTTGGCCAAATAGCGCTGCCCATCACATTGTGCTTGGACACTTGCCATACTTAGCATCACCCCTGCTCCGAAAAGTAGTTTGTAGAAATTTGATTTCATTGAGTTGATTTTAGATTGTGTTATTAAATTAATACCTTAAAGTAAAGC
Source organism: Chitinophagales bacterium (assembly GCA_016786765.1). GTDB lineage: Bacteria > Bacteroidota > Bacteroidia > Chitinophagales > LD1 > CALAYL01. The sequence goes on from JAEUUZ010000051.1 coordinate 151,844, forward strand.
AAAAATTATCGGATTATACTTCCATTGCCTGTTATTTCTTTTGTCTTAACAAAATGAAGTTTTCCGGTTTCATCTTCTGCTAACAAAATCATGCCTTTTGATTCTACACCTCTAATTTTCCGAGGTGCTAAATTTGCCAAAACAGAAACTTGTTGACCTATAATGTCTTCAGGCTTAAAATGTGCAGCAATTCCACTCACAATGGCCCTTGTTTCAAAACCTAAATCAACGCTCAACTTCAGCAATTTATCGGCCTTCTCCACTTTCTCAGCAGTAAGAATAGTGCCCACACGGATATCCATTTTCTCGAAATCATCAAATGTTATCTCCGCTTTTTGTGGCGCAACAGATGGCACTACAACGGCCTCAGAAGCTACAATTTCTAGTTTGTTGGCATACAATTTTTGTATTTCAATGTCAATAATTTCGTCTTCAATTTTTTCGAAAAGCAATGTTGGTGACCCCAATTGATGATTTCCCGGAATTAAATCAGCACGACCCACATCGGCCCAATTAAACGGAGTTTGAACACCTAACATATGCTGAATTTTCACTGCAGAAAACGGAATAAAGGGCTCACACATTACCGATAAATTGGCGATAATCTGAATACAATCGTATAAGACTACTGCAGCACTTTCCGGATCTGTTTTGAACGTCTTCCATGGCTCTTTCTCCGTTAACAATTTATTGCCATGACGAGCCACATTCATCATTTCTGCCAAACCTTCACGGAAGCGATAATTATCAATCGCCTCGTCAATTTTATTTTTTTGCTCAATCAAAAATTGTTGCAACTCATCACATGGTTTTTTGTCGGGCACCTTACCAGCATAAAACTTGTGGGTTAATACCAGCACACGATTGATGAAATTCCCTAAAATGGCCACCAATTCACTGTTATTCTTGGTTTGAAAATCTTTCCAGGTAAACTCACTGTCTTTATTCTCCGGCAAATTCGACAACAAACAATACCGCAAAGCATCCGGCTTATCCGGAAAATCTTCCAAATATTGATGCATCTCTACCGACCATTTGCGGCTCGTACTCATTTTATCCCCTTCTAAATTCAAGAACTCGTTGGCGGGCACATTATCGGGCAAAATATAATCGCCATGGCAGTGCAGCATAATCGGAAAAATAATGCAATGGAAGACGATATTATCTTTCCCAACAAAGTGAATCAACTTGGTATCTGCCTCTTTCCAATAGGGTTCCCATGCTTTGTTGTTATCCAATGCCCACTGTTTAGTGGCCGAGATATATCCAATCGGTGCATCAAACCATACATACAATACTTTACCTTCTGCATCCGGCAGCGGCACTTTAATGCCCCATTCGCCATCACGTGTCATAGCGCGTGGCTGAAGACCTCCATCAATCCACGACTTACTTTGCCCATACACATTGGCTTTCCAATCTTTGGCGTGATCTTCCAACAACCATTTGCGTAACCATGGTTCGTATTTTTGTAAAGGTAAATACCAGTGTTTTGTTTCTTTCAAAACAGGCTTGTTGCCGGAAACGGTCGATACCGGATTAATCAAATCGGTTGGATCGAGCGACTTACCGCACTTTTCGCACTGATCGCCATAAGCGCTGTCGTGCCCACAATTTGGACAAGTTCCCTTTATGTAACGATCGGCCAAAAACAATCCTGCTTCTTCATCATAATACTGACGGGTTACCTTCTCATCAAACAAGCCCTTGTTATAAAAATCAGTAAAAAATTCTTGTGCAGTTTCGTGGTGTATAGGTGCACTGGTACGATGATAGATATCGAAAGAAATACCTAAGCTGGCAAAACTTTCTTTCACCAAATTATGGTATTTGTCAATCACTTGTTGGGGTGTGCAATTCTCTTTGATGGCTTGAATCGTAATGGGGGTACCATGTTCATCGCTACCGCAAATAAAGACAACATCCTTTCCTTGCAAACGCTTCAATCGCACATACACATCAGCAGGCAAATAAGCTCCTGCCAAATGACCTATGTGTTTCGAACCGTTTACATAAGGTAATGCTGCAGTAACCGTATATTGTTTGGGTGTATTTATCATTTCGTGGAATTTAAGATTCGACTATATTTAATTTTAAAAGCGAAATTTAATTTTTCATTGTCAAAATTAATCAGTCAGTTTGCTAAACTGCTAATTATATTTTAAAACTTCAATTTTTCAATCGATGACACTGGCTCCGCAATTCCTGAAAAAAAGCGATAAAGTTATTCTACTGAGCACTGCCCGAAAAATGAGCGTTGAAGATATTCAAGCCGCGAAATCGCTCATTGAAGATTGGGGATTACAAGTGGAATTGGGCGAAACCATTGGGGCGGAGCATCATCAATATGCAGGCGATGATGCCTTGCGATTGAAAGATTTTCAACGAGCCATTGATAACGAAAGCATACGCGCTATTTTTTGTGCACGTGGAGGATACGGCACGGTGCGATTCCTCGACCAAATAGATTTCAGCAAATTTCTTCGCTCACCCAAATGGCTGGTGGGCTTTAGCGATGTAACCTACTTACACACGCTTATCAACCACCAATTAGGCGTTCAAACACTTCACGCTAGCATGCCCTCGTTGTTTTCCCGAACGGAAGATGCGGCTATACAAGACATCGGAAAAATAATTTTCGGAGAAGAGATCAACTACACCATTCCGGCACATCCACTTAATCGAGGTTTGGAAATGACAGGGGAAACCATTGGCGGAAACTTATCTATCTTATACAGTATTACTGGGGCTAAATCGGGCTTCGACACCAACGGTAAAATTCTTTTCATCGAAGATTTGGACGAACAATTGTATCACATCGATAGAATGATGATAAACCTTAAAAGAAGCGGTAAACTAGACCACCTAGCGGGTTTACTGGTGGGCGGCTTCTCTGCCATGCATGATAATGAAGTGCCTTTCGGGAAGAACGCAGAAGAAATTATTTTCGAACATGTTGCCGATAAAAATTATCCGGTATGTTTCAATTTTCCGGCCGGACATATACGCGAAAACTACCCAATCATCTTAGGTAAAAAGACCACCATTAAGATACCACATGTCGGCTAAAATTATTTTTTTAGGACCCGAATCTACCGGAAAATCAACAATCAGTGCTGAAATAGCAAAACTGTGCAATGCAGTATTTGTGAATGAATATGCAAGAACATATCTGAATGAACATGGTACAGATTACAGCTATACCGATGTAGTTAAAATAGCCGAAACTCAAGCGCAGTTGGAGCGAGAAGCTGAAGCCACCAAAAAAATTGTTATTTGCGATACCGATTTAATCACTATCAAAATTTGGATGGAATATTACAATTGGAATGTTCCTGAATGGATCGAATCATTTATCGTGAAACATCTTGCCAACAAGTATTTGCTCCTTTATCCCGACATTCCCTGGATGGCCGATGAACAAAGAAAAAATCCAACCGATAGAATAGAACTATTCAACCGATTTGAGCAGCACTTAATTAGACTAAATGTAAGCTATAGCATTATCAAAGGAATCGGGCAAACACGATTTGAAAATTGTTTAAAAGAAGTTCATAAAACAACGCTGCTTTAACTTCAATTGAGATGCTTCATCACATCTTCATCAATATTATCTTTCGATACTTTAATTCCCGATAGCTCAACTCCTAGAGAGCTTACCCCATAAACCTTCACTGATTTATCGCTCATAACTGTAACTTCTCCTACAAGATTAGTTTTGAAGGAATGTCGCAGATTATTGGCAGTTTCGGTTAAAAGCAACTGACTTGGTTGAGCGAACTTCTCTATCTCCGATGCTATTTGAACGGTATTCCCCCAAATATCTTCGCTTACTGTTCGAACGGCAACAACACCACCTATAATACTACCGGAGTGTATGCCAATCCGCATTTCAAAAGAAGGCAAACCATCTGCTGCACGTTTCTGCTGAATATCACTTAAACGTTGTAATATTTCCAATCCTGCTTTCAATAAATTATCTAAGCTTTCAGCTTCATTATTATTATGTAATCCACTAATGCACAGATAGCCGTCAACCATTGTTTTCATGGCATCCAATTGATATTTCCGTGTGGTTTCATCTAACATTTTGAACGCAACATCTAAGTGATCCATCAAATCCATAGGATCAAATTCACTTTCCTTCTTCGCAAAGTCAACAAAATCAACAAACATAACGCTCACAAAACGTTCTTGTGAAGCTGAAGAATTTGTTTTCAAACGCTTCTCGATTTCAGCCGGTAAAACGCCTTGAATGATTTTCTCTGAATTTTCTTTTTGGATTTGAAGAATTCCATTTCTTTCTGCAAGCAGTATCCTTGCAATTTTATTCTTTCTGTATGCAATTGTAGCTGTGGCCAGTAAGGCAATTAACGACAATACAGCAAAGATACCTGAAACAATAGCAATGCGGAAACGCTTACTCTTTTCAGCATTCACTTCATCTTTCAATTCTTGTTCTATACGTTGCGCTTCTTGAATTTTAGAAAACTCATAATTCATCTGCAATTGTGTTACCTTTTTGGCATTATCTATATTAAACAACTTTTCGTTGATTTGGCGTCCCATTTTTGCATATTGGTAAGCCCCTTTGTAATCTCTTTTCTGTTCATAAATATAAGCCAATCCTTCATAGGCGGTTTGTAAAGCGCTGCTCGAGCCAATTTTCTTTGCCAATACACTCGCCTGTTTATAGTAATCTTCAGCTTGGGTGTACTTCTTGTTCACCGAATTTAAATAACCCAATGCATTCAACACATCGATGGAGCCTATGTTATCGTTCATCTTCTCGTACAGGGCATGCGATGCTTTGAAGTTCTTTTCCGCATCTGCATACTGTTTCTGCTGCACTTTCAAAAAGCCCATATTCATAAGGTTTAGGGCTAGGGTAGAATTATATTTTAATCCTTCTGAAAGTTTTAGCGAATAGCTGATATACTCTTCGGCCTTTTGCAAACTCCCAATTTTTAGATAGTTTGAACCAATATTACAAGCAGCATCCGACTCGCCTAATTTGTTACCTATCTTTTTGTTGAGCTGAAGTCCCTTTTGAAAATACTCGTTCGATTTTTCAATATTACCTTGTAGCGTATTAATATTGCCTAATTGCAAATAAGCATTCCCTAATCCTGTATTATCGTTTACCTCTTCAGATATTTTCATGGCATTGAGATAATGCCCGGTTGCCTTTGCAAAATCATTTCGTGATAAAGAAATCAACCCTTCCGATATTTCACACTCGCTCTGTAACCGTTGATTCTTAATTTTGATGGAAATAGCACAAGCTTGTTCAATCACTTTCTGTGCCTGATTAAAGTTTCCGGAAGAGCGGAGAAAATCAGCATAGTCTTTTAATGCCGTAGCATACATTTGTGTATTCCCACTTTTTTTGAACAACTCCGATGCTTTTAAAAAATCATTTCCGCTTTCTTTGATTTTACCGGCATTGAAATTCAAACGTCCTTTCAGCCAATAGGCTTCGGCCTGCCCATCTACATATTGAATTTTTTCAGATAGTAATAATGCCTTATTGGCAAATTCAGCTGACTTTTCGTTATCGGATGAGAGATAACCATTGGCCAACTGTAAGTGCTGCTTGATGATTGACTGCTCATCCATAGCCTGTGTGGCGCTGAAACAGAGTAAAACAAAAAGTGCTAGTAGATTTTTCTTCATACTAGCACAAGTTAATGTATTTTTTAATATCTGTCAATTATTTACAGTTTTCTGTGGCCAACCCAAACAAATCGTTTGTTTACATATTCAGGGTTAGAGAAAGATGCATTTCCGGCCGGATTTCCTCCGGTAACATGAAAATCGGAAAATGCTGCGTGTTGGTTTACAAAAATGCCACCGGTTAAATTGAACGATACCGGGGCAAACACCGATTCCATTTCTTCTGCAATTAATTTTTCGGTGGCTCCATCGGTTGTATATGCAGCACAAGTAATAGCACCATGTTTTGCGGCCATTTCTTTTGCTAATTCAACAGAATGTTCTGTGTTTTTTGTTTTAATCACTAAAACAATTGGGCCAAACAATTCGTTTTCATAGATACCGAAATCTTTTGCATCTACTTCTAACACTACATGAGAAGATGTTCTTGCATTCGGGAACTCGGGATTAGCAATCGTTTCAGGCGCCAACAAAACAGTGGCAATATCTTTTACTGCATCAACACGCTTTAATGTGGCTTCATTCTGAATTGCACCAAAAGTTCCCGGTCCCATTTGCGGATGCTTGGCAATACCCGATAATGCGCCACAGAAGGCTTTCACCACTTCATCATACGTAACGGTTTGGTCGCCAACTTTAATACCTCCTGCAGGAATAAAAATATTTTGCGGAGCAGTACACATTTGTCCGGTGTAAAGCGATGCTGCAAAGGCTAAATTTTGTGTAACGGCATTCAAATCTGCAACAGAGTCAAGAATTACCGAATTCACTCCGGCTTTTTCGGTGAACGTAACTTTACCCGGAAGCGATTCTACATATGCACCAAATGCGCTTCCTCCTGTATAGTCAATCAATTTTACTAGCGGATTTTGCGCTAATTCTTTAGTGATAGGTTTTGAAGCAGTGTCTACCGCCAACTGACAAATATTAATATCCAAACCTTTTGCTTGTAATGCTTTTTGAATTTCGGCAACAACAATTGCAATTGGGTATATCGATTTGGGATGTGGTTTTACTATGGCTGTATTGCCTGTGATTAACGTAGCGAAAAGCCCAGGTACCGAGTTCCATGTAGGAAAAGTAGAACAACCAATCACTAACCCAACACCCTTAGGCACAGGTTTAAATGTTTTCTCTAATTTAATGACAGATTTTCCGGCCGGTTTTTCCCAAGTTACATGTTCCGGGAATCGGGTTAACTCTTCGTAACCCATAGCCAATGCTTCTAATGCACGATCGCTGGCATGCGGCCCCGATGCTTGAAACGACATCATGAATGATTGCCCGGTAGTATGTTGTGTAGCATTCGCAATTTCAAAAAATCGATTTTTAATTTGTTCAAGTGCCAGCACTAAAACCTCTGCACGATCATCTACTGACACATTTTTCCAAGCAGCAAATGCACGACCGGAGCGTACAATTAAAGTATCGACTTCAAAGGCAGGATAAGTAATGCCCAGTGGCTCTAACGAATATGGAGATACCTCTTCACCGATCCATGATGCCGCATTGGTTTGCAACAATTCAGTAAATGGCTTTCCTAATTGATTTTTATAGGCTTCTAATCCTATTGTTGGAGCATCCTCGCCATACGCCTTTGGATGTTCAGGATATTGCGCGAAAAAAATTCGTTCGTGAATTGCTTTTACAGCGTTATCGATAATTTCTTTGTAAGGTGCAGATAGAGCCATGTTATTTTTTTTAGAGATGTCTAAGTTAATGGCAAATTTCTAAATGCAAAATAATAGTGGGATATCCTAAAAATTCAGAAGGCCGCCCCGATAGGAACGACCTCTGATAACCAAAACCAAACCCTATTGCCCTAAGCCAATGGGGAATGTATCTATAATTTAAGCTTTTGCAGCCTCTTCAACTTTAGCAGCAACTTTAGCCACTGCTTTTTTCACGGGTGCCGCTTTCTTAGCCACTGCTTTTTTAGCAGCAGCCTTTTTAAGAGCAACTTTCGCTTTAGGCTTAGCAGCAGATTTTGCAGCAGGCTTAGCGGCAGGTTTTGAACCTACTACAGAAGAAGTTGCAGACTTAACTCTTTTCTGAAGTTCCGTTTCTAACTTCTGAATTTTCTTAGTTAAAGAAGTGATTTGATTTAAACCGGTTTTGCCGTATTGGTCAACCACTTTATTCAATTTCGTTTCCAATTCTTTTCTTTTCAATTCAGTATTGTGCATCACTTGATCAACAATTTTTTTCCCTTCACGCTCGTTGATTTTTCCTTTTTTAATCAACTCATCTACATTTTTCTGAACTTTCTTAGAAGACTCAGCTGCGAAACCAACACCTGCATATAATAAGTGTTTCAACGTTTCTTGGAATTTTTGATTGTTTGCCATTTTGTTTGTTTTTTATTGTTTATGATTTAATATCATATTCTGTGCCAAAGTATCAATTTAAATTTAATTAAATATGTTTTTGATAATTTTTGAACCAGAACATTTTTGATAAAAAACCTAAAACACTTGATATTGTTGACGTTCGTAAAAATACTGATGCTTACTTCGTTTTTTATCTATTGCAAAGATGACATATTCTTTTGAAATAAACAATAGCAAAATGTCTGAAAACTTCTGAAATGACTGATTTTCGTCACATCATTTATTTTAATATTTATATTTTGCATATATATTATTGTATTTTGTGGCTTTCAGCCTGAAAAAACTAAATGACTTTTTTTACACTTTCTTTCTATTATTGTTCCAACGATGAAAAAAGCATTTTTTTTAACCCTACTTTTAATCTTTCGCGTTGGAATTTTTGCGCAAAACGGTAAAAATGACACAGAAAGCGATTCGCTTTTTAAAGCATTTCTTGCAAAATCAAAAGGAATTAAGTTTGACGAGCCAAAAACACAGCCCAAAGACACTGCTAAAGTTACAGTTAGTGCCACACCTAAAAGTACTTCTCCGCCAAATAAAGACGTAAAAGCATTGTCATCCAAAGTAGACTCTCCCAACCGCGCTAAACCAATAGCAACAAATAAAAGCGACAGTAGTCTGACATCAAAAAAAGACACTTCAGCTAAAGTTTCAACAACAGTAAAATCGGACACAAAACCCGGACTACATAAATTTAAAGACTACAATAACACCTATGCACTAGAAGCAGAACGTAAAGGACCTATCGTGAAACTCTATTTAAAGATGGATGACATTGAACAATATGCAGAAGTTATTCTTGTGCGTTCACAGGCTGAACTGGGCAACTTCTCTGATGTTCGACACATCCAAGTGATTAAAGGCGCTAACAAATTCGAGTATGTGGAAACGGAAGACCGCTATCCTTTACCTACTAAAGTGGGTGCTGCATATAAAATTAGAGCCATAACCAAAGACGGAGCCATCCGTATGTTTCCTGCCATTACACTCGAGCCTGGTAATAAGTAATTGCCGTTGAACAGAACCGTTTGTCCGAAAATTGAAAATAATACATTCGTAATATCATCTTAACTATACTTGCGGCTATCAATTTAAAAGCCAATGAAAAAAACGATTTCGGCATTCACACTACTGGTACTTGCGTTCCAACTTCAAGCACAAAAGCAATTTCACTCGCAAATTGAATCGTTGTTCGATCCTGCATTAAAGCCTTTCTATTTTGGTGTTGCATCCGGAGATCCGGAACAAACAAAAGTAGTGCTATGGACCAAGGTATATCCGGAATCTTTAGCACCAATTGCTGTAAAATGGGAAGTAGCCACTGACACCACCATGCAGCAAATAGTGGCAACAAATACTATAACTACCGATTCCTCTTCAGCTTTCACCGTGAAAGTGAAAGTAGACGGACTTCAACCCAACCAACATTACTTCTATCGTTTCACAACAAATTTAGGCGTTTCAGCAATAGGCAGAACAAAAACTGCACCGGACAAAGAAGTATCAAATTTGAAATTTGGCGTTGTAAGTTGCAATAACTATCAGCATGGTTATTTCAATGCTTATGGGATTCTAGCCCAGCAATACGATATAGACGCGGTGATTCACTTAGGCGATTATATATATGAGTATGGTGTCTCCAATAACAAAAAGAAACCGCAAGTGCGCAATCACATTCCCGAAACTGAAATTTTGAGTTTGGTCGATTATCGTTCGCGTTATGCGCAATATCGATTAGATAAAGATTTAATGGAAGCACACCGTTTACATCCTTTTATAACAGAATGGGATGACCATGAATTTGCCAACAATGCTTATAAAGATGGAGCTGGAAATCACCAAGAAGACAAAGAAGGGGCATGGGAGGCACGAAAGGCACAAGCCCGAAAAGTATACTTCGAATGGTTACCTATTGCCGATAATCCGGAAGAATCCATCATTCGAAAACTTAATTACGGTGGGCTGGCTGAAATTTTTATGTTGGATGAGCGGGCTGAAGCTCGAAGTAAACAATTGGAAAGCCCCACAGATCCCAACTTATTTAACAAAGACCGAGTGATGCTCGGTGAAAATCAAGCCGCTTGGCTAACCCAAGGCATAGAGCAATCTTCTGCAAAGTGGAAAATCGTCAGTAATCAAGTATTGTTTTCAGAATTAGACGCCCACAAGTTATCCAAAAAACATGCTCGATTGATGGATTCGTGGGACGGTTATCCGGTGGAACGAAAAGAAATGATGGATTCTTTTTACAAGCACGGCATTAAAAACATAGTGGTTATAACGGGCGACATCCATACATCGTGGGCCTTTGACTTAGTCCAAAATCCACAAAACAAAAACACCTACGACCCTAAAACCGGTAAAGGTGTTATAGGTGCTGAGTTTGTTACCCCAAGCATGTCATCGCATAACCTAGATGAACGAGTATCAAAAGGCTTTGCCAAATTTATTGCTTCGTTGCTTAGAGGCAAAAAAACCAATCCGCATTTGCGATTCAACGACTTCACTAGCCATGGTTTTATACTTTTAGACTTGAATGCACAGAGAGCAAAAGCAACTTGGCTTTACTGCAAAACAATCAAAGAACACTCACTCGAATATTCTACGAAAAATAGCTGGAGTACACCTATTCATCAAAACAAATTATCGAAGGATAAATATTAAGCCTTTACATTTGTATTCAAATCTCATGCATATGAGCAATGCTAATAACGCGAATACCAACAATCAAGACAACGGTTATAACGACCCTGCTCATTGGAAATTAGGTTTGTTTTATTTCAATAAAAACGACAAACGTATTTTCCCACCTAGGAAGTTTTCAGGTTTCGGCTGGACCATCAATTTTGCAAACCCCCTTTCAATATTGGCTTTTTTGGGGATTTTTGTGATTATTTTCCTCATTACAAAATTTCGCAAGTAATAGCTTTATGCAATAAAAAATGGTCGATGAAACTTCACCGACCATTTTTGCTTAAAAGGCAAAGTACTATTTACCAACTTTCATAAACGAACCGGAGATAGCATGCGAATGCAATCGAACAAAATAAATACCATCGGCAAGTTTAGAAATATCAATTCTATTCTTGGTATTCGGGTTTAGCACAATTTCTCCCATCTTTCTTCCCATATTATCAAATACAGAGGCCACTTCTATGGTTTGTATATCTGTTTCCACAGTAACAATATCCGTTGCCGGATTTGGATACAACTTCATGCTGTTATCAGAAATAGCTCTGATGCCATTATACATCACCAACGAATTGGTAGTGGTATTGGTAATCACAGGAGCATTGTAATCAAAGTAAATAGCAGCCGTATTTTTGAATTGTGTACCATCAGGTAAATTCTTCTTTGTTTTGATATAGAAGTTCACCATACCATGACTTGCTTTTTCATCAGCATTACTATCAGGCAAGTTAATGCCCAAGAAATTAATCAATAATATTCTTTCACCTCGGAACGCCAATGTGTATGGATGAGAAGAAGAACCAGGTTTGATGGAAGTCACATCTAAGTCAGGATCTAAAGTGTCGGTAATCACAACATTTTCAGCTTTAAACGTTCCTGTATTTTGGAAACGGATGGTGTAATTCAACACTGAATCACTACGCTGAATTATGCCGTTCACGCCTAAGCCTTTTGGTGCTACTGCTTTATCGTTCGGGTCAAAAGAACCCACTACTTCTGTAGTTCGTGTTTCCACATTATTCAACGGTGTTGGATCATTCGCTATCAATTTAATATTACCCACTTTTCCTGTGCATGTTACTAACGTCCCTAACGGTGTGGTAGTAGGTATTGAAAAATAAAGTTTGATGTTATTGATAGAGCCATGTCCTGCACTGTATATACTGAAGCCAACTTTATGCCCAACTGCATCTACAAATAATGGAGTTGCCGTTGCACTACTAAATACCATGTTGGCATCATAATCGAAAATAACTGAATCCGATACCGTTCGTATTCCATCATTAAACGCATATAAATCAATTTCAGAAGTAAATCCAGGACGTGGAGGAGTTAAATAATTCCAACTAATACGCATATCCAAGGTATCAATCGCGTGGTCGTAGAAATTGTTGCAGTATTGCGAATCGGGAACCGATGCATTAATCACAGGATTTGGATTCGGGCAAATCTGATTAAAATAAGAAGGAATAATTTGTTGTAACGTGAAATTGCCAACCGGCTGTAGGTTGGAGAAATGTCCGGTAGCATCAGTATAGGTATACCCCCCCGGTAAGGTTTGTACCATTACATTTGGAATACCATTCTCTCCGGTTTCCCACACACAGTTTGCATTTTTATCTTCGATAACATAACCACATAAATCAACAGCACAGTTAGTATTGTTGTACCCAATATTTGTCCAATTATGACCGCTACAGCCATTAGCATCCGTTACATATACCCCATATTGCCAAGTTGGAGCCAATCCGGTTGATGTAGCCGAAGTTTGTCCGTTTTGCCAATGAAAAAGGTATGGGGCTGCTCCTCCGGTAACCGTTGCTGTTGCGGTTCCATTGTTATCAAAAATACAAGTAGCATTGGTGTGCGCCATATTTACATGTAAAGGTGAATAGCTCACAACATGCGCTGTCTTCACTACAGAACACGTATTCGCATCTTGAACCGTAACACTATAATAACCTTCTCCTAGTCCACTCACAGATGTTCCAAAAGCACCTGTACTCCACTGATATGTAATTGGAGCAATCCCACCTGAAACCGTCACACTCGCGGTACCATTGGTATTCGGACAAATAACATGGGTATTCGTAACATTTACAGTTAATGTACTATTATAAGGTAATGAAGTATAATAAGACCCTACACAACCATTTGCATCGGTTATCTGACAATTATAACTTCCAACGCCTAACCCTGTAACAGTAGCTGTAAACTGCGGAGGAACAGTACTCCATAGATAGGCGTAAGGTGGGGTACCTCCTGTTGGTGCAACGGAAACTGAACCATTCAGATTACTACATGTTGGTGCAGTATAAGTACCATGTGGTGCAATGGGCGAAGTGTTTGAAATATAGAAAGACTGCACTTTTTCACAACCTGCAGCATCATGAATGGTAACCACATAGCTTCCAACCGAAAGTGCGGTAATTTGTGCAGTAGTTTGGCCCGTACTCCATGCATAGGTATATGGGCCCGTACCTAAGCTAGGCGTCACTTTTGCTGAACCTGCACCATTGCTGCACGACTCATTCACTTGGGTTGGGTTTGCCGAAATTGGTGAATTATTATTCACATAACCTGAATTCTGAGCAGTGCAACCACTGGCATCCGTAACCGTTAAATTATAGGAGCCTTGATGTAAACCCGTAATAGACTGAGTTGTTGCTCCTGTACTCCAATGGAAGGCATAAGGACTAGTTCCGCTATTAGCTACAGCGGTTAGACTTCCAACTCCATTTCCGCATTGCTCAGGAATTGTTGAAATACTTATTACTATTGGACTTGTATTGTTAACATAGCCGTAGCCACTTGCCGAGCAGCCATTAGCTGCAGTAACCGTAACATAATAAGCTCCTTGGTGTAAACCGGATATATTTTGAGTAGTTTGTCCGGTATTCCAATGGTAAGTATATGGCGGAGTTCCTGTACCACTTAATGTCGTATTTAATGTGCCTGTGCCATTTCCACAAACTTCATTCGTACCTGTACAATAAGGATAAAAAGAACTTTGCTGTGCAATTGAATCTTTTCTATTCCAAGGCATTTGTGTAGCACGGCATCCATTTGCATCTGTAATCGTTACTTGGTAATGAGCCCCAAGTGTTGCAGTAATAGAAGATGTAGTAGCTCCCGTAGACCAATTATAGGTATATGGCGCTACCCCTCCGTATACCGATGAGTATAGCGTTGCAGTAGTAGCAGGACAAATAGCTCCGGAATCAAAAAGTTGATAGCCAAACATAGGTGTAAACTGAGAAGAAGAATCCGGTCTACCGGTGCAACCATTAGCGTCAGTAACCGTTACATTTAAACTGTACACATCTTCGCTGGTTAATCCGGTGAGATGGGGATTAGTATTTCCATTGCTCCAAAGATAAGTGTATGGAGCTGCTCCTCCTGTCGGATTTGCAGTTAACTCGCCATTATTCCCGGGAGGACAAACCTCATTCACCATGGTTTTTGACACTTGCACAACAGATTGAATAGTTACACAAGATGTAGTAGACACCCCAGCATTATCCATCACAGTAACACAATACCATCCGGTGGACAATCCTGATATTGTAGGTGTTGTTGAGCCATTGCTCCACGCATAAGCATATGGAGCAACACCGCCTGACGCTGAGGCTGTTGCAGTACCATTGTTGGAACATGAATTAGTAGTAGATGTACTTACTGTGAGACTTGCCTTACTTTGCACAAAGCAGATCACCATCAATACGAGCAAAATGAATCGGGAGTTAAAAAATTGCATAACTATTGGTTTTGTTTATGATAAGGAGAGTTAACTACTTGCAGAATGGTTGCAAACTTATGTTAATATAAAAAAATACACAACATTAAACGATAGGGCATTCGTTTAATGTTATGCACTAGGATGATACATGAGAACTATAAACTGTTGATAGCGTTTTGAATATCGCTTAGTGAAGCAGGTGCCGGAGTAGATGTTACGGATAAGCCGGAAGTAACAGAAGGCACATTAACAATCTCGTAATAATTTTGCGTGCCAATGGTAGAGACTACTACAATTTTAACTGCCAGGCCAATGGGAACAGCATAACTCCCTCCTAAATTAAAGGTATGGGTACCCGAGTTATATTGGTACATACGCGCAACTGAATTAATTGTTGGGAAATACATAAATACTGCTGTATTAGAATCTACATGCTGTGCCGGAACCACTACTTGAACATCGGTAAGCGGTTGTCCACTACCATAGAAATAATCGCAATTGATATAGGTGAAACTATCTAAATGGAAATTATAGCTCAGTCCGAATGAATCTTGACGAACAACAACAGGAGTAGTAGCTGAATCTACCGGACTCCAAACTATTGTAGAATCGCCAACTAAACTATCGCTTGCCACACGTGAACCAATAAAGGTTAACATAGGCTGTGTGTTTAATGCCGGTAATGACACTTGTGGTTTGCTGGCAGGGTTAATCAAAAGCTCCTCTCCGTTTTGGTAAGCTTTAACCCAAAACTGCCCACCGGAAATCAACAACTTGCCATTAGAAACAGTTGGGGCATTACCTAAAATCATTTTCGGTCCGGTTAACATTTCCTGCAATACTACTTGTACTGTTCCCGAGGATAGAATAGAGCCATCTTTCTTTTTAAAACTGTTCGGAAGGAAAAGAATGTTCGTTCCATTTGCGCCATTTACATATTGATACTGTCCGGCACTAATCGAAAATTGCTGCTTATCGGGATCAACCGATTTAAAAAATGCATTTAGTGCAAATTCTTTTTTTCCTGAAGTAGTGTTGTTTTGTGAATCCTTTTTGCATGAACTTAAGCATACTACCAATAAAGTAAAAGTAGCCATACATGCCATTTTGAATGTTCTGTCCATAATTGAAGTTTTAATCGTGATTGAATACAACAAAGAGAGTAAAAGAAAAGAAGCAAATGGATTGTGTTTTAATTTTTCTTACGCTTTCAAAATAGAAAAACCATGATAAAACAGTTTAAAATGAGAACAAAATCGTATAAATTAAGACGTACTCAAAACAAAAAAGGCGCTCCATATTGGAACGCCTACTATTGTTTTTTATAGTTTAATACTAATTCTTATTCAGTACTTGTTACTGTTTGCGCAGGGTGATGAATGGTTTTCAATTTATCATTTTCTATATCCACATCCAATTCAAACATATCGCCAGGTTTTGCATTAGCGCGTAAGATTTCTTCGGCTAATGGGTCTTCTACATACTTCTGAATGGCTCGGTGCAGCGGCCTAGCGCCAAATGCAGGATCATAGCCTTTATCAGAAAGGAATGATTTAGCAGCATCCGTTAAGCGAATATCATAGCCGATGGTTTGCAAACGTTTCAATAAGCTTGCCATTGCAATGTCAATGATTCTGAAAATAGAGTCTTTGTCCAACGAATTGAAAATGACAATATCATCAATACGGTTCAAGAACTCCGGTGAAAACGTGCGTTTCAATGCTTTTGAAATCACATTTTTACTCATCTCGTCATTGTTATCCGTTTTTGCTTTGGTTGCAAAACCAACACCTGTACCAAAATCTTTCAAATCGCGAGCTCCGATGTTTGACGTCATGATAATCAATGAATTTTTGAAATCCACTTTTCTACCCAAACTATCGGTCAAAATACCATCGTCAAATACTTGCAACAAAATATTGAATACATCCGGATGCGCTTTTTCAATCTCATCTAAAAGCACCACTGAATATGGCTTTCTGCGTACTTTCTCCGTTAACTGCCCGCCTTCTTCGTAGCCTACATAACCCGGAGGCGCACCAACGAGGCGCGACACAGAGAATTTCTCCATGTATTCACTCATATCGATGCGCACTAAAGCCTCTTCACTATCAAATAAATATTTTGAAATGGCTTTCGCTAATTCCGTTTTTCCAACTCCTGTAGGTCCCAAGAAAATAAAGGTTCCTATAGGTTTCTTCGGATCTTTTAAACCCACACGATTACGCTGTATGGCTTTCACCACTTTCGCAATAGCTTCGTCTTGCCCGATAACAGCACCTTTCAGCTCCGTACCCATTGAAAGTAATTTCACGCCTTCGGTCTGCGCTACTTTACTAACAGGAATTCCCGTCATCATAGCCACTACTTCAGCAATATCTTCTTCACCTACAGGATAGCGTGCGTTTTTCGCATCTTCTTCCCATTGATTTTTTGCAGTATCTAATTGCTCTAACAAGTTCTTTTCGCGATCACGCAACTGAGCCGCTTCTTCGTACTTCTGCGACTTTACCACCTGATTTTTTTCTACTTTGATGTCCTCGATTTGTTTTTCGAGTTCAACAATATTTTTGGGCACGTGAATGTTTTTTAAATGCACACGTGCACCAACTTCATCCAACACGTCAATCGCTTTATCGGGCAAGAAACGATCGGTGATATAGCGTGTACTTAATTTCACACAAGCGTCCACTGCATCTTTCGAATATTCTACATTGTGGTACTCTTCGTATTTGCCTTTGATATTCGTTAAGATTTCGATCGTTTCTTCAGGAGATGGCGGATCGATAATTACCTTTTGGAAACGTCTGTCTAACGCTCCGTCTTTTTCAATATTCTGACGGTACTCATCTAACGTAGACGCTCCAATACATTGCAGTTCACCTCGAGCTAATGCCGGTTTGAAAATGTTAGATGCATCCAACGAACCTGTTGCCCCTCCTGCACCCACAATAGTGTGAATTTCATCGATAAACAAAATGACATCCTTATTCTTTTCCAATTCCGTCATGATGGCTTTCATACGCTCTTCAAACTGTCCGCGGTATTTCGTTCCGGCCACTAGAGCCGCTAAATCCAACATTACAATACGTTTGTTGAACAATACGCGCGATACCCGTTTTTGTATGATACGAAGCGCCAAGCCTTCTACCACAGCTGTTTTACCCACTCCGGGTTCTCCAATCAAAATCGGATTATTCTTTTTCCTTCGTGAAAGAATTTGTGAAACTCTTTCTATTTCTGCCTCACGGCCTACAATTGGATCAAGCGTTCCTTCTTCAGCTGCGGCAGTAACATCTCGACCAAAATTATCCAACACCGGAGTTTTCGATTTTGAAGCTGCTCCTTTTTTGGCGCCTGCATTACCGAAAGAGCCTTTGTTGCGCTCATCTTCATATGAATCATCATCCGATTCGTTGGGTAATTCCGCTTTGATTTGGTTTTGCACAATGTCTAACTCTGCTTTAAACACATCGTAATCTACATCGTGTTGCGCTAATAATTGCGAAACAATATTGTCTTTACTCTTTAAAATTGACAACATTAAATGTTCCGTTCCAATCACATCAGAACGCATCACCTTTGCCTCTAAGACGGTAATCTTTAATACCTTTTCAGCTTGTTTCGTTAAAGGCAAAGAGTTCGGATTGTAAACCGTTTTAGACGATTTTTCTTTAATCGAATCTTCAATTTGCTTTCTAAACAGAATTAAATCGATTTGTAATGAGCGCATTGTTTTCACGGCTAACCCTTCGCCTTCGCGAATGAGCCCCAACAACAAGTGTTCGATGCCAATATAATCGTGTCCCAATCGCAAAGCTTCTTCGCGACTGTAGGAAATCACTTCCTTTACTTTTGGTGAAAATTTTGCCTCCATATTACTTTCAAATCAATTATTAAACCAAAGCTACTAATCCGCCAAAATGGCGTTTAACAGCTTAGTTATCGGTAAAATAGCATAAACTCTGTCAATCTTGCAAATAAAATATTACACGTGCATTTAAATCTGTATATTTTATTGACCTATCTATTGACACTTCTAAGATTATATATTAGCTTTGAGAAAATTCGTTATAATGAAATTCTCTTTAGATAAGCGTGAGCGGTTTTGCATTTTTCAAATAGATGACGACAAGTTATTGAGCAACCACGCACCTGAACTAAAATCTGAATTGTTGAACCTGGCAAAAGATGAATACAAAAACATCATTTTAGACTTGTCGCATGTTCAATTTGTTGATTCATCGGGCTTAAGCGCATTACTTGTAGGTAATCGATTGGCTAAAGAAAACGATGGCACTTTTGTATTGACCAATTTGAGTCCCCATATCCAAAAATTGGTAAAGATTTCTCAGTTAGAGTCTATCCTTACCATTATTCCAACACTATCAGAAGCAATTGATTATGTGATGATGGAAGAGTTGGATAGAGATTTACGTAGCTAATTTGCATGCAGTTTGAAGTTACGATATTGGGATGTAGCGGTGCGATTCCGGCATACGACCGACATCCAACAAGTCATTTCCTAAACTACAACGGGCATGGCTTTCTCATCGATTGTGGCGAAGGCACACAAATGCAAATGGCGAAGCATAATATTCGCAGGGCTAAACTCGATCACGTATTCATTTCGCATTTGCATGGCGACCATTTTTTTGGTTTAATGGGACTGATTAGTTCCTTCAATTTGAATTATCGTGAAGCGCCTTTGCATATATATGGCAACGAAGGTATTGAAGAAATTGTTCGTGCCCATTTCAAACATGCACAAACGGTATTGCGCTATCCTATTGAGTTTCACGTGGTGCATCCCGATAAAGCGGCTATTATATTCGAGAATTCATTTCTTACTGTAGAATCCATTCCGTTGGCACATCGCATACCTACTACAGGCTTTTTGTTCCGAGAAAAGGAAGGTTTACGAAAAATACTTCCTGAAAAAATTCAACAATACCAAATTCCGGTTGGCGAGATAGCGAAGATTAAAGGAGGAGAGGATTTTATTGATGGTAATGGCAATCGAATTTTGAATACTGAATTAACATTGCCACCGAGCAAACCCAAAAGCTATGCCTTTTGCAGCGATACTTGCTATCACGAACCCATTTTGGATCAAATAAAAGATGTAACTGTATTATACCATGAAGCTACTTTCGCAACAGAACATGCTTTTCGAGCGAAAGAAACGTTCCACTCTACAACTATAGAGGCCGCTACCATTGCACAAAAGGCGAATGTAGGCACTTTAATTATAGGACATTACTCTGCGCGCTATGACAACTTGGAAATACTCAAAGAAGAATGCCAAACGGTATTCCCAAACACCTTGTTAGCAATAGAAGGCACAGTTTATCCAATTTAAAAAGACCTTAAAAAAAACATTTTCCACAGTTGTCGGTTCTATGGGGTGGAACTAATTTTTATCATTCTTTGAAACTGCAAAACTCTTCTATATTCGCACATATGCATTTCGATAATACAGGATTACTGTTGTTTCAGTTGCTCGTTATCTTGAGCACAGTAAAATTGTTTGGCTTCTTATTTAAAGCCATAAACCAGCCGGCCGTTATTGGTGAAATTATAGCGGGCATTGTACTTGGGCCCTCGCTGGTAGGCGCATTATTCCCAACTACTTTTGGCTTTGTTTTTCCAAAAGAATCTATTGGCACGTTGCAACAGTTAAGCCAAATTGGGTTGCTCTTGTTTATGTTTATTGTAGGTATGGAATTCGATATGGAAAAGCTGAAAGGGACAGCCAAACAGTCATTATTGGTGAGTTCGTCAAGTATTCTATTCCCCTTTATTTTAGGCTGTATTTTTGCCTACTTTATTTTTGATGAAACCCAACCGAATCATCCTTCACAATTCAGTTTTGTGTTGTTTGTAGGGATTAGTATGAGCGTAACTGCCTTTCCGGTGTTGATACGCATTTTGGGCGAACGTTCGATGTTGCAGACGCCAATGGGCATTTTTGTAACCGGAGTAGCGGCCATGGTTGATGTTATTGCGTGGGTAATGTTAGCGGCAATTACGACCATCGTGCAGGGTCATTCGCTTATCTCGTCAATATATCAAGTGCTTGCCATTATTTCGCTATTATTGTTTTCCATTTTTGCGGTGAAACCTTATTTAGAAAAACATTTTTCCGATAAGGCCATTATTCTTCCTTCTTCTTTTTCGTTGGTGATTATTTGTCTTTTGCTATTCGGATTAATAACTACTGTAATTGGTATACACGCATTGTTTGGTGCGTTCTTGGCCGGTATTATTATGCCGGAAAAGAATAAAATAAAAGAAAAACTAACGCACAAAATTGAAATGCTTACTACAGTATTGTTCTTACCCTTATTTTTTGTGGTTACAGGCTTACGCACCAAAATCAATTTATTGAACAGTCCGGAGTTAATTGGCTTATTTGTTATTGTGCTTCTCCTTGCCTTTGGCGGAAAGATAATAGGCACTGCTATTCCGGCTAGAATAATCGGAAAAACATGGTATCAATCTTGGAGTATAGGTGTATTAATGAATACCCGCGGGTTAATGGAACTCATTGTCTTAAATTTGGGCTACGACCTTGGTGTATTACCGGAATCACTGTTTACGATACTTACGTTGGTGGCCATCATTTCAACAGTGCTTACTACTCCGCTGTTGGATTTGATCAACTATTGGTTCAAGACAAAGAAAGAAAGTATTGTATAATTTGCCACTGGCAGCACAAAAATAAGCTGTCAGGTGTTTCCATCGGATAGCAAAAGAAATTGTATCTTGTGTTATGTTCTTTCAAGCTTTAGATTTTATGAATAAAATATTTGCTGTTGCCATCTCATTCATTATTGTACTACTTCCTTTTGCAATCATTTATGGCGTAGTGCATTTTATGAAACACCGCAATAAAACGGAAGAGCCTACTGAGCTTTGATTATAGAACACTCTTTGGTTCCCCCCCAAAAAACATAAAGCCTCACAAACTTTTTGTTTGCAAGGCTTTATGTTTTTATTTTGTGGTCCCACTTGGAATCGAACCAAGCACCTACTGATTATGAGTCAGTTGCTCTAACCGAATGAGCTATAGGACCGAAACGGGTTGCGAATATAAGTTCTAAATTGGAAATTCTAAACTCTTCTCCGTAAAACCATTGTTTTTTATAGGAATGGTGTTTTTACCACTTTCGCTTTCACCAATTGGTTGCGAATCTCAACGAATATTTCACTATCAACACTTGAAAACTCGGGTTTCACATAGCCTAAACCAATAGCCTTATTCAGCGATGGCGATTGTGTTCCTGAAGTTACCTCTCCAATTGTATTCCCCTGTGCATCTTTTAGCTTGTAATGCTGGCGTGGGATTCCTCTGTCTACCATTTCAAATCCAACTAATTTGCGACTCACACCCGTATCTTTCAATTGTTTGTGATATGGTGCTTGCACAAAATTTTTCGTGAATTTGGTAATCCATCCTAAACCGGCTTCAATAGGTGAAGTGGTATCGTCAATATCATGTCCGTATAAACAGAATGCCTTCTCCAAACGCAGTGTATCACGACAAGCAAGTCCAGTTGGCAATATCCCGTATGGTTTCCCCGCTTCAAAAATCGCGTCCCACATGGCTTTCACGTCTTTGTTCCAAACATAAATCTCAAAACCACCGGCTCCGGTATAGCCTGTATTCGACATAATCACATCGTCAATACCTGCCATTTTTCCTGTTGCAAAAGCATAGTAAGGAATATCCCCTAAATTCACATCCGTCAATGTTTGTAATACTTTCGTGGCATTCGGGCCTTGTACAGCTAACAAACTTAAATCATCACTGATATTTTGCATTTCAACACCGAATGTGTTGTGCGATGCAATCCAATTCCAATCTTTTTCAATGTTAGAAGCATTAACCACTAAATAATATTCCGTGGCCGACCATCGGTACACTAATAAATCATCTACAATTCCGCCTTCGTTATTCGGCAAACATGAATACTGAATCTTTCCATCCGTTAGTTTTGAGGCATCATTTGAGGTTACCAACTGAATCAAATCCAAAGCTTTTTCACCACGTAATACAAACTCACCCATGTGCGACACATCAAACACGCCTACACTATTGCGCACTTGCAGGTGTTCGTTATTGATTCCAGAATACGAAATGGGCATATTATAGCCTGCAAATTCGGCCATTTTAGCCCCTAGTGATATGTGAACAGCGGTAAGTGCAGTTTCTTTCATGTGTTGACCCGTTTTAGTTTTTGGATGTGTAAAAGTAAAAAAAGACTAATCTTTTAGGAGAATATT
Source organism: Chitinophagales bacterium (assembly GCA_016786765.1). GTDB lineage: Bacteria > Bacteroidota > Bacteroidia > Chitinophagales > LD1 > CALAYL01. The sequence continues at coordinate 174,629 of JAEUUZ010000051.1, forward strand.
CTCGATTTGCCTAAAAATTATACCTTCAATATATGAAGTTCAAAAGTCCGACCACAGCAAAACAAATTGCCTCCGACTACAATTGCGAGTTAATTGGCGATGAACATACACTGGTGCTTGGCTTAAATGAAATCCATAACGTGGAGGAAGGTGACATCACATTTGTGGATCACGAAAAGTATTACAAATCTACGCTACAATCAAATGCTTCCGTTATTCTGATTAACCAACGCATGTCCGCTCCGGAAGGCAAAACTTTATTGTATTGTGAACAGCCCTACGAAGTATACGACAATCTTGCAAAGCAACATCGACCAACATTACTCTCTGCTGAACAAATCGCTTCTGATGCTTTAATTGGTGATGGAACTTTTATTGCCCCTTCAGCATTCATCGGTAAATCGGTAACTATAGGCAAAAACTGTGTAATACACCCCGCTGCTGTTATTTATCCTTATACTGAAATTGGCGACAACGTGATAATTCACGCCAATACTACCATTGGAGCCGATGCCTTTTATTATAAACGAACAGTTGATGGTTACAAAAAAATGCACAACGCGGGTAATGTTGTTATCAAAAACAACGTTGAAATTGGAGCAGGATGCACTATCGATGCCGGTGTTTCGAGCGAAACAACCATTGGCGAGGGCACAAAAATTGACGACCAAGTACACATCGGTCATGATGTAAAAATTGGCGCTAACTGTATCATAGCCGGACAAGTAGGTATTGCCGGTAACACAGTTATAGGGAACTACGTTACCCTTTACGGGAAAGTGGCGGTGAATAAAAACATCACTATTAGCGATAATGTTGTGGTGTATGCGTGTGCAAGTGTTGCAAAATCACTGGAAGCCGGGAAGACATACCTCGGCACACCTGCTGAAGAAGCGCGTGTAGCCGCCAAACAATTTGCCTTAATAAAAAAACTACCCGACATGTGGGAATTGTTCAAAAAGCTTAATCACTAAATTCATTTTACAAACTATACTCAACCACTTAATTTTTGATGAAAAAATCATTTTTATTATTCTTGTTTTTGCCCCTTTTCCTCTTTGCTCAAAAAGGCTATAAGTATTCGCTTTCGTTGAATAATATAAGTAACGACCAAATACACGTAACGTTAATCCCTCCGCCTATTGAAGGGAAAGAAATAAAATTCAGTTTCCCCAAAATTGTACCCGGCACTTATTCCATCTCGGATTATGGCAGGTTTATTGAACACTTCACGGCTTTCGATAGCAAAGGGCTTAAAATTGAAACCCCAACCAGTGGATTAAATGCTTGGATTATCGACAATACAAAAGGTATTAGCAGACTTGAATACGACATGAACGACACCTACGATTCAAAGCTAGACAACCCTATTTTCGAACCGGCCGGAAGTGACATTGAAAAGGACTCGATTTATATGCTTAACCTGCATTGTTTGTTAGGTTATTTCCAAAATCATATGGAGGAACCTATAGTGTTAACAATACAACACCCTTCAAAGTTTTATGGAAGCACTTCGCTTGTAGACAATGATCCGAGCGCAACTACGGATGTTTTCATGATGGAGAACTATAATGAAGCGGTTGACAACCCCATTATGTATACTATTCCGGATACTGCCATAGTGAAGGTTGGCACATCGAATGTGTTGATTTCTGTTTTCTCCAAAAAAATCAGCCACCGTGCAAATTATATTGCAAAGCGCTTAGACAGTTTACTGCAAGCACAAGGAAAATATTTGGGGGGTAAATTACCGGTAGAGAACTATTCCTTTTTGGTATACATGTCTGACCACGATGGACTTACAGGTGGCTTTGGCGCTCTGGAACACCCCTATAGTTCCGTTTATTTTATGCCGGAAATGACAAACGAACAATTGGTTCCACAGTTATACGAAGTGGCTGCCCACGAATTTTTTCACATCGTTACACCGCTTGCAATACATAGCGAAGAGATTCAATTTTTCGACTACGACCAACCAAAAATGTCGGAACACTTGTGGTTATATGAAGGCACAACGGAGTATCATGCACAAAGCGTTCAAGTAAAGTATGGCTTTCTTAGTAAAGACGATTTCCTTGCTGTGATTCGCGACAAAATGAATCAAGCACAATTTGTGTTTAACGATTCGTTACCATTTACGGAATTGAGTAAAAACTGTTTGGATAAATATGAAAAAGAATACCCCAATGTATATGCTAAAGGAGCATTGATTGCCATGTGCTTTGATTTGAAGTTGCTACACGATTCTAAAGGCACTTATGGTTTACTGAATCTAATTCAAGACTTATCGAAGAAATATGGAAAAAACAATGCATTTAAAGACGATGAGCTTTTCGAAATGATAGTTTCATTAACCAATCCAAGCATCGAAGAATTCCTAAAGCAATATATTGCAGGTGCTGAAAAGCTACCATTTAAAGAATATCTCAATTATGCCGGGGTGAACTACGAGAATGTTATTGTAGCAAAGCAATTCTCGATGGGTATGGTTGAAATTGGATATAATCAAGAGACCAAAAAACTTATTGTTGCCGGCACTAAAAACATGAACGATTTTGGCAAAAAATTAGGTTACCAAGAAGGTGATGAATTTTTGAAAATCAACAAAACAAAAATAACCCCTGCTACGTTTAAAGCATTCCGCGAAAAGTGGTCGGCAACAGTAAAAGAAGGCGATATGCTTACCATCCAGGTATTGAGAAAAACGGAAAATGGCAAGAGCAAAAAAGTGAAGTTGAGTAGTCCGGTATTTAAATCGGAAAACAAACGTTACAATATTCTGAAATTTGCCGATAACGCAACAGACGAACAATTAAAGATTAGAAAGGCTTGGTTGGAGCCGAGGTAAACAATGCCTCTACGCTTCACTTACCCGAATATCCTTTACCATCAACTGAAAGCTTTTATTGCCTTGCCATTCGTTTTCCTCGATTTGAAAGACTACATCTATTTCGTTTTCTTTCAGCAGTTCCATTTTGTGCGCCATATCAAAACCAATACCTGACAGTGTTACACCATTTTGCTTTAAGCTGAATTTGATGTGCCTGTCTTTAAGTAATTTGCTCCAACCTGTTTCTTTCACATGCTTGGCAACAAAAACCGGTTTCATATTATCCGGTCCGAAAGGCGCAAATTCATTGATGAGTTTATAGAATAATGGCGTGATATCCGAGAAATTTATTTCCGCATCAATCTCTATTTCGGGAATCAATTGCTCGGGTGTGATAGAGGCTGAAACTACACGCTCGAAATGGTTTCGGAAGTCGTTTACTTTTTCGGGTAACATCGTTAAGCCTGCAGCAAATTTATGTCCTCCAAATTGAATCAATTGTTCTCGGCAAGCATACAAAGCTTCATACAAGTCAAACCCTTTCACCGAACGTGCCGATCCCGTTACTTTTCCTTCGTGCTCCGTAAGCACAACTGTTGGACGATAAAAATGCTCCGTTAAACGTGAAGCAACAATACCTATCACTCCTTTATGCCAACCGGTATTGAACACCACTGTGGATTTCAGCGATTCATTATCGGCATTTGCATTCAGTATTTCTAGAGCATGTGCTGTAATATCTCGATCAGCTTCTTGTCGGTCTTTGTTCAAATTTTGCAATTCCCCTGCCTGATCGGCATGATGTGGTGATTCATCGGCTATCATCAATCGAACCGCTTGTTTGGCATCATCCATTCGCCCGGCAGCATTGATTCTTGGCCCAATATAAAACACTACGTCCGACACATCTAACTTCCGTTCCAAACCGGTGAGTCGAATCAAATGTTTCAATCCATGCGATGGATTCTTATTTAGCTTTTCTATTCCGAAATAAGTAAGCACGCGATTTTCTCCGGATAAAGAAACAATATCAGAAGCCGTACTTACCGCTACCAAATCAATTACATCCAAGTACTTTTCTTCAGGTAAGTTGTAATGCAACGCCAGTGCTTGAATTAGCTTGAAACCTACCCCACAACCGCTTAATTCTTTGAACGGATAGGCACAATCGCTCCGCTTAGGATCCAGCACTGCTGATGCTTTGGGCAACTCTTCTCCTGGTAAGTGATGGTCGCAAATAATAAAATCAATTTTCTTTGCCAATGCATAATCAACTTTATCAATCGATTTAATACCACAGTCTAATGCAATAATGAGTGAACACCCATTGGCTTCGGCATAGTCAATACCCTGTGTTGAAATACCATAACCTTCTTTATATCGATTCGGAATGTAAAAATCAATATTCGGATAAAAGTCTTGAAAGAAAAGCACCATCAGCGATACAGAGGTAGTACCGTCTACATCATAATCTCCGTATATTAAAATGCGTTCGTTTGCAGTTACGGCTTTATGAATCCGATCTACAGCCTTATCCATATCCTTCATTAAGAAAGGATCGTGTAAATGATTCAATTCCGGCCGAAAGAATGCTCTTGCCTGCTCAAAAGTTTCAACACCTCGCATTACCAACATGCGGCAAAATGCAGGATGAATTTTAAGTGCCTCTTGCAACAATGCTGCTTTTGCAGCATCTGCGTGTTTAATGGTCCAACGTTTTTGTAGCATAGATTTTTGGGGTTTTCGAAGGTAGGAAGTTTGTAAGACAAAAGAAATAGCTTCCCGAAAAGAAATAATTGCAATTACTTCCATTTGCCAATTTTTTATAAAAAAGGAATTATTGATTTATAATCGCTTGCATTTCGCAGAAAACAAATCCGTTTTCGAAATGGTTTAACGTAAACTTGTGTCAACCTATAATTGCTATAAACACATCCTATGAACAACCAAAATTTGTGCATTGACCTGCACTGTCATCCGAATCTAAAATCCTTTAATTCCGGATTTCCCAAACCAAAACACACGATGTGGGAGAAAATATTTCATGCGTCTGACAGCCGATTTGCAGAACGCGTAAAGACGATTTCTCAACATATTTTGAAAGAATCGCAATGCAATTTAGATTCATTAGACGAGGGGAATGTACGTGTTTTTAACGTTTCACTTTACCCCATTGAACGTAGTTTTCTACACATGCGCAATCTTCCGAAATGGCTGATTGGGAAAAATAAAATCAATATCGTACAGCAAGTAGTAACGGGCTTTAGCTTGGAAAGTATTGTGCACCTAAAAACGCACTACGATTATTTCTCCGATCTACAAAAGGAATACAAGTTTGTAGAAGATGCCATCGGAAAAAACTCCGACAAAAAAAAGGAATTCGTGTTAGTCAATAATTTTTCGGAGTTAGAAGATGCCTTAAAGAAAGCAAATACACTCATAGGTATCATGAGCATAGAAGGGGCGCATGCCTTAGGTACAGGAACCCCACTATCGGAAAAGATGAGCGCAGAGGCTTTAGAAAAAATGCTAACAAGCAACATTCAAAAAATAAAAAAATGGAAGTATCCTCCGTTTACCATCAACTTAGCACACCATTTTTGGAATCAATTGGCCGGACACGCAACTAGCTTCAAACCGCCAATTAATGGGCTTGTTAACCAAAACAAAGGAAAAGACAAAGGCATCACACCGCTGGGTTGGCATGTGATTCGCCAATTACTCAGCAAAGAAAACGGCAAACGAATTTTAATTGACACTAAACACATGAGTGTAGCATCGCGCATTGAGTATTATCAATTTATTCGTAATTACAATTTTGTAAACCCACACGATAAGATTCCGATCGTTAGTAGCCATGCAGGTATGAATGGATACAGTACAATGGAAAGTTCTATCCGTGAAAAAGATGTACTTCGTAAAGCACGCAGAAGTCGCTTGTACAAATGGAGCATAAATATATCGAACGAAGAAATTGCAATCATCCACGAGGCAGAAGGCATTATCGGATTAATGATGGATCGAGGCAATTTGGGTGGTGTGAAAACCATTAAACAAATCAGTTCCATTGCTGAACAGAAGAAACAACGCATGGAATATTGTAAACTGTTTTGGGAAAATGCTTTTCAAATCGTAAAGGCTGTAAACGAAAAATCGGGATGGAACGTACCTGCCTTTGGTAGCGACTTTGACGGTACTATTACCCACATGGACACCTATGAATCTTCAGCAAAAATGCCACTTTTTCAACAAGATTTGGTTGACTATCTTCAAACTACTCAATTCAAAAAAGAATTGTGGTATGGCTATTCACCTGAAGTTTTAGTACAGAAAATTATGCATGACAATGCAATGCAGTTTTACAAGAAATTTTTCGTATAAGATTATCTCATTACCGATACAATAGCACGAAACTGCTTCCTATTCTCGCTTTCAAGGGTTAGGGTATATAAACCACTTTCTAACATGGAAACATCTATCGCCTGCTGAATGGCTTGCATCTTGTTTTGTAACACTGTTTTCCCTTGCATATCCACAATGCGATAAAAACTAGATTCATTTGTAGATTCTGGTATTAACACATAAAATACCGATGATGTAGGATTTGGATAAACGTATGCGTGAAGTGCAGTCAATTGATCAACTGCATTATCGATTCCTACAGTAACTATGGTATCCACAACACAACCATACTCATTTTTGACATGAACAATATGACTACCGGCAACTGTAGTCGCAAAAACATAACCGGCCTGGTAAGCCCCTGTGTCTAGGGCGTAGGAGAGTTTGTCGTTTCCGGCATTAGCAACAACAGTAATATTCCCCGGATTCCCATTTGTAATTGGCACAACATTCACGCCACTAATTTTGATAGGTTGAGGTTCATCAAAAAAGAAACTTTGCTCAACAGAACAGTTGGTAGCATCCGTAATAGTTACAGAGTAAATGCCCGAAGTTAAACTCGTTTTGGAAGATGCAGTTCCGCCATTCGACCATAAATACGTTAGATTATCGCTTGAATTAATTTGTACTGTTCCGCTGGCTGAGTTCGCGCAATTAATTTGATTGCGAGACACGTTGTACGAAAACGAACAAGTGTCGCAATTATAGGCCCTTACATTCAAAAAGGCTTTGTATAAATTTAATCGGCCATTCGATGACACATAGTGATTCATACTGTTAATGCGATCGGTGCCATTCAATAAATACTGTTTAAATACCAGCGCAAACGAATCCGGATACGAAAGATAATTATCAAATAATCGTTTACAAGCAACCGTATACAATGCGCCAATAGCACCACATACGTGAGGGGTAGCCATTGACGTTCCGGTAAGTAAACCGTATGTATTGCTTTGCTTTGTAGAATAAATAGAAGTGCCCGGTGCGCCTAAATCTATACCCACAACACCATATGCGGCCTGACCGTGTCTTAAATCTAAACGGTTCGTATTCGTTACAGCCAATACAAATTTACTTGGACATTCGGATGGCACATCATGCACCACATCTATGTCTACATTGGCATTGGGGCCGGCAACAGCGCTTAATATACCAACCTTACCCATCGAATCGTACATGGCACACCAAATAGGCGAATTGATCGGATTTGCGCCATACTGTCCAATACCGAATGATGAATTGGAAGCCACCACGAATGCGCCTTTTGAACCATTGGTAGCATCATATAACTTGCGCATGGTAATAGCGTAATCATAGGCCTTTACTACAACGGATTCGATATCGGTTGAACCGTAGATAGGCAACACCTTTACTCCATAGCCAACTCCGGCTATCCCATTGTTATTATTCGTTCGTGCAGCAGCTATACCTGATACATGAATACCATGATCATAAGATAAATCGTTATAGGCAGGCTGATTATTGATGGGTGACCAACCACGATAATCATCAATATACCCATTGCCATCATCGTCAATACCGTTACTATCTATTTCATTGTAATTAATAAAGTAATTAATATCGCTATGAAATAAATCCATTGGATCTTCAACGATTGCTAAAACAATGGAATCGCCATACGGAGAAACCACATCATGCTTTAACCCCCATGCCTCTAATGCCTTAATATCTGCTCCTAATGTAGAACCCGCACCTCCTGTATTTTGCAAATTCCACTGCAATGTCGATAAATCGTCAGGCGTAAAATTTCGTCTTTCCACTTTATGATTATATTGAACCCGAGCAACAGCAGGCAATTGTGCCAAACGATTTTTTTCGTCTTCCGTAAAATTTCGTTTAGGATTTTCTAAAAGCACAATGCGCATGGTGCGCGAAAGCCATTCCTTAACATACGCATCTTCCGGCAAATGATTCAACAACATTTCTGCATCGCCTTTCAACTGAACCATCAAATGATGCCGAATAGCATACTCATCTTCTGTAGTCTGTGCTTGAATAAAAAAAGGCAAGAACAGCAAAATAAGTTGACTCAAAAAAGTATATCGTTTAAGCATTCGCATCTATCCATTTTTTTGCAATATTCAATACCTCATCACTTTCCCAAGTATCGGCTATAGTATTCAGACGCATAATTTCGTCTAACAGTTGGCTTTGTTGTTTACTTTTTTCCAAAGCTACAGCATAAGGCTTATCACTAAATGTAACCATACTGTATGAGGTTTGGAATTGTTGAGGGAATGCAGCAGCAATTCGCTTCTCAATTTTCAAGCGCAGTTGAAATTCCGGACGGGCCGCTAAATCGCGCATTTCTATATAATTATTCAACGCTAATGTGGCAATGGCATCCGAATTCGGTTTACGCGATTTTCCAAATGCGGAAAACAAGTCGGTCAAATCGGCATGTACATCCATCAATTCGTCCAGCACTTGTACATCTTCAAAACCACAATTCATACCTTGTCCAAAGAAAGGAACAATTCCGTGTGCAGCATCACCAATTAAACAAACATTCTTGTAATTCCATGGATAACTGCGTATAGTAACCAATGTTGATGTTGGATTTTTTCTGAAATCCTCTACCAGTGTTGGAATCAACTCCGATGCCGATGCAAAGTGTTGCCGGAAATAAGCACGAATCTCTTCATCTGTTTTTATGGAAGCAAAACTGTTTTCCCCTTCCAAGGGGGCGAATAATGTACAAGTGAAACTGCCATCCATATTCGGAAGGGCAATCATCATAAAGCTTGTACGTGGCCAAATATGCAATGCATTTTTTTCTAACTGCCACAATCCATCTTTATCAGGAATGTGTAACTCCTTGTAGCCATAAGCTTCATAGGTCTGCGAAAAATTAAAATTAGGAGTGCGTTGCATCGCATAGCGCACTTCACTAAATGCACCATCGGCACCAAAAACGGTTTCTGCTTCCTGTACTGTTTCGGTATTCGTTTTTGTATCGCGGAAAGTGAGCGTGGTTTTATCAAAATTCACATCTACACACCGCTGATTAAATTTGAAATCCACATGCGGAAATGCATCGGCTGCTTCAATCATCAACTTGTTCAAATCGCCACGCGAAACGCTGTAAATAGCTTGTCCGTCATTACCATATTGCTGATAGGTGGTTGAATTATCCAAGTGGTGAATCATACGTCCATTCATAGGAATGGCAATAGGGCGTACCTTCTCCGCCAACCCAATTTTTTCCAATGATCGCCAGCCTCTGTCACTTAAGGCTAAATTGATAGAACGACCACGCTCAGCTTCGCCCACTCTTGGATCGGCTCTACGTTCGAAAACCGTAACTTGATGTCCGCGTTTCGATAAATAACACGACAAAATTGAACCCACCAAACCTCCGCCTACAATCGTAACATTTTTCATAAAACACTTTTTTATACAATGGATATATTAACTCAAAAATTCAACTCGAATCTAATACTAATATGAGAAATGAATAACGAATCCAATGTTTTATTAGTTTTACAAAAAATAATTCGACTATGAGTTTAGAAGAAACAATAAATGCAGAAATTAAAACAGCCATGTTGGCGAAAGATCAAGTTGCGTTGAGAGGATTACGCGCCATCAAAGCAGGTATTCTTTTGGCGAAAACAGAAAAAGGAGCAAGCGATGTTTTAACCCCTGAACGCGAGGTTCAGATTCTAACCAAAATGGTCAAACAACGTAAAGAATCCATCGAAATTTTTGAAGCTCAAAACCGTGGAGACCTTGCGACTACTGAAAAAGAAGAAGTTGCCGTGATTGAGCGCTTTTTGCCTAAGCAAATGACATTGGAAGAAATAAAAGAAGCCATTCAAAAAATTATTGCCGAAACCGGAGCTACATCTGCAAAAGACATGGGCAAAGTAATGGGCGCTGCTAAAGTATTGGCCGGAAAGGCCGATGGAAAACTCATCGCTGAAACCGTTAAAAGTTTATTGCCGGCTTAATCTAAAAACACCGTTTTATGATTTTCGACATTGTTTTTTTGCTTTTTATAGCTGTTGCCTTTTGGTGGGGATATACGAAGGGGATTATCTATTCTGTATTCTCATTTATTGGCTATTTCATTGCCATTGCAGCTGCTGTTAAGTTCTCGTACATAGCCTTGTCGTACCTCAAAGAACTTACTAACCTAAGTGGAAAATCGCTATCCATTTTAGCCTTCGTTACTGTTTTTGTTTTGATAGTCATTATTGTGCGGCTATTAGCTTGGATTTTAGAACAAATTCTAAAATCATTCTCGCTCAATTTCATTAACCAATTTGCCGGAGGCGTTGTACATTCAATTGTAGGGTTATATGTGTTATGCGTTTTAGTTTGGTTTGGCAACAAGTGGGATTTAATTTCCGTAGCCCAACGAAACACATCGCATGTGTATAGCTATATCGCCAATTTTGCCCCTTCTGTTATGGAATACAGCGGCAAAGTTGTTCCTGCATTGAAAGACACATTTTCTAAGTATGAAGCCTTACTGAAAGAAGATAACACACATTATGAGGATACTGCTCATTGATAATTATGATTCATTCACCTATAACCTTTTTGATTTATTGAAGGTATGTGGAGCAGATTGCAGAGTAGTAAAAAACAATGAAGTAACCATTGATGCTATCGAAGCGATGCAAGTAGATGGCATAGTGCTTTCACCCGGCCCAAAACGACCTGAAAATGCGGGTATTACTGTTGAAACTATTCACGCTTTTGCAGGAAAACTACCCATCTTAGGCATTTGCCTGGGACATCAAGCCATTGGAGAATTTCTGGGCTACAAACTTGTTAAAGCACTACAACCGCGACACGGTAAAACATCTGCGATTCAACATACCCATCATTTCCTATTTGAAAACATACCCTCCCCTATTCGTGTAATGCGCTACCACTCGCTCATACTGGCTGACGTAAAAGCAAAAGAAATTATTGCTACATCCCAAACCGGTGAAACCATGGCCATTGCCGATACTACGGGCTATCTCTGTGGTATTCAATACCATCCGGAATCTGTTTTATCTGAGTATGGAGAACAAACGCTGAAAAACTGGTTAGCTTTTGTGAAAAAGTGTAGAATATAATTTGATACATTAATAATAAATCTATTTTTGGATGTAATCCATTGTATGTCGTTAGTAATAAAAGAAGAAGGAGCGTTTAAGTATGTTGAGGTAGGTTCGGGTCCTGTGATGCTGAACTTGCACGGTCTTTTTGGCGCGCTGAGTAATTTTAAAGATGTAACCGATTATTTCAGTAAGGACTATACTGTGGTAATCCCAATATTGCCTTTATACACACTCGATTTAGACAAAACAAGTGTAACCGGTATGGTCGATTATATTGACGCATTTATCGAGTATAAAGGGTATGCTAAAGTTCACCTTATTGGCAATTCTTTGGGCGGTCACATTGCTTTACTTTACACCCTTCGCAAACAAGAAAAAGTAGCATCAATGACGCTCACCGCCAGTTCGGGTTTGTTCGAAAGTTCGTTAGGCGATCAATATCCGCGAAAAAGCGATAAGTCTTACATTAAACGCAAAACAGCTGAAACGTTTTATAATCCTGAATTAGCATCAGACGAATTAGTGGATGAAGTTTATGACATCGTAAACTCAAGAGAAAAGGCAATTCGTGTAGTCTTCATTGCTAAATCGGCAGTACGTCATAATTTGCGCGATGAGTTGCATAAAATCACTATTCCATGTAATCTAATTTGGGGCGCAAGTGATACCATTACTCCGCCTTTTGTAGGCGAAGAATTCAAGAAATTACTCGTTAATTCTGAGTTAACTATTTTGGAAAAATGCGGACATGCACCCATGATGGAACGTCCGGAAGAGTTCAATAAACTTATGGCAGCATTTTTGCAGAAAATAGCTTAGGTATTTAAACAACATTTTCTCATTTTAGCGTATATAGTATATAATGATTGCCAGCGAAATCATATCGAATCACTTAAAACCGCTTAACTATACCGATACGGGCGAGATGGCTCTCCTAGCCATGCACGAACTCAACGTGAACCAAATGCCGGTTGTGAATAATGGTGTGTACGTAGGTATTATTTCGTTGGAAGAAATCACCTTACTTAAACACCTGAACGATCCATTATTGGAAATCCATACTTCGCTTAAACGCCCTTATGTTCACGAATCTTCGCACCTCTTTGATGTGATGAAAGCAGCGTTGGAATATAATGTACGTATCGTTCCTGTGCTCACCGATAACGATGATGTTTATGCAGGCGTTATTTCTGCAGAGAGCTGTTTGAAAGCCTTTTCGGAATTGAATTCGATTGTAGATGAAGGGGGTATTATCGAACTTACAGTTCCGCTAAAAGATTTCTCCCTTACAGAAATTGTAAGAATTATTGAAAGTAATGGCGTTTATCCTTTAGCCTGTTATACTAACATCGATCAGTTAAATGCGAAGGTAAACATTACCATTAAAACTAACTCGAACGAACTATCTGCAATTATCGCCACATTTGAAAGATATAACTACGAAATTAACGGCTTCTATCACGAGGATGAATACCGCGAAGACATGAAGGATCGCTATGATGCCCTAATGCGATTTATTAATATCTAACGCATACACATAAAAAAAGGCGCAATACAAATTGCGCCTTTTTCGATGATACAATTCTTTTACCGAATGAGCGTAACCGACCCGGAACGTCTGTCTTTCTTGGTGTTTAAGTATTCTACTTCAACAGAAAACACATACACTGATGGCGGCTGTAATTCGCCTCTGTATTTTCCGTCCCATGCAGCATAAGGATTTCCCATGCTATCATACACTTTTTCACCCCAACGGTTAAATACTTCCATATGCACAGTCTTTAACTCTCTTCCATACACCTCAAACAAATCGTTGTTTCCATCCCCATTCGGACTGAATGCATTCGGTATATACAATGAAGTATCAGACTTAACATTAATCGTAGCAATGGCCGAGGCTTTACATTCATTGCTATACGTTACTTCTAATAAATAAGAGTTGTTTTTCTGATAAGACGTCATTGTAGGATTCGGACAATCATCACAACTCAAGCCTGCCGCAGGTGTCCAATGGTAGCTGGTAATGCTGCTTATAGGATACGGATACAATTGAATCGTTAACCCTATTTGCTCGCCAATATGAATACTTGTATCGTTAGGAATAATAGATAATGTTGCAGGGAGTGGTTCAGGCACTTCAACAATAAAACTTGTATCACAACCATTATCGTTTCTCGCATGTACTGTATAAATACCCGCGTTCAAACCATAAAAATCGGAAACATAACTATAGGTTTTGCCACTGTCGATGGAATACTGATAAGGACCATTCAATAGCGTCTGACTTTCCACACGAATGGCACCGTCTTTATACTGCGCACCAAAACAGCTTGTGCTGTCCACATCAACAGTAAACATGTCGTGTTCTTGAGAAAATACAATAGCCGTTTGCATTTCAACACAACCATTTTCATCCGTTACATCAACCATATAAGTTGCCGGTGCAAGAGAAGTAAAACTACCTGATTTATTGGTTTGTAGAATGGTACCGCCCAATGTTAAATCATAGGTATAATTTGGTGTTCCTCCGCCTGCAGTAGCGATAACCGTTCCGTTAGCTGCACCAATACACAATTCAGGTGTAGCTGTAGCTAATAGCGTAAGTTGCGATGGCTCATTCACCATAAACAAATTGCTAGTATCTTTACATCCATTGGCATCAGTTGCAATCTGATAATAAGTACCTTGAATCAAATTCAGTGCATCAGGGCTGTTTAGTCCTAAGTTATGGCTCCATCCATACTGAATATTACCCGTTCCGCCTATGGCTTCGCTATGAATACTTCCTGTATTTTCCCCATGACATTTCACATCTTGAACACGTGGATTGATAAATACAATTGGAGAAGGCTCAGTTATCGTAAACGAAGTTGTTACGGAGCAACCATTTACATCTGTTGCAGTTTGGCTGTAGTTGCCGGCTGTTAATCCGGAAGCCACACTGTTATTGAGTGTACCGTCATGGCTCCAAGTGTAGGAAAGAACGCCTGTTCCGCCTGAAGCTGAAGAAGTTATAGTTGCATCACTTCCTCCATTACAAGTTACCATAGTCAATTGCGGAATTCCAAAAGTGATAACAGTTGGTTCTGTAACCGTAAAGGTGTTCGTAATACTGCATCCGTTAGCATCGGAGGCTGTTTGCGTATATGTTCCTGCGGTAAGACCAGTAGCGGTAGCACTATTTAAAGTAACATCGTGGCTCCAACTATAATTTATCACTCCCGTTCCACCAGATGCTATAGAGGTTATGGAGCCATCATTTCCACCATTACATGACGCATTAACGATTGTAGCCGCCTGGAAAATAACTGCAGAAGGCTCGAGAATCGTATAAATCGCGCTATCTCTACATCCATTGATATCTGTGGCGTAGTGAACATATGTGCCCGTATCTAATCCCACTAAGTTAGTCAAATTCAAAGTAGGGTCAAAGTTCCAGCCGTAGGTCAAAGTTCCTGTTCCACCTTGTGCTGTACTACTAATACTTCCATCGCTAGCGTTGTTACAATTTACGTCAACAACTGTGGCAGCATTAAACTGAATTGGTGTAGGATCTTGTACATGAAAATAAGCGGTATCGCTGCAACCGTTACCATCGGTAGCTATTTGAAAATATACGCCTGTATCCAATGGGCTAGCTAACGTATTATTCAACCCTAAATTGTGGCTCCAGCTATAAGTAATTGCACCTGTTCCTCCGGAAGCAGATGAAGCAATACTGCCATCTGCACTTCTAAAGCATAACGGAGCAGTGATGGTTGGGAGAGCAAATGTAATTGCCGTTGGCTCTGCAATAGTGACTGTTGTAGTGGCAACACATGCACTGTCGTCTGTAACGGTTGCTGTATAAGTGCCTGCAGCCAATCCTGTTGCCGTTGCAGATGTTTGAGCAGAAGCATCATTCCACAAAAACTGATAATTCCCACTTCCCCCGAACACAGTTAATGTTGCAGTGCCATTACTGCCTCCATTGCAAGTGGCGTCTGTTTGAGAGGCTATGCCTAAACTCAATGCTGTTGGTTCAGTCACCGTATACTGAGCGGAATCAACACAACCAAACTGATCGGTGGCTACTATGGTATAGACTCCGGCTCCCAAACCTATTGCATCTTCTGTGGTTTGTGCGGTTGGTGTCCATAAATAAGCATAAGCCAAGGCGCCTGTGCCAACCGTTACATCAATTTCTCCGGTACTTAATCCGTTGCATTTCACATTTACAATTCGATCTAAAGTAATTGGAACAGGATTAGTTGTTAACCCAACATTAGCTGTTGTTGATGCCGAACAATTCTTACTATCTGTTACAGTTACACTGTAAGTATTAACCCCTAAACCACTGATCGTATCATTATCAATATTCGCAGGACTCCAAGTATAGTTGAAGCCTGGTGTACCTCCGCTATTTACAGCTACGATTACCGTACCATTATTAGCAGAACAGATTGCATTTGTGGCGGTGGCTGCTATTTGAGGCAATGGGTTTACTTCCACTGTAGTAGATGCGGTGGCTGTACACGAGGAAGCATCGGTAACCGTAATGGAATATACACCTGACATAGAAGTGGTTGAACTATTGATGGATGGACTTTGTGTTCCATTACTGTATGCATTCGGCCCACTCCATGCATAGGAAACAAGACCACTTATACCTCCAATCAAATCGATGGTTGCTCCTTCGCAATAAGGCCCTGTATTACTTGCCGAAACAGAAGGGGAAGGAAGTATTACAACGTTTGTAGATGCAGTAGCCGTACAATTCGCGGCACTTGTCACTGTAAGGGTATACGTTCCGCCCATGCTAGCAGTTGCTCCGGTAATAGAAGGACTTTGTGTTGCATTGGTGTAACTATTTGGACCATTCCAACTGTATGTATTTCCTGAAGCACCTCCGGTTAAAACGATAGTTGTTCCTAAGCAATAAGGACCTGAATTAGCTGCAGTAGCTGTTGGATTAGCATTCACTACAACAGTAGTTGTGGCTGTTGCTGTGCATGTTGCTGCACTTGTTACCGTAACGGTATACACGCCTCCCATAGCAATAGTAGCAATAGCAAGCGAAGGATTTTGCGTTCCATTCGCATAGGCTGAAGGACCACTCCATGCATAAGCACTTCCACCTCCACTCGAAAGCGATATGGTTGTGCCTTCACAATAAGGTCCGGTATTACTTGCCGTTGCAATTGGTGCTGGATTAATATTTAGTGTAAATGAATCGATTCGAACAGGACAAGGGCTGCCGAGCGGATTATTCGTTGTAGCATATAACTTAACAGTACCTGCAGCAATATCTGCCGTACTTGGTGTGTACGTAACATTAAATGGACTAGCAGATGCTGATGGAGAACTGAATGTACCTGACCCTGAACTACTATACGATACTTGTGTGGCAGAACCTCCGAATGTTCCGGAAACAACTTGTGTTTGTCCTGCACAAATAACACCGGTTATCGGACTAATTGTAACTAAGGGCGGGTTCGCACAACCACAGGCATTTCCAACAACTACACTAGCCGTGTCGGTACAACCTGAAGCACTTGTCCAAACAAATCTATAGGTTCCAACAACACTAAAACTGGTGATGGTTGTTGTAGGAGAACTCGGAGTAGTTATAATAGCTGTTCCCGGATTTGAAGACAAAGCCGACCATGTACCCGCTCCAATAGCAGCCATCGTAGCCGCATCAGTGGTTAAACAAACTACGGTTTGGTCTATACCTGCATTAGGTTTCGAATTAACAGTAACCGTTCCTATTCCAGTTCCCGAACAACTCAATAAAGTGTAGGTAACAGTATAGGTGGTATTAGTTCCGGGCGAAACTGTTATGGTCTGAGTTGTTGCTCCACCCGGAGACCAACTATAGGTTCCTCCGGTATTACTTGGTGTAGCTGTTAATACGGCAGAAGTACCTGCACATACCGTATCGCTATTTACTGTTACTGTTGGATTTGCAATAATCTGTACCGATTGTGTACTAACATCTGTACAACCATTGTTGGTTACCTGATTTGATATTACATAAGTACCCGGTGCGGTGTAATTATGTGCAGGAGGAGCAGCGCCAGTAAAGCTTGCACTACCATCACCAAAGTTCCAAACTTGTGTTGTTCCCCCAATAGTTGTATTGGTAATATTCACAGTACCGCCACTTCCACATATTGAAGATGGACTCGCGGTAAACTGACTTGTAGGCGCAAGACCAAATGTACTTCCTGTCCAATTAAAATTCCATCCCGAGCCATTGTTGGAAAAATTGTCAATTACAATCGCATACGTTCTTCCGGCAGTAACAGTTATAGATGGGCAAAATTCTCCGGCAGCCCCACCCAAACCATCCGTAGGACAAATAGTACCGGATGATGTACTCATCCCAACCGGGTTTGACGCCTCATTGGAATAATTATAATTACAAGCCACTGATGAAGTGAATAATCCAGGGCAAGAACCTGTAATATCATACAATGCCCAATCGAGTTCTGTACCTGGCAAATTTGGAGTAGCAGACCAAGCCAAAGTTCCCGAAACGCCAACAGTAAACCTATACCATACTGATGAGTTGGCTCCAAAAAGGAAACAATCCGGAGTATAACCCCCTGTGCCTGAAGGACCAGAGCCTAATGTAAATGGATTTAACGCACATACTCTTGAAGCTGTTGCACACGAAGAACCGGGAGACGGCTGAGGCGTAACAGAATTAACACACAACTGAAAATTGCCATCGCCATTAAAAGAACTCACCTCAACAAAATATTGAGTACCTATTGCTGACGCTTGAATAACAACTGCAGAATCGGGGTTATTGGGGGCAATAGCACAATACGTTCCAAGACCAGACAAGCTGCCACAACTCCCGGTATACACAGTTATCCCTAGCCGAGCTGCTGCAGGACTTCCGCTTGGTTTTACTGTAATTGTATTCAATGTGCCATTCGAAACAAAAGTATACCATACATCATTGGTCCACGTAGTCTGCCCACAAAGAGCGGACCCCCAAGTTGTTGAAGTGGCGCCAATATTATTTCCATTTACACAAGTACTTCCTGATGCGGGAATAGCAATAGGTGTAGCATTTAAGCAATCGTCATTCAAGGGTTGCGCAACAACAACTGAGTTGAAAAAGAAGAACAGCAAACATAACGGGGCTAATTTATACATCGTTTTACTCATTTTAGGAAGATTGCTTGGTTAGTAATTATCGTTTGTCCCGATGGTATCTTTTGTTGAAGCTGTAGGTTACGTACGGAAATTACTTTAACGATTAAATGATCGCTTAACTTAATCGTGACATCATTATCAGGTTGTTGAAATTGTGCTATCCTTAAACCTAAATCTGCCGGAATATGAACCAGGCGAACATCATCAATAATAAGCTGATACGAGCCTTCCAGCCGCTTTAGTCGTTTAAAATTCATATCATCTGCGCTGCCTTTTAAAACAAGCGCACTCGCTTCTTCTTGAATAAAAACGCTACTGTTGACTTGGGCATTTGTATTAATACCAAATAAAACACACAACAGAAAGCAGCAGAGGATGAACTTTTTCATAATTAAACGTATTACATTAAGACCGCTAAAATTACAAAAAAGTTGCACTACTGGCCCAATAAATATGGGCAAACCAGCCATTTTGAAGACAATTGAAAACGCATTATAAATAACAGCTATATCAAATACCTTGCGTGAATGATATACCTTAATTAAAAAACGAAAAGGAGGACTCTTTTTCCAACGCTGTATTATACAATGCTGCAACATCTTTTACCGTTTGCGCAACCGGTCTAAACACAAAACCAAGTTCTTCGCTTACTTTGCGGTTATCATACCGAAAATCACACATCGCCATTTCAATAACTTCCCGGGTTACTAAGGCGCGTTTCCCTGTAATTTTAGACAGTAACCATTCACCTCGCCAGGCAATGGCACCTAGCCATTTACCGGTTTTAAATCGTGCGCGTTTTACCCCTAGCGCATCTGCAATCATCCACATTAAGTCGTTGAAACATACATTCTCTGAGGAAACAATAAATTTTTCACCTACAACTTCCTTTTCCAATACCAATAATACAACATCGGCTACATCACGCACATCTACAAACCCGTTTACACCAGTCGTATAAAAAGGATAACCTTTATGAATTTGCGCAAACAATTTGTTGGGCTCCATATCCCAAAAACCTCCACCTAGTATTGTTGACGGACATACAATCGAAACTTCTAGCCCCTCCGCTAATCCTCGCCATGCCTCACGTTCACCATAAAACTTACTTCTAAAGTAATTGAAATTGTCTTTAGAATCTTTAATATCCAAGTGTTCATCAATTAATGCAACGCCTTTTGGTCGACAAAAAGCAGCAACACTACTAATATGAATTAATTTTTTCACACCACAGCGCAAGGCTGCATCCACAACATTCGCAGTCCCTTCTGCATTGATTTGCATCATAGCTTCCGCATCTTCTGGCACGAAAGAAATCATTGCTGCACAATGGATTACTGTTGAGACTCCTTCCATTGCTGTCTCAAGAGAAACAATGTCGCGTACATCACCTGCTAACCAAGTTATTTGATTTACATCTTCACCCATTAAACGCAAATCACTTGTGTTGCGTTTAATCGCTTTAACGCTATACCCCTTACGAATAAGGCGTTTTGCGATTTGTGAACCCAGTAATCCGTTTGCTCCGGTTAATAATATTTGCTCCACAACTTCTGTTTTCAATTAATAATAAATGGCACCATTAACGGAATCAGTTTTTGCTCCGGTTACGGAATGCAATACATTTACTTCGTTACGCCAGCGCAAAACACCCATGAAGGCTATAATTAATGCCTCTTTATAATTTACAATAGCAGGTTCAGGCACAATAACGTTTCGCCCTGTTACTGCTTCAATGCGTTGAACCAAGTAATGATTAAAGGCTCCTCCGCCAGTAATAAAAAAAGGCTCGCTTTGATCAAGCATAAAAGCTACACTTTCTTTTAGCTGCATTGCAATATGTTCGCAGCAAGTAGCTAACTTATCGGCAACAGAGTAATTAAAAGCATTGACCATTGGGAAAAGCACATTCGTGCTAAATCCGTTATCTAATGACTTTGGGAAGGGTAGCGAAAAAAAGTCCAACGAATTCAATTGCATCAACAGATCCTCCTGTATAGTACCTGTTGAAGCTAACGCTCCATCCGCATCGTATGGCTTACCAACCTGTGCCGATAAATAATTCAACAATTGGTTTGCACAACATACATCAAAGCCAATAACGGATTCACCACTATGGTAAGAAATATTCGCAATGCCTCCAATATTCAGGAATAGCTTGTTATGCTGAAAAAGAAATTGCTCACCTATAGGAACAACAGGTGCACCATTTCCCTGTAGCGCAACATCCTTCGATCGAAAATCAACAACGGTTGGAATCCCAGTTACCGCTGCAATTTGAGCCCCATCACCGATTTGTGTTGTAAACTGTTGTTCCGGAAAATGAAACACTGTATGGCCGTGTGAAGCGATAAATTCTACTTGCGCTTGCAAAGCATATCGATCTATAAATACATTTATTTGTTCACCAAAATAATGACCTAAACGGGAATGTAAATACCACAACTCTTTCCCTGAAAGCTGAGTAGCCTTTTGGAGTTCAGCGCGAGTAGATTCATCCCATTCAATACAAGCTACATGTTCTAGGGAAAATGTCCAGCCAGTTGTACTATGCCGGAAAACACAATAGGCTATATCGATTCCATCCAGCGAACTGCCCGACATTAAACCTATAACGCGGTATTGAGTTTTCATTAGAATGAAGATGAGAAATGATTCCAGCCTTGGGCAGTGATGGCTACGCGATTCCCGCCTTTGGTAACAAGTAAACAACCCTCTTCCTTTTCTACAATCTTGCCGATGATACTTATTCCCGGAACATCGACAAGCTTAGTTTCATCAGCTTCATCTATTGTAAATAACAACTCATAATCTTCTCCTCCATTCATGGCACAAGTGGTAGGATCAAGATTAAATGTCAATGCCCGTTCTGCTGTTTCTTCAACAATAGGAATTTCGTCTTCATAAATTTGACAACCCACCTTAGACTGAGAACAAATATGCAGTATATCAGATGAAATTCCGTCTGAAACATCGATCATAGCCGTAGGCTGTAAATTCATTTCTTCAAAGAAATCAATGATATCTTTTCTTGCCTCAGGCTTCAATTGCCGACCTACTAAATACTTTTCGCTTTCTAAATCGGGTGTAATATTTTGATCTTCTAAGAAGATTCTTTTCTCGCGTTCCAATAACTGTAACCCTAAGTAAGCAGCGCCCAAGTCGCCTGAAACAGCAATCAAATCGCCTACCTTAGCGCCATTTCGATACACTATTTTTTCTTCATTAGCATAACCCACAGCAGTAACTGAAATAATCAATCCCTTAAGTGATGATGTTGTATCTCCCCCTACTAAATCCACGTTATAAACTTTACAGGCATGTAGAATGCCTTCATAAATTTCTTCCAAGGCTTCAACTGTAAAACGGCTAGATATAGCCAACGAAACGGTAATGTGCTTCGGACGAGCATTCATCGCATAAATATCTGAAAGATTGACCACTACGGCCTTGTAACCAAGATGCTTTAATGGAGTATACATCATATCGAAGTGAATTCCTTCCACTAATAAATCTGTACTAACAACTACTTTTTGTTTTCCGGCATCCAAAACAGCCGCATCGTCTCCTACACCCTTAATAGTGGAATCATCTTGCGTTGAAAAGCGTTGGGTAAGACGCTGAATTAATCCAAATTCTCCTAAAGCACTAACCTCTGTCATATTTTTACTGTTGACTCAAATTAAATTAAACGCGCTGATTAATTGAAATTAAAAAGGAGTCTTACGACCCCCATTTAAAGTTAGTAACAATTTATTTTTTATTCTCTTTGTGTTCATCAATACTATAGGGTGCTGCGATTGTTTCTGAAACTCTTTTCTGTGGAATTGTATCAACACCTTTTTCTTCATGAACATAGTACATCATTGGCTCTTGAACAACCGGCTTTATTTTTTCACTCACAGATTTATTGGAAGATAAAGCGGCTTTACGATCACCATCATGGCCAAAAAGACTATAGCTTAAAGAGAACAATAAAACCAAACAATATATAGTTCGCATAATTAAAATCAATTATTTATAAAAAGCTGAAACCGTAGCATGAGTTGCATCATTATTTGCACCATTGATAGTTATACCTCTAGTACCACTAATAGCATTTGTACGATATTGAACTACAACTGTATTGGCAACGTTTGCGTTTACTACAGCATTCTTATTGAAACCTACAGACCAAGTAGTAACCGAATAACCATCCCAAGAATTATAAGTTCCAACTTTTTCCATTGCACCACCAATTGCAACACCATTTACCAAAACATTAAACTCAACTAACGAATTTGATCCGGTAAATCCATATCCAGCTGCTGTAAAGAAAATCTGGGCAGAGTTTGTAGTTGGCGTAAATGTTATAGTAACGCCTGGCATATTGGTATAGACATTCGCATTGAGTGTAGCATTAGTTGTCATCGAAGCAGATGCAATAGTGTAAGATGGCCCTGTTGGACCAGTTGCACCAGTGCTTCCAGTAGAACCTGTTGCTCCTGTAGATCCAGTCACACCCGTTGTTCCTGTTGCTCCTGTTGAACCTGTACTTCCTGTTGCCCCAGTAGAGCCGGTAACACCAGTACTTCCTGTAACACCGGTAGCTCCTGTATTACCAGTAAATCCAGTTGCTCCTGTAACTCCTGTTGTACCCGTTACTCCGGTGGAACCTGTTGCTCCTGTATTACCAGTTGTTCCTGTAACCCCAGTTGCGCCAGTAGAACCAGTTACACCTGTAGAACCAGTCGATCCTGTACTTCCTGTATCACCCGTTGAGCCTGTTACTCCGGTTGCACCTGTAGAGCCAGTACTTCCAGTATCTCCTGTTGAACCCGTTACTCCGGTCGCACCAGTAGAACCAGTTGCTCCTGTAACTCCTGTTGTACCCGTTACTCCGGTGGAACCTGTTGCTCCTGTATTACCAGTTGTTCCTGTAACCCCAGTGGCGCCAGTAGAACCAGTCGAGCCCGTACTTCCTGTATCACCTGTTACTCCGGTTGCTCCGGTAGAGCCTGTTGATCCTGTTGATCCTGTGCTTCCCGTATCTCCCGTTGAGCCTGTTACACCGGTTGCACCAGTAGACCCAGTTGATCCGGTGCTTCCAGTATCTCCTGTTGAACCCGTTACACCTGTTGACCCTGTACTTCCTGTATCACCAGTAGAACCCGTTACTCCGGTTGCACCTGTAGACCCCGTTGAGCCTGTTACACCGGTTGTTCCTGTAGAGCCTGTAGCTCCGGTACTTCCAGTATCTCCTGTTGAACCCGTTACACCTGTTGACCCTGTACTTCCTGTATCACCAGTAGATCCAGTTACTCCGGTTGCACCTGTAGAACCTGTGCTTCCAGTATCTCCCGTTGAGCCCGTTACTCCGGTCGCACCAGTAGAACCTGTTGCTCCGGTACTTCCTGTATCACCCGTTGAGCCTATAACACCGGTTGCTCCGGTAGAACCAGTCGATCCTGTGCTTCCTGTATCTCCTGTTGAGCCTGTTACTCCTGTAGCACCAGTAGACCCAGTTGAGCCTGTACTTCCTGTATCTCCTGTTGAGCCGGTTACTCCGGTAGCTCCGGTAGAACCAGTACTTCCTGTATCTCCAGTTGAGCCAGTTACACCAGTAACTCCTGTCGAACCTGTTGCTCCGGTAGACCCAGTTGATCCTGTACTTCCTGTATCACCCGTTGAGCCGGTAACTCCGGTTGCACCAGTAGACCCAGTTGATCCTGTGCTTCCTGTATCTCCAGTTGAACCAGTTACTCCGGTAGCACCTGTTGAGCCCGTACTTCCTGTATCCCCTGTTGAGCCGGTAACTCCGGTTGCTCCGGTAGACCCAGTAGAGCCCGTACTTCCTGTATCCCCTGTTGAGCCGGTTACTCCGGTTGCTCCGGTAGAACCGGTAGAACCGGTACTTCCTGTATCTCCAGTTGAGCCAGTTACACCAGTAACTCCTGTCGAACCTGTTGCTCCGGTAGACCCAGTTGATCCTGTGCTTCCTGTATTTCCTGTTGAGCCTGTTACTCCAGTTGCTCCGGTACTTCCTGTATCTCCAGTTAAGCCTGTTACTCCCGTCACTCCGGTAGAACCTGTCGAGCCCGTACTTCCTGTATTTCCTGTTGAGCCTGTTACCCCTGTTGTACCAGCGGCACCAGTACTTCCAGTTGAACCAGTAACACCTGTTGAGCCCGTTGTTCCTGTACTTCCCGTTACTCCAGTAGAACCGGTGCTTCCGGTCGAACCAGTAATTCCTGTAGCACCAGTTGAACCCGTATTTCCTGTTGCACCTGCCAATCCTGTATTTCCGGTTGAGCCAGTTACTCCGGTTGAACCGGTAGTTCCAATTGCACCACCTGAAACACTACATAAATTAATCCACTGAGAGGATGTTGTACGATACACTATTAAACACTGTGAATCGGTGTCATAAATAACTAAACCATTTACAGGTGAAACAATTGCTGATTTAACTGTTCGTGGTGCTAAAAAACCTTTGTCTGTTGCCTTCAACTCTAATATAGACGAAGGGTCCGGGCTTAATGTTCCAATCCCGACATTGTTTTGAGCAAAAGCATTAAAAGAAAATAAAAGAGCTAGAAGGGTGAAAAATTTTTGCATAGGAGACTATTTTTCTTCTTAATTTTTAAAAAAGTGTAACAAATTTAAAAAAAACACGTAAAAAAAGAATTCTGTAATAGTAAAAGCCCAAAAAACACTTTCTCTTTTCGCTTCTTTTACTAAGTATGATGAAAAAAACACGATACGTGTTGCACGCTGTTTTTTTAAAATCCGAAAAAAAATGAAACAATGCAATTTTTCCTTGCGTGTTTTATTGCCAAACGACTACATTATTTACCTTAAATCATAGCAAGCTCAAGGACTTCGGAAGAATGAATCTATTCTGCCCTATTTGAAAAGGACTAACGAACAAGCGTCAAATTACCGGAAGCAAACTTTACGCTTGGCGCACCGTTGAGTTTATATTCGGCTTTCCATACATATACCCCTAATTCTTGAGGCTCATCCCGAAATGTTCCATCCCAACCTTCATCTGCATCTGTGGTTTCGAAAACCTTCTCTCCCCAACGATTAAATACTTGCAGTTGAAACTGCGACAGGTTGGTATTTCTCACTCTAAATATATCGTTAGACCCGTCTTTATTCGGAGAAAACGCAGTAGGAATCAACAACTCTTCATCTTGGATTAATAAACGAACAGAATCCGAAACTAAACAGCCAAAGTCATCTAATACGTTAACAGTATATACAATATTTTCAGCAGGAGAAGATGTAGGCGATTTTATATCGGGGAAATCCAAAAATGTAGGTGGAGACCAATTGTAAGCAACTATGTTAGAAGAACTCACTATTGGGGATAAAAGTACACTCTGATACGGGTAAACATTCTTATCGGGTCCTGCATCTACAACAAATTTCTTAGAGGCTAAAGCGAATGGATAGGGATTGTAATCGGACCAATTTCGCACCTCCAAAGTATTGAAACCTCCACTAATTGTTGGATTGGCAGAAGCTGTGTAATTCCACCGACTGTTCTCCCAATGTGCGATTTCTGTCCACTTTTTATCAGTAGATGCATTGAAATAAAATTTCACATCAGCCGGTGTTATTCCTTCATTTTGTGAAATGCGGTGATAATACAAGGGATTCACCTTACATAATATATTGTCTACATCATCCACATTATACGTATCTGCTGTAGGATCTTTCGCCAAGCGTATTCCATATGCGTTAGCAGCACTTGCCGTTGGTTTCATGTCAACCGGACGATAATAAAATGGCGTTCCCGTTGAGGTTGGTGTTCCTAATGGATAGTAATAAGGGGCTACAGTATTCGTGTGGCGAATCAATTTCCCGGTATCTAAACTGCTTACAAAACCATAACTAGCTGATAGTTTTGAATTTAGGATAGCATTGGTACTTGGATTCAACACCACCATATTATATTGCTGAGTAGCCAATTCAACATCATTCAAGTTCAAGGTACCATCTACAAAAGCATCTACACTTTGTGTCTTAATTGCTGTTGCCGGACCTGTAGTATATAAATTATGAAAAAGAGTAGGTGTTGTACCTCCTATAAGTTGGGTGTTTCCATAGAGTTCAACTGTATCTTGATTAGAAAACACATTGGAATTATTTATCCAATCGCCCAAAACTCTGTAGTTTCCGGTAGGTGATGCTACTCCTCCTAATAACGAATCATCATTCACCACGTTTCCTTCAATCACAAACTGACCGCCATTTTCGAGATACCCGTTCGCATTATGTACAGAGTTTGTTTTCACGATTACATAGCCACCGGGTTGAATGTATATACCGGCCCCTTGATTGGTAACCAGCGGTTGCGCGCTAGCTCCAACAAAGAAAAAAAGCATCATAATGAGGATACATCGTCCCATAACTAAAACTCAAGATACAATATTTTGAAACTAAAAAAAACTAGCTCCTAAAATTTCTTTCAAGACGCGATAAAAAATACCTTCGTTGAATAAATCACATAAAAAAATAGCGATGAAAGTAGCTGTGGTGGGCGCTACCGGTTTGGTAGGCACAAAAATGTTGCAAGTATTGCAGGAAAGAAATTTTCCTTTAACGGAATTAATTCCGGTAGCCTCTGAAAAGTCAATTGGAAAAACTGTGCTTTTTGCAGGAAAGGAATACCCTGTGCGCTTGATGGAGGATGCCATTGCTATGAAACCTGAGATTGCTGTTTTTTCAGCCGGTGGAAAAACTTCGTTGGAATGGGCGCCAAAATTTGCCGAAGTGGGAACAACCGTTATCGATAATTCTTCTGCATGGAGAATGGATCCTGATAAAAAATTAATAGTACCGGAAGTAAACGCACATGTACTAACAACATCCGACAAAATTATCGCCAACCCGAATTGTTCTACCATTCAGATGGTGGTTGTATTACAGCCACTTCACTTGAAATACAAAATTAAACGTGTTGTTGTTTCTACCTATCAATCGGTAACCGGAACTGGCAAAAAAGCAGTGGATCAACTGATGAACGAACGAAAAGGAATAGAAGGTGAAATGGCCTATCCATACCCTATCGACATGAATTTGATTCCACACATTGATATGTTTTTGGATAACGGTTACACCAAAGAAGAAATGAAAATGGTGAACGAAACCAAAAAAATTATGGGTGACGAATCGATTCGCGTTACGGCAACAACCGTTCGTGTGCCTGTAATTGGCGGCCATTCGGAAAGTGTGAACATTGAGTTTGAAAACGATTTCGATTTGAATGAAGTACGTGAATTGCTTTCGAATGCTGCCGGTGTAACGGTAGTGGATGATGTAAAAAACAACCAATATCCTATGCCAATTATGGCGCATGATAAAGACGATACGTTTGTTGGACGTTTGCGCAGAGATGAAACACAGCCGAACACGTTAAACTGTTGGATTGTTTCCGACAACCTTCGAAAAGGAGCGGCTACCAATGCAGTGCAGATTGCAGAATATTTAATGGCAAATAAACTTATTTGATTTGTTGCTATCGCTTGTCATACCTGTTTTCAACGAGCAAGAGGTTATTCCGACCCTTTGGCAGGAGGTATTTCAAGCTATGACTTCCATCACTGATGACTTTGAAGTGTTGTTTGTTGATGACGGCAGTACAGATAATAGTTTACAATTGCTTCTTAGCATACAACAGTCCGAGAAACGTGCAAAAGTGATTTCCTTATCAAGAAACTTCGGGCACCAAGCGGCTTATACTGCGGGATTAACCTTCGCAAAAGGCGATTTTATTGCCATGATGGATGGGGATTTACAAGACCCGCCTATGCACATTAAACCTATGCTGGAGATGTTGCAGAAAGACAATTTTGAAGTAGTGTACGGCAGCCGAACCGAGCGCAACGAAAGCTATTTCAAGCAACAACTTACTTCTGCTTTTCACCGACTATTCAAACGTGTGAGTAATATTAATGCGCCTGAAAACGTTGGTAATTTTTGTGTGATGACGCGCCAAGCATTAGACACATTTTTGGAACTAAAGGAAAAGAATCGATATCTCCCGGGATTGCGTTTTTTCATTGGATTCAACCAAGGCAAATATGCTTATGAACGCCCAGATAGAACCATTGGCCATGCGAAAATGAGCTACTCCGGCCTTTTTAAACTAGCGTTTGATGCACTATTTTCGTTCTCTAATTTTCCTTTAAAATTCTGCTTTTACTTAGGCATCTTTGGGGTAGTCATCTTTTTCATTGCCGGCACCATTTCGCTAATTCATAAAATTATTGGGATTGCGTCTCCGGGTTGGTCGTCAACGCTCATTAGTATCTATTTCTTAGGCAGTATACAATTGCTTTTCTTAGGCATCATTGGCGAATATGTATATCGCATTTATGTTGAATCGCAGAACCGTCCGATATACATCGTAAAGAAAATGTACGATAAATAACCTTTCTCCCCTGAAATAACGTAAAAAGATATTGGCACATTTTATGCAAAGTGGGCTATGACTTTATAAATTGGCGACCCGAAAAAGACAAAACAACATGTTGAAGCAATTCTTTATTTCCCTTTTGATCCTTTTCACCCCCTTGCTTAATGCACAAAACAGCTATTCTGTGAATGGCAAAAAAGACTATTCTTTTTCTGAAACCAAAACATCTGAAAACGTAAAAGACTTGCTATCAGCCGATGATATCAATGGTTTCAGCTTTAATCCGGTGCGCAACAAAGCCGTTGTTGAACTTATTTTCAAAGTACCGAACATCTCTAAATATGAAGTGATAATTGTAGAACATGGCGATTCTGCACATGGATTCACGCCTTGTTTAACCATCAATTTAAAAGAGGAAAAAAACCTCAGCGAATCGTTTACGAAAATCGATAAATATCCTTTGCCGTATACCGTTAGAACTTTTTACCGCGTGAAAAGCCTAACGGCTGATGGGATTATCCGCTATTTTCCCTAC
Organism: Chitinophagales bacterium; assembly: GCA_016786765.1. Lineage (GTDB taxonomy): Bacteria > Bacteroidota > Bacteroidia > Chitinophagales > LD1 > CALAYL01. Next base: position 204,037 of record JAEUUZ010000051.1, read on the forward strand.
ATCATGGAGTTGCACAATGGCGATAAAGAAAGTTTAGAGAAACTAAAATTAGAGCAAGAAAGGCAGGCAAAAGAATCCAAAGCAAAAGACGAAGAATTGCTCAAAACGTTGGAGAACTCTAAAAATGGACCTGCTGACGATTCGTGGAGAAATGCAAAACCGGTGGTAGTGAGTGGCGGAAAAACAGTAGATACGCCAACTACAACAACAGAAGACGAACCCAAAGAAGAAACGGACCAGGAAAAGATAGATCGCAAACTCGCCAGAATTAAAGCGATTGAAGAAGAAATGAAAGAGAAGTTAGAGGAATTGAAAAAGTTAATGGAGGAAAAATAACGCTCCCTTTTCGATTTATTTACCGATACAAAATTTAGAGAAGATATTCCCCAATATCTCGTCATTCGTGACTTCTCCGCTGATCTGCCCCAAATAATTCAAAGCATTTTTCAATTCGAATGCAATTAAATCGGTAGTGATTTTATGGTCGATGCCCTGCAACACTTGATCTAGAGAAGAATAAGCATCTTGCAAGGCCTGATAATGCCGAATATTAGTTACGGTATGATCGGCCGTTTTTACTTTTTCAGATAAAATCAAATGGCTTAAAAACTGCTTCAAATCTGCAATTCCGGCATTTTCTTTTGCTGAAACCAACAATACGTTTTGGGTATTTTGCAATTGCATATGCATTGCATCGCTACATAAATCGCTTTTATTCGCTACCACCAAATAGGGCAAACCAAACGATGCAGCAGCTTGCAACTCTTCGGCTAAATCGCTTTCAGAGGCTATGTTTCCGGCATCGGTGATATACAACAACACGGTAGCTGTTTTGATTTTTTCGTAGCTGCGCTGTACGCCAATCTTTTCAATGGTATCGACCGTGTCGCGCAAACCTGCTGTATCAATAAAACGGAAGGATACACCATCAATATTCAAGACTTCTTCAATGGTATCGCGGGTGGTGCCGGCAATGTCGCTTACAATGGCGCGTTCTTCATTCAACAAGGCATTGAGCAAGGTTGATTTCCCGGCATTGGGTTTACCTGCAATGGCCACAGGCACACCGTTTTTAATTACGTTGCCCAACTTGAACGATTCAATTAACGGACGTAAATGTGTTTGAATAAATCGAATTAACTCCACCAATTTTGTGCGATCGGCAAACTCGACATCTTCCTCGGAAAAGTCTAATTCCAATTCGATATACGAAGCAAAATTCACCAACTGCGCCCGTAAATCTTTGATTTGATTCGAGAAGCCGCCACGCATTTGCTTCAAGGCTATTTCATGCGCTGCTGCTGAATTTGACGCAATCAAATCGGCTACGGCTTCGGCTTGACTTAAATCTATTCGCCCATTCAAAAAGGCACGTAAGGTGAACTCACCCGGATTCGCCAACCGTGCACCATGTTGCAGCAATAATTGTTGAATTTGCTCCTGAATAAAAGGCGAACCGTGACAGGCTATTTCCACCACATCTTCTGTTGTAAAGGATTTTGGGGCACGAAAAATACTCACCATCACCTCATCAATTACTTTTTCACCATCCACAATATGTCCGTAGTGAATGGTATGCGAAGGCTGTGCTTCCAGATTTTTCCCTTTAAACACCTGCTGACAAATCGATAGTGCCTGCTCCCCGGAAAGCCGTATAACGCCTATGGCGCCCATGCCCTGAGCGGTGGCTAATGCTACTATGGTATCGTTGGTGATCATTGTTAGTTGCAAATAAACGTTTTTAACTGCCTTTTTTCAACAAATTTCTTTCGGCATTTATACTTTTAGGGCATGAAAATATTGATGGTTTGTTTAGGAAATATTTGTCGCTCGCCTTTAGCTCACGGCATTTTGGAACATAAAGTGCAGCAACAGCAATTGGGTTGGGAAGTGGATTCGTGCGGTACCGGAGGTTGGCACGCAGGCGAAAAGCCGGATATGCGCAGCAGAGCTATTGCTCAGGATAACGGGATCGACATCAATGCGCAACGTGCTCGTAAAATTACGGCTGATGACATTGCGAACTTCGATTTGATTTTTGCGATGGATGCTTCGAATTACCAAGACATCCTGCATTATTGCCACACAGATGAAGAACGCGCCAAAGTGAAAATGATTTTGAATGAAGTGCATCCGGGCATGAATGGCCAGGTGCCCGACCCGTATTATGGCGGACCGGACGGATTCAAAAAGGTGTACGACATGTTGGATGAAGCTTGCGATAAGATAATTGAACACTACCGATAGTTTTTTACGGCTTAGTTTGTAGTTTTACCCAAGTAGGTATTAAGAAAGCATATGAGTGAGATTAAAAAAGTGAAACCTAGTTTGCCGAGTGGCACACGCGATTTTTTGCCGCAGGAAGTGGCGAAGCGGAATTATATTTTCGGAATCATTAAATCAGTTTTTGAGCAATACGGTTTTCAGCAAATTGAAACACCGGTATTAGAGAATTTAAGTACGCTTACCGGTAAATATGGAGAGGAAGGCGATCAGTTGTTGTTCAAAGTATTGAATAGTGGCGATTATTTGAAAGATGCTGATGCGGCAACCTTAAGCAATAAAGACTCGAAAAAATTAACCGCACAAATTGCAGAGCGGGGTTTGCGTTACGACCTCACGGTGCCTTTGGCGCGATATGTGGTACAGCACCAAAACGATTTAGTATTTCCGTTCAAACGCTATCATATTGCACCGGTGTGGCGTGCCGATCGTCCGCAGAAAGGGCGCTACAGAGAGTTTTATCAATGCGATGCAGATATTATTGGCAGCAATTCGTTGTTGAATGAGGTGGAGTTGACATACATTCTGCATGAAGTTTTTAAAAAACTAAATATCAACGTCACCATAAGATTCAATCACAGAGAGATTCTTATGCGAATTGCACATATCTTTTACAAAAAGGAATTAGAGTCAAAAAGTGATACTTCTTTGTCTAAAGACGATTTCTACTCAGAATTCATCAAGGCTTTAGACAAGATTGATAAAGTTGGTGTAGAAGGTGTAAATAAAGAGTTTGCAGATAAAGGTTTTGATTTAAGCAACCTAGAATTTCTTTGGACTTTCATTAAAAGAATGAACGAGGCAAAAACTGTAGCTGAGAAATATGCAATAATCAAAGAGTTATTAAATGCCTCTAATGTTGATTTTGATTGGAAAGCAGTATATGCAGGTCTAGATATTTTTATTGAAGATCTATTTGAGAAATTCGAATCCTTAGATAATGTAAAATTCGATTTCACACTTGCAAGGGGATTAGATTACTATACAGGTACAATTTGGGAAGTTGTTTCAAATGATGTAAAAATGGGATCAATTGCTGCTGGTGGCCGTTATGCCAACCTCACCGAAATGTTTGGCGGTAGAGATATGAGTGGTGTAGGCATTTCCTTTGGTGTGGAGCGTATCTACGACATTATGGAGGAATTGAAATTGTTCCCGCAAGATGCCCTGAAAACTACAAAAGTCTTGTTTGTGCATTTCAGTGAAGCGAATAGAGACTTTGCATTCCCGTTAGTTCAACAATTGCGTGAAGCGAATGTATCGGTAGAATTATATCCCGATAAAGCTAAAATGGAAAAGCAAATGAAATACGCAAACGCCAAAGGCATTCCGTATGTGGTAGTAATTGGCGATAATGAAATGCAATCAGGTAAGTTGACGGTGAAAGATATGCGCAGCGGTACCCAAGAGGAAAAAACATTTGCAGAGTTGTTGTCCTTTTTTACTGCTAAGCAATAGAACACGAAAATTGATTGAACTAGAAAAATATATGTTATGAAGTCTTGGTTAACCATTGCAGAGGATTCCGATTTTTCGATATACAATATTCCGTTTGGGGTTTTTAAGACTAAATCGTCTACGCCAAGAGCAGCAAGCATTTTGGGCAATCAAGTGATTGATTTGTATGCATTGGCGCAAGGCGGATATTTGAAAGATGTTTTAGCCGATGCAGAAGTATTAAACCAAAAAACGCTAAACGCATTCATTGCTCTTGGGAAACCGGTAACGAATGCTGTTCGTCTGAAAATTCAAACTTTGTTTTCGGAAGAAAACGCAGCACAAAAGGATTCGTTAATCGCGTATTTAATTCCGGTGGCAGATACTGAAATGCTTATGCCTATTCACATTCCGAACTACACCGATTTTTACAGCAGTCGTGAGCATGCCACTAATGTGGGCACGATGTTCCGCGATCCGAATAATGCATTATTGCCGAACTGGTTGCATTTGCCGGTGGGGTATCACGGACGTGCTTCATCGATTGTAGTAAGTGGCACGCCATTACATCGCCCTATAGGTCAAACCAAAGCGGATGATCAGCCTGCACCAACGTTTGGACCTTCACGCTTGCTTGATTTTGAATTGGAAGTAGGGTTTGTTGTTGGAAAAGAAACGCAATTAGGCGATAGCATCTCAACCGCCAATGCAGAAGACTATATTTTCGGATTGCTCTTGTTCAACGACTGGAGTGCACGCGATGTGCAGAAATGGGAATATGTTCCGCTAGGCCCTTTCTTGGCGAAGAATTTCGGATCCTCTGTATCGCCTTGGATTGTTACATTGGAAGCTCTGGAACCTTTCCGTGTAGCTTCACCCGCGCAAGAACCAACACCGCTACCTTATTTACAATTTGAAGGGCAAAAAAATTACGACATTCAATTAGAGGTAGACATCACAGCAGAAAACGGTGCAACAAAAACGGTATCGAAAAGCAATTTTAGATACATGTATTGGAATATGTGTCAGCAATTGGCGCATCATACCGTGAATGGCTGTAATGTAGAAGTGGGTGACCTTTACGCATCGGGCACTATCTCGGGACCGGAGAAAGATTCGTATGGTTCAATGCTTGAGATTTCTTGGGGCGGTAAAAATCCGGTAATAATGCCCGATGGTACTGAACGCAAATTTATTTTGGATAACGACACAGTAACTATCAAAGGGCATTGTGCTAAAGATAACGTACGCGTAGGGTTCGGACAAGTGAGCAATAAAATTTTACCCGCAAAATTGTAAGGCATGAAAACATTTCTTCCGGGCGAAACGCCACAACCAAAGTTCCACGAGTTGATGTTGAGTGCTGTTGCACCTCGTCCGATTGCTTTTGTTTCCACCGTAGATAAAAACGGGCAACCCAACCTTTCCCCTTTTAGTTTTTTCAATGTGTTTGGCTCGAATCCTCCTATTTGTGTGTTTTCACCGGCTCGAAGCGGTAGAACAGGGCAAACCAAAAACACCTTCGACAATGTGATGGAGGTGAAAGAGTGTGTGGTGAATATTGTGAATGAAGATATGCTCTACCAAATGAATTTAGCCAGCGGAGAATACCCGAAAGGCGTGAATGAGTTTGTGAAAGCGGGTTTCACGATGTTGGCTTCAGATTTTGTGAGTCCTCCGCGTGTTGCAGAATCGTTCGCGCAATTAGAATGCAAAGTGCTGAATGTGATTGAAACCGGCACGGGTGGTGGAGCAGGCAACTTAATTATCTGCGAAATTGTGTGCTTACATTTCAACGAAAATGTGTTAGACGACAACAACAGTGTTGACCCTGTGAAAATGAAATACATTGCCCGAATGGGAAAAGATTTTTACTGCAGAGCTGACGCTTCTAACATTTTCGAAGTAGCAAAACCAAAAGCGAATTCGAATTTAGGTATAGGCTTTGATGCATTGCCGAATTTTATCCTTACATCAAAAATTCTCACCGGAAACGATTTAGCGCAACTGGCTTCAGTGCACGAGATTCCGGCACTTTCAAGGGAAGAAAATAGCGCTTTCAAAAAAGACAATGCGCATCAAGCCGCACAACAATTGATTCAGCAAGGCAACTTGGTAGATGCATGGAAAATACTTTTAGCTTCTCAACAATAAACTATGGCAGCTTCTAATTTCGTTCAATTTCCACTCCCCCTTTTTTTAGTAAAGAAGGCGATTCGCTCCGTTCGCGATAAGGCGCAATGGCAAGATATTCAACGGTCTCGCAGAGGCTTTGAGTATATGGTGATGAAATACGATTACAAAAGTAAGTTTTGCGATTATCAAACCATTGCAATTGACCATTGTAAAGCAGAATGGATAAATCCACACAAAGCGCCTGCTGATAAGGTGTTGCTGTATTTTCACGGTGGCGGTTATGCAACAGGCAGTGTGAACACGCACCGTGCTATGCTTACAAAATTAGCCTTAGCGGGGAATGTGCGTATTCTGAGTTTCGAATATCGACTAGCGCCTGAAAACCCCTACCCTGCCGCATTAGAGGATGCTGTATTGGCCTACGATTGGGTGTTAAACAACGGATTTAGTCCAACGGGCGTTTCCTTTGGTGGCGATTCGGCAGGTGGTGGATTGGCTTTGGCTACATTGTTGTATTTGCGCGACCATCAAAAACCGTTGCCGAAATGTGCGATTTTACTTTCGCCATGGACAGACTTAACCCTGAGTGGGCCTTCATTCACCGGTTCGCATGTAGATGAACCGATGCTGGTAAAAGAGGCTTTTCATCTCTGGACAAAAAATTACTACACCTCCCACGATCCGAAAACACCATACATTTCACCTGTATTTGCTGATTTCAGCGGACTACCGAAATTATTCATTCAAGTGGGAACAGCAGAGGCTTTATTGGATGATTCGTTGCGGGTATATGATAAAGCAAAGGCACAAAACGTGGATATAGAAATCGAAATCTATCAGGATTATTTCCACGTTTTTCAATCGTTTTGGCGACTATTACCGGAAGCCAAACGAGCCATTAAAAAGCTTGGAGGCTTTGTGGCGAGGGAGTTGGAGATTAAGTAAATTTCCTACTCCCCTCCTTTCCAAGGAGGGGTTGGGGTGGTGAAACAATTTCTAATCCTTTCAATTACTTCCGATGTAAACTCAAACACTTCTTTATTCTCAAATCTTATCACTTGTATTCCTAAACTATTCAAAAATATAGTTCGCTCTTCATCATAAGCTATTCCAGCACTTGTATAATGATGTGCACCATCCAACTCAATCGCTAATTTTTCTGCCGGGCAATAAAAATCTAGAATATAATAACCAACACTATGTTGCCTCCTGAATTTACGGCCTTCGAGCTGTTTCCCTTTCAGGTATTTCCACAACACGGCTTCAGCAGGAGTTAAATTGTTTCTTAACTCCTTTCGAAAATCTTTTAAAACTTTGATATTATTTAGTTGAGTCATGATGACCACCCCTGCCCCTCCTTGGAAAGGAGGGGAGTTGATTTGTGTTAAAAACTAAGATTAGAGAACAATAGTATTTTCGTCTAAAAGTTGTTCCGTTTCCCCACATAACTTCATTACAATTCTTGCTACGGTGATTACATCGCGCTGACAATAAGTAACAATGCGTGAAAGTTCTTTTTCCTGCCAATATACTCGTGCTACATCTTTACCTTCGATATCATCTTTAGGAGATGGGATATCGAGTGTTGCGGCAATTAACTTCAGTGAAGTGTAATTTTTATAATCGCCAAAACGCCATTGCTGTAAGGTGTCGAAAATATTCATTTCCCAAGGTTTGCGACCCGACACATCGAGTATTTCAGGAAGTTCTAAGCCATTAGCCAACATCCTGCGACAGAGATAAGGAATGTCAAATTCACGTACGTTATGTCCGGTAATTTGCCATGTATCACTGTCTCGGAAATACTTTCGGAGCATGACTCCTAGCTTTTCTAGTAATTTTTTCTCATCGTCACCGAAAAAACTTTTCACGCGAAACTTATCAGTATCCAATGCTTTATCGCGATGAAAATAACCTACAGATACACAAATCACTTTCCCGAATTCGGCATAAATGCCGGCTCGTGAAGCGTAGGTCTCTGCTTCGGTTTCTTGTATATCGCGAAACGTGTTATGTTTTGCTTGCCAAAGGTATTTCCAATTGTCGTTCAATTCAGCATAGGATGCGTGGCGCGGCACGGTCTCTATATCCAAAAAGAGCATGTTACGAAGCTGTGGGGATGTACATTTCATAGTTTTAGAATATTTCCCTTGCTTCGGCTTTGAGAAATTCTAAAGCTGTTTGCGAAGGTAGGGGTTGTTCGGAGTGAATAATCGCATTCAAAATCATAGTTGAAAATTCCTGTGCGGAAGTTTCGGGTGTGGTTGCGTTGGCTAAAATATTAACCATTTTAATGACCTCTGTTTTTGAGGCATTAATTAAATTCCATGCATCGGAAGAAATATACAGTTGCTGTGCATAGTTATGCTCGAATTCCGATTGAATAGTGGTCGTCATCGCAAACTGTAACCCTCTAGCATTCATACCCGGCTCAATTACACGTTGAATAACCGAAGATGGGTGTATTCTTTCCAACAATAAAATCATACGTTCGTAGGCCTGTAATCGAATCATCGTTACATCCTTGTTGGAATTCATTTTCGCTTCCAAGATGCGCATTTGCTGGTCCTTATTGATGAACATGCGAACGATATACACCACTGCAGCCGCCACAAGCAAAGCCGGAACAGTCAATTTCATGGCTTCTAATAAATAATAACTCAGGTTGTTCATGTGCGCAAAAATTAAATTTCGTGATAAATATAAGTAAATAGATAACGAAATATGAAACGACTTAGTGTATACAGCTTCTCAATTAATAAAATGTCGAATTTGAAAACAACCTGAATGAAATTATGTTTGTAGGAATAACATTAATTCGTCTCGCATGAATATTACTATTGTTTCAGGAAGTTCTAGGAATCCAAACTTAAGTCACCGTGTGGCTTTGCATTTACAGCAAAAACTATCGGAACGCTATCCCACTCACCATTATTGTATCTTAGACGTACGTAATCACCGTTTAGATTTTGTGAGTGATGTTTGGATGAAAAAGGAAGACTTACCTAAAGAGCATGAGGCATTGGGCGAATTGGTGTTTGATGCGGATGCCTTTATTTTGGTAACCCCGGAATACAATGGAAGCTACTCGGCTGTAATGAAAAACTTATTGGACCATTTTCCGAAATATGCAAAACGCGTTTTTGGTATCGTAACTTATTCTACCGGAGCTATGGGAGGCATGCGTGCAGCACATCAAATGCAGCAAATGATTTGCGCCTTTATGGGTGTTCCATCACCACAAATGTTATTGATAGGCGGAGTAGATAAACGTATTGATGAAACGGGCAATAGCGAAGATGCGGCTATGCACAGAATGTCGGATACGTTTTTGAATGAATTCGTGTGGTTAGCAGAAGCGGTTTACGCAAAAAGAGCGAGCAACTAATTTAAAGAACTTTTAAAATGCGCTCTTTAAACAAAGTATAAGCTCGTTCCAAATCATTCATTAGAATTAAATTTTGAAAGAGCACATCGGGGTTAATGGTTGTAATTTGAATTTGTGCTTGGTCTTTTAATCCGTCTTTTTCAGCAAAAGCTAAAATACTATGGATATTGGCACTCACCGTGCGTAACTGGTCTTGTTGAGTGAGTTCGTTTTCTGTAGAAGTGTTTCGGATATGTTCACGCATTTTATCGAGATACTCCTCTAGCGATAAATTTCCTCCACTGTGCTCGCTGATAGCTGAAGATTTTTGCGCGTACGATTTGATTTCATTGATCAGCGATTGATATCGGCTGTAATTTTGCTGCTCGATGGCATTGCTTTGTGGCAATATTGCAACTTGAAGAAACGCTATAATCTCATTTAATTGTTCATTGCTTAAATTCATTAAGCTAAACTCGGCTGGATAAATGACCGTATTAAAAAAAACGGAGGCATGCTGTCCATTGCAAAAGGCAACAAAATCAGGAATTTCAGTCCAGTTTTCAGTGAGCGGACAAAAGGAAAACGATAAACTTGTTTGTTTTCTTTTTACATAATCGCTGAAATAAGCAACGTTTTCCAATACACGTTCTAAATCACCATTTACACGGATTCTCTTGTATGTATCTCGCTTCAACGAATCAATTGAAATAGAAATAGACACCTGTAATTCATCTAGCAATCGTTTAACCCGCGAATTCAGAATAGTGCCATTGGTTTGAATACTGATTTTCACACTAGGATTCAATGCACTTATCTTTTCCCAAATACCAAAATACACCGGAATTAAAAACGGCTCACCACCCAAGAACTGCGCTGTTTCCAAGAAAGGAATATACTGTTCGAGTTGTTGAATAAATGCATCATCATAAGGTGAAAGGATAGGCGGTTTTCGTTCTCTTCTTTCGCGAATAGAAGAAGACAGCTCACCGGTGCACATAACACATTCTAAGTTACAAGTGTTATCCAGTTCAAATTCCATGCGCTTTGGAAATGAATTCGTATGGGTATGATGGTCGTATACTTTCGAAGGAATGCCGCCAAAGTTTTGATGCTCGAACAAGGCTTGACAACCCGTACAGCCCTTACTGAAATCACCGTCATTTATAGCTTTACGCAATTCATCTGCTTTTGCTCCTTCCCAAATTTCAGCAATACTCTGTTGCGGATAACGACCAATAACATGAAGCTTATTGAAACAACAAGCCATTACATAGCCTCTGTTTCCAAAGTAAATGTTGTTAAATGGTGCGTGGCAAAAACGAAATTGATCGACTTCCGGACGCGTGCGATTGAAGGTAATTATATTTTCCGGCTCAACAGACATAAGCTGAAAGTTCTTAAAATACTATAGTTTGAAGTGACGTAAGCGTCTCACCTCCTCTTCTTCTAAGAATCTCCATTTACCGCGCGGTAAATCTTTTTTGGTTAAACCACCAAAGAAAACACGATCGAGTTTAATCACCTCATATCCTAACGATTCGAATATTCTACGAACGATACGATTTTTACCGCTATGAATTTCAACCCCTACTTCATTTTTATTTTTAGGATCGGTGTAGGCAACTTCATCTACTTCAGCAATTCCATCTTCCAAAACTACACCATGCATGATTTTGGCGAAGTCTTCTGATGCAAGATTTTTATCGAGATGTACGTGATAGATTTTTCTGATTTCGCGGGAAGGATGAGTAAGGTTTTGCGCCATCTCTCCATCGTTGGTAATCAATAACACACCTGTAGTACTTCTATCCAAACGACCCACCGGATATAAACGTGGTTTAGTTACCGACTTAATTTTTGAATAAGCGCCTTCAATTAAATCGAGCACCGTCATTCTATCTTTTTCATCACTTGTAGTGGTGATACAGTTCTTTGGTTTATTTAGAAGAATGTAAACTTTTTTCTCGGGGTTCAAAACCTTGTTATCAAACGTTACTTTATCGCCAGGATTAATTTTGTGCCCCATTTCCAACACCACTTCACCATTCACTTTCACTTTACCTTGTCCGATTAATTCATCGGCTTTTCTGCGCGAAGCAATACCGGCATGTGCCAAATATTTATTTAAACGAACCGGTTCTGTAAATGGATCGACTTTTGTTTCGTTGAGTTTTGAAGAATGCTTAGCATCTATGTCGAGATTATTGATGTGCTTCTCAATTTTTTCATCGAGCGCTGTTCTTTTTCGTGGGCGATCGGAAACCGACTTAGTCGTTTTCTTTACGGCAGGAGCAGGGGCAGAAGATTTCTCTTCTTTCAAGAATTTAGAAAAAGGATGTTTACCGGAATTAGACTGCTCTTTAGACACACAAAAAATTTACGGCACGAATTTAAAAAAATAAACCTTGCATACAATTTTATTCTAACTCAATCGAGATAATTTCCACTTTCCGTTCAACGGCTGCAGCAGGATTATAGACTGAATTCCGGGTATCTTCTCGTGAATCGCTCACAGCTTTTGCAGCTTTTTCTTCACCGATGGATTCATTTTTGAGTATGAGATAACCGTTATCAATAAAGGACTGGAAGACACCTGCACGATAATGGTAGAAATAATTTTTGAGGGAAGCTATTCGTCTGTACCCTAGTTTGATATTGTATTCATTGTAATTAAGCGGAGAACAATAGCCTTGAATAGTGACCGAAACTTTTTTGCCCATTTTCAACGCATCGAGCAATTGCGCACTAAACTGAATTAAATCGTGATAGCCTTTCTCGACTTTATCGGTAAACAAATAAAATATTTCTTGTTCGGCTGCTGTTTTCTTTCCTTCTTCTAAACCTCTTGTGAAATTAGATTTATAGTCATTAAGTAAGCGCCAATAGGCTTCGTAGGTAGTTACATAATTCAATGGAGTAGAATCGCGTAAATTACAACATTCCGGCTCATCGTTATGAAAATAGAGGGTTACAGGCAACAGTCCTTTCAATTTCGCAGTAGTTGTTTTAGTTATTGCTAGTTGCAAAATCGTTAAAGAAGAAGAATCTGATACATCAATTTTTTGTGAGATTACGGGAACTGTATCTTTAATACTTGCAGTAGTCCTTCCTACAATAGTATACACTTTTAAACTGTCTTTAACCGTTAACGCAACCGGTGGCATGCTCATTGTGAGTGTTGAATCTATTGACTTTACAACTTTTTTCTCTCCGGTAGCATAGCTCCAAATATCGTAGCAACAGGTTTCTGCTTTGATAAAGAATGAACCTTTACGATTCGTTGCGAAATAGGCTTTGCCTCTATCTGCAGTCAACACAAAACCAAAGTCGTTTGCGGGAGAATTTATCTTATTACCTGCATTTTGAGGACTTACTGCATTGGGCTTCCATTTATAAATATCTAAACCTCCGAAACCATTCCACCCTTCCGAAGCAAAATAAAGTTGATTAGAGTCTGAATCAAAAAAGGGAGTAAACTCGCTTTCAGAAGTATTCACAGCGGTTAAAGGCGATGGAGTGGCATAACTGTTTTTTCCGTTACGCTTTGCAGACCATATATCTGATGACCCTTTACCTCCGCTTCTATCGCTTACAAAATATAATACTTGTTCTCCTGTATTCAGTGATGCTAAAAACGGATGTGTATTGGTATAATCATCTGAATTCTGAACCGCCACTTCCTCAATTTTCGACCAATCATCGGCTTTAGATGTAAAGTAAATTTTACATCCTCGTTTAGCATCATCATTACACACTGTAAAGAAAAACTCGCTTTCGTTATCGGCAAAATGCCCGTTAGCTAAGTGTTTCTGAGGTGTAGCGGTTGCATTTATTTTCTTTAAAAATGCAGCCATAGAATCTTGCAAACCATAAAAACGTCCTATAAATTTTTTATCTGTTTCTGTCTTCCGTAATGAAGAATAAAACAACTGACCATTATTATCCGTGAAAGGGTTAAATTCTGAATAAGGCGTATTTACAGGTGCTACAAGGTGAATAACTTTTATCGAAGAGGTATCTTTTGCATGCTCAATAGCCCATTTACAAGAAGCTATTTGCTGTGTGAGTTTGTCTTTTATATCTTCTTTCCCTCGATACGTATATTTCAACTTCTCGAATTGCTTCAATGCCATATCGTACTTTCCTTGCTGACGAAGCATTACAGCGTACCAATAGGCCGCTAGAGGATACTTCTTTTGCGTATCGTCAGTTACAACATCCTTGTAGCTTTTAGCGGCTCTATCGTAATCGTTATACTTTCTGAGCGACTCCGCTAAACCATATTTGAGGGCAACATTTTCGGGATATTTTTCTATGCCCATTTGATAGTAATCGGCTGCAGCGTAATAGTCGGCATTTTCGTATGCTTCCTCTGCTTTCGCAATAAACTTTTCTACTTTTTGTGCGTTTGAAAAAGAATACAAAGTAAGTAACAACAGCGTAAACAGCGTTTTTGCTATACACTTCATATTGCTTTTAGATCGATTATTTTCTCTTGTCCCCATGTTTTCCATCATTAAAAAATCGGACAAGATTTACCAAAACTATTCACCTTCTTCACCTTCGATAGAATATAAATCACTGAGGCTTCAATGGCACCATATGTGTTTGTTGCACGCTGAAATTTAGACGTGTTAATATCATAGCTCAAATTCACCTGCCAAGCGTTGTAATCCATACCAATTAAAAGATACGCGGCATCGTTATTTCTATAATAAGCACCGAAATTCAAGCATACTTGCGCATCTTTTTGTTTGAACACATAGGCTTTTGTGTGTAATCCAAAAGCTACTTCGTGCTTTGTGTCTTGTTGCTGATAAATAACTTCGGGCACCAAATCCCATCTTTTAGCCACTTTCCAACGCAATGTTGCATGTCCTACAAAGCGCATATTTAAACGGACTTGCTTATCGTTAAAGAAACTTTGCTGTGGTTGATTGAGGTGATGCACTGCAAAACCAATGGTAAAATTTTTCCGCTCACTTAATCGTAGTTTATATGCTAGACCAATATTCACATCCGGATAGGTGAAACTTGTTTTCGGGAAATCTTCTCCACTACCCAAACGACCATCGTAGCGATCGCCATTGTATTGATTATCGAAATACAAATTTTGATATTGAAAAGAGCGATTCCCCAAACCAACATTAAAACCGGCTGAAAGTGAATGTTTATCTTCTTTCCCGAAGTTCAAGACATAACTCATCGCCAATAAAGCTTGCAGTGAAGTAAACTTAGAATCTCCGGCCCGATCGTAATAGAAGGTTAAGCCACCGCCAATTTTATCGTGGTTTTTAAGCGTATACAGATTCATATCGGCAGACAATGAAACTGTATTATAATTGACCGGCACTGTAAACCACTGATTTCTGTAGTTGGCTACAAAGCGCACATCTCCATCAAATAGGGCAGTGTAGGCGGGATTTAGATTGGCAGGAGAAAAGGAGAACTGAGAGAAATGTATGTCTTGTGCTTTAAGGGTTGAGGGTTGGAGGTTGAGGGTTAAAAGAATAAGCAAGATTACACCACTAACTTTAAACGGTGCGTTTCGATTGACAATATGTGCATACCACTTTCTCATCGCAAAATAGTTACATTTCCTTTTAATGAAAAACGTTCATTATTCAAGCACAAGCCTTCAATGTAAAAACCAAAAACCGATGGATCTAACTTTGCTCCTTTAAACGTTCCATCCCATCCCTTATTGATATCTGAGGACTCAAATATTTTTTGTCCCCAGCGGTCAAACACAGCAATGGTAATACTTTTAATATCATTTCCACGTACATACCACACATCATTCTTCCCATCATTATTCGGAGAAAATGCGTTGGGAATATAAACCCCTTCTTTATTACAGGGTGTCCGGAGTACCACAATGCTGAGGTCGCTCACTAACTTACAACCATTGGTGTCAAAGGCGGTGAGTTGATATGACTTTGTAAAGAGCGGTGCTGCTTTCGGATTAGGAATATCAACTGCCGTTAATGTTGGATCGTTCTCCCATTGAAACTTCACAACTTCTGCAGAATAAATGGTTTGAATTTGAGATGTATCACCAAATAGAATGGTATCCGGAATAGCGACAATACTTAAATTGCCTAATGTAGACGCAACTTTCACGTAAAAAGAATCGCGATAGATGCAACCATTTGCATCTACGCCTGTTACACGAAATAGCGTATCGCGGACCGGTGCACACAATGGATTTGCGGTATTGGCTCCGGATAAAATTTGACTTGTGGGTGTCCATACATACGTCATAGTGTTTGATGTGTTGGCATTTTTCACCAATAAACGCAATGTATCTTTCGGACAGAACACCTTACCACCGGTAATTTCCAGCGAATCGAATGGCACCTTCACCAACTGTGCAAGCGTATCTGTGCAGTAATCATGGGTATAGAATAAAGCATATTGTGTAGTAACATCGGCCGATGAAAATGGATTCGCAATCGCTGCATCGCTTAAGGCGTAATTTGGCAACCAATTATATTTTGCATTGGGATCGGAGGAAGGAGGAATTCCAATCTGCACAGAATCAGAAGAACAGATCGTTGCATCGGGAAGAACTGTACTTTGCGCCCGCTGAATAGTGATGGTTTGTTGTGTGGAGTCACTGATGTTACAGCTAGAAGAATCAATCAGCTTTAAACGAACAATATACGTTCCGCTATTCGTATAAGTGTGTGTTGGGTTTGTGGCATTGCTGGTGCTTCCATCGCCAAAGTCCCAGTAGTAGTTGGCATTTGCGCCTACTCGTTTACTTAAATTAGTGAATGGTAGTTGATTCAAGTTGCATCCTTTGGGCACTGAAAAATCAGCAATAGTAAGTGGAATATCTAAATCGAATTTGAACAACAAATTATTGCAATTGTTGCTGCGGTTGGTGGGCGAAACACAATTGCTCGGATAAGTTGGGAAACGGCTAGAAGCTCCACAACTGGCACATACCGATTGATACACCACTCCTTTTTTATCAAAACGACTTGTACCCCCATCAACGTGATCGGCTTCATTCACACCACCAATGAAAGTAGCATATTGAAGTCCTGAAGCATCATCACGTAAAATCATCAAATAGAAATCACTATTATCGGTAGTGGACTGATAACAACCCGGAGTTACATCTAAGCCTGAAGTGCCGTGAACGTTGCTTGGCCAACCGGCTTCAGCGTTTACGGAAGGACTTCCCCAACCGCTTACATAAATGCTGTTGCACAAATCCACCAAAAATGCAGTTGGTGAAATATCTGAAACACCTGTTCCTCTGCCAAAACTGGTCGACCAAATCCAATCGCTCAAATCCTTTTTGAATTTTGTGATAAACTGTCCGCCATTCGGCTTGTTATAGGCCGCATTAAAAACGTAATTGGATTGGCTATTATCGGCCTGTCCTAACACGAATACCTCGCCTTTGCGATTCGTTTCCACAAAATAAATTTGATCGTATGCATTAAATCCTTCAAAGGAAGAAGAATACACAGAATCTGCATCTTTGCTGATGTGATAGATAAAACCGTCCGTTAATCCACCCCCATATGCTTTTTGTTTACCGAAACCAGGTACCGGAAAATTGTTAGAAGCCGTCCCGCCCACAACATAAATACTACTGTCCAAGCCGAAAGCTATTGAGTACGCTGCATCATCGCCACTGCCGCCAAACTTCACACTCCAAATCAGCGAATCTAAATTTGGTGTGAGCTTCGACAAGCAGGCATCGGCATCTCCATTGGGCGAAGCGGATGTCAACGAATCTGTTTTCGGATAATTTTTTGAACGTGTAGTAGAGGCAATTACTATGTTTCCATCAGGCGCAAAGTCGATTTCTCCGCGCACTTCATCGGCATAATTATGTCGAGTAAGTGCAGGACTTAACGAAGCAAAAGGATTATTATAATTCAAGCCATCGTTGGCACTATCACCTAAAAAGGTGGATGCTAATAACTGTGTGCCATCCACACTAAATTTTGAAATCACAATATCGGAACCGGCATAATATGCCACAGCAATTCCATCTAAAGGACCGGCATTCGGGCCGCCATGAAACACAGTATCGTAGGCCTGATTAGTAACCGGAAAATTCGCAGATGCTGTTGTTCCCAATACATACAATTGATCATCTTTATCTACAATTAAACTGTGCGGCAAATCCGAACCAAAGCCACCAAGAAAAGTGGAGAACAAACGATTCGTTCCGGTAGAATCATACTTCGTTATACCCATATCGGTATTCGGATAGGTGCCGCCATTAGAAAAGACAACTGTTGGTCCGCCTTTGTAACTCACTTGATAAGCACCTAATGTAGTAGGATAGCCTTGCCCGAATGCACTTCCTGCAGCGAAGCCATTCCCAAATTTATCATAGGTAGCGGTGTAGCCAAAGTTATCGGATGTTGAACCCGAATAAGTAGCGAAAACTAAACGTGGGTCAATGACCAAAACGTAGCGTTCATCATAGTTTTCAGGCTTAAAGTGAATAGTCTTCGTCTCCTCATCCAAAACAAAATGACATTTCACTTCACGCTTTTCGCCATTAATAGTTTGGTAAGTATAAGGCCGTTGCTCAATGATATCACCCAACGAAGTTTTCAAAACTAAATTTCCTTTGGTATCCACTTGTACATTATCAATCCCATCATAGCGAATGGCAATTTGAGCAGGATCGGTACCGGGTTGCACATACATATCGTATTTCAAACCATTACCTTCCGAATAATATTCTGCATCTATGCCTTCATACAAACTGCGATAAATCACTTTACGATAGGCATGACAGCCCCCTTTCCAAGTACGCTTATTATTTCCTAAAAAGTAGTTGAAATACTCGTTGAGTTGATCATCAGGTTGAATTGTTTTCTGTGCATTGCTATTCTCAAAAATCATTTGATAGGCATGGTAATTCACCAAATAATCGGCATCTGTTTTTGGGGTAGCACTCATACCGTGACCGATAGCTTTATTTTTCTGAGCTGCATCACAAAGCGAAATGGTAACCCTATCGTTCTCAAAGAAAATGGCACCACTTCCAAAATCGGATTTCAAACGAATGTTGCTTTCCCACTGACCGCGATTTTCCACAAAATATAAATCGCAACTGCTACATGTAGCATGTGCAAAGGAAGCCAATGAAGCCAGCAACAGCAAAATGGTGTAGACTATTTTCAAAATGTGTAAAAGCTATTCATATCGAATATAGAGAAAGTAATGATGGAAACAAAGGCTTATTTCGGTTGGTGAAAGGCGAGATTACGCAAAACAAAAGCCCCCCAAGTTTCCAAGGAGGGCTTTGCATATCGTTATTCAAATTACGAGGCCTTTCTAGGTGTTGTAATTTTCTTTGGTGGTGCGTTTGTTCTAGGAGCAGCCACTTTAGCTTTAGTAGATGCTTTTTCAGCTTTTGGCTTAGCCGATTTTTCACCGTCTTTGTCAGCCGCTTTTTTGGTTGCTTTTTTCGGTTTTTCTTCAGCGCCTCCTTCTGCTTTTTCTTCAGTGGCAACAGTTGCTTCGTCTTTCACCAATTCGTCAATCAGCCCTTTGCCGTTCAACAAATTGTACCATTTAATCAACTTCTTCATATCACTTAAGTACACTTTCACAGTGTCGTAAGTGGGTATGATGCTGCCGAAATATTTTTTAATCTCGTCTTCTTTTCCGTTTGGATCGGCCGGTGGATTTTTGCCTTCTTGTTTTTTCATTTCGGCCAACACGTCTTTCAACGCTACCGGCTCGTCTGTTGTGTAGATAGTGATGTTATCCAACGTACTGAACATGTGTACACGTCCGGATACAAATTGCGACTTACCATCTACCAATGAAGTAACGATAAGACCATCGCCACGCTTTCCTTTCACTTGAAAAATTCCCGGCATTCCGGTTACTGAAACAATTTCTGCTAACTGCATTATTACTAATTTTTGAATTGCGAATATAAAAACTTTCACAATGTAAACCATAGCCTCTTTTTTTCTTGTATTTTGGCCCCTCAACTTTTACCATGTTTGAACTTACATCCAAATACAAGCCTATGGGCGATCAACCCGAAGCTATTCGCCAATTGGTGAACGGCTTAAATGAGGGCGACCCAAAGCAGGTATTGCTGGGTGTTACAGGCTCCGGGAAGACGTTCACCATTGCCAATGTGATTCAGGAAGTGCAGCGTCCTACGCTTATTCTCACACACAATAAAACATTGGTTTCGCAATTATATGGCGAATTCAAGCAGTTTTTTCCCAATAACGCGGTAGAGTATTTTGTATCTTATTATGATTACTATCAGCCGGAAGCCTACATCGTTTCCTCCGGAACATATATAGAAAAAGACTTATCTATCAATCAAGAAATTGAAAAATTGCGATTGAGCACCACGGCTTCGTTGCTTTCCGGAAGAAGAGATATTATAGTGGTGGCGTCTATTTCCTGTATCTACGGTTTAGGAAACCCCATCGAATATGCCAACTCGGTGATTAAAATTAAGGTAGGGCAAAACTTAAGTCGCAATGCCTTTTTATTGCAATTGGTGGAATCGCTCTATTCGCGTTCTGATTTAGAATTGGTGCGTGGAACTTTTCGACCGAAAGGCGACACCGTTGAAATTGCATTGGCCTACATGGATTATGCGTATCGCGTTACTTTTTTTGATGATGAAATTGAGCGCATCGAAGCCTTTGAACCGAGCACAGGACGAACCTTTGAGAAATATTCGAATGTGGCCATCTTTCCCGCCAACATGTATGTGACATCGAAGGATGTATTGAAATTCACCTTATCGCAAATTAAAGAAGACCTAGACCAGCAAGTGGCGTATTTCAAAGAAGTGGGCAAACATATTGAAGCGGCACGTTTGAAAGAGCGCGTGGAATTTGATATGGAGATGATGCGTGAATTAGGCTACTGTTCGGGCATTGAGAACTATTCGCGCTATATGGACAGACGACAACCGGGCTCGCGGCCGTATTGTTTGTTGGATTATTTTCCGGATGATTTTTTGATGGTGTTGGATGAAAGTCACGTATCGGTACCGCAAATTGGAGCGATGTCGGGTGGCGATAAAAGCAGAAAGTTGAATCTAGTAGAATACGGATTCCGCTTACCTTCAGCGATGGATAACCGTCCGTTGAATTTTTCGGAATTTGAATCGATAACCGGTCAAACCATTTATGTAAGTGCCACTCCGGGCGATTACGAATTAGCACAAACCAATGGAGAAGTGGTGGAACAGATTGTTCGTCCTACAGGATTGCTCGACCCGATAATTGATGTTCGTCCGAGTCTCAACCAAATCGATGATTTGATGGATGAGATTGATGAACGTATTAAAAAAGATGAACGTGTGTTGGTGACAACGCTTACAAAACGTATGGCAGAAGAGCTCGATAAATATTTATCGCGATTGCATATTAAATGTCGTTACATCCACAGCGGTGTAGATACATTGGATCGAATTGAAATCATTCGCGACTTGCGTTTGGGTAAATTTGATGTATTGATTGGTGTGAACCTATTGCGTGAAGGACTTGATTTACCTGAGGTTTCGTTGGTTGCAATTTTAGATGCCGACAAAGAAGGCTTTTTGAGAAATAGAAAATCGTTGATACAAACATCCGGGCGTGCAGCGCGAAATTCAAACGGGAAAGTAATTATGTATGCCGATCGGATTACAAAATCGATGCAAGAAACCATCGATGAAACTAACCGAAGACGTGAAAAACAAATTGCCTATAACACAGAATTTGGCGTAACACCTGAAACGGTTTTAAAATCGAAGGAAGAAATCATGAAACAGACTTCTGTGTTGGAAATAAGAAAAGGCGATGGCGTAGCTTATGTAGAACCGGATGAAGCATTGAGCTTGGTAGCCGACCCAATTGTGAGTATGATGAACAAACAGCAATTGCAGAAAACCATTGAAGAAACCAGAAACCGCATGAATAAAGCCGCTAAGGAAACCGATTTCTTGCTTGCCGCTAAGTTACGTGACGAAATTTTACAGTTAGACAAAATGCTGAAGGAGAAATAAATCTATTCTTCTCTACTTCAAAAACTTGATTCGCTTCATTATTGTATTACCACTTACCATTTCAACAATGTACATACCCTCCGGCAAATGGCGTAATGGAATATTATTGTTAGTAGAATGTAGAAGATGCTGTTCAATAAGCGTTCCGGAAACAGCATAAATTCTTACATATTGAAGAACCTTTTCTTGCACGCTTTTTCTAACAAAAAGCTGCTCGTTCGCCATGAAAAGTTGAATTTCATTTCCACCCTGCTCTTCTAAGCCCAAAGCGTTTGCTATTTGGATTGGCGCCCTTGCACTATCATCAAGTGTTACTGAAGCTACAGGCCAAACAATAATGATATCAGGTCCGGCTTTAAAATACGTGGGCAAAAGCTGAACAGTAAAAAGAGCGGCTTTTTCCTCCAAAGGCGCAAGTGTTATGGATGTACCGGTAAATGGCGGCTTACCCACTACAGAAAGGTTGGTAATAATACTATCCTTATTGGCGAGCAGAAAGTTAATGACTCCGGAAAAGGTATCCGTTGTACTTGTATTTCTAAGCTTGGTGAAAATGCTAATCTGGTCGCCCAAGTTAGGCGTGCTATTGGAAACAGAAGTGGTATACAAACCCAATTTAGCTTGGGCATACAAAGTACTAGGCATTCCCATACCTATAATAAAGAGTAGCACCAGTATATACCTATTCTTCATATATCCTGAAATTTACATAAATGTACAAAAAGGAAGATTAGGAAGATTTAGATTTTTTTATTTTCTTACATGTTCAAAGTACCATTATGGACTTACTTACACAGCTTGTTGCCGTAATGACCAAAGAAGAAGTGAGGCATTTAAAGCTATATCTCTCTAGAATAGAAACCAAAGGTGAAAGAAAAGACGAAAAACTTTTCGATTATATCCGCACTAATGCCGACCATTATGACGAAGCGAAAATCCATCGGAAACTCTACGGTGATAGCGATAAGAATGCGTTTTATCGATTAAGAGGACGATTGCAAGATGTGATCTGCCAGAACTTAGCCATGTTACACGAAAGCAAAAACGACAAGAACAAACTCTTTCTTTATTTCTCTGTGTTCCATATTTTCTTCGACAAAGGTAATTTCGAATTAGCGTTAGCTTATTTAAGGAAAGCAGAACGTTTGGCGCTGAATGGTGAAAACTTGGAAATGCTGGATTTGATTTACGCGAATTACATTAAACTATCGAGCGATTTACCTTCTATGAATCCGGAGGCCTATATAGAAAAGCGAAACAAAAACGCCATCCAATTGAATAAACTTCGGGAAATGGATCAGATTTTAGCAGCAGTGGTGTATCGACTAAAACTATCCCAGGCAAAGGGACGTGAGGATGAAAACACAGTGCAACTATTAGATGATGTTACACAAAAATACAGTGCCGATAAAAGTTTAAAGCAAAGTAAAACCTTTCAAACAAAGATATACCGTGCAGTGAGTCATATTCTACTGCAACGCCACGACTATATAGAACTAGAGCGTTTCATGGTGTCTATCTACCAGAAATTCACCAAAGCAAATTGGTTCGACCGCTCCAACCACGACACGAAACTGCAAATGCTTACCTTTTTGGTGAACAGCTTTTCGCGCAACAGAAAACATGAAAAATCGCTTCATTACGCTGAAATATTAGGCGCTGAAATAGAAAACTATAATCGACTGCATTATCATAAATTCGTGTTCTATTACTACAATGCGCGTGTCATTAACTATTCCGAAACTGCACCCAACAAAGCGTTAGAAGCATTGAAAGAGTTGGAAGAAGTGATGAAAGGTAAAGCCAATACCTATTATGAAATGTTTATTCATTTAAATCGTGGCATTTTATTTTTTAAAACAGGAAAACACAACGATGCCATCCGAAGTTTTGTAAAGTATTACACCAATGAGTATTACAAGAAGTCGGACAATTTGTTTAAATTCCGCGTAGCGATAACAGAATTGATGATGCACTTTGAATCGAAAGATTTAGCGGGTATATCAATAAGGCTTGAACAGGTACGAAAACAGTTTAAAGATGAAATGGATCAAACAGATGCATGTGCTGAAAAACTAATGTACGACTGGATGCAACTCTTGCGAAAACAGGAGCTGAAATACAGCAATGAAAAGGCACAAGCTGCATTAAGAGTGCTGGTGAAAGATAAACGATTAAAGCAAAATGAAGACAGTCAACTATTGAATTACCATAATTGGTTACAGTCTAAATTGGCCTCTTGAACATGTAGAAAGCAAAGAACTCTCTGCTTGATTTACAACAACTTATATCTACTTTTAGTGATATGAAAGCGACAATAACATTAAAAGTATTCCTACTGATCAGCCTTTTAGGGTGGAATTGTCGCTGTAATGCATTAATAACCGTAGACTCCGTTGCATCAACACCCAGTAACTGTGCAAATGACGGAACAATAACTGTTTTTGCACAAAGCCCTTCAACTATGCTCTTTGCTATTGTGAGTGGCCCTGATATTCGCCCTCCACAAAACGGCAGTCAGTTTGGTGCGTTGCCCAGTGGCGTGTATCAAGTGATGGTGACGAACTTTTCTAATGATACGGCTTTGGTGAATGTGGTGGTTGGCGGCACCTATCAGTTTCCTGATTTTGCACCTACGTTTCAAAACCCACTTTGTGCTGGTACAGCTACGGGAAGCATAAAAGGCTTTGCGAATATAGGCACTGGTCGTGCTCCTTATACATGGGTGCTTACAAATATCGGTACAGGGGCTGTACTTACTCAAACAAGTGATAGTTTTGCCAATTTGGTTGCAGGGAATTATAGGCTGCGTATGTATGATTCTTGTCAGGCCTTTGCTACCAGATTTGTAACACTTACCGACCCGACTGATACTTTTCTTATAGGCCTTACACAAAACCAAATGATTGGATGCAACACCACCATTGTTCAAACATGGTTCTATAGCTTATCCAGCAAGTATACTCCCCCCTTTTATGTAACCATTACAGCGAACGGAATTACCTACACAAAAACACATTATTCTGTTTCTCCTGCTGCTTATCCATACGCTTTTATTCAAGACACCTTTGCAGGAATTACTTATGGCGATACGGCTATTGTTACAATAGTTGATGGTTGCGGACAATCATCATCGCATGAAGATATTTTAAGCGACTGGGACTTCTCTCTTTATTTTCCGCTTAGTAACAATAACTGTGTGCTAGGTAATTACGTTACGTTTTATTACATTTCTAATGCAAGCCTAACGATCTATTACGAGCCCACACAAATAGTTATTCGAGATTCTACTGCGTCCAATGCACTGATTGATTCAGTATCTATTCAAGGTGTTTTAGCATATACCAGCCCGGTGCTTACCCCGGGACACCTTTATGTAGCTACGCTGCGAGATAACTGTGGGCATCTGGTTACAAAATATTTTACCCCACCGGCTCTTGATACACCTTGGGTAGATGTGAGATTACAACCCTACTCCTGTTTGGACTCGACCGCTTCCTTGCTAATCAGTGGCTACAATTTTTCTTCTTTGCCTGTTCCAACTATCCTCTCGGGCCCCGCTGCCGTGCAAAGCACAAAACCCTATTTTACACATCAGGATTCAATTATATATCCACAATCGCAGACGGTATTTACCAATAATTGCAGCGGTTATTCTCCTACCGGTATTTGCTATCAAATAGGTGGATTAGGTATAGGGACTTACCAATGGCAGATGCAAGATACCTGCGGGCATGTTATTACAGGCAACTTCACTATAGGTCCGCAAGATGTAGCTGATTTTACTTACCGCAAACAGATTATAAGAGGCTGCCCAGGGCAGAATAAAATCAACTACGATTTTTATCGTCAAGATGGATTTTTTCCCGGCTACACTAAGCTGAAGCGCTTGGGGGCTAATGCATATTTGGATAGTTCAAATGCTTATATACTCACCATAGATTCCTCTGTTTCGGGGACTTATAAATACATCTATTCAGCCAACTACACTTTCAGTAATTTGAATGCCGGTTCCTATGTTTTAGTAAACCTTCCGCAGGATAACAACTACAGTTATCCATACACCAGCAAGCTCCTTTCTCCCACTATGAGCTGCTCTGAGTTTTACGATACCATCGTCATTCCACCTTACCTGCCACCTATGGTAGCTTACGCCACACAAATAAAATGCAATGGCACGGTGAATGTAGGTTTGCAGCCCGATAGCAGCCGAGGTGTCCTGCCCTATAACTATGAAATCATAAGCGGGCCACAAACCGCATCAGTTCAAGCTTCACCGTTTTTTACGCTCATGCAGCAGGGTAGCTATGTGGCGCGTATCAGCGATACATGTGGTTTTGCGCGTACATTTAGTTTTTCTGTAGACACTTTGTCTTTCCAACAAATTGTAAAAGTTGGCTCCTCGTGTTTAGGGAATACAGCCACCTTGGTTTGCCAATATTCTCCTTATGCCACCTATATTTGGCAGAAACCGAATGGCACTTTCTTTACAGGTGATTCACTGTTCATTTCGCCTATAACGGCCACCGATTATGGCGTATATCAAATCAAAAAAATTGTGAGCGTCAATAATTGCAGCGATACTTTTTATACAACCTATAATCTTGTTAGTTCATCAATTACCAATCTTTACGATACCATTTGTGCCGGTAACAGCAAAACCATTGGCGCAAAAACCTATACAACAAGTGGTGTTTATAGCGATACCTTTTCAACCATTGCCTGCGACAGTATTCGAACACTTTATCTTACTGTAAACACATTAATACACGATTCATTTTCGCAATCCATTTGTATTGGTCAGCGCTATACTGTAGGACTGAAAAACTACACTACAACAGGCATTTATCGAGATACTTTTCCAACCCTCAATTGCGATAGCGTTCGCATACTCAATTTAACAGTGAGCAGTACAAAAAAAGATTCAATAACGATATCTATTTGTGCCGGACAAAGCATTTCCATTGGCACAAAAACATACACCTCTTCAGGCATTTACAGAGACACTTTTCCAACCATTGGCTGCGATAGTATTCAGATATTGAACCTTACTGTAAATGCCGAAATACGAGATTCTGTGTCACTTTCTATCTGCAATGGACAAAGCATCACTGTAGGTTCGAAGCGTTATACGACCACCGGTATTTATAGAGATACATTCCCAACCATAAGTTGCGATAGCATCCGTATTCTAAACCTAAGTGTAATAGGCATAAAACGGGATTCAATAACACAAACTATTTGTACCGGACAAAGCATTACCATTGGCACAAAAACGTACACATCAAAAGGCGTTTACAGCGACACATTTTCAACTGTAGGTTGTGATAGCATTCTTGTACTTCAACTTTTAGAAGCATTACCAACAGTTGATACAATTTATCAGTCTATTTGTGTTGGGAAAAGCATCACTATTGGCCCTAAAACATATAATTCAGCAGGTGTTTACAGCGATACTTTTCCTACTGTAAATTGCGATAGTATTCGCGTGCTGATACTCGATATAACATCGCCAAGTATCGACACAATCTCGCAATCGATTTGCGCAAATCAAAGCATAACTATTGGCAACAAAGTATATAATTCAACCGGGATTTTTATTGATACTTTTCCAGATGTTCATTGCGATAGTATTCGTGTATTAGAACTATTCGTTGAAAAAGAAAAAAGCGACACAGTTTCGCTCCATTTTTGTGAAGGCGAACAAGTTACTATCGACAACAAAACATACGCTCAACCCGGATATTATACCGACACTTTCAGCACCTCCTCCTGTGATAGTTTTAGAACACATCATGTTACTGTTTATCCAAACCCTATTGCGCAAATTACTACCAATAGCACAAATGTATCACTAGGCGATACGATACAACTGAATACCAATGCAGAGGCAACCTATTCCTACCTTTGGAGCTCAAATGCATACTTAAGCAATACTACTATTGTTAATCCCATTGCAGGCATTCCAAGTTCCACATGGATAACAGTACAAGTTACCGACACTAATAATTGCATCGCTTACGATTCAATCTATATTACGATTAGCGATTGCGAAAGCAGTATTTATATACCCAATGCCTTTACACCTAATAACGATGGAAAGAATGATGGATATCGCATTTTCGGCAATTGTATTCAACTCAATCAGTTGCTCATTTTCAATCGCTGGGGCGAAAAAGTATGGGAAACAAAGGATATGGAAAAAGAGTGGAATGGCTATTACAAAGGCGTTTTACAACCCTCAGGCGTCTATGTGTATTGGCTGAGCTATAATACAATGACAATACAAAACAACATTGGCAAAGAAGTAAAAGGAAGTATCACGCTTATTCGATAATCAGCTATTTCCGTTCATACACATCGAAATATTGATAGCCATTAATACATTCGCTATATAGTGAATCCAAAGCAACTTCCTCTTTTTTTCTGGCAAGAAAAAAGGTTTGCTTTGAAGCTGTTTCAAGACTATAACGCCCGTATCTATTCATATACGCATGGAGATGGTATTCAAAGAAAAGATTATCTGTAATTGAAATTGTTGAGCCTTCCGGTATTGCTTTTTTTAGCAGATAAATATCATGAAGCAAAGCTTTATCGCGTTTCGGATTATTGGGATTAATGAAAACTACTACAGTGCCAATGAACAAAAGCACCACCAAAACAATATTAACGTTCCTTATTCGATTTGTTTCAATATCCCACCGAGAATACAAGTCATAATAACTATTGTAGCAAATTGCCGCTAAAGCAAGAACATAAAATGGAATTGAAGGCGTCAAATAAAATGGTCTTTGTTCCATTGTCACGGTTAATGGAAGTGAAGCTGAAAGAGCCATTAAAACCATAAAGGTGGCATAAGAGCTTACCTTCCACTGCTGCTTCCTACTCCAAAAAAACAGGCCAATAGAGAGAAGTATTGGAATGATGAGTTCAACCAATAAGTCGATTAGAATTTGAAACCGAAAGGAGGTAGTATTGGACTGATTTAAAAAAGTTCTTACTAACCTTGTTTTAGCATATAAAGTGTAGGAAGTATTTGCCGGTTCATAAAAAAAGAAAAGAACATACATGAAAATTGGGAAAGCCATTATTACTACTTGATATTCCATTAACTTTCGAAAAGAAATAGTTCGATAGGTGATATAAAAAAGAAATGGAGCAACTATTGGAAAAAGACCTTGCGCTCCCTTACAAAAACTCGCACAGAAGGTGAAAATACCAGCGATAAATACAAGTAACAAACGTTGTCGCAGCATTCCATTTAATGCAAAATACACACCACAGAGGGCAAAAAAACCCATTGTCACTTCCTCTAAATTATTTTGGAATGTCCAGGGAACAATAGAAACAGTCATCCATAAAATAATTGGCAAATATCCGGCTGATCTATCTGCTGTGTAAAGCGAAAACAATTTTGCAATTACAACAATCCAAAACAGGGCGAAAGCAAAGCAGTAAAATCGTTCTACGTAAATGCTAGTGCCAAGGCATTTAAAGAATATAGCTTGGATCAGAAATGTGAGAGGAGGTTGATCGTGATAATGATAATTAAACGTTTGGGTATAATGTAAATCCCAAAAACTCCCATCGCCTATAGCTAAATTTCGTGCAACATCCGCATAAGCAATACCGTCAAAAAACATCCCATCGGTTACAAGTCCTGATAGAAATAATACGACAAAAAGCAATATTGATAAAAGCTTTATGGTTGTATGCCGCGATGTGACAAATGGGCTATTCATAAGTCTTATTTTCCAAAGCAAGAATGCGGACTACCATACTATAAATTATCCTTTTCCTCCCGCCCCTTTGAATTGATCGTCTACATCCTTAAAGAGAATATTGAATGTAGTTAACGAGCCGTAAATTCGTGTAATGTATTGTTGTAAGTCAATCTTGTCTTCATCAGTCAACACCTTATGGGCATTAATATTCTGCTCCATTACACGTAAACGATCGCGCACCATCACAATTTTATGAAAGAATGTTTCTAATGGAATTTCTTTCGCTTGCAAACTTGCATCGGAAGGTTTTAAAATCATCATTCCACCATTCCATCTACTCCCGAGCTCTACAATTTCTTGTAAGTCGCTTTTATCATCAATTACATTACGTATAGCTTTTTCTATATCAGAAAGTGTAATAGGATCTACATCCAAACTTACTTTTTCCAGTACAATTAACCCTTGAAACTCTCTATCGATAGCTCGTGTAGAATTTCCATCACTGAACCAAATGGTATAATAGGCGGCATCCATTTCTACAATCACTCCTTTACCGAATTTCGGATGTTCAATTCTTGAACCCACGCCTAATTTTGAGTCGCCCATAGCTGTTGTTTTGTGCTAAGTAAATATTTTTAGCGAAATTAATAGAATGTAGCGTATGGATAACACGAATATTCGCTGTTTTCGTATTTTGGACGAGCAAAACAAAATTACTATGAAACTAAGTCAATTATTTTTGGAGGAATTAAAAAACGAAGCCGCTAATACCAGAAGAATTCTAGCCGCAGTGCCTTTAGATAAAGGCGATTTCAAACCACATGAAAAATCATTTTCATTGAAAAGGTTGGCCGTTCACGTAGCTGAAATCAATGGTTGGTGGAAAGAAACTTTGTTGCAAGATGAACTTGATTTTTCGAAGGGCGATTATAAACCCGTTGAAATCAACACTACTGAAGATTTATTAGCGCTGCACGATAGACTTGTTACCAATGCTGAAAAGATATTGAGCGAGGTAAGTGAGGAAGAATTCGCAAAATCATGGTCTATGCGCAATGGGGAGCAAGTTTACTTTACGATGCCCAAAGGGGCTGTAGCCCGAACGTGGTGCCTGAACCACCTGTATCACCATCGTGCACAACTAACAGTATACTTGAGATTGTTGAATGTGCCTGTTCCTGGGATGTATGGACCTACTGCAGATGTGCAAGGTTAATCATTTACATATACACAAACGATATTGATAGATTTGATTCTATATGGCTAAAACTAAAACATCCTATTTCTGTCAGAGCTGTGGCGCGCAATCAGCCAAGTGGGTGGGAAAATGCCCCGTTTGTAATGAGTGGAACACCTATGTAGAAGAAGTTATTGAACGAGAAGAGACAAAAATCTCATCTAAATCTTTTTCTACAAAACGCGAAGCAAAACCAATTTTGTTACGAAATGTAGAGCGACAAAGTATTGATCGAATCGACACTCAAGATTCAGAATTGAATAGGGTGTTGGGCGGAGGCATTGTACCCGGATCGTTGATACTGATTGGCGGTGAGCCGGGTATTGGCAAGTCTACATTGATGTTGCAACTCGCCATTCAATTGCAAAATCATAAGATACTCTATGTAAGCGGTGAAGAGAGCGAGCAACAAATTAAAATGCGCGCTGAACGTATCGCTACACCGGGTGAACATTGTTATATTTTTTCGGAAACGAATACACAAAATATTTTACGACAAGCGAACGAATTACAACCCGATTTAATTATCGTTGATTCGGTTCAAACCCTGCATTCATCGCATATTGAATCGCCACCGGGTTCTGTGTCGCAAATTCGGGAATGCACCGGGGAATTTCAACGTTTTGCAAAAGAAGTAGGAGTTCCCGTTTTCTTGATTGGCCACATCACAAAAGATGGCACTATTGCAGGACCGAAATTATTGGAACACATTGTAGATACAGTATTGCAATTTGAAGGCGATAGAAATTACGCGTATCGAATTCTACGCACACTCAAAAACCGTTTTGGTTCTACCTCCGAAATTGGTATTTACGAAATGTTGGGTAGTGGTTTACGTCAAGTAATTAATCCTTCTGAAATACTCCTTACCCACCGCGATGAACAGCCCAGTGGCATTGCCATTGCAGCCATGATGGAAGGTATGCGTCCGTTTTTAATTGAGACCCAAGCGCTGGTTTCACCGGCATTCTACGGAACACCTCAACGATCGGCCACCGGCTTTGATGTACGCAGAATGAATATGTTATTGGCTGTGTTAGAAAAACGAAGTGGTTTCCGTTTCGGCACCAAAGATGTGTTCTTGAATATTGCCGGGGGTATTCGCGTAGATGACCCGGCCATTGATTTAGGCGTAATAGCAGCTTTAATTTCTTCCTATGAAGATGTGGCCATTCCTGCCAATGTTTGCTTTGCTGCTGAGGTTGGCTTAAGTGGTGAAGTGCGCGCTGTGGGCCGCATTGAGCAACGCATTGCAGAAGCCGATAAATTGGGTTTTGAAAAAATATTTGTATCCGGCTACAATGGAAAACTAACCGATGCAAAGAAATTCGGCATTGAAGTAGTTACCATAAACAAAATACAAGAGCTGGTAAGGATGCTCGTTTAATTATTTGTTGATGTAAGATTTATCTATTTAAGATCTTGGGGAAAGCTGCTTACTTACCCGTAAACACAGCCTTTCTTTTCTCTACAAACGCATTCACACCTTCTTTATAATCTTCGGTACTACCGGCAATTTCTTGGCAGTAAGCTTCGTATTGTAACATTTCACGCAAGGAAGCGGTCATGCCTTTATTCAGCATTTTCTTTAACAAACGCATAGCTACCGGAGCAGATTGAATGTACTTATCGGTATACTCTTTCACGGCTGCATCTAAATCATCTACGGTTGGCACCAATTTATTTACGATACCCCAAGCATGCGCTTCATTGGAAGAAAATCTACCGCCTAAGGTCACAATTTCAAAGGCTTTGTTGTAAGGAATCGATTGCGGTAAAAAGAACGAACCGCCTGAATCAGCCACCAATCCAATGTTGGCAAATGCTTCAACAAATTGAATATTTTCAGCCGCCACAATAATATCGCAAGCCATAGCCAACGATGCTCCTGCACCGGCAGCTACTCCATTCAATCGGCAAATTACGGGTTTCGGATGTTCACGAACATTGATGATCATGGGATTGTATCTACGAACAACCGAGTCGCCCAAGCTTCTTTTCTGATCCCCGTTTTTTACATCTTTCAAATCTTGTCCCGAGCAAAATGCTTTGCCTGCACCGCTGATTACTACTACCTTCACAGCGTCATCTTTGGCAGACTTCTTCAGTGCATCAATCAATTCGGCACTCAATTCTTCGTTAAACGAATTGTAACTATCCGGTCGGTTCAATGTGATGTAACCAACGCCTTCTTTAACTTCAAACAAAAGAGAATTATACATAGCGATTAATTATTAAATAACAATTGAAAATAAGGCACAATAGTGAAAGCAACAAACTGCGATACAAAACCCACCAAATAACCTTGAATGATTTCTTTTGGTTCGTGGGCTTTTAATATTAGGCGCGCTGTGCCAATCAAACCGGCTAATACCAAAAACAATGGAATAAGTATCCCAATATCATAAACCGTGTACTGCATCGTGCCGAGCATAAAGCCAATCCAACCTCCTGCTGCAATGGTATGTAGTGAAATCTTTCTAAAAATATTAATAAAAAACGCTACAAAAGTAGCAATTACACTGCCTAGCATCATGGTAGCAATGAGCGGATTTGCAAATGGCAAGCGGTAGCTGGGTTTGTAATAAAAAAATGTCCAAATGTAAAAGGTAGCAACAGCGATATATGGAATCACTCTATCCTTTTTATCTTCCAATGTAAGTGATGGAATTAAATCCAATTTTCGCATTAACATCAACGATACCACAGGAAAAATAAAGGTGAGAATGAAAATAACAATCACAGACAATTGAAAAGCCTTTGGCGATAACTGTGCGAAAAAGTGAGGCGCAAAAAAAGTGATATATAATGCTCCATAAGTTGGAAACAAAAGTGGATGAAACAGTGCCGATAAGAAATGTGCTATAGATCGCATGATCGAGTTTGATGCCAAGTTGTAAATATTAATCGAGAAAGAAAAACATTATTTTAGCTGTTAGCGTTGAGCTATTTGCCACCAGAAAGACACTACTCAAAATGCCCAAAGCACCGACACTTCCTATTCTCCAAAATTTAAAATTCCGTCTCGGTCAACGGGTAGATGGTATTTTTCCAATAGGGCAATCAAATATTTTTTGAAATTTGAGCTTATGCCTCCTTCCGAACAACAATAACCTCCGGTTCCGCCACACATACACACTCCTTGCCGTTGCACTCTTAATGAGAAAGAGGCATAGAGATTATTCGTCCATAGGCTAACTTGGACAGTTTCTATCACTTTTCCATGCTTATAGTACATCCATCTTAAATCGTATTCGGGTGTCATCGCCTGATTTTGCCCGTATGCTTTCTTTTGGCGCATCCATTGATTCAATGCAATTGCATCTTCTGTCTTAACTTTTGCTGTTCCTGTGATACGTGTAGTACCAACATTATGGACTTCCTGGGGAAAGTTGGATTCATAAAAAGTTTGAACGACAATGCTGTCGAAATTTTTATACTTGTAGCCAATGCTGTTTGTTTGCCCATATAGAGTTACTGCAAGAAGCGAAATGATACTAGAAAAAACTGTTTTCATAGGTAGTCCAACAAGTTATCGAAAACTAACAATTAAACTTACTCCCAACCAACAACGCTCAACTCCTCCTTATAATTCCTTTCTCAATCGCGCCACAGGAATATTCATCTGCTCGCGATACTTGGCCACTGTTCTTCGGGCAATGTTGTACCCCTTTTTATTGAGTTCATTGGTGAGTTCTTGATCGGAAATGGGGTCAGATTTATCTTCTACCGAAATCAAATCCGTTAGAATTTTTTTCACCTCACGGGTAGACACTTCTTCTCCGCTTTCGGTAGACAATGATTCAGAAAAAAAGAATTTCAGTAAAAAAGTGCCGTATTCAGTTTGCACATATTTGGAACTGGCCACACGCGAAATGGTGGATATATCCAATCCCGTTTTATCGGCAATATCCTTTAAAATCATTGGTTTCAGTTGTGTTTCGTCACCGGTGGTAAAAAACTCGAACTGAATTTCCATAATCGATTGCATGGTGGAATACAATGTATTCTGTCGTTTTTTAATAGCATCAATAAACCATTTTGCCGATTCGATTTTCTGTTTAATAAACAACAAGGCATCTTTAGTATCCTTGCTTTTAATTTTCGATTTTTTGAAATCGGTCACCATTTCTTTGAACGACTGGCTCACTCGCAATTCAGGTGCATTGGCTGAATTCAACGTAAGAATCAACTCTCCATTGGAAGTTGTGATAATAAAATCGGGAACAATTGTTTGTTCGTGAGTTTGTGTGCCTACGTAGGTTCCACCCGGACGAGGATTCAGCTTCGTAATTTCATCAATTACTTTTTTTAATTCAGCAGAACTGATACCCAAACTCCGCTCCAATTTGTCGTAGTGTTTTTTCACAAAACTCTCGAAATAATTTTTGAGCACACGCTTGGCAATTTCCGTGTATGGAGTGGGATCTTCCTTTCTTTCCAATTGAATCAGTAAGCATTCTTCTAAAGAGCGAGCCCCAACTCCGGCCGGATCAAAAGTTTGAATTTGCTTCAAAATGGCACTCAATTCTTTGGG
The DNA here is from genome assembly GCA_016786765.1 of Chitinophagales bacterium. Lineage (GTDB taxonomy): Bacteria > Bacteroidota > Bacteroidia > Chitinophagales > LD1 > CALAYL01. The sequence goes on from JAEUUZ010000051.1 coordinate 238,780, forward strand.
GGTAGTATATATGCTTTGTCGGAAAGCTAGATCATCGACAATGGCATCTAAATCTCTGCGCAAGTAGCCGTCATCGTCAATACTTCCTACCAAATGCAAAGCAATATCGTGTTGGCTATCTTCCAAGTCCAACATGCCAACCTGTTCATCTAAGTATTCGTGAAACGTTGTGCGCGTAACAATGGGAATGGTTTTATTATCATCATCCGGATCGGCAAATTCGTTGGAGTCCTTTGTTTTATAGTCGGCCATGCCTTCATCGGCTTCATCGTAGAAGTCAGACATATCCAACTCATCATCCAGCTGAGGTGTTTCTTCGCCTTCCGAAAAATCGTCTTCCCCTTCCGAATCCATTTCCGGCTCAAAGTCCTCTGTTTCCTTGCTAGCGGTTAAATCATCGGAAAAATCATCTGATTCATCCGACAATTCCAAGGCAGGATTTTGTTCAATCTCTTCTTTTATTCGCTCTTCCAGCTGAGAGGTAGGCACCTGCAACAATTTCATCAACTGAATTTGTTGTGGCGATAGCTTTTGCAGCAATTTTTGACTCAGACCTTGGTGAAGCATGCGTTTTGTACTTACGCCAAATCTATACAATCAAAAACAAGTTCTGAAAAAAATGAAGCAAAAATTGTACCGAAACTTAAAACCCTACTGTTTTGCTATGGGAAAGGATGTTTGAAAAATTCCTAAAACGCTTCAATTTTCGATAGATTATGGCTTCAACGCTTTTATCTGCCCCACCTTTTTTTATCTTCGCAACCTATGACACACAGATATATTAAGGAACTTGGCAGTTATATCGACCAAGAAGTTGTTTTGAAAGGATGGTTGGCGCAAAAACGCGACAGCAAAGGATTGCTATTTGCCACTATGCGCGATGGAACAGGCTTCGTGCAAGTAGTGATTGATGAGAATGTAGTAGGCAATGAGATTTTTGAGCAGGCTAAAAAAATGGGACAAGAAAGTTCTTTCGCCATTTCAGGAATAGTGAAAAAAGATGAGCGCCAATTTGGTGGCGTGGAGGTGCAAGCCAAAAGCTTTTGTGCGTATGCGAATGCTGAAGATTTCCCGATTACCCCAAAAGAACACGGAGTTGATTTTTTGATGGATAAACGCCATTTGTGGTTGCGTTCTAAGCGTCAGTGGGCGATTATGCGTGTACGAAACACCATCATATTCTCGATTCACGAATTTTTCCAAAACAAAGGCTTTGTACAAATGGATGCGCCAATTTTCACCGGCAACGCTTGTGAAGGAACATCAACTTTGTTTGAAACCGATTTTTATGGTGAGCCGGCTTATTTATCGCAATCGGGTCAATTGTATGGCGAAGCGATGGCGATGGCCCAGGGCTTGATTTACACGTTCGGACCAACGTTTCGTGCAGAGAAATCAAAAACCAGACGACACCTTTCCGAATTCTGGATGATTGAACCGGAAATGGCGTTCTACGATTTGAAAATGGACATGGATTTAATTGAAGAATTCGTACAACATGTTGTGGGTCGTGTGTTGGAAAAACACCCTTTAGAACTTTCGGTATTGGAAAGAAACACCGAGATGTTGGAGAAGGTGAAATTGCCGTTTATTCGTATGAAATACGAGGAGGCTGTAGATATCATCAAAGCTGAAAAAGCGGTGAATGGAAAAACATCTATTCAGTTATTGGAAGAAGATTTGAAAGCCCTAAACGATAAGATGGCATCTTTACAATCGGATATTGCAGAACGCGAAGCAAAAATTGCAGGAGGCACACTCACAAAGGGTGAGCGCAACTTCACGCAAAGCAAAATCGATCAGTTGAAAAATGAAATCAAAGACTTAGAAGAAAAAGCAGGCAACATTCCTGCTTGGTTGGAATCGGCTCGTAACTTCAAACGTGGCGATGATTTTGGAGGAAGTGATGAAACAGTACTGACCAGAATGTTCGGTCAGCCGGTGATGGTATACAACTGGCCACAAGAAGTGAAAGCCTTTTACATGAAAGAAGACGAAACCGATAAAGGCTACGCGAAAGGTGTGGATCTATTGGCTCCGGAAGGCTATGGCGAAGTTGTTGGCGGTGGCGAACGAGAAACAGATATCGAACGTTTGAAAGGGAAAATCATCGAACATGAATTGCCGATGGAAGCGTTTGAGTGGTATTTAGATTTGCGAAAATTCGGCAACGTACCGCATTCAGGATTTGGATTAGGATTAGAACGTATGGTAGCATGGATTTGCGGCTTACAGCACATTCGCGAAACGATTCCGTTCCCAAGATCTTACGGTAGATTGTTACCTTAGTAGATATGATAAAAAACACAGTAACCTCTAAAACTATTGTTACAATAGATTTGGGCGATTTTTTCCCGAAAGCGGAAGACTGTGTGTACATGGATATGGCTACTTTCCTTTTCAAAGGCTTAATATTAAGAGAAGCTGATTTTCGCCAACAAATAAAGGATACCGATTGGTCAACGTATAGTAATAAATACGTAGGTCTTTTTTGCTCAGCTGATGCCATTGTGCCGATGTGGGCTTACATGGTGATTACTGCCGAATTGAGTGGTATTGCACGTATGGTTCACTTCGGAAAAAGAGCTGATTTTCCTTTGCTTTTTGTGCATGAAAACATAGCTCTCTTAAACGCATCAGCGTACGAGGGGCAGCGTGTTGTAGTGAAAGGTTGTGGCGATAAGGAAACCGATGAGCAAGCCTTTATTATGATTACGCGAAAACTTGCTCCTGTGGCTAGAGCGATAATGTTTGGGGAGGCCTGTTCTTCGGTTCCGGTGTTCAAACGCACAGCAAGCTAACTGTGTAATTGTAGCTCTCAACAATAATTTATATGTTAGCGAAGTGAGTTATAACCCTATATACTGCTTACTGCTTAGTTTTGTATTCGTTTTATCTTTCCCATTCGGGAGTTCTGGGCAAAACTATGTAATCAAAAACTACTCAACTCTTGATGGCTTACCAAGTAATTTAACTTATCAATGTCAAACCGATGCTAATGGTTTTCTATGGATTGCAACAAACAATGGTTTAACCAGATTTGACGGAAAGGATTTCAAGATTTTTGGTACACATGAAAAAATATATGGAAATGAAGTAATTGGTGTTAGCAAGTTTGGAAAGGGAGTTATCGGATTCTACTTCAATGGCTGCTTTATTAGAGATGAGAATGGATTTAGAGATTTAACCGATAATCCAATAAACGAAATCCTTATTGGCGACCATATTTTCTGTGAGGAAATTGACACATTGCTTGTTGTAACAACAAGGCATTGGATATACTACTTTAACCGAAATACTATCAAGCTAATTAGAAAAGAACTTGCATATAAAGTCTTTCCTCAAAAACAAAAAAACGGAGAAGTAAAGCACTTCATGACAACACCTCTTTTTATCAATCGTGTATCTAACTTTGATAGCTTGGAGTTGTCAAGATCAAATCCTGGAACAAAGCTATCCAACCTCGTTATACTGTTTTCTTTAAAGCGCGGTTGGATCTATAGCTTTGACAGAAATACCAATACCCTCAATTTGTTATATAACTCAAATCAAAGTTTAATCAGTTGCTTTTTTGCTAACGATAGTGCTTTATATTTTTCAACTACAAGCGGTTTATCATGTGTCAACATACATACCCAACAAGAAACAAAAATTATTACCGGTACCCAGATAAATTCAGTGTTTGAAAATGAGGATGGAACCTTGTGGGCTTGTTCAGCATCACAAGGAATATTTAGGATAAAAAAAAAGCGGGAAATATTATATAAAAAAAGTTTTCAAGCTGATGTTCCACCAGTACAATGTATCTTCAATCTAAATAACAACCAAATGCTCCTTGGCAATAAAGATGGATCATATACAAATTTTTCATTGCAGGAACAACAAACTAAATACTTAGCAACTAAGCCAACTCAAAATAGAATTACAGACTTCCATGCATACAATGATGATTTCATATGTTTTACAGATAATTACACGGCCTATAACGATGGGAAAAAATTCGATTCATTATATTGTACAAAGAAGGTCAGTAATTATAATGCAGATACACTCTTGATCAGTACTTGTTGGGGAACTATACTCTTCTCGTTAAAGACTAAAAAAGAAATTGCACGACTTTTTGATGAAAGGAGTACAACTAATTTATTAGCCCAAAAAGAAAAGACTTTCTACATAGGCACTCCAACAACGTTGTATTTTAAAAAAGGCATTGCCGACAGTTGTATCCAAATTGCGCTTGAAAAAAAACTACCCACTAAAATCTCTGCGTTATGTGAGGATAGTCAGCACAGAATTTGGGTAGGAACCGATGGCTGGGGTATATATCTTTTAAACGACAAACAAAAAGTCATCAAAAAAATCGATAAACAAAACTTACTTGAAAGCGACAACGTGCATACCATTACTATAGATAAATTTCAGCGTATTTGGATTGGAACGGATAAGGGCATCACATTATTAGAGGAAAGCAAACAGGGGTTTAAACCTTACAAACCATTTGCAGACCTCGACCTAAAAAACCATGAAATAAACTGCTTATTGGTGAAGGAAGACACCGTTTATTTCGCCACATCCAATGAATTTATTGTTGGAAAATTTGACAACAGTCCAAAACATAGAAATTTAAGTGTACAGATAAAAAATGCGTATGTAAACAATAAGGAAGTGCAGATAGAAAAATGCACTTTCCAACCTAACGAAAATAATTTTAAACTGAATTTGGAGTGCCCATTAATCGACTCTGATGAAAAAGCACTTTTTCAATATGCGCTAATCAAAAACAATACAGATACAGTTTGGCAAAAAAGCAGCAATACAAGCTTGGAACTCTATTCGCTTTCTCCGGGAACATACACCCTGCTAATTAAGGCAGAAGACCCTACTGTAAGCAACAGTAAAAGCAATACTTTAGAATGGCACTTTACTATTACTGAATATTTCTATAAAACATGGTGGTTTTTCTCCTTGTTCCTTTTCGCTATTTTCTCTACTATTTTTGGTGTGTACTTTTTTTATAACCAACAGAAGCAAAAACGCATCCAAAAAGAGTTAGAAGCTGATGCTAAAATAAATGAGTTAAAACTACAGGGACTTCTTTCGCAAATGAATCCCCATTTTTTATTTAACTCGTTGAATGTTATTCAAAAATTCATTACATTAAATGGTGGATTCAAGGGCTTAGCGCAACAAGGGTTAAAAAATAGATAGACGAACATAATCAAAAAACAGGATAGTCAAGAAAGGTTATTTCCAATAATTTTTTTACAGCTTTTGGAGCTAAAAAAATCATCAGAATAACC
>JAEUUZ010000052.1 GCA_016786765.1 Chitinophagales bacterium
ACAGCACAATCAACCTATTGAAGTAAGTAGCAACCATAAACTTGAAAACGCAATACAATATATACATGAAAATCCTGTAAAAGCGGGCTGGGTAGCTGAGCCAGAAGAGTATTTGTTTAGTAGTGCAAGAAATTATTCAGGGAAAGAAAATAGATTGAAAATAATAAGTATTTATGATGGACAAATCATTTAACTTTGTGAAGCACGAGTGAAAAACACTCGCGCTAGAAGGGGACCCTAACTCTTGTAAATAATTTCAATGAAAATACTTTTTTTTATACCCTTGCTTTTTGTTTTATCAAACTGTAATAGCTCAAGACAATCACAAAGTAGAGATTCCAATACTATTTTAATCGATGGTAAAAGGCAGAAAGCTTTTCCTGCCTCGGACTCTCTTACGGAGATATTAAATGACACTTCCTATTTTCATAATAAAAAAATTAAGAAAGAATATATTGTACCCAAGAACGACAGCCAAAAAAAAGTGGAATAAAAGGTACTGAAGATGCATTTTTAGTACATTAAATTTAACCATCTATTAGTGCCTCTACTTTACTCTATGCTTTTATACTTTACATGGATATGTATGATAATCATTGACTTAATATGGAGAACGAATTCAATGCTGGTATTAGGTTGTGAGTCAAAGTTATTGTCATAATAATCACTCTATATGTATCATCTCAATACTTTCACTGGGCTAAGTTTTATCTACATAGATTCATTTATACTTGTCTTACCCCTCCCAAACCGCCCCACACTAGCACGTAATTGTTCTGTGGATTAGAACTTGTTTACTTTTTGTATTACCTATAAACTCAATAGCCTTCACCAACCGTATGCCCTCCCTCCGTAAAATTTACCAGCCCTCCCTATACAACCCATCCCTGTGTTGGGGATTTATTTTAAAAAATTTGAGCCAAAAAAATGTAAGAGTTCCAACTACAGAAAAAAGGTAAATACATTCAAAAGGCACCTTGCCGCATTCTTGTGCTAGATTTATTAGCACGAGTTAAAAACACTCGCACTAGATGGGGCAAGAAATTATTCAGGGAAAGAAAATAGATTGAAAATAATAAGTATTTATGATGGACAAATCATTTAACTTTGTGAAGCACGAGTGAAAAACACTCGCGCTAGAAGGGCTTAATTGTGAACTACTTTTGATTAATAAAAACTAAAACACGAAGAATTACAGGGAAAAATAGTAGGCCAAACCAAAGAAAGTAAGCATAAATTTAGGAAAGTAAAAACGATTCAATAACTTAACAAAGAAGCCAATTTTAGGCATCAAAAAATGCAGTATTTTGACCAAATATGGTAAAAATTAAACAAAAAACGAATAACTGAAACTCAGTGCAGATAAGACAAACATACACATTTGATTACCATCCGTTCGGAATGCTCATGTTAGGACGCTCATACTCAAGCACTGCCTATAAATACGGGTTTAATGGGCAAGAGAAGGATGATGAGGTTTACGGAGCTGGGAATCTCAATACAGCACAGTTTTGGGAGTATGATACTAGGCTGGGAAGAAGGTGGAATATTGATCCAGTTGTTAAGCCATGGCAAAGTCGGTACGATTGTTTTAGTGATAATCCAATAATAAATATTGACCCAGAGGGAGATGATGACTATAAAGTGAATAAAAAGGGGGAGATTAAGTTTCTGAAAGCGACAAAGGACGAAAAAGATAAACTTATTGCAGTCTGGGACAAAAAGGAAAGTGTTTTTTATAACAAAAAAGGAGAGTTACAGAATAGTGCAATTGAAGTAAAAAAGGGTATTTTAGATGGAATAAGACCACTAAAAACTAAAGATGGAAACAAGACTATAAATGGTTTAGAACTTGATTTTAAAAATGACCAAGAACAAGGCGAAAAGGTTTTCAAGTTTTTAGCAAATAATACTACAGTTGAGTGGGGGTTAGTTAACTCAGAAAACGAAAATAATGAGAAAGACTCAAAATTATTCACTTCTCACATAAATGATAGAGAGTATTTTAGCTCATATTATGTTAAAACTCTAGCTGTGAAGAGTAGTTTTACAAATGAGATACCTCTAAAGTCTTTAATACATATGCACAACCATCCAACGCCAGAAGATTTTCATGGAAAACCGTCTGATAAAGATTTGGAATTCTATCGTAGTACAAAATCATTTTTTAAACAAGCAAGATTCTATATTCATGAAAATGGGAAGTTCTATGACCAATCCGATAAAAAATAGGTGTCTCTTTTTCCTGAGTTTTCTTTTGTTGATAACTTTAGCAAAGTGTCGAAGCAATTCGCATAGTCTTAAGCTATGCGCAAGCAATTACTATAATTATGACACTGTTTATTTTCATGCAAAAAGGCTTAATAACATTAATGGAAGTTTTAACAGTACTTTAGATTCATTTATTTGTAAAAGCATGCGAATTAAAACATATAAGGAATCACCTTACTTTTCGTACGGAGTTATTACATGCCGCAATGATAGTTTTTCTGCCAAAAGTATATCAATAACTTTCTTAAACGACCATTTTTTATTTGATCCTCAAGAATTAAGAAGTAATTCAGGATTTATTATTTACAAGGGTGTTCAATTTGTAGTAAAATGCAATAGTACGGAAAGTAACTGGATGCAAAACCAATTTCAGGTAGTTAATGAACTTGATAGTTTTCCAATTCTGAGGATTTATCAAAGAGGTAGTTTGATTCTGCCTCCTACTACATTTTTGAATGGGAATTATATAATAACTGACACTTCTGGCAAACTACTTGAAATATCTCACAGCATATTCCAAAATAAATAATATCCAATGTAGTTGGAATTTCCCAGTGCTTCAATATAGATTACATTCATTTTACCCCTCCCAAACCGCCCCCACTCTAGCACGTGAGTGCTCAGTGGATTAGCCCGTGTTTACGATACATATTACCTATAAACTCAATAGCCTTCACGAACCTATACCCTCCCTCCGTAAAATTTACCAGCACTCCCTATACACCCCCACCACTTGGAGGGGGGTGTATAAGGATGGGTAAAATGAGTTAAGTGAAGTTGAAAAACAGAGAAAAAAAAGGATGTGTTAAGATAAGATTGATAGAATGATTATTACAACAGTGGCATCGTGGACAGGTTACAATATAGCTACTTTGGCACGGACTACAAGTCCGCGCCAGCGGGGGATATTAATTGCTTCTAATCTTAAAATTATAATTATCTTTTTTTTCAATACTTCCATCTTCTTTATAATATATCCAATATCCGTTTGGAATGGCTTCATAATATTCTTGTATTGACATTGCTTCATCTAATGTTACAGGGTCTATTTCTACTCTTTGCCTCAATAGTAATCTAATTCCATCTTTATAATGAAATTCCGCCTTTTTTCTATTCTCAAAATCATATAAAATTATAGTTGCTTTCCCTTTGCAATCATTCTTAGACAGAATAAAATATAATTCAGTGCCATCAGATGTTACAAGTGTATCATTTTTAAAATCGCTATAATACAAATCCTTGTATTTACCATAAGTAGGGTAAATTATAGGTTGCTTGCAGTTGCATCTTTCTTGGGCTTTTAAAACAAAAAAGAGTCCACTTAATGCAATAGGCAAAAATAATCTTATTGACTTCATAACTATTTAGTTTTACTTAATTTTATAGGAGTTACCTTTTCATTTTTTGATGTTGAATTAGTATTTACGGAAAGGTTTGTATGATTGCTTGAAGAAACCCCTTTTTTATCTAACGCAGTTTCAATTTCACCCGCTCTACCAGAATTTGAAATGCTATAGCCATCTTGATTCTTAATTACGTTTGATGAAACATTTAATGCCTTATTGTTCTCTGGACTGTTTAAAGGTTCTTTGGCATTCAATTCCTGCTCAAGAACTGAAGTAACATTAGCTTCATTACTAAGAACTGTTGTAGACGTATTAACCGATTTGCCTGAGTAGTTTCCATTTGTTATATCAACACTTGGATATACTTTGTCTTTAACACTAAATTTTGAGTCTTCAACTTTATGAATTAAAACATCTGGGGTATTAGTATGCTCTTCTTTAAATGTCTTTCCATCTGATCCTTGGTGAATGATTAAATACTTATCGCCACCAGCAACTAAGTTCCCACTTTTATCTTTCAATTCTTGATTGATAAGATTACCAGACTCAACATCTCTAAAACTATTTACTTTTATTTTGGAAACGTTATTATGAATATCATAAGACATAATTACTACTTTTTCCTCTAGACCATCCAAATCTATTGCCCCAATAGGCATATTCCCTGCAAATTGATAAGGCGTGTACCAAGGATAAGACTTTGTAAGAGGATCTACTGATTTGAACCTCGCTAATCGGCTATCATAAATTCTAAAACCGTAATCGTAAGTACAGCCCGTTCCACTTACCTCATCATCCTTCTCTTTACCATTAAAGCCGTATTTGTAGGCTGTACTTGAGTATGAGCGGCCTGGCATGAGCATTCCGAACGGATGGTCGTATTTAGAGGTATTATATTGGGGTGTTTTTGCCATTATATCGTCTAAAATACAATAATAATTTAGAAATATTTGAAGACATTTCTGCTGTCAAACATATTGACTAAAATTTTTAATTCGGTCTCAAAAACATCTATTTAGGCACAAGAACTCCAACCTAAGACTAACCCGGCATTCTTACGCCATATGTGTATGGCATTGCTGTCTAATCATAAATTCTAATCCCCATAACATATTTTTCTCTCTTTATAATAATGCCATTAGAGTTAAAATATTCTCTCTCTCCATCTTCTAAAGCTTCAAAATATTTATAGACAATTATTTTTTCTTCCAAAGTAACCGGATTTACTTGATGTACATACTCCTTGAGGGTATCTAAACTGTTACTAAAATAATATCTAGCAAACAACTTACCATCTACACACCTATCAATAATAGCTTTACCCTTGCAGTCTGATACTAATAGTTTATAATCTCTTTTTGCTGATGTTTCATACTCTATTTGACTGTCAATTGGAAAGCCCCATCTACCTATACTGATTTCATTTTTGAATGTATCAATACTATAAATTAATTCGACATTACAATCACACCTTCTTTGTCCGAAAAGAAAAATTGAAATGAAACAATGAACAGCTAGCAATATTTTTTTTCGCATATGAATTTTAAGGTGTAGTTGAAGGATTTAATTTACCAACATCAATTCTTTCTCTGGTGGAGGAGGGTGTATGACTTATCGGTAATGAAGTATTCCCATTTGGATTGCTTTTGCTAACTCCAGCCTCCAAATCTTCTTTTCTTGTTGAATTTACAACATTATACACTTTGGGTCCAGGTATTTTACTTTCTACTTGAATCATTTTTTCAGTAGATGCTTCTGTTGTAGCTTCAGTAGGGTTTTCAACTGAAAGCTTCCTTACATCTGCAGACTTGATTACCTCATTAGCTACCAGTATTTTGTTGGATTTAGACCCATCTAAGGTGGTTACTTCAAACTTACCTTCACGGTTTGATGTGGTAAAATTATCATCAGTTGCTTGCACTATTATGATAGCATTATCAGGATTGTCAGTATATTCTGCTGGCTTAACTTGTTTGCCTGTACTTGCATCAATGTGATAAATTGCAAATTGCTTATTTGTTACATCGCCTGTTGACGTTTTTAAATCAACATCAACAGGGTTATGAGTTTCTTTGTCTAGATATGTTGCTACCCTTATTTTAGAGACCTGTTGTTTATCATCATATAAAACAGTCGCAATGTGTTCTTCCAAACCATCCAAGTCAATTGCCCATATCGGCTTATTACCCGCAAACTGATATGGGGTATACCAAGGATAAGCCTTAGTCAATGGATCCACACTCAAAAACTTCCCTATTCTCGGATTGTAAATTCTAAAGCCGTAATCGTACTGGTTTCCAGTACCAGAAACCTCGTCATCTTTCTCTTTGCCATTAAAGCCGTATTTGTAGGCTGTGCTTGAATAAGAGCGTCCGGGCATTAGCATTCCGAACGGATAGTAATCTTGTGCGTTATTTGTATTTGAAAAGCGAACCATTGTTTGACTAATATACAAAAATAAAAACGGTAGATGTGCCCTCTGCTTGTAAGGCAGAAGGTATCAAATTCTTATCGGTGGCGGAACACCAACCTGTGGCATAATTGTTTTTTTTCGTGATTTACAAAATAGTTTGTTGGTCAGGCGACCAACAAAAGCAAAGTGGCACAAGAACCCCACGCAAAGAGCCTTGCTGCATTCTTGCGCCTGACCCAGAAATTCCCTACAGCATTATAATTTACAATGAAACGAAATGCCCCGCGAGGGATTGTAGCGAAAATCCTTTTCCCGCTTCAGAGCGGGATAAGATTGTAGCGGAAAGCCCGACCGCGCTGCTTAGCGGGGACGCTGCCAAAAAAAACTATGCGTTACGCTTGGCTAATTTTTCTTTGTAAAACGCTTTGGTGGCGGCATACATGGTGCGGTCGATTTCGGCAATTACTTTACCGTCTTTATTGAGCCAGTTCACATGCAGCATAAAATCGATTTCGCCTTTTTGCTCTACTTGCGTTTTGATATCGGCCACCTGTTCTTCGGTGAGTAAAAATTTGGCGTAGATGCGCTCGGTGCCCGGGCGTTTGAAACGAATGGCTGCTGCTTTGTCCCACACCACAAAATCTTTTCCGAAAATTTTCGAGAGCATAATCATGTAAAACGAATCGGCCGCGCTGAATAAACTGCCGCCATAAATGGTACCTACATAATTGCGGCTCCACATGTTTATGCCTAAACGAATATGCACTTCGTGCCAATCGCTCGACATAAAAATAATTTTCACGCCTGTGCCAAAAATCACCGGGAAACAGTTCATGCCCCAACGAAAAAATTTGGACTGGCGACTCTCCTTGCGCTGGGTTTGTAAAAATTCGGGTAACATTGTTTACAGTAACTCGTTGATGAGTTGATCTACACTCAAGCCTTCAGCTTCGGCTTTGTAGTTTTTGAATACTCGATGGCGCAACACAGCTGTAGCAACAGCTTTCACATCTTCAATATCGGGCGAATATTTGCCTTTAGAGGCCGCATAACATTTAGCCCCTAACACTAAATATTGCGAAGCACGCGGACCGGCACCCCATGCAATAAAGCTGTTCACACGTGGCAGAGAACCTTCGCGATTGGGGCGGGTTTTATTGGTCAATTTCACAGCATATTCCAACACGTTATCGGTGATAGGAATGCGCTTTATCAAATCTTGGAAATACTTAATTTCAGCAGATGTCATCTTTTTATCTAACGACACTTTTTTGCCTGAAGTAGTTGATTTTACTACATCAATTTCTTCGCTCACCGAAGGGTAATCTAAATTCAAACTAAACATAAAACGGTCGAGCTGTGCCTCCGGCAACGAATACGTTCCTTCTTGTTCAATTGGGTTTTGTGTAGCTAAAACAAAGAAAGGTGAAGGCAGTAAATGTTTTTGTCCGGCCACGGTAACACTGCGTTCCTGCATGGCTTCGAGCAATGCCGATTGTGTTTTAGGCGGTGTACGGTTAATCTCATCGGCCAATACAATATTGCTGAAAATGGGGCCGCGATTGAATTTGAAATTACGAGTCTCGTCTAACAATTCGGTTCCTAAAATATCAGACGGCATCAAATCGGGCGTAAACTGAATACGACTGAACGATAAATCTAACACCTCTGCAATGGTATGCACCGTAAGTGTTTTTGCCAATCCGGGTACACCAATCAACAACGAGTGACCATCGCAAAATATAGAAATAAGGAGCTTGGACACAATGTCTTCTTGCCCTACAATTACTTTTGCTATTTCTTTTTTGAGTTCGGCATATCGTTTCGCAAATGCGTCTAATCCTTCAACGTCTGATGTGTACATGCGTTTCGTTTTATTTAGTTTCTTTAGTCCACTTCTCCAACACAGCGCAATCTTTCATTGATTCGTCTATTTTAAAGAAGGTGTTTCCTTTGTGCAATTCAATCCATTTATCCATTTCTTGTTGTTGCTTTTCCGACTTAGCGGCTAGCTGAATTTTAGCATAATCGCGCTCCAAGCTGGCTTTGTGGGCCGGAGTTTCCGATTTCAAGAAAATAATGCGATATCCTTTTTTCATTTCGCCTGTTCGCTCTTGCATAGAGAAATTTAAAACATCGGAATATTGTCCCACTTTCATTTGATCGAGCGTGAAAATTAAATTTCCTTCAATATCTGCTTTTTCGAAATAAGGGGCACCGGTTTTAGGATTCAACATCATACCACCAACACTTTTGCTGGCTTCGTCTTCCGAAAAATTTTTAACGGCCTCACGGAATGTTAACGAATCTACTTTCAGTTGGTGGGCAATACTATCCATTATTTCTTCCACTCGCAACACATCGCCATTGGTAATTTTAGGCTTAATCAAAATATGGCGAAGCTTCAATTTATCGCCTCGCTTTTCATCTAATCGGATCAAATGAAAGCCAAAAGGTGTTTCTACAATTTCGCTCATTTGGCCTTCGTTCAATTTGTAGGCAGCGGCTTCAAAATCCGGCACTAATTCGCCCCGCTCAATAACCCCCAAATTCCCACCATCGCTGGCAGAGCCCGGATCATCAGAATACAAAATGGCTTGCAACGAAAAGTCGGCACCGGCTTCAATTTCCTTTTTGATACGCAGTAACTTTTCTTTCGATAAGGCTTTCTGCTCATCATTCACTTTCGGGAACATCACTATTTGTCCGATTTCTACTTCTTCGTTGAATAAAGGAATACTGTCTTTGGGAATGCGATTGAAATAATCTTTTACTTCTTTGGGCGACACTTTCAACCCTGCAAATACTTTACCACGCACACGATCGGACAGCAATTGATTTTTTACATCTTCTGTAAATTCATCTTTCAACTCGGCTGTAGATTTTCCGTAATAGGCTTCCAATTTTTCTTTTGAACCAAAAAGCGAGGTAAAGTATTTTACCCGTCTGTCGAGTTCAGCAATAATTTCTTCTTCTTGCACCACAACCGAATCGAGCGCACCTTGGGCCAAAAACAATTTTTCGAGCAAGAGGTTATCGAGTATAGTGCATTTGATATCGGGCGAAAGCACTTTCTCGGTTTGTTTACTCTGCTCTTGGAGAAAAGCAATTTCAACATCCGATTGGAGGATAATATTTTCACCTACGGTAGCAATAATTCTATCGGCAAGTTCTTTCTGTTGTGCTGCGCCTAATTTGGCCAACACCAGAAAAATGAGTACAAAAAACGTTCTTTTGAAGTGCATTGAGTTAAAATGTGCCGAAAAATAAAAATATTCCCTTTCCCTATACCATAATAATAGCACAATAAATGTGAAAGGAGAAAATAAGCTATTGTTTTACATTAGAGTGTTCCATTTAATTAAAAGAACAGTAGAAATAGACGTCTGTTTTTTTGACAAAAAGTAGATAATGGCTTAGGTTTGGTTCGAAAACCACGAACCAATATTGTTTATCCAATTGAAGATGAATGAAGTTACACGAAGTTGAGCGCAGATCGAACCTGAGTAACGAAGAATTTCGCGAGGAATATCTGAAGAAAGGAAAGCCTGTGGTATTCACCGATTTGACCAAAGATTGGCCGGCCCTACAAAAATGGAGTGCTGCCTTTTTCAAAGAAAACTATGGGCATTTACAGGTACCGGTGTATAGCAGCAATTATTCGAAGCCGGGCAAGGGGTATATGTCGCACGACAAACAAATGAATTTCAAAGAGTTTTTGGAAGTCACCGAAAAAGGGAATACCGATTTGCGATTGTTCTTGTATGATATTTTTTCACCTGCTCCCGAGTTGAGAAATGATATACGGTTCAACGGACCACTGGCTAAAACAATTAAACGTTTCCCGTTTTGCTTTTTTGGCGGTGAAGGGGCGGAAGTAACACTGCATTACGATATCGATTGCGCGAATGTTTTCCTATCGCAGTTTGTGGGCAATAAACGTGTGATTTTATTTCCGCCATCCGAATCGAAAAAAATATACCACCATCCATTTACCGTAAAAAGTTTAATTGATCCGGTGCATCCCAATTACGAGAAGTTCCCGGCATTAAAGCATGTGGAGGGTTACGAAACCATTTTGAGACACGGTGAAACGATTTTTATGCCATCGCGCTATTGGCATTATATGGAATATCTTGATTTTAGTTTTGGATTAGCCTTGCGCTCGCAAAACGGCATACATACCCACATTCGAGGTGGCTTTAATTTGGCGGCACACTTTTTACTCGACAAAGGATTCAACTTTGCCGTGGGCAACAAATGGCACGATTGGAAGGAAAGAAAGGCTTTTGAGAACGCTAAGCCTTTCGAAGTATAACTTACATCAACACCGAACAAGACAGCGGAATAGTTCCTTTTTCTTGCAGCAGCTTCACATTCAACTTGGTGTTTTTCACATTGAAAAATTTCAACGCTACCAAAGAAGGCATGGCCGTCAATAATTTATTGTAGCTACAATCCAACACCTCAAGGGCTGTGAGCCCCGACAAATCAGCCTGCAACACTTTAAACTCGTTATAGCTGATGTCCATGTTCTCTAATTTTTTCAGCTTCGAAAATGATTTTGGGAAAGCCGATAAAAAATTTCTGGCGAGGTTAATTTTTTTGAGACCGGCAATTTTATCGATGCCCTCAGGTATCGTGCGAATAGCATTATAGCTCAAATCGAGTTCCGCTAACTTGGTTAAGTTGAGCAGTTCAACAGGAAAAATAGAAGCCTTATTGGCTGAAAAGCCCAGCACCACAAGATTAGTAAGCGTGGTTACTTTTTTCAATTCCTCATTAGGCTTAAGGAAAGGATTATTGTCGGTTTTTAAATTGAGCAAAGTGGTCATGGTATTGATATTGCCTAAAGAGCGCAATTGATTGTTCGTGAGAAACAAAATCTTCAACTTTTTGAATTTGCCGAGCACAGCCGGAAATTCAGATAAGTCGTTACCGGTTAAGTCGATTTTTTCGAGATTCATGCACATGGCCAATTCATCGGGAAGGGCTTTCAGGCCTTGTCCGCGCAAATCCAAAATCCTCACTACTTCCGGTTTGCGTAGCGCATCTTCAATGGATTTAAATGTTTTAGGGGCTTGAGCAAGGGCAGTAAACACAGTCATACATATCAACACAACAGAAGCAATCGATTTCATTCCCATAATTTTGCATAAAGCAACAAAAATTCGTCAAATGATATTACAAAAATTTAATGGCACCTATGTCGCGTTCCGCTATGCAGCGGAACCGGGCTGTACGCTTCAATCTTTACCTCGAAGACTCGGTAAAGGATTTCCGCTGCCATCCCTCGCGAGGGCATTGTGCATTATATGAATGTGTCGTTTTGATTTTTGCTTGATTTTTTGAAGACGTTATAACAATCCTTCTGGAATATTATCTGGAATAATAAAATTGATATCCATACTTACAACAAGCTTGCAATCTTTAATAAACACTTCCATTATATTGATTCCATTGACTATACTTTCTTCTTGCTTTCTATCCCTATTATCAAGCAATGAATTACAATTATATGTTAGTTTGTTACCAAACAATTTTAGATTCTTATAAATTGAATTAGAATTCATTACAGATACAATATGTGATCTTTTTATACTATTCCAATCTAAATAAGAAATCAAGTTAATGGAATCGGTAAAATCTATTAAATATAGATTACCATTATAAACAACTGCTGGATAAGATTCTACATAAAAAGCACTAGATTTAACCAATACTTCCGAATGGTATTCATCAAACATTAGACTAAATGAAGATTTATTTAATCCAATTTGTCTACTACGAGCTCGATTACTCAAAAACACAAGATAATTTATAATTAAAGCCATGCAAAAAGAGACAAAAAACATTGCCACTAAGATGAGAAATGGAATAAAAAGGAATTCACCATTATAATACCAAGTCATAAATAATAAGAGCACAACAATTCCAAAAAAAATTAAACCAAAAGCCTTAGTTAATTTTTTTATTTCAGAATAGTTAAAACGTATGAAATCCATTATCATATATCAATCGAATTTAAGTGGTTCCAAACTGGCGCAAGAATGCAGTGCTGGTCTTCGGTTGGGGTTCTTGTGCCAAGTATTTCAATCATAAATCATTCCATGCATTTTTGCATCAGCTAGTGAAATATACCGAAGTAATTTTGAAAAACAATTGTACTTGTTAAGCACAATTTTGCGAGAGGGGGTGCAGTGGAAATCCTCAACAGCTGCTTAGCGGTTGAGATTGCAACGAAACACCCGGCCCGCTTCTTAGCGGAGCTCGCCCACATCTAACCACAAGTAACTATTTTCTGTGAATATTGTTTGACAACCCATACGAAAGCTTCGACTAGTAAAGGGATGTGCAATACAAACTATTTCATTTCTCCTTTGGTTGGTGTTCCGCCACCAACCAAAACTAAGCATTACTATTGATGAAGTTAAAAACTTCATTTATTTAGAATCACAAGTTACTCTTCGCTAAACTTGCGATAGCTGTGAACTTAGCTGCATTCTTGCGGCAGATAGAGTTATATATCTATTAATTTATAGGAATCATTATTACACTACTTTTTAAAAACCATTCCATTTCGTGATTAATCAATTCTTGTAATTTCTCCTTAGTACTATCTTCTTTCTTAAGGCTATAATATCTATCGTTAATGTATAATCTTTGAAAGTTTGCAGGAATTATAAATAAAACACGAACAGAATATGTTCTTCTAGGTCTAATGAGTGTATAATATGCAAATGGGTTATAATCATTAGTATAATATTTAATATCGCCCTCATTAATTTTTTGTAATTGATAATATGTTAACTGATGTAAATCAAGAATGCTATCAGAAAACAATAGACTTTTTTGCAAAACAAAAGTATCTACCAAATCATCCTCATTACCTAAATCGTTATTATTAACAAGAATATTTTTGGAAAAGGATTTGTTTTTTTTCTGAATATCAACAAAGATATGGGTCGAGTCCAATCTGCGAATAGAATAACTGACTACATATTTTTTTTGTTTATCCTCTTTAACAACATTTTGACTAAATACACAGTTACTCATTATGAAAAAAACAATAAAATAATATTTCCCAAAACTGGCGCAAGAATGCAGCGCTGGTCTTCGGTTGGGGTTCTTGTGCCAAATACTTCAATCATAAATCATTCCATGCATTTTTGCATCAGCTAGTGAAATATACTGAAGTAATTTCGAAAAACAATTGTACTTGTTAAGCACAATTTTGCGAGAGGGGATGCAGTGGAAATCCTCAACAGCTGCTTAGCGGTTGAGATTGGAACGAAAGACCCGGTCCCGATTCCTAGAGGGGCTCGCCCAAATCAGTTATCTATATACAGGCGTTTCTCCTTTGGTTGGTGTTCCGCCACCAACCAAAACTAAGCATTACTATTGATGAAGTTAAAAACTTCATTTATTTAGAATCACAAGTTAAGCTTCGCTATACTTGCGATAGTGGTGAAACCTATTTTACCCCATACTGGCGAAAGAATTCGTTCTAGTTGAAGACAGAACAACAACCAAGCAACATTGGAACAAAATAAAAAAGGCTTCTAGATTTCTCTAAAAGCCTTTTTTCGCTGCTCCCTCTCTTGGGCTCGAACCAAGGACCCCATGATTAACAGTCATGTGCTCTAACCAGCTGAGCTAAGAAGGAATTTACCCTTTGAACGCCTATTCTTGACAGAATGTTTATTCTTTGGGAGTGCAATAATATAGTTTTGAAATAAAATACACAATATTTGCGCAAAATTTTTTTTATGAGTCTATTAACCGTTGGAACGGTAGCCTTCGATGCCATCGAAACGCCTTTTGGAAAAACCGATAAGATTGTCGGTGGTGCAGCCACTTATATTGCTTGGTCTGCGTCTTATTTCTCGAAATTAATCAATATCGTATCGGTGATTGGTGACGATTTCGATATGAAAGAACTTGAATTGCTTAAAAACGAGAACGGAAGCAATAAAAACCGCGGAAAGGTAGATACAAGAGGTATCGACATTAAAGAAGGGAAAAAGTCGTTCTTCTGGAGTGGCAAGTACCACATGGATATGAATTCCCGCGATACATTAATTACCGATTTGAATGTGTTGATGGAATTCAACCCAATTGTGCCGGATGATTATCAATCGAGCGATATTTTGCTGTTGGGCAACATCGATCCGGCTTTGCAAATTAAAGTAATGGAGCAATTGCAATCGCGTCCGAAATTAATTGTAATGGATACCATGAATTTCTGGATGGATATTGCTTGGGATAATTTGATCAAAGCCATCAGTATGGTAGATGTATTGACCATCAACGATGCGGAGGCGCGTCAATTGTCGAAAGAACATTCGTTAGTAAAAGCAGCGAAGAAAATCCTGAAAATGGGACCTAAGTTCCTTATCATCAAAAAAGGAGAGCATGGTGCCTTATTGTTCCACGACAACAACGTATTCTTCGCACCGGCATTGCCTTTGGAAGATGTGTTCGACCCAACCGGAGCAGGCGATACATTTGCCGGTGGCTTCTGCGGATTTTTGGATAAAACAAGAGACATCTCTTTCGATAACATGAAACGTGCCATTATCTATGGTTCGGCAATGGCGTCTTTCTGTGTAGAAAAATTCGGAACGGAACGCTTGAAAGAATTATCGCACAAAGATATTGAGCAACGTGTACAAGACTTTATCGACTTAGTACAGTTCGATATTGAAATTGAAGATTAAATAATTACTGCAAAATATTTAAGGGCTTTGTTGGAAACAGCAAAGCTCTTTTTATTTGCCTGTAGGTTTTGTTGCCGGTTGAGGCTTAGGTGCAGGTGCAGCAGCTTGCTTGTTTTGGGCTAATGCCGCTAAATTACCTTGGGCAAGTGCAAAATCCGGAAACAATTTCAATGCCGTTTCGAATTGCAATTTAGCTACTTCGGGCTGATTTAAATCCATTGCTATAATGCCTTTTACATTGAAGGCTGCAGCACGTAGCGGTACTTTCTGGCTACCGCCTTTCATTGCAATACTGGCTTCTAATTTTTCCGATTCCGCATTGGCAATGATTTGATCACAAGAAATAACAGATTCGCCATAGCGTTTCAATTGATACTGTAATGTAGCAATCTGGTAAAGCGAATACAAATCGGGCTTTTGCTTGTACAGATTTTCATAATCGGCCAAGGCTTCTTTTGATGCGCCTAAAGATTGCTTTGAAATGGCGGCCATTTCCAACATATCTAAGCGTTTCGGATTGTCTTTCAAAATTTCTTCAGCAATTATATTGGCTTGAAAATAACGCTCACCCGAAAAATAAATCAGCGCTAAGGAATCTTTTAAATCTTTGCGTTCCGGCTTAATAGCCATTGCAGTATATAGCGATGTAATGGCACTTTGCAAATCGTAGTACTTCAACGAAGTTTTATACACTTCCAGTTGTACATTAAATGCATCTTGGGCTTGAGTAGCCGAAATTGCCAGTACGGCAAAAAGAATTAAAATATACTTTCTCATTACGCTTCCGATTTAAACCTTTAACGAATATACTGTTTCATTTGTAAATTAACATCCAATGCTTGCGACTGTGCTACAGCAGCAAAATCTTCGCCACCCGAAGCATAAATAATTTGACGTGTAGAATTAATCAACAAGCCAAAGTCATCGTTCATTCCATTGGCACAAACTTGGTTCAAATCGCCACCTTGGGCACCCACACCGGGCACAAGAAAGAAATGATCTTTTGCGATACTGCGGATTTCTTTGAATTTTTCGGGATGCGTTGCTCCAATCACAAACATCAAATTCTCAGGCGTTCCCCATTGTTGTGTTTTTGTTATCACATGTTCATACAAAAACTGATCTTCGCTTCTCAACATTTGGAAATCGTTAGACCCCTTGTTAGAGGTGAGTCCCAACACAATTACCCATTTGTTTTTGTATTCTAAAAATGGAGTTACACTGTCTTCGCCCATATAAGGAGCAACAGTTACAGCATCAAAATCCATATGCTCGAAAAAAGTGCGTGCATACATTTTAGAGGTGTTGCCAATATCGCCACGTTTGGCATCTGCTATCAAAAAAACAGGTTTGTTTAAACTGCGAATGTATTCCACTGTTTTCTCTAATGCTATCCAACCCTTTGTTCCAAAAGCCTCATAAAACGCTATGTTTGGCTTATAGGCAACACAATAATCGATTGTGGCATCAACAATTTGTTTGTTGAATTCGAAAATCGGATCTTCGGCTTGCAATAAATGTTTTGGAATCAATTGTAGGTCGGTGTCCAATCCTACACAAAGCATGGTGTTTCGTTGGCGAATCAATGCAATTAGTTCAGCGCGATGCATAGTTAGCGGTTTATGAACGAAGAATTCTGTCTATTTGTCAAAAGGTATCGTGCTCCGGGAAAAAATTAACCGGAATAATTTTCTTCACCTCCGGTACTTGCTGCAGAATCACGGTTTCTATGCCCGATTTAAAGGTCATGTAACTTTGCGGACAAGTACCACAAGAACCTATAAGTCGAATTTTCAGCGTCATCTCGTCATCTAACTCCACAATTTCTACATTGCCGCCATCGTCTAGTAAATACGGACGAGAAGTATCCAATGCCGCTTCAATTCGTACTAAAATGTCTTCCGTTGCACTCATGTGGCGAAAGTAAGATTAATCTGTTACATCTTCGGAAATTAATCCGAAACGAACCAATTCGGTTGCCGCAAAAGCACTCTGCTCCACACGGATTAAAAAAGCCTTTTCATCAAAGTTGGCTGAAGTATTCCAATTAATAGCCGTTTCGTGTATCAACTGCATGAACTCGTAGCGGGTGGTAGTGCCGTCATCATCCAACAACAATGGATAATTTTTGATATAAAACACAATTTCGTTGGCCTTAACCCACGATAAATCATTTAAACAATCGTACAGCGCATCCAAATTTTTCCCAAAATAATCGGGTAACTGAAAGGCACTCTCGAGTTGTTCGTAGAGCATTTCCTCGGTTTGCGAAGCTTTCCCGTCAATCACCGCCACAAAGGCTCCCGGAAACAACTTTTCTATCTTTTGATTGCCTGGAACTAAAGCTACCACTTCCATTTATTCTATTCTTTTGAAGGTTCTGTAATGATCGTTGGTGTAATAAGCCGACTTGTCTTTACCGGTGATTAATCGCTCTGCACCTCTGTTTTGTCCGTTTACCTTTGGATTCACATCCCACTCATTGTATGTTGTTGTTTCGGGTAAACGATGTTCTCTATTCTGAAATACTCTTCCACCCACATAACCTTTCGGTGCTTCGCCATGAGCTTTTACGTAATTTAAAACATCGATAACTTTTTGCGGAACGCCTTCCTTTCGCTCAGCTTGAACTTCAACAGGTTCAGTTGTTTGAACGGTTTGCTGTTGTTCCGTTTTAGGAGAAACAACTGTTTCCGTTTTTGTACCTGAACGCCCAAACCAAAATGCAGCCAAAGCCACAAGCAATAGAACGAGGAGATATTTATAATTGAGTTTCATTTAAGATAAATGATTTTTGATTTAAGATTTTGGGCAACACACATTAATCGGCTAACAAGGCTTTCTCTGCTTTTTTAGCATTCACAATGGCAATTTGCTGTGCCACATTAATTGCTAAATCTTCAAAGGCTTTGTAGGCCGGGTTCTGCGTATCATCCGTCATCATAATGGGCTTACCACTATCGCCTCCTTCGCGTACCGATTGTACCAATGGCACTTCTGCCAACAATGGCAATTCATATTCTTCTGCTAACTTTTTACCGCCTCCTTCGCCAAACAAATAATATTTATTGTTCGGTAATTCAGCCGGTGTGAAATACGCCATATTCTCTACTATCCCTAAAATAGGCACATTGATGGTATCTAGGCGAAACATCGACAACGCCTTTCGGGCATCGGCAATAGCTACTTCTTGCGGAGTAGTAACAATCACAGCACTGGTTACGTTCACAGTTTGAATCATGGTTAAATGCACATCACCAGTTCCCGGAGGCGTATCAATAATCAAGTAGTCTAATTTGCCCCAAATACAATCGGTCACAAATTGCTTCAATGCCGAAGACACCATGGCTCCTCGCCAAACAATGGCTTGTCGGTCGTCTACCAAAAGTCCTATCGACAATACTTTTATGCCTTCCACCTCCAACGGAACAATGTAATGCTTCTCTTTAATCATGCGCACTTCGGGGCGTTTGCCGCGAATACCCAGCATGGTGGGAATAGACGGACCGTGTATATCCGCATCGATAATACCCACCTGTGCCCCTTGTTTTGCTAATGCCAGCGCGAGATTCACCGAAACGGTAGATTTCCCGACACCACCTTTGCCCGAAGCCACACAAATAATATTTTTTACACTCGGTAAAACATTAATAGCCGAATTGCGGTGCGAAGTTACATTAGCATCCATGGTAATATCTACCACCACATTCTCACCAAATGCCGCTTTGATGGCGTTTACGCAATCTTTCTTAATCAGCTCTTTGAGCGGACAAGCAGGCGTAGTTAACGTTACCTTGAAAGCAATTTTATTATCGGAAATGGCAATTTCGGAAATCATACCCAGCGTTACCAAATCCTTTTTTAAATCCGGATCCTGCACATTGCGGAGAGCGGCTAATACTTGTTCTTGCGTCACAATAGAATTTTATGCAAACCAACACGAATTTTTTCAAAAAAGGCATAGTGGAATGTGAAAAATTTAAAAGGGGTGAGGAAGCTACTAGCTTTTAGTCGCTAGCCATCAGAAAAATACAATACGAGCCCTCCTTTCTAGCCTCTAGTAGCTAGTGGCTAAAAGCTTCTTACATCTTCCCCTCATCCGCAAAACTGAAGTACGCATTATCGCCAATAATCAAATGGTCGAGTAAAGTGATTTCGAAGAATAATGCAGCCGATTTGATTTGCTGTGTAATTTTTTCATCGGCTCCTGAGGGACGTAAATTCCCCGAAGGATGATTATGTGCAATGGCGATGCTTGTGGATAGCTTCTCTACAGCCACTTTCATAATCATGCGCACATCGGCTACAGTGCCCGAAATACCGCCACTGCTCATTACTTGATGGTGAATGACACGATTCGCCCGATTCATACAAATCAATAAAAAAGCTTCGTAGGGCAAATCCGCTAAATGCTGTTGTGCGAATTGAAACAACTGCTTCGAACTCTCCATTTTCGGCTTTTCCAGGGCATCGGTGCCTTGTCTGCGTTTTCCGATTTCCAAAGCGGCTATTATGCTAATTGCTTTAGCTTCACCAATGCCTTTGAATTTGCACAGTTCAGTAACTCCAAGCTTTCCAAGTTCATTCAAATTGTTGGAAACGCCATCCATAATGCGTTTTGCTAAATCTACAGCTGTTTCTTTTCCGCTACCGGTAGCAATTAAAATGGCAATGAGTTCTGCATTGGAAAGACTGTGGCGCCCTTTCAGTAAGAGCTTTTCGCGCGGACGGTCTTCTTCTGCCCACGTTTTGATAGTGAGCGCTTTTGGAGATTCTTCCATAATGGGGTTTTTATGTTCAAAGAATGGAACAAAGAAAAAGGAATTTCGAGAATATTCAAATGAAGCTAGTTTACGTTTTATAAGTAGTCAGCTCATTAAACCGCGAAGCTTCTGTTTCGTTCAACGAAAAATCTTTAATGGCCATCAGCATCGCTTTATTGGCCGTAAATAATTCGCGATTAAAATTCAACGCAATCGTCATGTCAATATCTTCGATGGGCGACTGTTGTGCTTCCTTATAAAACGAGCTCAATGCCATACTATAACTCGAGGTGATCTGATTAAACAGCAGTTGCAATGCGTCAAAAGTTACAGGCTCTTCTTGTTGTAAAATGGAATACAAATGTGCATACAACACCTTGGTTTCTTCTTTTTTCTGAACAAAGAACTGATACTTAATATCTATCGAAGAATGGCTCAGATTCGAAATATCGCCTGTAATATCGGCAATACTTTTCACCGCATACATGGCACTGCGGGCTACAGAAACGAGTTGATTCAACTGCACATTTTCTTCATCCTCTAACTTTGCGCGCAACTCCAAATAAAACGACTGCAGTTCACCCTGAAACTGCCTTAAGAAAGCATACTTATCGTCCTTCGTTTTAGACATAAACCTACGCGAATCATTTAATGTTTTAAACACATCGTGCGCTTCCATTATGCTGGTATCGAGATCGAATTGCTCGAGATTTAACAGCATGCAATTGTGCATGAAGTATTCCACATCGCGCTTGTATAAATCAAGAGCCGTTTCTGGCTCAGAAGTTGTTGCATGCCCAATAAATGCAGCGAATGCAGTATCTGTGGCTTTAAAAAAGCGTTCCAGAAAATGCACAAATGGCTGAAGAAACGGCAAGAAAATAAGCACACTGAGCAAATTCACCAAGCTTGAAAAGGTAACCAATCCAATTAAAGGGTCTTTGATGTCAAACACATTGGTAATTAAATTGAGCATTGGTTTTAGGCATGCAAAAGCCAATACCGTTAATACAATATTGAAAATAAAATTGCCCAATACCACTCTTTTCTTAGCGGCATTCCCTCCTATAGCGCTCAACAAAATTTTGATGGTAGTGCCCGTTTCCGAACCTAGCACAATAGCTGTGGCTGCAGGAAATTCAATGGCTCCGGAATGCAGTGCACTCAAGGTTAATGCCATAGTAACCGAGCTCGATTGCACCAATAAAGTTATAACAAATCCAATGAGCAGAAACACGGCTAAACTCATGTGCGCATAGGCCTTGAAGTCAAATGTTTGCACCTGCGCCTCCATGGCTGTTTTCATAAATGACAGGCCAATAAACAACAAGCCAAAGCCTAATAAAAACATCGATAAATATTTCACCGTTTTCCGCTTACCAAACAGTATTAGCATTAAGCCGCCAACAAACACAGCGGGATAAGCCAACACTTCCACATTCATTTTAAAGCCTATCAACGCTACTACCCAACTATCGAGCGTTGTACCTAAATTCGCGCCAAGAATAATGGCCAATGCATTTTTCATGGTAAACACTCCTGCGCCAACAAACGCCAATACTATCAACGAAACCATGGAGCTACTTTGCAATACACCGGTTACAATAGCACCTCCGGCTACTGCGCCAATACTATTCTTAGTTATGCGTTGCAAAAAAAGTTTAAACTGTCTGCCCGACAAATTTTTCAACGATTCCTCAATCAAATACATGGCGAATAAAAATAAACCAACTCCACCGGCTAGCTTTAAAATCGGAACTAGTACTTCCATTTAAAACCAATTTTTGATGCGTGTAATAAAATTCGGAGTTGTTGTATTCGTTTCAATTTCTCCAATCAAAAAACCATAGGGCTTTAGGGCTTCAACATGGTCGCACACAATTTTAAACATGGCGGTAAGCGGTATGGCTAAAACAATACCCGGAATGCCCCAAATTAATTCTCCGAGCACTAATGCAACAATGGTAAAAAACGGATTAATCTTCACCTGTGGTCCTAAAATTAAAGGTTCCAGCACCCAACCCTGAATTAATTGTACAATACCATAGGTTAAAACAATACCGCCTAGCATGGCAAAACTTCCTCCGTTTACAACAGCTACAAGCACAGTAATGGCGGTTCCGGTAATATTGCCAATGAAGGGCACTATCTCTAAAAAACCACAAATTACTGCGAAGAGAATGGCATTTTTCACCCCAATTACTGAAAATCCAATGCCATACATCACCCACAAACAAACAATCATTTTCGCTAACCCTACTAAATATTGTTGCGAAACATTCGTGGCACGTAAAAGCACCTGCTCCACATTTTCGTTATGTTCTGCAACCGATAATTTTAAAATGAAATTTTTAATATGCCCTCTGTAAATCAACAACAGCAATAGATACACCAAAACCAAAATTGAACTGGTGAGTATGAACGATAACGATCCGGCTAGAGACGACAAGAATGCACTAATACTATCTTGTTGATTTTTTAACATGTCTTTTTGTTCGTTGAGCGAAATCCCAAAATGCGCTAAAAGGTATTGTTGAAGTTGTGCTGTTGTTTCTACTGCTTTTTGTTTCACCAACGAAATATCAGTAACCAACGAAGATATCTGCCATCCTACTAAGGCAAAAAAACCTGCAACGGCCAACAACAAAGCAAATAAACAGATGAAAGAGGCTACAATACGTGGTACATTTTTCTTTTCCATCCACTTACAAAATGGAAGAAATAATGTGGCCAAAACACCACCAATGGCAAATGGAATAAGGAAATCTTTGGCAATATATAAGCCTGCAACAACAAGGAAAACAAGCAACATCTTTTTGATAAATGAAGTGGAAAGTGTATTCATAATTTGGAGTTAAGGTGATTTCTCTAAAGTTACTCCGATTTAAACGGTTATAGCGAAAAGATGACATATATATCTGCAATTGGAGAGTGTCGTTGAAAATGGCTAAGCAATGAATTAGCAATATTTAATTAGACAATTTCAAATCAGAGGTTTAGATTTATGCGATTTTTTGTGCATCTTATGCTTGAAATAAAAACGAAACGGAAATGAACTACTGGCTGGTTAAATCGGAACCATCAACCTATTCGATTGATGATTTGAAAAAGGAAAAACAAACCTTTTGGAGTGGTGTGCGCAATTATACAGCCCGCAACAACCTTAAAGCCATGGCAAAAGGCGATATCTGTATTTTTTACCATTCGGTGAAAGATCCCGCTATTGTTGGATTATGCAAGGTAGTGAAAGAACATTATCAAGACCCGACAACCGATGAAACAGCTTGGGTGGTAGTTGATGTAGCCTTCTTGGAAAAGTTCAAAAAAGTAATTCCATTAGGTGAGGTGAAGAATCATCCTAAATTGGCGAACATGGAATTGTTACGTCAGTCGCGGTTATCGGTGCAAAAAGTAACACAAGAAGAATTTGATTACATTATTTTATTAGCAAACGGAAAATGAGTTTTTTAGAAGAATTGAAATGGAGAGGCATGTTGCACGATATCATGCCGGGAACAGAAGAATTACTGAACAAAGGCATGGTGAAAGGCTATATTGGCTTCGACCCTACTGCCGATTCGTTGGGCGTGGGCAACATGGCGCAGGTAATGACCTTATTGCATTTCCAGAAAGCAGGTCACAAGCCTATTGCATTGGTGGGCGGAGCTACAGGCATGGTGGGCGATCCAAGTGGAAAATCGGCAGAACGTAATTTGTTGGATGAAGAAACATTGAACAACAACTTAGCCGGACAACGTAAACAATTAGAAAAGTTTCTCGACTTCAATTGTGGCGAAAATTCAGCGCAAATCGTGAACAACTACGATTGGTTCAAAGGCTTTTCATTTCTAGAATTTATCCGTGATGTAGGAAAACACATTTCGGTGAACTATATGCTAGCCAAGGATTCTGTGAAATCACGCTTGGAAAATGGAATGTCGTTTACCGAGTTCAGTTACCAATTGGTGCAAGGCTACGACTTTTACTATTTGTGGAAGAACGATGGCGTGATGCTGCAAATGGGCGGCTCCGATCAGTGGGGAAATATTGTAACGGGTACAGAATTGATACGCAGAAAAGATGCGGGCGAGGCCTTTGCGTTAACTACACAATTGATAAAAAAATCGGATGGCACTAAATTCGGCAAAACCGAAGGAGGTAACATTTGGTTGGATGCTAAACGCACATCGCCATACAAGTTCTATCAATTTTGGTTGAACGCAAGCGATGCGGATGCAGAAACGTACATCAAGATTTTTACACTAAATAAGAAAGCAGAAATTGAAGCCCTTGTAGCAGAACACAGTGCTGAACCGCATTTACGCAAACTACAGAAAGCTTTAGCAGAAGACATCACTACCCGTGTACATTCGAAAAATGATTTGGAACGCGCCATTGAAACTACAGCTATTTTGTTCGGTTCATCGTTTGATGATTTCAAAAAACTGAGTGCCGAAGAAGTGGAAGCGGCTTTTGATGAAACAGATATTTTTACTGTTGACAACAACTTGTTTACTGACGGTGCCGACCCAATAACACTTTTGGCCGAGGTTTCGAGTATCTTCCCGTCTAAAGGGGAAGCGAAAAAAAACATTCAAGCCAATGCCGTAAGTGTAAATAAGGCGAAGATTACATTAGAGTCGAAGTTCTCTGCTACAGATTTATTGTTTGGTAAATTCTTGTTGATTCAAAAAGGGAAAAAGAATTACTATCTCATTAAAACCAATAACTGATGCACATTCTGGCTAAAATCTTTATTGCAATAGTTGCCATCGAACACATCTACATTCTGTGGCTAGAAATGTTTGCATGGACTACTCGAGGGAAAAAGACATTTAAAAGCTTGAAGCCTGAATTATTCGAGCCTACAAAGGCATTGGCTGCTAATCAAGGTTTATATAATGGCTTCTTAGCAGCTGGATTATTGTGGTCTTTGTTAATTACCGATTCGAATTGGTCGTATAATGTGGCTTACTTCTTTTTAGGCTGTGTAATTGTTGCCGGTGTATATGGCGCTTACTCAGCCGACAAAAAAATATTTTTTATACAAGGTGTGCCGGCTGTAATAGCCATGGCTGTTGCACTTTATGCTCAATGCTGTTTATGAAAACAAAATTAAGCCTATTATCAACATTAGCTGTTGTAATCCTTTTTACCCTATTACCATCTTGTGCTAAACCACCTGTTATATGCTTTGAAGTTTTAACTCCGGTCGATAGCATTCGCGTTGGAAAAGAAGTAAAATTCAGTGCTAATTGTAGCATAAATACGAACGATTACTATTGGTCTTTCGGGAATGGGAAAGGCGACTTCGACAAGATAGAGACCTCAACAACTTACGATTCTATTGGCATCTACGAGGTAACATTATTAAGTACAAGTGGAAGTAAATCAAACACACAAACGAAGTCGATTGAAGTTAAGCCTTAATACTTTTGCGCAAACTATTTTCTTCCCTCGACCACAATCACAAACTCCCCTCTCGGTTCTTTGTTAGTGAAATGAAGAATCAATTCCGGAATGGTACCGTGCACTGTTTCTTCAAACATCTTAGAGAGTTCGCGCGATATGGATATTCTTCTTTCTTCGCCTAAAATAGGTAAGGCTTGTTCCAAAAATTTCAATACACGAAAAGGAGATTCATAGAGGATAACTACGCGCTTTTCTTCTGCAATGTTTTTCAAAATGGTTTCCCTGCCTTTTTTGTGAGGAAGAAATCCAATAAAGACAAATTCGCTCGTATCAAAGCCTGATTTTACCAATGCCGGCACAAAAGCGGTTGCACCGGGTAAACATTCTACTTTCACGCCTTCTGCTACACAAGCTTCCACTAAAATATAACCGGGATCGGAAATACAAGGGGTTCCACAATCGGAAACCAAAGCAATTGTTTTACCGGCTTTCAACTGCTCTACAATATGCTCGCACGATTTTCGCTCATTGAATTTATGGTACGATGAAAGCCGTGTTGGAATAGCGTAATGCTGTAATAATTTCTGCGTTTGACGGGTGTCTTCTGCTAGTATTAAATCTACTTCTTTTAGCACACGTATTGCCCGAAGCGTTATATCTTCAAGGTTGCCGATAGGTGTAGGAACAATATACAACATGCTAAAGCATTTTTTCAAAGAGCAACAAAAATGCTGCTGTCGAAAAATTATTCTTCAATCAGTTCGAAAGAATAGCCTTCCATGATAGCATTCGCCAACAATTTCTTGCAAGCGTCTTCTACTTGTTGAGTGGCTTCGCTTTTGTCTTTAGCCGACAATTTGATAGAAATATGACGACCTACGCGTACGTCTTGCACACCATCAAAAGATAAATTGTGTAAACCATGCGCCACTGCCTTTCCTTGTGGGTCCAACAATTCTTTGTGAGGCATAATATCTATTTCCGCTCTGAAGTTCATTTTGCTATTTGTTTTTGAATGATTGAAGTGAGGATGTAAAGTAATATAATCAAAGGCAATGCAACAAGTTTCAGTACTACTAAAAGTAAAATACATACCACAATAAAGCCAAAACGGAGTTCATTCCCTTTCCAACCATAGTTTTTAAACTTGAATGAAAACATAGGCAACTCCGCTATCATCAAGAAACACAACACTATAAAGGTGGTGAAAAGCACATAAGGAATAGAAATAATAGCATACAGCCCGTATGCATTGGAATTAAATAATTGATATAAACCAACCACAAAAATAGTTGCAGCAGGTGTGGCTAAACCAATAAATCCATCACTCTGGCGCGTATCGATATTAAATTTAGCCAAACGTAATGCCGCAAAAAGGGCGAAAATAAAGCCTAAGTTGGAAATAAATGTCAACCAAAAATCAGGTAGTGTAGGGAAATGGGTGGTCAGAGCATCGAAAAATAAAAACTTGAAGATAAAACCTGGTACAACCCCAAAACTCACTACATCCGCCAAAGAATCGAGCTCCTTCCCTATTCCTGAACTTACTTTTAACGCACGAGCCGACATGCCATCAAAAAAATCGGCTACCAACGATACTACAGTACAAAGCAATGTAGCTTCAGGGTTTCCGCCCATTACAAACAAAATTGCCATACAACCTGCAAACAAGTTGATAAGCGTAAGAAGATTGGGGATATTGAATAATTGCATTACAGGTAAGATTTAAGATTTTTTGATTTATGATTTAAGACTAAGACAAGTATTTCTCCGTCATTGCGAGTCCTCGAAGCAATCTAAACAACTAACACAGACTGCTTCGAGGACTCGCAGTGACGAGACGCATCCTATTTCTTCTTATTCATTAACGCTTCAATTTCATCCACTTCAATGGGAACGTTGGCCATCAAATCGATAGGTTTTCCATTGGTTATCACAATATTGTTCTCGATACGAATACCAATATTTTCTTCCTGAATGTAAATACCCGGCTCACAAGTTAATACTGTACCGGCTTTCAGCTTGGCGTAACGATTTCCAACATCATGCACATCTATACCTAAAAAGTGTGCGGTTCCGTGCGGGAAATATTTTTTATACAATGGACTTTTCTTGTCTTGCTTCTTTACATCTGCCGCTTTCAGTAAACTTAAGCCAATCAACTCTTTCTCCATAATATCGCCAACAGCCATATTAAAATCGTTGAGTACCATTCCGGCTTTCATCATTTTCTTCGCCTCGTTGTGAACACGTAAAACAGCATTATACACTGCCTTTTGGCGTTTTGAGAATCGACCGTTTACCGGAATCGTTCGTGTTAAATCAGCACAATAATTCCCATATTCGGCACCACAATCCATCAACAACAAATCGCCATCTTTACATTGCATGCTGTTGGTAATGTAATGCAACACGCAAGCGTTTCCGCCTGTTGCAACAATTGGTGTATAAGCATGTCCGGTTCCGCGGTTGCGTAGATATTCATAGGTAATCTCTGCCTCTACTTCGTATTCCCAAACACCGGGTTTCACAAAAGATAATGCGCGAAGGAATCCTTTATTCGTAATATCAACAGCCGTTCTCAATAAATCAATTTCAATGTCGCTTTTTTGTGCGCGCAAGTCATGCATAATTGGAGCAGAGCGCTCATAAGCATGCATAGGAAATTTTGTTTTAACCGCTTTTGCCAATTCAGTTTCAGCCGTATGCGGGAATCCTTCAGCACGGTCGTTTTCATTGGCGTTCAAATAAATCGTTGAAGCCTGCAAAGCCACCACATTTAACAACTGCTCAAATCCGCTGCTCCATTGCACATTACTTATGCCTGAAAAAGCCGTGGCCTCCGCCTTATTGTGCTTCTTCCCCTCCCAAACCGCAATGTGGTCGTTGGTTTCACGCACAAACAACACTTCCCTCCATTCTGCCTTTGGAGCATCCGGAAACAAAATTAAATAGGTTTCTTCTTGGTCGATGCCGGTTAGGTAAAATAAATCCGGATTCTGACGCCAATTATACCCGGCATCAGCACTTCTCGGCATAATCGCATTCGAGGTAAAAACGGCAACAGCATTGGGCTTCATCTTTTTAACAAAGCGCTTTCTGTTCTCAATAAATAATCGGGTATCAATCTTGTTGTACTTCATAAAAGAGCTGTATTGCACAAGATTAAACGAAAATACGCTGTTTTCCAATTTGTTTTTTCTTTCCACCACTTCTGCACATACGCATTTTCTTGTTTTGTTCGTAAGGAAAAATGCTAGTTTTGCTTAATTTTTTAAAAAATCAAGCTATGCAAATTTTCGGTACAAAGAGTGGGAACGATACACTCTCTCAATTGGGCATCAACAACACCGGCAATCAATATTGGAATTTAACTTCTTCTGAGCTGGTAGAAGAATCCATCAAACGCAATCAGGGTGTGTTAAACGACACAGGTGCTTTGGCTGTTGATACCGGAGAGTTTACCGGACGATCTCCGAACGATAAATTTATTGTGAAAGACGACATCACTAAAGATGCTGTTGATTGGACAAGTAAATTTAACCTTGCCGTTGAACCATCGGTATTTGATGGTTTGTATGCAAAAATAACAGCTTACTTAGCAGGAAAAGATGTTTTCGTTCGCGATTGTTACGCTTGTGCTGACGATGCTTTCCGTTTGAATGTTCGTGTTATCAACGAACATCCATGGTCGAACATGTTTGCTTCAAATATGTTTCTTCGTCCTTCAACAGCAGAATTAGCCACTATTACACCGGACTGGACAATCATTCAAGCCCCTTCATTCTTAGCGCAAGGAGCAATTGATGGTGTCCGTCAACATAATTTCGCCATCATCAACTTCACGAAAAAAATTGCCATCATTGGTGGTACGGCTTATACAGGCGAAATCAAAAAAGGAATTTTTACCGTTTTGAATTTCGTATTGCCGCACGAACAAAAAGTATTGAGCATGCACTGCTCGGCTAACGTAGGAAAAGATGGCGATACTGCGCTTTTCTTCGGGTTATCTGGAACAGGAAAAACTACACTTTCTGCAGATCCTAATCGTCCGCTAATTGGTGACGATGAGCACGGCTGGACAAAAAATTCTGTATTCAACTTCGAAGGTGGCTGCTACGCAAAATGTATCGACTTATCAGCTGAAAAAGAACCGGATATTTTCAAAGCCATTCGTCATGGTGCGATTTTGGAAAATATTGGATTTGAGCCTGGAACAAGAACGGTAGACTATGCGTTCAAAGGAAAAACAGAAAACACGCGTGTTTCTTATCCAATTCATTTTATCGAAAACGCATTGCCAAAATCAGTAGGTGGCGAACCAAAAAATATTTTCTTCTTAACCTATGATGCATTCGGTGTATTACCTCCGATTTCAAGATTAAGCGTTGGTCAAGCGATGTATTTCTTCTTGAGCGGCTTCACCTCTAAAGTAGCAGGAACAGAAGCAGGCGTTACAGAACCACAAACTACTTTCTCTACTTGCTTTGGCGCACCTTTCTTGCCATTGCATCCAACAAAATATGCTGAATTGTTAGGTCAGAAATTGACAGAGAATCCGAATATTAAAGTGTGGTTATTGAACACAGGGTACACCGGTGGTCCATACGGTATCGGAAAACGAATGAGCCTACCGCACACCCGTGCGTTAATCACAGCAGCACTTACAGGCAAATTAGACAATGTGGCTTATAATGCGCATCCGGTGTTTGGGGTATCTATTCCTACAGCATGCGATGGCGTTCCTGCCGAAGTATTGAACCCAAGAGCAACATGGGGCAATGCAGCTGAATACGATGCGAAAGCAAACGAATTAGCTGTAGAATTCAACAAAAACTTTGCTAAATATGCTGATGTAGCCAGCGATGAAATTAAAGGAGCCGCCCCAAAAGCGATGCAGAGCGCATAATTCAGAAGTTTAAGAAAAACAAAAAAGCCAAGTCGAACGACTTGGCTTTTTTGTTTGCATTATTCTGCTAAAGTCCATCGTGTTGTCCGCCCTAAAAAAGGCAAGCCTAGAATATAACCTCGCAACTCCAAAATCTTATCGGATACTAATTTCATTTTGCAATTGTAATGATTGCCTTTTGAAGGATCATAAATCTTTCCATCCACTAATTCGGAGTTAGATGCTTTTGTCATGCCATTAGTAATCTTTATACCTAACCATTTTCGATTTCGAAGTTTCTCATCCGGATTTTCAGTATCTAAAACCGGTTTCCCGTTTTTTAACGAATCTTGCATCCAAATTAGCTGCACGTAATACTTTCCATCAGCTTCTTTACAAATCCGAACTTTACTCTTTTTTCCATCAGTGTACCATGTTTTGCAGAAACCATCTTGGGCATAAACCACAGCGGTCATCTGCATGAACAGCAGAGTACTGATACAATATTTCAAAGCCATAAAATTAATTGTTGTTTTCAGCGGTTGACAATAACGACTCTTCCACTATGGCACTATCTTTTACACCTTCATTTTCTCCATAAAACTGACTGTACCAAGCACGCATCTTCATAATTGGACCATCGCCTTTCACCAACACAGGGCGTTCGGCATAATTTTTCTTCTCCCAGATCGCAATATCATCATGAAACTGTGCTGATGCCTCTCGCAGTAAATATTTAATCGCCAATTTGAACGTCCCTTTTGGCGCATACACATAATCATCCATACGTAGCTTCAACGGCCCTAATGGAGTGAATGTCTTTATTAACAATACATTCCCGATTTCGGTAGTGAATTGAAACACTAAAAATCCCGGACCAAAATAGGTTACTTTTGCATGTCCCCCGGCTCGCGGAATTTCCTTTTGACTCTTCTTCCAAACCAATGAAGCAATATCTGTAAAGTAAGCCATGTGCTTTTCTTTCCCTTCCAAAAAAACAATTTCCAATGTGTGTTTCACATCAATTATATGCTCTACAAAGGGTATGGTCATTAGATTATGAACGTATGCAAAATGGGCATGATCGGCACCGTTTTCCGCAAAATCTTGTAAGTGGATACGAAGTATGTCTGTAGTTTTTCCGTGATACTTGAAATCAGACATCTCCGTCAAATAGCCTTCTGTATCCCAAGTTGGTAAAGCCTTCTGGGCATGATACCACACTAAAATCAAGCCCCAATTTTCTTTCACAATCCAACACGCAGTGGAGGCATTTGGCACCTTATCGGAATAAGGCACATGTTTGCATTTTCCGTCTTTCCCGAATTCCCAAGCGTGGAACGGACAAACCAAGTTATTCCCCACCACTTTTCCATCGGCTAAATTGGCGTTCAAATGCGGACAATATACATCCACCACACCTACTTTACCATCTTCACCACGAAACACAGCCAATTTTTGTCCAAATGCTTCTACCTCAATCACCTTGCCCTTTTCCACCATATCGGAACTGCATAAATTAAACCAACCATTTGGAAATGCAGGTGGATAATTTTGTGCACGAATCTTCTCGTATTCTTCATCGAAGGCAATCCGCTTTCGATCTTTATGTTTTTCAAAAATTTGGTAGTAAAAATAAGCGATTACACTAACGGGGATTAGCAATAGGAACAAAACAATAAACAGCAATGGAAAGGAATTTTAATCGACAGAAAAATATCTGTTTCTAAAACTATTATTATTTTTTAAAATCTTGATTTTCAGACAAAAAAAACACGAACACATGTGTTTTTTTAGACATATCATTAGCCCTCCACCTTTTGTTTATACAAAGCCGACCGAAACCCAAATACAAACACCAACCAGGCAATAAAAATAGACAAACCGGCTAAAAATATTGGCAAACGAACATCTATGGAAACTACAACCCCTGCAATTATAGGCGGAATGGCAAAAGCCAAAGATTGAACGGATTGCTGAATCCCTAAAATTTCGCCTTGTGTATCTTTGGGCGTAAGCACCGAAACTATGCTCGTTAAATTTGGCTGGCTTAAGCCCTGAAATAGCGCCACCAAAGGCTGTGTAACAAACAACATCCATAAGGCAGAAGGACCTAAAATTAACCACAACGAAAGCGATAAACCGAGCAAAGTGACTTGCAATATCTGAGGAGATGAAAACCTTTTACTTACCAATCGGGTAATCCCCCCTTGTGTAATGGCAATCCAAATGCCTATGTAGCCAAACATTTGCCCAATCTGCACTTGCGAAAAATCGTACTGCTTGATAAGATAAACCTGAAAAAACTGCATGAAGAAACTAAAGCCAAAAGCTTGCAGAAAGAGGGTTAGAAACACTACATCCAGCTCTTTCATTTTTAGCGCTCGCTTCACATTGCGAATACCTGTGAGCAACGATACCGTTCCATTCCCAGAGGGCACAAAGGTTTCAGGGAATTGAATAACCACCAAAACAATATTCAACAACGTAAGCGCTGCAGTACACCATAAAGGTAGGGCCAAATCAATTTTCCCCAACGTACCGCCAATAAAAGGGCCGAGAATAAATCCCAATCCAAAGGCCATACCCACTAAACCAAAATTCTTCGCCCTATCTTTCGGGTCACTAATATCGGCTAACGAAGCCAAAACAATAGAAATGTTTCCACCCATAAAACCCGGCAAAGCACGAGCAATAAAAACTAACCACAACAATCGATAATGAACTGCCAAAGCAAAAAGTACATAGCCAACAAATGTTCCTAAAAGGGAAAAACGCAAGATTTTTTTTCGACCGTATTTATCGGCCAAACCGCCTAAAATAGGCGCTCCAAAGAATTGAAATATGGCAAAAGTGGCCGATAAAACTCCGTAAGTAAGATTGCGTGTAGCTTCAGATGTAGCTAGAGGCATCAATCCATATTCGTTGCGAACAATCAATGGCGCAAATATGGGAATGATAATCCCTACACCAAGCATATCGATGAAAACAGTAATAAATACAGCCAGAATGGGATTGCGTTTGATAGCGCTCATGAATATTTTTTAAAATGAAATGTTGTATGAAACGAGGGAATCTATGCCGAAAAATATTTTCTGTACCAATATTGAAATACTAATAAGCCCCAGATTCGAGCATGTGCATCGCCCGGATTATTGGATTGTAATTGTTGTTTCAAATCGCGAACCGAATCATAATTAAAGACACCTTGCTCGGTTACAAATCGCTCCGATAATAAATCTTCATCAATCAAAGACCATAAGCCTGTTTTCAGCCAATGTGTAAGTGGTACTTCAAACCCTTTCTTTCCCCGATTGAATAACTCTTCAGGCAAATCTGCTCTGAACGCATCTTTCAAAATGCTCTTCGTTACACCATTGCGCAACTTATATTGAAATGGAATTTGAAAGGCAAAATTCACCACAGTATAATCCAGCAAAGGCGTTCGCACTTCCAAGCTATTCGCCATACTCATCAAATCTACTTTCGTGAGCATATCGTTGGGCAACACCATTTTCATGTCAGCCAAAAGCGAAGTGTTTAAATCACTTTCATCTATCAATTGATATAATTCCTGTTTTCTGGCTTTCATTACAGCTTCACTGAACATTGGCTTTCCAAACATCGTAGCTGTTGTATTCTCATCAGCAAACACACACCATCGCCAGTAACGTTCATCTGCTTTGAGTTTCGCGCCTTCGCTGTAACGCGATAATTGTCGGAATACATTACCCATTTTACTGTTGCGCGATTGTGGGAATAAATTCCATATCGGTGACGATACAGCAAACAAAGGATTCAAAACCTTCATTTGTTCGAAGCGATACATGGCTTTATGTTTGTTGTACCCTGCAAACAGTTCATCACCCCCATCGCCTGAAAGCGAAACGGTGGCTTTGGTTCGCGTCTGCTGACAAAGACTATACACTGCAATAGCTGAAGAATCGGCAAAAGGCTCATCAATGTAATCCAACAAGTCAAATATATTTTCATACATCGCCTCGTTTGAAATGCTGAAAACCGTATGATTGGTTTTGTAACGATCGGCAACCAGCTTTGCATATTGGGTTTCATCGAAATACGGATTGTCTTTAAAGCCGATCGAGAAGGTATTCAAATGCTGCACCTTACGTGCTGCAATGGAAACTATAATTGACGAATCTATTCCTCCGCTCAAAAATGCCCCTAACGGAACATCAGAAACCAATCTTCGTTCTACTGCCCCTTCCAACAATGAACGCAATTCTATTTGCGACTCTTCATAACTCAACGAAGTATAATTTTTCGGAGAAAATGGAATCGAGTAATAGGCTTCATTCGCAACAATGGCAGTACCATTCAATTGCAGATAATGGCCGGGTTTCACTTTCATCACACCCTTAAGCATCGAATGTTCAAAAGGCACATAATTCAATTGCAAATACAAAAAGAGCGTATCGAAATCAATTTCTTTCTTCACCGGCAATTGCAAAAGGGCTTTCATTTCAGATGCAAAAGCAAAGCCCTCCTGCGTTTGTGCATAGAGCAAAGGCTTCACGCCAAAACGGTCGCGGGCAATCAGTAAAGTATTTTCGTGTTTATCGTAAAAAGCAAAAGCAAAAAAGCCATTCAACAAAGCAATGGCATCTTTCCCTTTTCGAATCAAAAGATGAAGCAACACTTCAGTATCGGATGTTGAAGTATAAGTTACATCACTCACACAGGTTTTGCGTAATTCTTCGTAGTTGAATATCTCTCCGTTGAAAACAATGGTGTAACGACCACTTGGGTCGCTCATAGGCTGATGGCCGTTGTTGGATGTGTCGATAATAGACAAACGTGCGTGTCCCAAAAACAAATTGCCTTCTTGAAAGATTTCACGATGGTCAGGTCCTCGCTTGTTCAAGGTTTCCAATGCTTTCGCAAAGGTGTCTTTCGATAAACTTTGGGTACTCCCGCTAAATCCTGCTATTCCACACATTGGGCTAAGCTACAATTTAAACTAAAAAATAAAAACCGCTCTCATTGCTGGGAGCGGTTTTCTAAAAAAATATATTATTTACTTATGCTTCTGCTGGAGCAGCTACTACTACCGGAGAAACTACGTGGATAAATCTACGGTCTTTAGCGCCTTTTGTGAATTTCACAACACCTTCGATCATTGCGTAAATGGTGTGATCTTTTCCGATACCAACTCCTCTACCAGGGTGGAAAGCCGTTCCGCGTTGGCGAACGATAATATTTCCAGGGATAGCCGATTGACCTCCGAATAATTTAATTCCTAAGCGTTTGCTTTCACTATCTCTACCGTTCTTTACCTTACCTTCCCCTTTCTTATGTGCCATGACTTATAAAAATTTGAAATTTATCAATTACTTTTTTTGAAATTATCCTATTGATTCAATAGCGATTTGAGTTAAAGATTGACGGTGACCGTTCAATTTTTTGTACCCTTTTCTTCTTTTCTTTTTGAAGATTAAAACTTTGTCGCCTTTTAAGTGCGATAAAATTTTCGCGTTTACTTTAACTCCGGCAACTGTAGGAGAACCTACGGCAATGCTACCATCGTTATCAGTTAGTAATACTTTATCAAAAGATACTACATCGCCTTCGTTACCTTCCAAACGGTGTACATACAATTTTCTGCCCGCTTCAGCTTTAAATTGTTGTCCTGCTATTTCTACAATTGCGTACATTATTATTCTTTTTGGGATGGCAAAACTACACTTTAATTCAATATTTCCAAATACATATTAAGGCAAAATGCGTTTTTTATTGAATTTTCCCCACGAAAACGCCCAAAGCACCAAAATCGCCTTAAAATCTATACACCTAATCCCCCAACGCCTTCATGCGTTGCAGTAAAGTAGGATGGGAATAATGCACAAAAATATAATACGGATGAGGTTGAGGATTCGAGAGGTGAATCACCGTCATTTTCTTCAAAGCTGAAATTAATGGCAGTCCCGAAAAGGTATCTTTGGCGAAAGCATCAGCCTCGTATTCGTTTTTCCGCGAATAAAGATTGCTCAATATACCCGTAACCAAAGAAATAGGAGAAAATATTAACGAAAACGTGATCAGCGCTAAATGAAAACTGTTCTCACTTGCCCCTAAAACATCGGCCATTAATGGATTTTTAGCCATCCAACCAAACACAAAAAATAGTAGCCCCATTTGAAGGATGGATATAAAAATAGATTTTGTAATATGCTTTTTCTTATAGTGCCCTACCTCATGCGCTAGAACTGCCGTTATTTCGTCTTGGGTCATTTCGTTAACAAGCGTATCAAACAACACAATGTTCTTTTTAGAACCTAATCCGCTGAAAAATGCATTAGCCTTTGTGGAACGTTTTGAGCCATCCATAATAAAAATATTCGTGAGCGGAAAGCCAACCCGTTGAGCATACTCCTCAATCTTGGCGCGTAACTCGCCTGCTTCCAACGGAACTAATGTATTAAATAGTGGTAAAAGAATAGAAGTGTAAAACATCGCCATGAACAACGAAAATCCTGCAACTACAGCCCATGCTACAATCCAGAAAGAATCCCCCAAAGCTCCAAACAAAAAACACAGTAAAGAATACAATCCCCCACCGATGATTATACTCAACACCGTACTTTTCAGTAAATCCGAAATAAATGTAGCCACAGTTGTTTTGTTGAAACCGTATTTTTCTTCAATCACAAAAGTGCTGTACAATTGAAAGGGCAGACCCATGAGAAAATTCCCAACCGATAAAACACCAAAGAATATCAACCCCTTTAAAATAGCGTTGGAAGATATTGTTCCTGCCCATTGATCTACAAAAGCGAAACCGTTGAAGAATAACATCGCCAATGATGCTACTAACGAAATAGCGGAAGAAATAACACTTATTCGTTCATTTTCTTTAGCATATTCTTTTGCCTTCTCGAATTTTTCAGCATCGTACACATCTGCTAATTCAACTGGTATTGGCTTATCCCAGGTTGCGCGATTCAAAAGGCTTAACCATTTGGAGAATAAAAACTCCAAGACAATAAAACCAATAATAAGACAGAGTATTGTTTGCGCCATATTTTTCTTTTCAAATGCCGGGCTATTTCAGCAATGGATATTTAGAGTCTTGAAATTTTAGATGCGATGTCGGTTGTACTTTTGCCTTGAACTAATTCTACTAATTCTACCTTTCCGCCATGTGCCAGCACTTCGTTAGCCCCAACAACAGTACTTAGGGTATAATCACCCCCTTTTGCCAATACATCAGGAAGAATAGTTTCGATTAACGTCAGAGGAGTTGCTTCGTCAAACAATATCACGGCATCCACGTACTGTATAGAGGCTAAAAGCAAAGCTCTGTCTTGCTCGTGTTGAATTGGACGTGATTCTCCTTTTATTTTTTTGATCGACCGATCCGAATTCAAACCCACCACTACTCTATCACCTAATGCTGCACATTGCCCTAACAAAGTAACATGTCCGGCATGCAATACATCGAAACACCCATTCGTAAAAACAATTTTATCGCCTAACACACGCCAATGATGCAATAAGCGTTGGAGCCCTTGTATATCGACTATTTTTTGAGCAACAATCATTACGCAATTTCCGTTTTAGAGCGCTTTACAAAAGCTAGATAACCTAAGGCAATTAAGCCACTCACTAATACCATTAGTGTTTGCAACGACCACGAAATCCATCCGAATGCATAGCCGATATTAGCTGAAATACCATATAAAAGTAGAATTTCACGAACCACTAATGGGTAGGCTCCAATTCCACCTTGTGTCGCAATAAAAGCAAAGGCTCCAAAAAATAAAATGGCCAATGCCGGAATTGCACCAAGATGAGCGGTTTCAGTTAGTGCCATAAAATTACAGTACTGCATTACAAAGTACATCGCCCAAATTAAAATCGAATAAAACACAAACAAAAATGGGTTCTCCACCGTTCGAATCGAATTAATGCCATACAATAATCCCATTACTTTTTCTTGAATTATCTTCCCGACTTTGGAATTCTTCACCTTAAAAAATACAAAACCAAACACAATTACCAATAGTGCCATCAAACTCAATTTGATCAACAAAGAACCATCCCCAATATTCAATTTTGACTTAATGGGATCAATAAGATATTGATTGAAAAAAGTTTGCAATAAATCGTACTGCAAGAAGAACAAAATAACACCAACAGCCAACATAGTCACAACATCCACCAAACGCTCTACCACCATAGTTCCTATCGATTTTTCAACCGGAATTCCATCAGTAGAATACACAATACCACAACGCGAAATTTCACCCAATCGGGGAAAAGCTAAGTTACCTATGTACATGACATAAACTGCAGCTGCAACATTCCAAAACTTAGCTCTGTAACCAATTGAGCGCAGCAACATATTCCAACGTTCTGCACGTACTAAATTACTCGCTATACCAATAGCAGGACCAATGATAAGCCAAAACCAATTGGAACGACTAAAAGCTTCACGCATTTCATTGATATCGTTACTGCTTAGTTTTCTAACTGCCAACCATACCAACAAAACACCCAACCCAATGGATATGCCAAACTTGACTACATTGACTAATGTCTTTTTCAAAATATTATGTAAGTTGGTTTGAGCTATTTACATGTATAGTAATCGGCTTATGCGTTTTGTACTCTTCCATTGTCAATTGACAATAAGAAATCACAATAATGATATCGCCTACAGCAACTTTTCGAGCTGCCGGACCATTCAAACAAATTGTTCCTGAACCGCGCTCACCTTTAATAACATAGGTTTCAAGTCGCTCACCGTTATTCACATTAACAATCTGAACTTTTTCGTGCTCTACTATATTTGATGCCTCCATCAGATTTTCATCAATCGTGATAGACCCTATATAATTCAAATCGGCTTGCGTTACTGTCGCCCGATGAATTTTTGATTTAAATACTGTAATTACCATAGACTGTAAAAGTAAAATATCTCGCTACATTCTAAAAAACAAGGCAAAACAAATAATATTTAGTAACAATTAGGGGGCATCGAATTACAGATAAGCCTAACGCAGCAGTGTAACGTTTCCGCTTATCAGTTTCATCGACTCATCGTAAAAAGAATATTCT
This sequence comes from Chitinophagales bacterium, assembly GCA_016786765.1. GTDB lineage: Bacteria > Bacteroidota > Bacteroidia > Chitinophagales > LD1 > CALAYL01. Next base: position 38,895 of record JAEUUZ010000052.1, read on the forward strand.
AACGTATAGATATAAACACCCATGGGTTGGACAGCATCTTTATAAATACCATCCCATCCACTTTTCGGACTAGATGAAGAAAAAACAAGCTCTCCCCATCGATTGTATACTTGCAATCGGTAACTATAAAATTCATTTTTATAGGCTGGTCTAAAAATGTCATTTATGCCATCACCGTTGGGCGAAAATGCAGTTGGAAAGGAAACCCAAGGCCTGCATAAATCAGCAACCTCAATAGTATCGGAAAGAACACATCCCCAATCATCGCTAACTTTCACAAAGTAACTTCCAGCTTCAGAGATACTGATTCTTTCTTGCTTTGAACCATTGCTCCATAAATAATCAACAAACTTTCCGGGTGATAGCTGAAATGTGTTGCGTTCAAAACAAAATGCTGTATCCAGCAGTTCTCCTCGATTTTTCACTAATAAAGGAATTACATAACTGAGCGTATCTATACAACCAACACTATCCTTAACTATTACCTCATAGGTCCCATTGGAAATTTTGACAAACATTGAATCGGATGAATAACCCGTATTCCAATCAAAATAAAAAGGAGATGTTCCACTTGTTGGGTGAATAATTACTCGACCGGTTTTCCGAGAACAAGTATCTTCCGTTGTTTCAAAAGTATACGCTAATGGAGGCGTTGAAAAAAGTGTTATACTGTCTATTAACGAACATTGGTTATTATCTGAAAGAGTTAAAGCATAAACACCTATTGTAAGGTTTGAAATGTTTGAAGATGTAACGCCATTCGACCAAAGGTAATTATACGGTGAAACACCTCCAGTTACTATAGTTTGCACCGCACCAACAGACTGCTCACAAAATGCGGGAATACTACTGAAAGAAATATTTAATGCTTGGGGCGAAGAAAGCGTAAAACTCGTCACTCCGGTACAATTACTTTTGTCAGTAATCGTCACTTGATAGACTCCTGCTTTTAAATTGCTCAACGTATCGCCTAACAATGCTGAAGTGGACCATTGATAGGAAAAAGGTGCACTCCCTGCTAGTGGTAAGGCTTGCAACATTCCAGTAGTATCGCCAAAACATTTATTGGTAGTGAGTGCTACAATTTTTGCAGGAACAGAGGGCGTTCCAATCAATACAACGGAAGTGGATGCAGTACAACCTTTAGCATCAGTAGTTGTAAGCAAATAGGTTGCTGCAGATAAGTTTGAAATCAAATTACCTGTTGCACCATTGGACCAATTGTAATTATAAGGCGAAATACCCCCAACCGTTTGAACTGCAATACTTCCATTGCCTTCTCCACACGTCTCAACCCGAACAACAAAAGAATCAATTATAGCAGGCAAATAGCCAATATAGAAAGTATCGGTTGCGGCACAGTTTTTTGCATCATTAATTTGGACGATATATATACCTGTATCCAGTGCTGAAACACTTGCTGCCGAAGCGAATGGAACGTTAGTCCATTGGTACGAAAATGGTGCCGTTCCGCCATTCATCTGCAAAGTTAAGGCTCCATCTTTTTTGCCTATACAACTCACTTCTGTTTGAATGGCATCATAGGAAACACCTACTACATTTTTAGTTACATTCGATGTTACTCCGCAAGTGTTCGTCACCTGCAATTGAACAGAATAAGGAGGATTTCCCACAAAGGTATAAACAGGATTATCAATCACCGATTGCTGATTAGAGCCCGAAGCCGGATCATTAAATATCCAAAGTAAATCACCATTACATGAGCTTGTGTTAGTAAACTGATAGCTGTTCCCCCCAATACATTGAAAGCTAAAATCGGTAGTAACAGGTGGACTTTCGTCTATTACAATAGCGTCAAACGCTATACCATCAAAGTCGTTACAAGTAGTCCCACTCCCAAAAGTGTAACGTAAAAGGACATTCTGTTGACCGCCTAATCCATTCAAACAATGTTTTGCTGTAACCCATGCACCACTTCCATTACCACCTAAACAACCTCCGGATGTTTGCTGTACATTTCCTGACCAACCCATTGGGGGGTAACTTAAGCCATTGAGATTATTAATGTAATTACTGTTATACCAATTTTGCGTTTCACAATCGGTTGTATCTAAATGTGTACCTATAACAATCCAACTGGAACCACCATTGGTAGAGGCTTGTAAACTTCCTCCGTCATATGTTTTTTCTGTTTCCCAAAACAATTTGAAACGAATTCTTGGATGTTGTAATCCGCTAAAATCAAAACATGGACTTTTTACAAAAGAACGTTCACTGCTTTTATAACTCATTCCGCTAGCCCCCCCTGAAATCCAACATTTAGAACCGGTACCGGCATTATTGATAACAGCTTTTGTTGGGGAACCCCACATCCAATCGTTGTTAGTTCCACCGCTTGTCCATGCACCATTAGTTGTTTCAAAATCTTCAACATAAGGGGTAGTATTTGTTACACTTATACATTGTGCTTCGATATGAGCACTATAAAGCATAAAAAGAAAAAACAAATAATAATGTAAATATGACATGCACGCCAAAACTAATGTATAGTGGCTTATTTTCGATAGCTATTATAAGTTTAACACTTTTGTTGGGAATGTAAGTTTCTCATTGCTCCCCCAGCATTTGAAACAAAGCAAAAAAACTATACAATTTTATCGCCCTACAGGTGTTTCAAACTTAAATTCTCCCTGATTTGGCTTTTCCTTTTCCAACTGTCGAGTATTCTTATTTATTACCTTACAATTTGGCATTGCATTTAAAAAAGGAGACAATTGATCCTTTGTAAGATTATTGTAACTCACATCAAGATATTTCAAATTAGATAACTGCTGAACTGCTGTCAAGTAATAATCAGATTTTAAACTTGGATTCATTGATAGATTTAAATCTGTAAGGGTCTTCATTTTCTCAAAACAGCGAGGTAATGATGTAAGTTCATTTGTCTTCAAATCCAAGTAGGTTAATTTACCTAGAGCACAAATCGACTCAGGTAATTCAGACAATAAATTATCGCGCAAATCAAGTAATTCGAGATTAATAAGACCTCCTATCGAAGAAGGAAGGTGTTCAATAACATTATCACGCAAAGTAAGCACTTTCAACTTTGTTAGTTTACCAATACTTTCAGGAATAAGCTTAATCTTTTTATCAAAGCGGTTAAAAAAATTATTATCTAATCGTAGTTCTTCTAATGCTGTTAAATCACCAACACTTTCCGGAATGGAGATTAAGTTGTTACCATTTAAATTTAAATAGCGCAAAGACTTACATTTTGTAAGGGATAATGGGAAATCAGGTAATTGATTTTGTTTCAAATCAAGATATTCAAGATTTGTAAGATTCTCTATGCCGGATGGCAATATATTTAGCTGATTAGAGGATAAATCGAGTCGCTTTAAATGCGTCAAGTTAGAAAAAGAGGCAGGTAAAGAGGTTAAGAGATTCATTCGAAACCCAAGATTAACCATCCCTAAATTTAAATCTTCTAGAAGTAGAAGATTTCCAATACTTTGTGGTAAGCTTTTCAACACATTTCCGCTCAAATTCAGATACTTCAGGCTCTTTAATGCACCCAGATCTTCAGAAATATGACTCAACTCGCATTGAGCCAAATTCAGAGATTGAAGATTTTGCTGAGCAACTAACTGTTTAAAAATTTTACCAGTATCTAAATGTTGATTTTCACTCAAATCAACAGCCTGTAAAGAAAGTTGGGATAATGATTTTGGCAAAGACTTTATGTCATTGCCCGAAAAATCAATTGATATTAACGATTTTACATTACCAATTTTCTCATCTATTCCAAATAGTCCGCTATCAGAGAAATCCAATCGCTCAATATGCATACCGGCAATCTTATCATAAACATCACTATCATACAAATAACTGTTATGACTCAGTTCTAAAACTTTTAAAGATTTGAGAGCTGCAATTGAATCAGGAAAACTATGCAATAAATTATCTCGAAGATTTAATGTTTCAATTCCACTTAAAAAACGAATTGTATTAGGTATATCTGAAATCCCACAACCAATTATATGTAATTCCTTCAAAGAAGTCAATCCTTTGCATTGCTGAAACAACAACTCTAAATTAAGATTTGAGGCAGCTGTAATTTTTAGAATTTCCAATTGTTTACAAGCTGCTACCTTGGTGTAATTAAATGCAGCTAAATTACCCGTAAGTAATACATGCTTTTCTTTGCCATCAATCTCTTGACTTACGATGTTTCTAAAAACATTTTGTGAAGAACAAGTAAATGATACAAAAACAATAGTAAAAACAAAGAGTAATCTAGTCATTGTGCTATAAAAGTATTAATGGTGCAAAATAAAAAAAGGTTGCTACATTTCTGTAACAACCTTTTAAATAAGTAGGCGACTACCTACTCTCCCAGGTTTTATCCCAGTACCATCAGCGTGGAGGGGCTTAACTTCTCTGTTCGGAATGGGAAGAGGTGATCCCCCTCGCTATAGTCACCATTATCTTAATGCACTCTGCCGAACTCAGAGCAAATAATTTTGACAAATATCAGTAGTTAATAAAAAAACAAAAAAAGAAAGTCTACGGGCTATTAGTATCACTCGACTTTGCTGTTACCAACTTTACATCTGTGACCTATCAACGTTGTAATCTTCAACGACCCTTAAAAGAAATCTCATCTTGAGGTAGGCTTCGCACTTAGATGCTTTCAGTGCTTATCCCTTCCAAACGTAGCTACTCTGCAATGCAACTGGCGTCACAACAGATACACCAGCGGTTTGTCCGACACGGTCCTCTCGTACTAGAGTCAGCTCCTCTCAAATTTCTAACGCCCACAACAGATAGGGACCGAACTGTCTTGCGACGTTCTGAACCCAGCTCGCGTGCCACTTTAATGAGCGAACAGCTCAACCCTTGGGACCTTCTCCAGCCCCAGGATGTGACGAGCCGACATCGAGGTGCCAAACCTCCCCGTC
>JAEUUZ010000065.1 GCA_016786765.1 Chitinophagales bacterium
TCCAGCCCCAAACCGCTGTACTTACAAAGTAAACACCTTCTTCGTCTAAAAACTTATACTTCCTACTCATACTTGAATTTAATCAAAATAGGCTATTTTTAAATAGTAAGCACGAGTGAAAAACACTCGCGCTAGATGGGGCTAGATGGGTTTATAGTGATGATTTGTTTGCGCTATTTTTTCAACACAAAGACTATCAGATGCCATTAGCTCGTATCTGAGCAGTAGAAGTATAATCAGTAAAAATAGTATGCGGGGCGGCATGGTTTAAGTAGTTTTGTATAAATCTACATAGTTTTTTTAACGGATTGAAAAGTTGTTGCTCTAAACATTAAATTACTTAATCGTTGTAAGTATATGACACTCATCTATCCAGAGTATTTTTCATGCGTACCACAATTTCGCGTGAGGTGGTGAAGTGGAAATCCTTTGTTCCGCTTAATAGCGGGACAAAGATTGCAACGCAACAACCGGTGCGGCTTCTTAGCGGCACACGCCCAAAATATCCCTCCATTGGTCGAAGTTTTCGTTCCTGCAACTTCGATCTAAAACATATACAGCTTCCAGCTTAGAAGGCAACTAAAACGTTATGCCCAATTATGCAAAAGGAAACCTATGCACTGCGCATTTTTTTTGTGCTTGTTATTCCTCGGCCCCACCTGTAGATAAAATGAACTGCGATTGCAAATGGGTTATTTGAAATAAAAGCGAAATCCGGTGTTGCCTGTAAAACCCATTTTATGTCCATAGTAGGTGCTTAATTTTGGAGCTATAGTATAGCTTCCTTCTACATTCCAATTCAAAGAAGGCGTAATTTTATAGCTCAGGCCAACACTAAACTTCCCACTCAGGTAGTGTTTCTGCGAAGAGAGCATATCGGAATTCAACAACTCGTTTACTTCTTTGATTTTCTCTTTTGAATTGTTAATATATGCCTTTGAAAGTTCTATGGACTTAATATCGGCAATGGCATAGCTGTCGTTATTTGGAACCAGTAAAATGTTATCTATTTTTTTATAAATGCCTTTTCGCTCGTTACTCACTTTAATCAAATTTATCATGGAAACAGTAACAAATACATCGATTTGTTTGTTGCGATATACTGAAAAACCAATACCGATTGGTACAGTGAGATAATGTTGTGCGGCACTCACAAATGTTATGAAGGAGGTATCGGTGGTTTGTATTGATAACTGATCTTTTTTCAAATCAAATCCTACGTTCATGTTTGAATAGCCAAGACCTGCAAAACATCTCCAACGTTTGAATTGCAGCCCCAAAAGCAGATTAGCGTCAGGTTCAATTCTTGCAAAGCTGCTGTTTTTTATAAAGGGAACACTCACACCGCCATTGGCTTCAATATACCATCGAAGCATTGTTTTTTTTGTTTGCTCTTGTTTTCGTTTTGCTGTATCAAGCGCTATGTGCGCCTCTTCTTCTGCTAAAGGAAGTTGGAATAAAGGCAGCGTATCGATACTTTCTTGTGCCGCTACAGCCATGCTTGGTTGTAGGCTTTCCGATACCGTTGTATTTTCTTCCGTAAGCAAAACGCTTTCCGTGTTGTTTTTATTTGATAGTTTTTGAATGGATGCTTCAAGTGTACTTGCGTTGCGGATTGTTGATGTAGCCATTTCTTTTTTTGTTGAAGGGATGGTATGGCTGCTGTAGATTTGATTTGGTGCCTGAGTTGGTTTAACGGATGTATGGCTTAGTGCTGTTGTGAGAGAATTGCTATGGCTTGTTGTTTCTGAGGTGGTAATAGCGCTGTTGTTTTTGCTTTTAATTTCTTCGTTATACGTGGAACTTTGATTCTCCTTTACCTCAATATTGGAAACGCTTGCCGGTGATTCTTTTGCAATCGTTGCTGTAAGAACAGAGGATTGTTGCAAACTAAAAAATGATCCTGTTCCAACAGCTCCCAATAATAAAGCAGCACCAAAAAACCAGAACCAAAGCGCTCTTCTTTTTTTCTTTTTGTCGAGTAGTTTTTCCATTGCTGCCCAATCGTTTGGGTCAAATGGGGCATTATACTCCGACAATGTATTTTTTATATGGTTGTCGATTTCACTCATTTTTGAATTGTTTTAGCGTTCGTGAAATGTGGTGTAACGTTAATTCGTTGTTGTTTTTCCAGCATGTTTTGCAATTGCACTCTGGCTTTAGAAAGATTCGATTTAGAAGTTCCTTCTGCAATTCCTAGCATTTGCGCAATTTCGGAGTGGTTATAGCCTTCCATTACATACAGGTTAAATACGGCCCTATAAGCCGGAGAAAGTTGCTGAATCAGTGCAATGATTTCTTCTGCAGCTAGTTGGCTGAAACTATCTTCGTTATTGCTAATGGTTAGATGCGCTGAAATTTCTTTTGTGCTGTTTTTTATGGCACTTCTATAAAAATCAATAGCCGAGTTCACCATTATACGGTGCGCCCAGCCATTAAAATTGGGGTTATTGCTTTTTTTAAATGCTTCGAGGTGTGTAAATATTTTCAGGAAGCCGTTGTTCAGGATAAGTGAAGCATCTTGCTTATCGTTGGCATACCTTTGGCACACTGCCATCATTTTGCCATAATAGCGTTCATACAGTAGTTTTTGAGCTACCCTTTTTTGTGCAATGCAACCTTCTATGATTTCATCAAGTGTGTTCAATTATTTCAATGCCTGTATTTTTTGAACGGTTTGATTGATGAATGCAACATAGTCGGAAGGCAATGTTAATGTTCTATCGATATGCCAAACTTTATGTAGACCGTTTTTATGGTATTCCAAGTACACACCACCGCCATCGGCACAATCGGGACATCCAATAACTGCTGCTGTATCGTTGAGTAATGAAACGGGAATAGTACTTTCTATATTACTGGCCAATGCATATGCAGCGGCATCTCTCTTTATCGAAAATGTTCCATTGTAGATTCCTGATCCGGGATAACTGTCTTTGCTGTCTTCAAAGAGTTCAGTGGCTGTGATTTTGTAGAGCTCTATACATTGCTCTCCCCCACATTCTCCATAATAGGTTCCGAAAACAATATAGTCGTTACAGCTGTTTTTTTCTTTCTTACAGCTACTAATTAGTAGGATGCCAAGAAGTAAGGAAAGTATTCGCATAGTTTATCAGTTTAAATCACTTGGAATGTTTTTTCAATGGTATGTCCTTTCACATTTTTATTTACCACAGTTAGTCGCACGGTATGTGTACCGGTTGTCGTAAATGTTACAGTGATAGATGGACTTGTGCTATAATTGGCAATGGTATCGATTTGCCAGTTTAATGTTGTATAATCTTTGCTGCAAGCTGCATCTAATTGCATGGGTTGCCCCAATTTTAGTGCATTTATATTTGCCGGAGTAGTAGAAAAGCAAGGTGTTGGCTCTTTAACACAACCTGTTAAACATAAGGCCATGGCCATTAGCGTATAGACAATAATAGACTTCATATTCATTATTGACATTGTTTGCAATTTTCGCATTCTGCTTGTGTTGTAAATCCACGCTGACTGCATCCGCTGTAACCAATTTTGTCGCACTTTTTGGTGTTTTTATTGTAGAACCAACGCTTAAAATACGCAAGGCAGAATTCTCCAACCGGAGGTGTGTCGTTGCAGGTTGCTGAGTAAAAATGCTGAACCCCTTCAATACATGTAATCGTGACATAATTGGCAGGTTGCATCGTTAACGAATCGAATACAAGACATAGCGTGAGGCTGTCGCCACTTTTCGGATTAAAATTAAATTCGTTCAAGTTTCTAGGAAATACCTGAACTCCGTTATCTAATTCTAATACAAATTCCGGACAAGGTGCCATTACACACTGTATGGCAATAACTTTTGCTTTTACAGGATTGCAGTTACAATGAATAGCATGATGTTGTTCTTTCTTACAACTGCTAATCGTTATGATGACCGCAAAGAAGAATAGTAGCTTTTTCATTTTATATGATTTTACACCTATAACGATGGCAGAAGAAAAAGGGTTGCCTGAATAAAAAAAATAATCTTCATTTTTTTTGACTAAAGTTAGCCATTGGCTAAAAATTTACGAAGTATTTTCCTTCTTATCGCTTGTTTCCTTTTAAGGAAAATAAGAAGCGGCTTCATACTTTTTCCAACCTTGCAATCCTCCGGTATGTATAGCAATAATATTGGAGCCTCTTGCGAAGAAATTGTTTTCAATCCTATCAAAAATTCCAAACATCATTTTGGAAGTATATACAGGGTCGAGTAAAATGTTTTGCTCCGTTTTAAATTGCTGAATTAAAGTTAATAGCTAATCTGTTACTTTTGTACAACCGTTTCTTTTTTTGCCTATTTATTTTTTCTGAAGAGTTCGCCATTGGTTCTTTTATTTAATGTTTACCTTTACTTTGAGTGCTTATGCATTCTGATTCCTTAAAATTGCTTTTTTCTATTGTGCAAATCAGTATTACTCCCGCTTGTTATGAATTGTAAAACCTATATACTTTTGCTTTTCTTTTTGCTATTTACAGGTAGCAAAATTAAGGCCCAAGATGCTGCTAGCGCTATAGCCGCAAGTGCAGGTATGACTGCAAAAGATGAGAGGGATAAAGTAAAGTTTTTCGACAATCTACGGCTTAATAACAGTCTTTTTAATGCAAGTACACCAGTTTCGAGTATTTCCGATCTGTTGGTTTATATCAACACTAAAAATCTCGATACATTCCAACACGAATTTAATGCATTTATAGATAGTTCATTATGTAAACAGTACAAAACAATTCAACTTTCTCCATTAGGTTATGTATATCTTAAGCTACTAAAAAAAATGTATGGAGATAGTTTTGCGATATCCAATGAACGTTATTTTGCCTATGAAAATTCGGATATTAATTTCTTAAAAATAATGGGTACTTACAAACTAGTTTCAAAAAAATCTTCCGGAGTACTCCACGTAACATTTTCTGTAAAACATCGCTTGGTTCAAGCCGATGATATTGTGTTCACTCCGTATGATTACCAACATTCCGATTTCGTAGAAAATTTGAGTGCCAACGAAATTGAAATGTATCGTGAGAAGAGCTTTAGTTCGCTGCTTTCATTGTTAAGAAAGAACAACAAATTACTGAAAGAAAAGACCATTGCTAAAATAGCAACTAAACTAAATGCAAGCTATTACAACACCCCTAGGTATTTTTCATCACGTATATATTGTGCTGATGATTGTATTTATATCGTATCGATATATGAATTAAAAGACAACTCCAACTTTTTGTTGTTTACCTACAAGGCAAGTAACAATCACTTTGAATTAAATTCTATTGCTGTTATCGATAAGTAAAAGGGGGTATTTGATTTTCAATTTTCTTATTTCTTTGACGCATTATTTTTTCTCCATCCTTGTAAGCCTCCGGTGTGTATAGCAACAATTTTTGTGCCTTTTACGAAGTAATCCTTTTCAATTAAATCGAAAACACCAAACATCATTTTGGAAGTATATACCGGGTCGAGTAAAATGTTTTGCTCTTTTTCGAATTGTTGCACGAAGGCTAATAATTCATCTGTTACTTTTCCGTAACCACCGAAATGATAATCGTAGTTGATGGTCCAGTTGTATACAGGTGCTGCGTTTTCAAGTGTCGAATATTCATGCACTAATCGTTCTACTTCAGTGCTTAAATTCCCTTCTCCTTTTAAGCTAGAAAAACCAATAACCTTTCGGCCCTTACTTCCTGCAACGCAACCTGCTGTTGTGCCTCCGGTGCCCATAGCTACACAACACACATCATAATCAATGTCAATTTCTTGCATCATTTCCGCAACGCCTTTCACTGCCAACGCATTACTTCCTCCATCCGGAATTGCATAAAATTCACCATACGTTTGCTTGAGTTCTTCTAACGTGCTTTCAGAAAATCGATGTTCATATTCTGCTTTCGATAAAAAATGAAATTCCATTCCCTGTGCTTTGGCAAAGGCCAGTGTTGGTGTAAGTGGCAAATGCGCATAGCCTCGAATAACGCCAATGGTTTTTAGTCCGAACAGTTTTCCGGCTGCAGCAGTGGAATAAATATGGTTCGACATGGGTCCGCCAAAGGTGAGTATTGAAGCGTAGTTGTTTGCTTTTGCGAATTCCAAATTGTATTTCAGTTTGCGCCATTTATTGCCTTGTACATCGGGATGGGTTAAATCGTCCCGTTTCATAAAAAGGGAAATGCCTTTTTCTCGCAAAAGGGCATGCGATAGCGCTTGCAGCGGTGTTGGTGTTTGAATGACTGAATGCAATGAAGCGAATTTATTGGGCTAGAACCGTTTCAAAATAAGCTGCAATTTTCGAAGCCCAAAACGCATAAATTTTTCCGGACGGATGCAGGCCATCAGTGGTTAATAAACTTTCATCCTGCTCTGCCTTTCTCGAATGCGGAGTTATATCTATGAATTGGATATGCTGCGATTCACAATGCTTTTCTGCTGCCTCATTATATGCATCAATCTCTTTTCCTATTTGCACTTTGCCTCGGGCATCTTTTGCTGCAAATGGAGTTACACCCCAGTCGGGTATCGAAACTACCACCACATGCGATTTTTTCCCATTCGCAAATGTTATGGCAGTTTGCAATAATTCGGCAAATTCTTTTTTATACTCTTCCACATTTCGGCCCCGGTATTGGTTGTTTACTCCAATTAAGAGCGTAACGAAATCAAAATGTCTGTCCAGCTTAGCATCGGTTATGGCCGAAGCCAGCTCATCGGTAGTCCAGCCCGTGGTAGCTATAATTTCAGGCGCGGCAAAGGCATAGTGTTGTTTTTTAAGCAATTCTCTGAGCTGACTTGGGAATCGCTCTTTAGCATCCACGGCTTCTCCAATGGTGTAGGAGTCGCCCAAGCAAAGCATTGTATAGGTATGAGGTTTTGTTGGCATAACCTTAAAGTTAGTGAGTAATGTAAAAGCAATTATACTGTAAAATAATATTCGCATATATTAGAGCACTGTTTCAAAAGTATAGAAAACAGATGAATAAGGATTTACAAATTAAAGTATAACTAATTTATGTCAGGCAAATCACTCGATGAAGTATACGGCACCATAGATACTACGGGCAATATGAGCTGGCGTAAACGCTTCTTCTTGTTTATTGGCCCGGCTTTTATGGTCTGTGTAGGCTATATGGATCCAGGCAATTGGGCTACCGATATTGCAGGCGGAAGTAAGTTTGGTTATTCATTGTTGTGGGTGTTGTTGATGTCGAACATGATTGCCTTGCTGTTGCAGAGTTTGTGCGCGCGTTTGGGGATTGTAAGCGGACGAGATCTCGCACAAGCTTCGCGCGAAACCTATCCCAAAGCGGTAAACTATATGCTCTATGCCTTAGCTGAAATTGCTATTGCCGCTTGCGATTTGGCGGAAGTATTAGGCATGGCTATCGGTTTGAAACTCTTACTGGGCTTGCCGTTGATTTGGGGAGTGGCTATCGGTACACTCGATACTTTTCTTATTCTTTACTTGCAACGCAAAGGTATTCGTTATCTCGAAATCATTATTTTTTCGTTGGTGTCGGTTATCGGCTTATCGTTTGTGGTAGAACTGTTTTTTGCGAAACCTGTTATGGGCGAGGTGATGACGGGTTTCATTCCATCCATTGCCAATAACGAGGCGCTTTATATTGCCATTGGTATTATAGGCGCAACGGTGATGCCACACAATTTGTATCTGCATTCGGCATTGGTGCAAACCCGCAGAAATGGAACCGATTCAGCTAGTATTTGGTCGGCCATACGCTTTAGCTTTTTTGATTCTGCTATTGCCTTGAACTTAGCGTTTTTCGTAAATGCAGCTATCCTCATCGTGAGTGCGGCTGTGTTTTTCGGACATGGTTACACCGATGTGGCGAGCATTCAAAATGCGCACTCGTTGCTAGAGCCATTGGTAGGAGAGCGTTTGGCGCCCACTCTTTTTGCATTGGCGTTAATTGCAGCCGGACAAAGTTCCACCATCACCGGTACATTGGCCGGACAAATCGTAATGGAAGGTTATCTTGATTTGCGCATAGCCCCATGGATTCGTAGATTGATTACAAGGGCATTAGCTGTTGTACCTACCATTTTTATTTTGCTCTACTATGGCGATGAAAAGGCCGATGAATTACTCGTATTCAGTCAGGTAGTATTAAGTTTGCAATTAGGCTTTGCTGTTGTGCCGCTCATTCATTTTGTGAGCGACAAACAACGTATGCGCGAATTTGCCATCGGGTTCTGGACAAAGCTCCTGGCTTGGGTTTCCGCTTCCGTTATTGTTTTCCTGAATCTGAAAATGGTTTTCAATGAAGTGGCTGAAAACAACGGCTCGATAATTTGGATTGTGATAATTCTGTTGTTTGTTTTATTGTTGTTATATGTGTTTTTATTTCCGTTGTTGCGCAAACGCAGCCAACAGGAAACCTTATTGCCACATGCACACACCATTCATGTTCCAACAATAGGAGAGGTGCATTATCAACAAATTGCAGTCTGTGTCGATTTTTCAATAACCGATGAAAAGGCTTTGCTCAAAGGCTTTGCGCTAGGAACCAAAGAAAGTGTATTTCATTTAATTCACGTAGTAGAATCGGCTGCAGCCCGCGCTACCGGCAACGAAACCCGCGATTACGAAACGCATGTCGATTGGAAGATTCTCAACGAATATTGTGATAAACTCAAACTGCAAGGCTTTCAAGTGATTCCACATATTGGTTTTGGTGTGCCGAAAACAGCCATTCCTAAGCTCGTAGAAGAAATCCATGCCGATATATTGGTGCTAGGCGCCCACCGCCACGAAGGGTTGAAAGATATTATCTATGGTGAGACTATTAGTGCCGTTCGACACAAGGTGAATTGCCCGGTGTTGATTGTATAAGAAGAAACTAGCCATTAGCTTCTAGAAGCTAGAATTGAGAATTTCTAGTTTCTAGTCTCTAGTAGCTCAAGGCTAACAGCTAGCAGCTTTTTTTGTATCATTGCATCATTATGAAACCCGTTCACAATATAGGCGATACAGCACAATTCAAGCGCGTAGTTCAAGAAAGCGATGCTGCTTCTTTTGAAGGCGTGAATGTGCATCCGGTTATGGCAACATTTTCCATTACGCGCGATGCAGAATGGGCCGGACGAATCTTTGTTTTAGCCATGAAAGAAGAGCACGAGGAAGGCATCGGCACTTTCGTAAATGTGGAGCATTTGTCTCCCGCTTTTATTGGCGAAGAAGTAGTCTTCGAAGCTATAATTGATGAGCTATACAAAAATGTGGTGAACTGTTCATTCACGGCAAAGGTGGGAGAGCGTTTGGTGGCAAAAGGCCGCACCGGACAAAAAATCATAACAAAAGAAAAACTCGATCAACTATTTCAAACTTTACGCTAATTTGCGACCTCAATTGTTCCATTGGCATCGAAACCGCAACATATAGACATTCACAACCGCAAGGCTTCTTTCGAATACATTATCCTCGATAAATATTCTTGCGGTATTGTATTGGCCGGCTCTGAGATTAAATCGATTCGCGAAAACGGTTGCTCTATTAACGAGGCGTACTGCTATTTTCGAAGCGATGAGTTGTTTGTGAAAAGCATGAACATTCCCATTTATGAAAAGGCTACCATCAATAATCACGATCCCATGTCGGTGCGCAAATTGTTACTCAAAAAACGCGAATTGGAGCGCATTCAAACCAAAGTAAAAGAACGTGGTGTAACCATCATTCCATTGCGTGTATTCACTTCCGAACGCGGTTACCTGAAAATGGAAATCGGTTTATGTCGCGGTAAAAAATCATTCGATAAGCGTGATTCAATTAAAGAGAAAGACAACAAGCGCGAATTAGATCGGGTGATGAAAAAATACAGATAGATTTTATTGTGCCGCGCCCGCTAAGCAGACGGGACGGGCTGTTCGCTCCAATCTTTCCCATAAGAATGGCAAAGGATTTCCACTTCCATCCCTCGCGGAGCATAGTGCAAAACTTCAAAACATTTTTTTTCAAAAGCATTTTTTTTGTATCATTAGTTTGATGTAAATCTTTTCCCATGAGCTACCTACTCGATTTTTTCAAAACCTTTGACGAAGAGCAACTCGCGCAATTCAAAATGCTCGATTTGAAAGGCAAAGAAGAACTCGTTCGCGATGAATATGTTCGCTTTGCATCCGGTAAAAATTTCAACGAACAAGCCATCCCTGTTAAGTTTCAGCTTACCCAAAAGCATTTCGATAAAATTGTTTCAGTGTTGTTAGATAAAAGCATTGTTCGCTTTTACAATAATGATTTTCGTTTGGCTATTCCTGCACTTTTCCGCAAAGGGCTTAGTCCACTTGTGATTCACGAATTAAAAATCATCGAACGCAAACTTCAAAAGTCAGCCGACAAACAAGCGCAAATTGCCTTTCTTAAAATTGCCGTTGAAACGTTAGCGGCAATGTATCACCCCAACTACGATTCGAAACTAACCCATAGCTACGGGAAAAAATATTTGGACGCATTAGGGAAAACGGCTACTATCGATGATAAAGTATACACCTCGCTCATCATCCATCAAGGCGATATGATTGCCCAATGCTTTGCCGGTAACGAAAACAGCTACCGACCAACAGCATTGGCATTACTGCAACAATGGGAGAAAGCGTTGAAGAATGTGGAGTCGCCATTTGCTTTGTTCTATTATCATTTTATTTCAGCCTCTTATGTCAAATTTTTTGGCACCGAAGTAAAACCATTCACCGATGCATTGGAGAAAGCACTGCTTTATTTGCAACAATGCCCATCGGAAACGCAAGACGTATACACCTTCAAAGTATTATGTGAATTAGGATTCGGACACATTGAAGGCGTTAACTACAAAGCAGCACTACAATCGTACACCACCGCTTTTTCTCAACTGAAAGATAGTGGAAGCATCAGCTATTATCCCAAGTCTTGTTTTTTTAATGCTTGTATCTTAGGCAATGATATCACCTTAGCTAAACAAGTTTTTAATCAATATCTTAAACAGTATTTAGGTGCCGGAGTAAATCGTTCATTACAATTTGATGTACTTGTAAATGCCATTGTGTTGAATTTGTATACAGCCGATGCAGAAGGCTGTTATTCCTATCTGCTTCAACTTATGGCCTATAAAAAAAACGAGATAACTCGCATGGGGCAGTTGCTTATTCGCATTTGCGAAAACCTCTATTTTTATCGTATCAACGATTTTCAACAAGCCAAAACAATTGCACTCCGTAATGTAAAGTTCATGTCTCGTCCGGAAAATAAGAACGACCAATACACGTATTACAAAGCATTTTTTGATTGTATTTTTCAATTCAGTAAACAACGCCTTGCCGAGAAAAGTATTTCAAAAGACCTGCTGCTTCAGAAACAATCTTTGCATGGAGGTATGTATGCAATGTTCAACAACTTACTCTAAATCCTATTTTCCCGAAATTGACAAATTCTTACTGAATTTACAGTGCATAGCCTTCGCTCGCGTATGTTTGTCTAAACAAAAAATAAACAGACAAATATGAAACAGTTATTCATCGCATTCGCAGTTTTACTATCGGTATCCGCTTGCAACAAAGGCGCATTCAAAAAGGCAGAAGGTTCTTTCAAAGTCAATGGTAACAAGTATTCTGTTAGTGAGGATATGATTTCGGCAGGATATTATAACGGTGGAAGTTTGTTACAAGTTACCCTTGGCGGTGGACCAAGTTCTACCTTTGCACCAACATTAGTGGTGGATTTAAACAAGGTAAATACCGTAGTGCCTATTTCAAAAGGGGCAGAAGGCTTTACGTATTTTGGAGCCAATAGTGCCGTTCAATATTTCCCTATTTCCGGTGAATATAAAATTACAAGCCACAGTGCCGGAAATCCGGCCTCACAACACACCGAGGGTACTTTTAGTTTCAAAGCCGTAAGCCAATATAATTCAACAGATACAGTTGAAATTACCGAAGGGTATTTTTATGTAAACAACTACTAAATTTTTAAGCCCAGTCAGGTTTCTGAACCCTGGCTTGGTTTGTACTTTGCCAATTCCCCCAACAAAAAAGTCGGTAGCATGCTGCCGACTTTTTTGTTATGTGCCATTTATTACGCTCACTTATAGTTTCAATATCGAGTTGTAAAATGGGTACTTATACCTATTTCCGGAGCTATGCCTTTACTTAACTTTGGAGCATATATTTTTCACCTAAAAAAAATGAAATGAATAAACATTACACAAAAAGTATAACCATCGTATTGCTATTTGTCTTAGTCTTCTTCAAATGGGAACATACTGTTGCACAAAACATAAAACTGTATGGAATGACAGCCGTAGGCAAAGGTATTTTCGAATACGATTTAGCCTCTGGCGCGCTGATTCCCAAAACAAACTTCTCGCTTCATCCTCAAGATGGACTGAGCGGATTCGGAAGTCTAATGAAAGCATCAAACGGCAAAATTTACGGAATGACGCACGATGGTGGTATCGCAGGTAGTGGCGTAATCTTTGAGTTTGACCCTATTACAGGGGTAAACAAATTTGTTCATCAATTTAATGGCACCGATGGTCAGAGTCCATACGGATCTTTGTTAGATGCCGGTAACGGAAAATTGTATGGCATGACCAATGAAGGGGGATTATACGACAAAGGTGTAATCTTCGAATATGTTTTGGCGACAGGCGTTTACACAAAAATTGTAGACTTCAAAACACTTGACCCAAATGCTAATGGCGGTAATCCATACGGCAGTTTAATGAAAGCGTCTAACGGCAAATTGTATGGAATGACCAATCAAGGTAATTCTTCTGCTTTCCCTGGTGCAAAGAATGGAAATATTTTTGAGCTCGACCCGTCTAACAACCAATTCACTGTGAAACGCGGCTTTAGTGGAGCAACAGGAACTGCATACACACCCAAAGGCGATTTAGTGGAAGCGCACAATGGAAAACTATATGGACTAGCCGGTGGAGGTATGGAAGGGCGGGGCTGTATCATTGAATTCGATATTGCAACAAGTGTTATAACCGTTAAATATTATTGGAGAGTTACCAATCCCAACAACCAAACCACCTCTGAAGGCTCTAACCCCGAGGGCTCATTATGCTTAGGGGCCGATAGTTTATTGTATGGACTAACCAAAGATGGCGGAACTACTGTGCCGGGTACCGGTTCAGGTGTTTTGTTTACTTACGATCCGCGCACAGATGTATATACAAAGAAACATTCTATAGACCCTACACTAATAGGCAGTCAACCTAGAGGCACACTTATTCAAGCCTCAAACGGTAAATTTTATGGCATGGTATATAGAGGGGGTACTGCACAAAACAAAGATGGCGGACTTTTTGAATACGATCCAATTGCCGACACTATTGTATCCTTACATTTTTTCGATGACAATGATTTCAAAGATGCCTTTTACGGAAAATTGTTAGAAATCGATTTAGGAACTACAGCAATTCAAACCGTAAATGCCAATACTGCATTTTCATGTTATCCCAACCCTGCAATCAATACCTTGTTTGTTCAGTCGAGTAACCTTATAGCGAATGTGTCGATTACTGATTTGACAGGCAAAGTGCTGATGACATCAGCAAACCTTTTACGTAATGAAGTGCAACTGTCTATTGCGGATTTAAACCCGGGCATGTATTTCGTAAACGTTCAAACCAATGGGGTCTTAAGTACTCAAAAATGGATTAAGCAATAAGGATTTACTCTATTTGCTACAACAAAATAATTGACAAAAGCACACTAAAAAAGCCTGTAGTATACTACAGGCTTTTTTAGTCTAACTATCGCTGAAATTAATTCGCAGCAACACTTTTACGAATAATGTTCAATGCTCCACCGGCTTTGAACCACTCGATTTGTTGTGCGTTATAGGTATGATTTACTTTGATTTCGTCTTTCGATCCATCAGCATGGTTCAATACCAATGTAAGTGGAGTTTCAGGCGCGAAAGTAGTTAACCCTAATACATCAACCGTGTCATCTTCTTGAAATTTCGTGTAGTCGTTTTTGTCGGCAAAAGTTAAGCCCAACATACCTTGTTTTTTCAAGTTGGTTTCGTGAATACGAGCGAACGATTTTACCAATACCACACGAACACCTAAGTGACGAGGCTCCATAGCCGCGTGCTCACGCGAAGAACCTTCACCGTAGTTTTCGTCACCCACCACAATAGAACCAATGCCCGCTGCTTTGTAAGCACGTTGTACGTTAGGCACTTCATCAAATTGTCCGGTCAATTGGTTTTTCACCGAGTTCGTTTTCTCGTTGAAGAAGTTCACTGCACCAATCAACATGTTGTTCGAAATGTTATCTAAGTGTCCACGGAATTTCAACCATGGTCCGGCCATAGAAATATGATCCGTAGTACATTTTCCTTTGGCTTTAATCAATAATTTCAAGCCTTTCAAATCAGTACCTTCCCAAGCTGCAAATGGATCTAACAATTGCAAACGCGATGATGTAGGCGAAACATTAATGGTTACTGCACTTCCGTCAGCAGCCGGAGCTTGATAGCCCGCATCTTCCACTGCAAAACCTTTTGCAGGCAATTCGAAACCCGATGGAGCATCCAATTTCACTTGCTCTCCATTTTCGTTCGTCAAAGTATCGGTTAACGGATTGAATCCTAAATCTCCGGCAATAGCCAAAGCCGTTACAATTTCAGGTGAAGCTACGAATGCATACGTATTCGGGTTACCATCCTGACGAGCAGCAAAGTTTCGGTTGAACGAGTGAATAATCGTGTTTTTCTCTTTTTTCTCGGCACCCACACGGCTCCACATTCCAATACACGGGCCGCAAGCATTCGCAAATACTTTCGCACCAATCGCGTTGAAGGTATCAATAAATCCATCGCGACTGATAGTGTAACGAATCAACTCCGAACCCGGAGTGATGCTGAATTCCGCTTTCGATTTCAAGTTTTTGTCTTTCACTTGTTGTGCCAACGACACCGCTCGCGAAATATCTTCGTAAGAAGAGTTTGTACAAGAACCAATCAAACCTGCTTCTACTTTCAATGGCCATCCGTTTGCTGCTGCAGTTTCTTTCATTTTCGAAATAGGCGTTGCTAAATCCGGAGTAAATGGTCCGTTGATATATGGCTCTAATTCATCCAAGTTAATCTCAATCAATTGATCGTAGTATGCAGCCGGATTTGCCAAAACTTCAGGGTCAGCGTTCAAATGTGCTTTCACGGTGTTAGCCGCATCTGCAACATCAGCACGCTCTGTAGCGCGTAAATAACGCTCCATGCTCTCATCGTAACCGAAGGTAGAAGTAGTAGCTCCAATTTCCGCACCCATGTTACAAATCGTTCCTTTACCTGTACAGCTCATCGATGTAGCACCTTCGCCAAAATATTCAACAATAGCACCGGTTCCACCTTTCACGGTTAAGATACCCGCCACTTTCAAAATCACATCTTTAGCCGAACACCAACCGCTTAATTTTCCGGTTAATTTCACACCAATCAATTTCGGGAATTTCAACTCCCATGCTAAACCTGCCATAACATCACAAGCATCGGCACCACCAACACCAATCGCTACCATACCCAAACCACCTGCATTTACTGTGTGCGAGTCGGTACCAATCATCATTCCACCCGGGAACGCGTAGTTTTCCAACACAATTTGGTGGATGATACCTGCACCCGGTTTCCAGAACCCGATACCATATTTATTCGATACAGACGCCAAGAAATTAAATACCTCTTCGCTTTCGTTTTTTGCTCTTGTTAAATCGTCTCCGGCTCCGTCACGCGCTTGAATCAAGTGATCGCAGTGAACGGTAGAAGGTACAGCCACTTTCGGACGACCAGCCTGCATAAATTGCAACAACGCCATTTGAGCAGTTGCATCTTGCATCGCCACTCTATCCGGTGCGAAATCTACGTATGAATTTCCACGCTCGAAATTTTCCAACTTCGTATCAGCGTGTAAATGCGAATACAATATTTTTTCAGTTAAAGTCAATGGACGACCCAAAGCCTTTCTTGCCGCCTCCACCTTTGCAGGTAACTCAGCGTACACTTTCTTGATCATTTCAATATCGAATGCCATAAAGATGTTTTTGGTTTAATAATTCAAATTGTTTGCACGTTTAATGCGGTGCAAATGTAGAAAACCTAAGCTAAACTGCGAACTCCTGCCTACCCTAAAATCGGTGGAATTATAAAATTAGCGAAAATTCGCAATTCACTGGTGGTGTAAAATGCCCGAAATTGGGCACTCCCCGCTAAGAAGTGGGTCGGGCTGTTCGTTGCAATCTCTTGCGCTAGGAAGCACAAGAGGATTTCCACTGCCATCCCTAGTGCAAATCCGAGATGGATAATAAAATTGCACCCAAAATTCACCTGCTTTCTTGGTTTGGTTGGTGGCTGAACACCAACCAATGGAGATTACATTTAACGAATGGTCCAAATTGATCATCATGGCAGTATATTCTTTCTATGTAGCGACTTTTAAAATATTTTTTTATGCTTTTCGAATCAATTTTTTTAACTTGTAATTGATTATTTAGAAAATTAGGGTTATCAGAATTTTTAAACCCAACTATGGTCACTGCATGTAGTCCATTTGTTGGCTTTAAGTTCTTTTTTTTCTTATTACTACCCCCACTCTCTAGTCCTTTTTCATATGTTTTTAATATTAATATCTGTGGAATCCCAATTGGAGCATAAGCATATATGAGTTGCTTCAAGTAATCGTTGTCAAATGGCTCCGACTTAATCTCAACATTACTTTCATTGCCATTATGTCCTAACTTATGCTCAGTAACAAGTTTTGCCTCATATAATGCATTTATCATTTGTTCAATTGATAAGCCATTTTTATTAGGAAACATTCTGCCATTTACGGCATCAATATTTCCGGCACTAGTAGTTATTTCTATTGGTGATTTCAAAAGTGTTCTTGGATTATCGGCAGCTTTACTAAGAACATTCCAAATTGCTGTAGTTGCGCATGCAGAAACAACTGAATCTTGTTCTTGATATGCAAGTGATTTTACGGGTAAATTAAGGCCAAACAAATTGATGTTATACTCTTTTGTTCCGTAAAGGTTTTTTTTTGTCTTTCCTTTATCTGGATAAGTATCAAGAAGAGTATATCCAATAATGCTGTATGGTATTCTCTTTACCACCATACACCCTTTATAATCTTTAAATAACCCTTTTAGGTTCGTCTTATTATTGATTTCTAGCTTCTCAAAATCATTTTGTGTAAATTCATTACTAAAAAAGTGGATTCTTTTACAAACCTTATCGTAGTTTTCATAGCATTTAACGAAATATCCAGTGTAGTCATCAAGGAAATCACGACTTATATACCCCATCTAGCGCGAGTGTTTTTCACTCGTGCTTACTATTTAAAAATAGCCTATTTTGATTAAATTCAAGTATGAGTAGGAAGTATAAGTTTTTAGACGAAGAAGGTGTTTACTTTGTAAGTACAGCGGTTTGGGGCTGGA
>JAEUUZ010000020.1 GCA_016786765.1 Chitinophagales bacterium
CGGGAGTTCGAGCCCCCCTCGCTACTCATACATGCAACAGTTTCGAATTTTAAAATAAAACGCATTACTGGAAGCCTCTAAAATGAGGGCAAAAGAAAAAGAATGTTTCAGATTAGCAGAAATTGGATAGAAAATTTATATTCGCACCCTCAATGGCGAGGTAGCTCAGTTGGTTAGAGCGCAGCACTCATAATGCTGAGGTCGGGAGTTCGAGCCTCCCCCTCGCTACAAACACCACCCCAATCATGTTGAATTTTATATTTAACTCATTTAACCAAAGTTGGCTTGAGCGTCCCGCTTGTAAAGCGGGAAGGTCGGAGATTCAAGTCCCCCCTCGCTACAAACACCACCCCAATCATGTTGAATTTTATTTTTAACTCATTTAGCCAATATTGGCTTGAGCGTCCCGCTTCTAAAGCGGGAAGGTCGGAAGTTCAAGTCCCCCCTCGCTACAAACACCACCCCAATCATGTCCAATTTTATTTTTAACTCATTTAGCCAATGTTGGTTAGTGCGTCCCGCTTCTAAAGCGGGAAGGTCGGAAGTTCAAGTCACCAATCGCTACAATTACCACCCCAATCATGTACTTCATTTACATCCTTTATTCTGCATCAGCTAATAAGTATTACGTTGGACATACCGACAATTTAGAAAGAAGATTGTTTGAGCACAATAACGGAATGACTAGGTTTACTTCCAATATTGCATCTGATTGGAACATAATGTATACTGAAACATTTGAATCAAGAACATTAGCTGCAAAACGAGAAAGGGAAATTAAAGCCAGAAAAAGTAGAGTCTATATTCAATCACTCATTGCCAAAGTTGGTTAGTACGTCCCGCTTTCAAAGCGGGAAGGATGTGAGTTCGAGCACCCTCGCTACTTTTTTAAAGTCTTATACCACTCCACCGTCCTTCGCACCCCTTCTTCAAAACTAATTTTTTGCGTATAGCCAATCGTTTCTTGTGCTTTTCGGGAACTGAAATGTAAATCGTGGGTTGATGTATTGACAATATAGGTGCTGATAAGCGGCATTTTGTTTCGCAAAAACAGAAAATAGAAACAATCGATTACAAATGCCACGGGATATAGCAAATAAGAGGAAATGTTATTGATTTTGGGTTGAATATTGAGCTCTCTGCTAAATGCATGGAGCAGTTGAGGCAAATGGATGTAATCAGGCTTGTAATCGGCTATTATGAAAGTATTATTCGCTGCTGAAGGATGAGTGCCAGCACATAATAGACCAAACACAAGGTTTTCAGCATGGACATAACCCAATTTGCTTCTCCCGCCATCTACATAGCCCATCAATTGTCCTTTGCTTAAACGATCAAGCATTTCTTTACTCGTCATTTTATCGTTCGGACCGTAGATATTGAAACCCGGACGAATAATCACTGTTTCAATTTTCGATTGATATTCCAGCATAAGCTGCTCTCCCATTACTTTTGAGGCGGCATACGGACGTGTAAAAGTTCCAATATTGAGCTTTGGTGTATTTTCATCTGCATCCGAAAAATGCTTAAACCCATGAACGACTAGTGAACTCATAAACACGATTCGTTTTACGCCACAACGTACAGACTCGTCTAAAACATTTTTTGTTCCGTTATAATTCACATTATAGACTTGCTTTCCCCAAGCTACAGAAGGCATTGCGGCTAAGTGATACACTACTTCTATTCCTTGAAAAGCCTGTTGAAACGTTTCCGGTTTGGTGATGTCGGAATAAACAACTTCAATCGGCAAACCATCAATAGCACCTAATGCAGTACCCGGCAATAATAAGGCACGGACTGTATGTCCTTCTTTCACCAACAATTGGGTAAGATGACTACCAATAAAGCCGTTCGCTCCGGTGACCAATACCTTCATTAAAACAAATGTTTAGGGGCTAAATCGAGCCAGTGCAACGAAAAATAATCGATGAAAACATTCATTACATAGTGAATGACCATGCCATACCAAATGGAATGGTACCGAAAAGCAACATAACCAAACACAGGACCAAAGGCAGCAGCCATGGCTATTTCAGGGGTTGGCTTTCCGATATGAAATAAGGTGGTGAGTACAGTTTGTAAAACAATGATGGTGATGAGTTCGCGCTTTCCGCCTTGTGCTGTTTTTAATCCAAACGAGAAAAAGCCGCGATAGAAAATTTCGTAGGAAAAGAAATAAAAAAAGTAGGCTAGCTCATAGAGTATAAATACAAACCAACTTGTGCCAATGCCTTTAGATAAAGGATATTCACCTGCAATTAAGGGGTCTTGCGAAGAAAAGTAAGTAGAGGCAATCACCATCGGATAGAGTACTGCACATACGATTAATGCTTCGCGATTAGGCACGAAACGTATGCCTAGCGAAAGAAAATCTTCGTTCAAGTAAAACCGAAAAATGCCATAGGGAACTATCAGAAACAGTAGTACAGTTACTCCAAACTGATAAATGTATTGCCATACATCTAACGATGCTCCATTACCAAACAAGGCATGGAATACCACCAAATCTTTCGAATACGCTTGTTTATTGGTGTACCACAGCGCCACAACCCAATACAATGCTGTAAGCAGAATACCTGAGAGCAGAACTGTAGATTGGCGTTTCGTCATTCAACAGTAGATTAAACTTTTGATTTATTCTTTTTGGCAGCTCTTCGTTCTTTTCGTGCATACCAAGCTGCTTTATAGAATGGGAATTGATTCAATTCATCTTCAGTAAATTCCGGTGGTAAGTCATCATGTAGAATATTGCGGTCTTCTTTGTTCACCAACATAGCCTTGCATAGCTCATCGAATTTAGTTTGCAATGCGGCTAAACTCCATTCGCCAAACACGGTGTGACCTCCTTCATACATTTGCACTTGATATTCTTCAAATGTGGTGATATAACCTGAATAACTATTCGCATAAGGTACAATAATCACCTCTTTCACCCCCTTTTCTTTCAGACGTTTCTCTACCGACTCTTTTAGTCGCTTTGCGGCAATAGTGGTAATTTCAAAAGGAAACGCTACCAATGCCACTGTATCTATTCGAAACATTTGAATGGGAAGAATACGAGCCGACCAAGGTTTATTGCGGTGTCCATCTTTCAAGAAAAATTGTTTCAACAAATAAATACTTGGATCGAGCCAGGCGGGTACAATTAGGCGATTGATATGCTTTGTACCAAAAATTCGTCTTGCATTGGTTTCTATTGCAAGCTTTTTGTTGCCTTGTGTTTTGTATTTTAAATCGATAATTTGCTTGTACTCTCCTTTCAGGAAGAATGCCTTTGTTTTTTCAAAATACTTTATCAATGTTAATATTCCGCCAGCCGCTTTCACTAAAACAGGATGTGCACCCGGACCATCTACATACGCTCCTCCTAAAAAAGCCATACCCATTACGGCAGAACCGGTTCGTGCATCTAAGTTACCGTTAGTAAAAGCCGGATCGCATTGCACGCGGGTAAAATCTACATACTGTACACCACAATCTAGGACTCCATTTAATTGCAAGGTTTTCTCCACCGGTGTATCTAAAATTTCTTTTGCCTTTTCGCATTGCAATTTACCGTTATACTGCGCACTCTTATAATCATCTTCAAATTCGCCATCCCAATAGCCACGCTGAAATTTTCGTTTTGGATTGTATTTAAAACGTGGAGTCACATCGCCACAAATACCTTGAGCAAAGGCGCCAACATAATCGCCTCCCTTTTCTTCCTCTAAAAACAATGATGCATAACCCTTATTATCGGAACAAATCTTGTTCAAATCGTTAGACGCACTAGTCGTGTGTACCCCAAACCAGTTGATACTCCCTAATTCTTTGCCATCTGCTGCCGTAAATTTGAGTAATGCCATTTCACGATTTACCCCCTTGTTGGTGGTTTCAGGAGTTAGTTTTTCAACTACCTCGGGGTTCTGATTATACTGCAGCAAGGATCGATTAAAGGCAACATTTTTATCTAATGCAAATTCACTTTTAGCAAAGGAAATAGTTCCTAACACTTTATTGGCTTCGGCTTGCTCAATGGCATCGGTAATACCCGTTACCAATTTCTTGTAAATCTCAGGCACAAAGCCGGGTATACTGATATTGTAAATACCATAATAAGAAAAGCCCCCTGGTCCGCTATGCGTGTGCTGGGCAGTGAGCATCAGTGTTTCTTCGGTGTAGCCTGAATTGGGTCTTCTTCGTTCAAGTTCAGCCAACACGCCCTTTTTAAGTGCTATTGTAATAAAACCTAATTCGCAATTTACTATGGTTAATTTAGTTCCCTTAGCCTCATCAGCAATTACAAAAGCTCGGGCAAATAAAGAGGTTTCTATCCCTTCCATGGTATGGAAATAAAGTCCATACCCTAACATGCCCGCTCCTTTTACAAAAGCCGTTATATCCGCTTTTCCACATCCAATTTGATACATAAGTATTGGTATTTCTACAAATGTATTTTTTACAAAAAAGGGATGCGCTAGTTTTCAGTGAGATACCCAAAAACAACTACGAATCAACCGTTCTTAGGCGATTGATTCGTAATTAAAATTGAAAAAAAATTAGAAGGAATAGGTTAATTGTACAGTGTAATTTCTTGGCGCTTCAACATAACCCGGACGAAGTGTATACTCTCTATTCGCAATATTTTTCACAATTGCAGTAGCCGTTAACTTGTCTTTCCAATTATATCCTGCACGAACATCAAAAACGAAATCGCCTTTACTGTGTGTAGCCCTCCAATTACGAATTTTGTTCAACACATTATATTGTGGATCGATACGAATCATTTGGCTGGTAAAGGTTCCGGTAACCCCTACAATTAATCCTTTATACTCGGTTTGCACATCGGCTTTAGCGGTATGCTTCATTCGGAAATTAAGATAAACAGCACTTGGGTCTTTCAAAATTGCCTCGGCATTTAAATTCCATGGTTCCATATAGGTATAACCCACTAAGAAATTCAATGGAACACCAAATATTTTACCGGTTCCAATAGCAGAAACTTCAACCCCCATAATCATAGCTTTCGTATAGTTCTGGGCTTGTGCAATGATAAAATATCCCGAAGGGACAGGCACAGGGCTTGAATCTTTAGGCAAACTCACAAACTCGATCATATTGCGGTAGCGATTTACAAAGCCGGCTAAATCGGCATAAAACATCCACTTAGAAATCTTAACGCCTTGTTTAATCCCTAATTCTGCACTCCAACCGTTTTCCGGTTTCAAGTTAAAGTTCGGAACGGCATAGGCTCCACTTCGTGCTGTTTGTACAAACTTCTCGGCAATGGCCGGGAAACGATATCCTTGTCCGAATGAAGCACGAATAAACGTTCCTTCTGTAGCTTGAAAATTCAATCCGATACGGAATAAAGGTTCTACTGGCGACTTGATTAAGTCACCTTCTTTTCTTCCAAGCATTTTGTTCAACAGCCACTGATCGTGCATGTTCGATGTGGTATCGAGTTTAAAATATTCTAAACGAACACCGGCCGTTAAGGTTAGACGTTTAAAGAATTTCTTATCTACCTGAAGAAACCAAGCGGCATTTGCTTCGTAACGCTTATTGAACGTAAGACTGCTTACTGTTGTATAATAACCAGAAATACCTGTAGCTAAATTGAAATCGATTTTTTGGAATCGTTTTACAAAAGAGTAATCGCCATAAATTTTATTCGCCTCGCTGGAATCTCCGTTGGTGTTTTGTCCACGGGAATAGTAGTAACTCACCTTTAGGGAGTGTTTATTATCGTACTTATCGTAAAAATTTACATAAGGATTAATATTCACCGAAAAGTTTTTTTGTACATCAAACTTCTCTGCCACTAACACTAAACTGTCGCGATTAGCACGCGATAATTGTTGTAAATAGTTGCTCATCCCTCCCGGATCAGTGCCGTTTAGCGCTGCTTTCAAACTATCAACAGATGGATAAATGCCATAGCCTTTATAAAAGAAGAAATCATCGCTACGTTCGTTAGAAATATTAGTGGTTAAGCCTACCGTTAAGTTTTGCATCTTTTTCGGGATATAGCGTAACTTCATAAAACCGCGAAAACGATCGTATGAATTTCTTTTTCCATAACCTTCATTGCCCTGATAGCCTATATTTAAGGTGAGTTCAACCGGTCCGATTTTAGATGCGTGAACATACCCAATTCCACCAAACATAGGAGGCTTATATTGTTCTTTACCTTTTACAGTTTTTCGGTGAAACCAATAATAATCCTTGTTTTGATGATGGTCGTATAAACCGTAATTGACAAAAATCTTATTGAACGGTTTATCTTCTTTAGGAGTAATTGTTCGGATATTAATCAACCCGTTTAATGCCGATGAACCATAAGACGCAGATGCTGCTCCCTTAATAATCTCCATTTGATTGATGGCCTCTACCGGCATGGCTTCCCAACGAATTCCACCATTCTCCGGACTTACCATAGGCACATCGTCTAACAATACCAATACCCGATTCCCGGTTGCATCGGCAAAACCACTACCCCCACGAATAGAGATGGTTCGTCCTAACATATTTACTCCGGGTACTTTATTGACAGCTTCACTTACGTTTTGTGCACTTTGGGTAATATTTTGGCCTTTCAACACTTCAAGAGAAACTGTTTCTTCGCCTAACTTTTTCTCGAATTTACTTCCGGTAACTACAACTATATCTAATTCTTTAGATGATTCACTCATTACAATATTGATGGTTTTCTCTTCATCATCTTTTAAACTAATCACATCAATGGTTCGCACTTGATAGCCAATGTATGTGCATTCAATAGAAAACGGCTTACCGGCAGGTACTTTAAGGGTATAATTCCCATCAATATCGGTAGATGTACCGGTGGTTGTTCCTTTAATTTTAAGATTAACGCCAATCATGACCGAATTGTCTTTTTCATCGGTTATTCGACCTGAAATAACCGCCAATTGGGCAAAAGACGTATGTGCGAAAAAATATATAAGTAGTGTAAAAAGACCTCTTCTCATGTTAAAAGTTTAAATCAACGGCTCATTTTCATCCGTGAAAGTATATTTTTTTTGAAAAGCGCCTAACATTTAGTTAATGGAGTTATTCACAACCCAATGAGGGAAAGTTTTCTAATAAAAACACACTGCAAAAAAAAGATTGATTTTCAGCGAATAACAACTATTTGAAAGGGCTGCGCAACACGTATTCTCTAGGCTTTAGATTGGCAGTAAACAATTCCATAATCGCATTAATCCATCGATTCCGGTGCTTAAGATAACCAAACATGGGAAATTGCTTAGCTCCAATAGTGGATTTCACTTCCGATGCCGTTCGTCCGAAATGTATCATTTTCACACCTAAATCAATACATAATTTAACTACGTCATACAACATGCGTTGATAGAGATGGTACTCTTTTAAAATGTCGTAATTAATGCCAAAATAATGCACTTCAGCCTTATCACCCACCAAGTAAATACTTACAAAACCTACTAGTTTTTCTTCCAAAAAATATCCCGAGATGCGATAATTGTTAGGAAATATGCGCTTTTGCTCAATAAAAAAATGGTCGTTCAATTCAGCCAATTTAAAGTCAACTTTGTCGGCCACCCGCTTATATAAAGCAACAATATCATTTTCATAATGCTGAACCTCATGTAGAGAGAGTTCATGCGCAACAATAGGTTCACTAAGTTTCAAAATCTTCTTCGTTCGAACCCGATACTTAGAGGCCAGTTTATTCAAATAATCATCGAAACTCTTGAATTCCGACACATCCATGGCATTGTCGGCCTCAACAGCAATGGTGTTAAACTTTCTTTCGTTATACACCTGCGTGTCTTTTGCATCAGTTGAATAAAAATCGGCATTCAAGATTGCTTTAATGGAGGGATTGAGTTCCAAAATCTTATCGGCACAAGCCATTTGTAAGCGATACTGTTGTTCTTTATTCGTGGGGTCGATACAATAACAGCCAACTTCACCGGTCATAAATATATTGCCTGCATTGAGCATGGGCAAATGGATAGCACGTACAACCGGCTTAAACAATGCCAAAAAACGGGCAAACCATTGCTGAAAAATATTGGATGATTCAGTTGCAGGAAAATAAGGGATTAAGTTCTCTCCTTCGAAAACAGATTCTTGAAAGTAAAAAAAGCCTACCAATTGATTTCCGCAATGGCAAACCGCATAATAGAAACCTAACTGCTTATTATGCAAGCGTTCGATCATTGACAAATACTCCGGTTGCATGAGTAAATTGCCGGGTGCAATTAATTTACGCCAAATATCTTCGGATACTTCTGCAACACTTCTGTAAACTGTAATTTTTATATCCGAAAGGTCTAATCCCATAATTTGCGAGGCAAAGGAAACAGAATTTGTGTAAAAAATGTTTTAACAAATGGTAAAATTTGCTGAACGTCAACTTCTAAGCATAATACGGTGCGGAATACCATCTTCCATGTACTCCTCTCCTTCTTGCACAAAACCAAGCGCCTCATAAAAACGGACCAAATAGCTTTGTGCGCCAATTCGAATAGGAACAACACCATACTGCGATTCAATTATCGCTATAGCTTGTTGCATTAACGCATGACCGTATCCGAATTTCCGAACTTTAAACTTTACAACTACTCTACCAATGGACACTTCAGCATAACTCACACCGGGTTTAACAATACGACAATAAGCCACTAATTCTTGTTCGCTATACCCTAAAAGATGCATAGAGTCAACATCTTTTC
Source organism: Chitinophagales bacterium (assembly GCA_016786765.1). GTDB lineage: Bacteria > Bacteroidota > Bacteroidia > Chitinophagales > LD1 > CALAYL01. The sequence continues at coordinate 8,709 of JAEUUZ010000020.1, forward strand.
CATCGGCATCTAAATACGCGCAGTTTTGTTCCACTACAAAAATCGTTTGTCGTAACTGCATAACAGTGTAAAGTTCATCAACTGTTAAAGCACTATAATCTTTTAATTGCCAATCTATCATATCCATTTAGGTGAAGTACTTGAATAAGCGTCCAAATAAACATAAAAAAAGGGCTGCCGAAGCAACCCTCTTTCCACAATCCATGAAATTCTTATTTGATGAATCCGTTACCGGAGCTGTTAATTTCCACTTTAGTTGTACCTTCTTTCAAGATTGAACAGGCGTGAATGGTTTTCGGATCGTCCATAATGCAAATGATATCGCCCGGAACTAAGTAGTAAGTATTTAAACTTAATCCTCCCAAGGCTTCACCTTTACCGCTAAATACATCTTTTTTCGGCCCTACATAAACAGCAACTTTGCGTTCAGAACCATTTTTCAAACTCACTTTCAATTCTTGAGCCTTTATGGGCATTGGCGCTGTTTCCTCTGTTTTCTTTGTTTCGTTATTGTTGGCTGCTAATACATCATTTGATTGCGCAAAAGCAGATGCGCCCAATAAAAGGGATGCGGATAAAAAAATTGCTTTCATAATCTAAATTTTCAACAAAGTTAATTTGTGGAAAACATGTGGAAAACATATATGCACAGCGAAAATGTGAGCTGTCAAAAAAAATAGACAACTGTACTGCCATACCCGTATTTAGGATGATGCGCATCGTCAAAAGAGGCAACATGCGGATGGCGTTTGAGTAATTTATGGACTTCCTTTTTCAACACACCCTTTCCATTGCCATGAATAATACGTAATTCAGACTTACCGGAAGCTATTGCTTGATCAATCGACTTTTCAAACAACTCGATTTGATGTTCCAGGATATATTTTTCGTCTTTTTTCCCTCCGGTATACCCATCATCATCCATATGCAAATCAACAGCTTGAGCAGAAGAATACTGCACCTTACCGCCCGAAGGGTTGGCTGCGCCCATCATATAAAGGCGCAACAAGTCTTTGTCGAATTGCTTACTCATTGTTGCCAAAAATATGTAGAATTAATTTTCAAATCAAAAAAAATGACCCGAACTGCTTTTCTTTTGTTATTTATCGTTGGTATTTCATCATGTAAGAAATACTTCGACCCCAAATACACCTATACGCAACCTGTGTTAGATTTTAAGGCATCAGGCAATACGATTGAAGCCGATAGTGCTATGGCATTTATTGATTCATTGCGCCTAGACACTACAAAAGTGTTTACTTATTTCACGAATATCAGAAGTTTTAAAGCGAGTGAAACATTGATTAACATTCGCATACAAGGCAAATCGATAGGCAACTACGATATTGGGAACTACACTTCTCTTTCTTTCCGAAAACCTGAAGACGGTCGGAGCTACTCAGCCCAGAGCGGCAAAATTGTAATTAACGAATGGAATAAAACCACAAAGAAAATATCAGGCAACTTCTATGCTACTGTGGCTGATTCCACCGGAAGCGCTATCCAAATTGAATCAGGAAGATTTAATGCAGTTCAATACTAACGAAGGTTTCAGCCAAAATAGAAAAAGCCGTACTAACAGTACGGCTTTTTTAGTGCTGTTGAGGCAGGAGTCGAACCTACACGAGGAGATTAGCTATTGTGCAGTGCGCGCGCGAGTGGTCAACCCTTCATTACACAACGTTTATCTCTTGTTCCTCACCCCCGAGACAGGAGGGTATGTCTGCCAAATTTCATCACCCAACAATGATGACACAAAGATAAAGACAAGTTCAATATTTTAAAATAAAACTAATAGAATGATAAATAATTTACATTTCATTCAATAATTATGTATATTTTTGAATAATAATTAAAATTAGAATCAAATTATGCCCATAAATTATGAAATTGATAATGTAGATATTGGCATTATGAACGCCTTACTAAAAGATGCGAATACTCCATATACCGAAATTGCCGAAAAACTCTTTATTTCTCCGGGTACAGTGCATGTACGCATGAAAAAACTGGAACGGTATGGTATAGTGAAAGCCCCGCAAATACAGCTCAACACCAAAAAATTGGGATTAGATGTGATTGCATTTATAGGTGTTTATTTAAATCGGTCCGATCAATACGATGCCGTGCTGAAGGAAATTAAAAAGATTGACGAAGTAGTTTCTTGTCATTACACTACTGGCAATTACAGTCTGTTCTTAAAGATAGTATGCTCCGATACCGAACATCTGCGAAAGGTGTTACACGATAAAATGCAAAAGATTACCGGCATCAATAGAACAGAAACATTGATTTCTTTGGAAGAAAGTTTCGAAAGAGCTGTAGTATTACAACCTGTTAACTCAACGCGATGAATATAAAACGTATTTTATTGTTAGTCTTATTGGTCATCGTCATTATTGGGGGAATCAACCTAATGGGAAGCCGCCAAAAGCCTGAATTTAAAGGCATCCATAACCTAAGTATAGTTCCTTTGGGCGAGCAGGGATACCGTTATACAGGATGGATTGAAGTATATAATCCATCTATATTTCAATTGCGACTTTCCGCTATCGATTTGCAATTTGAACTGAACCAAAAACAGGTTGGTATACTTCAAAATCCTATCAACTTGAATATATCATCGAAGGAAACCGGGCGTTATCCTTTTGAACTTCGCTTCAACAAGACAGATTTTGACATCACTAATGCAACAACATTAGCGGCTCATTTTAAAGGGAGTTTGAGTAACACAAGCCTATTCTCCAAAGTAAATGTGAATATCGATACCATCGAAACTGTGACAATAAAATGATTTTATTAACTTCGGAATAGCAAAACTATATCGCAATGTCTTCGAAGTATTTCCTCTTGTATGCAATCATTATTGGCAGCTTAAGTTCTTGTAAAATACAAGCCCCACAATTCGTAAAATACGAAAACCTAAAGTATGAATCGATAGGTATGAGTGGCTTTAAACTGGGTACTGAGGTAGTATTCCACAACCCGAATATGTTGAAGTTTAAAATTCAAAATGTTGGCTTAGATCTTTATCTCGACAATAAAAAAATGGCTGCTATCAACGAAAAACGAGAAATTTTGGTACGCAGGAAAAGCGATTTCTCCATTCCAATTTCGGTAACCATTAAGCCGGAAATGAGTCTTTTAGATGGGTTGAAAGAAATTTACAAAGCGTTCTCCTCCAAAGAAATGGATTTGCGCATTAATGGAGGAGTTGGCGTAAAATGGTTACTTTGGAAAAAGGAACTTGGTATTGACATCAATAAAAAAGTAAAATTCAAATAACTAATAATTATCTTAAATCGATGCTATGAATTTAAAGTTTATCAAATACTTCGCTTCATTCATCAGTGTTGTAGCGATTTTATTCTCGATTTTTGCCGGTGGCATTTGGACATATTTCGCATTATTTTATGCCTTTATTTTAGTTCCAACATTGGAATTATTCATGCGTGGAAACACAGAAAATTTTGAAAAACTCGAAGAAGAAATCATTAAAAAAGATGTTAAGTACGACATGTTAGTATGGATTATTGTTCCCATTCAATACACTATGCTAATCGTTTGTTTGTATCGAATTAGTCACGACTCATTAGTTTGGTGGGAAGTATTAGGCATCATGTCGGCTATGGGCATTGCATGTGGCGTATTTGGCATTAATGTAGCGCACGAATTAGGCCATAGAAGCACAAAATTCGAACAATTTTTATCGAAGATGCTTTTATTAACGTCACAATACATGCACTTCTTTGTGGAACATAATCGAGGTCATCACAAAAATGTATCTACCGATGATGATCCCGCATCCTCGCGATTAAATGAAACAGTATACGCGTTTTGGTTTCGTTCAGTAAAAGACGGATGGTTTTCGGCATGGCACTTGGAAAAAGAACGTATGGCAAAACTCAATTTACCTTGGTATAGCCTGAAAAGTGAAATGGTACAATATCAAATTATTCAAGCTGTATCGCTTGTCGTTATTTTTGTTGTTTTTGGCCCCAAAGCTTTATTGTGCTATATCGGTGCAGCGATTATGGGATTTTTGTTATTAGAAACGGTGAACTACATTGAACATTATGGATTACGCAGAAAATTAATTGATGGTGCATATTATGAAAAAGTAATGCCGATCCATTCTTGGAACTCCAATCACCCCATTGGTCGTTTGTTGTTGTTTGAACTAACACGCCATTCAGATCATCATTACATGGCTTCTAGAAAATATCAAGTATTGCGTCATTTTGATCAAAGTCCGCAAATGCCTACAGGCTATCCGGGCATGATGGTTTTAGCCTTAATTCCACCGTTGTGGTTTAATGTAATGAACAATGAAGTGGAGCGCTACAAAGCTACATTAGAAGGTATCAATTTAGCTTAGAAATGATTTTGATAGCGCTAGACAATAATCAATCATTATGTATTGAAAAATACGACACGAGAGTGAGGTTAGTTATTGTTCAAAATGCAAATGAGAAAGCATGCAGAAAAGAACATCTGAACACAATTGAACACTTTTTGACAAATACTGATTGTACGTTGTTTAAAGGGCGATTACAACTAAGAAAACAATCTGATTACCTATTCGTATTGTTGAAAGGTGAAAGTATTGGACAAATTTCGACCGAGTATTTGAGCCAAAAACTCTTGGAGTTATCCTCTAAACATTAGGGCTAAAACTACTTTATTCATTAACCTATAGTGTTTAGTTTCAGGCTTTTTGCCTAGCTATAGTATGAGAGCATACTAGGAATAATACTGATTAAAGTAATACCTTTCTGTCAACACTGTGTTAACTTTTCGCTTTATGCAAACAAAGGCGTAGGCCATCCACGTAAAACCGGATCCCAATATTGTAGCCAGATATCACCGCAAAACAATACAAGTAGATGATTAATCGCTTACACTCGTTTGAGTTTAGCCATGTAAAATCCATCATATTCGGTATTAACCCCTGGTGTTAGTGATTTTTCTTCTATAAGCCTAAAGCCTGAATTGCGTTGAAGAAAAGCTTGTACTTGAAGCTCATTCTCTTGCGGTAGAATACTACAAGTAACGTACACTAAAATGCCGTTGCCTGCCACCATAGTGGAATAGCTATCCAAAATTTGTTGTTGTGTTTTCGTAATTGCAGTAATTAACTCAGCATTTATTTGCCATTTATTTTCAGGATTTCTGCGAATAACACCACTACCGCTGCATGGGGCATCAATAAGTACAACATCACCTTGTAGACGATATTCCGCTACTAAGCTTTCATCCACAACTTGTGCATAAACAATTTTAGCACCGGCACGTGATGCGCGTTTACGAAGTTCTAAAATTTTATTCTCGTGAATGTCGAAGCTTACAATTTGACCCTTATTCTGCATTATACAGGCGAAATGGAGCGACTTCCCACCTGCCCCTGCGCAAGTATCAATTACAACTGTGTTGGGCCTAGGTTCACAAAATTCGACCACTTGTTGCGAAGAAATATCTTGAAACTCAAACAAGCCGTCTTTATAGGCGATGTGATTGACTAATTTCTGTCGTTGTTGCAACACCATGCCATCGTTACAATCTTCTACTTTTTGAACAATTATCCCTTCATCGCCAAGCACCTTCAAAAGCTTTTGTCGGGATGTTTTCAAGGTATTAGCCCGAAGGCAAACCATCGACTGTTCATTCAACTTTGTGGCTAAAGATTCCCATGCTTTTCCATATGCATTTTCCCCTTCTTTAAAAAACCAATCGGTGTAAGACAATCGAATGGCCTTTGTAGCGGGTTCGTTCAACTGTAGTAAAATAGTCTGTCGATCGTTATCTTCCAATTCGAACCAGTCGGGAATTTCTAGCTGCTCCGAAAGCAACTTGGCAGCCAATAAAAGACGCGTATTTATATCAATAGATGAAAAATCTTGTCGGCTTAAGTGTGCGTAATAGCGTAAGAAACGAATGATTTCAAACACACTCTCCGCAATAAAATGACGATCGCGTGCGCCCCATTGTTTGTTATTCTTTAAATATAACTCAATCGTTTTACCTAAATGTTTGTGATGATGCAGTACATCCGTAAGTATATCCACTACTGCATTGCAGTTCCCTCTGTAAATTTTCAAAACAACTATTTAATTAATGTGAACTTTCTTGCTATTGTATACTTGTCATTCACTAAATGCAATACATACACTCCATTCGGTAAAGCTGAAACATTAATCTCATTTTTACCTTCGAATGCAGCATCCAATACAATATTACCGGTTAAATCAAAAATCTGATACTGTGTATTTCTTAAATCATTCGAGGACTCTATCTTAAGCACGTTTCGAGCAGGATTTGGGTAAATAACCAAATTGTTATTACGGATTGCAGGTTCTTCAATAGCCGTAGTCGTATCACTATTCCAATTCAACTCAGACAACAACATCATCCCCCCGCGTTGATTACCTACTAAATATTCAGGTTTCCCATCACTATTTATATCTGCAATGGAAATAGTAGAACGACTACCTGCATTGTATCCCAATACATCTGAATCAACTAACAAAAAACTACCTCTTCGCAAACTATCGCGATTGACTTTATATTTAAATACTAAACCACGTTCAGAACCGGAATATAAAAATGTATTTGTGTCTTCATTTGCAATAAACGGAGCTGCATAGCCCCAAAGTACATTGTTTTGCCAATCGTTCACACGAATTGTACCTAAAAAAGGATTTACCGAATCTACATCAAATTTTGGTGCAGTTTTAGTCCCAAAATTCCAATAATAGTTTACGCGTCCTTCTTTATTGCCAACAATAATATCATTCAGTCCATCTTCGTTTAAATCATAAATAAAAGGTTTGGCAAACTCCCCTGCATCAATCCCTCCAAGTTGTGGAGTAGTAATACTTGTATATGGCTTTGCAGTGCCATTATTCTTGTAAAAGAACAAATAACCACTATTATTGCCGGTCACCATATCACTCAAACTGTCCCCATCCAAATCGCCAAAAGCTGGATACAATCCAAGCATACTAAAGGCTGAAACGCCACACCAATCGGATGATGAATCCAATTCGAATTGAACATTACTTCCCACTGATACATTATGCAAGTAATATAACTTAGCTCGTGGACTAGGATTTCCGGAATATTGGCCATTCTCCCCCATTACTATATCCAATTTCCCATCTCGATCAACATCTTCGAACATCGGTCTAGAATCGGAACCTGCATCAACAATCTGATTAACAAAAAATGTGTCCCCCGCATAACTGTATTCTTGTTTACCACTTACTTTACTGTTGCGATACACCTGAACATTATTGATATCTTTTGCGAATCCTACGCCTTGATCATAATTGAAAGGAGCAATCATCAAATCTTTGTATCCATCATTATTATAATCGATGTTGTATGCAGCAGGAAAAATAGGCAGATTAATGGGTGTGCTATACTTAGGAAACATACTGTCGATATAGTTTACATCTGCATATGCTGTGTCGCCTGAATTTTCAGCATAAATTAAACCCGGATAACTTACATCACCTAATAGTAAATCTACATCACGATCACCTTCATAATCGAAGGTAAACATAGTACCACCTTGATGACGGGCGCTGGAACCACTTGATATTGGACCTTGCAACCCATTGCCTTTACAAGAAGCATGCAGAAAGAGCGAGTTAGTTGTACTATTTTCTACAAAATTCCCCCAACAATTGGTTATATTTAAATACACCAAAGAATCAAGCGAATAGCCCATTTCTACAGCTTGATTCTCATAATAATTAACGGTAGCCCCTCCTAAAATATCAAACGATAGTACATCCATATCACCATCTCCGTTTACATCGGTTAACCCAGGTAAGTCGTTGATAAATGTCCAAATATGGTCGGTAATTGTAGGACTAATTCGGAATCGAACTTCGTCTTGATAAAAATCAAAAGAGAGTATGCCGTTCACTTTTTTACCTCTCCAACATTGCATAGCCCCATTGGTTAAAGAAAAAATATCGGGAACACCGTCTTTGTTAAAATCACGAATTACTGCCCAACCCCAAAGTTCTTTCGGAAAAAACTTTTCGTACTCAGGCGTATATTTATAAGTCGGATATACATTAGGGCCCTGATTAATAAAGGTCATTACCTTGCTTCCATACTTGTCAATAATGAACAAATCGGGGTAAGCATCATCATTTAAATTAATGTCGGACATTACGGGAGAATTTATACCTCCACACCATGCATTAACAAGCTTTCTGTTTTGGGATGTAACATCAACATCGCGGATAACAAATTTCTGTTGTGCATGAATGAACTGAGCTACGAACACTATAAGTAGAATAGATATATTTTTTTTCATGCATTGAAGATAGTGAAAAGCGCAAATTAGTTGCTAGATAGACTATAAAATCGCTATAAATTTAGAAAGGATAACCCACGGCTAACTGAAATTGTCCGAATTGAGATTTATCCTTAAACCGCCATTTATTGGTAGTATAGCGTGGATCGCGCACCGGAATTCCATAATCGAAACGAATCACAAAATAGCTAAAATCTAAGCGTACGCCTGCACCTATGTCAACAGCAAACTCGTTCCAAAATCGTTTAAAATCAAATTCAGCATTCGGACGTTGAGCATCTTTGTTCAGCAACCAAATATTCCCAATATCAGTAAATACAGCCCCTTTGAGCCATTTATAAATATCAAAACGCAATTCGCCATTCAATTCAATTTTAATATCTCCGGCCTGACTGAAAAACCCTGTAACCCGAGAAGGATCATTAAACCCATCCCCCACATAAGCACCCGGACCTACTTCTCTAATTCTGAACCCACGTAAACTGTTTGGTCCACCGGTAAAAAACTGTTTGATGAAGGGCATTGTTTTTGAATTTCCATAGGGCAAACCTAAGCCCAAATATCCTCGCCCTGCAAAACTTACATGTGCATCGAATCGATAAAATCCACGAAACTCATTTTCAATTCGGAAATACTCTGCAAACTCACGCTTCGCAATTTTATACGGAATAGTGTCTTTCGTTTTCTTCGCTAAATTAGCCAATGAAAAGCCCGCCATTAAAAGATTTCCGGCTGCCTCAACACTAATTCGGTTATAGATGTACTTCTTATCGTTTTTTGTTTTCTGATTGGTATAGAAAAAGGTATAGTTAGGTCCAAAAATAATCCGCTCCTCGAATGAGTTTTTTAATGAAGGATTATTGTTTAGCCGTGTAATAAAATCTTCGCCCTTTTGGGGTAATATATATAAGCTAAATACAAATGGATTCAATTGGTGGCGCATAAACATATTGGGTTCCCATTCGTAACCGAACAATGCGCCAAAATTATGTAAAGTATAATAGAAAACGCGCGTATTAGCACTATTGAAATCAAATCGTTTCTCGTAGCTGTAAGTAAGGGATATTTTTGTTTTCGGACGTTGGAACTTAAATGTAGAGGTAGGTTTTGAAAACAAGAACTTATTGAAATAATAGGTGGTAGATGCCGAAACATCGTTCGTGATAATACTCACCGGTTTCTTACTGGCAAACTGAAATTGAAAACCGGTATTCAGTTCAATCACCAATAAATCGGATCGTTTAAATAGGTTTCGATTCTTGTATGAAATCCCCCCCGAAACACCGAAAAAACCACCGGAGATATCCGTTGTATAATTCCCCTGTATATCGCCTCCTAGTGTTTGACGTTTAGCCGGTGTGAGGTTTATAACTGCATCGAGAAAGTAACCCGGGCGATTGGCTTTGGCAAAATCAACTGAAACAAATTTAAAAGAACCCAAATCCGAAAATCGTCTCACTGTGCGCAAATAATTATCGCGTTGATACAGTTGATCGCGCTTAAAAAATATACCGTCTAAAAGTGTACCGGTATGATACTTTAGTTTTTTGCTGATGAAAGAAAATTCAGCCATTTGCAAAGTATCGCGCTTAGGATTTTGCCCGGGTGCATCTGTACCAAAATCAGGTGTAGTATATACGTTGTTTATCCAATACTGTTGATGTGTAACACTATCGCTGGGCTGATTAACATACACATTAATATTTACCATTCGGTTAGCGTTGTTGGTATCTAACTCGTAATTCACATAATCTTTTGTAAAGAAGTAAAACCCACTATTCTTCAAATCGTTTTCAATACGCTCTCGTTCAGCCTTCAAATTGGTAATATCGAACCGGGTGTTAGGCTTTAATACTGAACGATGATGATTCTGCCATACAATGGAATCTGTTTTATATGTTGGACGTGGATAGAGCACATTACCTACCTTCCAATATTCACCTGGTGTAATAGTGTAAGCAACTGTTACCTTCTTCTTTTTGAACTTCAATTCGTGCGAAACTTGTGCTTGAAAATAGCCATAGTTTTGCATGTAATTCTGAATCAGCTTATCGGATTTAGCGGCTAACAAACTATCATAAATCACTGGTGGCTCACCCACTTTATTTTTAATCCACCAAGTCACTTTATTTTCCTTGTCTTTATTGGCTGCGGTATAAAACCAAAGTTTGAACGGTAGAAAACCAAAGGCTTTGATATTGGGCTTTTGAATAGCCACTTGTTTTAAATCATCATGTACTTTTTGTCGATTCTGCAGTTTCTTGTAATCAACAATGTTGATTTCATTTTGCTTCAATAGAAATTCGTTTTCTTTAAATTTCTTCGTTACCGAACATGACGAAACGAACAGCAGCATAACTGCCATCCATTGCATCGGGTTTCGGTAATTAAAAAAATTCATTCTTCGCAAGTCGTCTATTTTTTTACTTTAGTGATAATGATTAGCAAAAGTCAAATTAAGTTTATTCAGTCGCTACATCAAAAAAAATACCGACAAATGTACGGTAAATTTTTGGTGGAGGGCCACAAGACTGTGATAGAACTCATTTCCTCGTCTTTTATTGTTGACAAAATATATGCCACAAGCGATTGGGACAATGCCAACGCACATCAACGTAAGATTGAGATTGAAACAGTAACTGAAGATGAACTTCAAAAAATTTCAACGCTTGAAAATCCACAACAAGCCATAGCCATTGCGTCAATACCTGCAATTACATCCGACTTAACACTAAAAGAAGGAAAATACATTGCATTAGATACATTGAATGACCCGGGTAATGCCGGTACCATTATCAGAACAGCCGAATGGTTTGGGTTTGATGGGGTAATCTTATCTGAAAACAGTGTAGATATTTACAATCCGAAAGTGGTGAATGCAGCTAAAGGCTCGTTGTTCCGAATTCCTGTGTTTTACCAAAATTTAGCTGATTGCTTTACTAAGCACTCGCAGATGCCGGTGCTTGGAACATTTATGGAAGGGGAATCGGTGTATACTGCATCACTGCCAACATCCGGAATTTTGTTGATTGGCAATGAAGCGAATGGTATTGATCCATCACTTTGGCCGATGATTAAAAATAAATTATCGATTCCCAAGGTTGGTAAAGCAGAATCGCTTAATGCAGGCATTGCTGCAGGTATATTGATGAATGAATGGGTGCGAAGAAATAATCAAAACAATTAAAAGATAATAAGTGTGCATGTAGAGTTATATACAGATGGTTCATCGCGCGGAAATCCCGGTCCGGGTGGCTATGGGGCGATTCTGAAATTCGGGAAACATGAGAAAGAATTTGCTGAAGGTTTCCGTTTAACCACGAATAACCGAATGGAGTTATTAGCCGTAATTGTTGGCTTAGAGGCGTTAACCAAAGAAGGCATTCCGGTTACCGTTTATTCCGATTCGAAATATGTAGTAGAGGCTATTGAGAAGAAATGGGTATTTGGTTGGGAGAAGAAAAACTTCAAAGACAAAAAAAACCCTGATTTATGGAAACGTTTTTTACAAATATTCAGAAAGCACCAAGTAAAATTTGTTTGGATTAAGGGACACAACAATCATCCGTACAACGAACGCTGTGATGTATTAGCCACCAATGCTGCAGATGGCAAAGGATTAGCTGCCGATAAAGGCTACGAAGCCATTTGCAAAGCAGAAGGGTTATTATAAACCGTTTTCTGCATGAGCTTTGTAATTGTTTAGAATCAAGTGCCAGCCCATTTGTTGCATGTCTAAAGGATTCTCGGTTTCGGCTTCAAACACTTCAGTTACTTTAGTAATTTCGCCTTCTGCCGAAAAAGTAATTTCTACTGTTCTATTATCGCCCAACGTATATTTAATGTAACGATGTATATTCACTACATCATACACACCCCAGAAATCAAAGCCAAAACTACCATCTTTAGCCTCCATACGATAAGAGAATTTTCCACCTACTTGCAAATCGTTTTCTGCTTGCGGACAATGCCATTCCGGTGCGGCAAAATTCCATTGCATTACATGCTCAGGAAGCGTAAAAAAATCCCATGCTTTTACTACATCTGTATTTACAATTGTTTCAACCGTTAATTGCGTATTCATTTCAGATAATTTCAATTTACAAAATGTGTTTTTCTATTTCCTTTTGCACTAAGTCTGCAACAAAATTCATGATTTCATCTTCAAATTCCAAACAGCAACAATCCTCTTTAAAACCAATACCGGTGGCGGTTACAACTAATTTAGCCGCTTCTTTGTGTTTAGCGCAAACTTTCTTTTCTGCTTTTGTTTTAATGGATTCGTAATTGATATGCATACCCTTGTCATTTGTTGAGCAATATAATTGCTTTTTGCAAAGGTTGAAAACTCGAGGTCATTATTATGCAATGATAAGTTGCTCTTTTGCCATAGCATAATATGGCTCTCGTTCCTTTAATGTAGATGAAATCCAATCTTTAATTTCTTGCTCTGCTTTATGCTTCAACAATGGACGTAAATGCAAATCAGTCCTCATCAAATTCTTGAATATTATTCCCTCTGATGCTTGAAGCCAAATGGTATGTCCGTGTCTATTCATTCGCTCCATATTGTTGTGGAAGCAGGCTGTACCGCCTCCGCAGCTTATTACAGCTTGTTTATCCAAGAGACCTTCAAGTACTTTAGATTCAATAATTCGGAATTCATCCTCCCCTTTTGTTGTAAAAATTTCAGGTATTGTTATTCCTTCTTGTTCTTCTATGTATTCATCTAAATCATAAAAAGGAACGTGCAACGTTTTCGCTAACCGTCTCCCATAAGTTGTCTTTCCAACACCAGTAAAACCAACAATAAAAATAGGTAATGCTTTCATTACAATGCTTAGCCTTTGATAACTACTCTTGGATCAAGCAGCGAATAAAGTATATCTGTGAAAATATTCACAATTACAAATACAACAGCCACAAACAACACACCGCCCATCACTACAGGGAAATCGAAATTCTTCAACGAATTCACAGTTTGTAAACCAAGTCCATCGTAATTGAATACAGTTTCTATGAAATAGGCACCTGTAAGTAAAGCCGCTAACCACCCCGAAATTGAAGTAAGCACAGGATTCAACGCATTGCGTAATGCGTGTTTGAAGACCACCTTATAGTAACTCAAACCCTTTGCACGTGCGGTTCGCACATAGTCTTGTGAAAGTACATCTAGCATAGATGCACGTGTGAGTTGCGCAATAATTCCCACCGGGCGAATACCTAATGCAATCACAGGCAAAATCAAATTTTTCCAGACGATAACTTCATCACCATAATCGTTCAGCACCACCAACGAACCTTGATGATTCAAGCCGGTTAAGGCACTGAGGTAGTAACCAAAAATAATGGCAATTAAGAATGCCGAGAAAAATGCCGGCTGTGAAATACCAATCACCGAACTGGTCAAAATAAAATTATCCCAAAACGAATACTGTCGAAGCGCAGCAAAAACGCCTATTACAATGCCTATTACAGAAGCAATCAACATGGCAAACAAAGCTAAGATGGCTGTAGCGAAAACCTTTTCCGATAGCACTTCCGAGACTTTTCTACGCGACTGAAACGAACGTCCTAAATCGGGTTTCTTTAACACAATGGTCTTTTCGCCAACAGTAAACAACTTTACAAAATGGGCTTGATTAGGAGCTAAATACGTTGGATGATTTTCATCGTTCAGTTTATGTGCTGAAACAGGCGACAAATCGTTGAAGTAGAAATACAAACGCTTATACCAAGGCTGATTCAATCGAAACTCGCGCTCAATAGCTTGTACAGAAGCCGTATCGGCACGTTGGCCTAAGGTCATCCGAGCTGAGTTTACCGGCAAAACATTGAACAGTAAAAAGATAAACACCACCACACCGAGTATTACCAATACTCCGGATGCCAATCGTTTTAGAATGAATTTCAGCAGGTTCAAATCAATTAGTTTAATGCTTTGTTGCTGAAAAATACGTTTTTTCTAACTCTTCGAAGGTAGGAAAATGTTTACGATGCCATTTGTTCACTACTACTCCTTTTTTCAACAACACTAAACCCGGATTAGAACGCATAATCGTTTTCAATGGTGTTTCATCGGCCATGTAGAACGGAAAAGCACATTGATGTTTGTGACGGAACTCTTCAGGGTCTTCGCTTGTGATAGCATAGAATTGTATACCGGCTTTGTCGCACTTAGCTGCAATATCATTCAAATGTTCTTTAAAGCAACAATCGCAAGCTTTGCTTAATTTATAACTGATTACTGCCAATGAATAATCAGGATTATTCAATAACGAATCAGTAATATCTACATGCTCTTGATCGAAAACATAAAGGTTAGTGATTTTGGCAGGAATACCCGGATCGATGACTATATCTTTTCTGTCTTTATATTCCCAGTCTTCTGTAATAGCAGATAGTTCTGCCGTTTTAAATTCCTTTTCTTCACCTGATTTTTTGTTCTTGTAGATGAAGACATAATCTTTTACCTCAGGCTTCAACACTTTGCGCATTTCGTTGATATCGCTACCAATTTTATACGGACGAAAATCGATTACCGGTTCGTTCCACATAAAATTATACAAGCAAAAAATCAATGAAACAGTTGTTACTCCGTACACCAAAATAGCTCGTGGCAACTCGGTAAACAAAGGGCTAATCTTTTTATAGTTGATAGTGAGGAATACAATCAAAACATCTAAAAACACATCTTTCCAAAACGTTTCCCATGGTTTTAGTTTAATGAAATCGCCAAAGCAACCGCAATCGGTCACCTTCATTTTTGTTTCTGAAAAATTAGCCGCAAACGAAAGATGCGTAAACTTCACTGAAATGAATATCAACACTAAGGCTAAAACCCCTAAGCCTAAACCTGCATTTCTGCCGAAGGCTCTTTCTGCAATTCCTGCTACAGCAAAACCAAATACAGCCAAGAAGAACAATCCCCAAAAAGTAAGCGTTGGAGAATAACCCGATAAATAGGTAAAGCCGGTCAGTAATGTGAAGAACAAAGTCATTAGCAAGAGCAATACAGCTGTGAGTTTTGGACGCCAGCCCAAAATAATAGCAAGGCCTAAAGCTAACTCTAAAACAATCATAAATACCGAAAAAGGAGTAGACAATGGATTCATAAACTCCATGTGCATGGCTTCAAAATACTCGTGCATTTTGTAGCTGGTTCCAAGTGGGTCAATCGCTTTTACAAAACCCGAAAAAATAAATAAAGAGCCAATAAAATTTTGAAGAAAATTGATGAGTACATTAGCTGGTTTGGCAAAGAAAAATCGGAGTGCGGTGAGCAAAAGGCCTGCAATGCCAACGTATAAAAAAATGGTATAGACTGTCATAGTTATATGTTTAAGCGGTCGTTTTTTGTTCTGTTAATTGTATCAATGCAAATAGTGAATAGTTCACAATATCCTGATAACCTGCATCAATGCCTTCTGAAATAATAGTTTTTCCTTGATTATCTTCAATCTGACGAATGCGTAACAATTTCATCAAAATCAAATCGGTGAAACTGCTTACCCGCATATCGCGCCATGCTTCGCCATAATCGTGGTTTTTAGCCAACATTAATTCTTGAATGGCTTTTGATTCAGCATCAAAATGCGTGAGCGCTTCGTGTTCCGACAAATCTAAATTGGTGTTATCATTCATCTTTAATTGAATTAAACCGATGATGGCATAATTCACCAAACCAATAAATTCGCTTTCAACACCTTCTTCCACTTTTTGAGCTTTGTTCTCTTCAATGGTGCGAATGCGTTGTGCTTTGATAAACAACTGATCGGTGAGCGAAGATGGACGTAGAACACGCCAAGATGTACCGTAATCCTTCGTTTTCTTCTGAAACACATCACGGCATTTTCGAAGTTCGCTTTCGTATTGTGAAATAGTTTTTTCTAATTGCATAATTGTTTGATAAAGTTATTCATTAGCTTCAAATTGCGTAACGATTTATATTTTTTTAGAAATGATACTAAACTGCAATGGCCAACTTTTAGACCTCAGTACCCCAAAAGTAATGGGAATTCTGAATCTGACACCCGATTCATTTTACGATGGCGGGAAATATGTGGATAACGATTCCGCTTTACAACATGCAGCAGAGATGATAGCTGAAGGGGCTGATATTATTGACATTGGAGGCATGTCTTCAAAATCCGGTGCAACCATTATCCCCGCAGATGTGGAAACTTTGCGGGTGATTCCTGTTATTAAAGCCATTCATAGTGCCTTTCCGAAAGCCTTAATTTCTATAGATACCATCCACGCTACTACTGCAAATGCAGCTGTTGAAGCAGGCGCAAGTATTGTAAATGATATCAGTGGAGGGGATTACGATAAAGCGATGTTTTCTACCGTTGCCAAACTAGGTGTTCCGTTTATTGCGATGCACATGCGTGGAACTCCGGAAACCATGCAATCGCTCACCCATTACGAAGAGGTAGTAACAGAGGTATACAACGATTTAAAAGAAAAACTATTACAGTGTAAAGCAGCAGGCATAAAAGATGTGATACTTGATCCGGGGTTTGGTTTTGCGAAAACAGTAGGACAGAACTTTATTTTACTCAACCAGTTAAACGTCTTCAATACACTTCAAGTGCCTTTATTGGCAGGACTTTCCAGAAAATCAATGGTAACCAAAACACTGCATATTTCGAAAGAAGAAGCGCTGAACGGCACAACAGTATTGAATACTATAGCCCTTATAAATGGAGCTAACATTCTGCGTGTACATGATGTAAAGCAAGCGAAAGAAGCAGTTCAGCTTTTCTGCGCACTCCACCAAACGGCCTAAAAAGCAATAAAATAGGGATTTTCAAGATTTTCTTTATTGTAAACCAGGGGTGTATTTGTTTTTATATCTAACACCTTTCTTCCGGCAAACTCAATAATAGCATGCCCTGCAGCAATATCCCATTCCATAGTGGTACCATAACGCGGATATACATCAACAGAACCATCGGCTACTAAACATAGTTTTAAAGAGCTTCCCATTTCAAGGGTATTCACTTTTTTACCTTGACGAAGCAAGCGTTTCATGAATGTATTTACTTCGTATGAAGGATGAGACCTACTCGTAGCAATGGTTACAACAGACTGAGTTTCATATGTGCTTTTGCAAAAAATGCGTTTCCATACTCCATCTTCCAACACAAATGAACCATTCCCTTTTTCACCATAATACATTTTTTGTAGTGCGGGTGCGTAAATCAGTCCGAAAATCGGCTTCCCTTGTTCAACTAAAGCAATGTTAATCGTAAATTCATCCGTATGCTTCACAAATTCTTTGGTACCATCCAATGGGTCTATAATCCAGCATTTCGACCAATTTTTCCGCACATCAAAAGCTGTATTGATAATCTCCTCGCTGATAACCGGGATATCAGGAGTGATTTCACTAAACATTTCCAACAACATCTGATTAGCCAAATTATCAGCAATTGTAAGAGGCGATTTATCTGATTTATAGGATACATCAAAGGGTTGACGGTAAATTTCCATCAACTTCTCTCCTATTTTTTCGACACATTGCTTAATTTGGCTTATCAAACTATTTTTTTTAATAGATTTAAGTGCAATTATTGAACGACAAAGATGGAAAAGAAATATAAGATTTTATTAATTGATGATAATCCGGGAGATGCTCGCCTTACTGTTGAGGTAATAAAAGAGTGTCACTTAGAAGAGGACATTAATTTTGATATCATTTCTGATAGCGAATTTGCAATGGACTTTTTATTAAAAAACGCCCCTTATGAAAATGCTGTAAGACCCGATATCATTTTACTAGACTTGAATTTACCGAAGAAAAACGGGATTGAAGTATTGAAGGAAGTAAAAGCGCATCCTTCGTTGAAAACGATTCCTATTATTATGATGACCACTTCAAATGCTGAATTTGATTTGAAAAGCGCCTATGAGAACGGAGCAAACGCATATGTAGTAAAACCACCTGACTTTGATAAGTTGATTAAAACAATGGAATGTATTATCAATTTCTGGTTCCGAACTGTTCACCTTCCGGTAAAAAATTAAACCTATGAGTGCAGAACTAAAAATATTACTAATTGAAGACACCCCGGGAGATGCATTTTTAATTAAGTTTTATTTGGGCGAATCTATTTCGCACAAGTTCGATTTTAACCATGTGGATACGCTTGAAAAGGCGTTTGAAAAACTACGCGAAAACCAATATGATATTATTCTCATGGACTTAAACCTGCCGGACAGTGTGGGTTTGGAAAGTGTAAAGAAACTCATTGAAACGTTCCCAAATAACTTGGTGATTGTACTCACTGGTCTTATTGATGAACGTGTTGGATTAGAAGCTGTGCGTTATGGTGCGCAAGACTTTTTGGTGAAAGGAAAGTTCGATTCAAAAGTTTTGGTATCGTCTATTATTTTTTCGTATGAGCGTTATAACCTCAACAAGAAGCTCTTTAAAACCGCCACCGATTTAGCCATGGGCGAATCGCGGTTTAACTATATGCAAGAGATTACAGGAATTGGATTTGTGGAATTAGACCTTACGAAAAAAACAGTAAACCTCTCTGATTATACATTAAAAGTATTAGGTTATCCAATTGAACAAAAATCGATTCCATTGGATCTTTTCTTGCAGAAGATGTTCACTAATAACGAACATAAAGTTTTGGAAGAGTATTTAGCTCAACATGCTGAAAAAGGAGAATATAGTTTCACTAGCGTAACATTTAAACAACCTGTGCGTGTTCGATGGGAAAGACGAGGAAACCTTATTCTTGGGGTTATCTATTACAATGAAATAGGACTTACAGCCACCGCAAACTAATTTCTTTCTTTAAATCTGGATGCAAGGAATAAAACACCGGACAAGTGCGTGCTGTGTTTTCTAAGATAGCTTTATCCTTGTCGGAATAAGCTTTAGCCGGAAATATCATATTAATATGGATTTCGCCTATTCTACGCGGTTCGGCATACATTACTTTAGTTACTTCACATGAAGTTCCATCCATATCCAATCCCATTTGTTGTGCTTTAATACCCATAACGGTTAGCATACAAGATGCAAGAGCAGTTGCTACTGTATCGGTTGGAGAAAAGGCTTCCCCACGTCCATGATTGTCGGTTGGAGCATCTGTAATAATAGTAGCACCGGAAGCCACATGTGTGCATACAGTTCTTAAATTTCCTTCGTAAATAACTTTTGCTGTCATACTCGAAATTAAATAAAAAAAGCCATTCAAAAATGAATGGCTTTTCTGTTGTAGATTAATGTTTATGCTTCTTCGAATTCTGTTGGAACCAAAATTCTTCCACAGTTCTCGCAAAGAATAATTCTCTTTTTAGTTTTTACTTCAGCCTGACGTTGTAAAGGAATTTTTGAAAAACAACCGCCACAAGAATCACGTTGAACAGCTACTACAGCCAATCCGTTTCTATAGGCAGAACGAATTCTCTTATAGGCACCTAACAACCGAGTTTCAATTTTAACGGAAGCTTTTTCCGACTCTTTGCTTAACTCTAATTCTTCTTTCTCCGTTTCTTCAACGATTTTATCTAACTCCTTTTTCTTCGCTTTTAAGTCTTTTTCGCGGGTCTTGAATTTAGCTTCTGTTTCGTCAATCAAAGCTTGTTTCACTTCAATTTTTGCAGCGCCATCGTTTGCTTTTTTATCAGACAGTTGAATTTCCAATTTCTGCAATTCAATCTCTTTTGTTAATGCTTCAAACTCACGGTTGTTTTTTACCGAATTTTGTTGTTTCTCGTAGCGAGAAATCAACTCTTTCGCCATAGCTTTTGCATTCTTTCTGTTACTTACTTCTTCGTTCAATTCAGCCACTTCCTCTTGTAAGTTAGTGATACGAACGCTAAGCCCTTCGATTTCATCTTCCAAAACGCGTACTTCTTCAGGAAGCTCTCCTTTTAAAATCTGAATTTTATCTACTTTGGTATCGATTTGTTGTAGATTCCAAAGCAATCTCAACTTTTCCTCGATCGTTAATTCTTTTTCTTTTGCAGCTGCCATAACTATAAATAGTTTATTGGATTAGTATTTATTTTTGATTTGAGAACGGCAAATGTAGGAAATTTTTCCAATAAATGTGATTTCAGCAAATCTTTCGTAAACTGCTCTGATTCATAGTGTCCGATGTCGGCTACAACAATTTTACTGTCTGCGTCAAAAAAATCGTGGTATTTGAAATCGGCCGTTACAAAAGCATCGGCACCGGCTGCAATGGCATCATTCAATAAAAACCGACCCGATCCACCGCAAATGGCGACTTTTTTAATGGTTTTGCCCAAGGTTGGGGTATGCCGAACCACTTTTGCTTCCATCGTAGCTTTTATCGATTGAAGAAAATCCATTTCCGATTGTTCCTCCACCTCTCCTATCATCCCCGAACCGACTTGGTTCCATTGATTTTGCAAGAGGACTACATCGTAGGCGACCTCTTCATAAGGATGTGCTGAGAACAAAGCTCTCAATACTTTCCCTTCTAAATAGGCAGGGAAAATCGTTTCAAAACGAATTTCAGCAACCTTTTCTAACTCTCCGGCTTTACCAATGGTAGGATTCGAATGTTCATTCCCCCGAAACGTTCCAAAGCCCGGGGTATTGAAACTTGTTTCGCTGTAATTGCCGATATGCCCCGCTCCTGCTGCAAAAACGGCAGATGAAACAGCTTGGTAATGTTCATCCGGAATGAAGGTGATGAGCTTTTTCAACAAACCACCTTTGGGAGAAAGCATCTTCACATTCGTTAAACCCAAACGCGAAGCAATCATGGCGTTTACTCCGTTCATTACATTATCGTAGTTGGTGTGAATGGCATAAATGGCTACATCATTTTTGATGGCTTTAATGATAGTGCGCTCCACATAGTTTTTACCATTGATTTTCTTCAATCCGCTAAACACAATAGGATGATGCGCCACAATTAAATTACAACCTTCGGCAATGGCTTCATCCACAATGGCCTCGGTACAATCGAGTGTCACCAAAACTTTCGACACCTCCCATTCTTTGTCGCCTACAATTAAACCGCAATTATCGTAGCTTTCTTGCAGAGCGAGAGGGGCAATGTGTTCGAGGTAAGTGGTTATATCTTTAATTTTCATTATCGTCATAATTTGATACCCAAAAATATCAAGATTTATACACTAAACTATTTTTACTACCGGAATCACAAAATTGTAAAAATGAGTTTAGGGGAGTTATTTACAAAAACATTCTTGTTTTCATTCACATTTTTTCCTTTTATTGAGCACGCAAATCAGGGGGTTCGTGAAAAAAATCTATTCTTTATTCTTATTGGTGGTATTGCTAAGCAGTTGTCGGCATTATTATGTTGCGCAATACAAAGCCAACGAAATCAAGATTACAGATTCGTTGCAAACAAATACTCCGCGCATGGAGGCCTATATTAAGCCTTTCCGTGATTCTTTAGCGAAGGAAATGAATACGGTGATTGCACAAAATCAACACACGATCTCTAAACATGCCGGAGAATCAGAACTAGGTAATGTGTTAGCCGATGCCATGTTGAAAAAAGCACAACAATATTCAGGTAAGCACGTTGATTTCGCCATGATTAATTTGGGCGGTATTCGTCAGCCGCAATTGCCTGCAGGTAATGTTACCATCGGCAATATTTTTGAACTGATGCCGTTTGATAATATGATAGTGCTGTTGGCATTGGATGGCAAAACCACAAAGCAGTTTTTGGATATTATGTCGGCTTCGGGTGGACTTCCCGTTTCCGGTGTGCGTTATACCATCAGCAATGAAACGGCTACAGCTATAAGCTTTAACGGTGTTCCATTCGATGAAAACAAAACATACACCTTGGCCATTAGCGATTATTTGGCGAATGGTGGCGATAAATTGGAGCTCTTGAAAAAATTCAAACAACAGTCTACTGCAAAGTTGATGCGCGATGCATTCATTGAATATTTCAGCGAAGAAAAAATCGTTAACGGAAAATTAGACGGACGAGTGATTAAACAATAAGGTATGAACAGAAAAGATTTTTTACAGCGTTCCTTATCTGCATCCTTATTAATAGGTGCAGGCGCATTTCCGTTTGAAGCCTTTGCGAAAACACATGGCTTTCAAAAAATCACCATTCTACATACGAACGATCAACACAGTAGAATCGATCCATTTCCTTTAGATGGCGGTAAATATCAAGGACAGGGTGGATGCGAAAGACGATTAGCTTTAGTGGAAAAAATCAGAAGCGAAGAAAAGCATGTCATGCTATTGGATTGTGGAGATATCTTTCAAGGCACTCCATACTTTAATAAATATAGAGGTAAAGTAGAGATTGAGTTAATGAATCAAATGCGATATGATGCTGCTACTATCGGCAATCACGACTTTGATGGTGGTTTAGACAACTTGGGTGTGCGCATGAACGAAGCCAACTTCCAATTCTTAAATGCAAACTATTCTATAGCCAATACCCCGCTTCAAAAAATGAAGCCTTATAAAGTATTCAAATACGATCATATTAAAGTAGGTGTATTTGCCGTGGGTATCGAATTAGATGGATTAGTGCCTGAGTTGTTGTATGGCGAAACAAGATATAACGATCCTATTGCTGCTGCACAAAAAACAGCCGATAAATTAAAGCACGATGAACATTGCGATGTCGTGATCTGTTTGTCGCATTTAGGCTATAGTTATGAAGAGAAAAAAGTAAGTGATGTTGTATTAGCCAAAGAAACGAACAACATCGATTTGATTTTAGGCGGACACACACACACGTTCTTCACACAACCTAAAACCTACGAAAATAAAGCGGGTGAAACGGTACTCATCAATCAAGTAGGTTGGGCAGGATTAATGTTAGGAAGAATCGATTTATACTTTGATGATAAGAAAAGAAAAGAGATAGCGAAAAAATCGCCCATAAAAATTGGATAAAAAATCAGCCGTTCGTTGAATATTTTTTTTCCAAAAAACTTGCTTTTTTTCTTTTTGATTTTTTGTTCATCACCTGCTAAAAAAAGTGTAAAAACAATAGCAAAAAAATTTTTTTCTACACATTCGTTTTCACATATTCACACTCGAATCGTAAGCGTTCAGATTTTTATTCACAAAACCATAACCTTATTAATTAGATGATGACAGAGAAATCGGCAGTGCAGGTTTGGAATACATGTCTTGAGATAATCAAAGACAACGTGAGCCAACAGAGTTTTAAAACATGGTTCGAGCCGATAAGACCGGTAGAGTTGAAGGAGAATGTACTAACGATTCAAGTGCCTAGTCAGTTTTTCTACGAGTGGTTGGAAGAGCATTATGTAGCATTGTTGCGTAAAACGTTAAAACGCGAGTTAGGCAACGATGCGCGCCTCGAATACCGTATTATAGTAGAAAACAGCTCTAGTAGCAACAAGAATCGTCCTTCTACTGTGGATTATCCGAACTACAACACAGGATTCAGCGAGAACCCTGAAGTGAGCATTCCGTTGTTCTTACAAGGAAGCTCTATCAAGAACCCGTTTATTATTCCGGGTTTGAAAAAAATCAATATTGAGTCGCAATTAAACTCCGGTTTAAACTTCGATTCTTATGTTGAAGGAGATTGCAACCGTTTAGCACGTTCTGCAGGATTTGCCGTAGCGCAAAAGCCGGGAGGAACAGCATTCAACCCATTGGTTATATACGGTGGCGTTGGATTAGGCAAAACACACTTAGCGCAGGCAATCGGTAACGATGTAAAAAACAACTTCCCGAATAAGACTGTATTATATGTGAGCTCAGAGAAATTCACCAATCAGTTTTTTGATGCGGTGAAAAACAACTCGGTAAACGACTTCGTTCACTTCTATCAATTAATTGATGTATTGATTGTGGATGATATTCAGTTCTTCGCTAACAAAGAGAAAACACAGGATATTTTCTTCCATATCTTTAATCACTTACACCAAAGCGGAAAACAGTTGGTTTTAACGACCGATCGTTCACCACGTGATTTGGAAGGCATGGAAGAGCGCTTATTGTCGCGTTTCAAATGGGGATTGAGTGCAGACCTGCAAGTACCTGATTTCGAGACCAGAATTGCCATTTTGGAGAAGAAAATGTATAAAGATGGTATTGAATTACCGCGCGATGTAGTGGAGTTTGTTGCCTATAACATCAACACTAACGTTCGTGAATTGGAAGCTGCTTTGATTTCGTTATTAGCTCAGGCTTCGTTGAACAAGAAAGAAGTAGACTTGGATTTAGCTAAGAAGATTATTAAGAACTTCGTTAAGACAATTTCTAGAGAAGTATCGATTGATTTCATTCAGAAAACCGTTTGCGACTATTTCAATGTGCCTATCGATCATTTGAAAGAGCAAACCAGAAAACGAATGATTGTTCAAGCGAGACAATTGTCGATGTTCTTAGCTAAAAACTATACCAAGAACTCGTTAAAGGTAATTGGAAAGCATTTTGGCGGACGCGATCACTCTACCGTTATCCACTCTTGCCAGGCGGTCCAAAACCTAATTGATACAGATGATGAATTCAGAGATCAGGTTTCTGAAATTCAGAAGAAAATTCAAATGAGTATTTCGTAAGACTTATACACTCCCTAATAAAAAAAGACAACCAAATGGTTGTCTTTTTTTGTGTCCAATTGTTTTGCCTGTTCAATAAACGAAACATAAACATCCAATTCATTTAAGGAGCAATCGTCTTAAAAAAGCGTTCAGTATAATCTGTTAATGTATGAAACAATCAAAT
Organism: Chitinophagales bacterium; assembly: GCA_016786765.1. Taxonomy (GTDB): domain Bacteria; phylum Bacteroidota; class Bacteroidia; order Chitinophagales; family LD1; genus CALAYL01. The sequence goes on from JAEUUZ010000020.1 coordinate 33,761, forward strand.
TGTGGCTTCAATTGACTTAAGTATTTTGCTATTTCAGTAAAGTATAGGCAAAAAAAAAGCCCCGCATTACGCGAGGCTTTTGAATAGGTTATGCATTCAATTACTTGTTAATAGTAAGGCGTTTTGTAGCCGTTTTGTTACCGTTAGTAATTTTAACGATATAAGTACCATTAGACAAATCAGAGAAGTTGTAGTTTTTGTTGAACATTCCGTTTGCTTCTTCTTTAATAGAACGAACCTCAGCTCCAAGAATGTTGTAAACATTGATAGATAGGTTTTTCTCAAAAGTAGGAACTTCGAAAGTAACGTTTCCTGTAGATGGATTAGGATAGATAGCGATGCCTTGGTTGAACAATACATCATCTATACCCGTAGCCACATTTACAGTTGCACATTTTTGATTAACAACACCATCAAGGTTAGTAACCGTTAAACATACATTGTAAGAACCTCCAGTTGGATAAACATAAGTAGGACTAGCTAAAACACTTGTATCAGCAGCAGTAGTAGTTACACCGAAATCCCAGAAGTAAGTAACACATGCCGTTGGTGTAGAAGCGTTTGTGAATTTGTAAGTTTTACCAACGGTATTTTGGCTAGTGAAGTTTGCTACCGGAGTAGCTGGAGCAGCAACAGTAACAGTTTGAGTAGATGAATCTTTACCGGCTAGGTTAGATACAACTAATTTCACTGTGTAGGTTCCGTAAGCAGAATAAACGTGAGCAGCAGGAGCATAACCTGTTGCAGTTCCGCCATCACCAAAATTCCAAGAGTAAGTATTTGCCGGCTCGTTAGCAGCAGTAACTTTAACACCTACAGACTTATCGCAATCGTTGTTACCAGAGTTGTCGGTAATTAATGTGAACGCAGATGTAGGTTTAGCCAAAACATCGACAGATAAATTATCAAATGCATAGTAAGCACCTTGAGTAGCCGCTAAGTTAAGTCCCAAGTTATAAACACCTGAAGTTGCCACTGTAAATACAACAGATTTAGGTGTTAGTAATGAATCAGCGCCTGTGATAGTGAATGTTCCAACTTGTGTAGTTAAAGCAGCTACTTTGTTATCGTTACCAATAAACAATTTAACTGTTTTTGCGGTTGTATTTCCAAAATAAAGAGCAGCATCTACTTTTAAGTTATACACTGTACCTGCATTCAATTGGAAACAAGGAGAGATTACCCACTCGTTCAAAGTAGACAATGCACCTTTAGGATCGAAGAATAAACTGTAATCGCCATCTGAAGGTGTGATAGCATCATTTGCAGTTCCAACACCGAATCCTTTTCCATCATTATTTCCATCTACTTTTACCCATGTAAGTGCTTCAAAATCAATTTGATTGTTGGCATCGGCAACTTCAAATGATTGAACCACTTTTGCATTTGCTGGATTGTAAATAGAATCAGCAACAATCAAAAGATTGAAGATTGTATCGTTATCGCTAATTGAATCTCCAGCAACTGCAGCCCACATTCTTGCTACATATAAAGGATCAACATAGTTGTAAGCTGTAGAGAAAGTGTGTGTTAAAGAATCGCCAGCAGCAAGAGGAGAGCCAAGTGTTACCGGTTGTGTAATACGGATAGTATCATCAATTTCCAAATATGCAGTATATGAGTTAATAGCCGCTGTACCTACGTTTTTAATTTGGAAACTTGGTGCAAAGCTGTTGGTATTGCAGCTAATAACGCTATATGAGTTATAACTTGCAGCAAATATATCATTGGGTTGGTTTGTTCCACCGTAATTTTCTTTACTGTTGGCAACATCTTGAGCGATTGGAGCCACTAAACGGATATTTCTGATACCCAAGATATCCTTAGGATTGTTTACAGGCGAGTTAGATGTGTTTACAAAAGCGATGTAAACCGTGTTGCTACCTGCAAGTGAAGCTAAATTGATTGGTGCTGCAGGTTTGAAGCTTCCGTTTGAAGCAGTTCCTGTTGCTTTTTGTGTAGCTCCCGGAAAATCTGAAACTGCCGGTGTTGAACCTGCAATTGTATTGGTAGCATATACACGATAAGTAGTTCCTGCGATATCACTGTAGGTTTCAAATGTTAATGTAGGAGATGAACCTGTAGGCAAAGAAAGTGGTCCTAAAATCATCCAATCGCTGGCAGTTCCACCAGTAGTGTAATAAGCACAGCTGTATGCAGCCAACCCATCACCGAAATTTCTTAGCTCCCAAGCGTCAGCAAATAAACTTTGGCTTGTGTAAAAAGGATCGATTGTGTTAGCATCATTATTGATAACGGTGAACGGAGGATTTGGAAGAGCACCGGAAGTCTGACTTGCAAAATCATCCTTATAGATGAGTTGCGCAAACGAAGATGCTGCCAAAAATGTTCCGGTAAGGAGCGTAAACAGTTTTTTCATTTTTGTTTTGTTTAAAATTTAAGTGTGAATGTAATAAATGATAGGCGAAGTTAACGAAACGAAAGGAATTTTCCCAACAGATTTTACAAAATAATGACAATTTATCCTCTCAAAGAAAACATTAATGCTTATAGAAACAATTTCGGCATCTAGGTTCATAGGTATCGTGTTCACCCAGAAGCACTTTGGAGGAATCAGCCGTCTTTCTGTATGAAAAATGGGCGATATCCCCACACTGCATACAAACAGCATGAACTTTTGTAATATAATCGGCTACAGCCAGTAAATTAGGCATAGGACCAAAGGGTTTACCTTCAAAATCCATATCCAAACCGGCAATTATAACTCGAATTCCTTTTTTTGCGAGAGTTTCAACAACTTGTGGTAGTTCAGAATCTAAGAATTGGGCTTCGTCTATACCCACTACTTCCATTCCCTCGGCTAAGAGTAGTATATTTTGAGAATGGGGTACAGGTGTGGAACGGATAGCATTGGCATTATGGGAGACAACATTCACTTCATCGTAACGAACATCGATGGTAGGCTTAAAAATCTCCACACGTTTATTAGCAATTTTAGCCCGCTTCAGTCTACGAATCAATTCTTCTGTCTTGCCGGAAAACATCGAGCCACAGATGACTTCAATCCATCCTTTTCGTTCGCTATTTATACCCGGCTCTATAAACATAGTTCGTTCTTGAATTGCGAATATAAAAAAAGAAATAGTTCAAACTTTTCAAAATATGTAATGTCATTCTTCGTTTTAAAATAATCGGGATAAATAATTAGGTTTGGGAGTATGGAAGCAAATAATATCATCACACAAATTCAATTGCTAAAAAAACAAATTGGTGAAAGTCAGTTAACGGTGATTGAAATCGATTTAGTGAAAAAACAATTATTGGAATGTTACGAACTGCTTTTCAGCGAAATAACAGCCAAACCTACAATTCAAGTAGAAACTGCTACAACTTTTGAGGTTCCATTGAAACAAGAAACGCCAATAATAATTACTGAAAAAGAAGAAATCAATCCATTTGTGGCCGTGATAGAAGAAGAGGTAAAACAAGAAGTTATTCCACCTCCCAAAGTAGAGCATAAGCAAGTTCAAAAAGAAGAAGTTGTTTCCGTTGCTGCTAATGCAATAAAAGAAGAAAACGAAAGTATCAATGAACACTTTGAAAATGAAGGGGCCTCATTGAACGATCGATTCCAACTATCGGTAAACAAAGGATTAAACGAACGGACTACACAAGGCGATTTAAAGAAATTGATTGACTTTAACCGACAATTTGTATTTATTCAAGAGTTGTTTAATAACGATGCAACGGCTTACATGAAAACCATAGAACAGCTTAATAATAGCGCTTCCTTGGAAGAAGCATTTGTTTATTTAAATAAAGAAATTGTACATTTTTATAAATGGCGGCCGGATCTTCAATCGGTGAAATTATTTGAAAAATTAGTTCGTCAAAAATTTGGAGCATGAGTGCCACAATACTGATTATCATTGCTACTTGCTTGGTTTCGTTTTCGGCCTTCAACAACGAAAACATCTTTAATCAAATGGCTTTTTGGCCTGAAAAAATATGGCATGACAAGGAATATCACCGTATGTTTACCGGTGGCTTGTTGCATGCTGATATGACTCACTTATTCTTCAATATGTTTACGCTTTACTTCTTTGGTCCCAGTATTGAAGCTTATTTTTACCGTTACTTTGAAGGTGGCACTTATTTCTTTATTGCGTTCTATATGGTGGCAGTAATTGTGGCACACTTACCCGACTTATTTTTACATAAAGACAATTATTACTATCGCGGAGTAGGTGCATCTGGCGCTGTATCAGCCGTTATTTTCGCATCCATTCTTTTTGACCCAACGAACATCCTTTACATACAATTTATAATTCCGGTACCTGCATTATTATTTGGTGTGGGGTACCTCTTTTATTCGGTATATATGAGTAAACGTGGAGGCGACAACATTGCGCATTTGGCTCACTTTGCCGGAGCCGTATTTGGTTTCGTATTTCCGTTAGTGTTACAACCTTCGTTGATTCAAACGTTCTTTTCAAAAATCACACATTTTATATGATAGACTTGCGCAGCGATACAGTTACGAAGCCTTCTAAGCCGATGTTGGAAGCCATGATGCATGCAAATGTGGGCGATGATGTATTTAGTGAAGATCCTACCGTTAAAGCATTGGAAGACTATTGTGCAGCTTTATTCGGTATGGAAGCAGGGCTTTTTTGTCCGAGTGGCACGATGTCAAACCAAATTGCAGTTAAAGCGCAAACGCAACCCCTCGATGAGATTATTTGCGATCAACTTTGTCATATCTACAATTACGAAACAGCGGGCTACGCTTTTCATTCAGGCGTTTCCGTACGCCTAACGCAAGGTAAACAAGGGGTTATGCGTGTTGATCAAATTGCAGAATGCATTCTACCGGATCACGATTGGTTTGCCAATACGCGTATGGTATGCATCGAAAACACTGTAAACAAAGGTGGAGGAGCTATTTACACATTAGAGCAAATGCAAGCCATTAGTGCTTTTTGCAAAGAAAAAAATCTGATTTTACACTTAGATGGAGCACGCGTTTTTAATGCATTAAATGTGTTAAACATAAAACCACAGGCACTCGCAGGACTTTTTGATTCAATTTCAATATGTATTTCAAAAGGATTGGGCGCTCCTTCGGGCTCCGTTTTATTAGGGAATAAAGAAATGATTAAGCGTTCACGCAAGATCAGAAAAGTAATGGGCGGTGGCATGCGACAAAGCGGATATTTGGCAGCCGCATGCTTATATGCGTTGAACAATAACGTTGAGCGATTAAGCGATGATCATAGAAGAGCAAAGCAAATTGCAGCTGTGTTACAAACTAAAAATTGGGTAAAAAGCGTATTGCCGGTTGAAACAAACATTGTTATTTTTGAAGTTGACAATGCAGAGGAAACAGCTAAAGCATTGGCGGACAAAGGAATTCGAACATCTCCATTTTCTTCAATATTAGTGCGAATGGTGACTCACCTCGATTTTACGGAAGATATGCTAAAAGAAACGATTCAAGTTATTCATTCCCTATAAATAATTCCATGAGTAAAGAATGGTTCGCCAGCTGGTTCGATACCCCTTTTTATCATACGCTGTATTCCAACAGAAATGAGGAAGAAGCCACACAATTCATTTCTAACTTATTTAAGCATCTTCAAATACCTGAGGGAGCAAAAATATTAGATGTTGCTTGTGGCAAAGGCCGACATGCAAAGTCTATGCATGCCCTAGGAATGAACGTTACCGGAATAGACCTTTCTTGTAATAGCATATCAACGGCCAACGAGATGGCTACCACCGGTTTACGATTTGATGTGTGGGACATGCGTAAACCCTATAAGGAAACAAACTTTGATGTAGTCACCAATCTTTTTAGTTCGTTTGGTTATTTTGAAGACCCTGCCGATGATGATTTAGCCATACAATCGATGCAGGCTGTATTAGAAAAAAATGGGCTTTTCATATTTGACTACATGAATCCGGAATTCATCATCAAATCGCTGAAAGCAAGAGAAATTGTGAGTCGTGGCGAATTACAATTTCATATACAACGTAAAGTAGAAAAGGGGTTTATATGCAAACAAATAAATTTTCTGCATGAAGGGATTGAACATGAATATACAGAACAATTAAAAGTGATTAAATTCGAGCAGTTTCAAAAACTGTTTCAAGCATTAGGTTACACAGTAGAAGAAACCTATGGTAATTATGATTTGAGTCCGTTTGCTTTTGGTTCAAGTCCTCGTCAAATTTGGGTTTTAAGAAAAACAACGTAGTTAAGCACAGAAATATACACTATGGAATCGGCATTACTACATTGGGATAAAGCATTCTTTGTTTTCATCAATCGTGAATTAGGCAATGCTGTTTTTGATTTTGTCTGCCCTATTTTAAGAACCAAAGAAACATGGATTCCACTTTACATTATAGTTGCCTTTTTCACCTACAAAAAGCATGGAAAACAAGCATTGATTTGGTTGGGTGTTGCGCTAGTTACTATTTTATTAACGGACCAAACAGCACATCTCTTTAAAATAGTATTTGAACGCCCAAGACCTTGTAATGAAGCCACTCTTCTCTCTTCATTAATATTACGTGTCGATCATTGTAGCAATAGCTTCTCCTTTTTTTCAGCGCATGCTGCGAATCATTTCGGACAAGCATTTATTTATCATAGTATTTTCAAAAACAAAATGGCTTCCGGTGGTTTCTTTGCCTGGGCAACGGCTATAGCTTTTGCACAAGTGTATGTTGGGGTGCATTATCCATCCGATGTTATTGTTGGAGCTATCGCAGGAATTGGTATTGGATTGCTTTGCTCAGAAATTGGCAAAGGTGTTTCAAGCAATTATAATATCGGATTATCAATAAAATAACGCACATTTCCGGCTTCGTCTTTCGATTGCTCTTTCAAACGATCAAAATGTTCTTTTCGATCAGAAATAATGAAAAACTGATAATCATCAAAAATAAAACTTGCTTTAGCCTCGTGGTGTGGGTCACCGGCATAGGAGTTTAGTAATGTAAGATGACATTTATGTTCCTTTCTATACTTATAGGCAATTCCTTTCAACAGCGTTTCAACGCCAGATTTCGAACCGGCAATACACAATGGATACAATAGATTGTCGGTGAGTTTTAGTGACGCAATTAATTTGAATATACCCGTTGGATTTTCTAACGTAAACAGAAAGTAATCGCCCCAATTCATCGCAACACATGCAGCATCAATGTTTCCGGCTGCATCAGGAATCATAAGCACTCTGCTCGTTTTTGAATAACTTTTTATGTTCTCTACCATGCGTAAAAATTCAGCTTCATTGTGATACATCTGAAACACATAGCTGCCTTTATTTTCAATCAGCTTGGCATACATTTCTTTTAAACGAGGAACATCGTTAGTAATATCTACCATTTGCTTTGCAGCCGATTGTTTCCCAAACAAGAAATTGATTTTTGTGTTGGTGCGCATAGGGAACTTCTCGAAATGCTTTTCATACTTAGTAGAATTCATGGCCAAAGCATCATTAATCGCTTGATTTTCTCTTCCCATAGCTGCATAAGCAAAGTGTACCCCGTAAACATCCACTAGACTATGCAATACAGAAAATACAAGTGTGAAAATTTTCTTTCTTCGATAAACTTTCACACCATTTTCAGAACGCTCGCTAATCCGCAACATGTTATAGTAAAACCCTTCGTGAACTGAACCATCGATGTCTTTAAAATCATATACATTGGCGTGAATGTATCCCACCAGCCAATAATCTTTCTTTCCGTCAGCATTAGCTTCTTCTTTGGGCTGAAGCGCAACAACTACAATGGCCTTATCGTTGATAGCGGTAACAGAATTGGGGAAATTATGAAAGTAGCTTTGGAAGGTAAGTTTACCCTCTCCTTTTTCGTTAATGTGTTTCTCGGGTGCCGAAATCACTTCGCGACATTGCTGATAAAAATATTCCGTATTTTCTTTTAAGCCAAACATGCTCAATATCTTATCCGCATTCGGCAATTCGTGCATTGGAAACGCTAGAATGATAAGTTCCTTATCAAAACTGTCTTCCGATTCAATTTCGATGGTTTTGTAATCGTAGCCGGAGGCATTTTTTTGCTCTATATAAAAGTAGTTTCGCTTTTTCATCATGATTGTAGGGAAAAATTAGGCGTTTGTTTATAAACAAATGTAACAGTTTATCTGATTTTTGTCGTAAAATAGATTTTGTTCCGAAAAGCTATTCGCAGAGTGTTGAGTATTTTTGGAAGGGATAATAGCAAATCACCTACATCCAAAATTTGCTTTGCATTCAATTTTATTTAAATTTGCAGTCGAATAAAACATCAAATTACTATTATGAAAAAAATACTTTACACACTTGTTGCTATTGCAGCTATTACTTCAGTTTCTTCATGCAAAAAATGCGGATACTGTAAAGATCCAATTTATGGAAACGGAAGTGCCGTTTGTCAAGAAACATCTGTAGTTCCAGGCATTACTTCATCATATGATGAAGAGAAAGCACAATGTTCTGCTGATGGTGGAACTTGGGTTATTACCAAATAATTGCATTCATTCTATTGGCTAAAAGCTGTTTTGCAAATGCAAGGCAGCTTTTTTATTTTTTGGGAACAAATTCGTGAAATAGGCATCATATTCCTTTTTTGTAGCCCAAATCATTTTATCTTGTTCTCGATAGCATCAGCATTATGGATACAGATTGTTTTTCAAGTTATAGCGCAAACATCATTGGTCGGAACCAAACCTTTATAGCACCAAACGGAGAAGAAAAAAAGCTCGTTTATGCCGATTGGACAGCCAGCGGAAGAAGTTATCTGCCTATTGAAAAAATACTACAAACCGAATTTCTTCCATTTGTAGCGAATACCCATACCGATACCAATACTTCAGGCAGTTGCATGACCTATGCTTATCACAAAGCGCAACATCTCATTAAACAACATGTTAATGCCGGTAAAGATGACATTCTAATTTCTTCTAACTCGGGCATGACCGGTGTTACCAATAAATTACAACGCATTTTAGGCCTTCGTATTCACGAGAAACATCAAAAACAAATTCAGATAGCGGAGAATGATCGTCCGATTATTTTCATTACTCATATGGAACATCATTCTAATCATACATCATGGTTAGAATCGATTGGCGATGTAGAAATTATTGCACCTGATAATACCGGACTACCTGATTTAGCACATTTTAAAGTCTTATTGGAAAAGTACAAATCGCGCATAACAAAAATTGCTGCGGTTACCTCTTGTTCCAATGTTACGGGGGTATTTACGCCTTACCATGCGATGGCGAAACTGATTCATCAGTATAACGGAGTTTGTTTTGTAGATTTTGCGTGTGCAGCACCTTACGTAGACATTAATATGCATCCCGAAGACCCGGAGGCTTATTTAGATGCCATTTATTTCTCACCGCATAAATTTTTAGGCGGGCCGGGCTCTTCCGGAATTTTGATTTTTAATAAACGGCTTTATTCCAATACCATTCCGGATGAACCGGGCGGTGGCACTGTAGATTGGACCAATCCATGGGGGCAACATAAATATATTGATGATATAGAAGCCCGCGAAGATGGTGGTACTCCGGCTTTTTTGCAAACAATTCGTGTAGCGCTCTGCATTCAACTCAAAGAAGAAATGGGTGTACAAAGAATGCTGGAAAAAGAAGAAATTTTATTAGACATTGCTTGGACGAAATTATCAAACATCCCCAATCTCCACATTCTTGCTCCACATCAAAAAAAGCGGCTCGCCATCATTTCTTTCTATATCGATGATTTACATTATAATTTAGGTGTAAAGTTGCTTAACGATAAATTTGGCATACAAGCACGTGGCGGATGTTCTTGTGCCGGCACATATGGCCACTACCTGTTGAATGTGAGCGAAGATATTTCAAAAGATATTACCGATTCCATTAGTAGTGGCGATAACTCTAAAAAACCAGGGTGGATTCGCGTTTCTTTGCATCCTACTATGACTGCAGAAGAAGTGAATTATATTTCCGATAGTATTCAAACCTTGGCAGAACAATTCCCCGTTTGGGCCAATGAATACACATTCAATCGCACAAAAAACGAGGTATTTTACAAAGATAGCAAAGAGGATAAATTCGTTATTGACTATATCAATACATGCTTTTCGCATTCTATGCGCTAAAACCATTTACACCTTAACCTTTCAAGATGAATACGCCATTAGTTCAGTTTTTAGAGCACATAGAGCAAACTTGGTCAATGGGTTCATTTATCAAAATTGCATTGGGGAATTACTCCGGTTTGGAAAAAGAGCTCAAGAATATTTATGCCAAAAAAATTCTGCTGAAACAAAAGCCTACCCTAAGTTTCACATATAGGTATACAACAAAAGACATTGTCAAAAACTTTTCTTTTGAAGAGGGGCATTCACTTATTAAAACCTATCTTGAGTCAGGGTTTAAAATAGCTACATTATTTTCTGCTGATGCGGATTATATTTTTGAAGAGTTACGCAATACAAAAACACGTATCCGAAAACAAAATGCTACAGCAAAAGCAGATAATACTCTCCATCACGATAGAACTAAAAACAGACTGATTGATACAGCCCATAAATCGTATCTCCATGCTCTTGATATCACAGACGAGCATGGAAATGTATATAAAGCTGCACAAGACAAATACAAACAAATCAATCACTTTGTTGCATTGTTAAGTCCGCTGATTCAGGAAATGCCCGAACGAAAACCAATTCGTGTTGCCGATATGGGTGCCGGGAAAGGGTATCTTACTTTTGCACTATATGATTACCTCGCGAATGTGTTACATAAGGAAGCCGAAGTTAAGGGTATTGAATGGAGAAAAGATTTAGTGGATTTGTGTAATACCATCGCAACTAATGCCAGTTTCAAGGGACTCCACTTCGAATCGGGTTCAATTAGCGACTTTGACGGCAGAGGTCAACATATTCTGATAGCGCTTCATGCATGCGATACAGCCACCGATGATGCCATTTATCAAGGCATTAAAGCCGGAAGTGATATGATTGTTGTTGCCCCATGCTGCCATAAGCAAATCAGAAAGCAAATTGAAAAAAACAAAACCGAAAACGACCTAAACTTCATGCTAAAACATGGATTATTTTTAGAACGACAAGCGGAAATGATAACAGACGGTATTCGAGCATTAATTATGGAATATTATGGGTACAAGATAAAGGTGATTGATTTTATTGCCGATACCCATACACCCAAGAATGTAATGTTGGTAGGATTTAAAGCCAAAACAACAGAAGCTCGTCAGCATGAAATTTTAAAAGAAATCAAACAAGCTAAACGTTTGTTTGGCATCGATTTCCATTATTTGGAACAAAAACTGGCTTTGGAAGTATAGCCGTAATTACTTATTTCTTCTCGTATTGCTGAACTTCATCGTGGATGTATTCGAGCTTCACTCCTGCCGTAAGAAACATATCTTCCGATTCAGAACCGACATGATATTTACGTTGACAAACTACTCTGCGTATTCCGCAGTTAATAATCAACATACAACATACGCGGCAAGGGGTCATTCTACAATAAAGGGTAGCTCCATCTAAGGAAACACCTCGCTTAGCCGCTTGGCAAATCGCATTTTGTTCGGCATGTACAGTGCGCATACAATGTTCGGTTACGGAACCATCATCATGCATTACTTTCTTCATCAAGTGACCTACCTCATCACAATGCGGGAGACCAACAGGTGAACCCACATAGCCGGTGACCAACAATTGATTTTCTTTCGCAATTACGCAACCGCTTCGTCCTCGTCCGCATGTTGCCCGCTTTGAAATGGCATCCATCACTTCAATAAAGTATTCATCCCAAGAAGGACGTACATATTCGTTATTACTTGCTGATGTCATACACTGCTTTTTCTATTTGAGAATACAACTCATTAAAGGAGTTATTGTTGTCGAAATTATAATCGGCCAATTGTTGGCATGCCGCTAAATTCTGTTTGTTGGGATCATCGGAATTCATTTCCCGAGCTTCGTTTTCCAAAAAAGTGGCAAACGAAATTTGATCGGTTTCCGAATTGCGTTTAATAATGCGATTGTAGCGTAATTCTGGATTTGCATCCACGGCAAAAAGCCAAAAGTTAGGCTTCTGGCGCAATGCAGTTACCTCTCCCACGGTTCTTATACTTTCAATTACAGCATCTTTGCCGGCTTTCTTTGCTTCCTCATAAAGTTGTTCTGCAATATAACTTGGAGAATGATTCGCACGCAATTCGTTAGCCACTAAAACCATTGAATCGCGATTGAGTTCTAAACCTCGTTCCTGGATAATTTTGGTCAGATAGCCCCGTACTGAAAAATGGCTGAACCCATGATGCGACTGCAAATAGTCGACAATAGTTCCTTTTCCTGCACCAATTGTTCCCGTTATTCCTATGACTCGCACAATATATTTTTAGCAATATAAAATGGATTCACGAATAACAAAAATTTGCCGAGGGAAGACATATCCACCTATGTTACTATCTCTTTAAATGTATAAATGAATTTACTATTGTCACTAATGAGTTTTTTATATTTTCACTATACAAACCAAACCTACACGATGAAACATTACTTACTTTTGGCTTCAATTTGTTGCTTATTGCATGTTAGCTCATTTGCACAATGTACATCGAACCGATACACCGATACTATCTACCATCAAGTACAAAAGACCACTCAAATCTTTTATGGTACAGCAGATAATAATTTAGGCATCAGTCAAAATTTATATTTAGATTTCTATGAACCTAAGAACGATACGCTTTTGTATCGCCCATTGATTGTATATGCTTTTGGAGGCGCATTTTTGATTGGCGACAAGAATCAACCACCAATTCCTGAATATTGTGAATATTATGCCAAAGCCGGGTATGCCGTTGCTTCCATCGATTATAGAATTGGATTTAATACCTTAAGTACCGGAAGCTGTGAACGTGCAGTAGTTAGAGCCATTCAGGATCTTCGTTCCGCTTTGCGATATCTTTGTCAGCGTGCCAATATATACCGCATTGATACAGGAGCCATTTTTCTGACCGGATCGAGTGCAGGATGTATTGCCGGAATACATTCCGCATATGCAAGAGAGAGTGATTTACCGCAATCTTACCGTGGCATTTTATTGGAACCAAGCGATTTAGGCTGTATTGACTGCAGCGGCAATAACGATTTTAATAATCGTGTTCCAAAAACAAGAGGCATTCTGAATCATTGGGGAGCCATCTTAGATACAGCATTAATTACAGGATTGCCGGAAGATAATGTACCGATGATTTCCATCCATGGTGATGCTGATGTGATTGTGCCGTATAACTCAGGTGCACCATTTGGTTATCCTGTTTTCCCGGTGGTTTACGGTAGCAATCCGATGCATAAACGATTGAACAGAATTGGCATTAAAAACGAATTAGTAACCATGGCCGGGTATATCCATGAACCTTGGTTATTGAGTCGAGAAGTATTGGATACCGCATACCGAAGAGAGAAACCATTTATGTATTCAATTTTAAAACCGTTGTCGCAAAAATTTTCCGGTGATACCATACTATGTTTGAATGAAACGGAAGAATATACATTGTTGTTAAGAGACAGAAGTAAATATTGTTTCTCGCTAAGTAGTGGTGGGAATATCGTATCGCAAAATCAAAATAAGGTTACTATAAAATGGACGAGTACGGGAACGTTTTATATTTACGGAAGAGAGTTAAGTTTGAATGAAGTAAATGGGGATGAAGTGGTGTATAAAGTTCAGGTAGTTGCACGACCGAAAGCGAATTTTGGATATAAAGAAAATGTAGTTACAGTTAATTTTACAGATAGTTCTACACACGCAACTACATGGGAATATCGTTTCGGTGATGGCGCAAAAGCGTTCACTCCTTCACCGGTGCATGGCTATGCTGGTCCCGGAACGTATACTACAACTTTGATTGTGAGTAATAATTATTGTTTCGATACTACCTCAAAATCATTTTCTGTTGATACTTGTCCAACCGTAAACTTTAGTTATACCATTTCAGGAGATTCGGTATATTTCTTTGGCAATTTATCAAACGGAGTTTCGTTTGTTTGGAACTTTGGTGACGGAACAAAAGATTCAGTAAATTTAAATCCTATACATGTATACAAGAACTCCCAAAATTTTTTGGTGGGATTAATCATTACCAATGCGCATGCATGCACCACATCGGGGTCACAAATTATTCCATTTCAAAAAGTAACAGGAATAAAGAATTATGCAGAAAAAGAACCCCAAATTATTGTTTCGCCATCTCAAATTTCGATTTTAGATTGTAATGAATGCGCGTATCAATTGTATGATCTTCAAGGAAGGATTATTCTAAAAGGGATTGTAGCACAATCATCAGTTATCAACATAGAAGCTTTACAAAAAGGAGCATATGTTCTTCATGTGAACAGAGCGAATTATAGTATATCGAAATTATTTAATATTAAATAATCTGCAAACTTGTCTCAAAACCGACCGATTTATCAACAATCGACCGAATTCTATCAAGTAAACTATACACCCCCTAAAAAAATTAAGAGATGAATTTAGCATATTTGTGCCTTAAATCATCCTATGAAGAAAATTTTTTACCTCACATCACTTTTCCTTTCATTTTATGCTAATGCCCAAAATAATGTGGGTATTGGAACACTTACCCCAGATGCATCCTCTATTTTGGAACTTAAAGCCGCAGATAAGGGCTTTTTGGCACCTAGAACTACAAAAGGACTTATTGCTAGTCCTGTAAATGGACTCATCATTTACGATACCGATACACAATGCTTAATTGTGTACAGAAGTATATCAGCTCAATGGATAAACCTTTGTAACGTTACTGGAGGAGGACTAGGAAATACCGGTGCTACGGGTTCTACAGGATCAACAGGTAATATTGGTGCTACTGGAACAACTGGAGCTACGGGCGTAACTGGAAGCACAGGTTCAACAGGAAACACTGGCGCAACGGGGACTACAGGAAATACTGGAAGCACTGGTACTACAGGGGCAACGGGTACAACAGGAAATACAGGTACAACAGGAACTACAGGAGCAACGGGCAATACTGGAACAACTGGAGCTACGGGCGTAACTGGAAGCACAGGTTCAACAGGATACACTGGCGCAACGGGGACTACAGGAAATACTGGAAGCACTGGTACTACAGGGGCAACGGGTACAACAGGAAATACAGGGACAACAGGAACTACAGGAGCAACGGGCAATACTGGAAGTACTGGAGCTACTGGTTCAACAGGAAGTACAGGGTCTACCGGTGATACCGGAAGCACAGGGACAACAGGTTCAACTGGAAGCACCGGCTCTACAGGAGCAACAGGTGATACAGGTTCTACGGGTGCAACCGGAAACACAGGTGCTACGGGCGATACAGGCGCAACCGGAACTACAGGTTCAACTGGAAGCACCGGCTCTACAGGAGCAACAGGTGATACAGGTTCTACAGGAGCAACAGGAAGCACTGGTGTAACGGGTGATACAGGTGCAACAGGAACTACAGGAAATACTGGAGCAACTGGAAGTACTGGTGCAACGGGTGATACAGGCGCGACTGGAAGCACCGGCTCTACAGGAGCAACGGGTGATACAGGTGCAACCGGAAACACAGGTGCTACGGGCGATACAGGCGCAACCGGAACTACAGGTTCAACTGGAAGCACCGGCTCTACAGGAGTAACGGGTGATACAGGTTCTACAGGTGCAACCGGAACTACAGGAAATACTGGAGCAACTGGAAGTACTGGTGCAACGGGTGATACAG
>JAEUUZ010000018.1 GCA_016786765.1 Chitinophagales bacterium
AGCACAGGTACTTACTGCATACGATGCACTCAGTAGGCCAGTAAAGGTGTGGGCCAAGGAACAGCCATCCGATCTATACACGCTTCGTCAAGTATCTAAGTATGCCGAGAATGAACTCGGTATAACAGCAGCTAAAGAGAAGAACATTGTAGGGCAATTATACCAACACTTTGATGAAGCAGGACTGAATCAGATAGAGCGATGCGACTACAAGGGCAATCCACTGGAGAAAGTAAAACAGGTGATTAGCGATGCCACATTGCTAGCGTCAGGCACGACTAGCTACACCGTAGATTGGACAAACAGCCCGAGTATATTAGATTCAACAGAATACCGCACTACCATCGAGTACGATGCGCTCAATAGAGGCACTAAGCTCACATTACCGAAAGACATCAACAACCACCGAGCGGTAATAGAACCTGTATTTAACACTGCAGGCGCATTGGAGAGGATTAAGAAGGATAATGTAGAGTATGTCAAACACATCGCCTATAATGCAAAAGGACAGCAGTTGTTGGTGGTATGGAAGAACGACATCATGATGCGTTTTGCGTATGATGAACAGACCTTCCGCCTCAAGCGGGTAAAGGCTGAGCGGTATACCATAGACAATGTTAACCCCAATCAATACAATTACAATAGCGGTAATACTCGATATGACCAAAGCTATGTGCATGACTTAGTAGGTAATATCCTCGAAGTAAAAGACCGCACACCTGACTGTGGAATATCAGGAAGTACAGCTGTACTAGATAGGATGTTTGAATACGATGCCATCTACCGATTGATATATGCAAATGGTAGAGAAATGAATACCCAAGGCGAGGGTTTTTTGTTTGCTGATGCCCCGGAAATCGGAAACGCCACGGCTAGTAACTGTCGCTATTATGAGCAAGATTATGAATACGATAAAGTAGGCAACATTCAAAAGTTACGACACAGAGTGATAGGGAATACCTCGCTCTATTACACACGCAACTTCATTTATAACACGAGCAATAATCAGCATACTCAGATTAATAATAATCAAACGACACCTACTGTATATAGCACGTTTACGTATGATGCTGTAGGCAATATGCTCACCAGTAATGCGGATAGGTTCTACACATGGGATACGTTTGGTAGTTTAAAGAATTTTGAACTAAAGGCTGGCGGAACCACTTCAAGGTTTGCGCATTACCTATATGATGCTAGTGGTACCCGAGTAAAGAAAATAGTCATCAACGATCAAGGGAAGTATGAGAGTGTAACTTACATAGATGGTGTGCTAGAACTTCACACACGCAATACCTCGGGTACGCTGGAGCAGAAAAACTATTTACACCTGATGGGTGGTATTGAGCAAAGGATTGGTAGCTATGGCGATGACATATCTGATGCTTTGATTTATCATATTACCGACCATTTAGGTTCAGCGGCTATACGATTGGATGGGAGTGGAGCCATTATAGACAAAGAGGAGTATTACCCGTATGGCGATAGTTCATTACGCACCTTTACGAAGCGAAGATTTAGATACATAGGCAAGGAGCGAGATGAGGAGAGTGGTTTGTATCAAATGGGAGCGAGATACTATGCGCCTTGGACGTGCAAGTTTTTGAGTGTAGATCCGTTGGCTGTTAAACTGGCACATCAGAGTAGTTATTGTTATGCGGA
>JAEUUZ010000008.1 GCA_016786765.1 Chitinophagales bacterium
AAAAGGTTATTCTGATGATTTTTTTAGCTCCAAAAGCTGTAAAAAAATTATTGGAAATAACCTTTCTTGACTATCCTGTTTTTTGATTATGTTCGTCTATCTATTTTTTAACCCTTGTTGCGCTAAGCCCTTGAATCCACCGAAAAATCCCGACTGTTTGTAAAGTCATCAGCGGACTGTCCATTTACTTTTTTTTACGAACAGACTAGTAAAATCAAAATAATTCCTCTTATTTTTAGTATGTGTAGTTGGACAGTCCTTTGCTGACTTTATAGAAATTATCACGACAGACAATCACCTAACACACTCACAAACATTTTGCAACAAATGACAGAGAAGCAACAAGAGAGAATTAGAACAAAAATCAAGAATATCAAATTAGCTCTTGCTGATGATAAAAAACGATGGGGTGGCGAGTATGACGATAGCCGTGGACTTCGTTACGCACCTCCCCAACTCTACATTCAACTAGCCGACTTTTCGGGAGGAATACGATATATGAATTGGTTCACTAAGAATTTTCCGGACGACAATTGCTACCCAGACTTTTTATTCGAGTGGACAATTATACTTTTCAAGACCGGCAAACTAAAAGAAGCAGAAAAAATTGCGTTTAAGACTTTTTGCCGCAATACTCATTTGCTTGACAACTTTCCAAGTAATCAGACACTTAACATTGACAAGAATGAAAGTTCAAACCTTGAAATAGATAAGTTTGTAAATAGTTCGTTTAAACACATACACTCACAAAATAACTTGACAGATGTAGCTGAGTGGTTCAACAATTTTATCAAATCTGAAAAATTCATTCTGAATAGCAATAAAATTATTGAGATCAACAGACGACTTAAAAATGAGAATGACATCGAAACAAGAGGCTATTTAGTCAGACAGATGCAAAAACTAGAAAAAGATTATTGACGAATTGACAAAAGATAAACACAGCCGCCAACAGCGGTTTTGCGTTATGCGGGCAGTTTGGTTCATTGGCAAATTTGAGTTACTTTTAAATTGAACTAAATATCCAAATTATTCACCCAAATCCCGCACACCGCAACAGCCGCAACACGTTGGCGGCAAGCAAAAAAAACCTCGAGTCCTAAAATAGGTTGACCAAAATTTAAACAAACATTGGTCAACATGAAAACACAAGACAAACTACCATGCCGAAAAAGAAACGGCAGAGAAGTCAGTTTCGACTTCAAAATTTCCGTCATTGACGAAATCAAC
>JAEUUZ010000045.1 GCA_016786765.1 Chitinophagales bacterium
CCCGAGTTCAAGAACTTAACGCAACAGTTTACCAAAATTAACTTTGTTGCATGGAATCTAAAAAGTATCAACGATTATGCTTTGCTGAGCGAGTGATTATTGAAACTCTGCTGAAACAAGAAAAAACCTATTCTTACATCGCTAAACAGATCAATAGAAATAGATCTACTGTATCTAGAGAACTAGCTACTTGGATGAGAAAACCAGGTGACAGATACATTGCTGAACTTGCTGACTTTCGGGCAAGAGATAATTACCTAAACAAGCGAAACTTAGACAAAATCTCTTCGCATAAACCACTTAAAATTTATGTGTATAGGGGTTTGCTTAGAAAAGATTCTCCTGAACAAATTGCCGGACGAATAAAATTAGAGCACCCAAACAATCCCCTTATGTCCATTTCCCATGAGGCTATCTATACACATATATACCACTATAATCAAGGTAAACTAAAGCGTAAACTCATTGACCTACTCCTCTATTCTAAATATAAAAGAAGAAGCCGTAAAGCTATTAAACCTAAAAAAGATAGAATAAAAGACGCTCTCAGTATCGACAAAAGGCCTAAGCATGTTGATTTACGCATTGAGCCGGGACATTGGGAAGGTGACTTGGTCATAGGCATTAAACAAGCCAGTGCTATTGCTACTATCGTGGAGCGAAAAACAAGATTTGTTTACATTATGAAACTCAAAAACAGAAAATCCAATACGGTAACAAAGGCCTTTAAAAATGCGCTCAAAAATTTAAATGGGGGAATGAAAAAATCCATGACTTACGACAATGGTTTTGAAATGACAAACCATAAATGGCTTACTAAGAAAACGGGTATGACTGTCTACTTTGCGCATCCTTACTCGTCTTGGGAAAGAGGTACTAATGAAAATACTAACGGACTCATTAGACGATATTTCCCTAAAAACACTGACTTCAATAAGGTAACAGAGGAACAAATCCGTGCGGTACAAAACTTACTCAATAACAGACCTAGAAAAGTACTCGGATTTTACACCCCTGCTGAAAAATTAAAAATGGAAATTGATATCTCGACAAAAGGTTATTCTGATGATTTTTTTAGCTCCAAAAGCTGTAAAAAAATTATTGGAAATAACCTTTCTTGACTATCCTGTTTTTTGATTATGTTCGTCTATCTATTTTTTAACCCTTGTTGCGCTAAGCCCTTGAATCCACC
>JAEUUZ010000062.1 GCA_016786765.1 Chitinophagales bacterium
TTGATTTCGTCAATGACGGAAATTTTGAAGTCGAAACTGACTTCTCTGCCGTTTCTTTTTCGGCATGGTAGTTTGTCTTGTGTTTTCATGTTGACCAATGTTTGTTTAAATTTTGGTCAACCTATTTTAGGACTCGAGGTGTTATAACATTGCAGCCAACGTGTTGCGGCTGTTGCGGTGTGCGGGATTTGGGTGAACAAATTGGATATTTAGTACAATTTAAAAGTAACTCAAATTTGCCAATGAACCAAGCTGCCCGCATAACGCAAAACCGCTGTTGCCAGTAGTGCCTTTTTTGTTGTCATGTCTTTTTTGTATATTTGTCTTAATGAAATTCTACGAAAAATATCCGCAGTTAAAAGAAAAAGGCTTTTTGTCAAAAGTGCTTACTGATACTGTATTTTCTACAATGTCATTGGAAGACCAACAAGTTCCTAAACCAAAGGTTATTGAGATCGTCCAATCTCTGTTAGCTGAACAGGAATTAAAAGGCCGTCAATTCTTCTCTAATCAAAGTCATTAGATTTTCGAAATTGCCATTGTCTGCGGATTTCATTGCTGAAATGTAAGTTTTCCTGCTTTCTCCTTCTCTGAAGTATAACTCAAGCGGTTTGTATCCAAACTTCATAGCAACAATGTTCATCAAAATGCGTCCTGTCCGACCGTTACCGTTGTTAAATGGGTGAATTCGAATGAACTCGTAGTGCGCATAAACAAGACATTCGAGATGTTCGTCTCGTGTATTTGAAACTGAAATTTTGAAGTTTAAGTTGTCAATGAATTGGTACATCGCCTGGGTTACTTGATTAGGTAGGGGAGGGAGTAACTGTCCAACCGTAACTTGTGTCGTCCTCCATTTACCGGCCCATTCATAGAGCTGTCCAAATGCAATTCTGTGAATTTCGAGAATTAGTGATGTCGAGATAGGTGTTTCTGTGTCAAGTTCGAAAACATACAATTCAGCTGTCGCAAGACCTTTAGCCTCATACTCATTGATAATATTCTTGTCTGTCAATCCAAGGATATTATCATCAGGAAAAGGTGTCCAATTTGTATTGTCTATCATGAAACTAATGTAAGCATTTTTGTCGTCTCCGAGGGCATTACTGGCAACGTTTTGCGGCTCCTTGCGCTGTGCGGGTTTTCGGGTGAATAATTTTCATTTTATTTACAATCCAAAACTAACTCAAATTTTCCAATGAACCAAACTGCCCGCATAGCGCAAAACCGCTGTTAGTTGCTGGTGGAGCTT
>JAEUUZ010000063.1 GCA_016786765.1 Chitinophagales bacterium
AAGCTCCACCAGCAACTAACAGCGGTTTTGCGCTATGCGGGCAGTTTGGTTCATTGGAAAATTTGAGTTAGTTTTGGATTGTAAATAAAATGAAAATTATTCACCCGAAAACCCGCACAGCGCAAGGAGCCGCAAAACGTTAGCTGCAACTGCATTTCAGGGTTTCGCCCTGACGATTTATCAGGTAGTTTTTGACTAGAGCGACTCAGTTTATTTTGGTTTGCTTATGCTCTACTTTCCACTGTGTTTTGGGGATAGGGCGCTTGGACCACGTCCGTCTTAAAGTCGCTCTATACTGTCTTGAGGATACTCCGGCAGCAGCAGCTAACAGCGCGTTTGCACTATGCGGGCAGTTTGCTTCATTGGAAAATTTCAGTTACTTTTAAATTATTACAACTATGCAAATCCAATTTCTAAATCCCGCACATCGCAAACGCGCAAAACGTTGGCTGTAACTTTAACAAGACATTCTTATGAAATCCTCATTCTTCAAAAGCTGGAAAACTGACACTATAATTTTTTCTAGAAAAATCAATAGAGACGAGTTACTAAGTATTCTACAAGATTATATCAGAACAAATAAAAAATTGAGCTTTACAGAGAAGATAACTGACTGGAATAACTTAGATATAAGTGTTAAATCAAATTACGAGATTGAAGTTCAACCATTTTGGCAATTTCTCAGATTTTCAGGTTTTGGAATGACAGCTAAAATGAAAGGCAAACTTTATGTTGACGGAGATAAGACAATAATAGAAATGATAATAAGCATAAATAATTTTTTAAAATTCATTTTTCTAGTTTTTCCGCTTTTGTTAATAATAATTTCAGTGACGAATGATTTTAACTTAACGAACATTGTGGTTTCTTTCGTTAGCAGTTTTCTCATTTCATTTATTTTTCTTTTTTACTTTAAAACATACAGAGACAATTTAATCAAGAGTTTTGCTGACAAGTTTGATTTGCAGAAGGAATGAGAAAATAAAAGCTACAGCCAACAGCGGTTTTGCGCTATGCGGGCTGTTTGCTTCATTGGCAAATTTAAGTTACATTTAAATTGTAACTAAAATGAAAATTATTCACCCAATTCCCGCACAGCGCAAGGAGCCGCAAAACGTTAGTTGCAAGCGGCTTTGAACATTCAAACAATCATGATAATCGTGACGAAAAACACTTGATTTCATTGACTATTTTGACGTATGAAATGACACATTTTTTCGCGGCTACATGACGAGAAAACATGAGTCTGAAA
>JAEUUZ010000005.1 GCA_016786765.1 Chitinophagales bacterium
AAGAACCACTACTGCTAACAGCGGTTTGGCAAAAGGCGGGGTTTCGTGCTTCGTAGAAACATTTGTGGTTAATCAAACATTTGTGCTTCGTATGAACTTTTGTGCTAAAAATCCCGCCCTTCGCCAAGCCGCAAAACGTTAGCAGTAAGCCATTCTGACGATTTTACGACAGATTATTTTCAAAGACTTTTTTCGCAAAAATATCGCATCCGGACAGACTATTTCGCGGTAACGCTCCTACCCTATTGCTGACACAAACGGACTTGTTCGCAGGACGCTTTCGCCACGACAATCGGACATTAATGACGCAACATCGGTCGCGGACAATTATGACAAACAATCACTACATTGTTTACCAAGACATTGACGTAATAACTACAAGACAAAATACATTTCTCGAGATTGTTCATTTAGTTGGGCTGTATTGCTCCCAACTCGCCAGACGTGTCGTAGGACGATAGTCTGACGGTTGTTATGACGTTATGTGGCCAACTGCTAACAGCGCGGTTGCGCTAAGCGGGCGATTTGCTTCATTGGAAAATTTCAGTTAGTTTTAAATTGTAACTAATTATGAAAATCAAACTTCTAAATCCCGCTCATCGCAAACGCGCAAAACGTTAGCAGCAAGTTTAAATGACGAAAAAATGGGACATTCAATAACGGCAATTATTCTAAAAAACAAATTCGATGTAGACAAAGCAAAGCATTATGACTTGCTTCCAATTACCTTGGACTTTGGATTGACTTTATTTCATATTGACCATTATTATTCTTCTTTTTGGCAGTATAAATTGAAAACATCAGGACAACTTGAGCTGTCAAACATTGACAGTGTTATTTTTCCAAGCGAGATAGCTATTTATGAAATTCTAAAAAGCATCTCAAACTTTGAGAAACTTGAATATGCAATCATTATGACAGATTATTTTGGTGGCACCGGTAATCAATTTGCTAATGTCTTTATTGAGTCAGACAACGCAGACCGAAAAATCACAACAATAAATCAAGCGTTAAGACACTTAGGTGTAATTTCAAAAAATGGACTGGACGAATTTGTTACCATTGGACTTGACAAAATAAGAACACAACCAGACCATTTGGTCAAATACTTTGACCTAGCCGATGAAGACGGAGTATAAAACCAGCTGCTAACAGCGGTTTTGCGTTATGCGGGCAGTTTGGTTCATTGGCAAATTTGAGTTACTTTTAAATTGTACTAAATATCCAAATTATTCACCCAAATCCCGCACACCGCAAGAGCCGCAAAACGTTAGCAGCAAGTGTTTCAGACGAAAATGACAAATGACATAAAAATGAAAAAGACACTTCTTTTATTGAGTTTAATCGTGATAACATTTGTTGGTTTTCGTTTTATTAAACAACATTCAAAGACCTACAAAATTGACAAAGCTAAAACTGAGGTTAAAGAGCTTGTGGACAATGACGAACTAAAAAATGGCGACTTAATTTTTCAGACTTCTCTTTCACAACAAAGCTTAGCAATTCAACTTGCGACAAAGTCTAAGTATTCGCACTGCGGACTCATATTTAAAGACCAAGACAAATTCTATGTGTTCGAGGCAGTTCAACCAGTCAAACGCACTCCACTAGACAATTGGATTGCACGCGGACAAGACGCAAAATACGTAATCAAACGACTTAAAAATGCAGACGAAGTGTTGACACCACAGACGCTTCAAAAACTAAAAGTTGAAGGGGAGAAACTTAGCGGTAAAAACTACGACTTAACTTTTGAGTGGTCTGACGAAAAAATTTACTGTTCGGAATTGATTTGGAAAATTTACAAACGTGCGACTGGTATTGAAATTGGAAAGCTCCAAAAGATAAGTGACTTTGACCTGACAAATCCTGCTGTTAAGAAAAAAATGAGAGAAAGATATGGCAACAAAATACCAACAGACGAGATTGTCATCTCTCCTGCTGCAATATTTGATAGTCCATTGTTAATGACGGTAAAATCAAACTGATAAAATTACACCAGCTGCTAACAGCGCGGTTTCGCTATGCGGGCAACTTGGTTAATTCAAAATTTTGAGTTAGATTTAAATTGTACAATTATGAAAATCAAACTCCTAAATCCCGCACAGCGTAAACGCGCAAAACGTTAGTTGCAAGTGGCTTTGAACATTTTTTCAATCATGATAATTCATGACGAAAAACAGACAATTTCATTGGATATTTTGACGCATAAACGACAAATCTTTTTCTCGGCAACATGACGACAAAACGACATTCAACTATGACACTATTTTCAGACAATTTCGAGTCGACAACTGGACGACTGGACGCAATCCAAGTAGCAAGTATTTGTAAACATTTGCAACGGCTCCAGGACGTCAAAATTTCAAATTTTGATTTTTAAGGCGTAGGAACGCAAAATTCGATGACAAAAAAATAATCGAGACTTTCTATTGCAAATCTTTCAAATCGGACAATTTAACGGTTAAATGACGCGACAGATGAAGACTAGGACGCTAAGCGGACGAGTGAATGTACAAAAGCTCCACCAGCAACTAACAGCGGTTTTGCGCTATGCGGGCAGTTTGGTTCATTGGAAAATTTGAGTTAGTTTTGGATTGTAAATAAAATGAAAATTATTCACCCGAAAACCCGCACAGCGCAAGGAGCCGCAAAACGTT
>JAEUUZ010000006.1 GCA_016786765.1 Chitinophagales bacterium
AAAGGTTATTCTGATGATTTTTTTAGCTCCAAAAGCTGTAAAAAAATTATTGGAAATAACCTTTCTTGACTATCCTGTTTTTTGATTATGTTCGTCTATCTATTTTTTAACCCTTGTTGCGCTAAGCCCTTGAATCCACCAATAACGCATTAATAATTCTTATTCTGACATTCATTTTTGGGATAAGTAATGCTCAAGAAATAAGAGACTCGACTTACAGATATAAATACATATTTTCCGAGTTAAGCGGACTTCGTGACAAAAGTGACATTTTCATTCATGAGACATTTTCTGACAATTCTAATTCAGCTAATTTCATTGGAAATATTTTTTGGATACGAAAAATAGAGCAAGACAGCATAAACGCAGAAAATTCTGACACTGCTACTTATATTACTTCGACAGCTAGACTCGTGCTGAGAAATAAAAAACTCAAAATAGATACTATTCTAGATGAGATATTTGCTATATCTATTCCCGTTGGGCGTTACAAAATGACTATATCAAAAGTTGGCAAAGGCTTCATCAATAGAAACATTAGAATTAGACAGAAAACAATATACAAATGTGAAATTCATCTTAAATCAAGAAGATCAATTAGTCAATATCTTTATAATTGTAAATCAAAAATGACACATAAAGACTACAAATCAATTAAGAGACATTATAAATCGCCAGAAAAACATGACATAGTAGAACCAAGTTGTGACTGCATTATTGAAATTACAATTTTTGATTGAAATGAAGAAAGCAACAACAGCAGCCAACAGCGGTTTTGCGTTATGCGGGCAGCTTGGTTCATTGGTAAATTTGAGTTACTTTTAAATTGTACTAAATATCCAATTTATTCACCCAAATCCCGCACACCGCAACAGCCGCAACACGTTGGCAGCAATTTAAGAGCAGACTTCACAACTACAAGACGACTCTGAAAAATGTCTAAATCCGACAATTTTTCCATTCTTCCTATCGAAGCGAGGTTTTATTCTATTAAACAAATCAGTTTCTTTGTTTTCAAAATAACGTCTTAATGTAAAAGAACATAAATCTGCTATTTGGACTAAACTTGTTAGTTCAGAATTGACAAAAAATGGTGTTTCTATAATATGTTCAATGCTTGTCCAAAGAGTTCCGTTATTATGGAATTTCTTCATTAACTGTGTATGTTTCTTCGCAACAGTTTCGTTATTATCGTGAATCAAAGTTCCAAAGACACCATTATTGGTTTTACTCTTACTAAGTATTTTCATATACTGTTCAAACCTAGACACTAGTTGTTCTAACGCCTGTTCATCAACAGTTGTTTTAGCTTTGGCAACATCAAAATGAACTTTATCAATAGCTTCACCAAATATTCTTGCAAAAGACCAGCCACCAATTAAATCAGCCAATTCACGAACAAAAGTATTTCTTTCGGTATAGGACAGATGAATATATGCCTCTGTTTGTTTGTAGTTTTTCTTGGTTTGCTTGTAGTGGGAGGTGCTTTTCCCCTTTTGTAGCTTTAACAATTCTACTTTTCTTAATTTTTCAACTTCGCTTCTTCTCTGAGAATGGCTTAAACTATCAAAATTTGCGATTTTTGATTGTTCAATGTATTTTCTAACCAACCAAGCTGTGTGGACTTCGCTATTTTCTAAACTGTATTTTTTCTTCAATTTGGTAATTGCTATTTCACATTTTTTCCAATATGAAATTGGAATTGACAACCCTGCTAATACATAATGACTTGTGTTGCCCGGAACTTCGGGCGTCCCAGACTCATCAATATAACAGAAATACACCATAGAGAAATTTGGACAAAAAAAAAGCGAATGGTTTCAGGGAATTATTCCCGTAATAGAGACGCTTGGCGACTCATCCCATACGCAACACGAAACTACAAAATATTTTTAAACTACCAAAAAAACGGAAATATTAAAATAAACTGCTGCCAACAGCGGTTTTGCGTTATGCGGGCAGTTTGGTTCATTGGCAAATTTGAGTTACTTTTAAATTGTACTAAATATCCAATTTATTCACCCAAATCCCGCACACCGCAACAGCCGCAACACGTTAGCAGTAATGCCCTGACAGAAAAAACCTCAACATATATCGATATGAAAAAAATATTATTTATGACAGCGTTTTTAATGTCTTGCATTTGTTCGAATGCTCAATACTTTTGGTATGGAGGACATTCACCATCGCCATGTTATGAAAATGACTCTATCTACATAATTGACACAGTTGAACTTCCCGAAATAAATGACTACAGGATTAGTACCGTTATAAATATTTTGAACGACACAATCCACATAAATTCTTGTTACATAATTGTAGGTGGACCACAAGTTAGTGGACCATTTATCGAAAGAACAAATATCGGGAAACTGACAAAAGGCAGTTATATCGTAAAAATTGTAGGTGACATGACACAAAACTTTTCTTGTTCACCGTCTTTCGATTTTATCAATTCGGTGACATTCCCATTGCTGGTTCTTGCCAACCCGACAAGTATAAATGAAACTATGAAAGTGCAATTCAAATTTGGTTCCCAGCTTATACATGACAGATTAGTGTTCGATACTTTACCTTCGAATAGTTCAATCAAAATATATGACATGCAAGGTCGCTATCTATACTCACATGACAATGACGAAAAACAACTGACCATTGAAACGTCCAACTGGACTAATGGAATTTATGTGGTTTCTATTCAGACAAATGGAGAGCATAAAAGATGGAGAGTAATAAAAGAATAGTTCATTTACCAATATCTATTTTTCAATTATATCGTCACAATGACGATATAAAAGTTGGCACAACTGCTAACAGCGCGGTTTCGCTATGCGGGCAATTTGCTTCATTCAAAATTTTGAGTTAGTTTTAAGTTGCAACTAATTATGAAAATCAAACTTCTAAATCCCGCACAGCGTAAACGCGCAAAACGTTAGCAGTAATGCCCTATGAAAAGACAAATCACCATGAAAACAACATTGAAATTAATCTTACTTACGATGATAATTTTATCATCATATTTTAACGCTTCAGCTCAATACTATTTTAGTGCTGAAATAAGTCCTAAGAATTGCTTTGAGAGTGATTCTATAATTGTCACCGACTCAATTTCGCTGACTTCATTAGACTTTCGTTTAAACTACACTGTAAATGTAATTGGGGACACTATTTTCCTAAATCAATGCTACAAGAGACCTGGAGGACCTCAAGCTATTCATCGTTTTTCGGAAAAATCAAATATTGGAACATACTTGCCAGGACACTATACCGTTAAGATAACCGGAGAAATTGGTTTTTATGACGATTGTAGCAACACAAAACCATTCTTTAATATACTCTATTTAAGCCTAGACGTAAAACCAAATGTAACCGGGTTGATTGACGATAAATACTTGGATACTAAAATTCAGACTGTATTCTCAAATGAGTTAAAACTAGATGACATTCTACTAAATAGCTTAATCAAAATATACGACTATCAAGGTAGACTTTGTTACTCTCACTACAATGACAAAAAACAGACAACAATTGAAACATCAAATTGGGCTAAAGGCATTTACTTTGTTTCTATTCTGACAAATGGATCGCAAAAAAGATTGAGAGTTATGAAAGACTAATTATATCGTCACACTGACGATATAAAATTGGCACAACTGCTAACAGCGCGTTTTCGCTATGCGGGCAGCTTGGTTCATTCAAAAATTAGGGTTAGTTTTAAGTTGTAACAAATTATGAAAATCAAACTCTTTAATCCCGCACAGCGTAAACGCGCAAAACGTTATGGGCAAGCGTAAAATACCTCGAGTCCTAAAATAGGTTGACCAAAATTTAAACAAACATTGGTCAACATGAAAACACAAGACAAACTACCATGCCGAAAAAGAAACGGCAGAGAAGTCAGTTTCGACTTCAAAATTTCCGTCATTGACGAAATCAAC
>JAEUUZ010000039.1 GCA_016786765.1 Chitinophagales bacterium
ATCGTTGATACTTTTTAGATTCCATGCAACAAAGTTAATTTTGGTAAACTGTTGCGTTAAGTTCTTGAACTCGGGAATGTTCAAAGCCGCTTGCAACTAACGTTTTGCGGCTGTTGCGGTGTGCGGGATTTGGGTGAATAAATTGGATATTTAGTACAATTTAAAAGTAACTCAAATTTGCCAATGAACCAAACTGCCCGCATAACGCAAAACCGCTGTTGGTGGCTGCCTTTATTTGTTTTCTGTCACAGAAGGTTTCCAACAAATCCAATTATTGTCCTTTTTAAGAAATACAAAATCTATTCTTGCTGATTCGCCATGAATCATGATAGAAATTGAAACATTTTCATGGTTTTGGTTTATATCAATAATTTCAATGTAAAAAGGGTCAGTTATCTCATTTACAGGTTTAAAGATAGCTTTGTGGGTGTCCACTGATACATTTGCTTCAAGCGCAAGATATTTTGCTATTACTAATTTTCGCTCAGGTATTTTGTCAAAATGGTAAAATTGTCTTGCAGATTCGTTATTTAATGCTTGATTTAAGAGTGTATCCAATGTCTGTTTTGTTGAGTTGTCGATCGTCTCAACCTGAGGGTATTTAACTCTCCTGACTTTTGAGAAGTATAGGTTTTTAATGTACTTTGTTAATGGTGCATAATCATATCTTGATGAAAAGTCAATTAACATGCTATCCTTGTCAAGCAGATAAGACCTAAGTAAAGTGTCATTTGTCTGTTTGTTTATTGTAAAGGCCCAAATGGAATCTTTGTTGATTGTATAAAAGCCCTCATCTGAAAAATTTCCAAGATGTCCTCTAGTTTCCTTCATGAAACTTCCGTCTTTTTTAAAGTACAAGGCAAAGTAAGTTCGACCATGCTCACCATGAAAGGAATTGTCAAAAAATTGGGCATTAACGAAATTCGTGAATGTCAGAAATACAAGAATTAGAAATGCTTTAGAATCTGTCATGTCATAAGGTTGCCACCAACGTTTTGCGGCTCTTGCGGTGTGCGGGATTTGGGTGAATAATTTGGATATTTAGTACAATCTAAAAGTAACTCAAATTTGCCAATGAACCAAACTGCCCGCATAACGCAAAACCGCTGTTGGCGGCTGGTTTCTTTCTTTTCATCATTGTTTTGATACTTTCAGTAATTTGTCGTCTTTGAATATCAGACTTACTTTATCAAGTGAAATTGTGTCAGAAGTGAAGTCCATATATTCGAAGAGATAATGATCTCTCAATACTTTTTTAATTTCTGCTTTTGAAAGGTCTGTATCATTAATGATTTTTGATAGGTTATTAAGGTCGTTCTCAGTTTTTGTAAAGTTATCCCTTAAATATGTCAAAGTAACGCCTTGGTCAATAATTGAATAAACACCAAATACGGACACAAAAAGCAGCAATGTCAAGCAAATCCCAAAAGCAATTTTCCAATTATTCATAATATAAGCTAGTTTACCTTTGTCGAAAATATTGCCACACAAATTGTCATGATAATTGCAGGCAGATGAACTAACCCAATAAATTTCAAATAGTCCCAACGTCCTTCACCTCTTGTAATTAAAAATTTTATAATCAAGAGTAACGTGTAGAATACAATTATTAAAATAGTCAACATGACTAATGCACCATTTGCAGCACCGCACGAACGAGGTGAAGCACCATAGCCTGATTTAAACCAATAAATAAAGAGTATCCACCAGACTAAATATAGTCCGAGAAAAAATGTCGAAGTGATGTGTCTTTTAAATAGATTCATTCCCTTGTTATCAAATGGTTATTGTGTCTTCAAGAAACGCGGTTGGAGGCTAGTTTAATATTCTTCAGATGTTATAGTGATTATTTATCCTGATATTGTTCAGGATCTGTCGTGTCAACGACAATAGTTTGAGCCCACATGTCGCCTATTCGCTGATGTTTGTCGGAATTTTTAATTGCAATAATTGCCGGTATTCCGTATAAGAAGATGTCAAGCGGGTCAAGCACATGTCTTTTTAATGCTTGTGTCAAATTAATGTCATTACGATTTAAAGTCTGAACTTTTAAACCAAAACCTAAGTGTCCAAGTGTCGAGCCGTATAATGCTTCAATTACAATGAAGTAAATGAACCAAAAAAGAAATATCGGAGTAGCAAGCAGTCCGCTTACTTTATATCCGCCATCTTCGTCTTTATGTCCGAAATACATTAGATAAACACAGAAAGCAAGACAATAAAGACCATAGTCAAGTAGTGTTGCAAAAATTCTTTTTTTTAGATTGGTTTTAAACTTAGAAGTCGGTTTATCTATCGTCATTTAGTCTTAATTGATTTGAATTTTGTCTGTCCGAAAAACTTGCCGCCAACGTGTTGCGGCTGTTGCGGTGTGCGGGATTTGGGTGAATAAATTGGATATTTAGTACAATTTAAAAGTAACTCAAATTTGCCAATGAAACAAACTGCCCGCATAACGCAAAACCGCTGTTATGTGTAGTGCCTATTCCC
>JAEUUZ010000044.1 GCA_016786765.1 Chitinophagales bacterium
ATGTAAGAATAGGTTTTTTCTTGTTTCAGCAGAGTTTCAATAATCACTCGCTCAGCAAAGCATAATCGTTGATACTTTTTAGATTCCATGCAACAAAGTTAATTTTGGTAAACTGTTGCGTTAAGTTCTTGAACTCGGGCGAGGCAAAATAGGGTTTCCGGTAACGTTTTGCGGCTGTTGCGGTGTGCGGGATTTGGGTGAATAATTTGGATTTTAGTACAATCTAAATCTAACTCAAATTTGCCAATGAACCAAACTGCCCGCATATCGCAAAACCGCTGTTAGCGGCTGCCTTATTTTCTAAAGAATAAAAATTGTTGAATCTTAAATAGATTATATCTTAAACTTTTCAAATTTTAGTTTTAAGAATAGAAGTATACACTATTGATTTTTATTCTATTTGAGATGGTATTTGGTTATTACTAATGTCATTCAAATATTTTTCTGCTTTGGTAACACCAATTGGAATATTTAGTTTTTTGTATGCATGAACTGCCTCATTTAGAGTTTCAATTACTTTATCTTTTTGTCCCAACTTTAGAAAAACATCTGCACGAGGAAAGAAAGTATAATTGTATGCTTTGTTGTAATAGAGAATCTTTGCTTTGGGATAATGTCGGTAATTAAGAGCTTTATTATATTCTATCTCTGCTCCTGTTAAATCATTAAGTTTTGTTTTTGCGTCACCACAATAAACATGAACGGTAAATTTTTCTCGGTACTTTGTTGCACAAGTATTTGCGAGACCAATTGCATTTATATAGTTGCCTTCTCTTATTAAATTTCTTATAGAATTACAATAACCTTCGTACGTGGTATCTGTTGAAGGTATATATGTCTTTGTAGAAATTGACTGATAAATATTTTTGAATACTTGAATATTACTTGTAACTCCATTTTGCAAAACCCTGTTAGCTTTAACAGGATTTAGTTTAGTTACTTCTTCAAATATCTTATTAGCCATTTCATAGTTACCTCTGTTTCCTAAGTCTACTGCACTGCTTATGTATTCGTTTACACCGATGTTTTTTAAATTGAAAAAACTATTTTCATCGGAAACGTTATTGAGCATATTAGTTTCTATACTTTGTATCTGTCTTTTTGTACTAACTATTTTTCTGAATTCTTCGTTGAAGCTCTTCAAAATCTCAACTTCACCTTTAAAAATAGTAATGTTCTCCTCGTTTTTTGTCTCAGCCCAATATGTCCAGTTATAAGAACCATTGATTAAAACTTTGTCATCAATGATGCAAAACTTGTGGTGCATTAAATTTTCAGAGTCACCAAAATATAGGACACCTCCTTCTTTTATGAATTCATTAAAATTAAGACCAAATTGTTTAATATTAATTGCGTCATTAATAAGAATTAGCTCAACATGCACTTTATCTTTGCATTTTTGAAGAAGAGTATCAAAAAGTTCGTTATTAGTAAACCATGCGACTGCAATTTTCAAAGATTTTTCTGCAGAAGATATTTCCTTTATTAGTTCTATACGAATGTTTTGAAAATGTGCTTTAATCATTTTGTTTCTTGTATTAATGTCGTAAAAAGGTTGCCGCTAACGTTTTGCGCGTTTGCGATGTGCGGGATTTAGAAATTTGATTTGCATAGTTGTAATAATTTAAAAGTAACTGAAATTTTCCAATGAAGCAAACTGCCCGCATAGTGCAAACGCGCTGTTAGCTGCTGCTGCCGGAGTATCTTCAAGACATTACAGAGCGACTTTAAGACGGACGTGGTCCAAGCGCCCTATCCCCAAAACACAGTGGAAAGTAGAGCATAAGCAAACCAAAATATACTGAGTCGCTCTAGTCAAAAACTACCTGAAAAATCGTCAGGGCGAAACCCTGAAATGCAGTTGCAGCTAACGTTTTGCGGCTCCTTGCGCTGTGCGGGATTGGGTGAATAAAATTTCATTTTAGTTACAATCTAAATCTAAATCAATTTTCCAATGAAGCAAATAGCCCGCATAGCGCAAAACCGCTGTTACCTGCTGGGCTTATCTCTTTCGAATTATTGTACTAACAAGTTAGCACCGAACTTCAGCACTGTTCTTGTTCTAGCAAATGCCTTCCGTTCGGTGCTACCTTGTCTGTCTATTCTTAAAATTTATAACTGTAACCAAGACGTACTACTTGTGTTTCGTAATAGTCTGTGGCGATGTATTTGAAATCTTTACCTTGAATTTGTCGTTTGACGACCATTGTGTTTGCAAGGTCGGTTGCGTTTAAAAATAGTTCGCCTTTACCTTTTTGTATAGTTGTCTTAATACCTAGGTCTAAAGAAAAGCGCTGTCCAATTTTTCCTTGCACAATGATGTCGGGAGCTAAGTAGATAAATGTTGCTTGTATGTCGAAGTTTTTAGGCAAATGAAAAATAGTATTCAGTTTTGCGTTACCTGAAAATATTTCTTGCTTGGCTACTGTGAACGTATTTGCTACTGGATATTTGTTTTCAACCGTAAAAGCGTCAATTCTATTGTGATAGCCATTTAAGTTGATATTGAACGAAAACCATTTTGCAACATCTTCAGAAAGTACAATTTCTATACCTGTATTGTAACTCCGTTTGGCATTTTGAAAAATAGAATAAATCAAAGCGCTATTGGGAACTGCGCTTGCAATTCTTGTAATAGTTCCGTCAGCTAATTTGTGATATACAGCTGCGTAGAAATATCCCTTTCTCCAATTAGTTTTGTAACCTAGTTCAAACATATTAGTGAATTGTGGTCGGAGTGCAGGGTTTCCAACTTTGATAATTTCTGCATCGTCATACTTTGGGAAAATACGAATGTCAACTTCGTTTGGTCTATCTACTCTGCGGTTATAAAAAAGTGTTATCCTATTATTGTCGTTTATTTTATACGCAAAACGAATATTTGGAAACGGTTGAGTGTAATTATAACCGTTGGTTTTGTAAACAGGATGTGTAGATCCAACAACATAATTTATGTTTACATATTCCACTCGCAAACCAAGCTCTGCTTCAAACTTTTTACTTTCATAAATGTAGTTTGCATAAAGTGCGGGAATAATTTCTTTATAAGTTGCTGGGCCACCTGCAGCGCTATCTAACGGAGAATTTATACCTGGAATAAATTTCATGTTAGTTGGAATTTCACGCCAACGAAATTTTGCACCGCCTTCTATTCGACCAAATTTAAGAGGCTTGGTATAATCCAAATTAAAGTCTGCTACATGCTCATCAGAAATTAAAGCAAAAGCGTCTTTGCCAGTATAGGCTGGTAGAATATTGTCGAAGAAATACTTTTCATCTTCACGGTGAAAAGTATAATTAAAACCTGCATTTAGCACATGGCCAGGTTGTTTAAACTTGTGCTGAAATGCAACAGTAGACATAGCCGTAATTTTTAGTTCATCTTCTAAAAATTGCCAAAGGCGAAGCCTATCCGAAAGGTCAGCATTAAAAAAGGGCTGGTCTCCACGGTCAATAATCTTTTCGGTTCCGAACAATCCCGAAACTGTGAGCATATTTTGGTCATTGATGTGGTAATCAATTCCCGCTTTTACTGTGGCAAAATGTGTATTTCGGTTTCGTTTAGTTTGTTGGTTAATTACTGTTCCATTGTCATAAATACGAGTTACAAATTCGTTTTTGTTCAAGGTTTGCGTGTACAGATAATCGCCTTGGAAAAAGATATTAACTTTGTTTTTACGATAATTCAACGACAAATAAGGATTTACTTTTGGCGTGAATTGATACTGTGGACGAATGCTTGGCAAATTTTCTTTCCGCACCCACAATGACCCTAAACCACCTGTTAAACCAATCTTCCCATTAAAGCCTTCCTTTTTATTTTTCTTGTAAATAATGTTGATGATGCCAGCGTTTCCGTTTGCATCATACTTGGCTGAAGGGTTATTGATAATTTCAATTTTTTCAATTGCAGATGCAGGAATGTTGTCTAAACCTGATTGACTTCCCATACCTGTTAAGGCTGTTTGTTTGCCATCAATTAGCACAGTTATTTTGTCGCTTCCGCGCAATTGCACTTTACCTTCTTGTACGGAAACACCAGGCAAGTTTTGCATAGTTTGTAAAACAGAACCACCGCTTTGACTTATGTTGTCAGCAACTGAAAATGTTTTCTTGTCCATCTTTCCGTTTATTTCATCTTGCTTGGCAGTTACAGTTACTTCGGTTAAAGTTTTGGTGCTTTCCTCCAATTCAATTGGTGGCACTTCCAAAAATTCCGAAAGTGTCCCAACAAATAAAGTTTGTCGCTTGGTTGTGTATCCAATATAGGAAACCTCCAAAAAATAATCATTGGGCTTGATGTTGGAAAGCGTAAACCTTCCTTCTTCGTTGCTTACTGTACCTATTACAAATAATGTGTCTTTTGCTGTTTTTAAAACGATATTCACATAAGACAAGGCCGTTTTTGTTTTTTTGTCTTTTATAGTTCCTGAAACGTTTATGTTTTTAATTTGAGCATAACTTGTCGCAAAGGCACACACAAATGCCATGGCAACAAAGATTGTTTTTTTCATTGTTACTAGATTAAATGTTTAACTAATTTGAATTGTTGCTTATGTAAGCAACCACGAAAAACTCAAGTAACTATTGGAGGACGAAATATTTTAGATATATAATCTGATGCAAAGAATGTGTCTTTTTGAGTTGGCTGTTTTTTTACTTCAATGTGATAAATCGGAGTAATTGAAAATGAAAACTGATTAATGAAAAAAGCAATTGTCTGTCCGGTATTAATGCTTTGAATTGGTTCATGAGGTTTGTCACCGTCTTCTTCTGATTCGTGTTCTGCTCCTTCAATTAACTGTCCTATTGGTGAAACGTGCTCGGTAATAAATTCAAAAACATTTAAGTCTCTGTCCTCTGTAGCTTTACAATGGCGATACATTTCTGGTAGATCTTTAAGCATAGCAAAGTTTCCCATAGGCAAGCATAATGTCCCGATTGTGTAAAATGCTAAAACCAATATGTTAATTGCTCTTTTCAAAATTGTCTATATAACTACAAATATAATGTTTTAAATGTTTTTTGTAGCTCTTTAAATTTTGCGAAGTGTATATATCTTGTTGTCGATTTGGGTGCTTTTAGTTAATGGTTTGAACTGTCGTCATAGCCTTGCAGGTAACGTTTTGCGGCTTGGCGAAGGGCGGGATTTTTAGCACTAAAGTTTAAACGAAGTACAAATGTTGAACCTTGCACAAATGTTTCTACGAAGCACGAAACCCCGCCTTTTGCCAAACCGCTGTTAGCAGTAGTGGTTCTTTGTTCGTCCGTCATTTCGATAGTTTCAAGATTTTAAATGCTCCTTGTCCAACGATGAAAAATACAATTGTCCCAACGATAAGGTCAGGATATTTTGAGTTTGTCAAGTAAACAAGTCCGCCTGCTACAATTACTCCAAGGTTTACAATTACGTCATTAGATGTGAAAATCATACTTGCTTGCATATGAGCTTCTTTGCTTTTACTTTTTTGCAGTAAATACAAACACAGTCCGTTTCCAATAAGTGCAAGAATTGAAATAATTATCATTGTCTGAAATGCTGGAATTGTTTCCGTTCCAACAAATCGTCTGATAACTTCTATAAAACCAAAAACCGCAAGTGTCAATTGAAAATAACCTGCCGATTTTGCAATGTTCTTTTTTCGTGTCATTGTCCCACCGACTGCAAAAAGTGCAAGTCCGTAAACAATACTGTCGGCAAGCATATCCAAACTGTCGGCTACAAGTCCCATTGAGTTTGATATAAAACCTGTCGTAAGTTCAAGTGCAAAAAAGAAAAAGTTGATGGCTAAAACTTGCCAAAGCAATTTTCTTTCCTTGTCTGTGTTAATGGTTGTTGCTTCGTAATTGTCTGCCGAAACACTGTCAATAAGTGAAGTGTCAAATTTTAAGTTGTCAAGTCGCTGAAAAATTTGGTCGTGATTGTCGGTGTGAAAAACGGTCAGTTGTCTGTTAGGTATATCAAAGTCCAACGAGTTGATGTTTGTCAAGTCGGCAAGTTTCATCCGTATCATTTGTTCTTCGGATGGGCAGTCCATTTTTGATATTTTAAATGTCGTTTTCTGCATTGTCTATTGTTATCGGTTGGGTCGTCCTACCATTACTGCTAACGTGTTGCGGCTGTTGCGGTGTGCGGGACTTGGGTGAATAATTTGAATATTTAGTACAATTTAAAAGTAACTCAAATTTGTGAATGAACCAAGCTGCCCGCATAACGCAAAACCGCTGTTAGGCGTTGTTAACTTGTCCAAGGATTTTTTGTTTTGTATTTGTCTATAGGTAAAAGTTTCTTTGTCATTCCTATCGCTTGT
Source organism: Chitinophagales bacterium (assembly GCA_016786765.1). Taxonomy (GTDB): domain Bacteria; phylum Bacteroidota; class Bacteroidia; order Chitinophagales; family LD1; genus CALAYL01. The sequence continues at coordinate 6,312 of JAEUUZ010000044.1, forward strand.
TCAATGTCTTTCGTCTTAAATGTTTTTTTTTCTTCTTCTTCAGAATTGTCTGTGAAAAAACCAGCCCAAATAATGTCTTTATCACAAAATACGACTGGCGATTTAAAGTCATTATTTATTTGTCCAATTACATTGCTAAACAATAAATTGTCATGACTGAAAATCGGGTAGAGATAAGAAAAGTATTTTCTAAATTCTTCAAAAACGTCATGTCTGAACGATATTCTTCCTTTTGAAATTTCTTCGGAAAAGTATGTCCATCTATTTTGAATGATTTCATCAATTGTCAGCGTTTTTAAGTCCAGATAAGTTTTGTTGATTTTAATGGTTTTATGTTGGTCTGCCAACTGAAATATGTCAAGCTTTTTGTCAAGCCATTTGTCAATAATTGTTGCTATTTCTTTAATGTCATTTGTAGAGGAACTACATGCAATAATTTCACTTTCTTCTAATTGCAAATGTTTGTCATCTAGGCCAACATAAGTTGATGCTTGAATGCTTCTTGAATTTACTATTGCCCAAGCCCAATCTTTATAATTCGTTGGAATGACAGAATTATTTTCGGTATGCAGTCTAACTGCTGAGCCAATTTTATTTAGCTCAACTTGCAAATCATTTGTCAAATGTGTTGTCTCAGTCATTTTTAATTACGCCTAACGTTTTGCGGCTGTTGCGGTGTGCGGGATTTGGGTGAATTATTTTTATATTTTGTTCAATTTAAAAGTAACTCAAATTTGCCAATGAACCAAACTGCCCGCATAACGCAAAACCGCTGTTGGCAGTAGTTTTATATCTTTTCATGTTTTGCAATTTTAGTTAATTGTATTGGTAAAGTTTTCAAGTCATCTCTATCTTTTTTCTTTTCTTCGTGGTCTATTGCAATTGACAAGTAAATAATTGAAGCCCTAACCAAGTTTAATAATTTCATTGTTTTAGCTTCAAATTCTGTCCTTTCAATTGTATAAGAAATATCATCAGAGGTATTATAAAGGGTTTCATACAATTCTTTACTTCCCAATATTTTTAAACATTTGTGTTCTAAATGATTTCTTATAATAGAAAGTTCCATTGCATCTGGTTCCATAATTTTATCGTAGTCGAAATCTTTTTCATAAATGTCCTTACTTAACCAATATAATCCTCTCAATGCCCAATTATCTGAATTTTGAAAGATAGGTTTTAAAGTTTTAGACTTGTTCAAATGCCAAATGCTCTTAAAATTAACTAGATGCAGTGGTATATTCAATTTCAAGTAATCATTAAGCAAATATGAAATCTTGTCTAGAATAGAATATGAAATGCGATATGCAATTTTTGTTTGTTCAATATTGTAAGAATACAATGCTGTTTCCATTGTATCAAGAATTACAACATCTTCATCCGAGTAATGAAAATTTGCATTTTTTGTAGATTGGTAAAATGAAAACCTTGCAGTTGAAAATTCCTGTTTAATTTGATTGTATAATGTAAAGTATGTTGGTGGTTTTTTTGCTTGAATTATGATTGTAGATAAATTCATACAGTCGTGACTTGCATTTGTATATTGCCCAAGGTCATTTAATGGATTTATAAATAACTTGTTAGTTAAGCACCAATTTCTATAGTTTCTTAAATTAGGATCGTTACCTAAATCAAAATCTGACAAATCAAATTTAACTGACAAAAATTCATCAGTAAATCTATTTTCTATTTGTTCTTTCAGTTCTGTAAAAAAAACTTCAGCACCTCCTTCTAAATATTGTTTGTATTCTAATGCTTCCTTTAAATAGTGATAAGAATGGTTATAAAAGATGAGTTTATGTTGTTCGACAAATAGAATATGTCCATAATAAAAAAGTCCATTTGCTTTATTTGCAATAGCCATTGCAAAATTGGGAATTATTTGTATTGCCTTATTCCAGTAACTTTGAGCTTCAACAAACCTTCCAATAAATGATAATGAATTGCCCAAATTTGTATATATCTGGCATTGTCGTTCTTTTTGAATTTTTGAAAATCCATCTGAAATTATTGCCTTTCTTTGAAAAAGAATTTCGTTCGTCAGTTCCTCCATTTGAAAGTTCCAAGCTTGAGAAGTATTGTGATAACGTAGTTTTCTTAAATAACTCCATCCGTTTGAAATGTCATAATAAATTATTGTCTTATTCTCGTCTGAAAAATTTTCAATGTCAATTGACTTTAGGTGGTCAAAGGCTTTTTCAATACCACTAATATTTTGATTGTCAAATGAAGTGTCAAACAAATTGCCAATTATCTCCAATTGATTTTTTTCGTCAAATTGTGTTATGTCATCAATATTTAAAAGCTCTTGGTATGTCATAATAGTCTGTCCTTAAAAAATTACTGCCAACGTTTTGCGCGTTTGCGATGTGCGGGATTTAGAAATTGGATTTGCATAGTTGTAATAAATTAAAAGTAACTGAAATTTTCCAATGAAGCAAACTGCCCGCATAGTGCAAACGCGCTGTTAGCTGCTGCTGCCGGAGTAT
>JAEUUZ010000019.1 GCA_016786765.1 Chitinophagales bacterium
CCAAATTTGCACTTAAGGTATCCCGCACAACAATATCGTAAGCCGTATCATTACCTGTATTCTGGAATTGTACAATATAATTCAACCAAGTCGCATTTTGTGAAATGTCGTTCGGGTAAACTGTTTTATCGTTCGGGTCGAGTGAATTTACAACAGAGAAACACATGGTTAAAGAATCGTTTGAAGGATTGTAATCCGGTGTTGGTGTATGGATGGTTGTTGTGATACAAACAGAAGAACCAAGCACTGCATTGGAATCGGTTTGTACATCAATATTAAAGTCGGAAGTCATATCGATTTTGCTTACATCTGCAATGGCATAGGTGAGTGTATTTCCAACCACTGTTGTAGGGGTGAGTGCTCCGGGAGCAGGATTTTTATATTGAACCGAACCGATAATGGCGGTGCTTACAATAGCTGAAGAGAAACCGGAGCATCCTAAAAAACCAGTCATATCCCCGGATTGTATAGTTACTGTTTCTGTACGGCCTTGTCTAAATCGACCACTTATAGCCTCTACCCCAACATCAGAGTCTCTGCATTCTATCCCAAAATTCACATTAAACTTCAACGAATCTGCTGCAGTGATAGCAACAGTGTGAAATCCGGAAGAAGGGCAAGTTACTTGAATGGGTATGTTTGTGGTATCGATAGTAACTTCATAATTCGAAAAGGAGTGGGTATCGAAAGAATATTCCCCGGTAGATGTACTGTACATTTGTTCTGCTATAACTCCGGCATTTGATAAAACAATTTTAATGTTAGGCAACTTATTTCCCGGGCGCAAACTATCGAGCAAACAAGAACTAGTGGTATCTTTATGAATATTCCCTGAAATATTACTATATAAGGGACAGCCGCTAGCTATGTCACATAAAGGGAAAGTTTTCCAATCAGGTATACTGGTTGTGCTTCCTCTCGGGTAGTTAGGCAAACAGGTTATTCCAGTAGTATCGAAATACCAATTGGTCACTTTGTTTAACTTAGGAAGACAATAAAGATTAGGATTATTCATACAAACGAATAAATCCAATGAATCTGGTAAATCAGGAAGTGAGGTTAGTTGATTTTTGCTACAAACCAAATTGATTAAACCTGAAGGAAGTGAAGGAAGGGTTGATAAGTGATTCACCGCACAACGTAAATCTTTTAAATCTAATGGAAGGGAAGGGAGGGCTGACAATTGGTTGTAATTACAACTCAAGTTGATTAAACCTGAAGGAAGTGGAGGAAGAGCCGATAGTTGGTTAGATTGGCAAAACAATTCATTTAAACCTGTTGGTAGGGAAGGTAGGGCTGATAATTGGTTATCTTCGCACTTCAGTATTGATAAATTCCCAGGAAGGGAGGGCAGGGCAGTTATCTTGTTACCACTGCATCTCAAATCGGTTAATCCTGCGGGAAGGGAAGGAAGAGAAGTAAGTTGATTAACTTCGCATTGCAGAGCCACTAAACCTATAGGAAGGAAAGGAAGGGTTGATAGTTGATTAACACTGCAGTCTAAATAGGTTAAACCTGATGGTAGGGAAGGAAGGGCTATTAAATGATTAGAATTACAAAATAGTTCCTTTAAACCTGAAGGTAGGGAAGGAAGGGTTGTAAGTATGTTAACCTCACACCGCAATGTAGTTAAACTATCAAAGTATTTTATAGCTGTTATATCTTTAATATTATTTTGACTAGAACAATCAACAGTTGTTTCATTCACAATAGCACTGCAGGTAGTATCTATCTGAAAGCCAACCTGGGTATTCCCTTGCATACACGTTGGGTAATTTGTTGCCAACCACTTCCCAAAATTACTATCGGGTATATTCACCCATTGGGCGTTGGTGGTTAAAAATGAAATAGAAATAACAAAAAGGAGTAGGTAGCGCTTCATAGTATTAAATTTTGGGTACTATAAAGATACATAAAAAAGGCTCAACTAATAAAATGAGAATATAGCGCTGTTTGTATTTTATAAAACGAATTCATTCCGTCTCTTTATATTCACCGCCAATAAACAACCACACATGGCAACGATATACGATTATAAACTGAATGATTTACAAGGCAATCCATTGGATTTATCGGCTTATGCCGGTAAGAAAATTTTGTTGGTGAACACGGCTTCGGCTTGTGGATTAACGCCACAATATGCGCAGTTGCAGGAATTACACGAAACGCATAACGACAAAGTGCAAGTAATTGGTTTGCCGTGTAACGATTTCGGAGGACAAGAACCGGGCACCGAAAAAGAAATCGGCACGTTCTGTGAAACCCACTTCAGCGTTAGCTTTCCGCTCACTCAAAAAGTGGTGATTAAAGGCGATAACATCTCTCCTATCTATTCGTTTCTCACCAAAAAAGAATTGAATGGCAAGGAAGACAGCGAAGTGATCTGGAATTTCCAGAAATATTTAATCAACGAAAAAGGCGAACTGGAAGCGGTTTTCCACCCGAAAACGGAAGTGATTAGCGAAGAATTTTTGAACCACTTAGCATGAATTTTTCGGAAGTAGTTGGACAAACCGCCATTAAAGATCAGCTCAGCGAACTGATTGGCTTGAAGAAGTTGCCGCATGCCCTTTTGTTGCAAAGTAATGAAGGTCGCGGTGGCTTGCCTCTAGCCCTGGCGATTGCCAAAAACTTAGTGTGCGAAAAACGAAACCGCAGCGAAGAAGCCGATAGTGGCGGTATGTTCGGGGCCATGTTGCCTCCACCCGAGCCATTGACCGATGCTTGCGGCACTTGTCCGGCTTGCCAAAAAGCAGAAAAACTCATTCACCCCGATATTCATTTTACCTTTCCTGTGTATCGCAGAAAATCAGACTCACCGGCTCTGAGCTACGATTTTATTCAAGAGTGGCGTTCGGCTGTTACGCAGAACCCGTACATGAATTTGATTGAGTGGTTACAAGCCACCGAGGCCGAAAACAAACAGGGGAATATTTCGGTAGCAGAATGCCACGAAATCATCAAACGTGTAAACCTTAAGCCTTACGAGGCGAACTCCAAAGTGCAAATCATTTGGATGGCCGAGCAATTGCGCGAAACCGGCAACACGCTCCTTAAAGTGATTGAAGAACCACCGGCCGATACCATTTTCATTTTTGTGGTGGAGCAAATCGAGTTGATGCTCAATACCATTCTTTCGCGTACTCAAATCGTGAAACTACCGCCCATCAGCGATGAGGATATGATCGAATACCTCACCAAAGCGCTATCCATGCACCCCGATCAAGCGTTGCGGGTGGCCCGCATTGCCGAAGGTAACCTCAACAGCGCCCTAGCTTTAGCCCATAGCGATGGCAATGCATACGAACAACTGCTACAAAAATGGCTGTCTACATCCATACGATTAATAGGTCCGCATGCCGCTGAATCTTCCGTTCAATTGCAAGCGCTCACCGATGAATTTGCTGCTCTCGGTCGCGAGCACCAAAAAGCCTTTGTGAAATACGCCCTTTGGTTTTTACGCGAAATTGCTTTGTTAAATAACGGCCTCACTTCCGAGAAGCTTTTCGGCAACGAACTCACCTTTGCTACCCGCGTGGCACAGGCTTTAAACGTGGATAAACTCTTGGCAATTCAAAAGAAACTGAACGATTTGCACTACCATATCGAACGAAACGCAAATCCTAAAATTGCCTTCTACGGCATCTCATTTGAGCTTTACCGCATTTTTACCCAAAAATAATTTTATTTTCGCTCCATTAGGTGAAGTCGGTTTTGCTTTAGTCGATTCCAACGCTTTCCCTTTATTTCATTCATTTATACCTTTCTATTGGCTGAAAACCAATGGTTAAAGGCTAAAACATATAGTATGTCTTGTGGTTCATGTGGTTCAAAAGATGGGAAAGTAAGCGGCTGCGGTAGCGGTGGCAGTTGTTCCTCGGGTGGTTGCAACCGTAGCAATGTATTCGACTGGTTCAGTTTTATGCCAACTTCCTTCAACGAAAATTGCAACATTGTTGAAATTTCGTTCAAAAAAGGCGCCCGCAAAGGGTTTTACAGAAATACCGGCAATTTAGATTTATACAAAGGTCAGCTAGTGGTGGTGGAAGCCGCACAGGGCTTTGATATTGGCGAAGTGAATTTGCAAGGCGAATTGGTGCGTGCCCAGATGAAAAAACGCAGAATTACCGAGCGTGACGATACCATCAGAAATATTCTTGGCCTCGCCAACGAGCAAGAAATCGATTTGTACTTGGATGGCAGAAACCGCGAAAAAGAAACCATGATCCGTGCCCGTGCCATTGCGCGTTCGCTGGATTTGGACATGAAAATTGGCGATGTGGAATACCAAGGCGATGGCAAAAAAGTAACCATCTATTACATTGCCGATGGCCGTGTCGATTTCCGTGAATTGGTGAAAGTATTCGCCCGCGATTTTAAAGCAAAAATTGAAATGCGTCAAATTGGTGCTCGTCAGGAGGCCGGTAGAATAGGCGGTGTGGGCACATGCGGACGAGAATTATGTTGCTCTACTTGGTTGCAAGATTTTAAATCGGTAACCACGCAATCGGTGCGGTATCAGAACTTGGCTATTAATACCGAGAAGATGAGCGGACAATGCGGTCGTTTGAAGTGTTGCTTGAATTTCGAGCTTGACACTTACAACGATGCGTTGAAGAAATTCCCTAAGAATGCCGATAAGATTGAAACCGGTGAAGGTTTAGCCATTTTGCGTAAAACCGAGATTTTGAAAAAAATCATGATTTACAGCTACGAAGGCAACTTCTCTGTTTCGTATAAATTGGATATTGAAGCGGTGCAGCAATTGTTGTGGATGAACAAACAAGGCCAGAAACCCGAGAGTTTGAGCAAGTTTACGGTAGCCGAAGAAAAAATTATTGACGAGTCGAAACACGAAGATTTAGTGGGGCACGTGAGCTTGTCTTCGCTGGAAGATAAAGACCGCAGAAACCGCAATCAGAATCGCAATCGTCAGCAAGGGAATAACAGCAACCGTCAGGGGGGCAACAACAGTAATCGCCCTGCGAATACCAACAGCAACCGCCCTGCGAATACCAACAGCAACAAACCGGCTAATACCAACACCAACAAGCCGGCCAACAACAGTAATCGTCCGGCTAACAACAATAACCCGAACCGACAAAACAACCAGAACAATCCGAACAAGCAAAACGGTACTAACCCGAATGCGAATGCCAACAATCCGAATAACAAACAGCACAACAAAACGGATCAACCGCAACGTAAACAGAACCATCCGCCACGCAATAAACCGCGTAACGATGGTCCGCAAAATCCTAACATCGACAAACCTAAACAGGACTAATGATACGTTTTGAAACTGCGCCAAAATTTTCGAGCCGAGGTATTGTGTTTGGCTTTCTTGTGTTGTTGTTGAGTGCGTTATCGTCATGCGACAGCAACCGTTTTTTCGAAGACAATCAAAGCATTGCTGGCGATAAATGGGACTACAACGATGTGAAAAAATACACCGTGAATGTAGACGACACTACTGCTCATTTCAATTTGTGCATTAATGTGCGTCACTCCTTTCACTACGAATGGCGCAACATGTATGTGATGGTCACCACCGAATTTCCCGATGGACGAAAAGTGGATTCGCGTGTAAACTTATCGCTGTCTGAGCCGGACGGACGTTGGTACGCTCGCTGCATTGGCGACAACTGCTACATCAGCATCCCTATCAAAGAAAACACCATGTTCCCGCAAAAAGGGAAATACACATTCAGCATTCGCCAAGATATGCGCCAAAACCCGCTCCCACTGGTAAAATACATTGGGTTTAGAGTAGAAAAAGTATTGAAGTAAGCTTAATTTTTTTGGGCGTGTAACCGGCTGTACGTTGCAATCTTTTCCAATAAGAATTGGAAAAGGATTTCCACTTCCATCCGCACGCGGCATTGAGGTGCATTGGAAATATATTTTCTATTCGTCATTCTTTGCTACCGCAAGCGTCTCGCTTGTGGAGTTACTATCATCAAAAAAAACGACTAGAAACTTACAAAGTCAACGCTAGTATTTTATACTGCTCACAAGCGGGACGCTTGGGGCAGCGTAGGACATTAGGTACAGAGCGAATCTACCTCCTGAATTACTTCATTTATAGTTGGAATTTCTGCCCTCTTTGAATAAAATTCTCTGTCAAGATTTAGTTGCCAATAGTTCAAAACTTGAATCATTTTTTTCTTCGACTTATTCTTTTCAAGGAACTCGTTTATATGTTTTTTTGTTTCATTGAAATTGACTTGGCTACTTAAAGCATATTCCCAAATTAAATCAAGTATATCCCGACTATATTCATACCCTATACTCTTTTGTATAAACTTCTTTGAAAATGAATTTTTAAACAATTCAAAAGTATTGTGTAAAACTTGGGATGGGGAAAATTTTACTAAACTGTAATTAAGTCTTAGACCATTAGGATATTGCATTCTAGTCTTTATCCACTTAAATAAAAATTCTATAGCTAACACTTCACCAATTGGAAGTAGATACTTTATAGCAATTAGTTTATCTTCTTCTTTCATATTGATTTTGAAACAATTAAGAAGATGTAAATCTACATATTCCTTAAAATCAATATAAATCAATTCAATTAAATCCCACCAATATTCTGTTTCATTACAATCCAATGAAAGGACATAGTCTTTTAATTCTTCCTTATCTCCATCTAATTCAATATAAATTTTTGTTGCTTTAATTATATCAAAATCATGTAAAGACATTGATCTGATTGAATTTAGTATGAATGGAGTGGATTCTGTAATTTGTAATTTTTGACATAGGCCAATATGAGTTGCACATACATAACTAACAAGATTGCCTAGTCTTAAATTATTAATAACTCGCTGTTTAACTAAATCCGCATCTGAAATCTTCTCTAAAATTTTATCACTTAATGAAACATTGTACTCGTCATTATTCATTCTCATACTTAGTCCGGAAAAATCAAAACTCAACATATCTAGCATCACGACATCTTGAATTGAAAATTCAAATCTTTTCCATATGAATGCTACTATATTTTCCTTGTTCCTGAATTGAATTGTTCTATCCGTATTTTCCCATATTGCATTTTTAAAATCGCAATCATCTATATTCTGTTTACACCAATCAACAATAAATTTACTATGCCAATCTCCTATTTCAGACTTGTTTTCTATAAATTTCAAAATAGAACTCAAAACATATAATTGCCATTTAATTTCATCATTTATTGTTTCAACAAAATCATCGTAGTTAAGTGCTTTTGTCTTTTCTGACATTTTCCACAACTTATCTATTACAATTCCATACTTAAATGAAATAAAGCTTTCGTGAAATGTAGTTACAAGTTTCCTTATATCATCGTAAGAAAGTGAGGTTTTGTCATACAACTTAAAAATGGCTTTTACCTCACTTAAAAAGTCCTCCTTATTCATAAGCAAAGCTAGATCCTTTTTATACCTTTCTTCTCGAATAATTTTGTAGTTGGGCATATGGATATAAGTAAATCTTCCATTAGATATTTTGTTTATATCGTTATAAAAGGTGTCATGTATTTCTCCTGGGTTTAAGTTCGATCTCAAGTAAAAGATATTTTCATCTTTTATTTCCCCTTTTTTGAATTGCTCAATAATATAATCGATACATTCCAAATCTGCTATTGAGCCTAAAATGGAATATTTTTGAAAAGATTCATTTTTTGTTTTTTGAATTATTTTAAATGCATCTAGTGTGGTGCTAGTCTCATTGTAAAATTGTATTAAAAGAGTTTGATATTTGTTGGCATGAAGTTCGCATGAAAACAAATGAATCTCAATTATTTTTTCCAAAATCCCACAACCAGGCTCATATGCCTTAATACAGTTTCCAATAAAGGTGCTATCAATTATCTCATTCTCATAAGGGTCTTTATGAATATCTTCTAAGTGTTTCAAAACAAAAATTAAGACCTTGTTTATCGCTTGTTTGCTAGTACATTTTCCTATTGCTATTGTTTGTTGGTAGTCAACATATCTTATCTTTTTCTTCTCGTACTCATCTTTCCTTACTGCAGTAGTTGAAAGAATAAAATCAACATTTTCATTGCATAAATTCAATTTACTTAACTGCATAAGCAATTCGTTCCTAATCTCGTTTGTATTTGTATTTGGACAAATATTTATTATTCTATCTATATCTTTTTGCCCCCTATCTTTGATTCTAAAAAAACATTGTATAGCTTTTCCCTGGATATAAACTGTATGTTCTTTAGATTGAATAATATTTATTAAAACAATTTCAAATTCGTCTTCTTTTGAATAGAATTTAAGGCAAAGTGATAGTGTAGAAAGAATATTCTCTAAATGTTCTTCAGATTGATAGGAGTAAAATTCGTTTAACAGGTATTCGATAAAAATCTTTTCGTTGCCACTAAACTCTACTATATCTTTATAGCTAAGTGAAGCATTTTCTAAATACATATTCCTAGATCCATAAAAATTAAAAATTGATTTTATAATCTTTAATCTCACATGACTAGGAATTATCTCTCTTTCAAATCTTACAATAATCTCAGGCTTGATTTCAATTAACCAATTCAACAATTCTAAAAATTCCGTTTCGTTCCTTTGTCCTAATATACCCATTAAAAAAGTAAGTGTATTTAGCCATTTAGGCTTTACTATTGTGTAATCAGGTTTAAAAGCTATTGATTTCTTTATTATTCCTGTCAAGTGATATGATAAAACTGTGGCTGCTAAATATTCTTGATAATTGTTGTGTATAAACTTAATGCCTCCTTTTTCATGGTTATTGAAATATACTAATGGCGAGTGTTTTAAAAGTTCTCGTTGTTCTGGGTTAACTATTATCTTTCTAAAGTCGCTTTTAGTGAGATAATTAACACCCAACTCCACCATGGAAAGAGATAATCTTTCCAAGGTTTTCCTCATTGTAATTTCATAATCTAAATCACTAACATTTTTTACTTTATGTAGTTTTTTATTTTCCTCAATTTTTTTTTGAATTATTTTCTCAAAAGCCTCACTTCTGTTTTTTGGAAAATTTGATTCCCCTATTTGTAAGAATAGAGTCGTGAATTCTACTAGATTGAATGGGTTTGTAAATAGTTGATAAATTTTATTTTTCTTGGCAATTCGCTCAAAAGTTTTGGATTTAACTTTATCCATTCTGCTATTTAAATATCTGCTTATTGCATCTTCACTAAAATCCTCTATATAGAAACACTTATAATCATCTAGTTGAGCATTATAAAAATTGCTTCGCATTGAAAGTAATACTGTTGATTTCTTGTATTTTTTTGAAAAGAGATTTAGTTTTCCTACCGCAGTTTCGATTTTATTGGTTGGAATTTCATCAAATCCATCAAGTATAATAAGTCTTTTCCTTTCTGCTATATTCATCCAAAGAGGCTCAAATGCAGAAATATAATTCTCAAAATCTTGTTCTGAATAATCTTTCAGAGAACATACAATCGGATAGTATATCTCTTGCTCATTGCAAAAAGAATGGGCAATATTATTTAATTCTGCTGTTTTACCTGTACCAGCAGCACCTAGTAAAACTATTTTTTGGGACTCATTTTCCTTAATTAAATCAAAAAGGAAGATTGTTTCTTCTTTTCTCCAAAAATCATTGTTGTTTTCATTGAGATTGTTTTCACTTTTCACTTTTCTTTCTATGAAATGGTCAAGCTTTTTATACTGAATTTTTGGTGGTGGGATTATTTGACTTTTGTCCCATTCTGAAAATAGACTTTCATCACAAATATGTTGAGCCCATTCTTTTCCAAAAATTTCTGCTACAATAGCAGGATACCTTTTTAGTTTTTGATTCAATTTATCCGTATCCCAAACATCAAAATCGACACCTTTTTCATGATATGAATCTCGAATTTTTATGAATTCTGAAGTAAGTTTTTTATCGCTTCTTAAGTCTACTTTTATTGCCATTATAAATTCTTTGGCAATTTGTGCAAATTGACCATTATCAAATTCTTTAGTAGCCATTTTAAATTTACTAACAGAATATTTCTCTACTTTTTTACATTGAATAAATATTTTATTTAGTGAATTTGCTGGATTTATTAAATCTTTTTTAATGCAAAAAACATCAATTCCATGTTGTTTATTCCCTTGTCTAAGATAAAGTCTTGCATCATCACACTCCTCACTAGCTATCAATACACATAATCTCTCAAATGTTTCCCAACGAATTTGTTTATCAAACGGAAGCTCATTATGGTCTTTATGTGGAATAGAAAAAAGTTGTGGAACGAAATCCCCTTCTAAATAATTTTCAACCCCAATTTGAATATCCTCCATTGTTTTTTTATTTTTTATCCCGTGTTATGTGTCATCACAAATCACTCAAAAAGTGGTTAATAATTGCTCCCCTAAACCTCACTAATTCCCCCCACAATACCAACCGTGGTTTTACGCAATTTACTCCATTGGTTGGTATTCCGGCACCAACCAAAACCCACCCCAAACCTAACCCGGTTTACAAAAAATATGAACCGAGCCTATCGAAAACCTAAACTCACCCACTCTAAACCCAAGCCGTTTAACCTAAAATATGAACCTACCCCACCCCAAACATGAACTTACCCTATCGAAAACATAAACCGACCCTACCTGGAGGGTGGGGGTAGCCACCTTTCGGGTAGGGTCGGTTGTCCTATTTGCACCCCTAAGTTTACCTTTTGGGTAGGGTATACCCACCCTTTAGGGTGGTACCCCCCACCCCCAGGAGTGGGGGGGGTATACCTTTTGCCTACCCTCAGTTCATGTTTTGGGTAGGTAAACCCATTTATGGAGTGGTCGTTTCAGCAGGTGAGCCACCTTGGTTCGCAAATCTCGATTTTAACAAATCGTAAATGGTATCGGCACCTGCTACACCTGCATTCGCTGCCGCCTCAAAATTGCGGTAGGCTGCCAATGCCGATACATAGGCTTCGCTTCCGGCTAATAATTGCGTATCGCTAATGCGTTCAGCTAATTGGTTAACAATTGTGCTTAGCTCATCGAGCTGTGCAAAGAGGCTCATATCCTTTTGCATTTCTGCCACATTAAAATAGGCAGGCAATAAACCCGGGTTGTTCACCATCGAATTAATGGCATCCTCGGTGAAGGCTTTGTTGGATACATTGATTTTAGGCAATGCGCTCCGTTCTTCTACCGTTAAGCCTACTAAAAAAGGCATATTGGTTTGAATGGTTTGGATGGCTGTTTTTACAGCAGTGATTTGTGCCGCAGTCATAGTAATACTGAGGCGATTGACATTAATATTGGCCATAGTAATTGGTTATTATTGCCTACTCTTTGATCCCCTTTTCGGCATCCGGGGTTATTTGTTTTGAAATAGGGTGAAGGCAAACAGGACGCTTACCTACGTGATATAAACCTAAAATGGGTTTATTTAAAAACCAAGCAAGTTTGGGTTGGGGGTAGGGTAACGCATAGTAGCAAAAACAGACTCTAATCGTTTATGGCATGAGCTTACAGTCATTTCCTTTGTTCTTGCATTTTCCGTAGAAATACGCAAAAATACCGTAGAAATACGCAAAGTGCTGTTGCGTAGAAATACGGTAAAATTGCGTAGAAATACGGTTGGAATTGTGAGGGGGAATAGGGATGTTTGACTAATCTTTAAACAAAACTGTTAACATCTCAAGTTACAACTAATGGAAAAATCTATTGTAAAAAAATATGTTAATGATTACTTTTTTAATGATTATACACCATTGATAATCGCATTTTTTTTTCATTTTACTTTATATAGATTCATAGGTCATGACATTATTTATAAAGAGTTTTTCGCATGCGTAGCTGTAGTTCAAGCAGTGATTTTTGAAGTATCGTTGCTTAATAAATCAGATAAAACAGCATATTACGGAAAAGGTGATTTTAAATACTTCATTATCCAAATATTCATTTCAATATTTTTCATAATAGTTACTTTTGGCGTTGACTATTATCTGCTTTTTATTGAAAATCAAAATTCTTTTAAGGTAAATACAGTAATAACAGAAAAACTATTTGTATCTAGTATAAATGCCTCTTTGTTATTTGATTTCTTTTATTTCAGTATTACAACTTTTTCCACTACAGGATATGGCGATATGCAGCCATTTTCTAATCTTGCAAGATTGTTTTGTGTTATACAAATTACAATTTCATTCTTTGTTGCATACTATGTGTTAAATTATTTTTCCGACAACTTGGAGAATTCAAAGAAACTAATTAATGCATTACTTAATACTAAAGAAAGTATTATCGAGAAAAGCAATGATGACAAAAAAAATGAAAATTCTATAAGAGGTTTACTTCCAGCTTTTATTACAATCTTGGTTTTAACTTTACTCTTTCACAGCTTAAGTTTATTTCTAACGCAAACTCAATTTGTAGTAAAGCTTGAAAAGGTAATTTACTTTTCAATATTGATAATTGCACTTTATGGAGTTATTGATTTTATCTATAGACTTATAAGGATGTCCATAAAAGATATGAAAACTTTTTTGCCATTACATGTTTCAAGTAGACAACTTTTAGTTTTATATTTTTCAAATGTATTTATTCTCGGTGTTTCGTATTTTCTGTTCGGGAAATGCATTGGCAACTATTTAGCAGTTCTTTGTTCAATCGCAATTCCCGTTATATATTATTATTCAATCAACTTAAGACTTTTTGATAGGAGGGCAAAAATTAATTTAATATTGATTGTTATGCTATCACTTATTCCCTATATCATATCATATGCAGTTGTAATGTTCATCGTTTCATTTTATAATCCTGGGGCATTTCATCTACAATCTCCAAATCCTGAATATTCATTTTTGCAAATTTCAGACTTTCTATATTATTCGGTAGTTACTTTTTCAACTACTGGGTATGGCGATATTTATCCTGTATCGACATTGAGTAAATTTTTAATCTCAATAAAACTATTTTCCAATCTCTTTATAATTTTTTATTTCGTTTCCAATATTCTAAATGTAAAGGCAAAAACAACTAAAAGCTTATTGTAGGAAAACAACTAAAACGATTAAGAGTCTTAGTTGTCTAGCCTTTCAAATTTTGATATTTTAATGCTATCGGGCTCGTAATTGGAAAATTTTGATAATAAACTAGAAGTGTATAAACATGAACTTTGACTATTAGATAAATAACAATAGGATGTTTTTAACCGATGTACTAAAGAAAATATTTTAGCTTAACGAAAACATACAGTTATTTAATGAAAAAGATATAACTCAAAACAATAATAAAATCTAGAGTTTTAAAACCTACAAATTGTTAATTACCATACAGCTTTAATTTTAAAATCAATAAAACCAACTATGACAAATAACGAAACCCTCCAAAATCAGGAATCTAATAATTCTAAAATCACTTATGAGCAATTTGGACGGGAGTCTGCTCAAAGTGCTAATGGAAACTCTGACCAACTAAAAAGTGCATTAAGTATTATTTTCAATGAAATTGTTAGAAAATCTACTCTTGATGAAAACCAAAAAAAAGTAAAAGTACAAAGCTTAAATAATGAAAAAGTTAAGTTAGATACCGAGATAATTGGTGTTGCTACATTAATAAAAACAAAAGATGTTGAACTTCAGAATAAGCAAAAGGAATTAGACGAAATTGAACAAGGTAAAGGTCATGTTGATTTAATTCCATTAGTGATATCCTCTCTTATCACTATACTTCTTACTTTTTTTCTTTGGATTTTTTATTCTGGCAGTAGCTATGGAGCCCTAAATGAGAAGATATTCAGAAAACAAACAAATGGATTATCTGCAATTTTTGAAGCTCTTGGTCATCTTATTAGTTATGGAAGTGGAATAGAAAAATCTTTTTATACTTTATTCCCGATACTATTTATTGGATTAGGATTTCTTATCCATGATGGCTTAGTAAAAAAGAACTATTTGAAAACTGTATTCATACTCACATTTACTTTTTTAATAGATATAATACTTGGTTACTTAATTTCTAGAAATTTGTACAACTCCTCCCCTGGTATACGATTTACTAACCCTTGGCAAATGAATTTTATTCTTTTAGATCCTAACTTTTATTTGATATTGTTTTGTGGATTTGCAGGTTATATAATTTGGGGTTTTTTATTGAACTCATCGCTTCAAAAATTCAATGATATGCAACCTACTGTTAGGCAAAAGCAAGTTTTAAGAGATAAGGGTGAAATAGAGATTGAAATAACTAAGTTAAATGGGCAAAAGGTAGCATTAGAAAATAGCAGAAAAGAAGTTCAACAAGAAATTGAGGATTTAGGTAAGGGAGTTGTATTTATTGATGTATCAAACCTTCGAGCTCTTGTTGGCTATTTTATGCAAGGTTGGGGCGCGTGGCTTCAGTTAATGAAACAGTCTCAAGCAACAGAACTTATTTCCGAATGTAATAAAATAGCTGACGACTGGTTAGCCCAAATTATCATATCAAAAACAAATTCTG
Source organism: Chitinophagales bacterium (assembly GCA_016786765.1). GTDB lineage: Bacteria > Bacteroidota > Bacteroidia > Chitinophagales > LD1 > CALAYL01. The sequence continues at coordinate 14,439 of JAEUUZ010000019.1, forward strand.
TAATCTTCAAACAATAGTGATGACTAATACAAAAAAGCTACTATTAATATTTTTCATTTTCATTATTGTTTTTGGTGTCTTTCTACGAGTTGTATTTTTTTCGGATGACCCTAAAAGGCTAGTTTATGACAACCTGAATAATATTGAAAATGTTGATTCTATAATTGCTTACTATAAATCATTAAGTAAAGATTTTCAGGAGCAAGAACCAATTAAAGAACGACTTATAGAAAGACTGCGACACAAAAAGATTAGTAATGATCAAATACAAGAGGTTTCGAATCTGTTAAACAATCCAATTTATCTAAATGTAGTAATAGTCCCAGATCTTTCAAAAAGAATAATCGATACTATCAATAATCCTAATCAAAGTGAGTATGATAGAAAGTTAATTTTGAAAGCTTATAAAGAATTTATCGGTTTTATAATAAGCCAAAACAACTATGAGATTAATGATAAATTGAGTTTTGATTTTACTGATCCGAGACAAACTAACGGTAAGTTTAATAAACTGTCAGACAAACTATCTATAGATTTTTCTAAGCCCAATCAAAATTTTACTGTTAACGATTTTAATGTTAAAGAAAAAGAAATTGAAAATGCTATAACTGAAATTTACCAAATCGCTTCACAACCTAAAAATACTATTGGCAATAATTTTATTGAATACTTTAATACTTTTTTTTCTAGTAAGCTTCAAAAAACAACCCTTGAAAAGCGATGGGTTAATAAGTTAATTGTTTTAACTGATGGATACTTAGAGGTTACAAACTCATCAGGCGATATAATCGACTATACTCCAGTAACAAAAAGTCCTGATGATTACCCTATTCCAATAGTAGACAAAGATTATTCAAATTGCGATATCTTAATTTGTCAAGTAAATATGCGCAAAAATGAAAGAAGCAAGTCTGAGTCTCTAAAAAGATATTGGTATAATTGGCTTTCTTCAATGAGATTTCGAAATATTAATGATGATAATTGGTGGTCTAAAAGATATGAGGATCCTAATGTTGCAGAAAATGAACTAGTCGATTTTTTTCAAGGTGAGGTTAACACTCCAAATACAATAAAGAATGTAGAGTCTTTATCAAGCTATAAAAATTCGACCCCAGCTTCAGATATACAAAAGCCAACTTCTAACGATAGAAATGCTCACAAGAATGTTTCACAAAATATTCCAAAGAAAACTACGATTTCAATTCCTCATAAAAAAAATGAGGTACTTGATACTTGCTCAAAAGCGTATGATAAAATTTATGAATTATCCATCAAAGATGACTTGAGCAAAGAAGAGTTATTGACCCTAATTAAGCTACAAACTGAATTTTTAAATCTAGAATGTAGCTCTGAATATAAAGAGGTAATTAAAAAAAGTAAGCAAACTATTTCTGAAATGTTAAAATCTAAATAATGAAAATCATATCTCAAAATATTGTTGCAATTCTTGCCTTACTTTTATTGTCAAATTGTATTTCTCAAAAAGATTTAAATGAGCAACAAGCAGAGAATGAAAGAACTCGAATTGCTTTAGAAGATAATATTGTGATGTTAAAAAAGTTGTTAAACAAATCAACACAATCATCAGAAACAACTTCCACTATTAATAATGCAATAGACGACATTTCTACAAAAGTCGAACAAGCATATAAGGAAATCGACAAGCAAACAGGGAAAAAGACAAAAACGCGATTGAATAATTTGCGGTTAAAAACGGAGATTATTTCACAGGCAATGCAGGAACTTAAAGTGGTTCAAATTGCTGTTGAAAAAGTTGTATCTGAAAAACTAGAATCCGATTTATCGTTTGATGTAGGTAAATCTACGTTGAAGGAAAGTGGAAAAAAGGAAATTGATGACATGGTCCAAAACATTAGGATGCAAATTCAGTTTTGGAATGATTTTCCCAAAAATGAACAACCAAAGAAATATGCCGATAAAGTAAAGAAGATAGCTGTTAATATTACAGGTTATGCTGACTTACAAGGAAGTACTAACACTGAACAAAGAATAAAATATAATTTGGAGTTATCAAATGAAAGAGCAAATGCTGTTCGTTCATACTTTGAGTTCAGATTAACTGAAATTGCTAAAACTGAAAAAATAGAGATCAAGTTGAAGGCTGTCGGAAAAGGTGAGGAACCTCCAGTTGGGTTAAAAAATACAACAAAAATAGATAACCCTGAACGCAGAATTTGTGTCATTACATTAGGTGTTATCCCTACATTTTAAAATTTAATGAGCAGGTATTTAGTTCTTTTTTTTGTTTTATGTTCCTGTAATTTGGGAACGAACCCCAAAAATGATGCAGATAAGATTACTGGCAAGGTAGTTAAGATTTTTGATGGAGACACCTTTGAAATACTTATGTCTGACAATACTACGCTCAAAGTGAGAATGTCGGGCATTGATGCACCTGAAAAGGGAATGCCTTTTTATAAAGTTGCCAAAAACTATTTAGGTACACTTTGTTTTCAAAACGAAGTTATGATTGTAACCAAAGGAAAGGACCGATATAATCGGACTATTGCTCAATCGTATTTGCCAGATGGTAGGGAGTTAGGGGAAGAAATGGTTGCTGCTGGCTATGCTTGGCATTTTGTAAAGTATTCAAATGATAAGAAATTAGATAGTATTGAGAATGTTGCCCGTATAGAAAAGAGAGGGTTATGGGCGGAATCCAATCCTATGGCTCCATGGGAAAATCGAAAATTACATCGCCAAGGAGTTTCTACTAAAGATAGTTTTGACTTAAAGAATTAACATTCTTGCACCCATCGCTCTTGTTACCACTTACCGTCCATTCTCTGTAAATAGTTTCCTTTTGTACGGGCACGAACCCAGGAAAAATGTTTCTCCTTTGGTTGGTGTTACGCCACCAACCAATCTTTTCACCTTCAGTTATTGTTTTCACCAACCGCAAGTATGAATAGTGTGATTCCCGCCTAAGCGGGAATGACGGCAATATGATGTTTGTTTGCCAAAATAATGTTTGAACTAGAATGCCCCGTGAGGGATTGGAGCGGAAAGCCCGCAGGGCCAATGCCTATTGGCACGAGGACTTGCAGCGAAAAGCCCGGTGCCGCTTCTTAGCGGGACACGGCCTACATCCTGCAGGGAACAGCCTATGCATAAATCCTAAGAAATTCGAAAAAAAGCGAATCGGGCGATTCAAAACTTTGACGAACACAACTTTTGGCTATTTTAGCAGATTCCAAAAAAACAAAATATGCAAAACTTCAAGAAAATTAATACCCTGGTAGGCTTCGGTGTGCTGTTATTCGCTACTGTTGTTTACGCGATGACCATGGAATCGAGCGGAAGCTTCTGGGACTGCGGTGAGTTCGTTTCGGGCTGCTGGAAACTACAGGTAGTTCACGCTCCGGGGGCACCATTCTTCCTTATGTTGGGACGATTGTTCACACTTTTGGCTTTTGGCGATACTTCGAAAGTGGCAATGATGGTGAATTTTATGTCGGGTTTAAGCACTGCCGCTTCGATTATGTTTTGTTATTGGTCGGTAGTGATGTTGGCAAAAAAAATGTTTTTTACGGATAAGAACAATCCAACATCGGGCGAGGCGATTGCCGTGATGGGAGCCGGTTTGATAGCCGCAGGTTGCGCTACGTTCTTGGATTCGTTGTGGTTTTCGGCTGTGGAGGGCGAGGTGTATGCCTTGTCGCAGTTCTTTATGGCGATTATTGTTTGGGCAATTTTGAAATGGGACGAAAGCGAAAGCAAATACGCTGACCGTTGGATTATTTTTATTGCCTATATGGTGGGCTTGTCGATAGGCGTTCACTTACTTTCGTTACTAGCCTTGCCGTTTATTGCGGTGGTATACTATTTCAAAAACCACAAAACTTCGGTAGTAGGCTTTTTTATTGCCGCTTTTGCCGGTTTTGGCGTGTTGGGTTTTGCGATGAAGTTTGTTATTTCTTACACCCAGGCGTTCATGGCCGGGTTCGATAAATTCTTTGTGAACACATTGGGATTACCGTTTTACAGCGGTGTGATTTTCTTCTTCTTGTTGTTGATTTCATTATTGGCGTACGGCATTTATTATACTCAAAAAACGAATCGGTACTTATGGAATTTGGGATTGATTTCGGCTTCGTTTGTGTACATCGGCTACTTATCGTATGCGATGGTGCCTATTCGTGCTGTAGCAAATACACCCATTAACATGAACAGACCGGCTGATCCATTCAGCATTAAATCGTATGTAGATCGTGAGCAGTATGGCGACAGACCGTTGGTGTACGGACCGGATTATACCGCAACTTATCAGGATATTGAAGGACAAAAAGAATTGGGCGACCGTTTCTACAAAGGCAAAGACAAATATGAATTTGGCGGAAAGAAAATCGATTATATTTTCAAAGATGAGGCATGTATGTTATTCCCTCGTTTAGGTTTTTGGCAAGAAACGCAAAAGCACGATGGGTATAGAACATGGTTAAACCCGGCAGCGAAATTAATTGACCGTAAGACGAACGAGGTGGTACAAACCTTTGATCCGGGTCAGCGCCAGCAAGCCAACCAAATTGCGCAACAACGTAATGCCGAGCAACCGGGACGTTATTTTGTGAAAGATGATGTTTCGATGAAAGACAACATTTGGTATTTCTTGAAGTATCAGATTGGGTATATGTACTTCCGTTATTTTATGTGGAACTTTGCCGGTAGACAAGATGATATTCAAGGCACTTACGGTAACGACAATGGCCGTTGGATAAGCGGTATTCCGTTTATTGACAATTCGGGGTTATTCTTTACACCGGAGTATCCGCAAGAGCATTTATCGAAAGAATCGTTGGAAAACAAAGGCCGCAACAAGTTTTACATGATTCCGTTCATTCTGGGATTGATTGGTTTGATTTACACATTGTACAAAAACGAAGAAATTTTCTTGAAGATTTTGGTGTTGTTTATAGTTACCGGTTTGTTCCAGATTGTGTATCAAAACGAGCCGCCAATAGAGCCGAGAGAGCGCGATTATGCACAGGCAGGTTCGTTCTGGACGTATTGTTTCTGGATTGGATTTGGGGTGTTAGCGATTTGGGATTTCTTACGTAAGAAAATGGCTGAAATTCCTGCAGCCGGTGTGGCTTTAGCCTTATCGTTGAGTGCGCCAATTTTAATGGGAGCGCAAGGATGGGATGATCACACTCGCCACAACCGTTATACCGCAAGAGATTTAGCGAGAGATTATTTAGAGTCTTGTCAGCCGAATGCTATTTTGATGACGATGGGTGATAACGATACTTATCCATTGTGGTATGCACAAGAGGTGGAAGGTATTCGTCCGGATGTGCGTGTCATCAACCTTTCGTTATTAGGTGTAGATTGGTATATCCAGCAATTGAAATATCGATGGAACCAATCGGCACCGGTTAAAACTTCGTTTACCGATGAGCAAATACAAGCTAGCAACCGCGATGTGGTGCGCTACTCGCCTACTCCGGGTATTAATGAAGAAACACCATTAGATTTGAAAAAGGTGATGCAATTTATTGCCAGCGATGATCCGAAAAACAAGGTGAGTTCAGGTCAAGGTGAGATGGAGAATTTCTTACCAACAAGAACATTCTATTTAGATATAGACACTAACAAAGCGAAAGCGATGAATATGTTAGACCCGGCTGATTATGCACAGTTGACTCCGCGTATGAATTGGCAAATAGGTAGTGGAACGTTGTTGAAAAACGATTTACTGACCTTAGATATTGTGGCGAACAACATTATGGAACGTCCGATTTACTTTGCAGTTTCTGTAAGTTCAGATGCGTATGAAGGCTTAGATAAATATTTCCAATTGGAAGGATTAACCTACAGAATTGTTCCTAGAGAGTCGGGGTCTAAGGGCCATCAAACGGCACCTGTACGTAATGATGTGGCGTATGAGAACATGATGAAGAAATTCAAATTCGGAGGCGTTGAAACGTACCCTGATTTGTATATCGATGAAAACATCCAACGTATGTTCATGAATTTGAGAGGCAACTACGCACGTTTAGCGGAATCGTTAGCGGTAAAAGGCGATACGAAAAAAGCGGTTGAAGTGATTGACTATGCGTTGAAAATGATGCCGGCTAAGTTGATTCCGTATAATGTGTTCAATGCTTCTTACCCTGAGTTTTATTATGCTGCTGGCGATAAAGCAAAAGCAAGAAAACTATCGGATGAGTTGTTAGCAAGAGCGAAAGATGAATTACAATACTGGCAATATGTTTATAAGCTACAACTGGAAAAAGCTTCAGATAGTGGCGATAGAGCGTATTTAGCGCAATTGCAACAAGGCTACTTTATGCAGAACCGTCCTATTCAAGAACAATTGTACATTTTACAAGAGTTGAGTTCTATTGCGAAACGATTCGATCCTGAAATGGCTGCAAAATTGGAAAAAGAATTCAAAGATGCGCAGGCCAGCTTTGTGAAAGATATGCCAAAAAGCTAGTCGTGCAGACGTTTTAGGTTAAACACTAAATTCAACGACTTGAACATTGGGATTCTCGGTATTGGTAAATTGGGGCTTTGTTTCGGATTAAACCTTGAGCAGAAAGGGTATTCGATTGTGGGTGTAGATATTCATGAAGGCTATGTGCATTCCATCAATAACAAAACATTGTTTTCATTTGAGCCACGGGTAAACGAACTGTTGCAGTCTGCTTCGAATTTCAAAGCTACCACAGCAATTGCGGATGTACTGTTGGATGATTTTCCATTGCTCTTTATTATGGTAGCCACACCATCGTTGCCCGATGGAAGTTACGACCACGCACAAATTGAACATATAGCCGAGCAATTGATAGGCTTTGGCAAACGGGATAAGCAAATTCATTTGGTGATTGGCTGTACAACAATGCCCGGATATTGTGACGACTTAGCCAAACGACTTGAGCATTACAACTATACAGTAAGTTATAATCCTGAGTTTATTGCACAGGGTGATATTATTCGCAATCAATTATATCCTGATCAGGTGCTGATAGGTGAAGCGAACGAAACCGCTGGCGATTTGATAGAAGAGGTGTTCACACAGTTATGTGAAAACAAACCGGTGTATTGTAGAATGAGTCGGCTTAGTGCTGAAATTGCGAAAATTGCCACAAATTGTTTTCTAACAACGAAGATTTCGTTTGCCAATTCGATTGGCGATTTAGCCATTAAGGTTGGTGCTGAGCCCGAAAAAATATTGCATGCCATTGGGGCCGATAGTAGAATCGGGAATAAATATTTATCGTATGGCTTTGGCTTTGGCGGCCCTTGTTTCCCGAGAGATAATAAGGCACTTGGGCTTTTTGCGCGCAATAATGATTACGCCTTGTTGCTGAGTGAAGCAACTGATGAGATAAACAAACGTCATCTTACGTTTCAATGGCAAGACTACTTAAAGACCTATTCGGAAGATGAAAAAATCGTCTTCGATGGTATAACATATAAAAAAGGTTCATTACTTTTAGACGAATCTCAACAATTCGCTTTAGCCCTTTTGCTGGCAAAGGCAGGCCGAAAGGTAGTGTTGCGAGATCAGGAAGTAGTGCTAACAGCAATTAAAAAGGAATACGGCAACCTTTTTGATTATGAACCTAACCCATGAAAACAAACATAGCTATTGTTGTCCCAACCTTCAACCGCCCCCATTGTCTGATGCGGTTGTTGGATGCATTAGCCAAAGCCGAATACTCGCAAAACACAGATCTTTTTATATCCATTGATGATGCATCGGTTCAAACAAAAACAGTTGCTATAGCCGAAGAATATCTATGGGCTTTTGGTTCAAAAAAAGTAATTCGGAATACCCAACATTTGGGACTGAAACAGCATATTCTGTTGTGTGTCGACATTGTAAATGACTACGATGCCATTATCGTTTTAGAAGACGACTTAGTGGTTTCGCCTTACTTTTTTGCATACACACAACAGGCACTTGCGTTTTATTCCGCTGAAGAAAAAGTAGCCGGGATATCGTTGTATAGCTATGCTATTACGGAAAGCGGATTTTATCCTTTTTACCCTAAGCAAGATGGCAGTGATGTTTACTTCATGCAAGTGGCATCATCGTGGGGACAGTGTTGGACAAAACAACAGTGGAATGCCTTTAGGCGATGGCTAAAGGAACATCCCGAGCTCAAGAGCAATAAACCTTTACCTGATTACATTCAAAGTTGGGGAGCGCAATCGTGGAAGAAACATTTCATTCATTATTTGATTGATACTGATTCGTATTTTGTTTTCCCGCATCAATCGCTCAGTACTAACTTTGGCGATCCCGGCACCAATACCGATCGAAAAGGATTGTTTCAAACCCCCTTGATGCAAGGTAATCGCAACTTCCAGTTTCAATCCCTTACTGCTTCGCAAAGCAAGTATGATGCTTGGTTTGAACAAAATGTTTTTCAAAAAGGAATTTACAATTCAAGCAATACCACTATTGATGTTTATGGTGAGCGCGCATTAGACAGTGTGCTTACGCCATTTTTGATTTCCTCTAAAAAATGCAACCAACCTATACAATCGTTTGGGATTGAACTATCGGATTACACGCAGAATATTATGCAAGATGTAAAAGGTGAATTTTTACATCTTGGTGCCACAAAAGATTTTATCGATAAAAAACCGAATCGCGAGGCTTTTTTTCCACAATTGAAAGGGATTAAGGATTTAGTTTTCCATGAGTTTATCGAATCGGAAGCTACTGAAAGAGGGCGTGCTGCGTTTGAAAAACACATGTACAATCAACAGTACCCTACATTCTGCATTCTTATTATAGCTGATACTTCGGATGGACTTGCGTTAACACTGAATAGCATTTCAAGACAAAAATATCCGTTTGTAGATGTTAAGATCTTCGCGAAAACAACGCTTAGTATACATCCGCTTCCGGAACACATTAATAGCCTCCAAATCATTGAATCAGCCGATGACCAAATGGTACTGGATGCATTGACTACCTCCTCATATGCCTACGGTGCGTTGGTCCAATCTGGCGATGAATATGCAGAAGGAGCGTTATTAGCGGCAAAAAACATTTTTAAACGTTTTGTAGATATACATTGGTTGTATGGCATTGTGGTTGGCAAACACAATGGCGTTTTACAAGCCCCAAAACCAATATGCAAAAGAAGGTTCACGGAAAGATTAATTACTGCTGAAGTTGAAACCACTGGCACAACAAGTCTTCGCTCGGCAGGTTTATTCTTTTCAGAATATCTTGCAAAAGAGAGTATCAAAAAAATGAAAGTAAACGGTCTATCGGGAATTCCACATCAACTTTGGTTGCAATGTATTCGGGAGACGCCATTGTATAGTGCCTCTTTTTATGCAGCTTATAGTGGAGAAAAGGAAGTAAAGCGATCACAACCCTTTAGTTTCAAGCAATGGAGTTTTGAAAAAAACATTCCTTATTTACGCTATATATATTACCGCCAAGAAAAATTCCCGGCTGTTGTGCGCTTTGAACATAAAACCAATGCCTATTATTTAAGTGACTACTAACCCTAAAATATCCGTTGTTACCGTTTGCAGAAATGCCGAACAATACATAAGAACATGTATAGAATCGGTTGTGGGGCAAAACTATGCTAACATCGAATATATTATTGTTGACGGAGCAAGTAATGACAATACGCTAAGTATCATAAAAGAATACGAAAGTAAAATCCACTGCATTATTTCCGAAACAGATTCAGGTCCGGCAGATGCGTTGAACAAAGGTTTTTTGAAAGCTACTGGCGATATTTTATGTTGGTTGAATGCCGATGATAAATTTCATCCTTATGCATTATCAACTGTTGCGAAACTATTTACGGATCTACCAAACGTGGATTGGATAACCGGCTTCCCTTCGTGGTATAATGCAGAAGAAACCTGCTTAAATGAATTGTTTATTCAACGTACTCCGGTGTTTGACAACTATGTGCACGATGGTGTTTACCCGCATTTCAATCGATGGAGTAAAACACGATTTGTCAGTGGCGATTTTTTAGCCATACAACAGGAATCTGTTTTTTGGAGAGCTTCACTTTGGAAGAAAGCAGGCGCTAAAATTGAAAAAGGAATTATTGCTTTTGATTTTGAATTGTGGGTGCGTTTTTTTCAATGGGCAAGTATTTATACGGCCCCTGTATTGCTATCAGGATTCAGAGTACATAAGCATCAATTGTCAGAAGATCAGGAACGGTATATTCGAGAATGCCAAAGCATTATTGAGCAATCGCATAACAACGAATCAATACATGCTAAAGTTTGGGACTTCGTAAAAATTAAATTTGCCTATTTATTTAAGCCATTTTATTACACCGACATTCCTCTACTTTGCCAACTATATCCTACCCTCATGGGCTTTCCGAAATTGATAAAATTCAATGAAAGGCAGAATAAATTTACTATTGATTATATTTAACCGATGAGTAAGCAAAAAGAAATACAACAAAAAAAAGTAAGCAAGAGCAATACAAAAGAAACCCAAAAAAACAGCGAAGGTTTTCTCGCAAAATATGGGTTTAGCCTTTTTATTTTCTTGATTAGTTTTTTGGTGTATGCGAATTCCATTCCAAACGATTATAATCTTGATGATGAATTGGTAACACAAAACCATCGTTTAACTGCCGGTGGAATTAGTGCTATCCCGGATATTTTCACCGAACCCTACTACAAAGATAAATTAGGCTACAGCTACGAGTATCGACCAATGGTACTTGTTTCTTTTGCTATTGAACATGAATTTTTTGGCGACAACCCGCATGTAAGTCATTTCTTCAACGTTCTTCTTTATGCCCTTTTATGTTTAACACTCTATCGGGTGATTAACCGACTTTTGGGTACAGACTACAGTATGATAACCTTTGTAGCCGCAACTATTTTTGCTTTACATCCTATTCATACCGAGGTGGTGGCAAGTATAAAAAGCCGCGATGAAATACTATCGTTACTTGGTGCATTGTTAGCCCTTCGTTATGCCCTTAAATTCAATGAAACAAAAAAGTGGATTTACGTTCCATGCATGTTTATTGCTTTTGTTTTCGGCTTGCTGTCAAAACTCACTATTACACCTTTCCTTATTTTCATCCCCATGGCCATTGCCTTTTTCCGAACCACATCGTTAAAAGAAATGCTACTACTGAGTATTGGACTTGCATTCCCATTATTCTTTTTGGTTAATATCAACCTTCTCAAAGACAGAGTCCAATTCTTGATGGGTGTACTTGTTTTGAATTGTGTTTTGTTTATCCTCAAAAACGGAGTTTCAGGTAATTGGCTGAAACACTTCTCTGTAAAGGGTTTTCTCGGCATTTATCTTTCGAATGCTAAATCGTATGCATCCAGTATTTCGTTTCGAAATTTTTATCAATGGCAGAGTATACTACTCAGCATTATCATTCTTGGGCTAGCCGGTTTAAACTATTTTTATTTCATAGCCGGAAATAACGGCTTGTTTCTTGGAACCCTTTTTATTATTGGCTTTTCGCTATTGTGGCTAAATTGGGAATGGAAACTCATCGTTGGTATCGGATACTTATCCATGCTCCTCTTTTATCTGTTTAATTTGCAACTACCGCATCGTTTGGCATTATCTATTCTTCCATTTCCGTTACTGTATTTCGGCCTTCGCTCAAAAGGAATCCAGCGCATCTTGTTAATTGCTTTTGCTATTGGTTTAACTACTCTATGGACAATACAGCGTTATGATGGTGTTATCGTTCTCGTTGGCGCAATGCTTGTGCTCTTCTATTTCCAAACAAAGACCGCTAAATACCAACTTCCAATTTTAATAGTTATTGCCATCGGACAAACAGTATTGTTTTTCTTGGGTACTGAAAAGAACATATTCTATTTTAACTTCCTCATTGTTTTTTTATTCCTCTCCTATTTTTCTGAAAAAAATTATCGCATAGCAATTATAGGCGTTTTAGCATTTGTATTGCTTATCCCATCGCTGATTAGTATCAAAGTTGCGCAACAGCCTTTACATATACAGTTGCAAGACACCCATATTGTAGGAAAGCTCAGCAGTACCAATGGACCTACGATCATAGCATATACCAATCGTCCGCTTAATTTTGTTGAGATTCCTGTTGGGTTAAATGAACCGTTAGCTATTCGGTTGGGAACCGGAATGGATATTTTTGCTAAATATTTAAAGTTGATCTTTGCACCGTATCCAATGTCGTTTTATTATGGGTATAAATATATTGATGCACTGAATTTTTGGAATGCATACCCAATCGCTATTTTCTTAATGCATTTATTAATTGCAGGATTGGGCTTATATTTCTTGCGCAAGCGACCCATCATATCGTTTAGCATTTTTGTTTACTTGATTTCGTTAGCCTCTGTATCTACAGTTGTTTCAGCACTTCCGGGAATGATGGCCGATCGTTACTTACTCATCCCAAGTATTGGATTTAGCATCTTGGTGAGCTATTTACTGCTTTTACTTTCCAAAAATCCGTTTAACGGGAAGTCGCTTAACGAATTTTCTCTTCCGCTGAAAGCAATACTATTATTGATTTGCATTGCGTATTCCGGTGTAACCATAGCGCGCAATTTTGATTGGAAAGACCGAGTAACGTTATTCTCTAAAGATATTGAGAATGTTTCGAATTCAGCGCAAGCTAGAAATTTGTATGCAGTGCATTTAGCTTTAAAAGCCGGTACAACATCGAATACATCAGAGCAAACGAAATGGAGAGAAGATGCTTGTGTTCAATTCAAAAAAGCCCTCGACATTTATCCCGAATTTATGAATGCTTCTTTCGATTTAGGCAGAACACTTGTGCAGCTGAACCGTTATGATGAAGCTATGGCAGAATTTAAAAACACAATTAGAATAAAACCTACATTTTCTGAGCCATACAGCAACATTGCCGTTTTGCTGGATGCACAAAATAAATTCGCGGAAGCGATTCCCTATTATAAAAAGGCGATTGAAATTCGTCCAAAACTAATGGTATACGCCAACTTGAGCTTTGATTATTTCCGGCTGAATGATTTTGAAAACTCACTAGCGGTAAGCAGAGATGCCAGTAAGGATTTCCCAAATGCCTATCAACCCTATTTCAATATGGCGAAAGTGTTTATGCGGATGGGGGCTAGAGACAGTGCGATTGCAAATTTCGAAAAAGCGTATAAGTACAACGAAAATGACTATAGCTTAGTGAGCACACTGTATGCGATGTATGCTGAAAGAAACGACCCACGTGCATCCTACTTTGGAGAACGACTAAAACTATTACCTAAACCACAAACAGGGAATTTCATCAATCAAAAATAACTTTTGTCATTTTGCGTTTCCATACCTTTTAACTTAACTATATGTCGATAAAAAAACACCTTTTCTCCATCCTGATAATCATTGTTTATACTTCAATTTTTGCGCAAGACAGCACACCTTCTAATGCGAAGCTTTCACCTAAAACGCAATTGCTTTTAGCAACCCCGGAGCCAGCGATTCGGCAACGCATTGCGCAAGACTATGTTTATCACACCATAGCCGGAAAAACCTATTTAAGCGGGTTAATTAAAACGAATACGATACAAACACCGTCAGCTTTTGAGGCATTAGGTGTGAACGTAGGAACAAAAGCCGGCAACATTTGGACGGTTCAAATTCCGATGGAAAATGTAAAAGCATTTACACAACTGAATATGATTGATTATATAGAACTAGATGAGCCCATCAGTATGAATTTGGATTCAGTAGTAAGAACAACGCGAGCAGATTCGGTGCATGCGGGTATAAACATTGTTATGCCATTTACAGGAAAAGATGTTGTAGTAGGTGTTGTAGATATAGGTTTCGATTATACCCATCCAACCTTATACGACTCATTAGGCAATACCTACCGCGTAAAAAGAGTTTGGGAACAAAGAAAAAGCGGAACACCGCCCACAGCTTATGGTTATGGGAACGAAATTATCGACAGTCTTTCCATGTTTGCCGCACAAACCGATAACAGCACCAATACACATGGTATGCATGTTGTGGGAATTACTTCAGGAAGCGGAAGAAAAAGTAATGCCACCAGCAATCACAAATTTCAAGGCTTGGCCTTTGAGAGCGATATTGTATTTGTTGGAATTACCCCTGATTCTACGGAATGGAAAAACACAGGCGTATCGAGCATTGTAGATGGGATAAACTATGTGTATCAATATGCCGCAACGGTAGGTAAACCCGCAGTTGTGAACTTAAGTTGGGGACCACCCTTAGGCCCAAAAGATGGAACTTCATTGTTTAGCCAGGCTGTTGATGCACTTACCGGAGCCGGAAAAATATTTGTATGTTCAGCCGGAAACAATGGCGATGTAAACCTTCATATCAATAAATCATTTACTTTTTCAGACACAACCGTAAGCACCTTTGTAGGTTTTGCTTCGTACCTCAACACCAAAAATACTTGGGTAGATGTTTGGGGACAAAGTGGCCAATCGTTTTGTGCGAAAGTATCTTTATACAATGGTGTAGAAACAGCAACCACGGGGTTTGTATGCCTAGACAACCAACTCCACCGATTTTATTTAATAGGCGCTAACAACGATACTTGCTTTGTGGATATGGTAACGGCCACTTCCGAGTTTAATGGTAAACCTAGATTATATTTGAGTTTAGGCAGTAGAGTGAAAGACAGTATTTGTTTAACGATAAACGGAACGAGCGGAATCATAAATATTTGGAATGGTTATGTTAGAGCATCGAACGGCTATTACGGAGAATTAACGAGTAACGGCAGAAGCTGGGCTACTGCCGGAGACAACAATCAAACTACCTCCGATTTTGTGGCTACGCAATCAGCCATCAGTGTGGGGGCCTATTCCAGCAGAATAAACTTCAAAAATATTAGCAATAGTAACCAGTCGTATTCCAGTTATACCTCGCTAAAAAAACTAGTTCCTTTTTCAAGTCATGGACCTACTGCTGATAACCGCATAGTGCCTGATATTACAGCACCGGGACTAGCCGTAATTTCATCAGTGAATTCGTTTAATGCAGATTACAAACCGGGTGGAGCAGACTATTCATCGGTCATCAGCAGAGGTTACGATTCGTTGAACAGTAAGTATTATTACTATGCACAAATGTCGGGCACTTCTATGTCGTCTCCGGCAGCATCGGGCATTGTTGCATTGATGCTTCAAGCCAATCCTAAGCTTTCTCCGGCTGAGGTGAAACTTATTCTGGCAAAAACAGCTATCACCGATACATTTACAGGCACTTTGCCGGCACAAGGCAACAATCTATGGGGACATGGAAAAATCAACGCCTTTGCAGCTGTTATGGAGGCGTATACCTATCCTGCCCATTTGAATACCCTAAAGAACAAAGCCTTTAAAGCGGAATTATACCCCAATCCCAATCAAGGCAAGTTCACCATAAATATTAATGAAAGCAAAGCACTAAAATTGACATTATCCATTTACGATTACACCGGCAAACAAGTGCATCAAGCTACTTGGAATAAAGCTACAGGTGCCGATTCAAAAAATATAGATGTGAACGCATTAAGCCGAGGCGTGTATTTTGTGCAATTGCAATCCGGTACTGATTTGTGGGTAGATAAAATTGTAGTGGAGTAATTCAGCAAAAAAAACTAAAATCATAGTTAGTTCTGTTAAAATGTTTTATCGTTGCAAAAATTAGATGTTATGAAAAAAGTACAAATAGCCGTTATCGCATTCACCGTGTTGTTGAGTTCTTGTGTAACGCAGAAGAAATATAAAGGACTTCAATCGGAGTACGACAAATTAAAAACGTCTGAAAGCGCATTAAATTCAAGTGTTCAGGATTTGACTTTAAAATTAGCCAATTGCAGAACTGAATCCTCCGGTTTGAACGACAAAATCAAAATGTTACAAGAAAATGTAGCCTTGTTGCAGAAATTGATTGACGACTGTCAGAAACAAAACAACCAAGGTGGAGTGAACATCAGTAAGTTGGTAGACGAAATTAACGTAGCTAATAAATACATCAAAGAATTGGTGGCTACCAACCAACGCAACGACTCGTTGAATATGGTATTAAGTAATAACTTGAAACGTTCGTTAAGCGATGTAGCCAGCGATGACGTTCAAATTAAAGTGCAAAAAGGGGTGGTATTCATCTCGTTGTCCGACAAAATGCTATACAATTCCGGAAAATATACGTTGAGCCCGGCAGCTGCCGGAACTTTGGATAAAATCGCCAAAATCTTGAACGACTATAAAGATTATGATGTTTTAGTTCAGGGAAATACCGACAACGTGCCAATTGCCACTGCAACAATTGCCGACAACTGGGATTTGAGCTGTTTAAGAGCTACTTCAGTTGCCCGTTATTTACAAAACAATTTGAATATCAATCCAAGCAGAATTACTGCCGGTGGCCGTTCTGAATATCAGCCTAAAGTAAGCAACGACACACCTGCGAACCGCTCTATCAATCGCAGAACCGAGATTATCGTAATGCCGAAATTGGATGAATTCATGAAACTTTTAGAAGCCGGTAAAAAGTAAATGCTTCCACCTTTTTGGATTGAAAATTATCCAAAAGGGTTTTCTTTTTAGAGAAAAGATATATATTCGCGCTCTCTATTGCCCGATCGTCTAATGGCAGGACTACTGATTTTGGTTCAGTGTGTATAGGTTCGAATCCTGTTCGGGCAACAATTAAAGGCCTTACTCTTTGCGAGTAGGCCTTTTTTGTTTGTACGAATTCACCATTAAAATGTATGGGCAATCGCACTGCTTCATCATTCCATTCATTCTGAAAAAACAAAATCCACTACCTGTTTAGGTAATGGATTTTAAATGCAGAGAGGAAGGGATTCGAACCCTCGATACGCTTTCACGTATACACGCTTTCCAGGCGTGCTCCTTCAACCACTCGGACACCTCTCTTCGTGTTTTCGGGCTGCAAGTATAATCAATTCGACTAAATAATTGCTTTGCGTAATAGATTTAGCGCTGTCATAGCAGATGCGCGAATATTCTCCATACGCGATGGAAAGAACTGTATAGTATAGGTTTTAATGCTCTCCTTCGACCCTACGGCAAAGCACACTGTACCTACCGGCTTAGCGGCTGTACCTCCATCAGGTCCGGCTATACCGCTAATGGCCACACCATAATCCGCATCGGAAACACGTAACAATCCGTCTAACATTTCGCGTACACAAGCTTCACTTACTGCACCTTGGGTTTCAAGTGTTTCCTTCTTCACTCCTAGTATCGCCTCTTTCATTGAATATGAATAGGTAACTAAGCTTCCTTTAAAGTACACAGAACTGCCGGGAATACTCGTAACGAGGTGTCCAACATAGCCACCGGTGCAGCTTTCTGCTACAGCAAATGTTTTCCCTTTGGCTTGAAACAACCGACCAACCGCTTCTTGCAGGGTAATATCTTCTTCGGCAAAAACATAGGCTTGCATAATGCGCTTCATCTCATCATATACTTTATCGAGCATAGCTTTATGAGCGGCATCGGTTATTCCATATGCGCTTAAGCGCAATTTCACCATGCCTAAATCGGGTAAGTAAGCCAACTGAATCGTTGAAGGCAAACTATCTTCTATGCCTGAAAGCATTTGTGCTATTGACGATTCGCCAATACCCACACACAACAAATTGCGATGATATATTTCGGGTAAAGGGAATTGCGTTTTCAATTTGGGTATTACTTTGTTTGTGATTAGATGTTTCATTTCATACGGCACACCCGGCAACGATACGATGACTTTCCCTTCTACATCAAACCACATTCCGGGTGCTGTGCCGCGCTCATTGTCAAGCACAGTGCAGTTATCTGGCACTAGTGCTTGTGTTTCGTTGATCGCCAATAGTGGTCGGCCGCGCTTCTCAAAAATGGCACGTATCCGCGCTAGTGTAGGTTCATGCAATACCTCTCCGGCATGAAAATAAGTTCGTAATGTTTTTTTGGTGATGTCGTCTTTTGTAGGTCCCAGTCCGCCTGTTATAATCACAATATCCGATTGGGAACGGGCGGTATCAATGGCTTTCACAATTTGAACAGCGATATCGCCCACAGCAATACGTTCATAAATTTTAATTCCAATGGCATTCAACATTTGTCCAATCCAAGCAGAATTGGTGTCCACAGTTTGACCAATCAGCAATTCATCGCCAATGGTAATAATAGTACAGTTCATACAGCAACATTAAAAAGCGTTATCTAAATAGGATTTTCGTCTTGTTAATTTCAAATCTTTCAACATAGAAGATTTCACGCGAAGTTCAATCATAAACTGCTGATAGGCCACAGGATAGGCGGTCCAGTTAAAGTTCAGCTCCCAACAGTGCAAATCGCGCATAACGCGAACCGTAGTTAATGTTGGTTGTTTCAATCGAAAATCGAACCCGGAACTTAATGCTACTTTCCATTTAGGTGTAAGATTTACATCGCCATCGATATAGAGCGATTGTGTGGAAATAAGCGTATCGCGCAAATCGGTTGTTTTGGAAGACGAAATATTAAACGTATAAGAGGCAGTAATTCGCCACGGAATATTGAAATCATAATACAAGTATGGATCATACGACACATAATCGCCTTTTTTGAACCCCTTATCGGTATTCTGCGGAGCCGCTTTACTTTTCCCTTGGAATGTGGCATTCAAAGAAATGTTCCCGGTTTGAAATCGCAATAGTTGTTTCTTTTCGTTCCATTGAAATTTATTGCTTCGGGCACCCAACGAATCGAGGGCATAAGGATCGAGGGCAATATTAAATGCACCGCCAATATTTTCCCAAATCTTCAAGTTTCCGTTAATGGTAAATACGTTGAGTTTATTGGTTTTAGCGGCAAAATTATAACCGCCCGAAATATTGAAACGCTCGAGTGGTGCAATTTTGCGCTCATGTTTGATGGTATCACTTTTCGAAAACACTTTCATTTCGAAGTTATTGGCTAAGGAAAAATTCACAGCGCCAACCATACCCGAAGTTGGAATACCATACAGCGAGTTTACAATATCATAATGCGAATAAGTAAGAGGATTTTGATTCAGCAAATCGGTCTGAACGGTTTGGTAATAGCCCCAAAAACTACTGCCAAAATCGGGATGATAAACACCACTCACAGATGGTGTGAAAATATGTCGAATTCCCTTTATCCATTTCCCTTTAAAATTGTAAATACCAATTACCTTTGTGCTCATGGTAACATTTACATCGAAATCGCGCACACCATGAAACCCAATTGTGGTATCGGTTTTGAGATAACTTCCTAAGTATGGAATTTGAAAATTTGAACCATCGGGACGAATCACCGTTAGGTCTTGTTCTTGCCATTTTTTATTCACCGATTGGAAAAACCATCGTTCGGTATAACGGAATGCAGGAGTGATATTCAAATATTTAGCCACGGTGAAAGGCGCATCAATATTCAAGTTTTGTTGTATACCAAAACGCATACGTTTCAAACTTTCAGAAGTAAACAACAACGAATCGAAGGTGTTTAAAATATTCTTCGCTTCGAAATTATAAGAGATACCAATAGACTCATACCATTTCAATTTGCCGGTAGAGACCTTGGCTTTAAACGGAGTAACGCGCAATACATTTAAGCGGAACACCGGAAACGAAACGCTGAACTGTTTTGTAGCAATATTCTGCGCATGGCTTAATGAAAGCGATAACGAGAGAAAGGGAATGCGCGGAAATATTTTTTGGTAATTGACATTCGAATTGAAAGAGGTTTGGAAAATTGAATTATCGGTAATCCTTTGGGCCTTATTAAAAGAGCTTGTTAAGAAAT
The DNA here is from genome assembly GCA_016786765.1 of Chitinophagales bacterium. Classification (GTDB taxonomy): domain Bacteria; phylum Bacteroidota; class Bacteroidia; order Chitinophagales; family LD1; genus CALAYL01. Next base: position 34,197 of record JAEUUZ010000019.1, read on the forward strand.
TGACGGAAGCTGCAAAGGTATTGGTTGGGGCTGCTTTCGGGTCGAGGTTAAATGTCCAAGAAAAACGAAAATCGTTTTGTGCACTCTGATTGGGTAAATCGGGATCGGCCGGCATAGTTCGGATGTAGGCAAACCCTATATTGCCGGAGAACTTATACATTTTGATATAGCTTAAAGTGGGGTAAACACCAAAGGTTCCGTTGGTATATACATCGGCCAATACTTTCAACGATAAATTATTATTGATAGCAAAGAAGTAGCCTCCTTGCTTTATGAAAAACCCATTTCGAGCATCTTCCCCAAATTGAGGGAAAACAATACCTGATCTACGGCCTTGTTTCACCGGAAAAATCCCGAATGGAATATAAAGGGGCGTTGGAATATCGCCCACACAAAGATTTGCGGGGCCCGTAACAATCAATTTATTAGGTACTAGCTTTATTTTTTTTGCTTTGAAATAATAATGCGGATGCTCTAAATCGCAAGTAGTGTATTTATTGGAGAGTCCATACCATTCTTCATTTTCATTGCGTTTTACTGCTTGACTTTGCAAATAAGCTTCCCCTTCTTGTGTATATACTTCGTAAACTTTTCCCCGCTTTGTTTTAAAATTATAGGCCATTCTGCCGGCCATATATTCCTTATCGCTTTCTTTAAAAACAGGCTTTCCCGTTTTTTCTCCCGTACTATCGGGCTTTCCGTTGGCATAAAGCGTGAATGTAGTCCAATCAAAATGTACAGAATCGGCTTCCAATTCTGTTTTTTGGTACTTCATAGCCGCTTTTGTAAAGAGGTACATTTTCTTGTTATCGATGTCGTAAACAATCGAATCTTCAGCCTGATAAAAGATTTTCTCTTTGATTTCGCCCTCTTCTTCCTTGATAGCTACTGTGTCAACAACCGCCCGAACGCTGGTATCTGCTTGAAAAGGGATGGTGTCCCGTTTTGTTCGAAGGCTGTCGGATGTTAAATTTTGCCACCTGCTTTTAGCACTTTTTACACTATCTGGAGCGGCCAAAAACTGAATTGGCTCAGTCTTTGCCATATTTCTGGCATTAGCTAAAATAGTGGACATTAACATCATAAGAATGCTAATAAACAATTTTAGACTTACTGGAAGAGTTATATATTTTTGCAACTGAATTATGAAACAAATTAGAAAAACGGGCGAATTTAAGAAAAACAAACGCTTCATCCAGTTCATTATTGTTGGACTACTGAGCCTTTTAACTTCTTTTTCCATAGCAAACCCGCAACAAGGCACTGCCATCAAGACTTTAGTGATAGATCCGGGGCATGGTGGAACCGATCCGGGTGCCATTGGTCCATTGGGTCACCACGAGGCGAATTTGGCTTTGGCCGTTTCGTTAAAATTTGGCGCTTTAGTGGAAAAGTATTTTAAAGATACACGCGTTGTTTATACCCGAAAAACGGATGTATTTGTTTCATTAAACGATAGAGCAGAAATTGCCAATAAGGCAAAGGCCGATTTGTTTTTTTGCATCCATTTGAATGCCGAGCCTAAACATACGGCCTACGGCTCAAGTACTTATGCCCTTGGATTGCACCGCACCGATGAGAACTTAGAAGTAGCTAAACGTGAAAATGCGGTTATTGATTTAGAGCAAGGAGGGTTAAAAAACTACGACTTCAATCCTAATTCACCCGAAGGACATATCATTATGAGTATGAAGCAAAATGCCTTTTTAGACCAAAGTTTGAAAATTGCTTCGCTTATTGAAGATGAACAAGCAGCTATAGCCAAACGGAAAACAAGAGGCGTAAAACAAGCCGGTTTTTATGTTTTGTATAAAACTTCTATGCCGTCAATCCTCACAGAAATCGGCTTCATTTCAAACGCAACTGAGGCGCAATTTCTAGCTTCGGAAAATGGACAAAAACTAGTAGCGGCTTCTCTTTTCAGAGCATTTGTAAAATACAAAAACAGCATCGAAGGAAAAGATATTGAAATTGATTTGTCAGACTATTTACCAACTGGCAGCAAAGAAATACCTATTGAAGACAAAACCGAACCAACGAAAACCGCTCCTGTTGAAAATAAACCAACCGCAGTTACGAAGGAAGACAACAAACCCGAAGGAATTGAGTCAACCACACCTACTCCCGGTGTTCGAGTGGTAAAAGCCGATTTTAAACCGGTAGAAAACACAGTTGATTCTACAACATTACCTAAGTACAAAAAGGAACAATTAGGCACCGGGTCTCAAATTAATTTTGGGCAATTTAATATTCCAAAAAAGACGGTGAAATCGGATTCAACGAACAGCAAAGGGGCTGTATCGGAAACTGCAGTAAAAGCAAACACAACAGCTCCGCCAACCGAAACAAGAGGTACTGATCCTAATAAAGTAACACCGGTGAAAACAGGTGTAGCGGCTGAAAATAAAGGCCCTGTATTTAGAATACAATTATCTGCGGCCATTGTGTTACCCAAAAATGCACCGGAAATCACTGCTAAATTCGGTAAAATCTACACTGAAAAGCTGCCAAACGGTGTGCTGCGTATAATGGTTGGGAATTTTACTTCTGCCGCTGAGGTACAGTCTGAATTACCCAAAGTTCGCGCTGCAGGTTTTAAAGATGCCTTTATTGCCGTATATGAAAATGGAAAACGGGCCGATAATAATCGATTGAATGAGCTGTTAAAGTAACATTTCAATTGGCAATTGATTTGTTCTGCCTCGGAAGACTTGCATTTCTTAGTTTATTCCCTATTTTTGAAAAAAAGCAACGCTGTGACCAATCAAGCTAAAGTCGGAATTTTTGCATTCGTTACTATTGTAATCTTCGTTTTAGGATTCTACTTTTTAAAGGGGATAAATTTATTCTCTACTAAGAGCAGATACTATGCTATTTACGATAAAGTAGATGGTTTATATAAGTCGAATCAAGTAACTATTAACGGTTACAAAATTGGAATTGTTAGTGATATGAGTATCGACCAAAAAACGGGCAAAGTGATTATTCAGATAATGACTGAAAGCGACTATCCGATTCCAACCAATTCGATTGCTGAGATTCAGTCTACTGATTTAGTAGGTGGCAAACAAGTAAGTATTGTTCTCGGTAACGCGAAAGAGATTCTGAAAAGTGGCGATACCCTGCAAACCGGATTCAAAAAGGATTTTACATCAACGATTAGCGCTGCTATTGACCCTTTAATGGCCAAAATCAGCCATACCCTTGCAGGATTAGATACTGTACTTCACTCAGTAGCCATTGCGCTAGATAAAAATGACCCGAAAAGTACTATTGGTGCTTTGAATGCTTCATTAGCCAACATTCAATCCATTACACACGATATAGAAGCATCGGGTTCATTAAATAAAAGCTTGAAAAATATTGAAGGGATTACTACCAATATCAACAACAACAACGCGAACATCGATAAGCTGTTGAAAAACCTTGGTACATTCTCCGACAATTTGAAAGATACCGATTTAAAAACCACCGTTAACAATGCAAAAGAAGCCATTGCTTCGCTTCAATTGGTGCTGAATAAAATCAATAAAGGAGAAGGTACAGTAGGTAAGTTGGTGAAAGACGAGCAAGTATATCAGCACTTAGATTCAGCTATCGTTAATCTCGATAAATTATTGGTAGATGTAAAAGCGCATCCATATCGTTACGTGAATGTTTCGGTATTTGGAGGCGAAAAACGCGATGCCAAATACAAAGAGAAGCTAGCGAAAAAAGAAGCTGCCGCTAAAGCAAAAGCAGCAAAATAAAGTTTACCTTTTTTAGATTTTATCGTTACAATATCGTGCAAGTATCGTTTAACTAGCCGTTACTATAGCTTTGTATTTACATGATTATAACTTGAGTTAAACAATTAAAAACTGTAAACTTGACACATTAAAACGAATTCAATATGAAGGAGAAAATTTCGAAGGCATTACCCTTTCTTGTCGTAGGAGTTGTAGTTTTTATGTTGCTGTCGTTACATTTCGGCTGGTTGAATGCTTTCTTTTTTGATACCGAACATGCGGATGTACAAGGCATTGATTATTTCTCAGCCCCAAAATCGTATTTGAATTTATTAGAAAAACGAAGCATGTTCGATACCTGGGGTGGCACAGCTTACGGTCCACACTCGACTTGGTATTTAGCACATCCTGCATTTAGTGTTTTTGTGGGTTCTTGGTTCTCTTTTTTTTCGCCATGGACAAGTTATTGGCTTTTTACATTATTCTCTGTTGCATTAATGGCATTTAGCGGATGGATGATTTCAAGAGCATCGACCGACACCTTTAATCAGCGATTAAGCATTGCCGTATTACTTTGCGCATTTCCCACCTATTGGCTGTTGTTTGTAGGCAATATTCACGCAGTGCTTGTGGTAGCTATCACCTTTATTTTACTCGGCATTTTCGATCTTACTTATGCTGAAAACGAACGACAAGGACAGCAAAAATTAATGGCAGGCTTACTCATTTCTTTCTTTTCTAAACCTGTAGTATTGCTGATGTTACCACTGCTACTCTTCACAAAAGAAACACGAAAAACAACCATAAAGAGTTTAGTGATTTACGGAATTGTTTCACTTATTTTCATTGTTGTTCCGATGTTTAATCCGGAGGGTGTTGGGCTGCAAAAACTAATGACATTGAACACCGACTTCATTAAGCAGAACATGAACATCTACAAAAACAATTTTGTGTTGAATGCTTTTATGAAAGACAATGCCATGCATTGGTTTAACCTGATTGCCCAGTCGGAATACAAACTTATGCATGTGGATGTTTATTCTCTTCCTGTATTCGTGGACACTATTGCAGGACGTGAAACACCTGCAGGCATTTACAAAACACCGATTTACTTGAGTATGCTGTTATCATTTTTTGTGCTGTTCATCAACGATAAAAAAATAAGATTAGAAGCCACATTGCTATTGATTATGGCCATTTCGCTCACCTTCTTTTTAAGTTATAACACGGTGTGGGAATATCAATTCACTTCAGCATTGCCTGTAATTGCATTACTCCCTATCTTAAAAGAAAAGGACGTGTTTTACAAAAAATATATTCCGGTGATGTTTGGCATTGGTTTATTTTTCTGCCTTCCCAGCCTATATTGCATGGTGCGCAAATCGGAATTAAACAGCAAGGCTATTACGCTCATTCGAGCCGATAGAGTCATTCCCGCCTTATTACTATTTGTGATGATGACCGTACTTTTATTCAATATCATTAAACAACATATTGATACAGGGACCGAAGAAAATGCAGAAGAGAAAACGCAATAGTATTATTTCTTCAAAGTAGCCTTTGCTTTTACATCTTGTGCCCAAGCTAAATTGTTTTTAGCTAATGTATTTTCTGGATTTGTTGAAATCGCTTTTTGGAACATGGCTATCGCCTCATCTGTGCTGTTCTTAAGCATATACGCTACGCCTATATTATTCATTGCATCTGCATTGTTGGGCTCTTTGTCGAACACCATATTCCAAATCGAAATGCTTTTATCATATTGTCCAATTTTTTGATAATTCAATCCGTAGTTGATATAGAACTTCACATCGCGTTGTGCATCCGGTGTATTCTCTTGTGCCTGAATTACAGCAAGCGTTTTCGCCTTCTCATCGCTGGCCCATTTCAAATTATTTTTGGCCAATTGAAAGCCGGTGTCAATTTGTAATGCTTTGGTGCAGGCATCAATGCCATCTTGATATTGCATTAACATGGTGTAGGCACAGCCTAAATTATTGTAGGCAGCAGCACTTTTGGGATTAAGCGAAATAGCTTGTTTCAGCGGTTCAATACTTCTACCCGGACGGTTGGCGCCTATGCAAGCAATAGAATAGGCCAGCAAATTGTCGAATGTAGGATTCGTATTCGCAGTTTGCTCAAGCGCTGACAAATCAACTTGTGGTGCTTGAGTAACCACATCGGCAGTCTTAGGTAAATCGGGCTTCCCGGAAGACTTAACAAACAGAAAAACTACCGGTGCTAGCAACAAAAATGCTGCAACGGCAAGAAGTACAATTCGCTTATTCTTCAACATAGGTGAATTTTAGATAGGAAATATAATCGCAAAAAATGAAATTGTAAACTAGTCTTTGTTTAACGCAGCAAACCATTGCGATGTCAGGTTTGACGAATTCAACGGCATATTAAACCCATACTTCACTTCTGCGATAAAGTAAGCATCTCCACTTCCATGTCCATAACCATAACTTGGAACACCTTTGTTGGCGTCTAAGATCGGTAGTATCTGTTTTGCCTTTTCTTTTCCATAGCAGTTTTCACCGGCTATTTTCCCGGTGTAATATTGACCATCGTTTTCAAAAGTTGTATCAATAATTTTCATGTTTTGTTGTCGGCACCATTCGCCCAACCATAACCGAGAGGAAGCGGTCAATAGATAGACTTCATGTCCGCGCTCTTGATGCCAACGTATGAGCTGAAGCGCTTGAGGATAAACCATTTTAGGCAATACTTCATTACAAAACAATTGTCCTTTTTCTTCCAGTTCAGCAACAGAACGACCTTTGTAGAAAAAAGTAAAAAAGCGCTCCTTCAATTTTTGATTGGAATATAATTTTAAGAAGTACAATAAAATAAAGGGACTGTTCAACACCATACACCAATAGAGTTTGAAGCGGCCATCGGTATACTGAAGGAATTCCAAAAAAGAATCTTCAAAACTGATGGTACCATCAAAATCGAAAAACGCAATGCCTTTTGCTTGCTCACTCATAGATTCGTTTTCTTGAATAAGGCTTCAGGAATACTTTTGATGATGAACATTATTAACCACCAAACAGGTAATACATACACTACATCTTTCTTTTTGCTAAAGGCTTTCCAAATAGCTTCGGCAACCTGCTCTGCACTAGCCGTAATAGGTTTAGGCGTTGGCGGCAAATCGGCTACCATTTTTGTTTTGATAAACCCCGGAATAACCGTTGCCACATGCACATTTGAAGCAAACATTCTTCCGCGCAAACCGCTCAAGAAGGCTGTTAATGCAGCTTTTGAAGCGCCATAAAGATAATTACTTTTCCGTCCGCGCTCTCCGGCCACAGAAGAAACACAAACGATACTACCTTGCTTTTTTGCTTCCATTGCATTAGCAATTATGCCTAAAATCGAAACGTTTCCAGTAAAGTTCGAATCGATAATTAATTGGGCTTCTTCAAAATCAGCTAATCCTTTTTCATGATTACCTAAATAGCCAAACACAGAAACAACAACATCGGGTGCTATTGACAATGTTTCGTAAAAGGCTTTGTGTTCTGCTGTTTGCAGCGCATCAAAACGCACATTCTCCACTTTCACGTTGTGTCGAATTGCAATATCGCTGGCTAGCTTTTTTTGATAATCATCGATTGTTCTAGCCGCTAAAAGAATGTTATATCCTTCTTTTGCAAAACGATATGCACATGCCTGACCCACATCAGCATTTGACCCTAACAATAGTAATGTTCCCATAAATGATTTTATATCGTTAACCGATTCGATTGTAATGATTGAAATTTAGTGGAATGCAAAAAAGCTGTTCCGTATGATTGATGAAATGTAGCACTTGTCATTCGTGCATCTTTGGTTAGATACAAACGACCACCATAGTCCAATACGACTTTATCGAGCTCATCCAATAATGCAAAAACTTTCGGACTTACTTTAAAATCAAGTGCCAGAGTATAGCCTTCAATGGGAAAAGAAAGTGGAGAAGAAAATGCATCGCCTTTTCCAAAAGTCTTTAATACTGCCAGAAACGAACCACAACCTGAATCGGCAATTTTAGTTAAGATCTTAATTAAACCTTCTCTCCCATTTTCAAATGGAATGGCAAATTGATACTGCGTGAATCCATTTTTACCATAAATTCTATTCCAGTTGGTGAGTATATCTAAGGGATAGAAATATGGATTATAATGTACCACATTGTTTATTTCCTGTTGCCTTTGCTTGTTGTAGTACAAAAAGTTGAAGGCCTTAATCGACAGCTCGTTCAGGGCAAAAGCCGGAAACATAAAGGGCACATCAATTTGTTTTGCTGAATGCAATTGAAGTGGCTGCTTTGCTTGTTGTGCTTGCAAGTCTGATGGAGTAGCATGTTCACCAAGCATAAGAATAGAACGTCCTAAACTATCGCCCTTCGACAAACAATCTATCCAAGCCACTGAATAGGTGTAGTGCTGATATTGTTCGAAATAATCGAGAATAGCATGTATATTCTTTGCTTTAACAGCCTTTTGTTTGATAAAGCTTGTTTCTATTTTCTTTAAATGGAGTGTAACCGTAAGCACCACACCGGTTAATCCCATACCGCCAATGGTATTGATAAAATGCTCCGTATTTTCTGTTCTTGAGCAACGAAGTATTTCGCCACTTTCAACCATCAAATCAAAGCATTCGATGTATTGCGAAATGGCTCCATCTTTATGATGATTCTTTCCATGAATATTAGAAGCCACCGCTCCACCCATGGTAATAAATTTAGTACCGGGTGTAACTGGCAGAAAAAATCCCTTCGGCACGATTACCTCTAAAATTTCGCTCAATAAAACGCCTGCTTCTGTTTTAATAATTCCGTTTACGGTGTCAAACGATAAGAATTTGTTCAGCGCCAGCGTAGAGAATATCTTAGGCTGTAAAGCACTATCGCCATAGCATCTGCCATTGCCACGAGGGATAAAAGCATCGGTAGTTCTCACATATGCTGCTATTTTATCGACAGCATTTAACGTAGTGCATTCCGCATCGATAGTTGGATAGATTCCCCAATTAAATATTCTTTCCATACAGAATAAATAAGAATGTTAACCCCCAAAGTAAAATAGTGATTTGCAAAAAACGATCTTTCCAAAGTACATCGGTGGGTGAACCCGATTCTTTATCGACCACTGTAATTTGTATGTAACGCATGATACCCAAAAACACAAATAGTGAAGTAAAGTAAAGTTTGTCCGACCCAATGCGGGCAATTACTTCGGGCGATATAGAATACAAAACATAAGAAATGAGCGTTATCGAAAACGAGATACTTTTCGCTATGTCGAGAAAAGCAATGGAATAACCTGAAAGTGATTTACGTAAAGCATCTTTCTGCACATCAATCACCAAATCGTCTCTGCGCTTGGCAAAAGCCAATGAAATGGTAAGCAGAAATACCATAATGATCATCCAGTTTGACACAAATACTTGCGCCTCTTCGCCACCTGCAATTACCCGTAGTACAAAACCAATGCTAATGCAGGATACATCCACTATAGATATTTTCTTTAGTCCAAACGAATACAAAACATTGAGTAAGAAATAACCCAATACATACCAACGTGCATAGGCTATCAAAGTAAGGGTTGCTAGAAAAAGTAAAACTAAAACACATAAAATGATTATAGCCGAACTCTTGCTAAAAAAACCGCTGGCAATGGGTCTGAATTGTTTTTTGGGATGACGTCTGTCTTCTTCTACATCAATAATATCGTTCAATATATATATAGACGAAGCCGCAAAACAAAAGGAAAGAAAAACAAATGCCACGTTGGTACTCAGCACCAAACCAATTTTTCCGGCAAAAAAAACAGGAAGAAAAACAAACGCGTTCTTCATCCAATGTTTAATGCGCAGTAGCGATAAAAAATGGCGAATATTTTCCGTCATCCGTCTTTATGAACTTTTTTTGAAGATAGTAAAAAAGTAAAGACTAATAAGTTTTGGCTCAACTACAGATTAACGAACAATCTCGAAACGTGTATTTACTCGGAATGTGAGCTTAATGGTCTGGAAATTAATTTCAGGATCCTGCTCATAAGATGCATCTTCAACAGCAGCTGCCTTCTCCATTCGCATATTGGCATACATAGGTTGAGGCATATAATCGCCCATGTCAACTTCTTGAATATAAAGCACTTTCCCTACCTTCTCGTCAATAGCACCGGCCATGGAAACCGCCTTAGTTTTAGCCGCTTTTACTGCCGCCTGTTTTACTTCCATTTTATATTCTTCCATTTTTGTGTGATTGGTACCGGCAATGTACATATTCACTGCTTTCAAATCGGTGAGAATATCAAACACTTTGCCTACCGTTTGTGCATCCGAAACTTTCAAACGAAATTCTTTACTTTCTTGGTAACGCTCTTTGCTTTTCCAGTAAAAATAATCCGAACCGTTTGTATTGCTCAACTGTAAATTTTTAATGTCGATACCTGCTTTTCGCAGTTGCTCCAACATCGTTTTCTCTTGGGCTTCAATGGTGGGTTTGTTTTTTTCGTTGCTGTTTTTGCTCAATGTAAAAGCGATGTAAATAATATCCGGTACAATTTCTTTTTCAGCTGAACCGGTTACATCAATATAGGGTTGGTCGATTTTGTTGCTCATCATCGTTTGGGCGTTTGTGGTTGTGAATAAAAATGCAATTCCTGCAATAAGTGCTGTTATTTTGTGCATAGCATTAAATTTTATTAGCTAATAAAGTGATTTTGAGACAAACACCATGCCGATTTATCGTTTTTTAGAAAATGTAACATGATTGAATTTTCATTTCTTTAACCATTCCTTTCCTGCTATTCAGGATGAATAAATATATTTGAACTGAAATGAAAGGATTCAAATTTCAGGATTTTAAGCTGCAGTGGATTGTATTGTTTTTCGTTCCGTGTTTTTTGTTTGCGCAAGAAGAAAACAAGGATGTAGAAATTCTGAATGCCGACCTATTGAAATTCACTGAAATCAATGGAAAGAAATTCACCAAACTGATTGGCAATGTTCAGCTCAAACAAGATGAGGTGTTTATGTTTTGCGATAGTGCACTGCTCGACAAAGACTCAAACACTCTCGTAGCGTGGCACCACATTCACATTCAGCAAGATTCTACACATGCATACTCTACCTTTCTTACCTATAATGGCAATACCAAATTGGCGACCCTTACCAATGGCGTGAAACTCACAGACAATAAGGCCTCGATTTACACAGAAGAGCTGTTTTACAATTCGAGAGAAAAAATGGCGTATTACTTAGCGGGCGGAAGAGTATTGCGCGAAAAATCGGTTATTCGAAGTCGAATGGCTTATTACTATTCAACCTCAGGCGATGTATATTTCAACAAAAATGTAGACATTAAAGACCCGGAATATCGATTAACATCAGATACGCTAAAGTATAATCTAAATACCGACTTCACTACGTTTTACGGCAATACCACAATTTATAATCAAGAGAGTAGAATTGAATGCGACAACGGTTGGTTTGATACAAAACAAGATGTAGCTTCGTTTGGATTGAACACCACAATTTATAACGGACAGCAGGTGTTGAACTCCGACAGTTTGTATTACGATCGAAGAAGCAAGTACGGAAAAGCCATGAATCGTTTTGTGTGGATTGACTCGTCTATGGCCTTTGAACTGCATGGCCGTAGAGGCGATTACTATGAAGTGGGCAAACAAATTTATGCCTTCGATCATGCTTTCGCTATCTATAAAATGGATAACGATTCTTTGTTTCTTCGAGGCGATACTTTGTTTTCAAAAGAACATTCGGAAATAGACACATCGAAAGATTTTTCAGCATTTCATCATGTGCGTTTCTACATGCGCAATATGCAAGGGGTTTGCGATTCATTTTTCTATTCCACTGCCGATTCGCTTTTCCGGTTTTATTACAACCCCGTACTTTGGGCCGATAGCACACAAATGACGGGGGATAGCATTCATCTTCGCATCAAAAACAAAAAGGCCGATTTCCTTACCTTATTTGAGAAATCTATCATCATTTCGCCTGAAACGAAATATTACAATCAAATTCAAGGCAAGAATATTTTTGGTTATTTCAACGATAATGAATTGGAGAAAATGTTTGTAGATGCAAACTCGGAAAGCATTTATTATGGTAAAGATGATAAAGGGAAATATATTGGCATGAACAAAGCTACATGTGTAAAAATGTGGATATACTTTAAAGAAAAAAAAGTAAATAAAGTGGTATTTATCGAAAAACCGGATGCCATTTTTACACCCCTAAAAATGATTTCGGAAGAGGAAAAATACCTGAAGCTCTTTACATGGCAAATCGATAGGAAACCAAAATCCAGAGAAGATATTTACTTGAAATAAATTTACATCACCGCATCTTAAATCGAATCCTATGGCATTACAACTTCCAATATCCAATCAAAAAAGAGTAGTGATAATAGGTTGTGGGTTCGGTGGATTGGAGTTAGCCAGAACGCTATCCGGAAAAGGGTTTCAGATTGTACTTTTCGACAAAAACAACTACCATACGTTTCAACCTTTATTGTATCAAGTAGCAACAGCAGGGCTAGAAGCCGATTCCATAGCCTACCCGATTCGGAAAATTTTTCGCGATAACAAAGATGTATTTTTCCGATGGGCAGAAGTGCAACATATAAATACAACCGAGCAAAAAATCAACACATCTATTGGGGAATGCAATTATGATTTTCTTGTAATTGCTACCGGAACTACTACGAACTTTTTCAATAACAACGCTATTGCAGAAAATGCAATGCCGATGAAAACTGTTGTTGAAGCACTTAACCTACGTTCACTGATTTTGCAAAATTTAGAGAAAGCAACCCTCGCTGAAAATGAAGAAGAACGCAAGGCGTTAATGACTTATGCAATTGTTGGCGGTGGTCCAACAGGTGTAGAATTAGCCGGAGCACTGTGTGAATTAAAAAAACATGTACTGCCGAACGACTATCCTGAATTGGATTTCACGCACATGGAGGTGTTATTGATTGAATCCGGTGGGGAGGTGTTACAAAATTTGTGCAAGGAAAATCAAGCTAAAGCGATTCGCTACTTGACCGACCTGGGCGCTTCAGTATTATTGAATACGCGTGTTGCTTCGTATGATGGAAGTGTAATCAACACAGCTGATGAAAAAATCATTCGCACGTACTCATTAATTTGGGCTGCAGGAGTAAAAGGCAATGAAATCAATGGTTTTGATGCAACAACACTTACACCCGGCAGAAGATATTTGGTGAACGAAAGCTGTCAAATCAATGGATTTGAAAACATTTTTGCCATTGGAGATATAGCCTGTATCTGTACAGAAACCTTCCCGAAAGGGCATCCGCAAGTAGCTCCTGTGGCTATTCAACAAGGCACGTTAGTTGCTGAAAACATTCTAGCCTTAACAGAAAAAAAAGGCTTAAAAAAGTTTGCGTATAACGATAAAGGTTCAATGGCAACAGTAGGAAGAAACCGCGCAGTTGTTGAAACGGGTAAAATAAAATTTGGTGGATTTTTCGGTTGGTTTGCCTGGATGGCTGTGCATTTAATGCAATTGGTAGGTTTCCGAAACCGAATAGTAGTGTTCATCAATTGGGTGTGGAACTATATCAACTACGACCGAAATATCAGATTGATTATTCGTCCGTTTGAAAAGAAAAATCAAGCCTGATTTAAATCTAACCAACTCTTACGAAGCAAAGTGGCCGACCATTTCAAGATGATCAGTGAAGCTAAAACACCACATACCGCATCCATCCAAGTAATATTGAAATACTTTGCCGACAACAGTGCAAAGATGGCGAATACACTTAAAATCACATCTGCCAATACATGCAAATAAGCTGCACTTAAGTTCATATCCGCATGGTCGTGCACATGACCTTCATGCAAAAGATAGGCCGCAATTCCATTCACCACCAATCCAACTATAGAAGTGATAAGTGCTCCGTTGGTTACATCAATTTCAGGATTCGAAAATTTCATAAGTGATTCTATGAGCATCCAAACGGTTACGCCCAACAACAACATAGCGCTAAAAAATCCGGAAGCAGAGAGAATGCGATGTTCACTAGTATTGGGAAACAAATTCCAATCGATGATTTTATATGTAAAGTATGCCAATAACAATACCATAACATGAGTAAGCATGTGCCAACCATCCATAACTAAAGCCATCGAATTGATTGTATAGCCGAAATACAACTCCAATAACATAGCCGCTAAAGAGAGCGCAACGGCAATAATGGTTCGGGTTTCGTTAGAACGAATATGATGATGATCGTGTGCCATGATGGTACAAACCTATTTCTTTTTTGAATAAATGATAAACTATAAAATGAATTTCGTAAAATCGAAGTGCAATTCAAAAGCAAAATCTGATGAAAAAAATTCTTTCCATACCCTATAGTATTTATGTAGCAGTCTCCTTTTTTCTAGTACTTTGCTTACTGCTTATTATCTATACCCCTTTGCTTTTAATCAAAAACGACCGCAAACGAATGCGCATCATTTTTTTCTTAAATAAACTATTTATTTGGAAAATATGGACCAACATTGCTTTCTTGCCAGTGAAAGTAGAAGGACGAGAAAAAATTAAAGATGATGTGGTGTATGTGTTTGTACCTAACCACAGCAACATGTTAGATATTGTTTATACCTCATCGTGTATCGATCAATACTACAAACCATTGGTGAAGAAAGAACTACTGTCGTTCCCCGTACTTGGACAATTATTGCAAATCGTTTCTCTACCTGTAGATAGAAAATCTCCCGAAAGTCGAAAAGCCAGTACACAAAAAATGATTGAATGGTTAAAAAGCGGTATTGGATTATTGATTTTCCCTGAAGGTACGCGCAACCGAACACCGGAGCCGGTGAAAGAAATGTATGACGGAGCTTTCCGCGTGGCTATTGAAGCACAGGCAAGTATCGCGCCCATCGCTTTAATCAATTTACGTGGTTTACAGCCTGTAGATTCGATTTGGTTTTACCCGGGCAAAGTAACCATGCGATTCCTAGACCCTATTTCGACCCAAGGAATGACCGAAAATGATATTGACGCCTTACGCGATAAAACACGAAAAATGATTGGAGATGTGTTGCAGGCGGAAGATGAATTTTTCAACAGAACTGCTTAGGATAGTAAAATCCCTCCATCGTAAATCTACCCGCTTTTAATTCCAATACAGCACAGCCACAAGTAGGCACATTATCGATACGGGCATTAGTGTATTGATTGATAAAATCGGTAATGGCCGGATTATGGCAGACAACAAACAAAGTCTTCGATGTAGGTCTGGGAAGTTGTATCACTCGCCAAAGCTCCTCACAAGTACATTCATATAAACGATCAACATACTCGATTTGTGAAGGAGCATAAGCAAAGGCTTTTGCAAAGAGCTTTGTTGTTTGCAATGTTCGTATGGCAGGTGAAGTAATCAATAAACTGGGAGCAATTCCTTTAGCTTTCAATGCCTGTGCAATCTTCAGCGCATCAGCCTTACGATCCTCGCGAATAGGACGATCGAAATCGGGATTTTCGGCACTCCAATCTGATTTGATATGCCGGATTAATACAATTTTCATGTTAAATTATTATTGCAACAGTGTTGCAATTAATAAAAATGTTTACTATTGCAACACAATTGCAATAAGATGCAAAATAGAAATACAAAAACAAAAGACGAAGTATTGCGCATAATTAGTAGCTCAAGCTATGCTCTATCGCACACCGATATTGAAAATACGGCACAAATTGACTTTGACCGGGTAACCCTTTATCGAATTTTATCGGCTTACGAGCAACAAGGCATAGTGCACAAAGTGGTAGGGAACGATGGTAAAGCCCGTTATGCTGCCTGTAAAGAGAATTGCCAGGAACACTTACACCACAAAGATAACCACCTCCATTTTGGTTGTAATGATTGCGGTAAAATGTACTGCTTCGAAGATCGTGTAATAGACCTAAAAATGCCTAAAGGATTCAAGGCTCAACAATTTAATTATACGGTATACGGTACTTGTCCGGAATGTAATGCTTAAGCAAAGAAAACATATCATTTACATTCAAAAGCACATGCCAAAAGCAATGTTGCTAAGCCTTTTCATTTTATGCTATTGGAATATTTCAGCGCAATGTAACCTTAGTATCTCCGGCACCATCAACGAAGAACATACCAACGAAACATTAGATTTTGCTTCATTACAAATACTAGAACTCAATGTAGTTCGAACCACCGATTCTGCCGGTAACTTTCAGTTCAACAACTTGTGCAAAGGCACATATACAATGGCCTACACGCATCCCGGATGTAAAACCGAATATCAAAAAATAAATTTAGAGAAGAGCGAAATACTACAACTGCATTTGCATCATAACGAAATTGATTTGAACGAAGTAACGGTAGCCCAACATAAACGCGAAAGTGCACCAACACACCAAGTGGAAACGCTCAAAGATCAAGCATTGTTTGAAACTAGAGGTATGACGTTTGGAGATGCATTGAAAACATTATCAGGAGTAAGTACTCTCAAAACAGGAGCTACTATTGCGAAGC
Organism: Chitinophagales bacterium; assembly: GCA_016786765.1. Classification (GTDB taxonomy): domain Bacteria; phylum Bacteroidota; class Bacteroidia; order Chitinophagales; family LD1; genus CALAYL01. Next base: position 50,487 of record JAEUUZ010000019.1, read on the forward strand.
CAGTAATTCATGGCATGACGGGCAATAGAATTCTATTAGTGAGTAATGGTGTGCGATTAGAAAGTCAACAATGGGGCTCTGAACATGCGCCTGAAATTGATGCATACCTAGCAAAAAAAATAACTGTTATTAAAGGGGCTTCAGCTATTCGCTATGGGAGCGATGCCATTGGTGGTGTAATTCTGATTGACCCAGAAGCATTACCTTCAAAACCGGGAATTGGTGCAGAATTCAACTATGCTGTTGGAAGTGTAAACGGACAAAATGATTTTTCACTTTTATTGCAAGGCAATCATAAAAAGCAGTCTGCCTTTAGTTGGCGAACACAAGGAACTTATCGCTTTGGCGGGAATATACATTCGCCAAATTATTATCAGAAAAACACAGGTTTTTATGAAGGAAATGGTTCTGTAGCCTTAGGATGGAAAAAGGAAAAATACGGCTTAGAATTTTTCGGTTCCTATTTCAACACAAAAATCGGAATTCTTTCTGCGGCACACACCGGAAGTTTAGCCGATTTGGAAGCGGCCATTCATGCTTCACAACCTAAAGAATCTGCTGCGTTTTCATACACCATTGGTCGACCATATCAGAAAGTGCAACATATACTTTCGAAACTCCACTCCTATTTGAATACAAAAAAAGGGGTATTTACACTCGACATTACCTATCAATACAATATTCGCGATGAATATGATAAATTCCCACCTCGCAATAATGCCCTTGCTGCCTTGAACCATCCGGCATTGCGATTAGACATTCAAACAATAACTGGCGAATTGAGTTGGGAGAAAAAAATTAAACAATGGCAAAATTTGGTCGGAGCACAGTTTATTACCCAAACCAATAGTTATAAGTATGGATACTTGATTCCTGCATTTTGGAACTTCTCAGGTGGCGTATTTGCAATTGAACGTTGGAGCAACGAAAAAATGGAAGTAGAACTGGGTGCTCGATTGGATTATCGTTGGACACAGGCCATATTAGTGGAACGCGGTAAGAAACGAGAGCCAATCTATCAATTTATTATTCCAACAGCATCGGTAGGCTTAGATTACCATATCACAGAAAAGTTGAAATACAATTTAAATTTAGGTTTGGCATGGCGAGCACCATCGATGAATGAGCTCTTTATCGCAGGCTTACACCATAGCACAGCCACTGTGGAAATTGGCGATGAACAATTGAAAGCAGAACAATCGATAAGCATCACCACCGGTATAACTTACCGAAATCAATGGTTGCAAGCTGATGTAAGCTTGTTTTCTCATCTTTTCAAGAATTATATCTATGGCAAACCGGATACACAACCTATACTTACAATTCGCGGCTACTTCCCTGTGCTACGCTATGTACAAACTGATGCAGCAATTAGTGGCAGCGATATTAACTTAGCCGTTACACCCATCCGCCAACTCGAACTCTCGGCTAAAGCATCCCTTTTATGGGCTGTAAATCTAAAAACAAAAGATTGGCTGGAACAAATGCCATCACAGCGTTTTAACTACAGCATCCGTTATACCATTAACGGAACAAATGACTTTTCAAACCTATATTTAGCGCTTTCTGTTGTTCATGTTTTGCAACAAAACCTTTTGCCAAAAAATTATGCCGATTATCTACCTGCTCCAAAAGCTTATTGGCTGTTGAATTTCGACTGTGGTACAACTATTCCTTTAAAGCATCAAAAAATTTCGGTTGGGTTTTCTATCCAAAATATGCTCAACAAAACCTATCGCGAATACATGAATCGGTTCCGCTATTTTACAGATGAGCCTGGTATAAATATTATGGCACGTGTAAAAGTACCTTTGTTCTACCATTAAAACACTTCTTAATTCTTTAAATAATCAAAAATGAAAAACAAAACAACGCTTAGAAATGGGCTTTTCGTAATAGCCCTTGCTACTGTAGGATTACAATCGTGCAAAAAAGATCCGCCTGTAAATAGTGAAAGTGAAGTCATCACGACTTTACAAATTGTTGCCACAGATTCAGCAACTGGAACTACTGCAGGCGTGTTTACGTTTAAGGATTTAGATGGCGACAAACCCACTCCTCCTTCTGTATTCGACACCATTAAATTAGCGCCAAACAAAACCTACAATGTATCGCTTATTGTTTTAGACGAATCAAAAAATCCTATTGATAGTACCTCCAACGAAATTGCTGAAGAAGCTGACGATCATTTGTTTTTCTTTGAATCTACACCTGCTGCTTTGGTGAATGTGGTCATTCAAGACAAAGATTCCAAAAACCTACCATTAGGTTTACTTTCGAAATGGACAACCGGGACTGCAGGGTCAGGTACAACAAAAATTACTTTACGTCATCAACCGGGTGAAAAAAATGGCACTTTTAGCCCTGGAGATACCGATATAGAAGTAACGTTTAATACACTAGTTCAATAGTTACTACTATTAATTTTTCTACAAAGGCCATTCTACTTTCTGAATGGCTTTTGTATTTTTATATATGCAGAAAACACTATTCGCCTTCCTTATTCTAGTCTTCAGCGTACAAAGTTGTATGAAAAAAGACTGTACCATTCGCGATCCATTTACATCAAATGAAATTGCGAATTACAAATGTAAGTCGGATTGCAAAACAGATGCTGAAATTCTATCTTCTGTACAATGCGTTCGATGTGTTTCTCAATTATTAGATACCATTGAAACCTGCACCAAAACTGATGGCGATTCGTTGATTCAATTTTACCTAAATAATCCAACGGCAGGGCACTGCGATAAAATAAAGGCAAAATTAGATTGCGGCAATTAACCCGTTACCACCGTTTTCCAAAATGGAAACCTAAATACAAAGCGGGATGTAAAAATGAATTGGCATCTCTATTTACATAGATGGGTACTTTCTTATAATAAACATCCAACATCACGCCCACTTCCAACGCTTTCACGAAACGATCTTTACTTCCCCAATCAAAATTCAAACCGGCTTTTATATGACCGCCAAATACAGGAATCATTTGTCCGATTCCCTTGTAAAACGGAGACGCCTCGTAAATCGAATCTTTGTTCATAAACTTGGAATCGGTTGAATTCGAGTACTTCACCGACTCATGTAAAAACTCACCAGTAATAGAGTCTCTACCGGTCAATAATTCTAAATAGTAGGGCTTCTGTAAGCCCAATGAAAAGCCAACAAAACCAATAAAACTTAATCTAACTCCATTGCGATCCGATTTATCGGCAATCATTCGTTCTAAGCCATAGCTGGCGCGAATTGCATGGAACCGATTCTGTAAACCATAATAGTATTTCTTACCTTTTTGTCCGAATGCCGGGTTAGTAGCATTCAACTTATCTTTATAATTGAAAAAATACTGATACTCTAATTGCACTAAATTGGTAACGTAAATATTTTTAATCCAGCCTTTGGTGAGGTAAAGAGAAACACCGTTGGTTTGGATTTTTAATCCGCCTGAAAATTCATGCTTATACATGTAGTCGATCACCTTTTTGGGTGCAGGTTTAGTTTCGGTTTGCGCCAACAAGCACAAAGGCAGATAAAGCAATATGAATATCCAACTACGCATGATTACAATAATAGCAATAAATCACCAATTGGCTATTGAAATTAGGCTGCATATTTTCTAAACATTAATTATTCCAAAAGAATTCAGCAAACTCCCATTCCTTCAAAAATTACTTAGTTTTAAGCCTCAAATTAAATACAATGAGACAAAATCATGAAATCGATTTTCGCATTTTCGGAGAAGAAATGCAATGTGTAGAAATTGAACTCGACCCGCAAGAAACGGTTATGGCGGAATCCGGAGCTTTTATGTTTATGGAAGAAGGCATCGAAATGCAAACTGTATTTGGCGATGGCTCCACTGGTGGTGGCGGTGGTTTGATGGGCAAATTGTTATCTGCAGGGAAACGTGTATTGACCGGTGAAAGCTTGTTTATGACCGCCTTCACGAATTTAGGTCAAGGTAAATCGAGAGTTAGTTTTGCTTCGCCTTATCCTGGGAAAATTATTCCTATGGATTTACAACAATTAGGAGGTAAAGTTATCTGCCAGAAAGATGCTTTTTTGTGTGCTGCAAAAGGCGTGTCAATCGGTATAAATTTTCAGAAAAAATTAGGCACCGGATTATTTGGTGGTGAAGGTTTTATCATGGAAAAACTAGAAGGTGATGGTATGGCGTTTGTGCATGCGGGCGGACATATTTTAGAGCGCGAGTTAAAACCGGGAGAAGTGTTACGTATTGATACAGGGTGTATTGTTGCCTACACTAAAGATGTTGACTTTGATGTGCAATTTATAGGTGGCATTAAAAACACATTTTTTGGTGGTGAAGGCGTTTTCTTTGCTGTGTTACGCGGCCCCGGAAAAGTGTGGTTACAGACCTTACCTATTTCAAGATTAGCAAGCCGTGTGATTGCTTACGCACCGCAAAACGGTGGACGAAGAGAAGAAGGTGGATTGTTGGGTGGATTAGGTAATTTGTTGGACGGAGACGGATTTTAACTGACGCAATGACCAATTCCCAAAACCCAATGTTCAATTTTAGGTATTGAAAATTTATTAGACTATGTGCGGTATAGCAGGCTTTATTGACTCCAATTATTCTCGAGATACGGGCTTAGACTTGTTGGAGAATATGCTTGCATCTATTGCACATCGTGGACCTGATGCTCGCGGAAAATGGAATGAGGGAAATGTTTTTCTAGGACAAAACCGATTGAGTATCATCGACCTTTCGAAAGCATCGAATCAGCCTTTTTTGTATGAAGATTTAGTGATCTCTTTTAACGGAGAGATTTACAACTATATCGAAATCAAAGAAGAGTTGACCAAGAAAGGTCATCGCTTCACTACACAAGGCGACACAGAAGTGATTTGTGCCGCTTACAAAGAATACGGAGAACGTTGTGTGGAGCAGTTCATGGGCATGTGGGCCTTTGCATTATGGGATAAAACGAAAAAGAAACTATTTTGTTCTCGCGATCGTTTCGGCATCAAACCATTTTATTACATCGAAAAAAATGGAGGGTTTTATTTTGGGTCGGAGTATAAAGTGTTCAAACAAATACCCGCTTTCGATAAAACATTAAACATCGAACAAATTCAACGTGGAATAGCCTTGAACTGGGTGACCTACAAGGACGAAACCTATTTCAAGCAACTCCAATCATTGGAGCCATCCCACAGCTTAGTGATTGAAAATGGACAAAAAAAGGTCTACCGGTATTGGGATATCGATACGCAAAACAAATCGAACGCTCATCTTTCATTCCAAGAAAAAAGCGAACAGTTTTATCATCTTTTTGAACGATCAATCAAACAACATTCGCGATCGGATGTACCTACCGGAGCATGCTTGAGCGGAGGATTAGATAGTAGTTCCATAGTAAGCTTGTTTGCTACACTTTTCCCGAATCAACCCATCAAAACATTTTCCATTTTTTACGATGGGAAAAACGAAGTGGATGAACGTCCGTTTGTGCGAGAAGTAGTCGACAAATACAAAACCGTTGAACCTTTTTATTTCTCTCCGAGTGAGCAGCAAATTGAAGACTCTTTCAACAAGGTAGCCTATCATGCTGATGTGCCTTTGTTGGGCTCAACATTTATTTCACAACATTTCTTGATGAAATTAGCCAGAGAAAAAGGAGTGACAGTGGCTATTGACGGACAAGGTGCCGATGAATATTTAGGGGGCTACTTACATTCCTTTTATAGATTATTGGCAAGCCAAGCGTCTTCGCTTCAACTTGGTGCCTTTGTTTCAACATTCCGCCATCATTTACAACGCGAAAAATATGGCGTTGGAAAAGCAGTTGAAATTCTAGCAAAAACGGGGGCGTCCCTATTTTTTGATGAATCCAAAATTTACAATTTAGAGTACAATCAAAAACAAGCATACTTTAAATCGATAGAATCGGTGGCCTTTGAAAAAAAATCAAACAATGGCTTAGATGATTTCTTGTATCAACTTTTGTTTAATACAACATTGCAAACATTGTTGCATTTTGAAGATAGAAACTCAATGACATTTTCATTGGAGTCGCGGGTTCCATTTCTCGATCATAGGCTTGTTGAATTTGCGTTCACACTAAACAACAACGACAAAATAAATACTAGGGCTGAAACAAAATTTTTACTGAGAGAAAGCATGAAGTCTGTTTTGCCAAAAGCAGTATATGGGCGCAAAGACAAAAAAGGTTTTGTTACCCCGGGCGAAGTGAAATGGTTGGACGGACCGCTGAAACACTTATTGGAAGTTGACTACAGCAATCTTGAATTCTTGAATGTAGATCAGGCAAAAAAAGAAATTGAAGCCTTCAAACAAGGAGATAAATCTAACGCTAAAATGGTTTGGAAGTTGGTTTGTCTAAACCACTGGGTTCAAACAAACCAATAACTTTTTATTGAACCTCGAATCGAATTCTCTGTATGTCTCGATTTGACTTAAGCCAAAGAATATACTCTCCGGCAGATAAAATATCAGAAAGCAACAATTGCGATTCTGATATATCCATAGGCAATACTGTTTCATAAACCAATTGCCCTATAGTATTAAAAATGGAAGCGCTTATTCGATCCCCTTTATTCCATCTAAGAGTGAAATTACCGTTATTAGGACTTGGAAGTAATGACACACCTAGTGTACCTAAAACATTAGCAACTGAATTAAACTCATAATTCAATTTGGTTGACATGTTAGTACAATGTCTATCGTTATCTGATATCTCGACATAATATTGCCCTGAGGAAGTTATAGTTAAACATTGAAATGTATCACCAGGCAATAACACATTGTTCCTATACCATTGATAACGAACACCTGCTGCATCGGTACACAATTGGTTCCCAATCTTAGTAATAATTTGCGAAGGAGGGAAAGCCTGAAAGCTCGAGGATAAAGACACATAACACCCAGAAGTATTTCTTAACAAAGCTGAATATAGTCCACTTTGTGAAACAACGATAGACTTATTAATTACTCCAGTATTCCACATGTAGAATGCAGGTGCGGGCACTATACTTAATGTATCAGATGTGCAACTCTTTTTTTCTTCGATTGTAGCTATTGGCTTTGCTACAACATCAACAAAAACAGTATCAACATTTTGACAACCATCTCCATTTACAATACTCACAATATACGTTGTTGAATTAAGAGGGAATGCCTTAGGATTATAGATTAAACTATTAGACAAGGTATTGCTTGGTGTCCATGAGTAAGAAACGCCAAGATGCGAAGCAATAATTTGTGCCGTATCTCCAGCACAGATTGATGTTTTGGACGATTGATTTTCATTCGAACCGGTGCAACAAACTATATTGACTGTTTTAGTAATATTTATTGTATCGCAAGGGGAATATATGGAGAGCCCTACAACGTATGAACCGGCTTTGGAATACACGTGTGTAGGATTCTGGATGTTAGAAGTGTTTGTTGAAGATTGCGGATCTCCAAATGTCCAAACAAACCGAGTTGTTCCTTTACAATATCGAATTGGATCTAAAGTTGTAAAAAAAACAGGATTGTTGACACACGAGTCTTTAGCGTTAAACGACAAATTACACCCTCCAAATGTTGTCTTGGGATAACCGGACAAACCAGCTTTCATACTTGCCCCACTAGAGAGTTGTAATCCTGTGAGAGGTAATGAGCCACAATTCCCTGAAGCGTTACTGCAGTAGTTACAAGCTACACCCGCTGCGTTAGGATTATGTATAACACCCATTGTAGAGTACCCCCACCTATTTACATAAATCTTATTATTAGGTGCTAATTTCATTTCCCCAAATCCGTAGTTGGGGTTATTTTTTACATCTGTTGCAATTAATGAAAGTGAGGCGGTGTTAAAATCATATTGATATAATGCCGGATTACACATTGTTGTCGCATATAGTTTTGAACAATCAGGCGAAAACTCTAAACCATAGGCACAGTCGTTATAGGAATCGCCCAATGTAACTTGCGTGGTTGGCGTAATCAAACCTGTACCTCGATCAAAACCATAGATCGATAAATTATGCGTAGTATTTTGAAAAAAAGTAGCAGCCATTTTTGTACCATCAGGAGAAAACTCAATTTCTCCATCGGTGCTATTATTGGCAAAATTTTCGTTGGCAATACTTGAAACTACTGATGGCATTACTGCTGTTGACGTAACTAAAACCGAGTAAAAATTATTGTTGTTACAATCATGCGTTATCAGCCAATAATCTCTTCCGTTTGAATGTAAGATTGCATTTTGTTTTTCACAAGCCCTCGACTCTACAATAACATTTTTAACCCTCACATCACCGCGAGGATTCAAAATCGTTCCATTTCCGGGTAGGCGTAAATCAACTATAGAATATCGAAGACCTCTACTTCCGCCATTGTAATCAATCGTAAAAACGTAATATACATCCGCACTATCCGTTTTAGGAATAATCATTGCCGATCTACATGCAGTTGAACTACCGTACAACCCCGTTCCATTCGGCATAGCCGTTCCATTTTTATCCCAAATGCTTAATCCATCAGAGTAAAACTGCATTCCCCCACAATCGTTAGACAGGGTACTACTCCCATTTACCATATTTACATTTCCACTCATAACGGTCGGTGGATCCGTCAAAAAAGAAACACCGGCATTTACCCCAAAATACCAATTCCCATCTTGTAAAGGCCTACATACTTTTGGTATTGAATCATAAACCGTAAAATACCTCATCATGGTATCTGCACAACTAGCCACATTATCATTTGTTACTAGTTGCATTGTATAGTTCCCTTTAGTATTAAACACTTGAGAAAACGAAGACTGAGTAGATGTCAATGTTCCATTTAAAAGCCATTTATAACTATTACCAAAACCGGTGGAAGTGAACGAAATAGTACTTCCAACTGCATAATTTTGTTGGTTGTTTGCTCCTATAGTAAATGTAGATTTTGCCAAACAAGGCAAACACTTCAAAGCATTATATGCATCTATTCTTCCACTTCCTAATTTACCGGCATACCCTGGGTTTAAAGCATCAATGTTATCAGCAGAGTTTTTCAAACAACTTTCTAATGCATCCGGAGTTAAGGAAGGTGAATTAGACAGCATTAATGCGCAAAGCCCCGCTACCATTGGACAAGCCATAGAAGTACCACTCATCATACCGTATGTATTATCGGCATTTCCAATACAACTGTAAATATTAGATCCGGGTGCAGTAATATCAACCCAAGTTCCATAGTTGGAAAAGCCTGATTTCAAATCATTTGTTGTAGAAGATGCAACGGCAATTACATGATTATACGCTGAAGGGTAATGCATTGAGCTGCTAGAATTATTACCCGCTGCAGCAACAAATACAATACCTTGACTGTATCCGTAATTAAACAACAATTGTTCGCTCTGAGAAAAACCTCCGCCTCCCCAACTCAAACTTACCACATTCGCTTTTACTGCAATAGCATATTCAACACCACCATATGGATTATCCAAATAATTAGCGGTATTCGCATCACGATTTACTTTTACAGGAATAATGCTTACGCCATTACCTATGGAAGCAACGCCCAATGCATTATTAGTCGCAGCGGCAGCTATTCCAGCACAATGAGTGCCGTGTATCATAGTCCCTGCAGGTGCTGATGCGGGTCGATTTGGATTATTATCATTATCACCGGCATCCCACCCATTTCTATCATCTATATACCCGTTATTATCATCATCTATCCCATTACCAGCAATTTCAGCGGTATTGGTGTAAATTTTAGTTTTCAAGTCGTCATGAGTTACACGTACCTCATCATCAACAATAGCCAATTTCACGGATGCCAATCCTGTATTTAAGTTCCATGCGTTATAAGCGTTAATATAGTTGGCGCCTAAATACCATTGTTGACTTTGCAGCGGATCGTTTGGCGTATAAAATAGTTGATGCTGGGGAACTCTTTCAGCATAATCGACCATTGATAAAGATTGTAATGCCTCAACCAATGCACTTTCATTTATTGAAACGGGTGCTTCTACGGTATAAATCAAACTCAACGTTTCGTCATCTAAATGCGAAAAAGTTCGATAAACATTTTTCACCGCAAAAGTTGATTTTATAGTATTGAATTTATCCTCATCCCTTCCTGAAAGGTTCGCCAAAGACAAATTCGACTTTAATTTAAAACAGACTTGACCTTCTTTATATTGTCCAAAAACTATGGTAACAAGAAGCAAAAAAATAAAGGATAATGAAAGCTTTTTCATATGTATGGGATTACTCGACAAAATTAGAAAAAACATGTACCTTCCTTGTAAAATCTCATAACTGTCATTCAATAATTCATAAACGTATGTCCCTTGCATTTTCATCCCTGCTTATCATAGCCGCAAAATCCGTTGCCGTTTACGTATTTATCCTACTTGCGATTAGGCTCTTCGGTAAAAAAGAATTGGCACAGCTTTCTGTGATTGACTTAGTGTTTATTTTATTGATAAGCAACGCTGTTCAAAATGCAATGGTTGGAGCAGACAGCACGTTATTAGGAGGTATGGCTGCCGCTACAGCTCTGTTTTTAGTGAACAGCGTTTTCAAAGTGGTGAGCTATAAATTCCCACAATTCAGCAAAGTTATTCAGGGTGAATCTTTACTGCTGATTTACGAAGGGAAAGTCATTCAAAAAAATTTAGAAACAGCTATGATTAGTCAATCGGAGTTAGAAGCTGCTGTTCGTGAACACGGGGTGGAATCGTGCGAACAAGTAACCATTGCTGTATTGGAAGTAGACGGCAACATAAGCGTAGTATCTGATGAATTCAAAACAAAAACGGTGAAGAAACGAAGAGGACATCGTGCGTTAAACAGACAATCCTGATGCACCTTAACTGATTTTAGCATCCTAACTTCCTAAAAATCGTAATATAGCACATCAAATTAACAGCACTATGCAAACGAAAACACCGAAAGACTCTATTGTAACTATGACCGAAATCGTTTTGCCGAACGATACCAATACTTTAAACAATTTAAGAGGAGGAAAAATCTTGCACTGGATGGATATTGCATCGGCTATTTCAGCCGGGAAACATTCCAATGCAGTAGTGGTAACGGCTTCTGTAGATAATGTATCTTTCGAAAATCCAATAAAACTAGGCGATGTAGTAACGATTACGGCTAAAGTAACCCGTGTATTCAATACATCTATGGAAACACATATCGAGGTTTGGGCGGAAAACCTGCCAACACAAACACGTTATAAATGCAATGAAGCCTACTATACCTTTGTGGCACTCGATAGTAACGGAAAACCTAAGAAAGCTACAGCCCTAATTCCGGAAACAGAGGAAGACAAAAGGCATTACGATGGAGCCATGCAACGTAGAGAACTGCGTTTGGTGTTGGCTGGTCGTATGAAAGCTCATGAAACCAATGAACTCAAAAACTTCTTCGATAAATAAATTACTGCTGATTACCTGCGCAACAAATGCTCTACAATTTCTGCGGAAGCATTACCTGTTCCATAAAGATTAACAGAAAAGTCGTTTTGCTTATTGAGCATGGTGTTGAATCCTTCTAGAATCTTTTCTTTCACTGCACCGGTAGTAACGTTAAAGCCGTTCTCAACTAGCTCAATCCATTCTGTTTGCTCACGCATGGTTACGCAATTTTTCTGAAAGAAAAATGCTTCTTTCTGCAATCCTCCGCTATCTGTCATAACCAATTTAGCATTGGCCGTTAATTGCACCATATCAATGTATCCAACCGGATCAATGATAGTAAATTCAGGTGTTACACCTTGTTGTTCTAAAATTTTTCGGGTACGTGGATGTAATGGAATTACTACACGTACTCTTGCATTTATCTCATTAAGTGCCGAAACAATATTCTTTAAATTGTGCTCGTCATCAGTATTCTCTTGTCGGTGAATAGTTGCTAAAACATATTCGTTTTTTGCAACTCCTAAATCGGCCAAAACAGTTGACGAAACCTCCGCCTTTTTCGCATAAAACAAAGCGGCATCATACATAACATCGCCCGTTCGCACTACATCACAAGGAATATTAGCATAACCTTCATTCGTTAAGTTTTTAACGGCCGTATCTGTGGGGCAGAACAAATAATCTGAAATTCGATCCGTTAAAATTCGGTTTACCTCTTCAGGCATACGCATATTAAACGAACGGAGTCCGGCTTCCACATGTGCTACTTTTATGTGCATCTTCTTTGCAGCCAAAGCACCAGCTAATGTTGAATTGGTATCGCCATACACTAACAAAACATCAGGCTTTTCTATTACTAACACTTTCTCTATTTCTTCTATCATCCGTCCAGTCATCGCGCCATGCGATAATGAATGGATCTCCAAATTATACTTTGGGGTAGGAATTTCCATTTCATCGAAAAAAATATCGCTCATATTTTTATCGAAATGCTGTCCGGTATGCACTATTACTTCCTCCACACCGGCAAAACTTTTTACAGCTCTGCTGAATGCCGAAGCTTTAATAAACTGTGGACGTGCACCTACTATTGTTAAAATTTTCATTACCGTAATTTGATTGCAATTATAAAAAAAGGAAACGGATCCGTTACTTCTTCGTTAGTTCATCCAAAATACTGGCCATCTTACAGGTCAATGTTCGTCTGGAATATCGCGAAATATTAGCTGATGTAGCCACTAACTGCTGCTGTAAATACAAGTTATACCAAGCAATTAATTGTTGTTTCACCTGTGTTACTTCATCATAACCTACAACTATACCCGACCCGGCATTATCTATAATCTCAGCAGCATCGCCATCCTTAGGACCAATACATAAAATTGGGCGATTAGACGCCAAATACTCGAATATTTTTCCGGTTAGAATAGACTTGTTGTTCCAGGTATTATTAATCACTAACAATAATACCTGCGATTGATTCTGCATGCGCAACGCTTCCGCATGTTTCACATAGCCTACATAATTTACCAATGCTTCTATGCCAAGCTCCTGAACCGACTGCTGCACGGATGCCTCAGGTTTTCCAACCAACTTTACTTCAACATCGTTAATCAATGGATGATTCTCTTCTTTCAATGCTTTTAGTGCTTTCCACAACACTTTAGGGTCGCGGGCATTGTTCATTGTTCCAATATAGGTGATTGTGAATTTCTCATCTAAGGTCAAACTCAAATCCGCTTTATCGCTCTCATCAAAACCATTTGTTATTACCTCAGTTCGTGTAGTCGATATTTGTTTTAAGTCTTCTGCCATGGTTTTTCCAATAGGAGTAATCACATCGCAAGTATCAAGCACTTTCTTTTCGAGAGATTTATGTCGCCTATCGGCAAGCCAAGTTAAATTCAGTTCTTTGTAAAAATCAATTTGCGTCCATTGGTCGCGATAGTCTACTATCCACGGCAAACCAAACTCTTCTTTAACGCCCAAAGCAATCAAGTGACAAGAATGTGGCGGACCGGTGGAAACTATAGCATCGACCGGATGTTGTGTTAAATAATCAGACAAATAACGCACCGATGGTTTCACCCAAAAACAACGCGCATCGGGGATAAAAAAGTTACCTCGAACAAACACGCCAATCTTCTCTTTCCAACTCCATTTCTTGCCCTCCGACAAAAAATTCGCATCAATTTTTTCACCCTTCTTTTTACCGGTAATAGTCTTATATAAATCGTAAGGCTCCCATATTGGGGTACGAATTACCTCCACTCCTTCCGGCACTTCTTTCGCTAATGTAGGATCTAAAATGGGATAATCGCCATTGGACACTGTGTATACCACAGGCTCCCAGCCAAATTCGCGGAAATACTTCACAAACTTCACCCATCGTTGCACTCCACCACCTCCGGCAGGCGTCCAGTAATAGGATATGATGAGCACTCGTTTACGCTGCATCTTCTGTTTTACCCTTTTTATTTCTGAATTCCATGAACAAGGCGAACGCAAACAACAACAAGATCAACGAAGAACTCGCCATGGCAATGGTTTCACCGGTGTAATATGATTTCGGTTGGAACTTAAACTCAATCTCATGCGCCCCTGCCGGTACATTCAAAGCACGTAAAACATAATTGGCTCTTGAGATTGGCGCTTCCTTACCATCAATGGTTGCGACCCATCCCGGAGCGTAATATATCTCAGAGAAAATTGCTAACGACTGTTTGGCATTACTGGTTTTGTATTTCAAATCGTTCGGCTGGTAAGCCACCAACTGAATAGAAGCCGAAGAATCAAAACCCTCTTGCACACCTTTCAAATTGTCTGCAAAACGTTTGTCAACATAAGCTATCTGACGTGGATCAATTTTGTCCAATGACTTCAACTCTTCATCTGCATTAGCGACAACTTTATGTGCAGGTACAAACCAAGCATTCCCACATGCGCCAGGATTTTGTTGCGCCATCGGAGCTCCACCCTGACCTTGCACAATAAAGTATTTCGTATTCAACATATCGAACACACCCATATTACCTTTTGCAATGTGTGCATCAATCAATTCTTGATATCTTCTCAATTTCGCAGCATGATAGCCTCCTATTGATTTATGGTGATAAGATGTAGACGCATCGTTAAATGAATTCACTGTTGTATTATACACTCTATAATTCAACGATTGATCGGCTAAAATTTGCTCATCAGCCGGTGATTTTTGGAAACGAGCATTCATTTGATTATTCTCCACAAAAACATTTTCGTTAACGAAACGCTTACCCACTCCGGCCATGTCGAACAACACCAAAACAGCAACACCACCTATCACCAAATTTTTACTCAATTTATCTTGAACGTATGCCCAAATCAAACCACCCGTTAACGCAATCAATAAAAACGAACGGAATGCATCGCCACGCATCAACGAAGCTCTGTCTTCGCGAAGTGCAGGCAATGCCATTTCCCAAAACTGACCTTTCAACTCGGCATCACCGGCACTGGTAAAACTGAATAAGGATGGGCCTAAAATGGCAATCAACAAACTCAAACCTGCAGTAATACCCAGAGAAATGTAGAGTCCATTAATTAATTTTTCTTTATCCATTTTTTCCGACAAAACTTTAGAAAGCGCATAAACACCAAGCAAAGGCACTGTTAGTTGCGCAATCACCAACACCATGGTTACTGTTCTGAATTTGTTGTACCCCGGGAAGAAGTTGAAAAACAAATCGGAAAACCATTGCAAGTTATGTCCGAATGATAACAACACCGATAACAATGTTGCCACGCCCAACCACCAACGCATAGGGCCTTCTACAATAAACAAACCCAACACAAACAAGAAACACATAATTGCCCCTAAATACACCGGACCCGATGTAAATGGCTGATCACCCCAATAGGTAGGCATTTGTCTGCGATACTGCTCAATTTGTGCTTGTGGAACACCTCCTGCTTGCATCTTTTCCGCTAAGGCACTACTTTCACTTAATTCATAATGCGATGAACCGCCACTAAAATTCGGAATCATTAAGGTAAATGCTTCTAATTTTCCTAAACTCCATTTGTAAGCATAATCTCTATCCAATCCACCGTTAGATTCTTTGTTGCTGGTCAACTCCGACTTCCCACGAATCGTTGCATTGCCGTATTCATAGGTACTCCATAGCATCGATAAGTTAGATGCCACACCTATTAATCCTGTAGAAGCCAATAACAATGAGGAGATAATAAAATGCTTCCAGTCTTTTTCCACTACAACAGTGTACACCAATTGCGCAACACCAAAAACGATTAAAGAAATAATAGAGTAATAAGCAATTTGCACGTGGTTCGCATAAATCAACAACGAGAATGCTGCAGCACTTAAAGCTGTTCCTAATAAATATTTGCGTTGCCAAATTAAAAGTGCACCGGCAAATGCAAAAGGGGCTAAAGAAATAGCGTGCATTTTTGAGTTGTGGCCCGCTTCCACAATAATGAGGTTGTAAGATGAAAGCGCATAAGCAATGCCCCCTACAATGGCCAACCAGGGATTGACTCTGCATACTAACAACAAAATAAAAAAACTGAAACAAGCAATAAATGTGTAAGCTGAATACTCAGGAAAATTCAATGATATCAACTGATTTACATATTGCATCATATTTCCTTTGTAGGCCGTTGAAATTTGAAAAGCCGGCATCCCTCCAAACATAGAGTTCGTCCAAAGCGGCTCAGCATGGTTCTTTTCACGGAAGTCTTTTACTTCGTGTGCCATACCTTCAAACTGCACAATATCACCTTGCTGAATAACCTTCGAATCGGTTATCATAGGCGAAAAGAAAATGAAGGTGATAACAATAAACGATAAGATTGCTACTCCGTAAGGAAGCAAACGCGAAAATGGAGAAGGCGCTGAAGTTGTTTCTGCTTTAACGCTTTTCGTAGTTCCGGTAGCTGCTTTTGTTTTAGACATGCGATTGTGTTTTGGGTAAAAATAGAAAGATTGAAACGAAAAAAAAGAGACCTTATTGTTCAGGAAATTTTGTGGCGAAGGTCCATGCCATAGTTTGTGCCCGTTGAATCGCCATATCAGCCGTTTCGCCTGCATAATTGGCTAGAATGGTTTCAGTAAACAGGAATACCCAACGCTCAAAATCACGCTTCGTTAGTGCCATGTGCAAGTGCTTCTCCAGCACACTCCCTTTATACCCTTCCTTGCCGAGTAAAATAAAATTCCAGAAAGCATACATTCGTGGTAAATGTTTCACAAAATCGGTATGCTCAAAAAAATGACCAATTTGCTCATCTTTTGTAGCTCTGGCATAAAATGCCTGTACGAGCTGTTCCACATCGGCTTCAGAAGTTATATCTTTCATTGTTTATGGGTTGAGGGTTATGAGTTGAGGGTTGGAAGTGTATAACAGAGGTTGTGAGATTATTCCTTCAAATTTTATACTGATCGCATTTATTCGTAAATCATTATCTGCAATCCCAAAAACAGTAAACATTATAAGCATAAATCTTAAATCATTAAAGTTCAAAGCTCATTTCCAAATCTTCTATTAAAAAATCCTCTCTCGTCCAAATTATCAAATTCTGAATCTCAATTTCCAAATCCTACACTATCAAATTAGCACATTATCAAATCGACTCATTACCAAATCATCAAATTGCCTCCTCAAACTCCCCCTCACTCTTCGCAATCACCACAGCCGCCAAACAATTACCTATAACATTCACCGATGTTCTCGCCATATCCATTATGGCATCTATGCCGAAAATCATATATACCGGCCATTCCGGAATATGAAACGAAGCCACTGTACCCAATAAAATCACGAATGAAGCCTTCGCCACACCTGCAACGCCTTTGCTCGTGAGCATGAGCGTAAGCATAATATAGAGTTGCGCATTAATCGATAAATCTATGCCGGCAGCTTGTGCCACAAATATGGAAGCCAACGAAAGGTAAAGCGTAGTCCCATCCAAATTAAAACTGTAACCCAATGGAATCACAAACGAAGACACCTTTTTATGCACACCAAATTCTTCTAATGCATGCATAGCTTTCGGCAATGCTGCATCCGAAGAAGCGGTTGCAAAAGCTACAGAAACAGGCTCTTTGATGGCCGATAAAAATTTCCGAACAGGAATTTTAAAGTACAAAGCGATTGGCAACAATACAAAAAACAAGAAGGCCGTTAATGCACAGAATAGGGTCAACAATAACCAGCCGAAATTGGCAAAAATGCTTATTCCCATAGTGGCAGTGGTAAACGCAATAGCTCCGAAAACGGCTATAGGCGAGAAATACATAATCAAGTTCGTGAACTTAAACATCACCTCACTCAAAATTTCGCCAAAACGCAACACCGGTTTTTTAATTTCTTCGGCACACAACGAAACGGCAATAGCGAACAAAATCGAAAACACTACCACCTGCAACACATTGTTTTCTGCAATGGCTTTGGCAATGTTTTCAGGCACAATCTCATAAAGTTGAAAATGCTTTCCGGGATCAGGTAAACCCTCCGGTTTTTCTAAAGTAGAAGGTGCCACAATGCCCACTCCGGCTTTCGATACGTTAATCGCCACTAATCCAATAAACAAAGCAACCGTTGTCACTAATTCAAAATAAATAATAGCCTTTACGCCCATTCTACCCAATTGCTTTAAATTCGAATGCCCCGCAATGCCCACCAATAATGTAGCAAAAAGCAATGGTGCAATAATGGTTTTTATGAGTCGAAGGAAAATCTTTCCGAGCACATTCAATTCCTTTGCATACTGCGGAAAATCGTACCCTATAATCACTCCGCCAATCATAGCGGTGAAGGTCCAAACAGTAAGCGATTTTTTATGATACGCATAAATACCTAACAATAACAAACCCGATAAACGGATTAAAGTCAGCATATTTTCCGGCATCGACCAAATGCCCTCAAAATCAATCAGGGAAAGAAAAAGCGCCAATACTAAAACGCTGATGGCTAAGGCCAAAATCTTTTTTTGCATACCTTTTCTTTTAATGCTTAAATCAATTTAACGATGGAGCAATGGAATAATTCTACAATCTATTAATGGAACATTACTCGGACAGTATTGTTAAATTGCTTCATTGTTAAATTGTTCTATCCTCTAATCTCCGACAACTCTCACACCCTCAACCCTCAACTTCTCTGCTTTGCTGCTTCATACAAAATAATCCCCGCACTCACCGATACATTCAGCGATTCGGTTTTTCCTTTCATAGGTATAGCCACAAAACCATCGAGATATTTTTTGATTTGCGGAGCGATACCTTCGCCTTCAGCACCCATTACAATGGCAATCGGCTGGTTCAAATCTTCTTGCGCAACAGGAACCGCATTCGTTAAATCGGCTCCCACCACACGAATACCATTGGCTTTGATATATTTAATCACTGTCAAAATACTCTGCTCGCGGCACACCGGAATATTCATCAATGCTCCGGCAGATACTTTTAATGCTACTGCATTAATTTGAGCAGAACCGGTTTGCTGCATCACAATACCATGCGCCCCCATACTTTCAGCCGAACGGGCAATAGCACCCAAATTATGTACATCTGTGATGCCATCCAGCACTATAATTAAGGGATCTTCCTTTCGATCGTGGGCGTATTGAATAATATCGTCAATCGTGCAATAATCAATCAAAGGCATAAAACCGATTATCCCCTGGTGGTTTGCCTCTCGGATTCGATTTTTATATAAAACATCCTCAATTTTCTCTTTGGGAACGGCCTGAAGCACCACCTTTTTCTGGCGCGCCAGCTTGCTTATCTCTTCCAGCTCAGGACTTTGCGAGCTTTTCAGCACCATAATCTTGTCAAAGCGCCTATCGCTCTGCAATGCATCTAAAATCGGTTTCCGACCGAAAATTATTGTTTCTTCCATTGCCACAAACGTACATAATTTTGTTGGGTAAGTGGAAGCACGGGGTTATCGATGGGATTTGCCTTGAAAGCAGCTTTGAAGTCTCGATTAAAAGCCTATCTTTGCCGTCCAAATTTTTTTTAACCTTAAATCCGAAGTAAAAGATGGAAACAGTATCAATCGCAGCGCAACCGCGTACCGAATTAGGAAAAAAAGCGGCTAAAGCGTTGAGAAAACAAGGCTTAGTTCCTTGTAATCTTTATGGCGGTAAGGAAACGATTAACTTCTCAGCTCCTTACACTAGCCTTCAACCAATCGTGTTCACACCTGCATTTAAAATTGCAGAAATTGAATTGAACGGTAAAAAAATCAAAGCAATCACTAAAGAATTGCAATTCGACCCGGTGAAAGACACCGTTAAACACGTGGATTTCCAAGAGTTGGTGGACGATATCAAAGTGAAAGTAGAAGTGCCTTTGAAATTAAGCGGAGTACCTGCAGAAGTAGCTATGGGTGCGAAATTAGAGCAAACTATGCGTAAATTGAAGATTTTCGCTTTGCCTAAACACTTACCTGAAGTAATCGTTGTTGAAGTGGGCGACTTAACTGTTGGTCAAAACAAACGAATTAAAGACATCCAAATCGAAGGAATTACTTTATTGCACTCTGCATCTATCCCTGTAGCAAGATTAACCTCTTCTCGTGCTTCTAAAGAAGCAGCAGCGGCAGCAGCAGCTTCAACAGGCAAAAAATAATTTAATCGGTTATTTACTTTTTGTAAAAAGCTATCCAAATCGGGTAGCTTTTTTACTTTTGGACAACAACAAAAAGCATGTCGAACTTTTTAATTGCCGGACTGGGAAACATTGGAGAAGAGTACGTGGACACACGCCACAATATCGGTTTCAAAATTGTGGAAGCATTAGCGGCTCAACACAAAGCAGAATTTCGTCTCGATAAATTGGCCTATGTAGCACAGTTTCGCTTTAAAGGAAAAAACATCACCCTCATCAAACCCACTACCTACATGAATTTGAGCGGTAAGGCAGTGCGTTACTGGATGCAGGAAGCCAATGTGAAACCCGAAAATATGTTAGCCATTTTGGATGATTTGGCGATTCCATTCGGCACTATTCGCTTGCGTCCCAAAGGCAGCGATGGCGGACATAACGGATTAAAAGATATAGACGCTACGTTGGGCAACAACCTCTATCCTCGTTTGCGATTTGGCATCGGGAATAATTATCACAAAGGCCAGCAAGTGAATTATGTTTTAGGCAAATGGTCGGCTGAAGAAAACAAAGAACTCATCGATAAAATTATTCTGGCAACACAAGCAACTGAGAGCTTTCTATTTGAAGGGCTTGGAAATGCTATGACGAAATTCAATAAATAACTACCCATGAAAATATTCTGCATCGGACGAAATTACAGCGAGCACACGAAAGAGTTGAACAACGAAACTCCGGAAAGTCCGGTGGTGTTCATGAAACCTGCAACGGCTTTGTTGAAAGATAATCAGCCATTTTTCTATCCGGAGTGGACGAAAGATTTGCATTACGAAACCGAGTTGGTGCTGCGTGTCTGCAAGCAAGGAAAATACATCAAAGAAAAATTTGCTTCCACTTATTACGATCAAATTGGATTGGGCATCGACTTCACCGCCCGCGATTTACAAGCCTATCAAAAATCGAAAGGTTTACCGTGGGAAATTGCCAAAGCCTTCGATAATTCGGCAGTGATTAGTCCATTAAAAAGCATTGAAGCCTTCAATAAAGAAAATGGAATTACATTTGCCATGAAAAAAAACGGCACAGAAGTGCAACGTGGTAACTCCACACAAATGCTCTATTCATTCGATACCATTATCGTGTATATCTCCCAATTCTTTACTTTGCAGCAAGGTGATTTGATTTACACAGGAACTCCTGCAGGAGTTGGTGCCGTGCAAATTGGCGACAAATTAGAAGGGTTTTTAGAAGAGGAGAAAGTGTTTGAGTGTGAGATAAAATAATCCTATTCAATTTATACCATGAAATTTTTTGTATTCCTCGCGCTATTCGTTTTACAAACTAGCATTAATATAAACAGGTTAGTTGCACAAGATACTATTGCTATTCAGTTCTTCATCAGGGGAATATATAAACTAAATTACAATAGAGATACTTTAGGTGCATTAGAAGACTTTAATAAATCAATAGATATTGACCCAACGGGTGTAAATTCTATTTTCAATAGAGGTCTACTTTATGCTTGCAATAAACAATATCGATTAGCCTTATTAGACTTTGATAAAGGTATAGAACTTTACCCCAATATGGCAAACTTATATGGCAATAGGGGTAACGTAAGAGCATTGTTGAGTGATATTGCAGGAGCAATTGAGGACTACAAAAGAGCTGCTCAATTACAACCTAAAGATCCATTACCCTATTTGAATATAGGCAATCTATAGTTCAACAGAAAAGAATATAACTCAGCTATTAACTCTTTTAATAAATCAATTGAAATTGACTCGACA
Source organism: Chitinophagales bacterium (assembly GCA_016786765.1). Classification (GTDB taxonomy): domain Bacteria; phylum Bacteroidota; class Bacteroidia; order Chitinophagales; family LD1; genus CALAYL01. The sequence goes on from JAEUUZ010000019.1 coordinate 72,284, forward strand.
TGTATGATTTGCTATGTGAGAAGAGCAGATACTAAACGAAAACTAAAAAACTATACAAGTGCACTAGTAGATATTCAAAATGCAATTTCAATTGCTCCAAATTATGGAGAATCTTATTCGTTGAAAGGATCCCTGGAATATCTTACCAATAAAAAAAATACAGCCTGTGAAAGTTGGGAGAAAGCAGTAAAACTTGGCTTCTCAGATGCTAAAGAATTTTTGAACACCTATTGTCAGTAAGTTGATGTTTAAACTTCTTTGACGAATTTTTGCTTTAAATCTCAACACTCCCTTCAAACACCTTTACTGCAGGGCCTGTCAACCACACATCAGTATACTTTGTTTCCACTGCTTTAAATTTTACAGATAAATTCCCTCCTTTTGTTTTCACAGCAATTTCTTGTAATGCAGACTGTTGTTTCGTCACGAAAGCCAACACCGAAGCCACAACTCCGGTACCACAACTTAAGGTTTCATCTTCTACACCACGCTCATAAGTGCGTACATAGATTTCGTTTTCATTAACTACTTGAACGAAGTTTACATTTATTCCTTCCGCTTTGAAACGCTCGTTGTATCTAATCTTTCGCGCTTCTTCCACAATCGAAACCGTATCGGCATTATCTACAAAAACAACATAATGCGGAGAACCGGTTTGCAATACATAATCAGCACCTACTTGCTCTACACCTAATACATCAATCATCTTTAAACTAATCGTACCATTGTTGTTCACTACTCCATCGTGTGGGCCATCCACTGCTAAGAACTGCGTGTGCTCCCCAACAATTTTTTGATCGTTCGCGAATCGAATAATACATCGTCCGCCATTCCCACACATGGTACTTTGTCGGCCATCACTATTGAAATACACCATCTTAAAATCAAACCCCTGTAAGGATTCCAGCAACATCAAGCCATCTGCTCCAACACCAAAATGCCGGTCGCACAACCATTGAATTTGGGCTGTAGTAAGCGCTGAATAAGTGTTATAGCGGTTATTGAGCACAATAAAATCGTTGCCCGCACCTTGGTATTTATGGAATTTAACGTTCATTAATTTTTCGCTGTTAAATGCAGTTAAAGTAAGGTTTTTAAATTGACAGTATTCAAAACTCTTGCAATAAATTTGCGGTACAAATCGTTAAAAACAAAATTCAGCATATGAAAACGAAACAATTGTTCATCACCGCACTATTCTCTTTTGCCAGCGCAATGGCGGCAGTAGTGGTTTACAATCACTTTCTGCAGGACACACCTCAGGTGGCCACACTCGACAATCAGGCTAAAGCAAGTTTTGCTTATCTGCCTTCGCCTAAAAACACCAGTCAGCCCATCGACTTCCGATACGCAGCCGCAGCGGCTACACCTTTTGTGGTACACGTAAAAAGCACCATTAAAGTCGAACCGGTAGCTTTCCGTGGCGGAAGAGGCCGCGACCCGCTGCAAGATTTTTTTGGCGATGATTTCTCGCAATTCTTCCACGGACAAAATCCGTATCGCAGTCAGCCGCAAGTGGCAACAGGCTCCGGAGTGATTGTGTCGGAAGATGGTTACATTGTGACCAACAACCACGTGATCAATAATGCCAACGATATCGAAGTAGTGTTGAGCAACAACAAATCGTATAAAGCCAAATTGATTGGCCAAGATGCCGATGTAGACTTAGCCCTATTGAAAGTAGAAGCTAAAGATTTACCGGCTGCACAGTTTGCGAACTCCGATTCATTGCTAGTAGGCGAGTGGGTTTTGGCGGTTGGAAATCCGTTTAATCTAGCCTCTACGGTTACTGCAGGAATTGTGAGCGCTAAGGGAAGAAATTTAAATCTTTTGAACGAGAATGGTGCACAACAATCGAACACTGCCATTGAATCGTTCATTCAAACCGATGCGGCTGTAAACCCCGGAAATAGTGGTGGTGCGCTGGTAAATGTGAATGGGGAATTAGTAGGCATCAACACTGCCATCGCCTCTCCTACAGGAACGTATGCAGGCTATTCGTTTGCTGTGCCGGTGAACATCGTAAACAAAGTAATCTTGGACTTGAAACAATTCGGTATCACACAACGTGGATTCTTAGGGGTGAGTATACGCTCGGTGGATGATGAATTAGCTAAAAAAGAAGGTCTCGATAAACCACAAGGTGTTTATGTAGATGCCGTAAATGCGGGCTCTGCTGGCGAAGAAGGCGGTCTGAAAAAAGAAGATGTGATCACAAAAATCAATGGAGTAAACGTGAATTCTGCGCCTGAATTACAAGAGCAAATTGCGCAGTATCGTCCCGGAGATAAAATTAGTGTGGAATATTTGCGCAGCGGAAAAGTAGGCGTAGCCAGCGTTCAGTTGAAAAATAAATACAACACTACAGCAAAAGTAGACGATTCGAAAGATATTTTGAACGAGCTGGGAGTGCAAGTAGAAAACCTTTCGGCAAAAGAAAAATCAACACTTGGCTTACAAAGTGGAGTACGTGTAACTGAACTGAAAGACGGCAAATTAGCTCAATTCACCGATATCAAAAAAGGATTTATTATCACACAAATCGATGACCAACCGGTGAACGACACGAACGATTTCTTGAATATGATAAAAAGCAAATCGGGTAAAATTTTACTCGAAGGTGTGTACCCAAATAAACCGATGAGCTATTTGTATGCGTTTAGGAAGTAAGATTTTCAGTTTTCATTTTGAAGGGGGCAGTGAATTTCATTGCCCTTTTTTTATGTCCAATCTATCCCTAAATTTCAAAACAGGTTGCTCCACAAATCGGTAAAAACCATAAGCCATAAGGATGACAAGAAAAACATAAGCTATATAAACTGCTAGCGTTAACACAACAGACGTAGCAAATAGAGGTTTGAATGGCAAAATCAATGGATAGAGAATAACAGAACGATTCAGTAAATAAACAGCGTAAGATATAACACTTAAAAATGTCACAACATTGATGATTTGTGACGATGTACATTTCATCGATTCTATTGTTGGAAGCAATAAAAGCAATCCAACACCTACAATTGAGAAGTAGAATAACGATAGAAACATAAAACCAAAGGCGTAAAAGTGATAGATTATAGTGGAAGCAAGTAATAACAGCATGCCTAGCGCTTTGTAACTCCGCATCATTTCCCAACGTTTGTTGTTGTAATATTTCAACCATGCCGCCAATACGCCAAAGCCAATCATATCCAACCGATATACCGTAATGTGGCGCAGATATCGGTTCCAATCATCAAGCGACTCAATAGGATGTTGCACAAAAAAAAGAATCCGTAATAGAAAGGGAACAACAAGCATCACTATCGCGAATAAGAATACAGCCTTCTTAGGTTGTTGAATGAAACGCAGTAAAAACAATGTAGACAGTGGCATCAATACATAAAACCATTCTTCTACGGATAGACTCCAAGCCTCAGGATAGAAATAGTATGGATCCCATTCGGGCACATACATATTTTGAACAAACAAAAAATAGCGCCAAGGAAATGGAAATGTTCCACCCGAAAAATAAAGGCGTACAAGAAACAGTAGCGTAATCACAATAAAATAAGAGGGCAATGTTCGCAACCAACGTTTCCAAAAAAAGGTTTTCAAAAGTCCGCTCTCGTTGCGTTCCAGCATGTCTATCCAAATGCCGCCTACCAAAAATCCACTCAGCACAAAAAACACATCTACCCCATCGGGTAATGAAATAAACGAAATAGATTTAGGAACGAGTGGCGCTATAATATGAAAGGCGTGCGACCCCAACACCAGCAATATAGCCGTGGCTCGCATTACATCGAGTCCGAAGTTTCTGGTTTTGCTTGCTGCTGTTGGTATCAACAAATTCGTTTTATTTCGACCAATTTCCGCGCAAATGATAAGCTTTAGGTTTTGTGAAGGCTCTCAATCCGGCATGCGACAAGGTTGCTCCAAAACCGGAATGATTCCTTCCACTCCACGGCAATGCCGGTGAAACTCTATCGCAGCAATTCCAATAGCTGGTACCGGAATTAACTTTCGACAATATGCTTTCTGCTCGTGCTTGACTAGCCGTGTAAACGCCTGCCGTTAAACCGTAAGCCGTATCATTCATCAGTGTTACAGCCTGCTCATCTGAACTCACTTTCATGATACCAATTATCGGCCCGAACGATTCTTCTTGCATCACCAACATATCATTCGTTACATCCACCAACACAGTGGGTTCAAAATAATTGCCTGCACGGTCAATACGTTTTCCCCCACACAATACTTTCGCGCCTTTTGCCACTGCGTCTTTCACTTGATTCTCTAAAACATGAATTTGTGCTTCTCTTGTTAATGCAGCAATGTAAACGCCCTCTTCCATAGGCGCTCCGGTCTTCCACGACTTCACTTCTTCTACAAAAGCAGCAACATACTCGTCAAATACTTTTTCGTGAACATAGATTCGTTCTACAGAACAACAACTTTGTCCGTTATTGTAAAATGCTCCATCCGCTGTACCAATGGCTGTGTTCTTCACATCAGCTATATCATCCGTGATATACAATGGATCTTTGCCGCCCAATTCTAACTGACAAGGCACCATTTTCTTCGCCACTTGTTGATAGATATAATTTCCGGTAGCATAAGAACCGGTGAAGAAATAGCCATCAAAATCCATATGCAATAAGGCTTCTCCAACTTCTCTTGCTCCGGCAGCCAATGCAAATGCATCTTTCGGCACACCTGCAGCATATAAGAGTTCTTGAATCTTCAATCCGGTTAAAGTTGAAAATTCCGAAGGCTTATACATCACTGCATTCCCGGCCAACAAAGCCGGCACAAACACATTCACCCCCACTAAATACGGGTAGTTCCAAGCCGATATATTACACACCACACCCAGCGGTTCATACACAATTTTCTCGCCCATGCCATCTTGCTCTACCATCCAATCGTTCGACAAATAGGCCTTCGCATTTTCGCTTAACCATTTGATTCGATTGCGTGCACCGTTTAATTCGTTGTACGATTGTTGTAATGGCTTACCCACTTCACTGGTCAACGTTTTTGCTAAATCATCTTTGTGCGTATCCAACAAATCGTGAAAACGCAACAAGGTTTGCACACGTTCATCGATAGACACTTGATTCCATTTCACTTGACCTGCTTTCAGTTGAGCAAATTTTTCATTTAATGTTTCTTTACTATCTGATGCAATATCTGTAATAGTTTCAGCCGTAGCCGGATTGATAATTTTCATAATTTATATGTACTAAATAATTTTTAAAATACTTTTCGCTTCTCCCAAGCAGCAGTTAAAAATGCCTTTTTTATGTTCATGGAAAACGGACTGTGTAGATCTAACATTCGCTCCGGATGCCATTGCACAGCGCATAAAAACTGGTGTTTTGGTTCACGCAATTCTACCGCTTCTACCACCCCATCATCGGTAAATGCAACAGCAACAAGCTCTTTAGCTAATTTGTCTATCGATTGATGATGCGCACTATTTACCATTCCTTGATCAGCTTGAACAATATCATAAAACAACGAATCTCGATCAATTGACACCATGTGTTGCTTATCAATATCATCTTCCTTTTTATGAATCGCATTTTTATCACTTCCGTTATCGAGATGCAAAGTGCCTCGCATATACGAATTGATGAGCTGCAATCCTCTGCAGATACCTAAAACAGGCACTCTGCGTGATAATGCCTGCTCCAATAAATTCAACTCGAACTCATCGCGCTTCACATTAAAATCTTCAGGAGCAAAAGGATAATGCAACGAATAATTACAACTATGAAACCCCGGATGAATATCCACGCCACCGGTAAACACTATGCCATCACACAAACTCAAATCGTGTGCATTCGACTTAGAATACGACAATTCCACAATCTCCACTTCCAATGGCAACGTATCTTCCTCTGCATTTAAAACAGCAGACGAACGTATCCAATTCACATAATTGGCGTAGTTCGTAGCAGTTTCTGTAATTCCTATTTTGATGCTCATAAAGCCTCTAAATACAATTGTTTAAAATCTTCGCGGCTTACCGGTTTCGGATTGTTTGGATGCGCGAAATCTGCAAAAGCTAAATCTGCAAGGGTTTCAATATGCTCCGGCTTCACACCCACCGCACTTAATTTATGCGGAATGTTGATGCGCGAATTCAAATCGAACAAATAATTCACTACTGCTTCGCCACTCAACTCCTTTAAATTCAAGGTTTGTGCCATGCGTTTGAATTTATCTTCACTTCCGGCAATGTTGAATTTCATACCGTAAGGAATGTTCACCGCATTAGCTAAGCCGTGGTGTGTATCAAGTAATGACGACATGGGATGCGCCAACGAATGCACCACACCTAATCCTTTTTGAAAAGCAATCGCACCCATCATAGAACCCAATAACATTTTACTGCGCGATTCTACGTCCGGATTTTTAGTAGCTGTTTCCAACGACTCGTTGATTAATCGCATACCTTCCAAAGCAATACCATCGCAAATCGGATGATAGTTTTTCGCTAAGAATGCTTCCATGTTATGTGTTAATGCATCCATACCGGTTGCTGCCGTAATAAACGCAGGCAATTCCATCGTTAATAATGGATCGGCAAAAACGATTTTCGCTAATAACTTCGGAGAGAATAAAATTTTCTTTTGATGGGTTTCATCATCAGCAATAATAGCACTTCTTCCTACTTCACTTCCTGTTCCGGCTGTAGTTGGAATGGTGATGAATGGCGGAACATCGTTCGTTACATACACATCGCCACCTATTAAATCATCGTACTTAAATAAATCTTCACGGTGATTTATACGCAACAAAATAGCACGTGCTACATCTAATCCGGCTCCTCCGCCAATACCAATAATGCTGTCGCGTTGTGTTTGATCATAAGCATCTGAACCTTTGTAAACATCAGATTTTACGGGATTTTTATGAATATCAGAAAACACTTCTACACTGATACCAGCATTTTGCAAATCCGTAACGATGCCTTTAAAGAAAGGCAATTCACGAACCGTTGGATCGGTAACAATCAACGGACGAACCCAATTGTTCTTTTTTAAATAATCGCCAAGTTCCTTTACTACGCCTGCTCCAAAACGAATGGTAGTTGGAAAATTAAATTGTGAGATCATGCTTTTACTTTATACTTTTTGTTTAAATAATTTCGAAATAACGTTTCATCTCCCAATCGGTAACTACACGGCTAAACTGGCGCCACTCCCACTCTCTCGTCTGACTGAAATGTTGCACAAACTGCTCACCCAACAATTCGTTAGCCAATTTGGAATCGCGCATTTTCACAGTGGCATCAATTAAATTTTTAGGGAAACGGCCATTGCTTTCATCTTTGTAACCATTGCCTAATGTCATGGGTTGTTTCAACGTAAGTTTATTTTTCACACCATACAAACCGGCTGCAAGGCAAGCAGACATAGCTAAATAAGGATTGGTATCGGAACCTACTACTCGTGTTTCTAATCGACACGATTTACTTCCACCAGGCAATGCACGCAAAGCTACCGTACGATTATCGATACCCCAAGTTACAGTTGTTGGCGCCCAAGCTCCTTCTACTAAACGCTTGTAAGAATTCACCGTTGGTGCTACCATCGGCAAAATGTGCGGCAAGCAATGCAACTGACCGGCAATGTAACTCTTCATCACTGCGCTAATCTTGTGCTTGTCTTTATCGTCATGAAATAAATTCTTTGTCGATTTTTTGTCCCACAAACTCTGATGTACGTGTCCGCTACAGCCCGGCAAATTCTCGCTAATCTTCGCCATGAACGTTGGCATAATACCGCGTTTGTAACCTAACTCTTTAATTGCAGTTTTAAACAACACCGCTCTATCAGCCGTTTCTAGCGTTCTACCGTATTGAATAGCCGCTTCATAAACACCGGGCCCGGTTTCTGTATGCAACCCTTCAATAGGGATACCGAACTTTTTCAATTCATCAAAAATATCTGAAAAGAAATCGTTGCGTAAGGTGCTACGTAAAATAGAATAGCCAAACATCCCCGGAGTTAGGGGTTTCAAGCCACTATAATTTTTATCAGCAGAACTTTGCGGTGTTTCTTCAAAATTAAACCACTCGAATTCTTGCGCTACATAGGGCGTGTAGCCCGCTTGTTCAGCCTCATTGGTGATTTTTTTCAACAACTGACGCGGACAAACAGCCAAGGGTTTATTCTTCTCATCAATGAATTCGCCTAAGAAAAACGGAATATCATTTTCCCATGGAATTTTTCGAAACGTAGATAAATCAATGGTTGCCTTTGCATCGGGATAGCCGGTGTGCCAACCCGTGTAGCTAGCGTTATCGTAGGCCAGATCGCCCATATCCCAACCAAAAACTACATCGCAAAAGCCAAATGAATCTTCTACAACAGAAAGAAATTTTTCAGCCGACATATATTTCCCCCGCAACACACCATCGATATCTGTGACAGCTAACTTCACTTTGCCTAAAGGATGTTTTCGGACGTAATCTAAAATTTGCTTTTTCTCCATGATTAAGACTTATCGGATGAGTTAAAGAGTTTGTATAAAACGAATGCAAATGTAATCACTGCAAAATAAATAATGGCGAGTTTAATATTAAAATAACTCATGGCCACCAAGGCTACCGATGCAATGGTTAATGCGATTATTGGAACTACAGGGTAAAAAGGCGTTCGGAACGGACGAGGCATATCGGGCTCGGTTTTGCGCAAACGTATAATCGCTAAACAAGAAAAGATGTAGAGCGTAATAGCGCCAAACACCGAAAGCGTAATAATATCACCTGTTCGCTTGGTAAATAATGCAAAAATACCCAACACCATATTGGCCACTAATGCCCAATGTGGAGTATTGAATTTTGGATGCACTTCGCCTAAAACACGTGGAAATTGGCCCACTTTCCCGAATTCGTAGGTTACTCGTCCTGCTGCCAACAACAGGCCATTGAAGGAGGCCACAAAGCCAAACAAACCCACACTCACCAACATGTGATACATCAATCCACTATTGCCTGTAATTTGTCCCAACGCCATAGGTAGTGGAGAGTCAGAAACCTTACCTGCACTATCGTACACTACTTTTTCCCAGCCGCCTACACCTACTGCAGCACAGAAGGTCATAGCCGCTAAAAGTCCCAAAGTAGCCATGGAATACATAAATGCCTTTGTAATGTTTTTTTGCGGATCGATGGTTTCTTCGGCAACGTTGGCTATACCTTCCATACCTAGAAAGAACCAAATGGCAAAAGGAATGGCCGCAAAAATGCCCTCAATACCATGCGGAAAGGGGTTAGTTTGTAGATTCTGCAACTGAAAATGCGGTAATGTAAGCGATGCGAACAAGCTTAATTCGGCAACGGCAATTATGGTAATAATCAGCTCGAACGTGGCGGAAATTTTAACCCCTATAATATTAATGGCTGTGAAAATAAAGTAAGCGACTATGGCAAAAACGAGCTCATCTACTGCCGGATAAAGAATGTGGAAATAAGCCCCAATGCCCAATGCAATAGCTGGGGGAGCAAACACAAACTCAATCCACTGAGCCATTCCTGCTACGAAACCCAAATCTTTGCCGAAAGCTCTTCCTACATAGTCAAACACACCACCGGCTTTCGGAATGGCGCAAGCCAATTCGGAATACGATAACGAAAACGTTATGTACATGATTAAAATAAAAACGGTGGCTATGCCTAACCCGAGCGTTCCGCCCTTGTCTAATCCTATGTTCCAGCCGAAATACATGCCGGAGATAACATAACCTACTCCTAGTCCCCAAAGTAAAATAGGGGAAAGCGATTTTTTAAGATGTGTTGACATGAAAATCAAGATAGGAATAATCCTAAAGAATTATTATTTTTCAAAAAAAATAAGTGATGGAAGCAACTGCAACGGTAATTCCGCCTGTTCAAAAAACGGTTCCTATGAGCCCGAATTCTTCTTTGGAGGAAATTCTCCGACTATACAATCTTCAGCTAAAAAACGCACAAGCGATAAAAAACGCAACCGCCAAAGAGCGAAAAGAGAAACTAAGCAAGCTGAAAAATGTATGCATGGATTATCAACAAAAAATCCAGGAAGCCTTATATGCCGATTTGCACAAAGCTGCAGTGGAAGCTGATTACACGGAATTGTACAATGTGGTGACTGAAGCCCGTTATGCTATTTCCAACTTGGATGAATGGATGACACCTCATGAAGTAGAAACACCGCTTATGTATATTGGTTCTTCATCAAAAATCATTTTTGAACCAAAAGGCGTATGTTTAATTCTATCTCCATGGAACTATCCTTTCCAATTGCCAATGCAGCATTTAGTAAGCTGTGTGGCAGCCGGAAACACTGCAATAATTAAGCCTTCGGAGTTTACACCGAATACTTCGGCTTTACTAAAAGAAATTATCGGCAAAATATTTAATGAAAACGAGGTAGCTGTTGTGCTTGGCGATTACAGTGTTTCATCGGAGTTGTTGAAATTGAAATTCGACCACATTCACTTCACCGGCTCTCCGAATGTAGGCAAAGTAGTGATGCATGCAGCAGCGGAACACCTTACTACCGTTACGCTAGAGCTAGGGGGTAAATCACCGGCTATCATCGATGAAAGTGCGAATATTGATGCGGCAGTGAAAAAAATATCGTGGGGTAAATTTGTGAACCTAGGGCAAACCTGCATCGCACCTGATTATGTATTGATTCACGAATCGAAAAAAGACGAGTTTATTGCGAAGTTCAAAACCAATGCGGAGAAGTTCTTCACCGCAACACCGAAACAAAGTGCCGATTTAGCGCGCATTGTAAACAATAAGCATTTCAACCGTTTGAAAGGATTATTGGAGGATGCCGTTTTGCGTGGTGCGAAAGTAGAATACGGGGGCGATTTAGATGAAAGTCAGAATTATATTTCGCCAACCTTGTTGTCGAATGTACCATTAGACAGCAAAATTATGGAAGAAGAAATCTTCGGACCATTATTGCCTCTAGTTACGTTCAAAACTATGGATGAAGCCTTGAAAATTGTGAACGGAAAAGAAAAACCGTTAGCGCTTTATGTATTCAGCGGTAAATCAAAAGTATCGGATTATGTGGTAAACAACACCAGTGCCGGAGGAACTTGTATCAACGATAACTTAGTACACATTTCGCAACCGAATCTTCCATTTGGCGGCATCAACAATTCAGGTATAGGAAAATCTACCGGCTATTTCGGATTCAAAGAATTTTCGAATGAACGTGCTGTGCTGAAAGCCTTACACAGTGGAAGTATCGCTACACCACTTTGGTTTCCTTATGGTAAACTCGCCAGAATGGTGACCAACATTATGCTTAAATATTTTTAATTTGCCTTTCAAAGAACACAATGAAAAAAATCACGTTTGCTCTTCTTACTATAGCACTTATTGCTTTTGCTATTTCTTCTTGCAAAAAAGAAACTACTGAAACGATTTTGGAACCGATTACACTTGTCTCACCCGATTCTACTACGGTTTTCATTAAACGCGGAACTACGCAAAAAATCGATATTAAATACACCACTGATCGTCCGATTAACTATGTGCAGATTTTGTATGAAGTAGATACCACAGGCGATGCCAATCACGTGTACACTTATCCTGATACATTGTTCTATTTGAACTTTGATTCTACCGGTGCCGCACCAAGTAACAAATACAATTATGTTGGAGCTTACACGTTGCCTGATACTATTAAGTTGTTCGACAAGGTACGCTTCAAAACTACTTTCAAAGCACAAAAATTAATCTACCCGAAAGAGTTTAAAATTGTAGCCAACGGCTAATACAATGCAAAAAATAACAACCTTCATTCTTGTTCTGTTCTTTGCCCTGCTTTTATTTCTGACCTATCATTTTGCATTCAACAAAGGAAAATCGGAAGGCACGGAGAGTTTTGTACAGAACTACGAAATGATTAAAGACATTGCAGAAGTTGCGGCTTTGCAAGTAGATGGAAAAACACAATATCAATTTTCGAACAAACAAGACGAAAGCAGTTGGAGTGGCTGGTTAAGCAATGCGGTACTGGAAAAAACGGTACGCCTTGACATTCCTTACACCGCTAAATACGGCATCGATTTAAACAAAGATACATTTGGTATAACGTCAATGGATACGGTGATTATTGTCACTTTACCAGAGCCAATGTTATTGAGTTTAGAAATGAAATTAGACAAGGTGCAAGGCTTTGCCAAATCGGGTTTGCTGGTTACTGAAGATTCTGAAAACTACCTCAAAGCCCAAAAAGAACTGTACTTGAAAACCAGAGCCGACTTGGAAACCAACTCGAGTCACAAAGAAAAAGCAAAGGAAAGCTTAGCGGCTGTATTCAAAAAATATATGGCACCGAGTGGCAAAAAAGTAATCGTGAAATTTGGCGAAATTCCGGCTAAGAAAGTAGCGGGGTAACGATTTAAATAAAGCAACATGGACTTAAAAGATCAACGCAAAGTATACGAGAAATTCGAGTTGCATGAAGAAAGTGTGAAACACAATCCTTTCGATCAGTTTAAGAATTGGTTTGTCGACACCAAAAACTCTGAAATTTTAGAAGCCAATGCCATGACTTTGGCTACTGCCAGCAAAGACGGCAAACCTTCTGCCCGTATTGTTTTACTGAAAGAAGTGACAGAAACCGGTTTTGTATTTTTCACCAATTATACTAGCCAAAAAGGAATGGATTTAGCCGAAAATCCGCAAGCAGAAATTCTGTTTTTTTGGGATGCTTTGGAACGCCAAGTGCGTATTGGCGGTAATGTGAAAAAAATCAGCCAAGATGAGAGTAGAGCATACTTTGATACTCGTCCGCCCGAAAGCAGAGCCGGTGCAATAGCTTCACCTCAAAGCCAAAAGATTGAAAGCCGTGCTGTGATTGAAGAAAAGATAAAAACAGTTTTAGCCGCCAATAAACTCGATATGCCCGAACACTGGGGTGGCTATATTCTTGAACCCAATTATTTTGAGTTTTGGCAAGGCCGTCATTCGCGATTGCACGATAGAATTATTTATGAGTTGATGGAAGGACATTGGAAAGTAGGACGATTAGCGCCTTAATCGCTTACTCAACAGCCACTTGCCTACTTAAGTTGGTTCCGTTTTCCCCTTTCACTTTTAGCCAATAATTTCCTTGTGGCAAATCTGATGTGCTGATAGAAAATTCGTTTACGCCTTTATACCCTTTAGTTTCAAGGAGCATCGACACCAATCTTCCGCTTTGATCCAACAAAGATAAACTCAGATTTTCATTTTCCTCCAATGTAAAGGTAGTAACGAATCTTTTTTGTTGAACCGGATTCGGATATAGCTCCATCTTATTTTGCTTAGCAAACTCACGGATTGATGTAGTGGGGTCGTTCACATCAATCTTCGCAACCCATGTTTTCATTTTCCGTGTCTGTCCGAAAGAACCCGCTAGAAACGCCTGATGCTGTGTGTTGTAGACCCGTTGAATGTTGGTATAGTCGCCCCATCGCTCAATAGAATCGGTAAAATTATCGATAATGGAAAGTCCACTCTTTACCTCCACGATGTCTGAAAAATCGCCATTGGCATCTTTGTACAACATACTCGTACCGGGAAAACTATCGGTGATACAATGCGAAAAAGTATACAACACTTTATGATCGGTAGGCACATTCCCCATATAGGTTACAGATGGATAGCCATACTCAGTTGTTGCAGAAGAAAACAAAGCTGCAGATACTGTTGGTGTTGCACTACTTACATTTTTTATTGTTCCCAAGAAAACGGCAGCATTAATGTAGGAAGGATTAATGGTATTGGAGCCAAAATGAATATAATCGTTTTCATAAATAGCCGCTAACACTCGTGCATCGTTGGTCATCAGCTGCTGCGTAATACCACCTGCATTCTTGCCTTGTAAAGCATTGGGCGGAAAGCCATACGGTGTAGGCGACTTCAACACACGAGTTATAAGCTGTGCAGCACCCGATGCATGCGAGTTATTGATTTCCAAAAGAAAAATAGAATCATTGGAAGCATCTACATTGCGCACCGATAGGAAATACATATTATCGGTTTGCGTAATTGTATGTTGTTTAGCCGGACAAATATTCCGCAAATTTCTTCCATCTGTTTTGATGTCGCTCCAAAGCGTGTACTGCAACGTATCTCCATCGTACCCTCGCTGTTTATCAATTTGCCAGATCACTGATTGTTTGAAGCCAACCGTCCAACTCACATTGTCCCTTACTTGATTAAAGGTGATAAATAAATCGCTTCCGGATACAGCTATAATGGGATAATCGCTCCATGTAGAATCTTTAAATGAATTGCCATTCAATTTGTAGAAATTCCATGCCCCGGCCGGATCATTTGTTTGCGAAAAGCCAACTAGAATAGTAGATTCAGTACTCAATGAACCGGAAAAACAAACAAACACAAAACGATCTTTTGCCGGATCATACAACACTCTTGGGTCGGAAGTTTTTGTAAAAGAACCTAATTGAGAAGTAAGCTGTGTAAGCGATCGAGTAAGCAATAACAGCCCTGAATCGGAATACACACGTACATTTGTATTAACAGCACTTAATATTTTCCCGCTATCGGAAACGGCAATATCATTATCACTTGGCGCTCCGTTGGCAACATTTCCTTCGAAGCTGAACACCACTTGCGGATTTACGGCTACATTGGCTCTTGCACTTTTTTTTTGAGGGTTACTGGTTGCGTTTCGCTGTTCCATTCGCTGACGATGTAGCATTTCTTTTTTGTCGCCATACTCAGAACTAGGAATAACTTGTTTATCGATAGGGAGAAGTGCGGGATCAAAATCCTTTTTGCTCGTATCGGAAAAGTTTACCACTTGAGGTGGTGCAGACGAACCTTGCGTTTTGGTTTGTGCAAAACCTACACACGCAATCATCACCATTGGTATAGAGAAAACATATTTTTTCATTACCCTCTTTTAAATATTATTTACAAGAACCTATCGTGTATTGTGTAATAGAAGCACATGCAGCCTCACTTGGATTGCCATAAGTTTTACCATCACATCCACAAACAGGGTTATACTCCTTTGTAGAAAAACACCCTCCAATCGTTTTCGCTTCGCAAGACTTTTTAGTGCAGGATTGCATTCCCCAAAAAGAGAAAAATACAATTACTGCATAAATATAACCCCCTGCTTTTTGTTTTATGTTCATTATATCGAAGTTACTAAATTTGTGGAATTCAATCGCCACAAGAAGCCACCACTTTCAATTCAATGGCAATTGGCGATGGCAATGAAACCACTTCGATAGTTGTTCTTGTTGGCTGAACGTCTTTAAAATACTCGGCATACAAACGATTGTAGGCATGAAAGTCGCGTTTCATATTGGTGAGGAAAACCGTTACATCTACCATTTTCTCCCAGCTACTGCCTGCTTCCTCCAATGCCGTTTTCACATTTTTAAACACAGCATGTACTTGCGCTTCAAAATCAAACTCGATGTAATTCCCATACTTATCGAGCTTCAAACCCGGTATATTATCGGTGCCTGCTTCGCGCGGACCAATGCCGCTCACAAACAAAATAGAACCCACTTTTCTGGTCATCGGATACAAGCCCATTGGTTTCGGTAAATTTTCACTCATATTGCTAATTGATAAATCGACTAATATTTTATAAATACATTTTTCGCATCCGTGAAGAAACGCATGGCTTCCCAACCACCTTCTCGCCCTACACCTGAGCTTTTCACACCCCCAAAAGGTGTACGTAAATCGCGCACCATCCACGAGTTAATCCAAACAATACCGCATTCTAATTTATCGGCCACACGATGCGCACGCTTAATATCGTTCGTCCATAATGAAGCCGCTAAACCGTATTGTACAGAATTTGCCATTTGCAGCACTTCTTCTTCCGAAGAGAAAGGCGTTATCGTTACCACCGGACCAAAAATTTCTTCTTGATTCGTGCGGCAATTAAAGGCTAAGCCTTCAATAACGGTAGGGGCTATAAAGTAACCATCGGCACATCGTCCGGGTACATTTACCTTTTCTCCTCCGCATAATATTGTTCCGCCTTCTTGCTTTGCCAATGTGATATAACTCAACACTTTTTCTTCGTGTTGTTTCGAAACAACTGCTCCTACCCTGCTCTCCGCTTCATTCGGATCGCCAACTTTCAACTCGCGCACTTTTGCAACAAATTTCTCTTTAAATATGGCATAAATATGTTCATGAATAAACATGCGTGAACCACACAAACAAATTTGTCCTTGATTGCTGAAAGAGGATAATACAGAGGTGTTCACCGCATCTTCGATATCCGCATCGTCAAAAATGATATTTGGATTTTTACCTCCGAGTTCTAACGATATTTTCTTATACATAGGTGCAGCCGTTCGCGCAATATCTTCACCGGCTCGGGTACTTCCTGTAAACGAAATAGCTTTCACGCGTGGGTGTGCTACAATTTCTTTTCCGGTATCTACCCCACCATGAACGATATTCAATACCCCCTTTGGCAAACCAATTTCCACACATACTTTTGAGAGTAAAAAAGCGGTATATGGTGTTACATCTGAAGGCTTGGCGACCACACAGTTCCCGGCCGCCAAAGCAGGTGCTATTTTCCAAGTAAACAAATACAGAGGTAAGTTCCATGGCGAAATACACCCTACCACTCCTAATGGTTTTCGAATAGTGTAATTGATTCCGGAGTTTGGAGTATAGTGCGATTCAGAAGCAAAATGCTGTGCTGCTCCTGCAAAAAATTGAAAGTTGGAAATGGAACGTGGAATATCGACACGTGCAGCAAGCGAAACAGGTTTCCCGTTATCCATTGATTCCGCTTGCGCAAATGCATTAAAATGCGCTTCAATACCACCGGCAATTTTCAATAACCATTCACAGCGTGCCTCTAATGCTAATCCTGCCCATTTTTCAAATGCAGCATCAGCCGCATGAATGGCTTTTTCCAAATCAGCAATAGTACTTAATGGTGCAGTTGTATAAGTCTTTCCTGTTGCCGGCTGAACAACTTCGAATTGATTTTGTTCTATTGCCTCAACAAGTTCTCCGTTAATATAATTGAGAATTTTTTCCATAATATATGTGCAAGATAACTAAGTTTGTTTTCTAAATAATTAATCGTAATCAAAAATAAATAAGATAAAATGGCCGTAATACTTTCTACCGACAGTGATTTTAAAACCCTCATCGACAGCAACGATAAAGTAGTTGTGAAGTACTTTGCCGATTGGTGTGGCTCTTGCAAACTTTTTGGGCCTAAATTCAAACGCCTATCGAATGATGAGCGCTTTACCGGAGTTACTTTTATTGAAGTGGATGCCGAAAAAAATGAAGAAGCCCGCAAAATGGCAGGAGTAAACAATCTTCCTTTCATGGCTACTTTCAAAAACGGACAATTAGTAAAAGGAGAAGCAACTTCCTTGGAAGACGTTGTAGTGAAATTGATTGAAGAAATTAAATAAGTAAATATGCAATTAGCTGTAATCAAACATTTATCGGAAACCTATTCATTGGAACTTTTAAAGAAAGCCGAAGAAGCGCTGTATGAAGAACAATCACCGGAGATAACTGTGGAAGGGAAAGACGAGGGCGAGCGACTAACACATGTTTTAGCCGCTATCAATATTTTGGAAGATATGGCGACCAACGGTGTAGACCACCGAACAGCGCTGAGAAACTATACACAACGCGTCAGAAATTCAATTTCCTAATCGTTTGTTTCCATAACTAAAAAAGGCTTCGCAAATGCGAAGCCTTTTTTAGTTATAAGAGGTTCTTATTTATTAGAACCTGCTTTCAAGCCCGGATGTGGTGCAGGAGGATTACTTTCTCCTGTTTCGCCATCTGCGGCATATTTAAATTCAACTTTTCGTGAACGTTTAATCTCCAACGGAGTAGCATTCTTCGCTTTTGTTCCACCTTCGTATTTAACGATAAAGCGATCACGAGACACACCATATTTCTCTACCAAGTAATCAATTACTCCTGAAGAACGGTTGTAAGCTAGTTGCTCGTTGTATTTTCTATCGTTTTTCGACTCATCTTTACCGGTTACCACTAATCTTACATCAGGGCACATTTGTAAACGCTCGGCAATTGTATGTAATGTACCTTCGTTGTTCGGATCTAAATAGTATTTATCATCATCGAAATAGATACTAGGCAATTCCATTTTAGAACAATCGTATGCTCCTTTTCCTGAACCATTTCCACCAGCTTTACCTGCTTCCTGACAACATGCTGGAGGAGGAACTTGAGCAACCCCGAATTTATCGATAGGATATCCCGGAGGAGAGAATGGCTCTTTATCTTCACAATCCACGATTCCGTCTTTATCACTATCTAACATTACTCCTTTAGCATCAACAGGACAATCTTTTTTGCTTGCAGGCTCTTTATCTAAGCGATTCGGAATTCCATCCTCATCATCGTCTTTGTTCAAATCCTCTGCAATTTTATCAGGATCCATATCGCTGATTTTCTTGTAAGTATAATCCATTGGATTCAACCAATACAAAGGCTCAGTACGTTTTTTAGACCCTAAGAAGAAGCCTAACTTGATACTTGTGTATGAAATATTGTCGTAGTTGTTCGACAAAGCTTTGTGGTCATCTTGTTGCCATCTATAACCATCCAATAAGTCGTTCATAGTAAGCGATACACGCTCTTCTATACCAATCGACATAAAGTTAGTTGGTCTAAAACTAATTCCTCCACCCACGTTGAAGATAGGAATGAATGTCCAAAATTTGATACCTAATTTATTGTTGTCTTGCTCCGCCAAGGTTTCGTATTTTCCATCTAATGTATTTTTTAAAGATGCCAAAACGGATTTCTTTACGTCTTTAGATGCATTCATATAAGGACTAGATTTCCCATTAAGGTAGATATCCTTAATTTCAGAAAAATCATACACTTGTCCATTTTTATCTAAGGCATCATAATACGTTTTGGAAAATTGACCACCAACACCCACAAGTCCGTAAACATTCCAACGTGTTCTTTCTCGGTGGAATAAAAGATTTCCAAGATTCACAATTCCTTCAATGGCAAATTGATGAGCAATGGTTCTATAGTTATACATAAACATTCGGTTCATGTTATAAATACCATTGGCTGCTTTTGTACCAACTGCTATTTGAGCTACACCGTTAGCATCAACATAAGGGGTTCCTTTCGGCAAAAGTGCAGGATTATCATAATAGTTTGGACCATTTTGATCTAAGTAAGCATCAAAATTTGTGTTTGGTGATTGATTTAACACCTTGTTGAGTTCTAAATTCTCATCGCGTTGAAAGCTTCTTCCGGTCATGAATGCGAAATTATACCCTAAGCGAAGGGAAAAGATATACCCTAAAGACTTTCGCAAATCTATTCCAACCCCAAAATTTTGTTCAGGATGTTCCCAATAAGGCCTTACGTCACCACTGATTACCGACATACCGAAGTTAACGCCTAACTCCCATTTATCACGCGGTTTCGCAGGATAATGATATTGCTTGGCCAAATAGGCTTTCTGTTGGGTTTCTTTTTTCTTATTTCCTTTCTGAAAAGGCATAGAATCCGTGTCATACCTGGGTTGTAGCGGCTGACTAATTTTTTTCCGTTCGTAATAATTGTACGTCTTAGACTCTTTGTCAGAGTTGAAGAATTGATCCTGATTCTGATATTTCAGCTTTTCCCCTCCTTTATCTTGAGCAGAGCCAATGATAGGAAAAAGGAGCAGAGTTAATACGAATAAAGTAATTGTTTGTTTCATAAATGAAATATATAGTGACAAATTTAAGATAATTAATCAAAGTTCAAACTACAGTTTTTTGGGCAAGAGTTGCACTATCCACATTTGACAAGGAAATATCAAATGCTTTTTTAGCTTTGCACCCTTAAATTTGTTATGGAAAAAAGAAATATTGCAATTATTGCTCACGTTGACCACGGAAAGACCACTCTTGTAGACAAAATACTTCACCACTGTTCATTATTCAGAGAAAATCAGCAAACCGGAGAACTGATTCTAGATAATAACGACCTAGAAAGAGAACGCGGAATTACCATTTTGGCAAAAAACGTATCGGTTGAATATAAAGGAGTTAAGATTAATATTATTGACACCCCGGGGCACGCTGACTTTGGAGGCGAGGTAGAACGAGTGTTAAACATGGCCGATGGTGTTTTGTTGTTGGTAGATGCATTTGAAGGTCCTATGCCGCAAACGCGATACGTATTATCAAAGGCTATTGCTTTAAAGAAAAAACCTATCGTTGTTATCAACAAGGTAGATAAAGAGAACTGCCGTCCTGATGAAGTTCACGAGCATGTGTTTGATCTAATGTTCAATCTCGATGCTACTGAAGATCAATTAGATTTCCCTACTGTATATGGTGCTGCGAAAAAAGGCTGGATGGGTCCGGATTGGAAAACACCTACTGAAGATGTAGATTACCTACTACAAACTATCTTAGAATACATTCCTGCGCCACCTATCGTAGAAGGAACTATTCAAATGCAAATCACTTCATTGGACTTTTCGAGTTTTATTGGTCGAATTGCCATTGGTCGTGTAGCGCGTGGAACCATCACCAACGGACAACCTATTTCATTGGTGAAGCGAGACGGCACTATCCAAAAATCAAGAATTAAAGAATTGTACGTTTTCTCGGGCTTAGGAAAAATGAAAGCGGAAAGCGTAGAATGTGGCGATATTTGTGCAGTTGTAGGAGTAGACGGCTTCGAAATCGGAGATACTATTGCCGATTTTGAAAATCCGGAAGCTTTACCTCCAATCGCTATCGATGAACCAACCATGAGTATGGTGTTCACAGTAAACAACTCGCCTTTCTTTGGTAAAGAAGGAAAATTTGTTACCTCTCAAAAATTGAAAGAAAGATTAGAGAAGGAATTAGAGAAAAACTTGGCATTACGCGTTCACCCAACAGATTCAGCCGATACCTTTGTGGTATTCGGACGAGGTATCCTCCACTTATCGGTGTTAATTGAAACCATGAGACGTGAAGGATATGAGTTGCAAATCGGTAACCCAAGAGTTATTACAAAAATCATTGACGGACAAAAATGTGAACCTATCGAGGTTTTAACAATTGATGCGCCTGAAACCGTTGCCGGAAAATGTATCGAGTTGATTACACAGCGCAAAGGATCATTAACCGCTATGCAGCCTAAAGGGGATTTGATGCACGTAGAATTTGAAATTCCATCAAGAGGTATTATCGGTTTACGTACACAAATCTTGAATATTAGTGCGGGTGAGGCCATTATGGGACATCGTTTGAAGGGCTATGAACCTTGGAAAGGAGATATTCCTAACCGTATTGCAGGAGTTTTGATTTCTATGGAAAATGGAAAATCGGTAACGTATGCAATGGATAAACTACAAGATAGAGGTAAATTCTTCTTGGATGCCGGTGAAGATATCTATGAAGGTCAAATTATCGGAGAGCACATTCGCCCGGTAGACATGTGTATCAACATCTCTAAAACTAAGCAATTAACAAACTTCCGTGCTTCAGGAACTGACGACAAATCATCGTTGGCTCCGCCAATAAAAATGAGCTTGGAAGAAACAATGGAATATATCCAGGAAGATGAATACGTTGAGGTTACACCGAAAAGTATTCGTTTGAGAAAGATATTGCTTTCAGAAAACGACAGAAAACGAGCAGCCAAGTAACAAAGGCCTTGTGGATAACTAAGTGCTGATTTCAAGTAGATAGTGCAACATTTTTTGGTATTTCACGTTAACTAACTAAAATACCCGACTATGAAATCAGATAATTCAATCAACTACATCTTAGTTATTTTCTGTTTTGTACTTGTTGCATTTACCGTTGTAGGCTCTAAAATGGCCGATAACTTTTTAGCCATGCAGCAAAAAACGGAAAGCAGTTCTACTACATCGGTAAGATAGTTTTGCACAATTTACTACCAATATGAAAAAGGAATGATACGTATCATTCCTTTTTTTAATTTCGCCCAAATCTTCCCTAAACATGCCGAGAGATAATTCAATCCAATCCATTTTAATCATCGGATCCGGACCTATCATTATTGGACAAGCTTGTGAATTCGATTATTCCGGCTCCCAAGCTGCACGTAGCCTTCGCGAAGAGGGCATAATTGTAACGCTACTTAACTCTAATCCGGCAACGATTATGACAGATCCTGTAGTAGCCGATCACGTGTATTTACTGCCGATTACAATTGACTCGGTAGTGAAAATTTTAGAAGAACAAAAGATTGATGCTGTGCTGCCTACCATGGGTGGACAAACAGCGCTTAATCTTTGCATGGAAGCCTACGAAATGGGCATTTGGGAACGCTTTGGGGTAAAAGTTATTGGAGCTGATTTTGATGCCATTGAGAAAACGGAAAACAGAGAGTTATTCCGCCAATGGATGATTGAACTTGGGATTGGTGTGGCTCCTGCTATCACAGCCAATTCGTTTTTGGAAGGAAAAGAAGCCGCGCAAAAAATTGGGTTTCCGTTAGTGATTCGTCCGAGCTACACCCTAGGCGGAACGGGCGGTTCATTCGTGCATACTAAAGACGAATTTGACGAAAAATTGCAACGTGGATTATCAGCCTCTCCAACACACGAAGTATTGATTGAAAAGGCGGTATTGGGGTGGAAAGAATTTGAACTAGAAGTAATGAAAGACCGCTTGGGCAACTTTGTGGTGATTTGTTCGGTAGAGAATTTCGACCCGATGGGTGTGCACACCGGAGACTCTATTACTGTTGCCCCTGCACAAACATTGAGCGATACGGCCTATCAGCGCATGCGCAATTATGCAAAACGCATGATGCAAGAACTCGGTAACTTTGCAGGTGGTTGTAACGTTCAGTTCGCCATCGATCCGGTTACAGAAGATATTATTTCCATTGAAATGAATCCGCGAGTATCGCGTTCTTCAGCATTAGCGTCAAAAGCAACAGGATATCCTATTGCAAAGATTGCTGCAAAACTCTCGATTGGATATACCTTGGATGAATTGAAAAATCAAATCACCAAAACTACTTCTGCCTTCTTTGAACCTTCTTTAGATTATGTTATCGTAAAAATTCCGCGTTGGAATTTCGATAAATTCTTAGGATGTGATGATACCCTTGGTCTACAAATGAAAAGTGTAGGTGAAGTGATGGGCATCGGTAGAAGCTTTCAGGAAGCATTGCAGAAGGCCTGTCAATCGCTCGAAAACAACCGTATAGGTTTAGGTGCCGATGGTAAAACATGGGTAAGTACCGATGATATGTTGCAAGGCATAAAAACGCCAAGCTGGGATCGTTTGTTCCGAATTTACGATGCGTTGAAATTAGGCGTGCCATTGAAAACTATTCAAGATTTAACGCGTATCGACCCTTGGTTTTTATATCAAATCATGGATTTAGTAGACACCGAAAAACGGATGCGCAAAACCGAATTGGAAAACATTGATCTTGACACGATGTTTGAGCTAAAGCAAAAAGGTTACTCCGATTTGCAACTCGCCTATATGTTCAAAGTGAGTGAGGACGAGGTCTACAGCTTCAGAAGAAAACTAGGCGTAAATAGAATCTACAAATTAGTAGATACTTGTGCAGCAGAATTTGAGGCACTTACACCATACTATTATTCATCGTTTGAAAAAGGAGTAAAAGCTTCTGAGTCGCCAAAAACGGATAAGAAAAAAGTAATCGTGTTAGGCTCAGGCCCAAATAGAATCGGGCAAGGTATTGAGTTCGATTATTGCTGTGTACACGGAATTTTAGCGATAAAAGAAGCAGGATTCGAAGCCATCATGATGAACTGTAATCCGGAAACAGTATCTACGGATTTCGATATTGCCGATAAATTGTACTTTGAACCTGTGTTTTGGGAGCATTTGCGCGAATTAATTGATTACGAAAATCCGGAAGGCGTAATCGTTCAATTGGGCGGACAAACAGCTTTAAAACTGGCGAAAAACCTGAAAGATAACGGCATTAAAATTATCGGTTCGTCTTATGACAGCATGGATATTGCTGAAGACCGTGAACGTTTCTCCGACTTATTGAAAGAACTAGGCATTCCTTATCCTGAATATGGCGCTGCTCAAACAGCTGAAGATGCCATTGAAATTGCGCATACTATTGGTTATCCGGTGTTGGTACGACCCTCGTATGTATTGGGCGGACAACGTATGCGTATTGTCATTGACGATGAGGAATTGACAAAATCGGTAGTTGGAATTTTAAAACATTTCCCGGATAACAATATCTTAATTGACCATTTCCTCGACCGTGCCGAAGAGGCGGAAATTGACGCTATCTTTGACGGAGAGCAAGTGGAAATTATGGGCATCATGGAACACATTGAACCTGCAGGCATTCACTCTGGCGACTCTAACTCTGTATTGCCGCCATACAATCTTTCAGAGAATGTGATTTCACAAATGAAAGAGTTCACCGAAAAAATTGCCAGAGCGCTTAACATCAGAGGACTTATCAATATTCAGTTTGCGATTAAGAAAGAGAAAGTGTATGTGATTGAAGCCAATCCACGCGCATCAAGAACTACTCCATTTATTTGCAAAGCCTACAACATTCCGTATTTGAACTATGCGACCAAAGTAATGCTGGGCACCAATAAATTGAAAGATTTCACGTACTACAAACGATTAATTGGATACGCCATTAAAGAACCTGTTTTCAGCTTCGATAAATTCCCAAATGTAAGTCGTGAATTGGGTCCGGAAATGAAATCAACCGGTGAATCCATCCGCTTCATCAAAGATTTATACGACCCTACATTCCGTGAGTTGTATAAGATGAAGAGTATGTATTTAAGTAGATAAGAAAGCTGCTAGCTGTAAGACAATAAGCCATTAGACTTTACAGAACATGTATATCCCTAAAGAATTTCAACAGCCCAATCAAACGACTGCAATTGAATACATGAAAACGTATTCGTTTGCCACGCTGATTACTGCATCCGAAAATACTCCTCGAGCCACTCACTTACCATTTGTTATTGAAGCAGAAAACGAAAAAATCATTCTTCATTCCCACATGGCGAAAAACAATCCGCAATGGGAGGAATTCGCAAAAGGCTCATGTTTAGTGGTATTCAGCAACCCTAACGCCTACATATCTCCTTCGCTTTACGAAAAAAACGACAACGTTCCAACCTGGAATTACGTTGCTGTTCATGCGTCCGGAAAAGCGGTAATAATGGAAACAGAAGCAGAAAAAATTACACTTTTAGAACGCATGATCCAAACCTACGAACCAGACTATTTCGAACAATGGAAAACGGTAAGCGAACGCTACAAATCCAACTTATTCCCGGATTTGGTAGCCTTTAAAATTAATGTTGCACAATTAGAATGCAAAGAAAAGCTCAGTCAGAATAAGAGTAAAAAAGAAAGAGAGCATATCTCCAATTCACTTATAGAAGCGCAAAACGAATTAGGTACGATTATGCTGAAAAAGAATACACCATAAAACAAGAAAGGCATCTCTTTGAGATGCCTTTCTTGTTTATCGTTGAATGCAATTACGCTTCCTTTCCGTGACACTGTTTAAACTTCTTACCACTGCCGCAAGGACAAGGATCGTTTCGGCCAATTTGTGGTCCAAGACGCACCGGCTCAGGTTTGCGTTGCTCTTGCATAGGAACATCGCCAGGGTTACCATTGGCTTCCACTTCGGCTTTATTAGTTTGAACATTTCTTACATCCGATTTTGGTAATTGTGCCTCACGCACTTGTTGTGGATTCTGCTCTTCAGAAGGCAATTGCCCTTTGAATAAGAAAGCCGCAATCTCTTGATTAATGTGCGACATCAACCCCTTGAATAAATTGAATGATTCAATTTTGTAAATCACCAATGGATCTTTCTGCTCAAAGTGCGCAGTTTGTACTTCATGCTTTAAATCATCCATTAAACGCAAGTGATGCTTCCATGCATCATCGATATAAGCCAAGGATACAGATCGTTCGAAATACGTCCACAAATCCTTTCCATTGCTTTCAATAATATCATGCAACGGCACCAACACATTCAATCCTTTTTTATTTTCAGTATAAGGAATAGCAACCGTTTTAATCACTTCGCCTCTTTCCTTATGAATGCTTTTCAAAATTGGAAATGCCTGACTTTGTACTGCCTCTTTTTTCGCCTGATACGCCTCTACTACTTCATCGAATAATTTCTGCGTTAAATCACCCGCATTGCCTTTCGCAAATTCAGCTTCTGTAATAGACGATTCAAACGAGAAATATTTAATTACATCTAATTGGAATCCTTCCAAATCCTTCACCGGCAAATGGTTCAACACTATCTCTTCACACAAATCGTAGAACGAGTTTTGAATATCTAAGGCCAAACGCTCTCCAAACAAAGCATGTCTACGCTTACCGTAAATCACCTCACGTTGTTTGTTCATTACATCATCATACTCCAATAAACGCTTACGAATACCGAAGTTGTTTTCTTCCACTTTCTTCTGCGCACGTTCAATCGATTTCGTAATCATACTGTGCTGAATTACCTCGCCATCTTTGTAGCCCAGGCTATCCATCACTTTCGAGATTCGCTCTGAGCCGAACAAACGCATCAACTCATCTTCCAACGAAACATAGAATTGCGAAGAACCCGGATCTCCCTGTCGACCGGCACGACCTCTCAACTGACGGTCAACACGTCTAGAATCGTGGCGCTCAGTACCTATAATCGCCAAACCTCCAGCCGCTTTTACTTGGTCGTTAATCTTAATATCCGTACCACGACCCGCCATGTTCGTTGCAATAGTTACAGCCGATGGATTTCCTGCTTCAGCCACAATTTCTGCCTCGCGCTTATGATGTTTCGCGTTCAATACATTGTGCTTGATTTTGCGAATCGTAAGCATTCTGCCCAACAATTCCGATACTTCCACGTTGGTTGTACCCACCAACACCGGACGACCGGCATCACTCAATTGCTGAATATCGTCAATAATCGCGTTGTACTTTTCGCGCTTCGTTTTGTAAATCAAATCTTCTTTATCGTCACGAATAATCGGACGATTGGTAGGAATAGTCGAGACATCTAATTTGTAAATATCCCAGAACTCACCTGCCTCTGTAATCGCAGTACCCGTCATACCACACAACTTATGGAACATACGGAAGTAGTTCTGTAACGTAATGGTAGCCAAGGTTTGCGAAGCCGCTTCTACCTTCACATTCTCTTTCGATTCAATCGCTTGGTGCAAACCGTCAGAGTATCTACGTCCGTCCAAAATACGACCCGTATTCTCATCCACAATTTTCACTTTTCCATCCATCACCACATACTGAATGTCTTTTTCAAACAAGGTATAGGCCTTCAACAATTGCTGAATCGAGTGAATACGCTCTGTTTTCAAAGAGAACTCGTTCATCAACGCCTCTTTGCGATGCAATTTTTCTTCAGCACTTAAGCCCTGTTTTTCAATTTCCGCAACCGTAGCCCCAACATCCGGAATCACGAAGAAATGCGGATCTTCTCCTGCTCCCGTAATCAACTCGATTCCTTTATCCGTAAGGTCTACCGAGTTATTTTTTTCGTCAATCGTGAAATACAATTCCTTATCAGCTAAAGGCATATTTTTCTGCTGCTCTGCCAAGAAATAATTTTCGGCATTACGCATCACTTGCATCACACCCGGCTCCGATAAATATTTAATCAATGCTGTATTTTTCGGCAAACCTCTAAAGGCTCTGTACAAGGCCATTCCGCCCTCTCCCTCTTTCGTTCCGGTGTTGCCTTCGTTGATTAATCGCTTCGCTTCCGTTAAAAACTGATTACATACTTTACGCTGCGTATCGTACAATTTCACAATGCGAGGCTTCAATTCAAAGAACTGTTGCTCGTCATCGCTTTCTACTTGTCCCGAAATAATCAAAGGTGTTCTGGCATCATCCACCAAAACCGAATCCACCTCATCCACCATCGCAAAATGGTGTTTGCGTTGTACCATTTCCGCAGGGTTGCTCACCATGTTATCGCGCAAATAATCGAAACCAAATTCGTTGTTGGTGCCGTACGTAATATCGGCATTGTAAGCATTCTTACGTTCTTCCGAATGCGGCTGATACAAGTCGATACAATCTACTCGCAAGCCCAAGAAATTAAACAACACGCCATTCCACTCGGCATCACGTCTAGCCAAATAATCGTTCACCGTAACCACGTGAACCCCTTCACCCGCAAGGGCATTGAGGTAAGCCGGCAATGTTGCTACCAACGTTTTTCCTTCTCCTGTGGCCATCTCCGATATCTTTCCGGAGTGCAACACCATACCACCCACTAACTGTACATCGTAGTGTACCATGTTCCACTTCACAGTTGTTCCCGCAGCTTGCCATTCATTCGCGTAAATCGCATCGTCTCCTTCAATTTTGATGCTCGGATTTTTCAATGCAATCAAACGGTCTAAATCGGTTGCTTTTGAACGAATTTGTTCGTTATTGGCGAAACGGAAAGCAGCTTCTTTCACCACCGCAAACGCCTCCGGCAGCAACTGATCCAAGATTTCTTCGATTTGTTTATCGCGTTCTTTTTTCAGTCCGTCAATATCTTTGTACAAGGTTTCTTTGGTATGCAAATCTTCTTCCGCTTCAGCTTGTGTGTTGATATTGGCAATCTGTGCATCCACATCGGCTAAATACGTTTTAATGCGCTCGCGGAATTCGTTTGTTTTGTTGCGCAGCTCAGTGTGTGAAAGCGATTTCAGCTTTTCATATTCGGCATTAATTTCAACAACACGCGATTGCATGCCTTTCAATTCGCGGTCGTTTCTCGACCCGAAAACGGAGGTAAGGAATTTTTCTATAAAGTTTGCCATCTCAATTTATTTTGACATTTGGGCGATGATTTAAGTGGGTGGCTTGGTAGGAAGCGAATCGCACGAATAACAACGCTATGTTTGGTTTTTTAAAAGTCCGCTAAAATAGTTTTTTGTACGGATATTGCAGTTCAAAGCATATACCAAATTCGTTTTTAGTACATTTTGACAGATTCTCTCCCAAAAACGGTACTAAATGACCGAAATCGCCTTTTTGTAAGCATTGATGTGTCCGTGTTCCGCTAAGAAGCGGCACCGGGTGTTTCGCTGCAATCTTTTCCAATAAGCATTGGCAAAGGATTTCCGCTGCACCCCCTCACGGGGCATTGTGCACATCTTGACATTACAATTTGCATGAACCTCACAACCCTCACTTCCCAACCTTCAACTCATAACCCTCAACTCCCAACTTCCTCAGGCCACTTATGCGCCCCATCACAAAAAGGAGCATTCTTCGTTCGTTTACAGTTACACAACGTGCATTTTTGTTGCTTGTCCAACTTAAACAATAGCGGTTTGTGTTTTGTACCGTGGTGACAGCCATCGCAAAACGGTTGCGTTTTACTGAATCCGCACCGGCACCACAAATAATTTCCTTGTGCTAAATCAACAATAGTAGGTGCATCAACTTTTGTATCTGTTACATTAAATTCACTCGATAATGGGCTGTTCCTATTTTCGCTTTTCAATACCGGAAAGAACATTTGCGTGTACCATGCATCATGCGTATCGGTTTGAATACCAAACTTTTCCGGGTATTGACGGGTGAAATAAGCAGAGCCAAAAAGAATATCCCAAAAGGCAAACATATTCCCGAAGTTGCCATTGGGCTCACTTATTTCATCAACTTGTGAAACACCATGATGTGCAAAATGAAAAGCAGGAGTAACAATGGTTCGCTCTACAACCCAAGCCAATGGCGAGAGCCATGCAGAACGATACAACCACTGATCCCATTTGGTGGTACTATGCGAACCAATAATCACCAATTGTTTTAGCACTAAACCAACAACAACCGCACTCCCTGCTCCCCAAAACGTGAATAAGGCTAACCACCAAATATTAGGCATCAACACATAATATAATGCTGCATTACGGTAAGACACCAGCAATCCCATTTCTGTAGACGCATGGTGTGCACGATGCAACTTCCAAAGAAATAAATATTCATGTGCTGAACGATGATACCAATACTGCATCACATCATCCACCAACAAAAAAAGGGGCAATTGAAAATAGAAGGGCATTGCATTCAATAATGTGTTGCCATAAGGGAAGAGTATATTGCCTAAATAGACAACCAGAACAACTATCACTGGCTTTGTAACCACACTCAACAGAAAAAAGCTAAAAAACTCTTGAATATAATCGCCTGTTGATCTTTTGCTATTGGAGAGATGTCCGGTAATAAATTCAATCAAACCGAATACGACTAAAATGCCTAGCACTAAATACTCGTTATACAAACGAAAAAACAAAATAACCGATTCCATCGTTATTGATTTTTGATGAAACGTTTAAAATTTCAGTTTCAAAGAAAACCCTGTAATAGACGATCTATCATTCAGAGCCGTATAGTTGGGCAACACACTCGGTTCAAAGCTCAAAATTGCTTTGGCATCATCCGCTCTATGTTTTGCATTTCTAGCCATGGCAAATTTTATACCGCCTGCTACTGTAAATCCAAGCCCGGTATAGAGCATAAGTACCCCCGGAATAAGTGAGCCAAGTGCAGCCCCTAAATTACCGGTTGGCTTTTTGTATCCAACACCGTAATCATATCCACCCGGGTCATATTGCTCCATTAAATATCCGCCAAGTGCTGTCAATCCAATACCACCAACAAACACAGTAGGCCCAGCTATAAGCATTGATCGTGCTCCTTTTATCCTCCGATTATATATTTGCATATAACGCTCGTAATCCAACTTCGCTTTCTCGATTCGCTCTAATCTTCTCTTTTCTTTGTTTATTGCTATCTCTTCGAGTTTTTGCTTTCTTGCAGCGCTCATAGATTGCGTACTATCAATCGACTCTTTAACGCCATTCGCATAGGTAATTTCTACCGCATCGGCTTTATCAATAGTGTAGGTCGGACCATCTTGATTTTCATATAATTTGTACTTAATTTCTGTTTGAGAAACTTCAACAACCTTTACTTTAAGGAGCTGCTCATTTTTCAACTTCATCACATCTTGTGCTTGTAATTGAGCATGAAACAAAAACACAATAAGCACATAAAAAGGTAATCGTAAATGCATAGAATTAATATTTTAAGATTCTAAATCCTCCCACTAAACCACTTTCTCAGTAGTTATTGAAATCAAACCCGACAAACACTACTTTTTTTTCATCTTTTTGCGCGAATAGCATATTCGCTAAAAACAGGGTAAAGAACAACAACTTTGCTTTCATAAATTTAGTTTTTTGTAAACCTAATGTTCTAAAGCAAAATAATAATACATTCCCCAAAAGCAAATTGAAATGAGTATCCAATCAAAACCTTACTATTCCCCATTCCCGCTAAACTTATATCTTTGAAGCGTTACAGACAAAGCAATCAGTAAATAATGTAGAGTGAACAGTATATCTCTTTTTTACGAACCATTTCTTTCTACCTCAAAAGGGGTAGAAGTGGCCGTATTAATCGATCCTGAAAAGGCAGATGAAAGCTATTTAGCAAAACTGTTAGCTATTGCCGCAGCACAAAACGTGAATTGGTTGTTTGTAGGCGGCAGCACAGTTACTGCCGAACAATTTAAAGCTACTGTAGATTTTTTAAAAACACATAGCCGCATTCCTGTAATAATTTTTCCGGGCAGTGAAACGCAATTGCACCCAAAAGCGGATGGATTGTTGTTCTTAAGTTTAATTAGCGGACGAAACCCCGACTATTTAATTGGTAAGCAAGTGCAATCGGCTTCGTACATTTTGCAATACAACATACCGGTTATTCCTACCGGATATATTTTGGTAGATGGCGGTCGAACATCAACAACAGCATCTGTTTCAAACACAATAGCATTGAGCGATAATACAGAAATACTGTTTACAGCTATGGCAGGCGTTTTACTAGGGATGAAAGCCCTTTATTTAGAAGCGGGCAGCGGTGCCAATAATGTGGTAAATATTGATTTGATTCGCAATATAAAAGCACAATTGCCTGCAAAGCTGATTGTGGGTGGAGGTATTCGCCATGGAGCTGATGCAAGGAGAGTGGCAGATGCCGGAGCCGATGTAATTGTAATTGGCAATGCACTGGAAGAAGATGTAACTAAATTGAACGAAATAATGTTTGAACTAAGGAAATGATAAAAGGACTGGTGCTTAAATCTACAGGGAGTTGGTACGAAATACTTACCGAAAACAACGAACGCATCAATGCACGTTTAAAAGGGGTATTGCGCTTAGAAGACACCAAAGATACCAACCCTGTTGCAGTGGGCGATAAAGTAATTTTACAGAAAGAAGATGACGGACAGGATTGGATGATTGCAGCTGTGGAGGAGCGCGAGAATTATATTATACGCTCTTCACCAAAACACAAAGGCGCACGCCAAGTGATTGCTGCAAATATAGACCAATGTTTGCTGATTGCCACCATCGATGCACCGCGCACGTCTACCGGTTTTATCGATCGTTTTTTAATGGCCACCGAAGGCTTTCGCATTCCGGTGATCATTGTGTTCAACAAACAAGATTTACTCGATCAAAAAGGATTGAAGAAACAGGAGTTTACAGCCAATCTTTATTCTTCTATTGGGTATAAAACCATATTCACATCAGCAACCGAAAAGCAAGGTATTACAGAATTAGAAGCTTTGCTAAAAGATAAAACCACGCTTATTTTCGGGCATTCCGGAGTTGGAAAATCTTCGTTAATGAATGCCATCGACAGTAACCTGCAATTGAAAACGAATACGCTTTCCCGTTTTTCTAATCGAGGTATGCACACTACCACTTTTGCCGAAATGTATTTACTGGAAAATGGCGATAGGATTATCGACACTCCGGGCGTTCGCGAATTCGGGCATTACAACATTTCCCCGGAAGAAGTAAGCCATTATTTTGTTGAAATGCGCGAACGACTCAACGCTTGTAAATTCAACAATTGCACGCACAGCTACGAACCCGATTGTGCCGTGAAAGCCGCATGGATGAATCACGAAATTAGCGATGAACGCTACAAAAGCTACTTGAATATTTACGAAGAAATTAAGGCACACTACAAACACTGGGAACAAAAATGAAAGTAGTCATACAACGTGTAACAGAGGCAAGTGTTACTATTGACGGACAACTGAAAGGTGCTATCGGTAAAGGTTTACTGTTACTGATCGGCATTGCACAAGACGACAGCTTATCCGACATAACATGGACTGTTCGCAAAAT
Source organism: Chitinophagales bacterium (assembly GCA_016786765.1). Taxonomy (GTDB): domain Bacteria; phylum Bacteroidota; class Bacteroidia; order Chitinophagales; family LD1; genus CALAYL01. The sequence continues at coordinate 105,496 of JAEUUZ010000019.1, forward strand.
TGCTGCCATGCGAATTTTCAACGATGCAGACAATAAAATGAATTTATCGCTGAAAGACATAAACGCTGAAGTATTAGCCATTTCGCAATTCACCTTATATGCCGATACAAAAAAAGGGAACCGACCTTCGTTTGTAAAAGCCGCTCCGCCAGCTATTGCAAACGAATTGTACGAACAATTTTTAACGCATATGGAACAAGAACTTGGCCAACCTATCCAATCGGGTATTTTTGGTGCCGATATGAAAGTGCGATTACTCAATGACGGTCCGGTAACTATACTTCTCGACTCAAAAAACGAAAACTAACCTATATGCGTTCATACCTAATTAAACATGGCATTGTAGCATTTGTAGCCGCCTTTCTTCTTGCATTTTCCATTGCAAAGTTTGAAGCCATGCGCACCATTCAATTTCCTCTTTGGGCTAGCTTTGCATTTCTAAACCTATTGTTCTTGTTTGCTTTCGCCCTCTTGAACCGCAGTTTAACAATGGCATCGCAACAGTATTTCATGACCTTTTTCGGAACCACCTTTGCAATCAAATTTTTTGCCGCATTAGGATGGATGTTGTATTGGGGATTATTGGAAGGGGTTAAAAGCAATGCGTTTATCCTATCCTTTTTTGCGCTTTACTTTGCCTTCCTTTTGGCAATGATGATAGAAATTTGGTTTTCTACAAAGCGAAAAGCACTTTAATCGATTTGAATTTGGGGAGAGACTGCTTAGAATCTTTTCTTCTTACTCAATACTTGTATATACGATTTTTTTTATATTTAAGGAATAAAACAACGTTATGCAGTTCAAACTCCCTGAAAAACTGTTACTGATTTTACTCATCAGTATACTAGGTGCATGTAAAAAAGACAAAACACCTGTTACTTTACAATCGAATGTTTGGGAGCGCAAAGAAACTTTTGGAAGTAGCTACATTTATTTTTTACCCAACGGAAATGTTAGCCAATTCACCAGCTTCTTGTATAACTTCCATGCAAAATCCTATGGCCATTATTCATCTTCCAACGGACAGGTTGAGTTAACCACCTCTCCGAGCAGCAATGTCACCCTATACAACATTGCTATTAGTGGCGACACGCTTTATCTAGAAGATGGAGCAAACATTACCTATTATACCAAAGCTACCACTCCGCCCGACACTGCAAACTGGGTGAGAAATTTAACCCTATCAGATAAACATCTATTAGGCCATTACGGACAGTATGGTTCAGTAGAAACGGATGGAACTGATTTGTTTATTCGGACCTATTCCAGCACCAAACGGCTATATCGCTTTTCCATGACAACCCATCAAATTGAAGATTCAGTAACATTGGTTCAAAGTGGATCAGGGACAGGGTATGCCGGAGGAGGATTATGGATAAACGATTTGAGTGCAAGCCCATATCGATTGTTCAAATACAATTATGTAGCAGCATCGGTAGTGAACAACTCGCCCGTGTTAACGAATAATGCAATTGCAATGACCGGTAGTGGCGGCAAAGTTTGGTTGCTTACAACTAACATGGAGTTACAAACATTTGACCCGGTTACCAATACGTTTGAAACCAAAGCAAGCTTCCCTTATCTCCAATATTTTTTAGTGGGAGGAGGGTTTCTTGATATTGCACTGGATGGTAACACACTCTATTTCTCTACTTTTCAAGGTTTAATGGCCATGGACTTAACCACCAATACGTTTACATCAACATATTTCAGACCCAATACATTTATTACCGGCATAACGAAACTCAATGGTGAATTGTGGGCGACCGTGATTGAAACGCAAAATGGCTCATCAAGTATAAGTAACGCTACAATTTCAGTTAGTAAAATCACCTTAAACTAGTCCCAATGAAATTTCGATATATATTGCTCAGTTGCTCACTATTGTTGGGCATTACAACGATGAACTCTTGTAAAAAGGACAACCCGACAGGTCCTTCTATTCAACAAAATTGGCGTGTCATAAAAAGCGATTATCCGGAGTTGAAATACGCTGTTTCCTTTGATGGAAGTAGCTTTTGGCTGTTAAACGAAAACCCAATTACACTTAGCCACGAAAAGAAAAAAACGTTGTACAAAGAAGATGGCGAATTGTTAACCACCAATATTGATAATAGTTTGTACCATTTTCGAAAAAAATTTTCCGGTGATACACTTTTCCTTTTAGCCGATGAAAACAATGTGTCGAGTTTAGATAATGTTTGGTTGTTGAAGGATAATAGTGCTCCCAGCGAAAAAGAATGGGTTGTAGAAGTGAGTGGCACAGAACTAATGAACAGCATAACAAAATCTGCATTGTGTTGGACAGATGGAAAACTAACCATCTTAAATCAGCAAAGTGCTCAAAGTCTTAATTTCACAACTAAATCAATTGTTTCTAATACTGATTTGGGTGTAAATTACAGCTGCATCGAATACAATGGAAGTAAATGGTGGGTTTCAACAGGTGGCGACTTGAAACTTATCAATACAAGCACAGGAATTGCAAGTGTGGTGTCCGGTGCCGCACCGGGCACAATTTTTGCCATTGCCTTTAACGGAACCAATAGTGTGTATTGCTATTCCTACTCCGGTTCAACGCCAAAACTCTTTGAATACAACATTTTAACGAACACTTTTGGACCTGAATTTGACGCTCCGGGTGATCAAATTATGGATATGGCGTTCAAAGGGGGTAAGCTCTATGCAATTGCTCAAAAATATATCTATCGCATTGATCCAACTTCATGGAAAGTAGATAAAACCTACACCATGCCGGATTATTTCACAGAAGGCATCGCCACAGACGGAGTTGATTTTTATGTAGTGGGATGGAATTACTACGGTAGTTCCAAGTACTTCAAAGTAACATTAAACTAACCCTAAAATGTGCAGCAATATGATTAAACGAATATCAATACTTTTCGCAACAGCTATTCTTCTTTTGGGCGGATGCAAGAAAGAAACCAAAACTACAGTACCTGAAATTGATGGACAATGGCAAGTACTCAATTTTGCTGGCGTTTTATCGAATGAATACTACCTATTTAATTCAACTAATAAAACCGTTTATAATTTATCAAAAGAATCAGGGTTTGAATTTCGCGATTATCAAAAAGGAGTTTTTAATATTAAAGGAAACATTTTAGAAATGAGCTTGTATTCAACTGACCTTTATTCCTTTTCTATTACCAATGATACCCTCACATTAACGAATGCCTATAGCGGAAGTGTAACGAGAGCTTTACGCAGCAATATCGCTCCAAAGTCTATTGATGTGTGGATAAAACCAGCAAGCATAAAGTCAGAAATAAGAGACTCCTTTTCTTCACAAGCAATCACTATCTATAACGGAAAAATCTATTCTTTAATTTCAATGGAAGCGAAACGGATTAAGATTTTTGATGTGAATAGTTTAATGGAAACAGGGAGTCTTAATCTAACAAATGAATATACAGCATGTGAATTTGTTGGTCCCTATTTGTTTACCGCACGAAAAGTGGATGAAAAATTAGAGCGAATTAGTGAGGTAGATGGTTCTGTTATGGCCACAAGTGGCGCCAGCGGGGCTTTCAACTATATCCGAGGAATGGCATTTAATGGATCGGATTTAGTTTTCACTTCTAGTTACAACTTTTTTACCTACGATATCTCGGCAAGTATTTTTTCCAATAAACCGGGACCCGGAGATATAACCGAGATGGCCTATTACGATGGAAAGTTATATACTGTAGACCAAGGTTCTAATGTCATACATCAAATAAATGCGAGTACATTAGTAGAAGAAAAATCGTGGCGTTTAGAACATTATCGTTTGGATGCTATTGCCTTTGATGGAAGTAACTGTTGGGTGCACGGAACTTATAGCGGAAGTTCGTTTTCCAAATTCATGAAAATAGAGTTACAGTAAAGAATGTCAATGGATTAATGCCCTAAGTGATGATGCTCATCCAAATGCATTTCTTTGATGGCTGCAACGTAATCGAATCGCTCTAACAATCCTGTATCATAAATGCCGGAACGGAATTCTTCGTTCTTCATCAGCGCCAAACTGAATGGTATCGTGGTTTTCACGCCTTCGATTATAAATTCGCTCAACGCACGCTCCATTTTCACAATACATTCTTCACGAGTTTTTGCACGGCAAATTACTTTCGCCAATAACGAATCGTAATAGGGTGGCACGGTGTACCCAGCGTAAATGTGGGTATCAACACGCACACCATATCCTTTAGGCGTATGTAAAGCTGTAATTTTACCCGGACTTGGTGCAAAGTTATTCAACGGGTCTTCTGCATTTACGCGACATTCAATCGCATGCATTTTATCAGGGAAATATAATTCGCCTGAAATAGGCGTTCCGGAGGCAATTAAAATTTGTTCTTTAATTAAATCGAAGTCCATTACTTCCTCAGTTACAGGGTGCTCTACCTGAATACGGGTATTCATTTCCATGAAGTAAAAGTTCTTGTATTTATCTACCAAGAACTCAATAGTACCTACGCCTTCGTAACTAATAGCAGTAACCGCTTTTACTGCAGCATCGCCCATACGTTTACGCAAATCGGCATCTACAAAGGCTGATGGCGCTTCTTCTACTAACTTTTGATGTCGTCTTTGTACCGAACAATCGCGTTCTGACAAGTGACAACCCGCACCGTACTGATCTCCGGCTACTTGAATTTCGATGTGGTGAGGCTCTTCAATAAATTTTTCAATATATACAGCACTGTTGCCAAACGATGCACCGGCTTCGGTTCTTGCCGCATCGTAAGCGCGCTCCAAACCATCATCATCGCGCACAATACGCATACCTTTTCCACCACCACCTGCAGTGGCTTTCAAAATGATTGGGTAGCCAATTTGAGCCGCTATTGTTTTAGCATCAGCAACAGATTCTACCAAACCTTCCGATCCCGGAATACAAGGCACTCCCGCCTTTATCATCGTTTCTTTGGCGGTTATCTTATCGCCCATTTTGCGAATTTGTGCCGCAGTTGGTCCGATAAATTTTATACTATACTTTGCACACAACTCAGCAAAATCCGCATTTTCAGCCAAGAAACCATAGCCCGGATGTATAGCATCCGCACCGGTTAACTCGGCTGCAGCCATAATATTCTGCATATTCAAATAGGAATCTCTTCCTCTGGGCGGGCCTATACATACCGCTTCATCAGCAAAACGCACATGTAAACTATCGCGATCGGCAGTGGAATATACAGCCACTGTTTTGATGCCCATTTCTTTGCAAGTTCTGATAATCCGCAAAGCAATTTCGCCTCTATTGGCGATTAAAATTTTCTTAAACATCCTGTAAATTGAATGGATTAGGCTTTCTCAATCAAAAATAACGGTTGGTCGTATTCTACCGGAGATGCGTCATCTACCAATATTTTTACGATTTTTCCTGCACCGCCATCAAATTCAATTTCATTGAACAACTTCATCGCTTCCACGATACAAAGTACATCACCGTTTTTAATAGAGTCGCCAACTTTCACAAAAGGTTCCTTATCGGCTCCCGGTTTGCGGTAAAATGTTCCAATCATTGGCGAACGGAATGTAAACACATTATCGTTGGTAGGAGTTGCTGCTGCCGCTACGGCTGTAACGGCTTCTTCTTTCTTCGCTGTTTCTGCAATAGCTTGCGGAGCTACTTGCTGGTAAGGCATTTGCACCATCGGTGTTCCGTTCGAAACACTTTTGATTGTAATTGAAAAATCTCCTTCTTTTACTTTCAATTCAGCGATGCCGGACTTAGTCACCAACTTCACCAGTTCTTGTACCTGTTTTAAATCCATAATAGTGTATTGCTTATGTAAACGAAAGTAAAAATTTCTGCTATAAAACAAGATATTCCTATTTTGCAGATACATTTATTAACGACCGATTTATGTTTGATATTGAAACATTAAGAGAATACTGCCTTTCAAAAAAGTGCGCTACCGAAGATTTACCCTTTGGCCCTGATGTTCTTGTGTTTAAAGTGATGGGCAAAATGTTTGCTTTGGTACCACTTGATACTGAGCGATTGCAAATTAATCTAAAAATGGATGCTGAACTGGTACCCGAATACCGTGAAAAGTATAGTGGAGTTATTCCGGGTTATCACATGAATAAATCGCTGTGGAACACGGTTTTAGTCGAAAACTCAGACCTTAGTATCAAAGAGATAAAATGGATGATCGACCATTCGTATGCAGAAGTAGTGAAAAAGCTTACTAAAAAATTACAAGCAGAATTGAATTCAATTGACTAACTTCGGAGCATGATAGAACTTGTTTTAATTGTACTTTTTGCGTGGAGAATTTACCACATGGCGTTGGAAAAAGGGCTTTCTGCGTGGCGTTGGGTAACTAATTTCCTTTCGGGCTATTTTGCTTTCGGCATTTTAATTTCAGTAGCATTGGTTGTTGTATACGGAAAAGATGCTTTTCAAGACATCAATAAAATTCAAGATGTACTAAAAAATTGGACGCCTTTTGTATTGCTTTTTTTAGTCGTATGGTTTATGTTTTTACGCTCCAGAATTTTGAAGCAAAAAGACGTTGATAACGATTCATTTAACGACAACGACCAATATTTCCCGGACTTAGAAAAGGAGCCGAAACCTGAAAAGAAAGACCTCTCCTATTTCCGATAATTATGCATATCATGTTGTTGGTGCAGGCATTGCCGGCTTGCTCACCGCTTGGTTTTTAGACCAAGAAGGCTGTGATGTTACCTTACACAACAACCCTGAAATACAAGCTGCATCGGGCATTGCAGCAGGCTTGATTAATCCCATTACCGGAAAGCGATTCGCTAAAACTTGGATGGCCGATGCACTATTTCCATTCGCCAACGCTACGTACGAAAGCATTCAACAAACTATCGGGCAGACGTTTTTTCAACCCATAAACATAATGCGCTTGGCCGATACAATCAGCCAGGTAAACGATTGGGAAGCTCGTGCGCAAAACGATGCCTTCAAACCCTACATTGGAACACATGCTATCTCCACTGAAATCATTGGAAAACTGGCAGAATCAAAAGGTGTCTTTAATATCAAAGGCGGAGCGAAAATCAATACCGCTATTCTTTTGAAAGGTATCAAGGACTATTTTGAACAGAAAAATAAACTCGTAAACGAGGCATTCTCCACAACCACTTATCGCGAAAACGAGCGCATTATTTATTGCAACGGAACGGCTATTCATAGTGTTGAAGGACTTTCCGGCATTCCTGTTATTCCGGTGAAGGGCCATTATTTAGTGTGTTCCATTCCAGATTTGAATGCCAAAGAAGTGATTCAAGGCGCAGTCAGTATTATCCCGCAAGAAGATGGCTTGTACCGCATTGGCTCTACCTATCAATGGGAATTCGCGCACAACGAATCAGAGCAAATGCAAATTGATATACTGAAACAAAATTTAGAAAAAACAATTCGAGTTCCTTATACAATTGAGGATGTAATGGTAGGTATTCGCCCTACCTCCGATGACCGAAGACCTATACTTGGTGAGCATCCTACCCATTCGAATGTATACATTTTAAATGGCTTTGGAACGAAAGGCTATTCCTTAGCTCCCTACTTTGCAAAGCAATTAGTTGACTACATTGTTCGCGACACGCCCATAGAAAAAGAAGTAAACATCTCTCGTTTTTTGAATGCAAATTATCATATTCGTTCTCTATAATACATCGCCTTGGACTTAGCTATTTTATATGAAGACAACCACCTGATTGCAGTGAACAAACCTGCAGGCGTGCTTTCGCAAGGCGATAAGACCGGAGATATCGTATTAGCAGATATTGTAAAAGAATACTTAGTCAAAAAATACAACAAACCGGGCGAAGCTTTTCTGGGCGTAATCCACCGACTCGACCGCCCTGTAAGTGGTGTAGTGCTTTTAGCGAAAACGAGTAAGGCGTTAGCGCGCATGAATGAATTGTTTAAAACACGTGCCGTTCAAAAAACCTATTGGGCAATTGTAGAACAAAAGCCTGCCATCGAAAAAGCAACGCTCGTCCACTGGTTGAAAAAAAATGAAGCGAAAAACATGTCGTTTGCTTCCAAAACCGAAAGTAAAGATGCTTTGAAATGCGAGTTGGAATACGAATACAAAGACAGCAGCGATAAATATCATTTGTTGGAAGTGAATCCGCACACAGGCCGCCACCACCAAATTCGTGTACAATTGTCAACCATCGGTTGTAAGATAAAAGGAGATTTGAAATATGGCGCAAAACGCAGTAATCCTGATGCTTCTATTTCGTTACATGCACGAAAACTCACCTTTGTACATCCGGTATCAAAAGAGCCGGTGGAAATTATAGCACCTGTACCGGAGGAAGTGGTGTGGAAATTCTTTGAGAATAGGCAATAAAAAAGGCCCCGAATTCGGAGCCTTTGTAGGGGTTGGGTCACAGGTAATTATTTTGCTGGTGACAACAATACCGCATCAATCACATATACCATTCCATTGGAAGCAGGAACAGCCGCCAACACATTAGCATCGTTTATTTTGATTTTACCATCGGCACCTTTACTCACTTTCACATTACCACCATTTACCATACCAATGGTCATACCGTCTTTTAGATATTCCTCTTTTAATGCAGAAGTAGTTACATGGTATTCTAACACATTGCGTAAATCTTTTTTGGCTTCAGGTTTTAATAAACCATCAACAGTTCCTGCTGGCAATTTATCGAAAGCTGCGTTCGTTGGCGCAAACACAGTAAAGGGACCGGCATTCGACAATACATCCACATAATCAGCTGCTTTAACAGCTGCCACAAGGGTTGTGTGATCCTTTGAACCCACTGCTACCTTTACCACATCTTTTTGTGATTGGTCGTCTTGCACAGCCGATTGGCCTACAGCAGGAGTTGAAGCTTCTGCCTCAGTTGAAGTTTGTTCTGTACTTGCATTATTGTTGCACGATGTAAAAGCTGCTGCAACCATCAGCGTAAAAAATAATTTTTTCATATATTTGTTTTATAAAGGACAAAAGTATCTTTTATTCTTTTTTCAAACAAATGAGTAATCTCATAAAACACTACAAATTATGTCATGTCACATCCGTCTCGTACCTAACAATACTTTTTTGAAAATTGTATTGTTGCCTTTACTTCTCTTTTGTTTTTCTTCTTGTAACCACTCAGAAGCAAGTGAAAATGGGCTTATCACAAAAGAAGAAACATTTTCTTCAACACAAGTAAATGGGAAATGGACTACCGATTTTAAAACTGCTGAAGAATTAAAAGTGATGCGAAACACTATTGAAAACTTCACTTTGCTCAACAAAAAAAAGTTTGAGAATTTAAAAGCTTACCAAGAGTTTGGCGATTTAATAGCCATGCATATTGAAAGAGTATTAAATAATTGTGGGTTAGACAAAAAAAGCAAAGCAATACTCCATTCGAAATTGGAAAAAATGAGTGTTGAAGTGAATATACTTCACGGCAGTGATATGGAAAAATCAAAGCTTTCTGTTAAAAAGGTCAACGAAGCACTTGCAGATATCGACTCTACATTTACATACACAAATTAATAAAAAGAAAAAGGCTTTTTTTGCAGTTTCTTTTAGCATATATACTAGATTTGCAACATCATAAACCGCTAAAAGATGATGTTTTCCAAAAGTTGTGAGTATGCGATTAAAGCAGTTATTCATTTATGTATGGAAACACACGCAGGTGGACGTTTAAGCATTAACGATATTGCCATTGCCATTGATTCACCTGAACCTTTTACGGCAAAGATTCTTCAAACACTCTCGAAACATAAAATCATTTCCTCAGCCAAAGGTCCGGGGGGCGGATTCTATGTAGAGCAAAAGAAGAAGCCCATTTATGTTATGGATATTGTTCACCTTATGGATGGAGAAGATGCCCTTAACCGCTGCGGCCTTGGACTAAAAGAATGTAGCGAAGATCATCCATGCCCTATTCATAACGAATTTAAGAGCTACTCATCGCGATTAAAAAAACTATTGGAAACCAAAACGATACAGCAATTCGCGGCTGAAATTAAGACTGGAAAAGCTTTCCTCAACAATTAACCCTATTTTTTTGTTTCAATAAAAGACTAAAAGGTCTTTTTATTGATTTTAATCATACTTTTACATAACGAGGCTCATATAATATCCTTTGGGGACTGAGCACTTTTGCATCGTAACAAAAAATATAAATATATGCGTAACAAAATGTTTTCCATTGTGGCACTAGCTGCCGTAGTTTTTATGAATAGCTGTGGAAATGGCGATACAAAAAACGAAAATGAAAGTACTGAAGCGGCTCCGCAAAGTATGATTAAAGACACTCCAAAAGACGATGGACAGGGTATCGGAAAATTTAAAGATGTGACTTTAACAGCCTTAGATAGCAAATTAGCAGCTGAGGGGATGGCGATTTTTGAATCAAAATGTGCTGCTTGTCACAAAACAACCGATCAAAAAGTGGTTGGACCTGGACTAAAAGGAGTTACTACCAGACGTCAGCCGGCTTGGATTTTGAATATGATGACTAACCCTATAGAAATGACGCAAAAAGATCCAACTGCAAAAGAACTGTTAGCGGAGCATCTTACACAAATGACATTCCAAGATGTTTCCGATGAGCAAGCAAAACAAATCTTGGAATACCTCCGCCAAAACGATGCGGATGAAACAACTGCGGAAGCCAAAAAATAAGTATTAAATAATTTAATAAACAAACAACAATGAAAAATATTTCGATCAAACAGGGACTGCTTGTTGCAGTCGGGATACTATCGGCAGGGCTCTTCAATAGTTGCAAGCCACCGAAAGTAGATTCAGCAATGGCAGGAGACGCTGCCAAAAAAGTATATGTAGCTCCTGGCAAGAAGGATGAATTGTATTTATTCACTTCAGGTGGTTTCAGTGGTCAAGTTGGGGTCTATGGATTGCCTTCCGGCAGAATGTTGAAAAACGTACCTGTATTTTCTCAAGATGCAGAAACTGGTTATGGCTACAGCGAAGAAACAAAACCGATGCTAATGACTTCGCACGGGTATACTCCTTGGGATGACAGCCACCATCCGCAATTATCGCGCACCGATGGACAAGATGATGGTCGTTGGTTATTCATTAATGCCAACAATACACCACGTATAGCGCGAATGGATTTAGGCATTTTCAAAACAACAGAAATAATAGAGTTGCCTAACTGTGGAGGAAATCACGCATCCCCATTCACAACACAAAACACAGAGTATGTTGTTGGTGCTTCGAGATTCTCGGTACCATACGATAAAGATGGCGATGCCTCTATTGCAGAATACAAAGACAAATTTAAAGGCACTATTTCGTTTGTAAAAGTTGATAAAGAAACGGGTAACATGAAATTGAATTTCCAATTGCTTGTGCCGGGTGTAGACTACGACTTAGCAAGAGCAGGAAAAGCAGCATCACACGGTTGGGTATTTTTCAGTTGCTACAACAGTGAAAAAGCACACACGCTTTTAGAAGTAAATGCTTCGCAACGCGACAAAGACTTCATTATGGCCGTGAACTGGAAAAAAGCAGAGGAATATCTATCTCAAGGAAAAGGCATGAAATGGGCAGCTAACTATGCGCATAACGTAATGGATGAAAAAACACATACTGCTACTTCAACAATGGAAAAAGAAGTAACCGTTTTAGATGTGAAAGATTTACCGGGTGTTTGTTATTTTATTCCATGTCCGAAATCTCCACACGGTTGCGATGTTGATCCAACAGGTGAATATATTTGTGCTTCAGGAAAATTGGCCGCTGTTATTCCTGTATACTCATTCAGCAAAATGATTAAGGCTATTGATGCGAAAACATTTGATGGCGATTATGATGGTATTCCGGTAATTAAGTACGAAGCCGCATTAGATGGTGAAGTTGAAAAACCGGGTTTAGGTCCATTACACACTGAATTCGATAACGAAGGCAATGCATACACATCCTTCTTTGTTTCTTCAGAAATTGTAAAATGGAATGTAAAAAGCAAACAAGTCTTAGATAGAGTTCCAACGTATTACTCTATTGGCCACTTGTGTGTGCCAATGGGCGATAACATCAAACCGTATGGCAAATATGTAATTGCATTAAACAAAATTACGAAAGATCGCTACTTACCTACAGGGCCTGAGTTAACGCAATCGGCTCAACTCTATTCCATTGATGGTCCTAAAATGCAATTGTTACTTGACTTCCCTACCATTGGCGAACCGCACTATGCACAAGCTATTCCGGCTGAGTTGGTAACACGTCACGAAGTTAAGTTCTACAAATTAGACAACAACAATCACAAATATGCTGCGAAAAACGAAAAAGAAGCAAAAGTGGTTCGCAACGGAAATGATGTACACGTGTACATGACAGCCATTCGTTCACACTTTACACCCGATAATATTGAAGGGGTAAAAGTTGGAGATGTGGTGTACTTCCACGTAACCAACCTTGAACAAGATTGGGATGTACCGCACGGATTTGCTGTAAAAGGAGCGCTTAACTCTGAGTTATTGGTTCTTCCGGGTGAAACATCTACAATCAAATGGGTTCCTGATCATGCAGGGGTTTATCCAATGTATTGCACCGATTTCTGTTCAGCTCTACACCAAGAAATGCAGGGTTATGTGCGGGTTTCGCCTGCCGGCACCAATACTGCTATAAAATTCTCTACAGGCGACTAGGTTCATAATTGACAAGGAGGAGGTCTGTTTAGGCTTCCTCCTTTTTTTCTCCACTTATTGTACGCAAGTTCATGAAACGTACAACGCTCAAACTCTTATATGTCGAAACTTAAAACATATACACGAATCATCATTTTTGTTTGCGCATTAGGGATGATTCCTGCCAACTATCTTTCAGTATGGCAGATACAACTCGAGGCACCACAATATCCGGAAGGATTAAAAATGGAAATTTGGAGTCATAAAATTGCAGGTGATTTCGATAAGATAAATGGCTTGAATCACTACATTGGTATGGCAGAAATAAAGCAAGAAAACTTTCCTGAGTTTAAAGTTATGCCCTGGTTGATTTGGTTGTTTGTTGCATTTGGACTACTTACTGCTTTAGTAGGCAAACGGTTTTTGCTCTGGATATACGTTATTATTCTTTCTGCTAGCGGAGCATGGGGGATCTACGATTTCTGGAATTGGGAATACCAATACGGACATAATTTAAATCCGCATGCAGCCATCAAAATTCCGGGCATGGCTTATCAACCCCCACTAATTGGTTGGAAACAATTGTTGAACTTTTTAGCCGGATCGTTCCCAGATGTAGGCGGTTGGTTGATTATTGGTGCATCGGTAATTATTGTGGGTGTTTTAGTATTCGAACAATTCAGAAAAAAATAAATTAAACGCAGTGTATAAATTTCTTAAAGCATTACTCTTTATTGTATTTACAGCTATAAGTATTGAATCGTGCAACAACGAAACGCCAAAAATTAATTTCGGGAAAGACATGTGTGCCTTTTGTAAAATGACAGTGATTGATGAAAAATTCGGTGCATTGCTCATCAACAACAAAGGGAAAACATTATGCTTCGATTGCACTGAATGCATGGTAAATTACATGAAGATGGACAAAGATTTTCATCCCGAAAAAATATTAACGATAGACTACTGCAACCCTAGAATACTCATCGATGCTGAAAAAGCGCATTATCTTCATGGCGAAAACATAAAAAGCCCTATGGGAGGAAACATTGCATCGTTCAAAACAAGAGAAGATGCGGAACGCTTTCAAAAAACTTTACAAGGCGATTTAATCCTTTGGAATAAAGTACTTGAAATAAAATTCTGATATTCATGAAACTTCGATGCTTGTTCTATACTCTTTTTTTTTCATTGTTCTGTAAAGCAACAACCGTAACACTTTGTAAAGATTGTCCGGTTCAAAACTTCAAACAAGCATTACAAGTTATAAAACCCTACGACACCCTTGTTATCAAAAAAGGAACATATACTTGCATCAACGAAACGATATACAAACCCATAACTATTATTGGAGAGAGCCTTCCTGTTTTGGACGGGAAACAAATGGATGAAATACTTGTAGTTATGAGTAACGATGTGCATTTGTTTGGATTAGCTATTGCTAACAGCAAATGTGGCAGTATGAAAGATTACGCAGGTTTAAGAGTTTTCAAAGCGCGTAATGTGATTATAGAAAACTGTCAGCTTACCAATACATTTTTTGGTATTTATCTCAGCGATTCGAAATGTATAACCGTAAAAAATTGTTCGGGGAAAGGAGCGCATTATGGTAAAAGCGATACCGGTAACGGAATTCACCTTTGGAAGTGCGATAGTATTAGCATTACAGGCAATCATTTGGAAGGACATCGGGATGGGATTTACCTAGAATTTGCAAAACACTGTACCATTGAATCTAATCTATGTGAGCGTAATTTTCGTTATGGTTTGCATTTCATGTTTTCCGATAACGACACCTATTCGAATAACACTTTCACCGGAAATGGAACAGGTGTAGCGGTAATGTACAGCAAAGGCGTTCATATGTTCAACAATAAATTCTTGAATAATTGGGGCGATGCTGCTTACGGCTTGTTACTTAAAGACATGAGCAATGGAATAATTAAAAATAACATCTTCCAAAACAACACCATTGGAGTAACAATGGAAGGTGGTACAAATATGCGTTTTGAAAAGAATGATTTTGTTCAAAATGGTTATGGATTGAAAGTTATGGCCAACTGCCGACTCGATACGTTTGTATTGAACAACTTCTCCGGCAATACTTTTGATGCTTCTACTAACGGAGAATTAAAAGAAAATTTATTCGAAAAAAATTATTGGGATAAATATGAAGGGTACGATTTGAACCACGATGCGATAGGGGATATCCCCTATCGCCCGGTGAGTTTGTACTCCGTATTAGTTGACCAAATGCCATATGCAATCATGCTGATGAGAAGTTTTACCATTGATTTGCTTAACAAAGCAGAGAAAAATATTCCGAGCATAGTACCGGAAACATTCATCGATAATAAGCCCATTATGAAAATGATTAAGAGAAGATGATCGAAATACAAAAAATAGAAAAGCAATTCGGTAATTTATCGGTACTCAAAGGAGTAGACGCCTCCTTTAATGCCGGTAATGTGGTGAGCATTATTGGCCCGAACGGTTCGGGGAAAACAACACTTATTAAATGTATTTTAGGAATGGTAGTTCCCGATAATGGCAGTATACAATTCGCAGGCAAAAACATTCTTAACGATTATTCCTATCGACAGCAGTTGGGCTATATGCCGCAAATTGGTCGATATCCAGAAAACATGAAAATGGGTCAGCTTTTTGCGATGATGAAAGACCTCCGAAAATCGGCACATGTGTTGGATGAAGAACTTATCAATGAATACCAATTGATGGCTATGCAAGACAAACCCATGCGAACGCTTTCAGGAGGAACAACACAAAAAGTAAGTGCAGCGCTCGCCTTTCTATTTAACCCAAAAGTATTGATACTGGATGAACCCACTGCTGGCTTAGATCCTCTTGCCGCTGAAATACTTAAAGCCAAAATAACAAAAGCAAAAGAGGAAGGGAAACTCATCATCATCACTTCACATATTATGAGCGAAGTGGAAGAAATTGCGGATAGCATCATGTATCTCTATGAAGGGAAAGTTAACTTTTATAAAACGATTACAAGTTTAAAGCAAGAAACCGGAGAAGAAAAACTAGGAAAAGCCATTGCCAAAATCATGAAAAGTCAAAGCCATGCTTAAGATTGCCAAATATGTCATTTATGATATACTGAGAAGCAAAGTCCTCATTGCATATACACTGTTCTTACTTGTGATTTCATTTTCGCTTTTTGCACTAGAAACAGATGGCGCAAAAAGCATTGTGAGTTTGTTAAGCATTGTATTGATTATTGTACCGCTCATTAGTATTATTTTCACTACTACCTATTTCTACAACTCTTACGAATTTATTGAATTACTCGTTGCGCAACCATTGGCCCGAAACACTATTTTATTGGGCGAATTTTTAGGCGTAGCCCTTTCTATGGCGGCTACATTTTTTATCGGCATAGGCATCCCGGTTCTAATTTATGCCTCCTCATCCACCGGAATGATACTGTTACTTGCAGGAATTGTCTTAACGCTGTCTTTTATCTCTATTGCTTTTTTTGCCTCAGTAGCCATGCGCGATAAAGCCAAAGGAATTGGACTATCGTTGCTTCTATGGTTTTATTTCTCGGTGATTTATGATGCCATTGTACTTGCGTTTTTATTTTCATTCAGCGATTATCCCCTCGACCGTGCAGTTATAGCCCTAGCATCGCTCAACCCTATAGATATGGCGCGCTTAATGGTGTTAATGAAACTCGACATTAGTGCACTAATGGGTTTCACAGGTGCGGTATACAAGCAGTTTTTCGGAAGTAGTTTTGGATTATTTTATACAATAGGTATAATGCTCTTCTGGATTACGCTACCTCTTTTGGCATCTGTTCGCATTTTCAAAAAGAAAAATCTGTAAAACATTCCCTTTAAAAAACTATTACACTTAGCCAATAGCAGAACAGCTATAAGCTATTTACTTGGTTTTCACTTTCTAAAAAGTTATTAATCATCAGTCCAAAAACAAAAATGACCGACATTGATGTCAGCCATTTTGCTTCGAAGTAGCTCGTAGGGGAGTCGAACCCCTCTTTAGCGGATGAAAACCGCTTGTCCTAACCGATAGACGAACGAGCCGTATTGAATCGGAGCGCAAATATAGAGTTTCACTTTAATTCTCCAAAAACTTTAAAAAAATTATTTTCGCAATCACAATTTTAGCATATGTCATTAAAAACTGTAGACACCATTAATTTTGCCGGAAAACGTGCGCTAATCCGCGTAGACTTTAACGTTCCGCTCGATAAACAATACAACGTAACTGACGATACGCGTATTCGTTCAGCCATTCCTACCATCAAAAAAATATTAGCCGATGGAGGTTCGGTGGTGTTGATGAGCCATTTAGGTCGTCCGCTCAAAAAATTGAATGAAGATGGATCAGTAAACTTCGAGAAACACTCTTTAAAACACACACTTTCTACTTTAGAAGGCTATTTAGGTGTCAAAGTTCAGTTTGCCACAGATTGTGCCAGCGAAGAAGCATTCGCACTTTCTGCACATTTAAAAGCAGGCGAAGTGTTATTACTCGAAAACCTCCGTTTTTATAAAGAAGAAGAAAAAGGCGATGCAGCTTTTGCCGAAAAATTGGCTAAACACGGAGATATCTATGTGAATGATGCCTTTGGTACTGCTCACAGAGCACATGCTTCTACAACAATTGTAGCGAACTATTTTACGGATGATAAAAAAGTGTTCGGATACTTAATGGCTGCAGAGGTAGCGAATGCCGATAAAGTATACAACAAAGCTGAAAAGCCGTTTACCGCTATTATTGGAGGGGCAAAAGTATCAGATAAAATTTTGATTCTGGAAAACTTACTAGATAAAGCAGATAATATTCTGATTGGAGGAGGAATGGCGTATACCTTTTTGAAAGCATTAGGCAAAAAAATTGGCAACTCGCTCTGCGAGGAAGATAAATTGGATTTAGCCTTAACTATTTTAGAGAAAGCAAAAAGCAAAGGAGTGACCATTTATTTGCCGGTGGATCATGTGTTGGCCGATAAATTTGATGCCAACGCAAATACACAAACGGTAAGTGTTGACGACACACCGGATGGCTGGATGGGTCTTGATATTGCCGAAAAAACGATTGAGCAATATAGTGCCGTTATCACAGCGTCTAAAACAATTCTTTGGAACGGACCAATGGGCGTTTTCGAAATGGAAAAATTTCAGAAAGGCACAGTGGCTATAGCCAATGCTGTGGCTGCAGCAACCGGAAACGGGGCATTCTCGCTTGTTGGAGGAGGCGATTCTGTAGCTGCGGTGAACCAATTCGGCTTGGCCGACAAAGTAAGTTATGTATCGACCGGTGGAGGTGCATTACTCGAAATTTTCGAAGGCAAAACATTGCCTGGTGTTAAAGCAATTACCGGCTGATTTGAACCAGTCAAAAATCGTTTCGCTTCAACGAAAACAATATATTTGATAAACTAACAACCAAACGCATGAATAAACGAATACTCTTCCTTGCATTTTTTGCGCTACTCACTAGCAGAATTACGTTTGCCCAAAATGGCACGTACCCATGGATGGTAGCCTATGGCTTAAGTGGAGCCCAACTCACCATTGGTGACGATAAATTCTACAAAGAATATTTCAGAGCAAAGAATTGGAACATTGTTCCAAGTTTGCACTTCAAAGCCAGTCGCCACGTAGGTTACGGATTTTCGCCACAAGCTACTTTATCGGTAGGATATGCCGAAAGACGTCCGCAAATCGACAATACAGGTGGTGCTTTTGTTGATTTCGATTTAAACATTAAATACAGTTTTGCAAACGGCTACATTTTGAAAGAAAAATGCTTCTTCGATCCATACATTGTAATTGGCGGTGGAGTGAATTATGTATTAGGCAAAGTGGGCGGTGACGTGGATTTGGGATTAGGAACCAACATTTGGATTTTCAAAAACTTCGGAGTGTTTATTCAAGCGTCTTACAATTATGTGCCGCATAAATTTGATGTTGCTAACCCGCAAGATTTCAGAGGATATATGCACCATACAATGGGTTTTGTAACCCGCTTTGGACAAGGTAAAGACCGCGATAAAGATGGTGTTGCAGATATTGACGATAAATGCCCTGATGTACCGGGATTGAAAGAGCTGAGTGGTTGTCCGGATACAGACGGTGATGGCATCACGGATGCTATTGACCTTTGTCCGCTTGTTCCAGGATTAGCAGCATTTGCAGGTTGCCCTGATACCGATGGTGATGGTATTATCGATAGTCAGGATAAATGCCCAACTGAAGCCGGCACAAAAGAACTGAATGGTTGCCCTGATAAAGACGGAGATGGAGTTGCCGATAAAGATGATGTATGTCCAACAGTTAAAGGCGTTGCTTCATTGAGAGGCTGCCCGGATAGCGATGGCGATGGCTTAGCAGATAAAGACGATAAATGCCCGAATGAAAAAGGACCAATGGTGAGCAATGGATGCCCTGATTCGGATGGTGACGGTATTTCTGATAATGAGGATAAATGTCCTACTGTACCGGGAATTGCAGCTAACAATGGCTGTCCTGCAACAGATTTAGCGCCTGAAGTAAAAACCGAAGTGCAAAACAAATTGAACTTTGCAGCTAAAAACATTGAGTTCGAAACAGGAAGCGACAGAATCAGAACAACATCGTTTAAAGATTTGGATAATGTTGTGGCTATTATGAATCAGTACAAAGACTTAAAAGTAAACATTGACGGCCATACGGATAACGTGGGTAAAGAATCGGCCAACGTTGATTTATCAATGCGGAGAGCTATTGCCGTAAACGATTATTTGGTGAAAAAAGGAATCAATCAAAACCGCTTAGCAGCCTCAGGTTTTGGTCCTAGCAAACCGGTTGCAACAAACAACACGGCTGAAGGCAGACAGAAAAACAGACGGGTAGAATTGAACATTAAGTAGACATTATCAATAATTTACATTCGTTTGAAAAGCCATCGAAATTCGGTGGCTTTTCTGTTTTTGGTACATAAGTTGCTAAGTAATGTGAAAACTAAAAAATGGAAACAACACAAATTGAATCTATGATTCATAATTACACAACAAACCTACTTAACTTCATTCCAAGTTTGGTGGGTGCTATTGTTGTACTCATCGCTGGACTATGGGTGATTAAACAATTAGAAAAAGGAATTACGAAATACTTCGAACGCAAAGATTTTGATGTATCGCTTGAAACCTTTCTTAGAAGCTTAACCACAACCGGATTATAATTATTCCTTATTGTTTCGGTAGCAGGAATGGTAGGCTTCCCCACTTCATCATTATTCGCCATTTTAGGTGCTGCAGGTTTGGCCGTTGGTTTGGCGTTGCAGGGCTCGCTTTCTAACTTTGCAGGGGGAGTGCTTGTATTGATTTTTAAGCCTTACAAAGTTGGAGATTTAGTGACTTTGATGGATAAATTTGGTGAAGTGCGCGAAATTCAAATCTTCAACACCATTATTGTTACACCTGATAATAAAACTGTGATTCTACCGAATGGTGCTGTATCCAACGGAGTAATTATCAATCACAGTAAACAAGGGCGTTTGTTAGTAGACCTAAGAGTGAAAGTAGATTTTGGTTCAGATGTAGACAAAGTAAAACGCATCATTTTAGATACGTTGAATGCCGACCCGAAAGTATTGAAAGATCCTGCTGCTACCGTTAATGTATTTGATTATGCTGAAGGGGCTGTAGTGTTGTGTGTTCGTCCACAAGCTACTGTTGCCAACTATTGGGATGTATATTTTAATTCTCTAGAAAACATCCAAAAAGCATTGAACGCGAATGGTATTGAAGGGCCGAGAGTGGTTAGACATGTCCTCGATAAATAATAGTTTCAATATTAATAGAATAAGGAGAGCCACCATTGGGTGGCTTTTTTTGTTTGAACTACATCTTAAAGCCACGTTTACAATTCGATTAAAACCAGTTAACTAAAATACAATTAATACAATACAAGTATCATAAATTAATATCTATAAAAAAGGTTGGTGCTTTAAAACAATATGTTCAACTTCGTTAAAGTTAATCACCCTAAACCCTAATTAACTGAATATGGAAAATCAACTTACCCCCCCCCCCGCGACTGTCTAGTTTTAAAGACGGCTATTCACTTTACTTTTTCTTCGCTTCTTCCATCAAGAAAATGCTTTTCTGCATTTTACTTAGCATCTACTTATATTCTTAAAAACAAACTACAATATTTTGTGCCGCTTTTCAAATGGCAAAACGGTCAACCCGATGTTTGGATACCAACTATACCACTTCAAAGACTTTAACATAAAACCCCGAAAGCCGAAAAGGGGATCATAGAGTAGGCAAAAATAAAACTCCAAAAATGAAAACAAAAATTTTAATTTTAGCCATGCTGGCATCCACCCTTTTAAATGCACAAACGTGGAGTGGCTCTACGACCCCAGCAGGGAATACATTTAGAACTGGCAATGTAGGTATAGGACCAAGTGGGCCATCGTCACCAGATGCAGCTCTTTTCATCATACCAAGCTGTGGACAAACAGCAGGTTTAAAAATTCAAAATACTGCCCCATACATTATACCAAGTTGTGGAGCAAGTGTTGTGCCAGATGGAATTATTGTAAATTCTATGCCTCAAGCTTATGTTACTAGAACAGATTTTATAGTGAAAGGAACAAATGGATGTACAGGTATTGGAACAGCTACGCCTACTGCTCAACTAGAAATAATGAATAATAACGCAGCCAATCCCATTCTACGTTTAAAGAGTAGTACAGGAACTCAGGCACTATTTGTACTCAACAATGGAAATGTAGGAATAGGAGGTTTGTTCGCAACAGAAAAACTTGATGTGAACGGCAATATTAGAACAAATAATGGTGATATCTATTTAAGAAGCAGTACAGATGTGAACCATGGTATTGGGTTTTATGATAACGTTGGACAAAGCAAAGTCTTTGCAAACACCTCTATAAATGGTCCTGTAGTATATGGCTATGCAGGCGGTGCTTTAGGCACTACTGCTGGAGGTCAAAAGGTTGCACTGAAATGGAATAATTCTGGGCAGGTTGCGATAGGAAATGTAACCACTCCAGCGGGTTATAGCCTATATGTTGAAAGTGGCATTTTGGCGGAAAAATTTAAATGCGCATTAAAATCAACTGGAGATTGGAGCGATTTTGTATTTGATGAAAACTATAAATTAAAATCTTTAGATGAAGTAGAAAACTATATTGCTGAAAACAAACACCTACCCGATGTACCATCTGCTGAAGAAGTAGTATGCGAAGGTATAGATATGGCAAAAATGGATGCGAAGTTATTACAGAAGATTGAAGAACTAACTTTGTACACTATTGAACTGAAAAAAGAAATTGATTTATTAAAAGCTAAAAATTAAGATTATGAAAAAAATAATTTTAGCGCTATTGTTACTACCAATGCTGGCAATAGGTCAATTGAAAAAAATCGCATTTGATGCAAACGGTTTTCAACTGAAGATAACAAAGGATAACGCTTCTTATACTATAGCTAATCTTCTGGGACTACCCTCTGACTTTTCTTTTAAATTAGTTGAATCGAAAAACATAACCTCTGTCAATAGAGAAGTGCATTATACATACCAACAATATTTCAAGGAGTACCCAATTGAATTTGCGGTACTAAAACTACACTATAGAGATAATCAGCTTCACTATATAAATGGCGAGTTTCTTGCAGATTTTCCCAAAAACACAAAACCAACTTTTTCTGAAATGGAGGCATTTGAAAATGCCAAAAAGAATGTTAATGCAGAGAAGTATGTTTGGGATTATCCAGCAGAGTTAGACGTATTGCCTAAAAATGAAAGCACAGAACTAATCTTCCCTACGCCACACGCAAGTATTACTTATTATACTATGGGAAACAGTAGTTACCTTACATATAAGTTCGATATTTATGCATTAGCCCCTTTATCACGCAACTATGTTTATATCGATGCAAATACAGGAAAAGTGATTACCAAAAACAGCAGAATTCATTTTGTAAATGGTACTGCGGCTACTCGTTATAGTGGAACAAGAACAATTTCAACGCAACAAAATGAAAATATGTGGCGACTTCGAGATTATGATAGTAATAGGGGGAATGGAATTGAAACTTATAACATGCAACATGCAATACGCGATCCAGCTAGTTATTCCAATGCCATTGACTTTTCAGATAATGATAATAATTGGACATCAACTGAATTTGACAATAACAATAAAGACAATGCTGCGCTGGATGCCCATTGGGGAGCTGAGATGACTTATGATTATTGGAAAAATGTACATGGAAGAAATAGTTTTGATGGAAATGGTGGCATTATTAAGAGCTACGTTCACTTACAAACAAACTATGAAAACGCATTTTGGAATGGGTCAGTGATGAGTTACGGTGATGGTGCAACAAGTTTAGATGCACTAACCTCGATTGATGTGGTCGCACATGAGATTGGGCACGGACTGTGTCAATATACAGCAGGGTTGCTTTACCAAAATGAATCTGGTGCGATTAATGAAGGGTTAAGTGATATTTGGGCTGCCTGTATTGAAGATTACGCTACAATCAACAAACAAACCTGGCTTTGTGGTGAAGATATTGATTTAAGAGGAAATGGTCACGCATTACGTTCAATGTCTAATCCTAATGCGGAAGGGCAGCCTGATACTTACAATGGCTCTAATTGGTATTCACAAGTTAATTGCACACAAGACCCATATAATGACTTCTGTGGTGTCCATACAAATAGTGGAGTACTTAATTATTGGTTTTACCTCTTATCACAAGGTGGCTCAGGCACAAATGACATTAGTAACACATTTAATGTTTCAAGTATTGGTATTGATAATGCTTCAAAGATTGTGTTTAGAGCGGAAACAGTCTATATGACAGCTAATACAAACTATTCAGATGCCCGAAATTTTACAATAAAAGCTGCACAAGATATATTTGGCTACTGTTCACAAGAAGTAATTAGCACTATTAATGCCTGGTATGCAGTAGGAGTAGGCAATTCATATAATTCACTGAGCAATATAACGATATCTAACACAATAAGTAATGGAACTGTACAAGACTTCTATGCTTCGCATTTTATCACGGCATCTAATACAATTGAAACCAATACAAGAGTAAAATACGAAGCAAGTGCAGCCATAATTATGAATCCAAGTTTCAACACGGCTTTGGGCACCAATTTTCTTGCACAGATTGTAGTTTGCAAAGATTTAAGTGCAAACAAAACAGACAATGCATTAAAGAATGGAGCTGAAGACAATTTAGATCAAAATTTGAGTCAAAAATTTGAGTCAAAAAACAATTCCAATTGTCAGATATTCCCTAATCCTACTAACGGATTTATTAATATCGTTTTTCCATATGTTACTTTCAAAGAATCGGATATTTTTATTTCTGATTTGAGCGGAAGAACTATAAAGAAAATCACAACAAACAGCAAGATCAATCAAATAGATCTGACAGAGTACCCAACTGGAGTTTATATAATAAAAATCCAAATTGCTGACACCATTTATAACGCTAAAATTATAAAACAATGAAAAAAATAGTTTTTGTAACTTGTATATCCTCTCTACTTTTCTCTGCCTGCAAGAAGGATATTACATTTTGTGGTGTAAAAGATCCCTTGAACGATATTGGATGGTTGAAAGATATCGTAAATACTAACCCACAGAACCTCTATATCTATAAAATGTCATATAACTCAACTGAGGGGTTTTATATACTAGATAACACCTCTACAGGTTCTGCATTGTTTAATTCATGCGATAACACAAACATATATAGAACAACTAATGGTGTTGTGTTTTTTAGCAACTTTCCTCAAGACTTCAATCTCAATTTTAAGTATAAAGAAAGAATTTATCCAAGATGAAAACTGTTTTAATAGCTACAAGTTGCATGCTCATGCTGATAACGGCTTGTATTAAAAATGAATATCAATCTCCTTTATTCACAAAAAGCGATTTCCCACTCACAAAAGGTAGTTATTGGAATTATGAGTATCAGGTATTTAATGCAAATAAAATCACTGATACTTTTCAGTTGCGCATTGTGGATGTTAAACAAATAAATACCGATACAACTGAAATTTTTCTCGCTCTATATAACGATTCTTATAGAAATGATTCAGCTATTGGCTATCTAACCAATTCCGGCTACACTTTTAAGAGCACGAATACTCAATATTCTTACATGGGAGATTACCATATTAATTTCCCTTTTAAAACAGGCGATAGTTGGGAATCTTCATCTGATACTGATATAGTAAAAGTTCGATCCTATTCCGAAAAATATTTAGATGGTAATTATACTTACAACAAAGTATTTTCCATTTTAGGTTATTTTGAACATGGATTAAATATCAATGCAAATGAGATCATAATTTCGAAAGGTATAGGGGTTGTATATAAAGCAATACATCAAGAAAATGGAGATTACAACAATGATAGAAAACAATCGTATAAGTTGATAAACTACCACATTCAATAACATATAAAGCTGTTAAAACCAGTTTGTTTTTAACATCAAACTTCTACAACACAATTACAAGAGTCAAAAAGAGTAGCATAAAAGCTACTCTTTTTTGTTTTACCTACCCAATTTTTCCATTTCCGAAATCAATTCCTAATTTCAACCCATGTTACATTACAAAGCCGACATTCGAACCTTAGTTGCCGTTGCCCTTTATTTTGTTGCGGCCATTACACCATGGGTGTATTGGAATACGCTCACCACTTGGCAAATTGTGCCTTTGGTATTGGTAAATTGTTACCTATCATTTACTTGTGCAGTTATCATTCACAACACTATTCATAAACCCATTTTCAAAGCGCGATTCATGAACAGAATTATGCAAATTGTATTGGGTTTCACCTACGGGCATTCAACAAGCGCATATGTTCCAGGGCATAATTTCAGCCATCATAAATATACGCAACAGCCGAAAGATGCTATCCGCACCACTAAGTTGCGTTACAAATTCAACATCCTAAATCAACTACTATTTTTCCCTACCCTATCGGGCGATATTTTGAAAGGCGAACTTCGTTTTGCCAACAAAATGCGCAAAGATAATCCGGCTTGGTTTCATCAATACTTGTTGGAAATCGTTTTAGTGTTAGGCGTGAAAATCATATGCATTATCGTCAACTGGAAATGCGCTTTGCTGTTCATGGTTATTCCGCATTACTTTGCGGCATGGGGCATTGTGGGCACCAACTACTTTCAGCACGATGGTTGCGATGAGCATCATCCCTACAACCACACGCGTAATTTTACCAGTCCGTTTTTGAATTTTTTCTTATTTAACAACGGTTTTCACACAGCACATCACGATCGCCCTTCATTGCATTGGTCGTTGTTGCCGGCTTATCATGAAAAAGAAGTTAGACCGCACATTCACCCGAATTTGAACCGCGAATCGCTCCTCCCCTATCTTTGGGAAACGCACATTTACCCGGGTAAACGTGTAGACTATTTAGGAAATCCAATTGTACTGCCACCTGTAGATGCTGAAGAAGATTGGGTGAGTAACATAAAACACCAAGAACACGAGGCTGATATGGCCGGAGTGGTATAAAAACAACATATACAACCGAATAACGCTTTTTTCAGTCTGTTTTGTATAAGTTTTCTGCAGTATTATTAACTTAGAAGTCCATTGAAAAAAGCACACTCCATATGCATAGCACTTTTGCTCTTTGCCTCGCAAATTTTTGCGCAAGATGACGTAATGCTTTTTGCCGAAAACAGAGGCCAATGGAATAGCAACATCAAATATTGTGCAGACTTGAACATGGGGAAAGTGTATCTCGAAAGCAATAAAATTGATTTCCTAATTCACGACTTCGACCATTTTAAACATGCCCACGATGTGCATGATAGGCAAGATAAAGTGAATTGCCATTTCTTTAAGATTGCTTTTACAGGAGCTAACGCCACCAGTATAGTTGCAGAGAACAAAGTTGCACCCTATCGCAATTATTTTATTGGCAACGACCCAAAACATTGGGCTTCGAATGTAGGACTATTTCAAAAATCAACTTTCAAACAATTATACCCGGGCATTGATTTAGAAGTTACCGGGGATGGAAGAGGGATGAAATATGAGTTTCTGATAAAAGCCGGAGCCGATCCTTCGCAAATTCGCCAAACCTATGAAGGCATCGAAAAAATAAGCATCGAGAAAAACGAAGTACATTACCATACTGCAGTTACTGAAATTATTGAAAAAGATTTACAAGCCTATCAAATCATTAACGGCACGAAACTATTGGTGAAATGCAGATTTAAGAAGGTGGGTGCAAATGCTGTGGCATACGAATTTCCAAACAGATATAACACACAATATGACCTAGTGATTGACCCTACTATTATTTTTGGAACCTATACGGGCTCAACCGCAGATAGTTGGGGCTATACGGCTACTTATGATAATACAGGCTGTATGTACGTTGGCGGGTATGTAAATGCCACACCACCACAACCTGGATTGACTGTTGGCTATCCTACATCGCCAGGAGCATTTCAATCTACTTTTGGAGGTGGCACCGGAGGGGGAACTGGAGGTGGCAATGGTATCGAGTTTGCATGCGATATGGGCATTACAAAATTTTCGGCAGACGGGAAAACATTGCTTTATTCCACTTACATAGGCGGAAACGATAATGAAACCCCACATTCTTTAGTTGTAGATGTGCAAGGCAATTTAATCATTTACGGGGTTACTTATTCCCCTAACTACCCTGTTTCTTCCAATGCCTACGACAAAACATGGAATGGAGATGCAGACATTGTTGTTACGAAACTCAACAGTGATGGAACAGCGCTTATTGGCTCTACATATGTTGGAGGCTCTTTTAGAGATGGTATTAACTACGATCCTACGGAGATAAGATATGGTAATTTAAAATTCAACTATGGTGATCAAAACCGAGGAGAAGTAAATATAGATGGTACAGATAATATTTATATAGCCAGTTGTACCAATTCGACCAATTTTCCTGTCTCTCCTTCAGCCTATCAAAGCTCAAATGGTGGAGCACAAGACGGTTGTGCCTTTAAACTGAACAGCGATTGCTCGCAACTACTTTGGGCTACGTATATTGGCGGAACCGGGGATGATGCTTGTTATGCGCTAGATATAACTGCAGCCGGAGATGTGTATGCTTGTGGTGGAACCATGAGTTCTAACTTCCCCATTACAGGAGGCACCATTCATACGTTTTACCAAGGGGGGCAGTTTGATGGCTTCGTTGCGCAAATCGGAAGCAATGGAACGCAATTAGTGAGTGCGACTTACATTGGTACAAATGGACACGATCAGGTATATTTTGTAAAAGTAGATGGAGAAGGTAATGTGTATTTTGTAGGGCAAACTACAGGCGCTTATCCGGTGCAAAGTGCACTATACTCCAACCCGAATAGCGGCCAATTTATATCAAAACTCAAAGGATCGCTTGACAGTATTTTTTACTCCACAACATTTGGAAACGGGAATGGTCGTCCAAACATTTCACCTACTGCCTTTTTGATTGATACCTGTAAGAATATATATGTATCGGGCTGGGGAACAAATGCAAGCAATTTTGGTAGCTATGGTACAGTAATTACAGGTTTACCACTCTCAAACGATGCGCAACAAAGAACAACAGACGGTACCGATTTCTACAATATTGTTTTAGCAAAAGATGCATCCAGTTTGCTTTATGCATCCTACTTTGGCGGCAATGGCAGTATTGAACACGTTGATGGAGGAACCAATCGATTTGATTCGAGAGGTGTAATTTATGAAGCGATTTGTGCGGGTTGCGGAGGAAATTCGCTCACTCCTTCCACACCCGGAGTATGGTCACCCACCAATCAGAGTTTCAATTGCAATCTTTTTGGTCTAAAAATGGAATTTAATTTAGGACGAACTGAAGTGAAAGTTAACGCCTATCCAAGGGCAACAGGTTGTGTTCCACTTACAGTCCAATTCAATAGTGTACTATACAATGTAACCAACATTGAATGGAATTTTGGCGATGGTACACCCGGCTCAACCGCTGCGAACCCAATTCACACCTACACAGATACAGGTCGTTATCAAGTGATGTTGATTGGGACAGATCCAAATTCGTGTAATGTTCGCGATACCGCCTACACAGAAGTTTGGGTGCGTGACGATAGTTTGATTGCCGATTTTCTTCCGTTTGCGAATGTAGACTGCTATAATAAAAATCTAAATATTTCGAGCTTCAGTTATGCTACAACTTCCTACAGCTGGGACTTTGGCGATGGCACAAAGGCTACTACTTCATCGGTAAACCATAACTATTTAAATGCCGGCTCCTATAATGTATCCCTGATTTTGAGCGATACTTCGAAGTGTAATTTGAAAGATACGTTTAACACTAGAATAGTCATTCCTCCAATAGTTGATTTGAACATTATTCCTAACGATACCTTGGGCTGTGTGCCACTTACAGTGCAGTTCAATAACTTAACAAGTTATACGGCAGGTGACTACAAATGGTTTTTGGGCGATGGCGACAGCTCTTCATTGGCTCAACCAACGCACACCTTTACCACAAAAGGCACTTACCCGGTTGTAGTGTATTGGAACGACACCAATACTTGTAACAAACGCGATACTGCTGTATTTAGCGTTGTTACCATCGATTCTTCAGCCGATGCATCATTTGTTTTACAACGCCAATTTTATGGCTGCGACTCTGTGAAAATCACCGTTTATTCTTCCTATGTAGGCGAAGACAATGAATTTTGGGATTTTGGCGATGGCTTTACAACTACTGCGAATCCTGCCACACACACTTATATTGCTCCTGCTTTTGACACCTTACGCCATTTCCTTTACGATGCAAAAATGATTTGTAAACCTGTAGATACCGATTACGTTATCATTAGTTTAAGTCCGCTTGCTACAGATTATTCCATTCCCGACACGCTGGGTTGCATGCCTTTCACGGCAGAGTTTACAGGTGTTTCAGACTTGCCAACAACAAAGTATTTTTGGTTCTTTGGCGATAGTGATTCTTCTAGTGGCGGCTATGTACAGCACACTTATCCGCAAAAAGGAACCTATACCGTTTTGCAAGTTGCTATTGATTCTAATTCGTGCGTTAACATCGACTCTAACTATGCGACTATTGTTGTTATTGACGATTCTGTTAACGCTATATTTTCGGTAAATACGCTGAATGCTTGCGATTCAGACTTGCACATTCAAATTGTAGATCAAAGTATAAATGCAGTAAACTACTATTGGCAATTTGGCGATGGCGATACCTCCCACATGCCAAACCCCGATCATCACTATTATTTGCCGGGGACTTATCCAATTACGTTAATTGTAACGGATACCTCTCGATGCCATCCAATAGATTCGACTACTCGCTATGTAACATTAAAACCAAATGCAGTAGCCCAATTCGAAGTAATGAATGTTTGTGATGGCTATCCTGTTGTATTCTCGAATGGATCTATTGTAAATCCTACATCGGTGTGGGATTTTGGCGATGGACAAACGTCTATTGTAAAAAACCCAACACATACCTACACTAATTCAGGAGATTACAATGTTACATTATTCATTGAAGATACAACTAGCTGTAATGTGTATGACACCTTGCAAAAAACGGTAACGGTCTATGCAACGCCAACTGCAAAATTCTATTTGGAAAAAGACACCTACAAGTTTGAAACACCCGTTCTGTTTACCAATCAAAGTACGAATGCAGATCAATTTCATTGGACGTTTGGTGATGGCGATACTTCGTCTGAATATTCTCCAACACATTATTACGACCATACCTTTGGTTGGCATCAGGCCTGTTTACAAGCCTATTATGAAGGGGCTCCTTGTCAAGATACAGTTTGTGATAGCCTCTACATTGTATTCACTCCGCTTATTGGTGTCCCGAATGCATTTACCCCAAATGGTGATGGCATAAACGATTTTGTTCGAGTGGAAGGGAAGGGAATTATTGAATTGGAATTTAGAATTTTTAATCGCTGGGGATTAGAAGTGTATTACGGCACAGACCCTAAGAAAGGCTGGGATGGAAGCTACAAAGGCGTTCCGCAAGAAATGGAAGTATACACCTACTTAGTGATTGCCCGATTTATTAATAAGGAACCGGTGCAACTGAAGGGTAATATTACGTTGCTGCGATAAAGCTAATTTGATAATTTGGTAATTAGATAATGTCTGAAAAAGAAAATAATACAATACACTATAAAGCAGGAATAAACTATAATATTCCGAGCTGGTTTAACTGTATATACACATCATGCAATAAGAAAAAAAAAGCTATACCCTTCATTGTAGTTCTCTCGCTTAATCTACTATTACAACTCCCTGAAACTGCATATTCGCAAGACATTCACTTTACGCAGTTTTTTACAAATCCGCTCATTCTTTCACCTGCTTCCACGGGAAATTTTCAAGGTAATATTCGTGGGGGCGTGAACTACAAATATCAATGGCCATGGGCTACAGATCAACAAGTGTTCAACTATCACAGTCAAAATGCCTATGCCGATATTTCGTTTCTACAAGATCGTGTGAAACGCGGTTGGATGGGATTAGGCTTGAATTTTTTGAATGATGAAGCCGGTGACGGACGATTACGCTACATGCGGTTTGGCGGTTCTGTGGCCTGGCACCAATCGTTCGAACGAGAGAATCGGTACATTTTATCGTTAGGATTTCAAGCCAATTATTTTTCCAAAACGGCCGATTTCGAAAAGTATTATTACAACAATCAATGGGTAGAAGATGAAGGCTTTGATCGCTCCCTTAACAATTTTGAAAACCCGAATCAAACGCGTATCAATGGTTTCGATATGGGCTTTGGTGTTAATTTCGATGCAAAGCCCACCGATAAAGTACGCCTAAGTAGTACCTTTGCCATGTTGCATTTAAATAAACCCAACGATCAATTCTATAATCGTTCCAATAATCAACTCGGCTATCGTTTTACGGGAAGTTTGAGTGGAGATTTTGATATCAGTAGATCCACTATTTTAAAAACGGATGTGTACTATACCTATCAGAAAAAAGCCTGGGAAACGGTATTTGGCGCTATGGTAGGGATTAAAGCAGGAGAAGCATATCGCAAGGAAAACAATTCCATTTTTTGGATAGGGAGTTATTTCAGAATGATTGATGCGTGGTCGCCCATTGTAGGTTATTCCTACAAGCAATGCCGATTGCTCATCAACTATGACGTGATTATATCAAAGCTTTCGCGCACCGGAAAATTAAATGGAGGTCTAGAAATTTCATTAGTGTTGGTGGCCGGTTGGAAACACAAGCAAAACGAACAAAAATGGGCTTGTCCGAAATTCTAAAACAAAAAAAATCCCACCGAAAATTCGATGGGATTAATACTTTCTAAATATTTATTGCTTACCAGCTCAAATCGTTATCGAACTTAGGTTCGAAGATAGTTGGATTTGATTTTTTTGGTTTTGTTTTCGGTGCGCTGTTCGCATCAAATGTTTTTTCTTTCGGACGATCAGAGAATGAAGTACTGTTCGTCATTGGTTTGCGTTCACGCTTTTTGAAACCTGTATCGCCACCTTTATCACCTCCATAAGATTTCTTTTCGAATGATCCACGACCGCCTTCTGCAGATTTACCATAAGGTTTACGTTCGCGAGAATCGCCATCGTTTCTACGTGGTGGGAAATCGCTGCGTTCTCTGCGTTCGAAGTTTCCTCCTCGGCCGCCTTCGTTTCTGCCAAATCCACCTTCACTTCTACCGAAGCCTCCGCCTCCGCTGCCATCTTTTTCTTTCGCACGAGTAATCAATGGTTTTCCTGAACCTCTTGGCTTTGCAAATGCTGCAAGCAATTGCTCCCCTTCGTTATGTGGTACAGTAATAAACGAAAACTCATCAAACAAACGAACATCATTGATAGCCTTACCGCTTACACCACCTTCAGTTTCCAAGAACTGAACCAATGCTTGCGGATTCATGCCGTGATTTCTTCCTTTCGCAACAAACAAACGAATACTGCCATGCGATCCACGTCCGCCATTCACCGACATATCAGCTACTTCAGCATAATTTGTTTCACTCAACTCGTCTTTTACTGCATATTTCAATAATGCAGCAACTAGTTCAGCGTGTGTAGTACTTTCACCCAACAACTCATCTGCTAATTCAGCATACTCATCAGTTGCTCCAAGTTCTAACAAAACTTGAATTTTCTTTTTGAATGCTTGTTTTTTCACAGCAATTACATCTTGCACTGTAGGCAAAACTTCTTTGCGGATAACAGTTTTAGCGATTCGTTGGATAATTGCAATATCACGCATATCACCACGAGACACTAACGAAACTGCAATTCCCTTTTTACCTGCACGACCTGTTCTTCCGATGCGGTGTACATACGCTTCAGGATCTTGCGGCAACTGATAATTCACAACGTGTGTCAAATCGTTTACATCAATTCCACGGGCAGCAACATCAGTAGCAACCAATATTCTTAATTTTTTTGCTTTGAAACTTTTCAAAATCAATTCACGTTGCGACTGTGTCACATCACCGTGAATCCCTTCTGTTTCGTAGCCTCTATCGTTCAAACGGCTCGACAATTGATCCGTTTCCACTCTGGTTTTACAGAATACAATACCATAGAAATCAGGATTAGTGTCGATGATACGGCACAATGCTTCAAAACGATCGCTATCGCGTACTTCGTAAAGCATTTGATCAACCATTACAGTTGTTACTTGCTCTTTTTGTACTTCTACTAACTCGTAACCCGGTTTAATGAAGGTTTTCACTAAACGTAAAATGTTAGGAGGCATGGTAGCAGAGAAC
Source organism: Chitinophagales bacterium (assembly GCA_016786765.1). Taxonomy (GTDB): domain Bacteria; phylum Bacteroidota; class Bacteroidia; order Chitinophagales; family LD1; genus CALAYL01. The sequence continues at coordinate 138,977 of JAEUUZ010000019.1, forward strand.
AACAACATACGTCTGTCTTCCGGAACGTCTTTCAAAATTTCGCGAACTTCTTCTTCGAATCCCATGTTCAACATTTCATCGGCCTCATCCAATACCATGTACTTCACGGTATTGAGTTTCAAAGTTCCCTTGTTAATGTGATCTTGTACACGACCCGGTGTTCCCACCACAATCTGTGCACCTTTGCGCAATCCACGAATTTGAATTTCGTATGATTGTCCGCCATAAATCGGCAATACCGATAATTTTTTTCCACCGCGGAACGACATGATTTCTTCTGCCACTTGAACCGCTAATTCACGAGTTGGGCAAAGAATCAATGCTTGCACTTGTGAAGAATTTTCGTCCAAACGCTCAATCAATGGCAAACCAAAAGCGGCTGTTTTACCGGTCCCTGTTTGTGCTTGACCAACAACGTCTTTGTCGGTGCTTAATAATGTAGGAATGGTGCGTTCCTGAATAGGTGATGGTTTCGAAAAACCTTTTTTCTCTAGGGCAGCCAACGTACTTTCGCTGAGCCCTAATGCTCTGAATAATTCCATTTTACGTAAAAATGTTTTGAGGGAATAGTGTTGTATTCCTCCCGAGTTAATAAAAATGTCGCGGCAACTCGCCCAACCATTCTTCGTAAAAACGTAAATTAACTCGCTGTGGAGAAGAATAACAGGCTTGCTGTTTGCTAATGCGGTGCAAATATACTACAATAAAGTTATAAACCAAATGTGGATTAACACTTGTCGCGAATAAGATAGCTTAATGCAATACAAAAACTAAACGTAATTTAGCGGCAATGAAAAAACGTATCGCCATTTTTGCATCAGGAGCAGGCAGTAATGCAAAGGCCATTATTGATTATTTCAAACACAGTGAAAAGTCTACTGTTGCAATGATAGCGACCAATAACCCTAATGCCGGTGTTTTAGAAATTGCAATACAAAACAACATTGATACGTTTATCTTTTCGAAAGAAGATTTGCAAAACGAGTCCTTTTTTTTAAAACAATTATCAGACATCGATTTTATTGTCTTAGCCGGATTTCTTTGGCTCATTCCGTCTTATTTAGTGAAACACTTCCCTAATCGTATCATTAATATACACCCGGCATTGTTGCCAAAATTTGGCGGGAAAGGTATGTATGGAATGCGTGTGCATGAAGCCGTTTATGCCTCACATGAGACGGAAACTGGCATCACCATTCATTTTGTGAATGAGCATTACGATGAAGGCACCTATATAATGCAACAAAAAGTGAGCATCGATGTTAACGACACTCCTGAATCCATTGCAAATAAAGTATTACAACTAGAACATCAATGGTATCCTAAAGCCGTTGAACAAACCGTATAATTTTTGGTTCACCTTCTCCTACCAAAAATAATTCAAAAATAAATTTGGTTTATTTTATAAACTAGTTTATGTTTGTATTATTATTTACAAATAAAAACTAGAAACAATGGAAGCGAACGAAAAAAATATAAGTCCGGAAGAGGGGCTGCACTTGATTCATAAAATGATTAATACAGCTCGAAACAAAGTGAGTGAAGATGGATTTCACCTCATGCTATGGGGTATTTTAGTCATTAGTTGCTGTCTGATCAATTACACTCTTCTCGTTTTCGAATATGGACACTGGTCGGGTTTTGTTTGGATGCTCATGCCGTTTATTGGAGTTCCTGTAGGAATGATCTATGAAAAGAAAAGAGCGCTAAGAGGTGGAGTAAGAACACATTACGATATGCACATAGCATATATGTGGTGGGGGTATGGCTTAACACTAGGTTTGCTAATAGCGTATTGTATATACTCCCAAATTTCACCTGTTCCGTTCATCTTATTGATTACTGGCTTGGTTACATTCGCTACAGGCAAAATGCTACAATTTACACCGCTAATAATGGGTGCATTAATATTTTGGGTAAGTGCAATGCTTTGTATATGGATAACAGGCGCTGAACAATTATTGGTAGAAGCAGCAAGTATATTCTTTGGTTATATTGTGCCCGGTTTCATATTATGGAGAAACGCTAAACAAAAACACCATGTTCAAACCGCTTGATCCTTTATTGCATTCTGAATTGCGCTTGGCAGTAATGTCGTTGCTATTGGGTTTGAAAGAAGTCGAATACAGTTATTTGAAGGAGCAGACCGGTGCAACAGCAGGAAATTTAAGCGTACAACTGCAAAAACTCTACGAAGCTAATTACATTGTCATTGAGAAATCATTCAAAGGCAATTACCCGCTTACCACTTGCCGTATTACAAAAAAAGGAATCGATGCCTTTGAGAAATATGTAGATACGCTAAACAGTTACATAAAAAAGAAGTAACTCGCCATGTTACATGAGTAAGAGCCCGCAAATGCAGTCTCTTACTGTTTTTTAGCGATGGTGGAAAACCTGTGCTAAACTTGTCTGAAACGAATCATACAAATTATCCTTATTACGAATACTTTTGCGCGCAAAACACACTCACCTATGCGTACCAAAATAAAATCTGCTCTAATTTCCGTTTACTACAAAGATCGTTTAGACGAAATCGTAAAAAAACTTTCGGCTTTGGGAGTTACCATCTACTCGACCGGAGGAACATTGAAATTTATTACTGACTTAGGCATTAAAGCTGAAGCAGTTGAAGACTTAACCGGATTCCCTGAAATTTTAGGCGGACGAGTGAAAACACTTCACCCAACAGTATTTGGCGGCATCTTAGCCAGACGAGACAATCCTACCGATCTACAACAATTGGACGCACATAACATTCCGCAAATCGATTTAGTGATTGTGGATTTATATCCTTTCGAAGAAACAGTGAAAAGCAAAACAGACGAGCAAACCATCATCGAAAAAATTGACATTGGAGGTATTTCATTGATTCGTGCTGCAGCGAAAAATTTCAAAGACACCATTATTGTTGCCGGTAGAGAAGATTATGGCTCGCTGATTACGTTATTGGATGAAAAACAAGGTGAAAGCGACATCGAAGACCGAAAACGCTTTGCTGCAAAGGCATTCATGACTTCATCGCATTACGATACGCAGATTTTTAACTATTTTAATCAAACGCAAAACATACCATCGTTTAAACAAAGTTTCACCGATGCAAAGACATTGCGTTATGGTGAAAACCCTCATCAACAGGGTACATTCTATGGCAACTTGGATGAGGTTTTTGAAATATTGAATGGCCGTGAATTGTCATACAACAACCTTGTTGACGTTGAAGCATCTGTTCAATTAGTAGCTGAATTTTCTGAACCTACTTTTGCTATTATTAAACACACCAATGCTTGTGGATTAGCTTCTCGCGATACCATTGCAGAAGCTTATAAAGCTGCGTTTGTTTGTGATCCAACATCTGCATTTGGTGGTGTTTTGGCTTCCAACAAAAAAATAGATGCAGCCACTGCAAACGAAATGAACAGCTTGTTCTTTGAAGTGCTTACAGCTCCTGATTTTGATGCAGATGCACTAGAAATTCTGAAAAGCAAAAAGAACAGAATCATATTAAAACAGAAAATAGCGATTAATAACCCTAAGATGTTCAAATCGCTTTTGAACGGGGTTTTAGAACAGGATACTGATAAAAGTGTAGAGTTAAGTACAAGTTTCAAAACAGCAACAACAGCGGCTCCAACAACGGCACAATTATCCGATTTAGAGTTTGCCATTATTGCAGTGAAACACTTGAAGTCAAACGGCATCACCATTGTTAGGAACAAACAATTAATTGGTATGGGCTGCGGACAAACATCGCGCGTTGATGCACTAGAATCAGCCATTAAGAAATCAAAAGGCTTTGGTTTTGATTTAACCGATTCTGTGATGGCTTCAGAAGCCTTCTTCCCATTTCCGGATTGCGTAAACATTGCGCATAGCGTTGGCGTGAAAGCTATTGCACAACCGGGTGGCAGCATAAAAGATCAAGACTCGATTGATGCCGCTAACGCCAACGGTCAAGCGATGGTATTTACTGGTGTTAGACACTTCAAACATTAAGATTCTTATTTTTTTTATAACTAAAAAAGCCCAATCATTTGATTGGGCTTTTTCTTTATAGCTTGATTTTGGCTTATTCAGCTGAATCTGTAGTTTCTTCAGTGCTTGGCGTTTCAGTAGCTTCAGTAGAAGTTGTTCCCTCCACTTTTTTACCTGCACGTCTAGTACGTTTTTTAGGAGCAGATGCTTTAGCAGCAGTTTTGTTTTGAGTGTATATTTCGTTGAAATCAACCAACTCAATCATAGCCATTTCAGCAGCATCACCGGCACGGAATCCCATTTTGATGATACGTGTGTAGCCACCCGGACGATCGCCCACTTTCGCGGATACAACACCAAACAATTCTTTAATCGATTCTTTGTTGTTCAAATAACTGAATACAGTTCTTCTGTTGTGCGTTGTATCGCCTTTTGATTTTGTAATTAGCGGCTCAATGTATCCTCGCAACGCTTTTGCTTTAGCAAGCGTAGTGATGATTCTTTTATGCTCAATCAATGCAGATGCAAGATTACTCATCAATGCATGTCTGTGGGCTGTTTTTCTACCTAGGTTATTTACCTTATCACCGTGTCTCATGGCTTATTTTTTTCTTATGTTATCGTTTATCACCTACAAAAGGTGTTATTAATCATCTAATTTTAATTTGCTCAAATCCATTCCGAAAGACAATCCTTTCTCGTGTAACAAGGCTTCGATTTCTACTAGAGATTTCTTACCGAAGTTTCTGAATTTCAATAAATCGTTAGTATTGAAAGATACCAATTCTTCTAAAGAGTTAATTTTAGCAGCTTTCAAGCAATTGAAGGCACGTACTGAAAGATCCATATCTTCCAAAGGTGTTTTCAATAATTTTCTCAAGTGAAGAACTGTTTCGTCCACCATTTCGTTTTCTACAGTTTGAGGTGTATCGAAAGTGATATTCTCATCTGTAATCAACATTAAGTGTTGAATCAAAATTCTTGATGCTTCTTTAACAGCTTCTTCAGGATGAAGTGTACCATCAGTAGTTACATCTAAAACTAATTTTTCGAAATCGACACGTTGTTCAACACGGAAGTTTTCTACTGAATACTTAACGTTACGAATTGGTGTATAGATAGAGTCGATAGCGATGAAACCAGCCGGTGCACCTTCTTTCGGTTTATTTTCGTCAGCAGGAACATAACCACGTCCTTTGCTGATAGTCAATTCCACTTCCAAAGAAACACTTGGGTTCAAGTTACAAATCACGATATCCGGATTCATTACTTGGTACACATTCGTTTGTTTTTCGATGTGCTCGCCTTTAAATTGATCAACACCTTTAAGTGTCAAATAGATTTTGTCGCTGTTGTTGTTATCGTCAATTACTTTTTTCAAACGAACTTGTTTCAAGTTCAAGATGATTTCAGTAACATCTTCGTTCACACCTTTGATCGTAGAAAATTCGTGGTCAACACCCGTAATTTTCACACCGCTCACAGCATAGCCTTCCAATGAAGAAAGCAAAACTCTTCTCAACGCGTTACCAACGGTAACACCAAAACCTGGCTCAAGGGGTTTGAATTCAAACGTTCCTTCGAAATCTGTAGATTTCTGTAAAACAATTTTATCGGGTTTTTGGAAGCTCAATATTGCCATACGTATATTCGGTTTAACGATTTAAAAATTATTTAGAGTACAACTCTACAATCAACTGTTCGTTGATGTTTTCCGGAATCTGATCACGCTCAGGGAATTCCACGAAAGTTCCTTCAATAGCTCTGTCATCCACAGCTAACCATCCGAACTTTTTAGGTTTACGGTTGATAGCGCTTTGTACAACATCCAATGATTTAGAACGCTCACGAAGAGCAATTTTATCACCAGGACGTAAAGAATATGAAGGGATATTTACTACCTCACCATTCACAGTAACGTGTTTGTGACCTACCAATTGTCTTGCTTGTCTACGCGTAGCAGCAAAACCCAAACGGTATAAAGTATTATCTAATCTTGCCTCCAACATTTTAAGCAAGTTCTCTCCGGTTACACCTTTTTTACGAGCTGCTTTTTCGAAAAGATTACGGAACTGACGCTCCAATAAACCATAAGTGTATTTTGCTTTTTGCTTTTCAGCCAACTGCACAGCGTACTCTGACGGTTGTTTTCTTTTTTTAGAAACCCCGTGTTGTCCCGGAGGGAAGTTTCTTCTGTCGAAATTCTTGTCAGGTCCGTAAATGGCTTCGCCAAATTTACGTGCAATCTTTGTTGTAGGTCCTGTATATCTTGCCATTTGTTTTGAAAAATTCTAATTAGTTGAACATTTTGTTTAAATCCAGATGAAGACTATACTCTTCTCTTTTTCGGTGGACGACAACCATTGTGAGGAATTGGTGTAGTATCGTTGATTACTGTTACTTCAATTCCGCTAGCAAGGATAGAACGGATAGCCGACTCACGTCCTGCTCCTGGTCCTTTCACGAATACTTCTACTTTTCTAAGACCTGCTTCGTAAGCTACTTTTCCTGCATCGATAGATGCCATTTGAGCTGCGTACGGAGTGTTTTTCTTAGATCCTCTGAACCCAACTTTTCCGGCACTTGACCATGAAATTGCTTGTCCCGAAAGATTAGTGAAAGTCACAATCAAGTTGTTGAAAGTTGCGTTCAAAAACACTTTACCTTCAGATTCAACTTTAACTATTCTTTTCTTCGCTTTTGCTTTTGCGCTACTTGCTCCTTGTTGTTTTGCCATGATTTATTCGTTTATTATAGTGGTCAGCACAGACCTTGACTAATTATTATTTAGTTACCATTTTCTTGTTAGCAACTGTTTTACGTTTACCCTTACGTGTTCTTGCATTCGTTTTAGAACTTTGACCACGAACCGGCAATCCTTTTCTGTGACGGATACCACGGTAGCAACCAATATCTTGCAAACGCTTGATATTTTGTTGTGTTTCTCCACGAAGTTCCCCTTCTAGTTTTAGGTTGTCCGCCAAATATCTAACGATACCGTTCACATTTTCGTCCGTCCAATCTTTTACTTTGGTGTTCACGTCAATGTTGTTTGCCGTTAAAATTTTCTTTGCGGTTACTTTACCTATACCATATATATAAGTAAGGGCGATTTCGCCTCGTTTGTTTTTATTTAAATCTACACCGGATATCCTTGCCATTGCTAATAAATGTTTAGTGTTTTAATTAACCTTGTCTTTGTTTGAACTTAGGGTTCTTCTTGTTGATTACATATACCACGCCTTTTCTGCGAACGATTTTGCAGTCTGCGCTTCTTTTCTTAACTGATGCTCTTACCTTCATGGTCTTTATTATTTGTATCTAAAAGTGATTCTTCCCTTATTTAAATCGTACGGACTCATCTCTAACTGCACCTTATCGCCCGGTAAAATTTTGATATAATTCATACGCATTTTACCCGATATGTGCGATATTACTTCGTGTCCATTTTCTAATCGTACTCTGAACATGGCGTTACTTAACGCTTCTGTTATAATTCCGTCCTGTACAATCAAATCCTGTTTAGCCATGCAATATCCCCCTTTTTAAAAGGGAACGCAAATATATAACTTATCCACACACTCCAAAATTTTTTTATACAATTAATTATACGAATCAAAAGAAACGGAACGAAAAGGGGGTAATTTCCCCATAAATGACCTTTCCAACTATCTCTTTTGTAGTATTTTTTGGATTTTCTGTACCGGACGCAGCATAGAATCCGAATTGTTAAAATTTTGAACTTCCTCTAATTTCACCCATTGAATAGCCAACGATTCCTCAGAAATTTCAACTGGCAACGCTTCATCGACATAAAATAAATAGCGGATATCGAAGTGAAAATGTGGAGGTAATCCTTTATTGCTAGGAATCAAATGAATATCAATATCAAACAACATTCCATCGCTTTCTATGTCCTTTAAAAAGGTTTCTTCGGCTACCTCACGTACACATGCCGCATAAGTGGTTTCCCCTTCGTCTAAATGACCTCCGGGCTGTAACCATAAATTCAACTTGGTATGCTGTACCAGCAACATTTTTGTAGCGTCTTTATTCACTATAAAACCAGATGCTGTAATGTGCCCCGGTTCATAGTGATGTCTGGAAAAAGCTTCATCTCCAAACTGTTGTAGCAGATCCAAAACACGTTGTTTGAAAACCAACTCCTCGCTATAACCGGTTTCAAAGGAAACAACATCATTATATAATTGTATGGACTTACTCATCGCTTTTAATTAATCGAAGTTCTTTTCGTGTTACAAATATCAGTAAAGCCCCGGTTAAACAGGTAACACCCAAAACAGCATTGGTTAAGGCAACACCTTCTCCTTTTCCAAACAATGGAATTGCGAAAAGCATCGTTAAACCCAAACGAGATAACACATTCAACATAAAGAAAACAGAACCTGTTCGTCCGATAATATCGTTAGGGATGGTCTTAAACATATAGGTAACCCGCTGAATCCGCACCGCTGCATTACACATCCCAATAATGAACATACAGAAGAAAAATAAGAATAGATTTTGATTCCATATCAGCACCATAAATAGCGTTGCGGCAATCCCGTTGAGCAAAATAATACTGCGGATGGTGCGGTGCTCGCCCAACACCTTAGTTGTCCAGAATCCTGCAAGTAAGGCACCAAAGGAAAACACCATATCACTCATCGCATACACATCACCACCGCGGTGCAAAAATTCGCTCACATAAATAGGATTCACCAAGGTGCTTTGAACAATAATACATAAGAATAAAAAAAGAGATGCATTACCGAATACGAAGATAGCAGGGCGTTTGCGCAAATAATTCATGCCTGTTTTCAAGCGTGTCATTAAATCTGCTGTATCAATATTTCGGTCAACAACAGCTATAGTTTTAATTCTATAAATCAACACAAACGAAACTAAATAGGTAAGTGCATCAAACCCGAAAATCCAATGAATAGGCACAGCATGAAATTGGAACGGTACAGCTACTTCCCATCCCAAAAGATTCATTTTACCCTCAATGCCATTCAGCAAAACTGCGCCCAGCGCACCTGCTATCGTCCAGGTGAATTGCCCTTGAATTTCTAGTTTCGAAGTTACACGTGCATAATCTTTAGCAGCTGTAATTTCTTGTGCGAATCCATATAGGGTGGGAAAATGTATATTATAAATAAATACTGTTGTGGCGAAAACGAGCATCGGCCAAATCCAAGAATAATCTTCCCCGAATAAACCGGCAATTGTGGCTGTAGATAAAACAAAAAAGCCAACTACATTCATCCACAGAAATAAATTTTTTCTACTGTAGCGATCCACTAATGTGCCGGCATACAAACCCCAAAACAAAGAGATTACAGCCGTAACTAAATAAATGGATTGAAACAAATTCGAATCGTGAATAACGCCTGTAAAATACCAAGGAATAGCCAACATGGAAATACCTTGAGACACTCCTGAAATAGAGTTCGCGATAAGCAGAAGTCGTATAGGTCTTTTGTTTTCCATGCAAGTGGGCGCAAAGAAAACAAACTTTGGCTTAATTCATGAATCACAACACTTTAGCGTTATGTTTCAAGAATACTTAACGAAGTAAGGTAATGGAGCCTCTTTGTAGCATCTCGCTATGTCCGTCAATGAACGTAATTTGAAGGGTATACACGAGTACTTGTGGTGTCAACAACTGACCTTTAAATCGACCATCCCAACGGAAGTTAATATCGCTCGAAGTAAACACTCGTTCGCCCCACCGATTGAAAATTTGCATATCCAAAAACTTCCAGTTTTTCTTTTTACCGAAAATCTCGTATTCGTCATTCACACCATCTTGGTTAGGCGAAAAGGCATTAGGCACATAATACTGGTAGTCAGGAATAACAACCACTGTAACGGTGTCGTATGCCAAACAACCTACTTGATTGGTCACATCTATGCGATAGCGAATAGTGGATAATGGAGACGCAGTAACAATATCGGTAGTTGTAGACGAAAGATTAATATTCGGACTCCATACATTGGTTAATGTTCCTGCTGTGCCGGTGATGGTATAGCCCAAATCAACCGATTCGCCCATATTTATCGTTGGCATTGAGGTAGCGTCAATTGAGAAATTATATTGATAGATTAAGGTGTATGTTTTCACCACCGTACACCCTTGTTGATCGACAACCGTTGCAGAATAGGTACCTTCGGTAAGATTATTCAATCCTACTTGCGAAGAACCTATTGACCAGCTGTAGCTATATTGCGGTGAGCCACTCGTTACATTCAAAACAATAGAACCTGAATTAGGGAAGGTATTACATAACGGCTGGACTACAGTTTCATCGACAACTAATGGCGGAGCATCACCCACAAGCTGTGAAGCAGAGGCAGTACAACCGTTTTGTTGATTAATAACAGTTACTGTATAAGTTCCGGAAGACGTTACATTCAATGTAATTCCCGAAGCTCCTGTACTCCAATTATAGAAAGGATTTACAGCATTTGATGCAGCGGTAAGATTCACAGATGTAATAGCACAACCTAATAACGGTGGTGTTGAAATAGAAATCGAAGGCGTTATAATATCTTGCGTAACAGTAGATACATTACTGGCCGTACAGCCATTATCAGTATTGGTAACTGTAACGGTATATTGATCCGGAGAAGTTGTTGAAATCAGTGTAGTGATATCCCCTGTGTTCCATAAATAACTTGCGTTTGTAGCATCCGTTGACACGGTAATATCGGCAGAAGTAACAATACAGGTCAATTGCACAGGGGTTGTTAGATTTACGGCAGGTGCTACTTTATCTTCCGCTACATTTTCTGCGGCAAAAGCAGTACACCCGTTCGTTAAATCGGTAACGGTTAAACTATATAAACCTCCGCTCGAAACAGTATTGTTTGCGGTAGTGGTACCATCAGACCAACTATAGCTCGGGGTAACAGCAGAAGTAGTAGACACTAACAATTGACTTGGTTGCAAACAAGTGAGCAATGTTGAAGGTGTAATTGTCAATGTAGGAACCGTAATATCTTGGGTAACCGTATTACTTCCTGTTGAAGTACATCCGTTGGAAGGATTAGTGACCGTTACACTATATGGACCAGGTGAGCTAACAGTGTTTACAGCAGCAGTTCCACCACTGCTCCAAACATATGCAGCATTGCTTACGTTAGTTGTTGCGGTTACATCAATGGAAAGGTTAACGCAATCTAAGTTGCCATTGTTAGCCACAGAAAGACTAGGCGCTGTAATATCTTGAATAACTGCTGTTGCTGCAGAGGCTGTACAACCATTCACCGTATTGGTAACAGTTACCGAGAAAGGCCCCGGAGCAATAACCGTAAAACTTTGATTAGTGTTTCCATCACTCCAAACAAAGGTTGGTGTTGGCGCAGAGGTTGCTGCACCTACGGTAGACGTAGCTACTAAACAGGTAAGTGTATCAGGATCAGGTATTAATACCAATGGAGTGATTGTATCCATACTTACAACCACAGAAGAAGAAGCCGTACAACCATTGTTAGGATCAAGGGCTGTAACAGTATAAGTACCACCTGTTGAAGCAGTAATATTTGCGCTAGTAGCACCTGTACTCCATGTAAATGTTGCGCCCGGTGTAACTGACGTTGCCGTTAATGTTTGAGATACAGTAGCACATGAAATTGGTGCAGGTGTTGCTACGAAAATATTCGGCAAGACACCTATCAAACCTACATTATAGGTGCCTGTTGCGGTACATAAAGTTGTTTGATCTGTGTACGTAACCGTATAGGAACCGCTCGCTAAATTTGTTGCAGTTGCCGCGGTTTGGCCATTAGACCACAAGTATGTAAACGTACCGGAACCTCCTGTAACATTGGTAGCAATACTTCCACCGGTACTACAAGTAGCAGATGTAATAACAGGTGCATTGACAACAATTGCAGCAGGTTGAGTTACAATATATGTTGTTGTTGCACTACAGCCTGTTGGGTCGGAAACAGTAATAGAATAAGTTCCGGCTGTTAGCGTTGAGATAGTAGGCGTTGTTTGTCCGCCACCCCAAGTATAGGTAAGCGTCCCTGTTCCTCCGGTAGCATTTACAGTAATGCTTCCGTTGTTTCCTCCATTACATTGAACATTGGTAATCGTTGGCGTTTGCAAGGTAACTGCTCCTACCCCACTTGGCACAGTATATGAAACCGTTGCAGAACAACTGCTCTGATCGGTAACTGTTAAGTCATAGGTTCCGGCCGGCACATTTGTTAATCCAGTTGTTACAGCACCGGTAGACCATGCATACGTTAAAGTTCCTACACCTCCACTCACATTGGTAACAATTGACCCACCCGTGGAGCAGGTTGCTCCTGTTATAGTTGGAGCCCCAAAAACTATTGGGGCATTTGTGATTGTAATGGACCCGGATTGTGTTGCAGTACAACCGTTAGCGTCTGTCATGGTAACAGTATAGCTTCCGGCCGATACATTATCTAAAACAGAATCCGTTTGTGCGGTACTACTCCATGCATAAGTATAACCCGGAGTTCCACCCGATGGTATTGCAGAAAGCGAACCTATGCCTGTTCCGGAACAGTTATTGAACGAAACGTTAGGTACATTCAACGTTAATGGAGGCGGCTGTGTAATAATTACAGTATCGCGCCTCACGCAATTGGCGGCATCATTCGCTGTAAACACATAGGTTCCGGCAGATAAGCCAGAAATCGACAATGCACTTGAACCGGTTGACCAACCGTAAGTTATTGGCGCATTACCTCCTGTTAACGTTGCTGTTGCCGTTCCATTATTACCGCCATTGCAGCTCACATTTGTGGATGCTGATATATTTGAATTAAGTGTTCCCGGCAAGGTAACAACAACATCATCGGTTACAACAACAGGTGTACCACCTGAACATGGAATGTAGGTAGCCCGAGCAGTGTATGTAGTTGAACTGTTGGATGGACAAACATTAACCGTATTCCCTGTACCAATCACAGTAGCGCCCTCCAACCAATCAACAGAAACGATACTCGCTCCGTTTGGTGTAAAACGATAGGCAGAATTGGTTGAATTATACACCGTTAAATTTCTTCCGGGTACTGCAAAACCAACTGTTCCGGTAGCATTTTGAATACCTTCAATTGCTAAACCATCATTCCAACCGCTACAAGACTCTTTACGTTGCGTATATATTTCGATGGCATTGGTAGTCTCATACAATACAATTTGGTGTGTTGCATGATCAGTTCCCCAACAGCTTCCAACTAAAAATATATCATCATACATTGGTATATCATAATACGAAACCACAAAAATTCGACAAGGAAAAGTGCCAATAATTTGATACTTAATGGTACCACCTTGTGACGGGTCAATATCGTGATAGGGTCCGAAAATTGCGTTTGTGTAAACAGATGTTGAAGGAATTGGAGATGCAGCTGTTATATCCCAATCGCAATAGGTGCCGGCATTGGTTAAATCGAAGCTAATTAAGCCATTGGCACCTATCACCAACTGATTATATGAATTGCCGAAAAAACAAAAAGTAAAAGGAAGGTTGATTGGACTTGTCCAAATATCATCGTCATTAACAATAACAGGAGTACCTGCCGTGTAACTAAAGGGAGTGTAAGGAATAGCACTAACGCCATAGGTGGTTGTGTTTCCGGAAGGGAAAGGCGTTGCAGTAAGATTAGTACAATTAGTGCCACAGGGCAAACTCACATTACTACCAGCATTTACATTTGGGCATCCGGGTTGAGCGAAAACATAAACTGTGCAAAATGTTGTGAGAAACAAAAAACAAAAGCGTAAAAAGTTGATCATGGTTGAATTTAATTGGGATAATAGCTAAAGCTATAATTTTATGTATTAACTAAAAAGGTAGATGATTTATTTCATAAAACGTTGCTTTGTTCTTCAACTATCGCTATTATTTATCCATTAAACGCAAAAAAGGAGTCAAACACAACGTTAGACTCCTCCAAAAAACATAGCGATATTTTGCTTATTGCTTTACTATTCGACCCAAATAGGAATGTTTACTATCTTGGATTTCAATAAAATACATACCTGCTTTTAAGTTACTCAAATCAATTTGATGCCCTGACAAAACACCATTGTTGCATAATTGTCCATATGTGTCTATTACTCGATACTTCTCATTCCCTTCAAAATCACCAGTAACATTTACAATAGCATTTGTAGGATTAGGAAAAAAGAACAACGCATTTTCTACTTTAGTTTCAATACCGGTAGCCGTAGCGCTTCTATTGACACTCACTCCTGCATCGGCATGCGAAATCCACAACGACCCTTTTTTGTCTACAAGAATTTCATCGTTCTGTGCACTCAACAATTGCGATACTGTAGTTGGGTGAAGGAATTGAAAATTACCATTAAAGTATTTGTACACTCCTCCATTGCCATCACTCATATTGAAGTAAACCGTATCCTGATTAAAATCAATATCAACAACAAAGTCGTTTGTTTGTGCATTCGGTAATCCAATAACTGTATACTGTGTTCCATCATAATACATAGCTCTACTATTGTTCGCCCCAAACCAAATCGTATTATTTTTATCGGCAACAATTGTTTGAATAGCTTCTGCTCCCAATAGTTGTGGCACTGCATTATGGTCAATAACAACTGAAGTTCCGAAATCAACATCATACTGAATAACTCCTTTACTGGTTCCTATCCACAACGTGCGTCTTTGTTCGTCATATTTCAACGATAAGAAATAACGACTAGGAATATTTCCAATAACCTTGGTAGTCGAAATTCCATCGTATTTCAACAGACCATCACCATTCACTATCCAAATTGTTCCATCGGGCATAACATCATAATCGTAAACATCATTCGACAATCCATTCAAAAGTTTAGGTACAGCATCAAACGTAGTTCCATCATATATGTACATCATGTTCCCGTAATCGATGTAATACATATTGCCATTCAAAAACTTAATATTTCCGGCCATATTGTACTTCGATGGAATGGTTAGATATGGGGTCCAATTATGCAAGGCCTCGTCATAATTAAGGAGCTGATTGGCAGAAGCAATAATTACACCTCCAGTAGGCTTTTCTGCAACAGCGCGAATATGATTCGAAGCAAAGGGATATTGACGCGCATCAATTGTGCTGCTTGTTGAAGAGGAAAGTGTATACAACATTACCTCCGCTCCGGTATTAAAATAGTATGTGTTGTTTTGTACACGTAACAGGCGTGATGCCATGGCTTGTTGTGGAACCGACTGAATAAAATCCCAACCTGTACCGTTCCATTTGTACACATTATTCATATCGGAAAAAAGAATCAACTCATCGGCATCATTACGAATTATATTCACCACATTCTCGCCCTGTTGCAAACCTATAGTGGCTTTTCTTAAGATGCCATTTTTTTGATGAATAACAATTTGATTGGCATTTTGCAAAATGCAGGTGGCGCTATCAATGGTAAATAGCGAAACAGCAATTGGAGAGCAACCTTGAAAAATGATATTCAGTCCCAATTCTCCGGGCCCCAATGTGGCCGTATCTATTGGATTCTGAAATGAATCAATCACCGTTCCGGTAACAACATCAGTAATCAGGTTGGTTGTTCCATTAAAGACTGCTACTTTTTGGTGAGTTAAAAAATCGAAACCCCATGCATTGTATACCCATGCGTTTGAAGGCGCATCATTGATTTTTGTGTAAGTACCATTGGCAGGATTAAATCGAAAAAGTCCTAGATCAGATTCCATCCAAATTTTTCCGAAATGATCGAAACGCATATTCTTCAAAAACATATTTTGCGGGAAGGGATACGATTCGAATGAGGTTCCGTTCCAACGGGCCAAACCATTATCGTAAGTGCCAATCCAAGTATCACCGGTCAGTGCATTGGTAAGAATTCTTTCTACAGAAGAAGACAATAACCCGGCTTCCCCTTTATGAATAAATGTTTTTGCACTTGTCGTTTGATCTACCTTAATGATACCTCCTTTGGCTGTTATCCATAAGGTGTTGTTCTTCACTAATGCATCGGTGGTAGAGGTAATGTTGGAAAAATTCTCCCAGCCTGCGGCAAAAGATTTGCTTACCATAAGCAGCGACAATACTACAATTGGAAAGAAATTGCTTTTTGTTTTCATATACTTTGAATTTTGTGACTGTAAAGGAAGTCTTCCTTTGCAATATAACACAATCTGTTTATTGAATTATATTAAAAGTCTGATGTAAAATGAGTGGTCTACAACCACAATAGTAAACTATACATTATATTTCAATAATTATAGCTATTTTAGAATACAAAAGGGAACAAGAAAACATCTGTTTGGGCGTTTAATAAATTAAAAGTCATGAAAAAAGCATCTTCTGCGCTTTTTGAACTCGTTCAATCGCTGAGTCTTTCCGAAAAGAGATACATTCATCTATACCTTTCAAAGCACAGCAAAGAAGCTACAAACCGCTATACAGAATTCTTTGAACAGCTAAGCGAACCAAAAACATACAACGAACATTTGCTCTTTTCGCAATTTCCAAAAGGGACAACAAAAAATGATTTTGCAGTACTCAAGAAGCAACTCTACGAACAAATACTCCATGGCCTTGCTACGTATGACGTATTTGCCAACCCAGAGCAACAGCTTTCTCGGGGCATTTACGAATGCAGAATTCTAATGCAAAAAGGACTTTTTCAACAAGCCGAAAAGAGAATTATAGCTATGGCTGAAAAGGCAGATGAAATGGACATCCAAGAATTAAAACTGCAAATCCATCAACTTAAACTGCAACTGATAGCGCGCAACTATTATCGACATACAAAAGAATCTACCATAGAAGAATGGCAACAGGAAGCAGACGGTATTCTCCAAAAAATACAAACATCGATACAGTATAAATATTTAAGCAATAAAGTGTATCAAATGCAGTATGCCAGTGGTGTTCGTGGTTCTGTGTTAGCCAAACGAATGGAAAGTATTACACAACAAAATGCGTTTATGGATATCAAAAATGCAACAACACAGCGCGCACGATTAGACTATTTCCAAATCAATGCCCTTTATCATTTTACCAATTCTGAACCGCAAAAGGCCTATGAATACAACAAAAAACTACTTGAAGAATTAGAAGCAACGCCATTATTGATGCAAATTAATGCCGATAGATATTTCGCTGTGCTCAATAACTTTTTGATTGACTGTTTTATTTTAAAAGAATTCAACACCTTAGAGGAAGGTCTGGAAAAACTGAAAGGGCTGAGTAAAATCAGCACCTTCCGAAAACTTTCGAATTTTGAAGCCAACAGTTTTCGCCTTAGCACCCAATTGCAATTGAACTATTGGATGGAACAAGGAAACTTCAATAGTATTATCCGAAGTATACCGGAAGTGCAAAACGGCATAAAGCGCTTCGAACAAAAAATTGTAATCCATACACGGTTCACACTATTATATTTGTTGGCGTACGGTTGTTTTATCGTTGAAAAATATGACGATGCCATTGACTTACTCCAACCCATCTTACAGGAAAAAGAGACCAAGGTGGTGGAAGATATTCAGTTTGGTGCCCGTATGTTACAAATGCTTTGTTTCTTCGAGAAAAACGAAATGCTTTTAGTACAATCTTTTATTCAATCGTTACGCAAAACTATACTTCAAAAAAAACTAAATCTACCTGTACACAAACTTGTTATCAAGTATATACAACAAGTAAGCAAAGGAAAATTGAATTACGCTTCTTTAGCCGAAAAAATGGAAGAAGTCATTCATGGCGAAGGACAAAAAAACGAACTCAACTTATTTAACTTTTCACTTTGGGCACGTGCAAAACGAGATGATGTTACGATAAAAGAAATATGGAAAAAATAAAAATCCCCATTTAATAATTAACGCGCTGAAATTTTTGTGGGAATTACTTGTTGGATTGTCCCATCAGCATTGTAAAATAATTTATCCATGCATATCGAACGCCTATACCATTTCTTTAAGCCATGGGGGTTAGCGTTTGGATGGTTGCGAAAAAACAAATCGGAAGTATGATAAAACAAATAACATTGCCCTCTATAACTTGCAATTGATGCATGATTAGTGCCACTGTTTACTTTATCTAACAGCACTCCTTTGTAGGTGAATGGCCCATAAGGACTCTCGCTCATGCCATACAAAATCTTGCCTTTTCCGGAATACGAAATATAGTATTTACCATTATACTTGTGCATCCAAACAGCTTCAAAAAAATGATTTACGCCTTTAACGATGCGTACAGTATCATTAAAAGAAACCATATCCTTATTCAACTTCACAATATTTACAGTATTCTGCCCGAATAATAAATACGCAGAACTATC
Source organism: Chitinophagales bacterium (assembly GCA_016786765.1). Taxonomy (GTDB): domain Bacteria; phylum Bacteroidota; class Bacteroidia; order Chitinophagales; family LD1; genus CALAYL01. Next base: position 157,257 of record JAEUUZ010000019.1, read on the forward strand.
GTCATCCATAAAAACACAAGGATCTATGAGGCCGCGATTGGCAATAACACCTGGTGTTTCCCGAGATATTAAAGGCGCTCCAAGCGAATCCGTAAATGGCCCGTAAGGTTTATCTGCTACAGCAACACCAATATAATTTTTATCGGTTGGGTAATAGAAATAATACTTCCCGTTACGGGCTGCACAATCCGGTGCCCATGCCCATTTTTTTGCCCAACGTAAACTATCTAGTGCTAATACAACTCCATGATCGGTCCATGTTTTCATGTCTGTTGTAGAGAACACATGCCAATCGCTCATATTAAACCATTTGGCATTTTCTTTATCATGCGAAGGATAAACATAAAGCGTATCATTAAATACATGTGCTGAAGGATCGGCTGTATACATATGTGTAATGAAAGGATTTTGCGCAGAGCAAGTTGATTTGCCCCCAATAAACAACAGCAATCCTAACACTACAGATGTGGAGGTCTTATTGGCTAGAGTAATTACCCAAATGGTTTTAAGGAATTGCATTTCTCCAAAATAACAAATGAATAGTAGAAACAAAAAAGCCAACTCGATTGAGTTGGCTTTTAACTATTATAAAGTGCTTTATTAACTCAACACACTTCTTGAAATCACAATACGTTGCACCTCTGAAGTACCTTCGTAAATTTGGGTAATCTTCGCATCGCGCATCAAACGCTCTACATGGTATTCTTTTACAAAACCGTATCCGCCATGGATTTGAACAGCCTCAACGGTTGTGCGCATCGCTACTTCCGAAGCAAACACTTTCGCCATCGAAGATGCCACATCATAATTTTCGTGTGCATCTTTCAATGCTGCAGCTTTGTATACTAATAAACGTGCAGCTTCAATTTCGGTAGCCATATCTGCCAATTTAAATGCAATGGCTTGGTGCTGAATAATTTCTTTCCCAAATGCTCTACGTTGTTTTGCATAATCAGCTGCTAATTCATAAGCTCCGGCAGCAATACCCAATGCTTGAGCGGCAATACCGATTCTTCCGCCTGCCAATGTTTTCATGGCGAATTTAAAACCGAAACCTTCTTCACCAATACGATTAGCTTTCGGCACTTTAACATCATTGAACAATAACGTGTGGGTGTCCGAAGAACGAATCCCTAGTTTATCTTCTTTCTTACCAACAATAAAGCCTTCCATCCCTTTCTCTACAATCAACACATCAATTCCTTTACTCCCTTTAGATGGATCGGTTTGCGCAATAACTAAATAAATTGATGCGCAACCTCCGTTTGTAATCCAGTTTTTGGTTCCGTTCAAAATGTAATGTTCACCTTTATCAACGGCAGTTGTACGCTGCGATGTTGCATCTGAACCTGCTTCGGGCTCACTCAAACAAAAAGCACCTAACTTCTCTCCTTTCGCCAATGGTGTTAAATACTTCTGTTTTTGTTCTTCAGTACCAAACTCTTGTAAGCCCCAGCACACCAACGAGTTGTTCACCGACATCAATACCGATGATGAATTATCGATTTTAGAAATTTCCTCTAAAGCGATTACATAGCTCAACGTATCCAATCCGCTTCCACCGTATTTGGGATCTACCATCATACCTAAAAAGCCCAACTCGGCCATACCTTTCACCTGCTCTGCCGGCCAAATTTGATCGCTGTCGCGTTCAATCACTCCGGGTTTACAAACGCTGTTAGCGAAATCGCGAGCAGCTTTACGAATCATCAAATGTTCTTCTGTTAATGAAAAGTTCATGGTAGTATTTTTTGCGTGGCGAATATAAACAAATTGAGACTGAAACGAACAAAGAAAAAGGCTTGCTAAAAAAGCAAACCTTTCAAATGATGAATAGCTAAAGAATTAGCCTCAATTCTTAGCAACGGTTACAATAGCAAACCCGCTAAAGTGGCCGACAGATAAGACGCCAATGTACCGCAAAGTAAGGCTTTTAGTCCCAGTTTAGCCAAATCAGCTCTACGTCCGGGTGCAATTTCACCAATACCGCCAATTTGAATACCAACTGACGAAAAGTTAGCAAAACCACAAAGCGCAAAACTGGCTATGGCCAATCCTTTTGGTGTTAAGGATGCTTTTAGAGAAGTTAAATTCATGTAAGCTACAAATTCATTAATGGTTAATTTCTGCCCCATCATGGTAGCTACATTCGTAACGTCTTGTTGTGGAACGCCCATTGCATATGCCATTGGCCAAAAAATCCAACTAAAAATCATATTTAAACTCAAACCGGTATAAACATGCCCAAGAATATAATTTAGAAGTGCAATCAAGCCAATGAATCCAATCAACATGGCAATCACGTTTATTGAAATTTTCATACCATCACTCGCACCATGTGAAACGGCATCAATCAAGCTGCCATAAGTACTTTTCACTTCAATCGACACCTTTCCTTTGGTTTGCGATTCTTCCGTTTCAGGATAAACAATTTTTGAAATGACTAATGCACCCGGTGCAGCCATCAAACTCGCTGCTATCAAATATTCAGCAGGCACACCCATATTCACATACACAATCAAAATTCCACCGGCAATACAGGCCATACTTCCGGCCATAGATGCAAGCAACTCGCTTTTAGTCATGCCTTCTAAATACGGACGAATCATTACCTGTGCCTCAACCTGACCAACAAAAGCGGACGCTACGTTAGATAAAGCTTCTGCACCACTCGCTTGCATAATGAAGTGAACACCACGGGCTACAATAGCGACCAATCGTTGCATCAATCCAATGTGATACAACACCGCCACAATCACACACACCAATATAATAGTAGCCGGAATATTAAAAGCAAAAATAAAGGCATTGTTTGGGCCGAATACTTTCCCCGCCTCGGCAGGATTTGGCAATACACCGCCAAAAACAAACATGGCGCCTTCGCGTGCAAAGCCTTCAATTTTCTCCATTCCATGACCTAGCAATTGGAAAAACTTTGTAACCATTGGAACTTTTAAAATGAAAACAGCGAGTACAAGTTGCAATGCTAAACCACTCAATACCAAGCGGTAGTTAATCGCCTTTCGATTGTTTGAAAACAAAAAGGCTATCGCCAAAATCAGGACAATCCCTATTAATCCGGTAAATCTTTCCATGTGTTTGTTTTGATTAGCGCAATGTAATTATTTTTTTATTTCTAGAACTGATTGGATAAAAATAGCGTTTCGTTGATTATTAACTAAACGTAAAGTGTTTATTAATAAAAGGATATAAATTGAATTTAAAACCAATCTAAATATGTCCAAACCAATTTCGCTTTTATTTGTGCTTTTGTTAGGAATTGCTGCATGTAAGAAAGATACCAAACAGGCTGAATCCGAATATCCGCATACACCACAAGATGATTTATTGCATCTTAACCAGATTCAGATTATTGCCAGCCATAATAGCTATCGACTACACACCACCGATACAGTGTTCAAATACCTATATCAAATCCAAAGCTTTTTACCCTCAAACATGGATCCGGATGGTATAGATTACACCCATGTTGATTTTGATGAACAAATGAATAACTATGGCATTCGTGGCTTAGAAATTGACATTTACAACGATCCAAACGGTGGCGATTTTGCCAATCGAAAAATACACGACTTTGTTGGTCTTCCAATTGAATCGGGCATTGCAGAACTAAACGATCCCGGATTTAAAGTGCTGCACATTAAAGACGTAGACTACAACACCCATTATTATACCTTTAAAAAAGCAATGGAGGCGGTAAGAAATTGGTCGGATGCTCATCCATACCACTTACCACTATTCATCAATGTGGAAACAAAACTAGATGCTCCGGGTGACAATGCCACATTGGCCGGATTTGGGTTTCAAAAAGCTGTTCCCTGGAATACTAGCGCAGCCGATAAATTAGATGAAGAAGTGAAAGCTGTATTTGGAGAAAACACAGATAAATTAATTACGCCCGATAAATTGCGCGGCAACTTGGCCACACTCGAAGATGTAGCCAAACAAAAGAAATGGCCTACACTTTACGATAGTCGTGGTAAAATTATTTTTATTATGGAAGGAAATGCTGTAAGCTACTATAAATCTGGTCATCCCTCTTTACAAGGTCGAACCATGTTTGTATATGCTGCACCCGGAACACCTGAAGCTGCTTTTGTAATTTTAAACGACCCAACTTCACAAAAAGCAAACATAACGCAACGCGTTCAGGAAGGCTACATTGTTCGCACACGATCTGATTCAGGTACAGAGCAGGCACGTACAGGCGATTACACCGACATGAATAATGCCTTTAGTAGTGGTGCACAAATTACTTCAACGGATTATTACAAGCCAGATGCAAGAGGTGGTATTGACAGTGGTTGGACAACATTTTCCGTGAAATTCCCGGAAGGTTCGGTAGCAAGAAAAAATCCGGTAAATGCGGCCGGAATTGATGTAGATGTGAGAATTGTGAAATAGCTATTGTACACCAAATTTATACACACAAACCGAATGATAGTTTGCATCCGGTAATAAAACAGTAGTTGGGAAATTTGGTTGATTAGGTGAATTCGGGAAATGCTGCGTTTCCAAACAGAAGGCTGTGCGAAAGAGATATGGCTTGCCACATTTGCCAATATCAACTCCGCTCAAAAAATTTCCACTATAAAATTGAAGACCGGGCTCGTTCGTCCATACTTCCATAGTTCTGCCGCTCAAGGGCTCTGTAATTTTTGCAGCAAAGCTTAATCCCTCAGCGTTTTTTGTTGTATTGTTCAATACAAAATTATGATCATAACCATGTCCAAAACTAAGCTGCTGGTTCTGTTTTTGAATATCTGTTTTAATCATTTTGGGCGTTCTGAAATCAAAGGGTGTACCATTCACCGGCTCTAATGTTCCGGTTGGAATCAATCCTATATCTATCGGAGTATATGCATCGGCATTGATGTGTAACACATGATCGTTAATGGTTCCATTGCCTTCGCCACATAAATTAAAGAACGAATGATGTGTAAGATTCACCACCGTTGGCTGATCTGAAGTTGCCGAATATTCTACTTTCAGTTCATTCGAATCGGTGAGGGTGTAAATAACTTTTACATTCAAATTTCCAGGATATCCTTCTTCGCCATCAACCGATAAATAGCTCAATTCTAGCGTTTTCGCATTGATTTGCCTGGCATCCCAAACTACAGCATTGAACCCCTTTTCTCCACCATGTAAATGATTAACTCCATTGTTTGTTGCCAAAGTATAACCTTGACTATTAAGTGTAAATTTCCCATTTGCGATACGATTGCCGTATCTTCCGATAAGTGCACCAAAATAAGGTTCATTCGCTTTTAAATAATCGTCAATAGAAGAAAATCCCAGCACGATATCGGCTAAACTACCTTGATTATCTGGCGTGGTGAGCGACACAACTCTTGCTCCATAATTGGTAATTGTTACCTCCATTTCATTGATGTTTTTCAACAGAAACAGACGCACCGCTCTACCATCAACAATAGTATCAAAACGACCAGGCTGAAGAAGGGTATTCATTTTTAAACTATGGTAGTTAAATCAGGATAAAACTTTATAGGTAGCCGCTGTGTTGCAAATGAGATAAATATCCACTAGCATAGTTGCATTATTCATCGCCAATAGTATCTATCTTTAATCTCGTTTTTTCGAGAAGTCGTGTAAGAAGCTTAGGATTAAAATCTTCATCATAATCATTGGGTCGTTTCATCTCAATTACATCACCATTCTTCATGTTTATATTCAAGGTAGATCGTGACTTAGGAATATAGGTTATAGATTCAATATCACTGTAAGGATAAGAATATACACTATCAATTTTATCCCCATTTGTGTCAATATTTAAATGACTAGAAACAATTCGATCTTCGCTAAAACTTACCTTATCACCCGAGATTAAGTAGGCAATAAACAAGAAAAAGAAAAACCCTATAAACACCACAAACTTTATTGATTTAATAGCATCGAAGTTATTTGTTAGCGAGAAATACAATTTCAAATCTTCGTAGTTTTGTTTGTAAAGTCGCTTCATTATAAATATATAACCATAGTAAGCGAACGGAATAGAAACAATAAAGCTTTCGATTGCATTTGTGCTTCTGTAGAAATAACTTCCATTACTCTCCGTTGGAGCCAGCACCATATTCAACAGACGCATAATTCCCCCGCCTACACTCATTGTAAACGGGATCAATAAAATGAGTACACCAAACGCAATAAGAAATTCTTTTAAACCAAATTTCGATTGAACTCTTTGAAGTGCAATTTCCTTTTGTGCATCACTAAGTTTTAAAGGAAATAATAGACGAAAAATACTTCTAACAATAAAATGCATATGAAAATTTTAGAGGCCTACATTTCTTTCCGTTATGGCACGATGTAGCGCCACGTGATAAATAGTAAAATACAACATTTCGCGAGCCGTCAACTTGCCTAACAACGGATGAGGAAATACCACTTCATCAAGTAGTTGTTCGTTGTAATTCGCAACTCTAGATGATATTTTTTGCACCACTTGTTGAAGTGAATTGGCCAAAGCCGTGCGCTGCTCGAAGGCTATTGTTTTAGGAACAAATGAACCTGATGCTTTTGCGCCATTCGCTAAAGTACCTTCATATTTTTGCACAATTTCTTCATATGTTTTAGACGGACGATTCGCTTTCCCAAAAAGCAATTTCACCATAAATGGAGGCAACGAAAACGCCAATACCAAAGGCTTTGCGCTTCTATACAAATGATCGAGTTGCTGACCGGCTGTCCATTTTCCGTTTTCAGATTTTACAAAATCGGCTTCGCTTAATGAAAGCACATAGCTTACAAACGATTGATGATTTTCGGTGAGTTGCTTTGCCAATTCTTGCTTTTGCATAATTGTTGTTTTTTGAAGAGTTACATTAATGGTCGAACTTCAATTTTATCGCCATCTGAAAAGGTGGGACATTCTTTCGCAATTTCAACTGCTGCCTCAAAACTTTCTGCTTGAATGATGTAAAACCCACCAACGCCTTCTTTAAGATCACGCAAAGGAGATACAACAATTTTACCGTCAGCCCATTCAACTATTGTTCCTTGCTCGGGCATTCCATTTCCGGCAATAAAAAGCTCGCGCTCCGAAAGATTTTTTGCCCAATTGCGATGTGCGTTGATAATGCTTTGTAGTTGCGCATCCGCCATAGGATAACGCGTTAAATCTTCGCGAATAAGTAAAATAAATTTTGGCATAGCCGTTTGATTACAGGTGAATCACCTCGCCAAAGGCAGCCGCGGTAGCCTCCATAATTGCTTCGCTCATGGTAGGATGCGGATGAATTGCTTTGATGATTTCATGTCCGGTAGTTTCTAGCTTTCTAGCTACAACCACTTCAGCAATCATCTCCGTTACATTCATTCCCACTAAGTGAGCGCCTAACCATTCGCCATATTTAGCATCGTAGATTACTTTCACAAAACCATCTTTTGCACCACTAGCCGAAGCTTTGCCTGATGCAGAGAATGGGAATTTTCCCACTTTAAGCGTATAGCCTTTTGCTTTCGCTTCTTCCTCGGTTAAGCCTACTGAAGCTACTTCCGGAATACAGTACGTACAACTTGGAATGTTACCATAATCGATAGGTTCAGGATTTTTACCGGCAATTTTTTCTACGCAAGTAATACCTTCTGCAGATGCCACGTGTGCTAAGGCAGGGCCTTTCACAATATCGCCAATCGCGTAAACACCCGGAATATTGGTTTTGTAGAAATCATCTACTACCACTAGACCTTTGTCGGTTTTCACGCCTACTTCTTCTAAGCCAATACCTTCGATATTTGTAGCAATTCCAACAGCTGAAAGCACTACATCGCAGGTGATTTTTTCCGTTCCGGTTTTAGTTTTAACCGTAACCACTGATTGTCCGTTCACCACTTCTACTTTCTCAACAGCCGCACCGGTCATGATTTGTAGCCCTTTCTTTTTCATAATTTTTTCTACCTCTTTCGACACATCAGTATCTTCACGTGGTAAAATTTTATCCATGAACTCTACAACAGTTACTTTCGTTCCCATAGTATTATAGAAATAAGCGAACTCCATACCAATAGCGCCAGAGCCCATCACTACCATTGATTTCGGTTGAGTGGCTAAGGTCATTGCTTCGCGATAACCGATAATATTTTTGCCATCTTGTTTCACATTCGGCAATTCGCGTGAGCGAGCACCTGTGGCCAAGATGATGTGTTTTGCAGCATAGTCAGTTTTCTTACCTGCGGCATCTGTTACCTCTACAATACCGCCTTTCTTCAATTTTCCGGCACCGGTAATCACATCAATTTTATTTTTTTTCATCAAAAACTGAATGCCTTTACTCATACCATCGGCAACACCACGGCTGCGCGAAATCACTTTCGAGAAATCAGCTTTTGCACCTCCTCCAACTTCAATACCATATTCTGAAGCATGATTTAAATATTCGAATACTTGTGCGCTTTTCAATAATGCTTTTGTTGGAATACATCCCCAGTTCAAACAAACACCACCCAAATTTTCTTTTTCTACTACTGCTGTTTTTAACCCTAACTGTGCCGCACGAATAGCTGCTACATATCCACCGGGCCCGGTTCCAATAACTATCAAATCGTAATTCATGATATCAATTTTTATGCAAGATAAAACAATTGGGAAAATCGCCAATTTCAGGAAAAAGGCTTAGCCTTTATAGCCGAAACGCTTCAAATCCAATTCGTTGTTGCGCCAACCGTCACGCACTTTTACGAATAAATCCAAGAATACTTTTTTATCGATAAAGCCTTCTATTTGTTTACGCGAAGCTGTGCCTAATTTATTGATGGCCGAGCCTTTTGCCCCGATAACGATATTTTTTTGTGAATCGCGCTCCACATAAATTACACAGCGAATGCGGTCCATGGAATCCAACTCTTTGTATTCTTCCACTACAACTTCACAGGCATACGGAATTTCTTTTTCGTATTGTAGGAAGATATTTTCACGGACAATTTCTGCTACGAAATAGCGCATGTTCCGATCGGTCAAATCTTCTTTGCTATAATAGGCGGGTGATTCGGGCATGAAAGGTTTCACCATTTCAATGATACCTTGTGTGTTGAAATTTTCTTTAGCTGAAACGGCTATAAATCGTGCCCCCGGAATGAGGCTCTCCCATCGTGCTTGAATAGCAGGTATTTCGGCAGGTTTGCACAAATCGACTTTGTTCAACACTATAATCACAGGCAATTTCGACTGGCTACACTGCTTGATTAAAAACTGTTGCTCGTCCTCCGATTGATACTTATCGGTAATCAACATCAGTACATCGGCATCTTCAAACGCTTCATGAATATAATTATTCATAGTGCGGTGTAATTCGTAAGCCGGTTCGTTCACGTAGCCTGGAGTATCTGAAAATACAACCTGACAATCGTCCTGATTCACTAAGCCAATCAAGCGACCACGCGTGGTTTGTGCCTTTGGCGAAATGATAGACAATCGCTCCCCTATCAATCCATTGAGCAATGTAGATTTGCCCACATTCGGCAATCCAATAATATTTACAAAACCTGCTTTATGCATCATGTTGTAAATAAAAGCAAAATATATTTGGAATCGAATAAAAGCGGACTATGCAGCACACACATAGCAGGGATAGAACAGTTGGTAGCTCGTTGGGCGCATATCCGCCAGAGGCGGACGCCAGTTCGAATTGCGCTTCCATCAGAAATCTATTTGCAAATAAAAGCCAATAATATTTGGAATCGGGTAAAAGCAGACTAGACCTCACCTACTTCGCGGGACGGAGAAGTGGGTAGCACGTTGGGCGCATATCCGCCAGAGGCGGACGCCAGTTCGAATTGCGCTTCCATCAGAAATCTATTTGCAAATAAAAGCCAATAATATTTGGAATCGGGTAAAAGCAGACTATATTCGCACCCACATCGCGGGATGGAGCAGTTGGTAGCTCGTTGGGCTCATAACCCAAAGGTCGTCAGTTCGAGTCTGGCTCCCGCAACAAGAGTAAAAAGGTCTACAGTTTTGTAGGCCTTTTTTATTTTCATTCCATCCGCTCGTTGGGCGCATATCCGCCAAAGGCGGACGAAGTTCGAGTCTGGCTCCCGCAACTAGAAACAAAAAGGTCTACATTTTATGTAGGACTTTTTTATTTTCATTCCATCCGCTCGTTGGGTGCATATCCGCCAAAGGCGGACGCAATTCGAGTCTGGCTCCCGCAACAAGAGTAAAAAGGTCTACAGTTTTATAGGCCTTTTTTTATTCCATTCGCTCGTTGGGCGCATATCCGCCAAAGGCGGACGAAGTTCGAGTCTGGCTCCCGCAACAAGAGTAAAAAGGTCTACAGTTTTGTAGGCCTTTTTTTCATTCCATTCGCTCGTTGGGCGCATATCCGCCAAAGGCGGACGAAGTTCGAGTCTGGCTCCCGCAACAAGAGTAAAAAGGTCTACAGTTATGTAGGCCTTTTTTTTAATCGGTATATTCATTCAAAAAATCACCCCAAATGAACTTTACCGTTTACATTTTGTATTCCCAACAATTCAACAAACACTACGTTGGATTCACTTCAGATTTACATGCACGGCTACTTTCACATAACTCGCTTGCAACAAAAGGATTTACGGTTCGATACAGACCGTGGACGCTCATTCACACCGAATTATTTGAAACAAAAGCTGAAGCCATGAAAAAAGAAAAATGGTTTAAGTCAGGGGTAGGAAGATCGTTTATCAAATCACTCCTGAATAACTGAATGAACGGAATGCCGCGTAAGGGGGTGAAGTGAAAATTCTTTTCCCGCTTCATAGCGGGACAAGATTGCAACGGAACACCCGACCCGACAACGGAGGGTTACGCCCAAAAAAAAATGCCCATGACAGCGCATGGACATTTCATTTCTTTGATGATTATATTTTAAACCGAAGGCGTTAAAAACAACGAGTTAATGGAATTATGTTCGTGTGTGTTGCGGATGCAAGTAGCAAACAACTCGGCTACCGATAGTTGTTTAATTTTCGAAGATGTTTGTTTCAACGGCAAAGTATTCGCAACAATCAGCTCGGAAAGTTTAGATTTTTCTATGTTCTCATAAGCCTTTCCTGAAAGTACGGGGTGTGTAATCAATGCACGAACAGAGATAGCGCCTTTATCCATCAACAAATTGGCGGCACTGCAAAGTGTACCTCCGGTGTCGATCATATCATCCACAATTACAACATCTTTACCTTCTACATTTCCAATTAAGGTCATATCTGCAATTTCATTGGCGCGCTTTCTGTACTTATCGCAAATCACCATATCGGCACCAAAATATTGCGAGTAAATTCTTGTGCGTTTTACAGAACCTACGTCAGGTGCGGCAAAGCAAAGATTGGTCCACTGGTGATTTTGAATATACGGAATGAAAATCGCTGAACTGTTCAAGTGATCTACAGGGATATCGAAAAAGCCTTGAATTTGCGCAGCGTGCAAGTCCATTGTCATTACCCGATCCACACCCGCTGCAGTTAAAAGATTAGCTACAAGCTTAGCGGCAATGGCAACACGCGGACGATCTTTTCTATCTTGACGAGCATAGCCGAAGTAAGGAATCACAGCTGTAATGTACTCTGCAGAGGCTCTTCGTGCTGCATCTACAATCATCAATAATTCCAACAAATTATCGCCAGGTGCATTTGTATTTTGGATTACGAACACAAAAGAACCACGCACCGACTCTTGAATTTCAGGCTGCATTTCGCCATCGCTGAATTTGAGGAGTTGCATTTTGGCTAAATCTTCGCCATAATATTTAGCGACTTCTTCTGCCAAATAAAGCGAGTTACTCCCTGCAAAAAGTTTTACTTCTGTAGGTATCATAGGTATAAGAATTAAAAGTGAAATGGAATGAACACAAAGATATTTTTATGTAACCAAAAAAATAAATGTGTTGAAAAGTTTACTCTTGTTTAAGGATAAATAAACTTTTTAGTAGTAACGGAATAGGCGTTAAAATAACCCAATGCACCATTCGTAATATTGGAAACAGGATTGGCCGGAGCGCCACTATTTCTGCCAGTGTTTTGATTCAAAGTGTAAAAATAAGTGTAAACGCCTTGATCTACAGACAACAACGAAAGATTTATAGAGTCGTTTGCTTGAAATTCGAAACCCGGATTTACCACTACCGTCTTTAGCTTGCCATCTGTTAAACGATCATCAGCAACAATATTTACACCTCGCTCCAAACCATTTACTTGAATACCTACTTTATAATAATTCGTTACTCCTAGTGGATCGCGAAAATTGAAAGACAATCTGTTTTTATTAGAATTGGATGTTGTCTTATAAATACTATCGATGGCTACAGGAGGGTTTACGGCTGATACGGACTCGTATAGTTGCCCTTTTACAAAAACGGACAGCTTATACGACTTACCTACTACTGCGTGAATGTTAGGCGACAGATAAATTCCCATAGCATTGAACTCCTTTAAGGTATCGGTTAGTAAACCATCTGAAATCGTTACAATTGCATCATGCAGTGGATGAAAAAAAACCGTATCAGTATAATCGGCCGATTCTGTTACAAACACGCGTGCCGGTTCAGCGATGTTATCGCTCAAGTTACCTTCGATAACTACATAAGGTCCTGCATTTTTAAGTTTGATATTAATCTTTTCTTGGCAAGCGCCTGTAATCAAGGCAACGATAGCCATTAAAAATAATCTACTGTACATCTGTTACTTTTTTCTTTGATGAAGGAACTGTGAATTTCAAATTATACGTGAGGGACGGGACAATTCTAAACAGGTAAGTCATGATGATCTCCGACTGACGAGGATCGTCTTTGTTTGGTTGAAACTGAATAGTATAAGCATTCTTACGGGCATACAAATTATAAATAGAGAAGGCAATACTGTGTTCGAACGTTTTGCGTGTTTTCAAATCGTAGTTTAAACCAAAATCTAACCGGTGATAATTGGGCATGCGATAACCATTTCTCTCTGTGTATACATTTTGAATGGTACCATTAACGAAATACTTTCCACTTGGGAATGTTACCGCATTGCCGGTGTAGAAAACAAAGGTGGCGGAAAGCGATAAGCGCGGAAGCACTTGATACAAAAGCACTACAGATAAGTCGTGCGTGCGGTCTTGTTTTGCAGGATAGTATTTCCCATCGTTGATTTCTTTGAAAGTACGTTCGGTGCGCGAGAAGGTATAGCTAATCCACCCGGTGAATTTCCCTGTTTTCTTTTTCAGGAAAAACTCTGCGCCATAGGCTCTTCCTGTGCCGTAAATCAGCTGACTTTCAACCAATTCATTAGCCCGTAAAACGGCTCCATTTTTGTAATCGATTTGATTCCACAAATGCTTGTAATAGCCTTCAATACTGAACTCAAAACGATTTTTCCAGAAGTTAAGATAGTACCCTAGCGACACTTGATCGGCAATTTCCGGTTTCACATTATTACTACTCAAAATCCACTGATCGGTAGGCGAACCAATTAAGCTATTCGATAGTTGATGTACGTTCTGTGTGTTTCGCGCATAAGCGAATTTAATAGAATGGTCGGGCAGAAAATTATAACTCAATGTAAAGCGCGGCTCCCAGTTTACATGGGTTTTCCCAATTTTCCCTAACTTCATATAGGTTGAATCTGTTGCAACACCTTCTTTATTATAGGTGTAAAACGTACTTGGTCCGGTAGAAGAAAATGTAGATAAACGTAACCCGGTACTCACTTGCAATTTGTTGTTTGGCGTCCATTCGTGCTGAACGTAAATGCCATTTTCCCAACCATATTTTTTAGTAAGTGAAAGTCGGTTTGCTCTAGCTGTGTCATTAGATACCACATTCCCCGGTTGTATAGTATGAAAAGTTGAAAGTAGCCCAAACTTGAAAGCATTTTTCGCATTGGAGTAATATGAAAAATCTTGTTTAAAGTTATAATCGAAAATTACTGATCGAATTTTTAAATCAGCAAACAAGCTGTTGATTTCTACGGTATAGTCAAAATCATTCACAATAAAGGAAGTGTTCGAAAACAACTTGCTCGAAAAAATATGATTCCAACGTAAAGTGCCAGTAAGGTTTCCGTAATCGATACTGAAACTTGTTTGATTTTTAATGCCGAATTTATCGCGTCCGAAATAGCCGGAAAGAAAAACTCTATCCTTTTTACCAATCCGATAATTTGCCTTTGCATTAATATCGTAGAAATAAAGCGTACTGTTTTTAAAGCTGGTATTCCCGTTTCGCGCAGGAATAAGTGGTAAAAAAGCATCAGCGTATGTTCGTCTTCCTGTGATAATAAACGAACCTTTCTCTTTTACAATCGGCCCTTCTATACTTAATCGGGATGAAACGATACCAATACCTGCACTGATAACGTACTTTTTATCGTTCCCTTCTTTCATTTTGATGTCTAGGGTGCTGGATAATCGTCCGCCAAATTCTGCAGGACTGTTGCCTTTATATAGTGTTACATCTTTTACCGCATCCGAATTAAACGTAGAAAAGAAACCCAAAAGATGAGAAGCGTTGTACACCGGAGCTTCATCCAACAGAATAAGATTCTGATCAGTTCCACCCCCCCGTACATTAAACCCTGAATTTCCTTCACCTGCAGATTTTACGCCCGGTAATAGCTGAATAGACTTGAGAATATCGCGTTCTCCAAAAAAAACAGGGATTCGTTCCAACTCTTTCATATCAAGCCGCGAAACACCCATTTCGGCCTTTTTTAGATTATCGTTTTTATGTGCTGAAATTTCAACTTGCTTCAACTCGCGCTGAGCTTGCTGCAGCTTTACATTGATTTGCTGATTTGACTCCAGTTTAATGTCTTTCTCTATGTCACTAAATCCAAGGTAGTGATAAACAATTACATAGTTTCCTTTAGGAAGCGTAAGTGAATAAAATCCATAGCCATTGGCTACGGTTCCTATTCCGGCACTACCTTTCACTGTTACAGAAGTCCCAATCAACTCCTCCCCGTTTCCTGCATCTGTTACACTTCCGCTTATGGTAAAACTTGTTTGAGCTGCTAATAGTTGGGCTGTAAAAATGAAAACAGCCAGAAGAAAGCAATGTAAAGAGTACTTAATTTTTCGCATTCAACACTTATATTGGGTTTAGGGAATAAAAAAACCTGCTAAAAAAGCAGGTTTCTTATAAGATTCAGTATAGTTATTAATAACGTTTGTTATATCCACCATTTCCTCCTCTGTCACCACCGTTTCCACGATCGCGGTTAAATCCACCACCACGGTTACCTCCTCCTTCTGTACGAGGTTGAGCTTCAGTAACAGATAATTCTCTTTCTTTTAAAGAGCGACCATTCAATGATTCAATAGCTGTTTTTGCTTCTGCATCATTTGGCATTTCTACAAAAGCGAAGCCACGGCTACGTCCTGTAAACTTGTCAGTAATAATTTTCACTGAAGACACTTCGCCAACTTGTTGGAAAAGCTCTTGTAGTTCTTGTTCCTTAACTGTGTAGTTAAGATTTCCAATGTAAAGATTCATTTTGTTGAAATTAAAAAATTAAGTATCAAAGATAGTAATTAAAACAATATATAGTACTTTTTTAAATTATTCAAACTTTAGGCAAAAAAACCTACGAACTAATTACTAACTTCTGCCAATTGCAGTTCCTGTTCATTGGCTATCAACTTAAACGTTCGAATATCCTTGTCACGTTGAACAATCTCTATCATGCAATTTCCATTCGGCTCCCAATTGAAGTGTACATTCTCACTACTTAATTCATCGGCACTGATTTCAAACTTAAGTAACCCTTCCTCAAAAGAATAGGCTTTTACTTTCAGTTGACATTCCCATGGTTCTCCAATCATAGTTTTGGTAGCTGATAGGGTAATATGGACTTTCTTATTCGGTGAATCTTCCTCAATGGTTTTGCTTTGATTGAGCTTGCAAGCAGAAAGTGCAATGAGCAGCACTATAGTTATGTATTTCATGCGTTGATTTATTTTTAAAGATAACGCAAAAACGCCCAAAATGGTCTGTTGCGTAGATAATTTATTTCCAACTCGTTTTGATAAGCTTCCTTTTCGAAAATTATTTCACGGTAAGCTCGGTCGTGATTTCGAAAACGAATGATATTGACAAAGTAGTTCATGACATAAAAAAAATAAAAAGGCAAAATCAACAATTCTAGTTGCTGCATCAAATGAATGCGCTCGTGATAAACAAGTGTTTTACTCCACTTGAAATCGGCATGCTTTATCAATACAAAAGGGAATAATGCCATTCCCGAATAGGGTAGAAATTTCAATGTAATAAACCAAGGCTTGCGCATACTAATTTTGTGCTGGTAAAATATACGAATCTTATATTGATAAATAAAAAGCGTGCCGCAAATAATTGCGACACGCTGATAACCCAAACACATTTTACGAACTTACTATCGGTGGCGATTGCAATTCCCCCTCCCTTGGTATCCTCCATTACAATGTCCGCTTCGGTGATAGTTTCCTCTATAATAGGGTGCCGGTCTGTATACTACTACTGGTGGCGGTGGCGCATGTTGGCAAACAGGTGGTGGAACAGGCCGATAATATACTGGCGGTGTTGGCTGCGAATATACTACTACCGGACGGTGATGTCGATTGTATCTTCCGTAAGGTTTTGCTTCTGTTGTCAATGTCATCAATGTGAAGACGAAAGACAAAACTAAAATTGTTGTTTTCATATCTCTTGTTTTGAAGATATGACAAGCATAGATGAAATTGGTTTAATGCAATTTCAATAGCGTTTATTTTTTTAAAACATTTTCACATTATAGCCCACCCCCACTCTGGTCGATAAACAGATACTTTAGTGCCGTCATCATTCCAAATGCAACAACCATGTAAAATGTAGTTGTAATAAGTGTAATACTTACTTCCATTGAATTAGAAAAAGAAATACCCGTCCATAAATAAATCAATCCATACAGCACTACAGCAATAATGGCATAGAAAATTAACGACTGTACAAAATATTTTTTGTTGTCGTCATGCAACAAAGATAGCCATGGATTAAACATCACAAAAAACACAACGCCAAATGAGCCGCCATACTTAATCATTTCATCGGAATGCCAGATGCCTTTAGCGAGAAGCATTACCAACAAACTAAACCCAAGTGAAAACAAAAACTGATAGAAAGGTGAGGCCTTTTTTAAAAAAGATGCAGTAAACATTTCACCTGTTTTTCGTCTGTTGTCTATATCCGTCTCGCTCATTCTCTTTAATTTAATTAGGTTCAATATTAGGTCAATTTGAGGAAAACGAACACTATTCTTCGTCTTATATTTTAGTTTTTATCCGCCTCGGCATATTGCCAAAGCATACGCATCAATCGCATCATTAAACTGAACAAAACATAAAAAATCACAACACTGAACAACATCTGAATAAACTCTTTATGTTCCTGTATACTAGTGTTAGAAATTATGCGGGCAAACAATAGTAGCAAAGTCGTTAGCAAAACGAATACACCCCACGATTGCCATACATAGCGTACGAAAGATTCGTTGAACAGCGAAAAAAAGGAATTCGTTATACAATAGGCGACAATGGCTACAAAAGCAAAAAGAAAAGGGTACATCGTGTCGTTGCTAGCCATTCGACTAAATAGAATCAAAACAACGCCAAAAAGTAGGCTGACCATTCCTTGTTTAACGGGAGAAAACTTACGAATCAGACTGCTTTCCATAGCTTAGATTGCTATTCCATTCGTTAACATAATATTCGTAAGCATATCTTTCGTCATTGTATCTAAAGTATACTCTGGTTTCCAGCCCCAATCCTTTCGAGCAAAAGAATCGTCAATACTTGCCGGCCAACTATCTGCAATTGCTTGTCGAAAATCGGGAGAATATTGCATTGAAAAATCAGGAATTTCAGCAATGATACATTTTGCAAGATCTTGCGGAGAGAAACTAAATGCAGAAAAGTTATATGCACTTCTTATACTTAAATTGCCGGCAGAAGCATCCATAAGTTCAATGGTTCCTCGAATTGCATCAGGCATATACATCATTGGCAGTACTGTGTTTTCAGAAAGAAAACAATTATACTGCTTATGTTTCACCGCCTCAAAAAAAATCTCAACGGCATAGTCTGTTGTTCCTCCTCCGGCTTTTGTTTTGTAACTAATTAACCCCGGATAGCGCAGAGAACGCACATCTAACCCCTTTTTCTGATAATAATAATCACACCAACGCTCACCTGCTTGCTTGCTAATACCATAAATGGTATTGGGCTCCATCACACAATGCTGGGGTGTATTTTGCTTAGGTGAAGTTGGGCCGAAAACAGCAATTGTGCTCGGAAAAAACAATCGCTTTACGCCTAATTCAACAGAACAATCAAGAATGTTCCGAAGTCCTTTCATATTCACACGCCAAGCCAACTCCGGATTCTGCTCACCCGTTGCGGAAAGCAATGCCGCTAAATGATAAATCTGATTCACCTTAAATTTCGAAACTAAGGTAGCAAGACTGTTTTTATTCAATACATCTAATCGCTGAAACTCTCCACTCTCCAACAACTCTCCGGAAGGCACTTTTAAGTCGGTTGCAATTACATTATTCCCTCTTGCCCTTAGTGCCATAACTAACTCACTTCCAATTTGCCCACATGCTCCCGTAACTAAAATAGTATCAGAATCCATTGCTATTTTTTTTTAAAACTAATGATTTAAACGTATCGAACAATCTACTGCCATCATCGAGTATAGACGATATCAAATGATGCATAATTCATTATGTCGCCCATTAAAATACTAACATGCTCTACTTCTGCATGTTCAGGTCCGTGATGACAGAAATCAATCAACTTGAATACAGCGTCAGAATGCCCTTCTACATCAACGAAAACTTTATCTTTATCTACATTTTTCACATAGCCGAATACACCTAATCGGACAGCCATTTCAAAAGTGGCCTTGCGAAAACTTACGCCTTGTACTTTACCTGTAATAGTTACTCTACGATTAATCATTAGATAAAAATAAAAAAGGGAGCAGCAATGCCACTCCCTTTTTGAAATATCTTTTCAACGTTTAGAATTTCAAGATTTTGAATTCTGTACGTCTGTTTTCTTGATGCTGTTCTTCTGTACAAGGCACCACTTGTGTTCCTTCGCAAGCACACTTGTTAACCAAGCGAGACTCACCATATCCGGCAGCCACCATTCGTGTTTGAGAGATACCTCTTGAAGCGATGTACTGGACAGCTGCTTCAGCACGTTTAGCTGATAATGAAGCGTTATATTTTATGGTTGCACGACAGTCAGTATGTGAACTCAACTCGATTTCCATAGTTGGGTTATCACTCAATACTTTCACGATTTTATCCAACTCTTTAGCTGCATCCGGACGAATAAACCATTTGTCCAAATCGTAGTAAATATTCTCGATTTTGATAGCAACACCTTTTTTCACTTTTTCTAATTCAAGTGTAGCATAAATGGTTGCAGGGGCTACTTTCCCAACTGTTGAAGTTGTTGTAGAAACAGTTAAATATTTAGTTTCTGGATCTCCTAAATCTTTTGATGCCTCAATACGATATTGTGTGTTCGGGTCAAGCGTATAGAACACTTTTCCTTCAGGACTTGTTTTCTGTGGCTCAACTTTCGAAGTAGCTACATTAACCAATTTCACCAATGCCATATCTATCGGCTCTCTTGTTTTCTTGTCAACAACCAAAACTTCAAGATTCAAGCCACCTTCTTTTACCAAAGGAATTTTCACTGAAACCGGTTGATCTTGAGTTTCAACTATAATTTCGTTAGGTAAGTAACCTTCTTTAGTAGCTACAATTTTGTATGTACGTTTAGGTGTTCCCGCAAAGCAGAAGTTTCCATCTTTTGAAGTCAACTTGTTACCTTTTTCATCTTTCAACTCATACATCACCACCTTAGAAGCCTCGATAGGATCATTTGTTTTAGCATCATAAACTAAGCCACAAATAGTAATTCCTTTCTTGATGAATTTGTAAATATCATCATCTCCTTGTCCACCTGGACGGTTAGAAGCGAAATAGCCGGTTTTGTTGTCTTTATCAATGATATAACCAAAATCATCGCTATTGGTATTGATTGGATAGCCTAAGTTTTCAGGTTGAGCCCAATCCTTTTTTCCAGTTGAAGATTGGGTAGCAGAAAACACATCTAATCCACCTAATCCTAAATGACCGTTAGAAGCAAAATACAGTACCCCATCATTACTTACATAAGGGAACATTTCGTCTCCTGATGTATTGATAGTAACGCCTAAGTTTTCAGGAGCAGTCCAGTTCCCTGATTTATCACGAATTGTTTTGTACAAATCCATTCCACCAAAACCACCTGGCTTATCAGAGCTAAAGTACAATGTTTGGCCATCAGCAGTTAAGGCAGGGTGCGCTACGGAATACTCTCTATCGTTGAACGGAACTGCTTCAATTAAATCGTCACCCCATCTTTGCTCACTTGGCAAATACACCAAGCGGTATAATTTCAACTTAACTGTTTTATCGCTACTAGACTGTGGACGCTTAATGTAGTTACTTCGTGTAATGTACAACTCTTGCATTTTAGCATTATAACTCGTTGGACCTTCATGGTATTTTCCATTTGGTGCTTTACCTGTTAATACTGATGCCGTAGTGTAATTTCCGTTAGCATCAGGAGATGAAACAAACTCTTGAGAAAACCCTTCATCCGTCCAATTATCTTCTACTCTGTATCTTCCCGGTGTTGCTCGATTTGAAGTAAATATCAATTGATTGGTAGTATAGAACATCGGGCCGTAGTCGGACTTGGCAGAGTTACAAGGTAAATTCTCAATAGAATAAAGACCTTTGTCAACACTTAAATCTGCAACCTTATCTACCCCTAAAATTCGCTCTTTAACACTTGCATCATTTGGTGATGCCGATAAGTAGCTTTTATAAGCCAACTTCGCTTCGGCATATTTTTGATTAGCACGCAAGGCCTCAGCATAGTACATTTTATTAATCGGGTTAGTCGTTTGGTCTTGTGCCAAAAGCTTGTACCATGGTTCTGCACTCTGCCAGTCGTTCAACAATCTGTAGCTATCCGCAATTTGCTGACGAACATACGATTGACTACTGTCCTTTTTAATGGCTGCAGAATAATATTCAATTGCTTTTTTGAAGTCAAACTGCTTAAAATATAAGTCTCCCATTCGCGTTGACGCTTTTTGGGCGATAGCACTTGATGCAATCAAAACAACTGCAAACAGAAGTGTTGTATACCTTTTTATCATAACCTGATTTTTCTTTTCTAATTAGAAATATTTTACAAAACGTGGAGTAACAAAACGTTTTTTGTTGTACCAGAAATCGTAACCCACCATCACTTCATGTGTTCCGGATTGATAGTATTTCAAACTAGAGAACGCATAATGATAACCATAACCTATACTTAATTGAGGTGTGATTTTAGCATGAACAATTCCTATGATTCCCTCTAAGTTGAAGTCCTTTCTCTTGTTACCAGAACCATTAAATTTTTCGCCCCCTGTTCTGGCTGTAGCAGACAACCAAACTCTATCTATGAACAATAAACCTAAAGTGAAGTCAAAATCAGGGATGTTTTTCACCAATCCCTTTTGATATTTCATTAAGAAAGAAGGTTTAACTTTTACAATAGCAGCATCTTTACCAAATACATAACCTCCAGTTACTAAGTACTGATTATATAATTTAGAAATACTAGGATTAGAAGACAATTCTACTTTAAATTGTTTGGCCAACGAAGATGGCAACAAGTGAGGAACCGAAAATCCAAAATAGAAACGCTTTCCGTGTAAATACAATCCTGCACCAAAGTTAGGTAAGAATATGTTTTTATTATTCGAGAAAGCTGGATCAACCGGAAAAGGGGTTTGTGTATTTTGGTCATATGTTTGTGCCTCGGTCAATCTATTTTGAAGATAACCAAATGTTGCCTGAACACCCAACGACAATTTAATATCATTAGTAATTCGGATGCGATAAGCAAAAGCAGGAGTCACGGTAAATACATTCGTGAAACCTAAACGGTCGTTAGAAATAGTTAATCCCAAGTTGTACTGATCTCTTTTTAATGGAGAATGCACACTTAAGTTAGCCGTTCTTGGCGCACCATCAAACCCTGCCCATTGATGTCTATAGATAGCCATTGTACTAATAACATCGTGGCTACCTGCATATGCAGGGTTCAAAAACAAGCCGTTGAACATATACATGTTATACTCCGGGTCTTGTTGAGCTTTTACTAGTCCTGTAACCGAAATTACAGTCAAAAACAATATTAATTTTCTCATCGTTTTTATGGTTTAAAACTGTCCTGCGTTTTCGTCCGCAGGACAGTAATGTTTATCTAATTCTTAACGTTGTATCACTACAAATTTAGCTTCTTTCTTAGGAGTACCATCGTTATACTCAAAGACGTAGTAGTAAGTTCCATCCGGTAAATCAGTTTTAGAAAGATTCTTACCGTCCCAATCGTTTTTGTATCCGGCAGTTTCATTTCTCCAAACTTCATCACCCCATCTGTTGTATACTTTCAATACAGAGTTAGGATACTCGGCATTACATGGCAATTGGAATGTTTCATCGATACCGTCACCGTTTGGCGAGAAGGCATTCGGGAAGAAACATGTTGGACGACCAAGTATGCTAACGATTACCGTAGCTGTATCACAAATTGTGGTTCCATTTCCGATGTTTGCACATACGATGTAGCTAAATGTATCCTTACCAAAGTAGTCTTGTTTAGGTACATAAGTAATAGAACCATCAGTATTTACAGTTACAGTTCCACCTTGGGTAGGATAAGTGTAAACATTTACAGTTACACCATTATTCGAAGGAATAGTGTCGTTACCCAATACATTAACTACAACAGGTGTGTTCTTATCAGTAGTGATAGTATCATCCACTGCAATAATAGTAGGAGTATCGCAAACATAAATGATTACTGTAGCGGTATCAAATTGTACTGGTTTACCGTTATCAGATAATACATAATGGAAGCTATCTACTCCACAATATCCATTGTCTGGAGTATAGATGACATTACCATTGCTATCAATAACAGCCGATCCATGAACCGGTTTATCAACGCTGCTTACAAAGATTGAATCTCCCGTAAGTACATTTCCAGGGAACGGTCCAAAGGTATCGTTAACCAATACATTGATTACAACAGGTGTATTTCCAGGTGTATGCGCCACATCGTTATTCGCCAATACAAACTGTGTTGTATCAATCGGATAAACGTGAACGATCACCAATCCTGTATCACAAGCTGAAGGTACTCCGTTATCGCAGATTACAATACAGAATGTATCATCTCCAATCCAGTTACTATCAGGTGTATATGTAAAGCACATACCATTGATATCCGAGATTGTTCCATGTGCAGGAGTACAGATTGAAGAGATGTAAGTAGAATCTATATCAGGATCTGTAGCCGTTACACAAATTACAACCGGAGTATTCTCTGGAGTTGTATCTCTAGTGATAGGAGGAACGATAACCGGATGGTTATTGTTACAAGAATCAATAGTGATAATAACAGTAGCATCACGGCATAAGTTAGGTGTTCCGTTATCACATACAGAGTAAGCAAATGTATCTTTTCCTACAAAGCCTGGAGTTGTATATGTGTACACCACTTCACCGGCAACAACAGTAGCTGTTCCATGAGAAGGTGATGAAACAAACGTAATTCTAATACTGTCGTTATCTTGGTCGAAGTCGTTAGCCAAAACATCTACAGTTAACGTAGTTCCTGTACTTAAACATAACTTAGCCGTATCGGTCATAGCAAGAGGGTGATGGAAGTTACATGGATAGTTGCTTACTTTCACATAAACAGCACCAGTATCTGATTTACCACACACATTAGTGATTGAATACAAGATTACATCGGTTACGTTAGAATGTACGCCATCCGGTGTATAAGTAATAGAATCACCTGCAGCCGAAAGTGTTATTGTTCCATATAAAGGACCTTGAACAATTGTAACTACTGCTCCTAATGTGTTAGTATCATTAATTAAGATAGCTTTTGCAGGAGCGGCACATACTGAACCCGACTCAATTGTATCGGCAACAGCAATTGGCGCTTGACATACACTATCCACTTTAATAATAACTACAGCAGAAGAACAGAATGTATCGCCTTTACATACAATACATAAATTGTAAGTTAATGTATCGTTACCGTAGAAGCCTGCAGTAGGAGTATAAGCAACGCTATCACCCACCGCTGAAGCTGTTCCATGATTAGGTCCAAATACAACCGAAACATAATATGGATTAGTAGTATTAAACATCGTGTCATTATTCACAACGTCAACATATACCAATGTGTTCTGAGTTGTGTAACCGAAGTCGTTAACTGCAACCGGAGCTAAACATTTACACTCAACTGTAATGTTCAAGTTCGCTGTATCAATTCCGCAAGTGTCAGACAAGATATACTCTAAGTAATCTGTTCCACAGTAATTAGCAAATGGTATGTAGACAATCGTTGTATCATTGATTACGGTTGCAGTACCATGTACCGGAGCTACACTAATTACCACATGTTGTGGGTAAGTAGCTTTGTACACATCATTACCTAATACAAACGATGTTAATGTATCGCCTTGATTCATCGTTACGTTATCATCAACCGCAATTGGTTTAGAGCAGCAATCAACAAAAACGAATACTGTTGCTGTATCTACCGCACCTAATGTATCTCTAACTGTGTATTTGAAGGTATCAACAACATTACATTGTGAGCCATTCGGCACGTAAGTGATTGTTCCATCAGGGTTAATTGTAGCATTTCCGTATAATGTTGGAACATTCGAAGTGCCATTTCCGCCATTACCTAATACTTCAACAACATAGAACGAATCTAACTCTGGATCCCAATCGTTAGCTTTAACATTGATAACTACAGTACTATTCACACCCGTTAACGATGTATCGTTTGTAGCTTGTACTGAGTTAGGTACTGAAATAATTACAGTAGCCGTGTCACACAATGTTGGATTTCCGTTATCACAGATTACGTAAACAAATGTATCCGGTTTATTCGCATTAGGGCCTAATCCAGGTCCAACGAAAGGCACATAGGTAACTGTACCATCAGGGTTAACGGTAACTGTACCAAAATTGGTTGAATCAGTGATTGATGCAACATAAATTGAATCACCATCCGGATCATAATCATTACCCATTACTCCAATTACAACAGGTGTTCCGTAATTAGTATTACTGAAGTCATCCGTAGCAACCGGTGGATTATTAGGCAATGCTGTTGTATCCGGTGTAATTGTTATTACAATGATGGCAGAATCGCATAATGGAGGAGTTCCGTTATCACAGATTGTGTAATGAACCGTATCGTTTCCAACAAATCCTGAATCAGGAGTGTAAGTAATTGTTCCATTTGGATTCTGAACAATTGTTCCATTACTTGGACCACTAGTAACCGTAATCGTTAATGGATCACCGTCAACATCATAATCGTTAGCTAATGGTAATGTCAATACAGGTACACCTTCGTGTGTTGTATAGTAATCATCGTTAGCTAATGGAGGATGATTTACAGAACCGGTAGTATCAATAACATCTATATAGATATAAGCTGTGTCGCAAAGTGGACTGTATGGATAAATACTTGTATCGCAAGCTACGTACATGAAGGTATCTTTTCCAACATATCCTGAATCAGGAGTATAAACACCTGTCCCATTACCTGTAGGCACCCAAGTTCCATGGTTAGGACCTGTTCCTGCCGGATAAGTGAACGTTAAGTAGTCACCATTCGGATCGCTTGCAGAAGATGCAACGTTAATACCGATTGGAGTATTCTTAGGTGTTTGTACGTTTTGGTCATTTGCAACCGGTGGCTCATTACGAGGATCAACCACAATAATAATGTGAGATGTATCACACAATTGAGGTGTTCCGTTATCACAAACAATTACACAAATACTGTCAATTCCGTAGAAATTAGTATCTGGAACATATGTTAAACAAACAGTGTTAGCTACATTATCCAATACCGGGTTAGCTGTTCCATGAAGAGGTAAACCACAGATTGTTAATGCATGAAGATCGTTAGGATCATTGTCTGTAAATGGAACACATACAGTAACCGAAGAATCCTCAGGTGTATGCACCAATGTATCAGGAATTACCGGTGGATCGTTCACACAAATTACATTCACGAATACCAATCCTAAGTCGAAGGCCTCATCACCAGGACAAGTAGATGCTCCATTGCCACCAGTGATTCGGTATCCGAATGAATCTGGTCCGCAATAGTTAGCATTCGGTGTATATTTCAATTGATTTCCAACAACTGTCAATGTACCGTATGCAGGTTGAGCAGAAATACTCACTACAAGCGAATCGCCATCGATATCATAGTCGTTAGCAACAACATCAATTACTACAGAGCTGTCTTCCAATACAGAAGCTGTATCGTCAATAGCAACCGGTACATCATTTCTGTTAAGAACAGTAATGAACAATTGAGCGGTATCGCATAATGGACCTGCACCAACTACACACTGGCTACAAACCTGATAAGTAACAGTATCGTTACCGAAGAAGTTCGTTTGTGGTGTATACATGATTGTTGTATCTGCAGAGTTCACAAATGCAAATCCATGTGTTGCGTTAGTCAAGATGGTAACATTACCGATCTGTCCAAAGCCTTGGAAGTCATTTGCTCTTACATACGATTTCAATACTGCTTCCTCACAAACTGTATCGTTATCGTTCAATGCAATTGGAGGTACACAGTAATCGATAGTGTAAATATAGATAGTTGCAGTATCACAACATCCCTCTACATTATCGCACAAGCTATATACTAAAGTGTCGATTCCGTTGTATGAAGCACCTGCTGTGTAAGTAATAGTTCCGTTTGCGTTAACAACTGCAGTATTTCCACTAGCCGGTCCGCTCACAATTGTAACTGTAGAACCTGTTCCAACAGCGTTCAAATAGGTATCGTTTGTCAATTCATTGATTACAACAGCAACACCATTTGTTCCTTGTGCATAATCAATATTGGCAATCGGACAATCAACTACCGGTGTTACAATAATTCTAATCACAGCAGTATCACATAATGATGGGCTGCCGTTATCACAAACTACATAACAAATAGAGTCTGTTCCATTATAGTTAGGAGCTGGAGTATATGTAATACAAGTTCCTGTATTTGTTACTGATCCATGTGAAGGACCACATGGGATTGCTGTAATCGTTACAACATCACCATCAGGGTCACTAAACGAAGGACAAACAGTAATTGCACTATCCTCTGGTGTAGTAACTGTAGAATCTAAAGCTACAGGAGGATGATTTACAAATGTTACTGTCACAAATACCGTTGCTTGATCGCAGTATACCGGAGTACCTGTATCACAAATTGTATATACAAATGTATCTATACCTCTAAAGCCTGAATCTGGTAAGTAAGTGATACATCCAGTTGTAGGATTCACACCAACTATTGTTCCGTTAGCAGGTTGAATAGCCACACCCACAGACGCTAAGTTCAAGTTAAAGTCAGGATCTAAGTCGTTTGTAGGAACACAAATCACAACCGGAGTGCTTTCCGGTGTAGTAGTTGAATCATCAACTGCAACTGGAGGGTGATTCTGATTTGGTGTAATGATTACATACACTTTTGCAGTATCGCACAATGCAGGTATTCTGTTATCACAAATTACATAGCAGAATGAATCTAAAGAAGTATAGGTAGCAGATGGAGTATAGCAAACTATATTTCCGCCATTTACAGCCGTTCCAGTAGCAGGTGCACATGGAATTGCAGTAATAGTAATTGGAAGTCCATCAGGAGTTGTGTCGTTAGACATAACTGCTATACAAATTTGAGTTCCCTCTGTTGTTGTAACCGTATCATTTACAGCTATTGGTGGATCAGGTCTTGGTGTTACTGTAACTACCAATACACCTGTATCGCATAATGCAGGTGCTCCGTTGTCACAGATTACATAGCATATACTATCCTTTCCAATAAAGTTATGATTTGGTGTATAACATAATTGACCTGCATTTACAACAGCCGTTCCATTAGACGGACCACAAGGAATTACATTTTGCAATGTAATAGGGTCGCTATCAGGGTCGTTGTCGTTGTTCATTACACTTACACATATAGAAGAATCTTCCGGTGTAGATGCTGTATCGTTTACAGCAATTGGTGGATTGTTGTTCGGACGAACATTCAATATTACCCATGCTGTATCACACAATGTACACAATGGACCAACGTTACATATGCTGTATTGGAACGAATCCATTCCGTTAGCTCCACTTGGAATATAAGTAATTGTATTGTTAGCATTTGCCGATACAATACCTGTTGTTGGTTGTGTTACTATGCCGACTGTTAATCCACTATTTTCAACACTTGTGTCATTCACAACAACAACAATATTAGATGTTGATGGGATAACACTTGTAACAGTATAGTAGTCGTTAACAGCAATTGGTGCATCACAAACCGGTATAATATTGATGTACACTTTGTTGGTATCGCACAATGGCAAGATACCATCATCGCATACAACAACACAAATAGTATCAACACCGTAGTAGTTAGCATTAGGTATGTAAGTCAAGCAAGAATCGCTTCCGGTTGCTAAATAACTTGCAGTACCATGGCTTGGACCACAGATAAATGAAGTTATCTTAATATTATTTCCATCAGAATCAGAAACCATAGGA
This sequence comes from Chitinophagales bacterium, assembly GCA_016786765.1. GTDB lineage: Bacteria > Bacteroidota > Bacteroidia > Chitinophagales > LD1 > CALAYL01. The sequence goes on from JAEUUZ010000019.1 coordinate 185,985, forward strand.
CAGATAGTCACTAGTCCTGTATCTTCAGGAATTGTAACATACGTAGGGTCAATTACAGGTGGTCTATTTACATAGATTACATGTACTGAAACTCTACCCACATCACAGATAGATTGGAATCCTCCACAATATTGGATGTTAGGATTCATGATATCACATACTTTATAGTAGAATGTATCATAGCCTACAAATCCAGGATCTGGAGTATAAGTATAAGTATTCCCTACTTGAGTCAATGTTCCATGTACCGGAGGAGAACTGATCCCTACAGTAACTGAATCTCCATCAGGCTCGATATCGTTAATCAATACCGGAATGTTCACAGGCGCTTCTGCTCCTGTAATTGCCGAATCATTTATTGCGATTGGAGCGTCATTGATGTTATAAATTGTATAAATCACATTCGCTGTATCACACAATACAGGGTTACCATTATCACAGATGCTATAGCTCAAGGTATCTTGTCCATAGTAATTAGTATTAGGAACATAAACAATGTTTCTTCCACTAACACTTCCTAATCCGTGTGCCGGGTTAACCGTAATAGATTTGATAGTAAATAAGTCGCCATTTGGATCACCATCGTTATCCATTACAGGAGTAACGGTGTATGCTTCCTCACATAATGTTACATAATCATCCGTAGCTACAGGTGGGTCATTTTTCTTAACCTCAGGTGTATCGATGCGGTTGATATAAACATACACTATCGCTGTATCACACAATGGTTGTGGTGCTACTGTTGTCACATCACATACCACATAGCTG
>JAEUUZ010000025.1 GCA_016786765.1 Chitinophagales bacterium
TATCAAGTTCCTCGACATCGCTGTCTTCAACCGATGGGGTGAAAAGGTATACGAATCTAAAGACATCTTCTTCCAATGGGATGGTCGATACAAAGGCGTATACCTCGAACCGGGGGTGTACGTATATACCATCAACATCACCTTCCTCGATAACCACTCCGAATCCAATCAAAGAGGGTCCATTACTATTTTGAGGTAGGGAGAAAGAGCGGTATAAACAAAATGCCCTGTATCAATGATACAGGGCATTTTGTTTTAGCTGAAAGCTTATAACTATTGAGGCGCACCATTTTGCACCCAACAAGAAATGAGTTTAACATCTGCTTCATCAAGTGCAGCTCTTCCATCGGGCATAGCCTTAAAGCCTGACTTATGTTGAATAGATCCAAGAAATGCGGATTTACCGCTTGCACTTTTGGAGCCGGAATAGGAACTCAAATCGTAACCATCTTTCTTGGCAGAAGCACTGTGACAGCTGGATGTAGCACAATTAGCATCTAGAATTGGTTTAATATCAACGGTATAGGTTGGTGCAACACCGGTGCAATCGTAAGTGGTAATAGTATCTTTTTTACAGCTTGCGATAATGGTTAACGCCAAACAAGCGACATAGATTTTCTTCATTTTAAAAACTGATTTATTGTTTAAACGAATGTAACGTATTTTCAAATAAGATGCAATGAATAAACACACATATATAAATAGAACATGATAAAAGTTAGGGAATTAAAGATGCGTATAAATTATATTGGCACCCCAAAAAAAGGGGAAACATGTTTGATAACAAAAATGAAACAACTGCTACATCGAAAAAAAACACGCCAACAAACATTGAGTTAATGGCACCTGCAGGTTCGTATGAATCAATGATGGCTGCAATTAAAGCGGGTTGCAATGCTATTTACTTTGGTGTAGAACAATTGAATATGCGTGCGCGCTCCACTAACAATTTCACTTTATCGGATTTAGATAAAATTGCCGAGATAGGAAAATCGAATAATGTAAAAACATATCTCACCCTCAATACGGTGTTGTACGATCACGATATTCGCCTCATGAAAAGCATTGTACAAGCGACTAAAAAGAGCAACATAACCGCTATTATCGCATCAGATCATGCCGCTATCAACTACGCATTTAAAGAAGGTGTAGAAGTACATATCTCCACACAAGCCAATGTTTCGAATATCGAAACCATTGAGTTCTATAGCACCTTTGCGGATGTAGTTGTACTTGCACGCGAACTCAGTTTAAAACAAGTAGCAGACATTTGTGCCAATATCAAACGCAAAAACATAACAGGTCCTTCAGGCAAATTAATGCAAGTGGAGATTTTTGTACATGGTGCATTATGTATGGCTGTTTCAGGCAAATGCTATTTGAGTTTGCATTCGCACTACGCTTCTGCCAATCGGGGAGCCTGCATCCAAAATTGTAGAAGAAGTTATGTAGTTACCGATAAAGAAGAGGGGATTGAATTTGAAGTAGATAATGAATATATTATGTCGGCCAAAGATTTATGTACCATCGATTTCCTCGATAAAATTATTGACTCGGGTGTTTGTGTGATGAAGATTGAGGGCCGCGGACGATCTGCCGATTACGTATACACCGCAACGAAATGCTACAGAGAAGCGATTGATTCTTATTTAGACGGCACTTATACGCAAGAAAAAATTGAAGAGTGGAAGACAAGATTAGCCACAGTGTACAATCGTGGATTTTGGGATGGTTATTATTTGGGCAAAAAAATAGGCGAATGGAATAACGAGTACGGTTCAAAATCAACACAGAAAAAAATATACATTGGCAAAGGAGTGAAATATTTTTCGAAGGCTGCTATAGGTGAATTTAAAGGGGAAAGTAATCAATTGGAAGTTGGCGATAGAGTAATGATTACAGGACCAACAACGGGTTACATTGAGACCACTATTGAAGAACTTAGATTAGAGGATAAGACCGTAACCAAAGTCGGCAAAGGCGATACGTTCTCGTTTCAAGTAGGCGAAAAAATTCGTCCTTCCGACAAGCTCTACAAAATTGTTGTAGCTTAAACATGTATAAAATTATTCAGTATAGAAATAAGTGCATTGGTTGTAATGCTTGTGTTGAAGCGGCTCCAAAACGTTGGATTGTTTCCCGAAAAGACGGCCGTGCGATATTGGTAGGTGCCAATATCAAAAAAGGCATCCACATGGTAGATATTGAAGATTGGGAATTTGAAGAGAATGAAAATGCTAAGCACAATTGCCCTGTAAATATTATAGCGATTAAGAAAATTGGATAGCCAACAATTGGGTTGAGAAAATAAACAAAGATATTTATCTTACACGCCATAAACCCTCATTGATGAAGCGACCTTTCTTGGTAGTTGTTGTTTTAAATGCATTGTATTTATTTGCAGGAAAAGGAGAAACTTTCGATCACCACGCTCCTATACTTAAAGCCTTACTTCGAAAAACACATGTAAGCCCACCTAAGGAGGATTCGATTTTTTATAACAATATTTTCAACGACTTTCTCTATAGATGCGATACGCGAAAAATTTATTTTCTTCAATCGGATATTGATACACTAAAAAAGTACAAACAACAGTTTAAGGACGAGGTAGACGGAAAAAATCATTTCTTCTTCCAACGTTTTGCCCCACTTTATCAAATGAGGGTAATGCAATGCGATACTTTTGTAATTAAAACTGCAACAAAGCCGTTCAATTTCACAATCAAGGAAAGTTATTCTAGTGCCGACAGTACTTATTGTACTACACGCCAAGCATTGGAAACACGGTGCCAACAATACATGAAAGCTAAATGCTTAAGAAAACTACTGGTAACTCTTGAGTACGATTCAACAGCAACTGCAGATACATTATTGAAAAAGGAACCGCTCATGCGGGCCAAAACTTTTCGAGAACTGAGCCGCAGTTTTGATTACTTGATTTACGACAAAACTACTATCGAGTTTGTATGCGGTGAGGTTTTGTGCGAAACTATAGCTGCGCAATACGATCCTCATACAAACTATTTCACGGCTGAAGACAACTCCCATTTTAAAGAACTTATTGCCGGAGAAGAAAAATTGTTCGGTTTCAATATTGAAGAGAATGAAAAAGGGATTATAACCCTAAATCAAATATTACCGGGGAGTCCTGCGTGGAAATGTGGAGAACTAAACAATGGCGATGTACTTATTGCAGCACGAGAGGAAAAAGGGGAATGGCTTTCTTTTGATGGAGAGAATAGACAGAGCGCTCATGAACTGCTAAACAGCATTAACTCCGACAAAATTGAAATGCAAGTGGCGAAGGCCGATGGGAGCAGAAAAAATGTAATTCTTCAACGCGAAAAAATTAAACCGGACGATAACTTTGTGAGAAGCTGGATTATCCAAGGACCATCAAAAATTGGCTATATGCAGCTCCCAGGATTTTACACTGTGTCGGAAAATATAAAAGGGGCACATTGTGCTGATGATGTAGCCAAAGAACTTGTTAAGCTAAAAGCGGAAAATATAGAAGGTTTGATATTGGATATTAGAAACAATGGAGGCGGTTCAATGGATGAAGCACAACGTTTGGCCGGTATTTTTATCAATGAAGGGGTACTGGATTTTGTGCGCTATAATGAAGGCAAACCTATTGCCGATAAAGATCCAAATCAAGGTGTTTTATTCGACAAACCGATGGTGGTTATGATTAATGGAGCAAGCGCTTCAGCTTCTGAGATGCTGGCAGGTACATTGCAAGATTATAACAGGGCAATAATTATGGGATCACCATCTTTTGGAAAAGCTACAACGCAAATCGTATTGCCATTAGACAGTAATCTCAACTTAAGAAGCGATTTTCGCAATAAAGTAAATGCTCAAGATTATGTGAAAGTAACCATTGGCAAGCTATACCGACCATCAGGCAGCAGTAATCAATTGTGTGGAGTGCAACCCGATATTGAATTACCGGATGTCATCAAAGCGCTGGGCTATGCTGAGGCAGCAGAAAAAAACTGTTTACCGCGAGATACTGTAAAACGAGCCGTTTATTTCAGTCCGCTTACCCCACTCCCAGTTCAGGAATTAAAAACAAGAAGTGAAGCACGTACAAAAACAAAAAAAGAAATTTTAGCGTTGGATGCACTTAAAACAAGAATATTAGCCCGAAAAAAGGAGACAGAGAAAGCTATTCCTTTGCAATGGGAAGAGTATATTCTGCGTTGGAAGTCAGACCGCAACTCCTATTATAATGCATACAAAAATCCTGAAAACAGTAATCCTCTACCCATTAGCAATCACAGCTTTGATATTGAGCAGATGAAAGTGGACCAGCAAAAAGAAATCTATAATAAAAAGGCATTGAAAAGCATTGCCAAAGATTCGTATATTGAAGAGAGTGTGCTTATTCTTTCCGATTTAATTCAGCTTCAAAAAAAGTAACCTTCGAAATATTTTTTTTCTTTACAACTCAAAATAAATAACAATGAAAAAGCATGCCCTTTATCTCTTCGTCCTTTCTATTGTATTCACATTCAATATCCATGGTCAAAGTACTGCAAAAGATCCATTTGCATACCTCGAGAAAGTTAGTGATGGACAAGCCAAAACATCGCGAGAATTTTTAGGCTATATCAGTGCAGTTTCGCATGGGAAAAGTGCACGAAAAGTTTCACAACAACGCTCCGAACTTCTTACCGCTGTAACTGCATCGCGAGCTAGAGTAAGTCATTTGCCCGATTTTCAAGGCGATACCAGTTTACGTTGGGCCGCTTATAATTACTTCAATATTACGTACATTGTATTGAAAGAAGATTATGCAAAAATCATGGATTTAGAAGAGATTTCGGAACAATCCTATGATAATATGGAAGCCTATATCACCATGCAAAAAAAGGCGAGTGAGAAGGTTAAAGAAGCTTTCGATAACTGCGATAAAGAATTCCGTGCTTTTGCAGCTAAAAACAACATTACCCTGCGTGACGAAAATACAGTAGAATCAAAAAAAATGGAAAAAGTAGGTGTGGTAACCAACTATTACAACAATACCTATCTCCCTTTTTTCAAATGCAACAAAGGTGAATTATATATGGTAAATGCTGTGAGCAAAAAAGATTTGAATGCCATAGAACAAACAAAAGTTGCCCTTCAAGGATATATCGAAGAAAGTACAGCTAAACTTAATGCCATTGAGCCATTTGAGGGAGATGCCAGCATGGTAAATACCAGTAAAAAAGTACTTGAATTTTATCAATCGGAGATTAAAGACAAAATGCCAATTGTAACCGATTATATCATGAAAAGCGAAAAGTTCGATAAACTGAAAGCCGCAATGGATAAGAAATCAGCTTCAGAACGAACAAAAGAAGATATCGATCAATACAATGCAGCCGTAAATGATTTGAATGCTGCTTCCAACAATTACAATAAGGCTATTGGAGAAATGAATAACAGCCGAACGAAACTGATTAACGAATGGAATAAAGTGGCAAGTTCATTTATGGATAAGCATATGCCGGTGTATAACCATTGAGCACTTATGCATACACCGAAGGAAATTGCAATACAATGGTTTGAAGCTTTCAATGCGCATAATATTGAAAACTTGTTAGCCCTTTATGCTGACGATGCTGAACATTACAGTCCAAAGCTAAAAGTGCATCAACCGGATACCAATGGCTTGATTAGAGGAAAAGCTGCATTAAGAGCATGGTGGACTGATGCATTTAAACGTCTTCCAAATCTGCATTATGAAGTGCTAAAACTCACTGCCGATGAACAGCAGGTATTCATGGAATATATTCGCCAAACACCCAATGAGGCAGATTTACGCGTTGGAGAAGTGTTGGTAATCAATAATGAGAAAATTACGGCCTCGAGAGTATATCATTCCTAATTCTTGCTAAACAAATAAGTAGTTTAAATTTTAGACAATAAATTGCCAGCAAAAGTATGCAATACCGCACTATTCATAAAGTTATTTATGCGCCATTATTTAACATGGGCGACATACAAGTTCGACAGTCATTGCCTTCAAGCGCTATCGAGTATTTAGATCCGTTTGTGCTTTTACACCACGGACATTTGGTCCTTGACCCGAATGTAGATTTAAAACATGCAGGTGTAGGTCCACATCCCCATCGTGGTTTCTCACCGGTAACTTATGTATTCAAAGGAGGAACAAGGCATCGCGACAGTCGGGGAAACGACCACAAAGTGTATGCAGGTGGTACGCAATGGATGAACTCGGGAATGGGCATAATGCATAGTGAACGTCCATTGGAACACGAAATGGAAATCATTCAAATGTGGATTAATTCGCCTGCCAAAAACAAGATGGATGCGCCATTTTATTTTCCTTTGGAAAAAGAAAATACACCACAGTATTTGACAGATGATAAATTGGTTGAAGTGAATGTAGTAACAGGGAGTATATTGGGCATTAATGGTCCAATACCTACAATCACAGCTATTCAATCAGCTACGCTGCATATTCTGCCAAATGGGAAATTATTATTGCCAATTCCACATGGGCATAACGCATTTTTGTATTTGTTAGATGGTAAGTTAAAACTGAATGAAACATCAATTGTTGAAGGATTACACATGGTAGTTCTGAATAACGATGGCGATGGAGTTCAAATTGAAGGTTTAGAAAACACCAGAGCTTTATTCATGAGTGGAGAGCCTATTGGTGAAGCAATAGCTACACACGGTCCATTTGTAATGAATACACAAACTGAAATTATGGAAGCCTATCGCGATTTACGCCTCGGCAAAATGGGGATCTTAATTGAAGAATGATAAAATTATAAGTGTGACAATTGTTACACTTAAAACAACTTGAAGTACTTACTTTTGTTATATAAAAAGAACCAATGAGATATATTATAGTAGGGGCAGTGGCCGGAGGAGCCAGTACAGCAGCAAGATTGAGAAGATTAGATGAAAATGCAGAGATACTACTTTTCGAAAAAGGAGAATATATTTCGTATGCGAATTGCGGCTTGCCTTATTATATCGGGGATGTGATTAAAGACCGAAATGCGTTATTTGTGCAGACGGCTGCTGCTTTCAACAAACGATTTAACATTGATGTGCGTACTCAAACTGAAGTAATGTCGATTAATGCTGAGGAAAAAACGATTGTAGCTAAAAATCAAATTACAGGAGAAGAATACACTGAAAATTACGATAAATTGGTGCTTTCACCGGGTGCGGAACCTGTTCGTCCGCCACTTCCGGGCATTATGAGCGAAGGTATTTTCACCCTTCGCAATGTGAATGATACCGACTATATCAAAAAGTTTGTACAACAAAAAGAAGTCAAAAAAGCGGTAGTGATTGGTGCAGGATTTATAGGTTTGGAAATGGCGGAAAACTTACATGAATTAGGATTGCAAGTATCAGTTGTTGAAATGGCCAACCAAGTGTTAGTGCCGGTAGACTATCCTATTGCTGCATTATTACAACAACACATTCGCAGCAAAGGTGTTGAACTGCTTTTAAATACGGCCGTTGCAGGCTTCGAGCGCACAGACTCCGGATTAAAAGTGCAATTGAAAAACGGGAATGTGTTAGATGCAGATGTAGTGATACTTTCGATTGGCGTGAAACCGGACACCAAATTAGCAATAAATGCAGGCTTGAAACTAGGTGATGCTCGTGGCATTTGGGTGAATGAATTTTTACAAACATCAGACCCCAATATTTATGCTGTTGGCGATGCTATAGAATTCACGAATCCAATAACCGGGCAAAGCATGATTACCTATCTTGCCGGTCCTGCAAATAAACAAGGCCGCATTTGCGCCAACAACATTGCATTGGGTAATAAACATAGCTATCACGGAGCCATCAACACAGCTATCGTAAAAGTATTTGACATGACAGTAGCTACAGCAGGAACTGCAGTAAAGCATTTAAAAACAGTAGGTATTAAACATATTGTTTCGACCACACACAGTGGTTCGCATGCCGGTTATTATCCGGGCGCTAAACAAATGAGTATCCAAATCGCTTTTTCTCCCGAAGATGGACGCTTATTGAGTGCACAAATAGCGGGTTTCGATGGGGTAGATAAGCGAATAGATGTTTTAGCCTCAGTGATTAAACGAAACAGCGACATTAACGAACTCACCGAATTTGAACATGCCTATGCTCCACCCTATTCTTCAGCAAAAGATCCTGTAAATATAGCCGCTTTTGCCGCTGAAAATATTCTATTCGACAAAGCAAAAGTGTATTACTGGGATGAAATCGCAATATTGCCTTCAGATGTGGTGTTGTTGGATGTACGTACACAAAAGGAAGTAGATGCAGGTATCATTCCAAATGCGCTACACATCCCTGTTGATGAACTTCGTGGAAGAATTGCAGAAATTCCAACCGGCAAAGCTGTTTATATTTATTGCGCAGCAGGTTTAAGAGGCTATTTGGCCCAACGTATCCTTCTACAACATGATTTTGCTCAGGTGTTCAACTTGTCAGGCGGATACCAGCTTTGGAATGTTTGTCAAAAAGAATTAGCCTTGTTACCGAAAAACTAAGACACTAATATGTTTAGTGGAACAAACTATACTATTCCAATTTACAGATACCTAATCGCATTAATTTTTATTGGATATACGATTGCATTTTCGCTAGGTTTTGCAGATGCCGAAAAAACAAAGCTTACAGAAGTTCAACTGGGCGAAAAATTATTCTTCGAAAAAACGCTTTCGCTTGACAGTTCTATCAGTTGCGCATCGTGCCATAAACCGGAATTTGGGTTTGCCGATAATGTACCCTTCAGCATTGGGGTTGACGGTAAAAAAGGGAAACGCAATGCCCCGGCTGTGATGAATATGATTGGTAGAGATTTACTATTCTTTGATGGAAGAGCTAAAGATTTGGAAGATCAAGTTCACTTCCCCATTGAAGATGCCAATGAAATGAATTTGTCCTATACCGTTGCTGTTGCTCGGCTAAACAAAAACAAACAGTACCGAAAATGGTTTCGCGAAGTGTATAAAGACAAGCCTACAAAAGAAAATGTAGCCCTTGCCATTGCAGCCTTCGAGCGCAGTATGGAAACCAACAATACACTTTTCGATCACCGTACCGATAAAACAAAAACACAAATGAGCGCTTCCGCAGAGCGAGGGCGTGTACTGTTTGTGGGTTCAAAAGCAAAATGTTTCGACTGCCATTTCACACCCGATTTTACAGGCGATGAATTCAGAAACATTGGTTTGTATGATGGTAGCGTGCGAAAAGATGCAGGGCGATTTGAGATCACCAAAGACTCTAGCGATTTAGGCAAATTTAAAGTACCCGGACTCAGAAATATTGCGGTTACCGGTCCCTACATGCACGATGGCAGTATGAAAACATTGCGTGAAGTAATCGACTACTACGACAACCCATTTAAAACCATTGCAAACCCTATCAACATAGATACATTGTTGCAAAAGCCATTGGGACTTACGGAGCAAGAAAAGCAAGATCTAGAAGCATTTTTAAATGCCTTAACCGATGAACGGTTTTTAAAAAAATAAACTACCTTCTATTCCACAACGTGGTGCGATGTAATGCCGGAACACCAACACCAACAAGTGCTCCAATGGCATAACCAATCATTACATCGGTCCAGAAATGCTTTCCGGCTTTATAACGTAAAAGTCCTGTAGTTAAAGGCATTACCGCAGCAGTAGTCCACACTAACGGCAACAGTTTATTTTTGGGATTATAGGCTGTAAACACATAAGCAAAGAAGAACGACTGACTCGCTACGGTTGACGTATGTCCTGAAAAAAACGACTTAAAATTGTCGGCCCCACGCTTTTTGTAAATTGGAATTTCGGGGTTGTAAACTAACGGACGTGGACGTTGCACCAATTCTTTCACCAGGTTCGTTAATGCTGTATTCAGGGCTATTACTTCAGCATCCATCAAAGCAATCTTGCCGAAATCTTTGCGCATAGCTTTATCGCCCAACAAGGTAAATGGCAATGCAAATGACGAAAATAGTAATCCATTACTTATCATATCAGCAGCACCGGAACGCATGCGTATGGCAGAACGATCGAACCGATTCACCTGAGATGGTTTCAAACTGTTAATATACTCTACCGTTTTTAATGCATGCTTTTGCTTTGCCCCATACGTTCCTCCCCACATCGAAAATGTAGCCATAAAAATAGGCGCTTCTACCTCCCCTTTCAAAACAAACGGACTTTGGGAAAAAACCGGTTGAAAAGAAAATCCTATAAAAAGCAAAAAGACTAGTATTTTTCGACTCATAATTGATTGGATATTAAACCGAATATATGTCATCTAATAAGAATAAAGGAAATTCACCAATAGTTTATTCCACAAATCCGGATTTTAAACCTTTGGGTGAAAATGAACATGAAGAAACATTAGCTCCCAATCAGCAATTGCTATACGTTTCATTGGAGCGTTTGAAAGGCAATAAAATGGCTACTGTAATTGATAATTTTATTGGAACGGCTGACGATTTAAACGATTTAGGTAAGCTATTGAAAACGAAATGCGGTGTAGGTGGAAGTTCAAAAGACGGTGTCATTATCATTCAAGGCGAAAAGCGCGACATGGTGATGAATCTATTGCAAGAAAAAGGATATAAAGTAAAAAAACGAGGTGGGTAAATTCTGTTCTTCATTACATCATCAACCCCATAAACAATGGAACTGAACTCGCCATCATCCATACTCAAAAAGTACTGGGGCTATGATAGTTTTCGGCCTTTGCAAGGAGCTATTGTTCAATCGGTTTTAGACACAAAAGATACTGTTGTTTTGTTGCCTACAGGTGGTGGGAAGTCGCTCTGTTTTCAAGTTCCAGCTTTGCTAATGGACGGTTTGTGCATTGTAATTTCCCCGTTGATTGCTTTAATGAAAGACCAAGTGGAGAATTTGCAAAAGCGAGGAATAAAAGCCGCCTATATCAATAGTGAACACAGTTCTACCAAACAAATTGAGATACTCGACAACTGTGAATTTGGCGGAGTAAAACTACTTTATATCGCCCCGGAAAGAATTCAATCGGAAGCCTTTCAATTACGGATTAAACAACTTAACATTTCGCTTATTGCCATTGATGAAGCGCATTGTATTTCGCAGTGGGGATATGATTTTCGTCCGAGTTATTTGAAGATAAATACGATTCGTGAAATTTGTCCAACGGCTCCCATTATTGCGCTTACAGCATCAGCTACAAACGAAGTGCTGAAAGACATTCAAGTTCGCCTAGCATTAAATACACCTACTGTTTTTAAAGGATCGTTTGCTCGTCCGAATTTAGTATATGTTAACCGAGAAACAGAGACCAAGAAAGAAGCCATTCTCGAAATCCTAAAACGCGTTCCGGGCAGTGGCATTGTCTATGTTCGGAATCGAAAAGAAACACAAAATCTTGCCTTTTGGTTGCGTGAACAGGGTATTTCAGCCGATCATTATCATGCTGGATTAAGCATGAGCGATCGTAAAAACAAACAAGACGCTTGGACGAACAATAAAACGCGAATCATTGTGTCTACCAACGCTTTCGGTATGGGCATTGATAAACCGGATGTACGAACAGTAATTCACTTTGCCCCTCCTGATAGCATTGAAGCGTATTATCAAGAAGCCGGTCGTGGCGGTCGTGATGGACAAAAAGCTTTTGCAGTATTGCTTTACGAAAAGCACGACTTAGCGCAACTAGAAAAGAAGAAGCAATCGGATATTCCAAATAGCAATGATGTAAAACAAATCTATGACACCTTATTGAGTTCGCATCAAATTGCGATGAATGCTGGTGCCGGAACGCAATTCGATTTCGATTTAGGAAAGTTTTGCAAAGTGAATAATCTTTCCTTCAACAAGGTTATCAGCACACTCAAAATACTGGAATACCATGAATTGATAAGCTATAACGAATCAACTATTGAACGTCCCAAAGTGCAGATTACAGTGAGCAATGAAACACTCACTCGGTTCATGCAAAACAACAAAAAAGTGGAACCTTTGGTGAAGTTGATGTTACGCACCAGTCCGGGAATTTTCGAACAACCCATCAATATTAATGAGCATTTGTTGGGACAAAAATTGCAATTATCGAAAGCTGATTTCGAACAGCAAATGAGTTTCTTGAAAAACTCGTCCATTATTTTTTATTCCAAAAGCGATGAAACCCCAATTATAAAGCTATTGAAAGACCGTTTGTCTATCGATGATATGGGCCTTGATGCCGATTTTATTCACAAACGCGGTAATGCCATGATAGAGCGTATTGAAGCCATTAATAATTACGTGTTACAAAAAACGTTATGCAGAAGTGTAGTGATTGCCAGCTATTTCGGGGAAAAATTCGAAAACGTTTGCGGAGTATGTGACGTATGTTTAGCCAATAATAAGGCTGAAAAAATTGATTTTGATACACTTTACACTCAACTTACCGATTTACTTCAAACGCCTAAGAAAATCACAGAAATTGCAGATGCGTTAAAAACATCTACCTTAGTGACCAATCAATTACTGGAATGGGGATTAAGCATGAATAAAATCATTAAAACAGAAGACGGAAACTATTACAATGTCTAAGCGAATTATCTTTTGTGTAACCAACGACCTGAACACCGATCAACGGATGATTCGTATATGCACTTCACTGCAAGATGCAGGATATGCAACAACACTTGTTGGTAGACAACTGCAAGATTCACTCCCGCTGAAAGAACGCACATTCAAACAAGTACGATTGAATTGCTTTTTTACTAAAGGAAAATTCTTTTACTTGGAATATAATATTCGGTTGTTGTTTTGGCTGATATTTCAAGCTACCGATGCGATTTGCGCCATTGATTTAGACACCATTGTTCCTGCTTCAATTGTTGCAAAATGGAAAAACAAAAAGTTGATTTACGATGCACATGAATATTTTCCATATGTACCTGAGGTGATTGAACGTCCGTTTACACAAAAGATGTGGCGCTGGGTAGAGAAAACATTTCTACCAAAGTGTGATTTAGTGTACACTGTTTCGGGAAGTATTGCAAAAGAGTTTGAAAAGCATTACGGAAAGAAAGTGTACACCATTCGGAACGTTTCGTTCGAAAGAGAATGGACAGACATTGTAAAACAGGAAAAACATTTAATTTATCAAGGTGCTTTAAACACGGGGCGCGGTTTAGAGCAACTGATAGAAGCGTGTAACGGGAAAGATTACGTTTTGCACCTCTATGGAGATGGAGATGTAAAACAGGAATTACAAGCCATGGTGAGCAGTTTTGGGTTAGAAAAACAAGTCTTATTCAAAGGCAAAATTTCACCAGATGAACTATGGAAGGAAACCCAACAAGCCTATATAGGAATAAACCTTGCGGAAAATAAAAGCCTTAGCTATTGGTTATCGTTGAGCAACAAACTGTTCGATTATATTCAAGCCGGTGTACCTCAAGTGATGATGAATTTCCCGGAGTTTGTGGCATTAAACGAACCTAGTGCCTTTGGCGTAGTGATTGAAGATCTAAAACCGGAAACTATTCAACATGCGATCGACAGTTTGTTGAATAATGCTAATTTATACAACCAACTCAGGAATAATTGCGTAGCATTGAGGAAAGAACTAACTTGGGAAAACGAATCCGTTAAACTTGTTCAATACTACCATGAGCTTTTCAAATAAATCCATTCACATTGTTTCGTTCAACATTCCCTTTCCTGCCGATTATGGCGGAGTGATTGATGTGTTCTATAAAATCAAATCGTTTACCGAAATTGGCGTAAAAGTGCATCTGCATTGCTTTGCATACGGACGAGAAAAAAGTGCAGAGTTGGAAAAAATTTGCGAGTCGGTTACTTACTATGAACGCAAGAAATTTTATCAAGCAATCTACTCATCAGTGCCCTACATTGTAGGCTCGCGAAAATCGGGCGAATTGTTGGCTACTTTGGCGGAAGATGATTATCCAGTATTGTTTGAAGGTTTACACACCTGTTTTTACTTGTCGCATCCTTCGTTGAAAAACAAGAAAAAAGTGGTGCGTATGCACAACGTTGAGTGGGATTATTACAAAAAGCTAGGAACAGCAGAGCGCAACTATTTGATTAAGTTTTACTACAACATGGAATCGTTGCGCTTGAAAAAATTCGAGGAGCAATTACAACATGCGGATACTATTTTTACGATTAGCCAGAACGACTACAATTATCTTGCAGACACCTATAAAAACACGTATTACATCCCTGCATTCCATCCGAACGAAATGCTTACTGCTATTGAAGGAAGGGGGAACTACATATTGTATCATGGTAATTTAAGTGTACCTGAAAATATTCAAGCGGCCCTATATATTGCTAAGAAAATTGCGCCAAAGGTTTCAGTTCCAATTATTATTGCCGGAAAAGATCCAAGCAAATTAATTGTGGATGAAATCAAAAAACACAAAAATATTTCTTTGGTGATGAATCCATCAGATGACAGTTTATATGATTTGATTAAGAACGCTCAGATTAATTTTTTGGTCACTTTTCAAAACACAGGCATCAAACTAAAACTGCTGAATGTATTGCACCGTGGGCGTTTCTGCCTAGTGAACCCACCCATGGTTGAACAAACGGGTTTAGACACCTTGTGTATTGTTGAAAATGACACTCAAAAGCAACTAGAATTGGTTGATCAATTGATGCAGAAAACATTTACAGCAGAAGATATAGCGGCTCGAAAAGCACAATTAGCCGATTCATTTTCGAATCACGAGAACATCCTTAAAATGGCAAGAGCGATATGGGATTAAGGATTATGGGTATTATTCCTGCTCGATTTGCATCGACACGCTTTCCCGGCAAACCATTGGTTGACATAGCCGGTAAGTCAATGATTATGCGTGTTTATGAACAAGCAAAAAAGGCAACACTGCTTTCTGATGTTATTGTGGCAACGGATGATGAACGAATTTTCAATCATGTTAAAGAACATGGCGGTAAAGTATTGATGACTGCAACAACCCATCAAAACGGTACTGAACGCTGTGCTGAAGTGGCGGAACAATTTAGCAGTGAAGCCGATGCATTCATCAATATTCAAGGCGATGAACCATGCATTCATCCGGAGCAAATCAATCAAGTGGCGGAATTGCTGATGCAACAAGGTGTACAAATTGCCACTCTGCAAAAACGAATTGATGATGTATCTTTGCTTCAAAACCCAACGATCATTAAAGTAGTATCAACCGGTGGAAAAGCGCATTATTTCAGTCGTTCAGCCATTCCATTTTTCAGAAATGATAGTTTTGACAACTGGCTCAAGCAGCATACCTATTTTAAGCATATTGGCATTTATGGTTTTCAAAAAGATGTACTTTTAAATGTGGTTAAAATAGTGCCCAGTCCATTAGAGATGGCAGAGCAACTGGAGCAGTTGCGTTGGTTAGAAAACGGCTACACAATACATTTAGGTGAAACTACGCAAGAAAGTTATTCCGTAGATGTAGAAAAAGACGTAGACAGGATAGTTTCGATACTAAATCGTTAAAGATTCTTTTACCTTAAAAAATTTCAGTCGAGAACGATCCTCTTTACTATTTGTTCGTCATTATGCTGAATCTTGAAAATATAAATTCCTTTAGCGTAATCTGAAAGATTCAAAAAGGTGTTTATTGATGTAATTGGTGAATTATAAAGTACTTTTCCTTGAATATCCATTACCCACAAAATATCGCCTATAAACGTTTTATTTAAAGAGATATTCACTTTCCCAGATGTTGGATTTGGATATATTATGGCATCATTACTACTTGTTCGTTGATCAACAATACCTGTTGTTATTGTTCCACAATCGACTAAAGTGTTTCGATAAAAATCACGGACATGCGAAATATCTCTTAATAAAGGCGTAACCAATTCATATCTACTTAATGTTGTACTAAGACTAGTTACATAAGCTAAATCAACAGTTTGAGTACTTCCTGCTGGTAACTGGTCTAAATATAGATTGGCAATCATTCGTCTATCTCCAGGTGCAATAGTAGCCCCTACTTGCTGATTGACTTCCGACCACTCAGATGCGTTAGCCGGATTACCTGGAAAACAATATTTAGTTGCGATAGTTCCAATTGAGCCAGTACCTCCATAAGTAACGGGATTACCATTTAATAATAAACTCTTTTGAACATTTCTATATCCATTACAATTCGTTGGATCACCAAAAGGAGAACTAGTTGAATTGATTCCATAAACAAATCCATCTAATTTATGATTTAAAACAGTCATTCCTTGCGCTACTCCTAACGTACCATAACCAGGTACTCCTACCAAACACAACAAATCATTGACTGGTTCATTATAAGCATAACAACTGTTTGTTAGTGTATCACACCCTACACGGTCGTTACTTAAGCAACCTAAATCCGGATCAATAAAATTGGAGAAATAAACATCAGAATAGTTTTTAGCTGAACGATTGGTTATAGCAACTTTTAAAAAAACTGTATTGTCAATCGCAGTATCATTGCTTGCAAAGGCATAGGCTAAAACTTTCAACTCAACTCCCATTTTTGAACACCCTGATTCAGTGGAGAGCTGGGCCTTATCATTCATCATAAAAAAAGCTGCCTGATCGCCACATATATCAGGATAGTCACCAATCGAAGGCTCATATAAACCATTTCCATTTAGATCAACGAAAGGAGCAAGACGGAAGCTTTCGCCATTTGCAGTTCTTCCATTTCCGGGCCACAATTTAATATCCGCAGGCATGTTGTAAGAAGAGGAAGTGTAGTTCGTTCTATGGTAATTAATTTCGAATAAACTTACTGTAAAAATGCGGTTGTAAATAGAGTCGAATGCTTTGTTATAGGTTGTGGCAATGGGTCCCGATGACCAATCGTGTTCTTGATCAAATCTAGTGGCTACCCCACATAAGTTATTTGCTGAATCTAATCCACTTAACCAAAATGAAGATACGAATATCGAATTTTTCCCACTGCCCTTTGGCACTTCAAACCCAGGAAATGTAAGCTGTCCGCCTTGAAATTTGCCAAACATAATACCACCCGGATAAAAGCCAGCACTTATGTCGTTTACATCAAGATAAACATTTGCTTGCGAAAAACAGGAATTAAAAAATACACTTGTTAGGATAACAATTAAAAAAAAACGAAGAGGAGAGAAATTTGCTTTCATGTATTGGAGTTTTACAATACAAATCTAAAAAAACATTTTATTTCGCCATTTATTAGAAAAAGCCCGTTGTATAAACGGGCTTTGGTATTGGGGTAATATACCATATAATACCTAATCTATTTGTTGGCTTTGAGACGAAATTGAAAGATGAACATCTGATTGCTTAATTGCAGTTACCTAATTTTTCCTATTCAATAATAAATCGTTTGGTGGAAGAGTTTTCACCCCATTGAACTTTAAGCAAATAAACCCCTTTTGCTAAGCTTGACAAATCAAGTGTGGTTTCATTTAAAGATGTGCTCATTTGCTTAACTTCTTGCCCTTGAATACTCATCAATTGAAGTTGAGCTTCGTTGACAAGGTTAGGTAATTTTACGGTTAGTTTTCCAGCAGTAGGATTTGGAAATAATTCCACAGTTAAAGGCAATTCATTCGCATTCTGAATTCCGGAATATACTTGACCGCAGTAGTTAAATTGTTGTTGATACAAAGATCGAACATGTTGAATGTCGGATAAAAAGGTATTGACCAACTCTATATTACCAATAGTTGTACTTAGTGTAGATACAGAAGCTATATCAATTACCTTTTGTTGATTGACTTTGAAAGTATCTATGAAGATTGTACTCACTATACGTCTATCTCCCGGCACGATAGAATCTGCAGTTTGCGTATGGACTTCAGACCAACTTAATGGATCATTCGGATTCCCTGGAAAACAAAAAGGAGTAATTGCACCTGTTCCTAAGTAACCATTTCCACCATAGCGAAGCGGTGTACCATCTCTAAATTTTCCGGTTTGATAATTTCGATATTCGTTACATAATGTAGGGTCTCCCATTTGACCACCGGGACTATTATTGTAAAAATTAAACCCTGTCATTTGTTGATTCAAAAAGGTGAACCCTTGAACAATACTTGTATCCGTATATCCTTTTAATCCTATAATACATCCATCCGGATCATTAGCCGTTCCATTGTATGCATAATACGAATTGGAAAGGGTGTCACACCCTACTCTATCATTCCTATAACAGCCTAAATCAGGATCAACATAATTAGAAAAACACACACCATGATAATCGTTCGCAGACTTATTAATAAACTTCAAACGTAGAAAAATGGTATTGTTTAAAACACTATCCTGATTGCAAAATACTGCATAGGCTAATACATGTAACTCAACATTCATCTTTAAACAATTCGCATACGAGGATGTACTCTTTACATCATTCAATATAAAAAATACGGCTTGCTCGCCAATGATATCGGGATAATCACCTAAGGCTGGCTCATAAATTCCATTACTGTTCAAATCAACAAAAGGAGCCATTTGTGCCGTTTCGTTGAATTGAGTCCTTCCATTTCCTGGCCATTGCTGTATTTCATTAGGCACTGTATATCCCAGATTTAAAAAATTCGCTCGATGCAAATCTATCTCTTGCTTAGATACCTTATACACTCTTTTGTATAAAGAATCATAAAGTGAATCGTATTGTGTTGAAATAGGACCTGCAACCCAATCATCATTTGCGCCATATCGAGTAACTGCACCATGTAAACTATTCGAGTTATCTATGCCACTTAACCAAAGTGAAGTGGTAAAAATTGAATTTTTACCTGAGCCTATGGGCACTTCATAAGATCCTCTTTCGAAATTTCCATTAACGCTTTCACTGAACAAATTTCCTCCTGGAAAAAAGCCGGCTTTCACATTGTTCGCATCGAGGTATACCATACCCTGCGAAAACGAGTTAAAAACCAAAGTACTCAAACAAACCGTTATCAGTATTGTTGAGAAAAAAAAGCTTCGTCTTTTCATAACACATCATTTTAAAAGGTTAAAAAATATAAGGCTAAAACTATAGAATGGAAATGCTTTTATTGTCACCAAACTGTAAAACAAAAAATGCAATTTATCTTATGACTCAATAATGACAATTCGATTTCTAAACCCAGAAGTTGTTGGTTGCAAATAATGGTTTATCTTACACAAAAGCAGATACATGGAAAACAAACCTTCGCTCAAACTTATAGATGCGATTTTAATTGTGGCCGGCTCAATGATTGGCTCCGGCATTTTTATTGTCAGTGCCGATATGTCGCGCACAGTAGGCGGCACCGGCTGGATGCTCCTATTATGGGTGCTTTCAGGATTAATCACAGTGCTTGGCGCTTTAAGCTATGGAGAATTAGCAGGTATGTTTCCTAAAGCAGGTGGCAACTATCACTACTTGAAAGAAGCGTATAATCCGCTAGTAGGCTTTGTGTATGGTTGGACATTATTCCTCGTTGTTCAATGTGGTACCATTGCTGCAGTGGCTGTGGCTTTTGCAAAATTCAGTGGAGTGTTGTTTGCGCCATTCAGCGAAAAAAACATACTATTCTCAATCGGCAGTTTTTCATTTTCAGCAGCGCAATTAATAGGCATTTTATTGATTGTTTTCCTCACATGGATGAACAGCAAAGGTATTCAGTATGGCAAGTGGATTGTACGTATTTTTTCATCGTCAAAAATCATTGCACTCTTCGGTATTATTATCCTTGGCATCTTTGTTTTTGGCAATCAAGAGGTATGGTTGGAAAACACAAAAGACTTATGGCGTTCCGGTTCCATTGCTGAAACAGTTGACGGTATTAGCAATAGTCCGCTTACTACAATCGGATTAATATCTGCATTGGGTATTGCCCTCGTTGGCTCTTTATTTTCAAGCGATGCTTGGAATAACGTTACGTTCATTTCTGGAGAAATCGAAAACCCAAAAAAGAACATTCCTTTAGCCTTATTGATAGGTACACTTTCGGTTTCAGTGATTTACTTTTTCGCGAATATTGCCTATCTCCACTTGCTTCCCTTTTACGGTAATCCACATGGAACTACTATTTTTGAAAAAGGCATCATGTTTGCCGATCAAGACCGTGTGGGCGTTTCAGCCGCTTTTATGATATTTGGAGGTGTTGCTTCCATTATCATGGCCGTATTAATTATGGTGTCTACATTCAGTTGTAACAATGGAATCATTCTTTCTTCAGCACGTTTATTTCAAGCTATGGCCAAAGACGGATTATTCTTCGACCGTATGAAAAACAACAACGAAGCGGGTGTTCCCTCTTTCGCCCTTTGGGTGCAATGTATTTGGGCTTCGGTGCTTTGCCTATCGGGCAAGTATGGGCTACTCTTAGATTACATCATGTTCCCAGTAATGTTCTTTTATATCATCACCATTGCCGGCATCTTTATTCTTCGCAAAAACAAACCGGAATTAGATCGTCCGTATAAAGTTTGGGGCTACCCAATTATACCTGTGCTCTATATTATTTTAGCCGCACTTTTCTGCATTAATTTATTGATTAACAAACCACTAACAACCTACCCGGGTTTCGCCATTGTTTTGCTCGGAATTCCTGTTTATTATTATTGGCAGAACAAACAAAAGACCGTTTAATTTCAAAAACCATTTTCATTTTATGCAACAAGCGCAAAGCATCGAAACCAGACTTCAATCGGCCATTAAAGATGTGGTTGGCTTCCCAAAACCGGGTATTTTATTCAAAGACATCTCTCCTATTTTTTTGGATGCTGAATTATGCCGAGACGTAACCAAAGAATTTGTGAAGCAGTTGCGTAACATTCCGGATGCTATTTGCGTAATAGAAAGCCGAGGGTTTTTCTTTGGCATGTTGATTGCCCAAGAGTTGCAAATTCCGCTTATTCCGCTCCGAAAAAAAGGCAAATTGCCCGGAACAGTTCGTTCATTCACCTACGATTTGGAATATGGTTCAGCAACACTTGAAGTACAATCAAACATACTGAAGCCGGGATGGAATATCCTGATTCATGATGATGTGTTAGCAACCGGTGGTACGGCTATTGCTGCTGCAGAGTTGGTAAAAGCAGAAGGTGCAAATGTAGCTGAATTCTGCTTTCTGATGAGTCTTGATTTTCTGAACGGAACCGAAAAACTAGCCGGCTATGCAACACCGGTAAATAGTTTGGTACGCTTTTAGATAATCAAAGGGAAATGACAAAACAACTATGAAACTACATTTACGAAAAAACATCCTCACTGCTATAGTATTCGGCAGTATTTTTTCTGTATCGGCACAAATTGATACTACCATTTGGAATAGCACAAAAAAAATCGAAGACAATCGCTTTGTTGCTGAAATTCCTCAAGATTGGAAAGTGGTAACTATTGCCAATGCTTCAGAATACTCACACAAATACGAGTTTACGGGTATAGGCATTAAGCCTATGGTGTTACAAAGTCCGGTGACTGCTTTTCTTACCATTAAAAAAGCAACACAAACTGACGTAAAAGCTATTCTTGAAGAAGAACTAAAAGACTTCAACACCTTTTACGATAAAGTACAAGAAGCTAACTACACTGTAGATTCTTCAACCGTAAAACTAAAAACTGGCGAAGATGGCTTCTATTTGCATACTCGCTTCTACAGACGATCAAAAGCAAGTAATTACAGTCGCTTTTACCTTGTTGCACAAAACAAGAAAACAAACGAATATTACGTATTTGCCTATTGGTTTCAATATAAAGATCCCACCTACGATATTGAGCGCAACAACCGACTGAAAGAATATGTATTAAAAGCAATGAGCAATATCTCGTTCCGATAAGTTGTTTATCTGTCGCCTTCGGTGAACTTCAACAAGTAGGTATCAGGGTTCGGTAATTGAATAGCGATTGGAAATTTTGCCTGATTCTTCTGAATCGCTGGATAAAGATATTTCGCAGTAGAAGCAAAACCAAGTTGCTCTAAAACCACATAATCAACGCTGTTCTCGCGGAAATAATCCAATACTACGGTATCACTCAACGATGGTTTATCGCCAATAGTTGTTCTATCGGCAAAGTACATGAACATATCCGGCTTTCTGGCACTGAACACTGCGTCTTTTGGTGTGTTAGCTTTGGCCCATTTCGCCAACTCAAAGTAATTCCTATAATTCTGTGGCGTTGGCTCAGTAAGTTTATTTTTTAAAGTCTCCAAGGGCGAATAATAATACATCGCAAAAAACAGTAACCAATATGGACTGAAACTTGCAATCGATAATTTTCCAAGAACAAATTCAATTAAACCAATAATGCCATAAATAAACAAGAACAAAAATACAGGTACCAGCACTTCAATGAAACGCAATCCACCAAAGGCATCCGGCCACGCCAACAAAATGGTAAATACAGCAACAATGTAACCTAAAAAGAAAAACTTGTAATCTTTCAAACGGAAAATCCCGAAAAGAATAAAGGCTATGATTAGTAATCCGGTAATCCAAAACGAAAGTGGTGTTTTCTCTGTAGTGAGTTCTAGTCCGAAAATACTTGTTGGAATATCTAATGAAACATAACGAATAAAATTGTTTTCGATACGCTCAATAAAGGAAGCCATGGTTAAGTTCCCTAACTCGGGTTTATATGGATTTACTTGCATTAACTGCGATGCATACGAACTGCCCACTTGCTTACCGCGAATGTACCAAGGCAATACCATCAACACGTAAGCGCCTGTTGACACTAACAAATGTTTCCACTTTTTGGAGAACAAGAAATACAGAAACATAGCCCCAAAAAGCGCAATACCAATAGATTTGATGTAGTAACCAATGGCGAAAGCGCCTACCGACAATAACAATTTCCAGCTTTTCAACGGATTGTCATCGCTAGCCGAACGCACCAAAAAGAAAATCCCTGCAATGCTGGCCAATACAAAAGGAATCTCACTCATACACGACACCGCACTACTCATCAACAATTGATTCAACAACACAAAAATGCTCACCACAAAGGCCAACGCTTTCGATGCTTGAATTTTTGTTAGCGAAAAATAAAACAATAGAATAGAAACAAAATAGAACAACCCCATTACAAAACTCACATCCATCATATCGGCATTAAACAACTTAATGCAAGCCGCAATGATGAATGGAAAGCCGGGAGGGAAATGGATTTGAGGTGTTGGATGAATAGACGTGGCATTCACATACCCATGGCCTTCTGCCAAACCACGACCTAAAAGAAAATACGCAAAATTATCGCCATTCAAATCCACAAAATTGGAATTGAAAATCCATAAGTAAATCATCCAAAACAAAGCAGAAAGTATGAAAACGTGCACCCAATCTACATTCAACGAGAAACTTGAATTTTTTTTCTCTGTTGCAGTTTCAGTCTTCTTCGTATTACTTGCTTGTACTTTTTTTGCCATAATGTATTTCGTTTGAAATTGCTATTTTATAACCAACTCTTATAATATTCTTTGTCTTCAATATCGAGGGCCTCTTCACAAATGTGGAGCGGACGGAAAGTATCGACCATCACGGCCAACTCATGTGTTGCTTCTTTACCAATGCTTTTCTCGATTGTTCCGGGATGCGGTCCATGCGGAATACCTAGCGGGTGATGCGAAATCATTCCCCGTTCCACATGCTTTCGGCTCATGAAATCACCATCAACATAATACAACACTTCGTCTGAATCTACATTGCTGTGAAAATAAGGTGCAGGTATGGCCAACGGATGATAATCGTATTTGCGTGGCACAAAACTGCAAATCACAAAATTGCGTGCTTCAAAGGTTTGATGCACCGGTGGCGGTTGATGCACTCGTCCGGTAATAGGTTCAAAATTGTGAATAGAAAACGCATAAGGATATAGACAACCATCCCAACCAATTGCATCAAACGGATGATGTTTGTAATGATATGGAAACAGATGATCCGATTTCTTGATATACACCAAAAAATCACCAGTTGCATCGTTCGTTTTCAATTGCCCCGGTTCACGAATATCACGTTCACAGAAAGGTGAGTTTTCAAGTAATTGGCCAAATTCATTTCGATAGCGTTTTGGATATACTACGGGTGAGAACGATTCAATAATCAACAACCTATTGTCTTCCGTATTAAATTCCATCTGATAAATGGTGCCGCGCGGAATCACCAAGTAATCGCCATATCCAAATGTTATTTCTCCGTACAACGATTTCAATGTACCACTCCCTTCATGCACAAAAATAACTTCATCGGCTTCTGCATTTTTGTAAAAATAATCGGTCATGCTTTTACGTGGAGCCGATAGCGCTAAATATACATCAGAATTCACCAACACATATTTTCGCGACTGCAAAAAATCGTCTTGTGGCTGAACTTTAAAGCCCTTGTAACATCTATTTTTCAGATTCTTGTACTCAGCTACTATTGGAGCAAATAGCGCGGGTTCACCAACCTCTAAAACTGCTGTGGGCGGATGCACATGATAAACAATAGAAGACAAATCCGAGAAACCTTCTGTTCCCACTAATTCTTCAGCATACAACGAACCATCCGGTTTTCTATACTGCGTATGGCGCTTAGCAGGGATATCCCCTCGTTTACAATAATGTGGCATGGCTTGATTATTTCACCCAAAATAAGCCGAAATTTGATTATTACAAACCCGATAAAAAATTAACGAAGACGAGCAACAACCTTCTTCAATGTATCAACAAACACGTCAATTTCTTCCGTAGTGTTATAGAAAGCGAAAGAAGCTCTGCATGTACCGTCAATATTCAATCGTTGCATCAACGGCTGACAACAATGATGGCCCGTGCGAATTGCAATCCCATTCGCATCGAGCATTGTACCTATATCGAAAGGGTGACAACCATCTACCAAAAAACTAATCACAGAACATTTATTTTTCGCTGTTCCAATGAATCGCATACCATCAATTGCACTCAACAATTTTGTGCCATGCGCTAACAACAGATTTTCTTGCTGTTGAATATTGTCTAAACCAACATTTTGCATGTATTTCAACGCTTCTGCCAATACTATACCCCCTTCAATATGCGGAGTACCGGCTTCAAACTTATAAGGCAATCGATTGTACGTTGTTTTCTCAAACGTAACCGTATCAATCATTTCACCGCCACCCATGTAAGGCGCTAAGGCATTCATTACCTCGGTTTTACCATACAATATACCGATACCTGTGGGTCCAAAAACTTTATGTCCGGAAAATGCTAACCAATCGCAATCGATGTCTTGTACGTCAATCTTCTTGTGCGGAGCAGCTTGGGCGGCATCAACAAAAACCTTTGCGCCAATAGCATGTGCTTTGGCTACAATTTCCTTGATAGGATTGATGGTTCCCAAAGCATTAGAAACATAAGTACAAGATACTACCTTAACGTATTCAGTCAGCAACTTTTCGTATTCCTCCATCAGCAATTCTCCTGCATCATTGATTGGGATTACTTTCAACGTTGCCCCGGAAGCTTCACAGGCCATTTGCCAAGGCACTATATTAGAATGATGCTCCAAAGTTGAAATCAAAATTTCGTCACCCGGTTTCAATTCCTTTGCCATACCCGCAGCCACCAAATTTACAGCCTCTGTAGTACCACGCACAAAGTTGATTTCTGCGCTTGTTGCCGCATTAATATATGTAGCAATAAAATCGCGCGATTGCTCATAGGCCTCTGTAGCCACATTCGCTAAGTGATGCGCCCCACGATGAATATTACTATTATACCTTTTGTAGTAATCTGAAATCGCATCAATAACCACAGTAGGCTTTTGCGAAGTAGCTGCATTATCGAAATAAATCAACGGCTTCCCATTCACTGCTTGGTGAAGGATAGGGAAATTGTTGCGCACTGTCGCCACATCTATTGCCATACTACTTTCTATTAGAAGTCGATGTCCGACTCTTTCTTCAATTTCTCTATCAAATACGCTTTCAACTTTTCGTCTGAAACACGCTCATACAATTCTACCACATAGGCATAATTCAAAATAGCAGCCGCTTTCTTCTCATCAATACCACGCGCCATGAAATAAAAAATCTCGTTCTTATTCATCTGACCAATAGCCGCTCCGTGACTACATTTCACGTCATCTGCAAAAATCTCTAATTGCGGTTTGGTGTGAATAGTTGCAGTTTCCGACAATAACACGGCCTTTGACGATTGATACGCATTGGTTTTCTGCGCATCTTGATGCACCATAATCTTGCCATTAAACACACCGGTTCCTTCGCCATCCAATAAGCCTTTAAACAACTGGTGACTTTCGCAATTCGCTACTTTATGATCGATCAACACATGGTTATCGACTAACGATTCACCATCGGTTTGATAAAAGCCATTCAACGAAGCGTATGCGTTTTCGCCATTTAATCGAGCTTGTATAGTATTGCGGATAAATCGGCTGTTCTGCGATAAAGACACATACTGAAAACGCGCATCACGAGCCACTTGTGCTTCTACATGATTCACCACATTCAATGCGCCATTATCGTGTTGAATAGCATGCCAATTTACATTCGCGTTCTCTTCTAAAAACACTTCAATAACCGCTGAAACATTGGCTGTAGAGGAAGTAGTATAAAACTCGTTCACCACCACACTGCTACTGCGTTTCGCAGAAAGCAATATTCGAGGAAATACAAATTCAGCTTTAGTGATAATATGAAATATATGTATCGGCTGATTTTCTCCCTTCACCGAAATGCAAAGTGCATCTGTATAGTTTGCGGCATTTAAAGCGGTGAAATAATTTTCTTCTTGTATCCCCGAACCCAACAATGGATGTGTATTCGTCACTTCAATAGTATTATCGAATTGCGAACGCTCTGCATCCAAAACACCATTCACCAATACAATTTTATTGCCTTCGCAATTGTGGTAATAGGCAGGAAGTTCAACCGAAGTGCTATTCGGAGCTACTGCATCGGTAAAGTATTTCCGCAAATTGGTAAAACGCCATTCCTCATCGCGAGAGGTAGGCATACCATTCGTTTGCAAAAATGCTTTTGCCCTAGTTCTAAAATCTTCGTTTATCATTGTCGCACTCACGTCTTCCTTCTGTTTAGTTTGCGGCTAATTCTTCTTTCACCCAATCATATCCCTTTTCTTCCATTTGCAAAGCCAACGATTTATCGCCTGTCTTCACAATTTTTCCGTCATACATAATATGCACAAAATCGGGTACGATGTAGTTCAACAAACGCTGATAGTGTGTAATCACTAAAAACGAATTTTCTTTGGTGCGCAACGAGTTCACGCCATTCGCTACAATTCGCAATGCATCAATATCCAAGCCTGAATCGGTTTCATCCAATATCGCCAACTTCGGATTCAACATGGCCATTTGAAAAATCTCGTTTCGTTTTTTCTCTCCACCCGAAAACCCTTCGTTGATCGAACGCGATAAATAACTCTTATCCAATTCTACAATCTGACGTTTCTCGTTCATCAACTGCAAAAACGATTTTGCATCTAATGGCTCTAATCCATCATGCTTGCGTTTCGCATTCACAGCGGCTTTCATAAAGTTGGTAGTTGTCACACCCGGAATTTCTACCGGATATTGAAACGCCAAAAATACACCGGCCAAAGCTCTTGCATCAGGCGTTAGTTCCAACAAATTCACTCCTTCAAAAAACACCTCTCCACTTTCTACTTCATATTCAGCTTTACCGGCTAAAACCGAAGCCAAGGTAGACTTACCGGTTCCATTCGGTCCCATAATCGCATGCACTTCACCGGCATTAATCGTCAACGAAAAATCTTTAAGAATTTTCTTTTCGCCTATTGCTACGTTTAGATTTCGTATTACTAACATCTACCTATTTATTTATGATTTATGATTTTTTGATTTAAGATTTATCTCTATTTAAGATTTAGGATTTTTTGATTTAAGAATTAGTCCTCTTATTTTCAGTTTCTGTTTTTTGATTTAAGATTTGCGGCTTTTTGCTCTTACTGTTTTGAGTGTTGCTGCAAAAATTTTCACCAATGCTGTATTCTCTTCTTTTATAATTTTCAATTTATGTTCTTCAATAATCTTAGCTTCTTCTAAAAGTTCAAGCCAAAACAATGTTTCATCCGCCTCTTCCAACACCACGCTAATTTTATAACTAAAATCAGCATCCGATTTCGCCCGACAAGAAGCTCTGTAATTTGCACCAACAGAGCAACCCGACCTTATAATTTGTTTCCCTAATTCATAACCTACAATGGTCTTAGGAAAAGCATCTACCAATATTACGATGCTAGTAGAAAACATCTTCGTACGTTCAAGTAATTCAAATTTATTCATCATTGGGGCTTATGCTGAACTAATTAATAGGTTATCTTCTCAAATCAAAAATCTTCCTTCTTAAATCTTAAATCCAAAAATCTTAAATCCTAAATCCTACCTCTTAAATCTTACATCATAAATCACCCCACACTGCCCTCAAGACTTATTCCTAATAGTTTCTGCGCCTCCACAGCAAACTCCATCGGCAATTGGCGAAACACTTCCTTACAATAGCCATTCACAATCATATTCACTGCTTCTTCTGTGCTCAAACCTCTTTGATTGCAATAGAACAACAAGTCCTCCCCTATTTTAGAAGTAGTTGCCTCGTGCTCTACATTTGCTGTTTTGTTTTTGATATCCAAATACGGAAACGTATGCGCACCGCATTTATCGCCAATCAACAACGAATCGCACTGCGAGAAATTATACGCATTTTCAGCCGTTGCATTCACTTGCACCAAACCGCGATAAGCATTCTGCGATTTACCGGCAGAAATCCCCTTACTCACAATTCGGCTACGGGTATTTTTCCCGATGTGAATCATCTTCGTGCCTGTATCGGCTTGCTGAAAATTGTTGGTTACTGCCACCGAATAAAACTCGCCAATACTATTATCGCCTTTCAAAATACACGATGGATATTTCCACGTAATGGCCGAGCCCGTTTCCACTTGCGTCCAGCTTATCTTTGAATTATTCCCTTTGCACAAACCGCGCTTCGTCACAAAATTATAGATACCGCCTTTGCCCTCTTTATCGCCCGGATACCAGTTCTGTACCGTAGAATACTTGATTTCCGCATTTTCCAGCGTTATCAACTCCACAACAGCCGCATGCAATTGGTTTTCATCGCGCTTCGGAGCTGTACAGCCCTCTAAGTAACTCACATACGAATTGTCATCAGCAATAATCAAGGTACGTTCAAACTGCCCCGTGTTCTCTGCATTAATTCTGAAATAAGTAGAGAGTTCCATCGGACAACGCACTCCCTTCGGAATGTAGACAAACGAACCATCCGAGAACACCGCAGCATTCAAAGCCGAGTAATAGTTATCACGCACCGGCACCACCGATCCCAAGTATTGTTTCACCAATGCCGGATGATCTTGAATCGCCTCGGCAATCGAACAAAAAATAATGCCCTTCTCTTTCAACGAAGATTTAAACGTAGTAAACACCGATTCCGAATCCATTACAAAATCCACCGCCACACCGGCCAATAGTTTTTGCTCCTCTTTCGGCAAGCCCAATTTATCGTATACTTTCAAGATTTCCGGGTCCACCTCATCCAACGAATTCAACTTCGCCTTTTTCTTCGCCACCGCATAATAAATAATGTCTTGAAAATTAATCTCCGGAAAAGTCACATTCTGCCAAGTCGGCTGCTTCATTTTCAGCCAGTGGCGGTAAGCCTCCAAGCGCCAATTCAGCATCCATTCCGGCTCGTTCTTCTTGGCCGAAATAAAACGAACGGTATTTTCCGTCAACCCCTTCTCGGCAAACTCTTGCTCGATATCGGTTACGAAACCGTATTTATACTCGCCATCAATCTGTTGGGTTAATATTTCGTCTTGCTCAGCCATGTATCGTTAACAGTCAAATTCCTTTAATGTTCGCTTCTAAACGGCAAATATAAGGTTTATTTAGACATCGTCTAAATTAGAAAAGCATTAATTTTAAGGCTATCCACTCCGAGTTGGTATCCTTGCCGAGGCGAAAATCGTAAATAGTTGCCTCTTAAATCAATACATGGCTTTGGGGCGTGATACCGCGCTTTCCGTTCCAATCTCTGCCGCTGGGAAGCCGCAGAGGATTTCCACTGCAATCGCGCACGCGGCATACTGCATAGATTGATGTTTACGAATTATTTATAAGAGCCGTCACTGCGAGCATCAAAGCAATCGCTGCATTGGTTGGTGGCGGAACACCAACCAAAGGGACAAGCGCTGTCAAACCGATTATTTGCGCAAAACCCAAGTATAGTTTTTACAATTGGTTGGTGGCGGAACACCTACCAAAGGAAAAGTAAGAAGAAGCAAAGACATTAATTATAAATCCTTGAATTTCCGGCTTGCAACATTGTAACTACAAGAATCCTTACTTGTTACAAAAATTATTGAATCGTATTTATCATAAACCTTAAGCGTACTATCAGAACCCCACAAATCGAAGAATACATCTTTATCAGCAAGCAATGTTCTACAGCTACCGGTATGAATAATAGTATTCTTAAACAAAAAATCATCTCTATATATATGAAAAACAGTGTTTGAAGATTTAATCTTGATACATTGAACATATGATCCAAAAAAACCTGGCGTATTAAATAAGTATTGAATAATAATAACCAAATAAAAAAACATGCATAATACCAATGAAAGGAATATGGAAAAGAATATAGCCCACCCCTTTGTTATTTTAAAACGAGATTGGGAGCTATCGTTCTTCATAAAAAAGCGATAAACTACCTTAAAGAATATTGCAATGATTAAAACATCATAAACAATTAATGCAATCAAAATGATAGAAAATAAGCTAGGGATAACTAAATATCGAACTTCCAGTAAAAACAACACAGCATGAAGCAATAATCCCAATATGATAAAGATTGTACGCCTCATTTTCATTGGATGATTTTAATATCGATAATACCTGCTTGTAGAAATGTTTTTCACGCTCGCTTTAATCTAAAATTAAACAAATTCCCTAACTAGCGCGAATGTTTTTCACTCGTTCTACCTTTTTCACATTTGATAACGAGATACATAGCGACATAGTTTGTGACTTATATCAACTTAAAACCCATACCACATCCCAAAAGATGTCTCCATTTCCACTACCATTTTTAAATATAATCCATATAATGCTTTATACAAACCCATTTATATTCAGTCATATTTCCCCTGTGTTTGGTGTTCCGCCACCAACCAATACTAACCAAAAAAGTTAAGAAATGAATGGACGGTGATAACACCGACCATAAGTAAAGTGTCAGGTTAATTTATCAATGAAGCACAATGCCCGCGTGCGGGATGGCAGTGGAAATCCTTTGGCCATTCCCATGGACAATGATTGCAACGTACAGCCCGATAACACGCTCAAATTATAAATCATAAAGCTCAAATCACAAACTCCAAATCATAAATCCTCCCTTCTTAAATCGTAAATCAAAAAATCATACATCTTAATATTGGTTGGTGACGGAACACCAACCAAAGTGGCAAATTCGTCATTTCCGCAGCACCCAAGTGTAGTTTGTATAACTGCTAGACGGAGATCCCTTTATAAATACGGTTGAATTTGGAAAATTAAGATAGTAAGCGATGTATGCACTATCGGTAACTGAACGAATATAATAGGCACTATCGGTATTAAATACTTTCTCTAAAAAGAAAAGATTATCTGGCCGTTTTTCGCTTGTCTTCTCCTCAAACGCAATATAAGTACCTGCTCTTCCATTTCTATCCAAAACCCAATTTCCCAAATTATTGATGGTCATGTAATATTTCCCGCTTTCCGCTTCAATCAGTTTAATTTTTGCAATCTGACCAGTGCCCACCGCTAAACCATAAGGCGAAAAGCTAGCGCTCCCCGAAGTATTCGTATAAAAGTTCAAAGATTGATTGCTTGGTCCTATTGGTGAAAAAAGTGAGATAGACCATTCACCGGCTAAAGAACTTTGTGCAGGTGCAGGTGTCTCTTTCTTGCACGACCAAAACGCAATAGCCAAAATAACAACAATAATACTTATATGCATATGTTTCATGGGCGAAAAACTTTTTATGCAATATAGTATTCCTTTTGAAATTGCAATAGCGTACAACATAAATGACAATTTCTCCTTTGGTTGGTGTTCCGCCACCAACCAACACTATACTCAAAGTTGATAGCATAATAAGAAAAAGAATGGTTGGTGATACCACCCCAACTGTTCGGAAGACTTATGAAGAGTTGAAATTGAGAAAGTTGTCAACTTTTTTCGGGTCTCCTCCACACATTTTTACGAAATTTTTCACTAACTCTTTCTCTAGCTCCTGCACGAATTTCAGTTTCATAATTTTATAACCATTCAAATTGTTTTTCTTTTTGTATACTAAAAGTAAAGTTGCAGCAATCAATGTAGCATACAACATTACTCTAATCCCATTTTCACTTCGATTAATTAAATGAGAGAAATTGAGCTCCTGTTTTAAAAATTTGAAGAACACTTCTATATCCCAGCGCTGTCTGTAAAGAGTAGTGATGCTTTCTGCACTTAAATCATAAATATTTGACACAAAACATATCTGTTCATTAGTTGATTTCTGAACACATTTGATAAAGCGTATTGGATGCTTAGCTATTTTTGACCCCTCCGAAAACATATACACTACTGTATCTCTAATTATCAAAAGGGTACTTGTCTCTATGGGTTTGATAATACTATTTCCTGTTACTTCCTTTATCTTACTATTCGTATTGGCGCGAGTCACAAATGGAATCTTTTTTTCTGTTAAGGTGTCGTATGTTTTCCGAGAGTTAAGTCCCCTATCAAAAACATGAATACCTTTGTTTTTGTCTGGCTCAAATGAAAGAATAGTCTCTCTTAATGCAACGTTTTCGCTGTTGAAATTTTGCTCGGAATAAAATTTTGCTACAATAGGAAGATCGGAATACCCAATCGTAAATTTGAGTTGGCGCATATGGTCTGCATCTCCACCTTTTAGGTGATACCCGACTTTTAATAACTTGCTTGACAATGCTACTATTGTAGAATCAAACCGAATGATGGAAGGTGTCTTTTCGTGTAAAAGTTCACCATATATTTCCAAACAGCAGTGATATATTTTTTCAAAATATACTGGGTTTATTGTGCTTAATCTTTCACTGATTGAGCTGTAGCGAATTTGCTGTTTCTTCCTTCCCGCATTAAGTATATTAAACCCTATTGATTCATATGCGGATTCCATTGTGCGTAAACTATTATCCTTGTGCGAAAGAATACAGTGAAGAAGTAACTTGAAAACTAATTCGCCTTGAAGTTTTTTACTGTATCGATTAACTGCTGTATCATCAGCAAGTTCTGTTAAAAGAGACTCTGGAAGTAGCGATAATATTTTTGAGACATCCATGAAGCAAATCTTATCCAATAGATTCGCTCATGTGCAATTTTGATTCCCTTAGTTATCCTGATTATCAAAAGTTTGTACTATCTTCCGAACAGTTGGGGTGGTTTCACGAACCATGGAGTTGGAAAACCACCTCCGCCAGCGGAGGACAGGGAGCATTCTACTTCGTTTCAAAATTTAAAATTCTGGTTGGTGACGGAACACCAACCAGCGGGGAAATTTCACCACCTCCGTCTCCGCCAAAGCGCGGAGCCACCTCCGCCCGCGGAGGACAGGGAGCATTCTGCTTTGTTTCAAAATTTCGTTTAAGGGTTGGTAGGTGCTAGTCCTTGTCCCCCGCTAGCGGGGGGTAGGGGGGTGGTTCTTTTTTTCAATAGCAGCTATTGTATCTTCTATCCGTTCAATCACTTTATGGAGTTGAGTTAAAACATCATCATCATCAAATCGCAAAACAGTGAATCCTGCTGCAGTTAAATCGGCATCTTTCTTTGCATCCTTTATAATTGTTTCCTCCCATTGATGCGTTAATCCATCTACTTCAATTACAAGTTTTAATTCCATGCACATAAAATCTGCAATGTAGTTGAGCACAGGTCGTTCCCTACGGAACGTATAGCCTTTCATGCCTTTGGCCCGTAATGCGTATTTCCACAAACAGGCTTCGGCCTTGGTCATGTTCTTTCGCAAATGGTTGGCGAAGGGTTGTAGGGTTTTGTTGTAGGCGTAAAGATTTTCTTTATCGGCTTTCATGTTTCTAAAATAAAAAAAGGAATGGGATGTTTAAGCACCACCTCCGTCTCCGCCAAAGCGCGGAGCCACCTCCGCCTGCGGAGGACAGGGAGCGTTCTGCATCATTTCTAAATTTCGTTTAAGGGTTGGTAGGTGCTAGTCCTTGTCCCCCGCTGGCGGAGCCTGTCCCGCTTTGCGGGAGGTAGGGGGTGGTAAGTATGCTCAAATAATTTTTTCATATGAAGAAGAGACAGATGCTTCATCTAAAAAATTATGTATTCTTTTTTTGTTATCGCTTACTGGTTATACTTTCAATTTCACCACCTCCGTCTCCGCCAAAGCGCGGAGCCACCTCCGCCCGCGGAGGACAGGGAGCGTTCGGCTTCGTTTTAAAATTTCGTTGAAGGGTTGGTAGGTGCTAATCCTTGTCCCCCGCTAGCGGGGGGGTAGGGGGGTGTTTCTTATTTTCAATCGCAACTATTGTATCTTCTATCCGTTCAATCACTTTGTGCAGTTGAGTTAAAACCTCTTCATCATCAAATCGCAAAACAGTGAATCCTGCAGCAGTTAAATCGGCATCTTTCTTTGCATCCTTTATAATTGTTTCCTCCCATTGATGCGTTAATCCATCTACTTCAATTACAAGTTTTAATTCCATGCACATAAAATCGGCAATGTAGTTGAGCACAGGTCGTTCCCTACGGAACGTATAGCCTTTCATGCCTTTGGCCCGTAATGCGTATTTCCACAAACAGGCTTCGGCCATGGTCATGTTCTTTCGCAAATGGTTGGCGAAGGGTTGTAGGGTTTTGTTGTAGGCGTAAAGATTTTCTTTATCGGCTTTCATGTTTCTAAAATAAAAAAAAGGAATGAGATGTTTGAGCACTACCTCCGCCTGCGGAGGACAAGGAGCGTTCGGCTTCAATTCTAAATTGCGTTAAAGGGATGGTAGGTGCTAATCTTTCTCCCCCGCTGGCGGGGGGTAGGGGGTGGTATTGATGCTCAAATAATCAATTCACAAGAAGAAATGCCTACTACATCATCTAAAAAAATTATGTACTCTTTTTTTGTTACGCTTACTGGATATGCTATTTAGTATGACCACCTCCGTCTCCGCCAAAGCGCGGAGCCACCTCCGCCAGCGGAGGACAGGGAGCATTCCGTTCCATTAAGTTTTCAAATTGAATTGGGTATACGAGGAAGATGCTATCTTCCTTCTTCTTTTCCTCGAACAGTTCAATTTGATATATCAAAAAACAATCATTTGAATAGCAGTGCAATTTTTGTTTGAACCCAAACGCCCGCGAGTGATGGTAGCGGAAATCCTTTGCCAATGCTTATTGGCAAAGATTGCAGCGAACAGCACGGCCCGCTTCCCAGCGGTGCGCGCCACATCCATACATCGGCTTTCAAAAAAAACAGGCATTGGTTTTGTATTCCTTTGCTTTTGTTATTTTTAAAAATAAAATGTTGAGCTATGCCGATACGAATGGTGGAAGACGAGAATCAAAATTCTAATGACAATAACCCCGGTGGGGGAGGAGGCCGAGGCGGTGGCGGAGGTGGTGGTATTGGCGGAGGCATCATTGGGATGTTGTTGCCGTTGTTGTTTCGCAACCCGAAGTTGTTTATTCCGCTGTTGTTGATTGGTGGGGCGGTCTATTATTTTATGGGCAGTGGAGGCGGAGGTCCGGTGGCCAATGCAGCTAGCAGTTTTGTTACGGGCGGTGTGCTCGATGAAAAGCAATTTGATAAAGCCGAAGTGTTTGAGCCTTTGGCGGATAACACCAAAAACCCTTTGCCGGAGCGCGTTTCGTTGGAGCAATATTGTCCGGATCGAATGAACCAAGGCAGCCAAGGTTCTTGCGTGGCTTGGTCAAGTGCTTATGCCGCACGAACCATTTTGGAAGCCAGACGCACCGGGCAAAATCCAAATCAAGTGGCCTTTAGTCCTTCGTTTTTGTACAATCAAATTAAGTTGGACGAAAACTGTCAGGGTTCTTATATCATCCGTGCTACAGAGAACATGACACAGCGTGGAGTATTGCCTTTCAACGAGTTTCCGTACAACGAAAATTCCTGCGATAAATCGCCCAACAGCACCGAAATGCAAGAGGCGTTGCAATACAAGATGCGTGGTGCCAACCGTTTGACGAAGAATGGCGATGACTATGAAATTGACATGCTAGCCATGAAACAAAATTTGGCGCAAGGTGCTCCGGTGATTATTGGTATGATGGTGGGCGGCTCTTTTATGCAAGAGATGATGGGAAAAAAAGTGTGGATCCCTACGCGTGACGATTACAGTATGAGTGGCTTTGGCGGACATGCGATGTGTGTGATTGGCTACGATGATTTCTTGGAAGGCGGTGCGTTTCAAATTATGAATAGCTGGGGCAAAGACTGGGGCGAAAATGGTTTGGCGTGGGTGCGTTACAGCGATTTCAAAGCGTTTTGTAAAGAGGCTTATGGTACTTATCCGATGGGCTCTTCAGCCGCTCCACAGCCAACAACATTGAGTATTTCGGTGGGATTAATTGATAATCAGTCGAAGAAAAATATTCCATTGGTGTTGAAAGGCGATAATTTGTTTGCCACACAAAGTCCGATTAAAATTGGCGATAAATTCAAAGCCGAGGTAACGAATAACAGAGAGTGTTACACGTATATTTTCGGACAAGAAACCGATGGTTCGAGTTATGTGTTGTTCCCTTACACGCCAAAGCATTCGCCTTATTGCGGCATTACCGGAACGCGTGTGTTCCCGAAAGATTTTTCGATGCAAGCCGATAACAAAGGCAACAAAGATTTAATTGCGATTGTGGTAACAAACGAGCCGATTGATTACAAAGGCATGAACGAAAGCATCAATAAAAAATCGGGTAACTATCAGCAAAAAGTGAATGCGGCTTTGGGCAATGTTGCGGCTGTAAACTTTAAGGCATCGACTAATGTGAGTTTTGAGAAACCGGCTGCAGATACAAAACCAGTAGCGGTGATTGTGGAAATTGATAAAAAATAATGCGCACTTTAATTCGAAATATTAAAACACTGGCGGGTATTTTACCAGAGGGGCAACGATTGCTGAAAGGTGAGGCTATGGCACATCTTGAAGCTATTGATAATGCCTTTGTGTTGATCGAAAATGGATTGATTTCAGATTTTGGATGTATGGTGGATTGTCCGGACAATGCGGATGAAATGATAGATGCCGGCCACCGATTTGTTTTGCCGGCTTGGTGCGATTCGCATACGCATTTGGTATTTGCGAAATGGCGCGAAAAAGAATTTGCCGATAAGTTGCGTGGTTTATCGTACGAAGAGATTGCCCGAAATGGCGGTGGAATCTTGAATTCAGCCAAGGTGTTGCACGAAACATCGGAGGAAGAATTGTTTGATGCGGCATTGGAACGCTTAACCGAAATTCAACACACCGGAACAGGAGCTGTAGAAATTAAATCGGGTTATGGCTTGAGTTATGAAGGCGAATTGAAGATGTTGCGCGTGATTCGGAAATTGAAAGAGCGTTCGCAACTATTAATAAAATCTACTTTTTTAGGAGCGCATTCGTATCCGATGGAGTATCGCCAGAACCACGATGGATACTTGGATTTACTGATTAATCGTTTGCTGCCGCAAATTGCAGATGAAGGCTTAGCGGATTATGTGGATGTGTTTTGCGAAGATGGTTTTTTCAGTGCTGAGGAGACTGATAGGATTCTTGCAGCTGCTGCTAAATATGGCTTACAGCCTAAGATTCACGCTAATGAACTTGCATTTTCTGGCGGAATAGAAGTAGGCGTGAAGCACAATGCCCTTTCGGTAGATCACTTGGAATGTACTGCTGATGAGCAAATTGAGGCGTTGTTACATTCTGAAACTATGCCAACGGTGTTGCCCACTACGGCTTTCTTTTTGAAATTACCTTATGCTCCTGCTCGCACAATGATTGATGCAGGTTTGCCTATTGCTTTGGCAAGCGATTATAATCCGGGTTCATCGCCTAGCGGGAATGTGCCGTTTGTTTTGTCGTTAGCTTGCATACATCAAAAATTATCTGTAGAAGAAGTAGTGAATGCCGCCACCATCAATGGCGCTTATGCTATGGGCGTAGAAAGTTTGGCCGGCAGTATTACCAAAGGAAAGCGAGCAAATTTGATTATCACTAAACAAATTCCATCACTTGATTTTATTCCGTATCGATTCGGTACAAGCTGGATTGATAAAACAATTGTGCATGGAACCTCCAACTAAAGGCATTGGTCTTTTTCGTAGTGTAGTCACCTGTCAATGTCCATCGTGTAGACGTGCAAATTTATTCAGTGATGCACGTCATTACCATTTAACTACACTTTTTGATATGCCTGATCGTTGTCCAAACTGCGGACAAGATTTCATTATCGAACCCGGTTTTTATTTGGGTGCTTTGTGGGTGAGTTATCCGATTGTGATTGCGTTGGAACTTATTTTTATTGCTATTAGTTTATTTGTTTTCAAACAAACATTAACCGTTTCGTTTATTGTAGCGAGCTTTATGTTATTGCTGTTAAGCCCTGTATTGATAAGAGTTTCGCGGTCGCTGTTCATTCATATTAATGTGGGGTTTAAGCGGTAATCGTTTGTAGTCGTTTGTTTTTTATAGCTACGTATAGAATATTTTTTTTTGTCGTATAAATGAAAATTATGGATGCAAAAGTTACCCTAAGTTTTGATGAAGATGTGATTGTTCAGGCCAAAGAATTTGCAGCGAAGAATAATATAAGTCTTTCTCGACTTACCGAATTTTTATTGAAAAAGGCAATCAGTAAAACCTATTCATCGTTAGATGAACTTCCGGTTTCCGATTGGGTAATGCAAGTTAGTGAAGGTGAGGTGGGATATGTTCGTCAGCCCAAATCCAACAAAGCATTGAAGAAAGCATTTTATACTAAAAAGAAGTTGAAGTAAGTGCGAATCTTTCTGGATGCGAACATTTTGGTTTCGGTGTTGTGCAACGAATACCCATTGTTTACTTATTCTTCACGGGTATTGAGCTTAGCAGATTCAAATCGTTTTGAAGTGTATACTTCGCCATTGTGTTTAGCTATAGCCTATTATTTTGCTGAAAAGAAGAGTGGTAAAGCTTTGGCAAGGAAAAAGATAGCAATACTAAGTGCCAAAATAAATTGTACTACAATGGATAGCCAAGTTGTGCAACATACATACATGAATAAATCGATTGTGGATTTTGAAGATGGACTACAGTACTATTCTGCATTAGGGTCTAAGTGTAAATGTATTGTAACTCAAGATGTAGGTGATTATTACTTTTCAGACTTAGAAGTATTACCTGCTGAATTATTTTTGCTGAAATATGTTGTGAAAAAGGCAAAATGAAGAGGTGGTAATCGCGCTACTAATCCTCATCCCCTTTACTCTTCGAAGGAATTAAATTGCCCAATTTTACTTTGCAACCAATATTGAAAAGAATACCTTCTAATGGTCCGTATATCTCTTTGAATTTTGGTTGTTGGTAGGTTGGGTTCGGCATTACTACCGGTCCGAATGAAGTTTGCCGTATGTTCAATATGTTCTCGAGGTTAGTGAAGAAAGTAACGTATTTGGTGATGATTTGTCCATTGATACCCATTTCCCAAATGCCATGTGTGCTTGTGCCATCTGATAATTGCGATTTGCTGTAGTAGTAGCAATCCATACCTATCGAAAATTTATCTTCTTTTTCGTAGCCCAATAAAAGCGAAACAATATGTTTTGACGTGAGTGGTGCAACGCTCATCACCGAATTAATTTTTAAACTTTGGTCTTGTAATGTGTAAGACCCTTTAAATGCAATGCCTTTGTAGGACAGCTGGAGTGTAGTTTCTAAGCCTTTACCTTGAATGTACCCGTTTTGTGTTGAATAGCGAACAAAGCTTTGTCCCCCTTGCGAAAATGTTTTTGCTATTAGTGGATTTGTAATGTGGGTGAAGAAAAACATTTCGTTGAATTGCACGCGGAATCCTTTTATGGAGGGCGAGACTACTTTCATATCTACCACTACACCATACGATAACTCTGCTTTTGAGGTACTTCTATCGATGGCTTCAATATGTTGAAAATAACGTTCTTCGCTTTCTTCTTGAAAAATAGTAGGTAGTTTATAACCCATGCCAAAATTCACACGGCTGTGAAAAATATCGTTCCATTTCTGCAACCAGGCAAATTTTGGTAATGGCAGAACACCATACTTATTGTTGTAATCGAGTCGGAAGCCGCCTTCCAGTATGGTTTTCGGGCTCACTAAGAATGTTTCTTGAATGAAAATCCCCGGAGTTAGAAACGAATAGTTACGTTTTGCAAAGGTATCGTTTGTTGTCTCT
The DNA here is from genome assembly GCA_016786765.1 of Chitinophagales bacterium. GTDB lineage: Bacteria > Bacteroidota > Bacteroidia > Chitinophagales > LD1 > CALAYL01. The sequence continues at coordinate 40,442 of JAEUUZ010000025.1, forward strand.
GTGAATTGATCGCTTCTGAAATCGGCACCAATAATGAGTTTGTGGTTTTTGATGTTGAAGCTTACCAATGCTTCGGTGTAGCTGGCCAATTGATTGCCGTTGAAGGTATAGGTTGGAATGGAGAGGTCGCGTTTATAGTAATTGATACCATTGCGAATCACAATTTTTGCTTTAGCGAGTTGAATGGTAGCATTCAAGCGGCTTTGTACGGCACTAGATGCATTAGATTCAATATAGGAGTAAATACCTGCCGAATCTAGTTTGTTCTGCAATGCCGGTAAGGCGCCTCCTTTGCGCGATTCATTGATATAGGTAACTCCGGCTGATAAGGTTAACTGCTTATTGACGAAAAAGTACAGATCGGGCGAAATGTTCCAACGATTGATTTTGGCATAGTCGGAGAATTTATCGCCATCCCAATCTTTGGGTTGTTGATTGCGGTATTGTCCTAATAAGGTGTATCCAAATTTATTAAATCGGTGACTGGCATAGAGCCCGGCATCAACAGATTTGGTGGATTCAATGTTAAACAACAGATTATAAACAGGCTTTTCGGAAGGTAAGGCCGAAATAAAATTAACCACACCGGCAATGGCATCGCCTCCATAAAGTGTAGAGGAGGAGCCTTTAATGATTTCAATCTGCTGCAACGAAAGCGGTGAAGTGTGTGGTAACGCTAAATATTCTGAGAGCCCACCAAACAGTGGCATGCCGTCTTTTAGTACTTGAACGTATTTTCCGCGCAACGATTGTAATCGGATATTAAATGCACCGCTGGATGCCGAAGTGCGCTGCAATTGAATACCGGTTTGTTCTTTCACGGCATGCGATATATCTGAAGGTTTATCGAGCGAACGTTCGTTTAATTCATCTTTATCAATAGCTTCGACCCGTGTAGCGAGGTTTTCAATGTTCGATCGTTCTTTGGTAGTTGATACTGTAATTGCTCGAATTTCTATTTCTTGGGATTCCAATGCAATCGAAAGCGTATCGCGAATTACATTTCGCTTGAAATGATAATTTATCTTTTTTCTGAAAAAACCAAGATGAGTTAACGAAAAGCTCAACTTCTGGAATTCAGATGTAAAAATAATTTGACCAGAAGAATCTGTTTTATGGAACGAAGAATCGGTGAGGCAAAAAATATTTACATCGGGTAATGCAACCAAAGTTTGGTCATTACTCACTTTAATAACGAGCGTTTGTGCCTTACTTCCGTTCGAAAAGCAAAGCAAAAGCGCAATAATGATATAAGAAAACGCAAACTTCAAGTACCTATTTTAAATAAAAGTACGATGTTTGGCAAATATTTTGACGTAAAATAAAGTGTTCAAAATGAAGATGATTTTTATTTTTCACCTTTATTCCCCTTTATTTGCAAATTCAGAAAAACACTATGGGAAAAAAATTAGTCATCGTTGAGTCACCTGCAAAGGCGAAAACTATTAATAAATTTCTGGGAGATGATTATGAAGTAACCTCTAGTTACGGACATATTCGCGACCTGCCTTCGAGCGGTTTGGCTATTAATTTGGAAAAGAATTACGAACCGGAATATGTGATTTCGGAGGATAAGGAAAAGATGATTAAGGAGTTACAGAAGTTGGCGAAGAAAGCAGATGAGATCTATCTGGCAACGGATGAGGACCGCGAGGGTGAGGCCATTGCATGGCACTTATGTGCGGTTTTAAATTTGGATCCTAAAGTAGCAAAACGAATTACGTACACCGAAATTACAGCCAAAGCCGTTAAGCATGCTGTCGCGAATCCGCGTACCATCAACTTAGACTTAGTGAATGCGCAACAAGCGCGTAGAGTGTTAGACCGTTTGGTGGGTTACGAATTATCGCCTGTGTTATGGAAAAAGGTGAAACCATCATTATCTGCCGGCCGTGTGCAATCGGTAACTGTGCGTATTGTGGTGGAGCGTGAACGCGATATCAAAGCCTTTAAAGTAGAGTCGTTTTATAAGATTGCTGCTACGTTTGATGTAAAAGATGAGCGTGGTCGTACAGCTGTTTTAAAAGCTGAAAGTTCAGAAAAGCCGGCTACTGAATCGGCTGCCAATAAATATTTGAATGATTTGATTGGTGCTGTGTTCACTGTAAAAGGCACTGAAAAGAAACCTACAAAACGTACACCATCAGCTCCTTTCACAACTTCTACCTTACAACAAGAAGCAAGTAGAAAGCTTGGTTTCTCGGTTTTGAAAACCATGTTGGTAGCGCAAAAGTTGTATGAAGCCGGACATATTACTTATATGAGAACGGATTCGACCAGTCTTTCTGAACTCGCCTTACAAGATATTGCATCAGAAGTAAACAGCAAATACGGTGCGAAGTATCACAAACGCAGACAGTTTGCTACAAAGAACGAAAGTGCACAAGAGGCGCACGAGGCTATTCGTCCTTCTTATATTAATAAGATAGATGTGAGTGACGAGCGCGATGAACAACGCTTGTATGAGTTGATTTGGAAACGAACCATTGCTTCGCAAATGAGCGATGCGGAATTGGAGAAAACCATTATCACCATTCAGAACGATAAAAATGCAAAAGAATTGCAAGCTACCGGTGAGGTTGTGTTGTTTGACGGATTCTTGAAAATATACACGGAGTCGGCTGATGAAGAGACCGATAATAATGAAGAGGATGGCGATGTATTATTGCCGCCATTGAAAAACGGACAAGCCTTACCATTAATTGCGATGAGCGCCACACAGCGGTATACACGTCCGTTGCCACGCTATACAGAGGCTTCGTTAGTGAAGAAATTGGAAGAGTTGGGTATTGGTCGTCCTTCTACCTATGCGCCAACAATCAGCACCGTGCAGAAGAGAGGATACATCGTGAAAGAAGCCAGAGAAGGTGTGAATAGAGATTTTCAGGTGCTTACCCTTTCTGCCGATAAAGTAAAAACGGAAACGAAAACAGAAGTTACCGGTGCCGAGAAAAACAAATTATTCCCAACCGATATTGGTGGAGTAGTGAACGATTTCTTGGTGGAGAATTTCAAAGATGTGTTGGATTTTAATTTCACGGCTGAAGTAGAAAAGCAGTTCGATGAAATTGCCGAAGGAAAAAAGGAATGGCATAAAATGATTGATGGCTTCTATATTCCTTTCCATAAAGATATTGAAACCACTACTAAGGAAAGTAAACGCGCTACTGGAGAAAGAGCTTTAGGGAATCACCCGGAAAGTGGAGAACCGATTATTGCACGAGTAGGTCGTTTTGGGCCGATGGTTCAAGTGGGGACTACTGAAAACGATAACAAGCCTAAGTTTGCGAAATTGAAGGCTGGTCAGTCTATTGAAGATATTACTTTAGAGCAGGCTTTGGATTTGTTCAAATTGCCGCGTGTGTTAGGCGATTTCGAAGAAAAGGAAATGAAAGTGGCGATTGGTCGTTTTGGTCCTTACATTCAACATAACAGCAAATTTGTTTCGTTGAAGAAAGAGCAAGATCCTTACGAAATAACCGCTGAAGAAGCGATTCAAACCATCTTAGAAAAACGTGAAAGCGATGCCAACAAATTCATTAAAGAGTTTGAAAAAGAAGGCATTCAGATTTTGTTGGGTCGTTGGGGAGCATATATCAAGAAAGGGAAAGACAATTATAAAATCCCGAAAGGCCGTGAGGCAAAGGATTTGGAGTTAGAGGAAGTGTTAGAAATAATTACCGAATCCGACAAAGCACCTAAAAAAGGGAAGTTCGGCAGAGCCAAAAAGAAATAGTAACGTGATGAATCCTAACGAACTCAATGCATTGATAGCACTACTCGATGATGATGATCGGGAAGTGTTGGAAAATGTTTGGAATAGGATTAAAAGTTACGGTGAAGAAGTGATTCCACACTTGGAAAACGCGTGGACAGCCGATTTCAACGTGAAACAAAGTGAGCGCTTGGAAGAAATCATCCACGAAATTCAATACGAATCGTTGCTCGAGCAAATCGACCAATGGCAAAATACACCTACACCCGATTTGTTACGCGGTTATTTTTTAATCTCGAAATATTTTTTCCCGAACATTAATTTTGAAGTGATTGAACGCAAGGTGATGCGGATTCGCCAGAGCATTTGGTTGGAGCTGAATTCCAATCAAACACCATTTGAGCAGATTCAAATTTTCAATCAGGTATTGTATTACCACTTAGGGTTTAAAGGGGAACAAGAGGCATCACAGAACGAAGATTTTTGTTTGAATCATGTATTAGAATCTAAAAAAGGGAATCCGATTTCGCTGGGCATTCTTTATATTGTATTGGCCAGAAGCTTGAACTTGCCTGTGTTTGGGGTGTGCTTAGTGAACTATTTCATATTAGCATTCTGCAGATCAGAGCAAATCGATTTTAAAGAAGACGAAGAGTTGCAAAAACAAGTTTTATTCTATCTGAACCCTTTTCAAAAAGGCGTAATTTTCTCCAAGAATCAAATTGATGATTACTTGAAACGCATGGATACTAAGCAAAACAGCTTGTATTATTCTCCTGCAGATACGATTCGTGTTATCAAAGAAATGCTACACTATCTGATTGTGATTAACGAGCAGAAAAAGGAGATGGATGTTGTTACCGACTTGCGCGAAATTGCCGGAAGAATTCAATAAACGAATTACACTTTCTTGGTTGCGTGTAGTAAATACGCTTTGATAAATCCGTCCAAATCACCGTCTAACACAGGTTGTACGTTGCCGGTTTCGAATCCTGAACGTGTATCTTTTATCAATTTGTATGGGTGTAAAACATAGTTACGAATCTGCGAGCCCCATTCAATTTTCAGTTTTGTTCCTTCTACTTTATCGCGCGCTTCGTTTTGTTTCTGTACCTCAATTTCGTAAAGTTTTGACTTCAACATTTGCAAAGCCATATCGCGATTTTCGTGCTGCGAACGAGTAACCTGACAAGAAACAACAATACCCGTTGGGATGTGTTTCGCTCGTACTGCGGTTTCTACCTTGTTTACATTCTGTCCACCCGCACCACTCGCCCGGAACGTATCCCATTCAATTTCCGATGCCGGAATTTTAATATCAATTGTATCGTCAACGATTGGATAAACAAATACAGATGCAAAAGAGGTATGTCGTTTCGCATTCGAATCGAAAGGCGATATACGCACCAAGCGGTGAACGCCATTTTCACTTTTCAAAAAGCCATAGGCAAACTCTCCGGTAATTTCCAAGGCTACCGATTTAATACCGGCTACATCGCCTTCGGTTTTTTCTATTTCCGTTACCTTATACCCTTTCGATTGTGCCCACATTAAATACATCCTTAAAAGAATAGAAGCCCAATCGCAACTCTCTGTACCACCCGCACCCGAGTTGATTTCTAAGATAGCTCCTAGTGAATCTTCCGGATGGTTTAAAGTTGATTTAAACTCTAAATTTTCTATTTCTTCCTCTGCATTTTTGTATTGTGTCTTTAGATCGTCTTCCACATCTTCACCGGCTTCGAAAAATTCGCGAAGCACTTTACAATCTTCATATGCAGTAAGTGTTTTTTGGAAATCAGTTACCCAGAATTTATTCAGTTTAATTTCTTTCAGAATTTCTTCTGCTTTTTTCGGGTCGTTCCAAAAATCGGGGTGGGTGGACGTGTTTTCATCCTGCATAATTTTAATCTTTCGCTCTTCAATGTTGAGATAGCGCGATAGATTATCGATTCGTTCCTTAATAGCTGCAATATTTTCGTTCGTCACCTGGAGAAATTTGAACCGCGAATTTAGCAGAAGTAATCAGCTATTCCTATATCGAGCGGGATTTTTTAGAAAAACGCATCCTCAATATGCTCTATCTCTATGCTATTACCCAATTTTGTAATCGCCATCACATCAAAGCGAATAGGACATTGTAGGGTGTTTTCGAGCAGATAGGCTTCAGCCCCCTGCATTAATTTTTCTTTCTTTTTGTCGGAAATGGCTTCTTCCGGGAATCCATATCGGTTGCCGGTTCTGGCTTTTACTTCAACAAAAATGATGGTGTTTTCTTGTTTGGCAATGATGTCGATTTCCGATTTTTCGAATCGATAATTCTTTGCTAAAATGGAATAGCCTTTGCCTTTCAAATACTGTTCAGCAAGGGCTTCTCCTTCAGTTCCAAAATCGTTGTGTGTGGCCATATTTACTTATCTTGCTCTTGAAAATATAAAATCTAAAGTCTCAACCCCGTTTTATGTCGCTTATTCGAATCTCATCTTGGATATCAGTAGTTATTCAATTGATTGCATTTATTTTATTGCTCCCTTCATGTAAAAGAGATACGCCCACAACTTTATCGCATTGTTTAAGTCAGTATCGTAAAGAAGTTCAATTACACATTGGTATTGAGCAACTATCTGCAGGGAATGATATAAATGTATACAGAGGTATTGACAGCAAAACATTTCAATATATAGGGAGTGTGAAGATGGATAGTGCTTACCAAACAATATTTTTGTATAGAGATACAACTGTTGCTGTTACTGAGAAGTATTTTTACAAAGTATCTTTTGGAAATAACATAAGTGAAGCAAATGCTATCGACTTAATGCCTGATTTTGAAAACTTTAAACTTTCTCCAAATCCAATAAAAGATACATTATTGATTAATAGAACCTATAATTGTGAACCTTACAATATTGTAATTGCCGACATTGGTGGTCAAATCAAATATAGGGAATACAACATTTCTGAAGCGGCACATACTATAGATTTATCAATGCTAAGTTCAGGAGTATATATTGTTCAGATTTTATATTCTGGCGGAAACACAAATCTTAAAGTCCTTAAATCTTAAATCTAAAATTGAAGAATCTTACTTGCTTCCAATTACATCTCTCACTGCTAGTGTTAATCTGCTCACACACACCAATTTACCTGCTTCACTCTCAATGCGAATATCCCATACATGTGTGCTTTTACCAATGTGGATGGGACGAGCCGTTCCATACACATAACCATCGCGCACGGAGCTGATGTGATTGGCATTAATTTCTAATCCTACAACGAACTGTTTTCCAAGTTCCACACAACAAGCACCTGCTGCACTACCCAACGATTCGGCTAATACACAAGAAGCTCCACCGTGCAATAATCCATAGGGCTGACGAGTACGTTCATCCACCGGCATCTTGGCTTTGATATAATCATCGCCTACTTCGTAGAACTCAATGCCCAAAGCCTTGTCGATATTGTCGTTCGAGAAATTCGCAAACACTTCTTTTGACGGTCGCACCTTCCAGATCATAGCTGTTTTTTTAATTGTTTTTCGATTTACAATTTTATTTTGAATCTTCCATGCTGAAAGTAATAAAATCGTATGAAACAGGTATTGATTTTGGGTGCAGGTAAGTCGAGTATTTACATTATCGACCGACTAATTGAACACCAAGTCCAATGGAACATTCAGGTGATGTTGGCCGATATGAGCATAGAAAATTTAGAAGCTCGTGTAGGTAATAAACCGGCTCGAAAAATTTTATTGGAAAGCGGTACAGTGGAAGAAATCGAAACATTGTTTACACCTGAAAGTATTGTTATTTCGATGCTTCCGCCTTTGATGCATATCGAAATGGCTAAATTGTGCTTGAAGTATAAAAGCCATTTAATTACGCCATCGTATATCTCGGAAGCTATGCAGGCTTTAGATGCAGAGGCGAAGCATAATGGTTTAGTTTTTTTAAATGAAATGGGATTAGACCCCGGCATCGATCACATGAGTGCGAAGCAAATCATTGATGAATGGCAAGCTAAAGGCGCTGTAATTAAAGGCTTACGCAGTCATTGCGGAGGATTAGTTGCTCCTGCTTCGGATAACAATCGATGGCATTATAAAATCAGTTGGAATCCTCGAAACGTTGTGTTAGCCGGAGCAGGAAACGATTTTATTAAGTATAAAAGTAAAGGCGAAAATGTATTGTTGCGTTACGAAGAATTGTTTGCGCACACCTCAGAAATTCGGCTTGATGATACCTGTGTTTTTGAGAGTTATCCGAATCGCGATTCATTAAAATACGAAACAGCATATGGGTTGCAAGGCATTGCCACATTATATCGCGGAACATTACGTGTGCCTCCGTTTTGCAAAGGATGGCAAAAAGTTGTGGCATTGGGATTAACTTCAACGGAACATGGTTTTCCTGCGTTGCAAAAGTCGGATGTACAAGATCCTGAAGTAGCGGAAATGCTCCAAGAATTGGGTGTTTTTGCGGTTCAATCCACAGAAAGCAAAGCTGCGGATGTATTACAGCAATTATTGGAAAAAAAATGGGTGATGGAAGCTACTGATAAAGATCGGGTGGTGATGATTCACGAATTTGAATTGGAGTATCAAGGTAAGGATGTGCACATTCGTTCAAGTTTAGTGCTCGATGGTGATAATCAATTATACACAGCCATGGCGAAAACAGTGGGTTTGCCGATTGTATTTGCCACAGAAATGCTGCTGAATGGCGAGTTGAAAAGCCGTGGTGTGCTGATGCCGCTCGACCGTGAAATTTACGAACCTGTTTTGCAAAAACTCGAAACGGAAGGTATTCGTTTTCAAGAAGAAATAGCGGGGCTGTAGTTTCCTCCGTCTTCAAAAAACAAACTTTATATATTCGCTAAATAACTCGATGTATGGATAAGTATCAATTGTTGAATGATAAAAAGACGCAAGCCGAATTGGGAGGAGGAAAAGATCGTATTGCTTCGCAACATAAAAAAGGCAAACTCACGGCTCGCGAGCGTGTTGAGTTGTTGGTAGATGAAGGTTCTTTTGAAGAGATTGGCATGTTTGTAGAACATCGCTCGAAAGATTTCGGTTTAGAGAAGGAAATCTATTTAGGCGATGGGGTGATTACCGGTTACGCCACAGTGAACGGTAGAGCAATTTATTTGTTTTCGCAGGATTTTACGGTGTTTGGCGGTTCTTTATCGGAAACCCATGCCGAGAAAATTGTAAAAATTATGGACCTAGCCATGCGAAACGGTATTCCGGTTATTGGCTTGAACGATAGCGGGGGCGCACGTATCCAAGAAGGAGTGGTATCGTTGGGCGGTTATGCCGATATATTCTATAGAAATACTTTAGCATCGGGTGTTATTCCTCAAATCTCGGCTATTCTAGGGCCTTGTGCGGGTGGTGCGGTATATTCCCCGGCCATCACCGATTTTATTATGATGGTGGAAAACAGTTCGTACATGTTTGTTACCGGTCCGAATGTAGTGAAAACCGTTACCCACGAAGATGTTACCAGCGAAGAGCTGGGAGGCGCATCGGCACACGGTTCTAAGTCGGGTGTAACCCATCTTACCTATCCGAACGAAGTAGAATGTATCAATGGCATCAAAAAATTATTGAGTTACATTCCACAAAACTGCGAAGAACAAGCACCTGCATTTGCTTACGATTTAGGGGATGAAAGACGGGAGAAATTAAATTCAATTATACCTGCAAACCCTTCACAGCCCTACGATATGCGCGAGGTGATTGAAGAGATTGCCGATTCAGAATCCTTCTTCGAAATTCATAAAGACTTTGCTGAAAACATTGTGGTGGGTTTTGCGCGTATTGCCGGCAGAAGTATTGGTATAGTGGCGAATCAGCCTGCTGTACTGGCGGGAGTACTAGACATTAATTCATCGCGAAAAGGCGCGCGTTTTGTGCGTTTCTGCGATTGTTTCAATATTCCGTTGTTGACATTAGTTGATGTTCCGGGATTCTTACCGGGCACCGATCAAGAGTGGCACGGCATTATCACCAACGGAGCAAAATTATTGTATGCGTTTTCAGAAGCCACCGTTCCCAAAATTACGGTGATCACCCGCAAAGCCTATGGTGGTGCGTATGATGTGATGAATTCTAAACACATTGGTGCGGATATGAATTACGCTTGGCCAACCGCTGAAATTGCGGTAATGGGCGCAAAAGGCGCTGCTGAAATTATTTTCAAAAAGGAAATTTCTTCGGCTGAAAATCCGGCTGGTAAATTGGATGAAATGGTAGCCAACTACACAGAGAATTTCGCTAATCCATATAAAGCTGCGGCTAGAGGCTTTGTGGATGAAGTAATTGAGCCGGCATTAACCCGTCAGAAGCTCATTCGTGCTTTTCAAGTATGCGAAACCAAAGCGGTGAAGCTACCACGAAAGAAACATGGCAATATTCCGTTGTAAATTAATTCAACGATTTCGGCACGATGTTTGAAACCTTTACTTTGAATTTTATAAAAACAAAAATCTAAACAATGAAAAAAGTGATGTTCATGCTTGTTGCACTATTGATTGCAGCAACATCTGTTAATGCGCAAGGTAAAGGAAAGGCTGCCGGAAAAGGTAAAGCTAAAAATGCGAATGCTAGTGTGGAAGAGTTAGCAAGAAAACGTGCCGACAAAATGGTAGCAAAATATGGTTTTCCGCAAGAATTAAAAGAGAAAATTTACACCTTGAAGTTCGAAAGGATTACTGCTATTCGTGCTGCAAAAGCTACACAGCCTGTCGATAAATCTGCTGTTAAATCAGCAAACGAAAAGTACAAAGCAGGCTTGCAATCAGTATTAACGGCTGATCAATTTGCGCAAGTTAAAAAGGCTTGGGAAGCAGCTAAAGCTAAGAAAAAGGACAGCAAAAATGCGGCTAAAGCAAATGAGGAAGATGAGTTAGAAGATTAATTGTAATCTGTATATTTTGGAGAAGGGGTTGAAGTTTCAGCCCCTTTTTTAGTTTGAGAAATACCGTTCGTACATCCCTGCAAAGCAAAAGTTCCATTCAAAAGGCTTTTCTTATATATTTACCGCTCAAATTTTACTATGTCAAAAATTAAATTCGGAACAGACGGATGGCGTGGAATTATCGCCAAAGATTTTACAGTAGCCAATGTAGCTCGTGTAGCAAAAGCAACAGCTGATTGGGTGTTACGTCAAAACCCTAATGCAGCAATTGTTGTAGGTTACGATTGCCGATTTGGTGGAACCTTGTTTTCTACAACGGCTATTAATGTGTTCGTGCAACACGGAGTAAAAGTCTATTTCGATCCGAATTTTGTGTCAACACCAATGATTTCCCTAGGCGCAAAAACTTTGGGCTGTGAGCTGGGTGTGATTTTTACAGCATCACACAATCCGCCTTCATACAATGGTTATAAATTGAAAGCTAAACATGGTGGACCATTGATTGTAAAATATATCGAAGAAATCGAAAATGAAATTCCGGATGCGTTTGTTGTAGAAGAAACCGGTGTTGAAGAATTAGTGAAACAAGGCAAAGTGGAAGTAGTGGATTTGGAAGATATGTACTTCAATCATGTAGCTGAACATTTTGATTTGGACGCTATAAATAACAGTGGATTTGTGGTAGCTTATGATGCCATGTACGGAGCCGGACAAAGTATTCTGCCGCGTATTTTACCACAAGCCGATTTGTTGCATTGTGAATACAATCCATCGTTCTACGGACAAGCACCGGAGCCGATTGCGAAAAATTTACAGGAATTTGCGAACTACCTTCGTCAAACGAAACATGCCGATTTCGGATTAGCTACTGATGGCGATGCCGATAGAATTGGCTTGTACGATGGTAAAGGAAACTTTGTGGATGCGCACCATATGATTTTATTGTTGATTCACGTATTGCACAAATATAAAGGCATGACCGGTAAAGTGGTAGTGGCCTTCTCGGTTTCCGACAAAATTAAGAAGTTGTGTAATGCTTATGGCATCGAAGTGGAAGTGACCAAAATTGGATTCAAATACATCTGCGAAAAAATGATTACCGAAGATGTTTTAGTAGGCGGAGAAGAATCGGGCGGTATTGCCGTGAAAGGCCACATCCCTGAGCGCGATGGTATTTGGGATGGTTTGGTATTGATAGAGCATTTAGCACAAACAGGAATGAGCTTACCGGAATTGATTGCTGAAGTGTACGACATTGTAGGTAAATTCTCTTATAACCGCAACGATTTGCATTTGAAAGAAGAACAGAAGCAAGCCATTTTGGCGAAATGCAATGCACGTGAGTATAAGGCATTTGGCAATTTAACCATTGAGCGGTTAGAAGATATCGATGGATTCAAATATCACTTCGCTAACGAAGAATCGGTAATGATTCGTGCATCCGGAACAGAGCCTGTGTTGCGTGTGTACGCTGAAGCCGGCTCTCCGGAACGTGTAGAAGAAATTCTAACACAAGTGAAGGGGGCGTTGTTGGATTAATTTATTTGAACTAACTCTATATTGCTAGGCGTAGTCTTTTCGATTACGCCTAGTTTTGTTTTGTAGGAAATGTTTAAAGTTTCTAAATAAATTCAACCTCTATCACTCCTCCGTTTTAAATTCTATTTTTAAGTATAGTTCATCAAAATGTTTCTGTATTAAAAAGCTACTCCAATATCTTCTTTTACCTTTTGCCGAGTTGTACGGATGGATAACCGATTTTCGAAATCGGATGTTTGATAAACGTTACTTCAAATCGGCTCGCTTTCAAATTCCGGTGATTAACGTTGGGAATTTAAGTGTGGGCGGTACAGGTAAGTCGCCACATGTAGCGTATTTAGTAGCTTTGTTGCAACAGCAATGCAAAGTGGGTGCATTGAGTAGAGGCTACGGAAGAAAAACACGCGAATACCATATTGCGCAAATGGACTCAACAGCCGAGCAGGTAGGAGATGAGCCGCTTATGCTAAAACTGAAATACCCTAATACGCAAGTGGTTGTAGGTATTGATCGTTTACAAACTATTCCCCGAATGATTGCCGATGCACCTGATTTAGATGTGATTATTTTGGATGATGCCTTTCAGCACCGCAGCGTTAGAGCGGGTTTGAGTATTTTACTTACCGATTATTCTAATTTGTTTACCGAAGATTATTTGTTGCCTGCCGGTCGTTTGCGTGAACGCAGAAAAGGGTATCACCGTGCCGATATTATCGTGGTCACTAAATGTCCTGAAAGTATTGATAATACTGAGCGAGAACGTATCATCAAACAGCTAAAACCATTTGCCTATCAGCATGTTTATTTTTCATCCATTCGATACGGTAGTTTGTATCCTTTATTCAACTTCGGACAAGAAAATGCTTGGCGTTACGAAAATTATATTGAAAACGGACAACAATTTTATCGCTTAGTACGCAATGAAATCAAACTGAAAGATAACTGTTTGTTGGTTACAGGCATTGCTAATGCAGCGCCATTGGAAAAAGAGCTAAGATCTTCTTTCAAGCAAGTGTATGCGCAACATTATGCTGATCATCATCATTTTGACGATCACGATTTGGAAGTGATTCGCACGGCACACAACGATATAGGGGCTGAAAATTGCATGATTGTTACTACCGAGAAGGATGCCGTTCGTTTATTGAAATTCCGCGATTGGTTTACACGGAATAATATTCAGGTGTATTGTCAGCCTATTGAAGTGAAATTCGTGGGCGAAGACGCTGCGAATTTTAATGCGGATGTTCAAAAATATGTAACACACGATTTAAACATTTATAAGCCGGTACCGGAAGAAGAATCGACCTTCGACAATATTTTGGAATAAGAGGTTTCCCACTTCGCGCTTTTTTGCATATTTACAGCATAAACACTAACCTATCATGTCGAATTTATACGAACGCGTTACGCAAACTGCCGATTTTCTGAAATCAAAAATCACAAAATCCTATAACCATGGAATTATCCTTGGGAGTGGATTAGGCAACCTTACCACACAAATTAATGTGCATTTTGAAATCAGTTATAAAGATATTCCAAACTTTCCGGTGTCTACTGTGGAAGGGCATAAAGGCAGCCTCATTTTTGGTGAACTAGGCGGAAAGAACATCATTGCCATGGGTGGTCGCTTCCACTACTACGAAGGGTATTCTATGGAAGAAGTAGTTTTCCCAATTCGAGTAATGAAGTTTTTGGGTGTACAAAACCTTTTGGTGTCAAATGCTTCGGGTGGAATGAATAAAGATTTTGAAGTAGGCGATTTGATGATTATTACCGATCATATTTACTTGCAACCCGATCATCCGCTACGGGGTAGAAATGACGAGCGATTTGGTCCTCGTTTCCCGAATATGAACGATGCTTACAATCCCGAGTTTATTATAAAGGCAAAAAACATTGCTGCGCAAAACAATATTTTGGTGCATACTGGCGTTTACGTTGGCGTTCAAGGACCAACATTCGAAACACCGGCTGAATACAAGTGCTTTAGCGTTATGGGTGGTGATGCCGTGGGTATGAGTACCACTCCGGAAGTGGTAGTTGCGCGACATATGAACATGGAAGTATTCGCTATTTCAGTGATTAGCGATATGGGCTATCCACCGGAAAAGGCAGATCGTGTTTCACATGCATTTGTTTTGGAGAAAGCAGCAGCAGCGGAACCAAAAATGACAAAGATTATCATCGAATTGTTGAAGGAAATTTAAAAGTGATTTACAACGTAAAGTTTAGAAAATATATACCGCAATTGAGTTTCCGTTTTACGGCAGGCTCATTTTGCGGTTTATTTTTTTTGATGCTTATGTTGTTTAGCTTTAAACTATCGGCATCTCCTGATTCTACTTCCGTTAAAAAAGTTAAGCTGAAAGCCATTTATGATGTATCGTATCAACGTCATGATGTGAATGCATTTACAGGGATTGATACCTCTATTTTTCAACTCCACCGAAACGATTTTGTAAACCGCGATGGTGCAGAATATTTTCATTTAGGCAATGTTGGAACAGCTGCTTTCCCCATCATCTTTCAACCCGGTACGCAAAAAGATTTCGGCTCAGGTTTTTCTCAGTTTAATATCTACGGTTATAACCGCGATTCAATTCGTTACTACAATGCACAACGACCGTATACCGAATTAAGCTATATCATTGGACTCAAGAAAGAGCAAGTGTTTCGGGGGCGATTTTTTCATTCTACAAAAGTAGGGTTTGATTATGGAGTCGATTTCTTTCGAATCAATTCTACCGGAAGTTATGCGCATCAAAATGCATTAGATGCAGGATTTTATTTGTACGCAAAATATCATCCTAAAAATCAACGTTGGAATGTATACACTGACTTGCTGTTCAATCAGTATAAAGTGGCTGAGAACAGTGGTTTGCAAGGCGATTTCTTTGCCAACGATACCAGTTTTTTTCAAAAGAGTTTAGTTCCGGTGAACAATACTACTGCTGTCAACAACTATCGCGAATGGACATGGGCATTAGGCATGAATTATAATCTCGGGAAAAAAATCAAGCAACAGATAAACGACACAACTGTTATACAGAAGGTAATACCACGGTTTCGAATCGGCTACGAGTTTTCTTTGCAGTCAAACCGTTACAAGTTTTTGGATACACAGCCAGATTCTCTTTTATATGGCGAATATTTTTATTTGCGCGATTCGCTAAAGAATCAGTTCGATTTTTTTAAAGCGGGAAACAGCATTTCGTTTACCTGGATGCCACAACGCATTACTTCTGATTCAACTTACAAAGAACAATTACTAACGGCAGGAGGCATAGTAAATTTAGATTATTGGTATTCGAAAACTAACAACGGTAAGTCGCCATTTGTTAACGGAAGTGTTGAGGGTTTTGTAAAAAGCAATACGGCTTTTAAAACCCCTATTCACTTTGAAGGGCGTGTGAAATATTTTTTTAGCGGCTATAATCGCAACGATTTAGTAGTAAATGGTAATATACGATATACTTGGAAAAATTACCTTTCCGTAAAGGCTTATGTGCTTTATTCGCTAACAGAACCGGGCTACACACAACAATACTTTAATGTAAAAAATGGGGCGGGCTGGAACAATAATTTCGGCAAACAAAATCAATTAACTGCAGGTGGAACTGTTTATTCACCGAAGATTGGCGTGGGTGCCGAGGTGTATAATACCATCTTACAGAATTTCATTTACTACAATAGTGATGCAAAGCCCCAACAACTCTCGTCTGCACTCAATGTGTTTGTTGTTCATGCTTATAATCGTTTTGCCATTAAAGGATTTCACCTAGATAATGATGTTTGGTTCCAGAAAGCAAGCGGCACTGATGTCATTCGACTCCCACTTTTTGTGAGTAAGCATAGCTTGTATTACGAGAATCGATTGTTTAAAAAGAATTTGTGGTTTGCGATTGGTTGCGACCTGCGCTATTACACTAGTTTTTTTGCGAATGCCTACAACCCTTTAGTGGGGCAATTCTATTTGCAAGACAATAAAAAAATGAGTTATGCTCCTGTTTGGGATGTGTTCTTGAATGTAAAAGTAAGAACAGTGCGTGTGTCTTTATTGGGAAGCGATCTTACCCAATTGATTCAAGGAAGACCGCACTATAACGGTTATCTGTATCCGGCAAAGGATGCTTCTTTTCGTTTCTTTGTAACTTGGCGTTTCTTAGAATAATAAATAATACAAATTCAAATTTATAGTATGGTAGTTTATGGTATTCCCAATTGCAATACAGTAAAAAAGGCGCAAGATTGGTTGAAACAAAATAAGGTGGAATACACATTTCATGATTTCAAAAAAGCAGGTGTAACTGCTTCCAAATTACAAGAATGGACGAAGCAATTGGGTTGGCAAGCGCTTGTCAATAAGAAGGGGACAACATGGCGTCAGCTCGATCCGGAAGTGCAGGAACGTATTGTGGATGAAGCATCAGCCATCGCTCTTATGTTGGAGAAAACGAGTGTTATTAAGCGACCGGTAATTGAAACAGGTAAAAAGTTAGTGTTGGGTTTTGACGAGAATGTTTTTGAAAAGGAAGTAAAGTAATTATACGTTTTCTTCTCGCTTAGCTTTAACTTGTTTCCTCCACCAAATAAATCCAATTGTTGCTACAATTAGATATGGCATTAGGAACATGTAAAGCACCGCTTTATTAATACCTGCACCTTGCGATGAACCTTGTTTCATTGCTTCATCGGCAACAGCCGTACACATAGCACACTGTGCTTGCAGTTCTTGCGATGCAAGAATAAAAACCATTAGAAGCAGTAGAACTATAATTCGTTTCATAATTTAAAGGGCGCTGTAATACGGACTAATAAGTAAATAAACCAAAACTCCACTTATGGACACATATAGCCAAATCGGGTAGGTGATACGGGCTATCTTCTTGTGTGCAGCAAAATCGGCTGTCATGGCTCGGTAAGTAGTTAACAAGATAAACGGAAGAATAATGGCGGCTAAAACAATATGCGTAATAAGCAAAGGGAAATAGAAATAACGAATGGCTCCCTCTCCACCAAAATGCGTATCTACTGTAAGTAAGTGATGAAGAATATACGACACTAGGAATAAAAATGAAAGTACCATTGCACCCATCATCACGCGTTTGTGATTTTCAAATTGTTTTTGTTTTACAAAGTACAATCCTAATAACAAGGTAAGCGATACCGTAGTATTAATAATGGCATTGATTTTCGCAAAAATGTGCGGGTCAAAACCTAATTCAACATCTAATAATTTAAATCTGCCCAACGAAACAACTACTAAAAATACTACCAACGAAAATACCCCTATAATAGGGTAGGCTACTTTATCGTTTTTCTGAATTAATGCTTTCATGACTATTTTATTTGCTGAATAAACTACCTCTTTTTTTGGGGTCTTTTCGGAACGAATAATTTTTTTCTAAATCGCGGAGCAACAATACAATATCTCCCATCATTTTATTTACGCTATTACTGTCAACTCCGTTGTAATATCCGCGAATATTGCCGTCTGCATCTACCAAGGTAAGTTTTTCGCTGTGTAAAAACGATTCTGCTTGGCCCGGGTTATCTTTCGCTACTAAGAAAAATCCGTCTTTTGCAAGTTTAAAAATGTCTTCTTTTTCAGTTCTCAAAAAGTACCACTTTCCGGGTATTGCATTGTTGTTGCGGGCATATTCACGTAATGCTGAAAGCGTGTCTTTTGCCGGATCAACGGTGAAAGAAAGAATCTTGAAATTATGATCTTTTATAAATGCATTTTGTACGCGTTCTAACTGTTTAGTCATCACCGGGCAAATACCCGGACAGGTAGCAAAAAAGAAATCGGCAACATAAACTTGTCCGCGTAAACTGTCTAATTCAAACTTTTCACCTTCGTGCGATGTAAAGACTTGATTTGGAATTTCATGATAAAAGGAATCATAAACCTGTTTACCTTTTTCATCTTTATAAGCATTTACTTCACCTGTGGGATAAAGCTTGTGCGGTGGATGAGGTCTAGGTACTTTACTTAAGGGACGAAATAGCAAGAGAAAAAAAGCCGGAACAGCAATCACTGTTACCAAAGCAATAATTTTTATAGTAGACCCTTTCATGGCGTATTAATTAACTTTGCTAAAGAAACATGACTTAGCTTCAATTGTTTTGATTTAGCCATGCGAAGATATAAAAGTATATATCCTCACCTAGTAATGCAATGTGTTAAACTATTTTGATTTACCTGATGACCATGTTTCGGGTAGCTGTGCTGTGTCCATTCGCTCTCAATGATACATAATAAATACCGGCAGGTAATTTCGTGTTTTCGTAACGGACAGTTTGTGCAAAGGCGTCAATATCTATCGAATCAACTAATTGACCAAGTGTATTATAAACGTATAGCTGTAATGGTTCTTGTCTTTCAATTTTTGTTAATCGGAAGAATGTTTCATTCGTGAATGGATTAGGTGCTATGTCAAAGGAATTATTGCTTTCTGTAGTTTTAATGGCAAGAGCTGTTTCTTGAAAATGCAACAAAAATCGATCCCAATTGTCGTTAACATTGGCCTGAAAGCTATATGAATTTTGATAACGAATATTTGTCCACTCAGCTGTTACTTTATCTTCCAACACAATTTGGGTAGATGGTGAAAAGGTATACAAGCTGTCGAATTGTAGCGTGAAGAACCCATTTGCACCGGGTTCCAAGCTAAGGGGTACGGTTTTAGTTTCCGCTACAGCAGCAAAAGTATTAATAGCCATATGTTGTAATCCGCTCAATGTATAGAGGGTTGGCTGTCCTAATCTACTGTGAATTTTATTCGCATCTAACAATGGGTCGAAATCTGCAGTTGCGTTTCCATTAAACAGAATCGTTGTTTTATCGGCAAATCCATTGCCTGTAATGGTAATATCCAACGTAGCATCATTCCCGGTTTTGTAGAAATTAGCGAGAGTAGTAGGAGCGTTAATACAATCGTTTCTTTGAATAGAAAATGGAGAAATGCCAACACTAGTTTTATGCACCATAAATCCCTGAAATGGCGGAATAATAGCATTTGTACCCATCATTAACGTTTGGTAAGTGCCTGAAAATGGCCCTGAAGTTTGCCAAATGGCTACTTGCGCATCAAAATCGGGTTGTGGATTAAGGTTGATAATAGATAAATAGGGATTGCCCACTAAATTCCATCCGGCCGACATTGGTCTTCCTTGCTTACTTGTATGTGTTGCCCACCCTGTATTACTCAATCCAGCTAGAGTATAGCTGTTGGAAAAATTAGCTGCGCCATTAATCGAAAGTGTTTGATGTCCATCTAAATACACTGAGTATCCGCGACCATTTTCAGCATTGCCGCTAACCAATGCTTCCCAACCTTTCAAAGCACAGGATGCCGATTGGTCTTCGTGATTTTTAAAAACAATTCCATACGGTGAACCGCTTTGCGTTTGTGTTTCGTCACAATCAGCAGTAGGTATTATAAAGCCTGCAGTGCCATTTGCTCCCCATTGCGATAGGGGTAAATTATTCAATGGCGAAGTAATATAATGTTGATTTTTCCCGGCAGCAGGCACCCATCTTTCCGCCACAATGTTGCCATTAATGCTTCCTGTATTAGCAGCCGAAAAGTCAATAGTGGCAATATGTGTAGCTGAAGTGCTTAGGAATTTTAACGTTCCTCCTGTAGTGGTAAAAATACCTTTGCTAGGAATTAAGCGATATCGAATAGCAGTAGTTCCGGTTAAGCTGAACCCCGCACTGTTGTTTAATTCTAACGTATCAATTTGCGAAATGCCACTAAAGTTTTGTACTGCAGTTCCGTTCATTACTACTTTACCACCACTCACAATTGCATTTGCACCTCCACCGCTGAAATCCTTACAAACATTCAACTTCTTGTTGTTTTGAATAGTTAAAGTTGCTCCATTATTAATGGTTACATTGCCTGTTTGCACATCACCATAAATGATAGTAGGCGAGAAGCTTGTTCCTGCCGGAATAAGCACATTGGCATCACAACTGTTTGGCCCACAGCAAACGGGATTTGGCGTCCAATTCAGCGGATCGTTCCAATTGTTTGATTTTGTACCATTCCAAACATAATTGTAAGCACAACCTCCCGTATCTATTGAAGCTGCCGGGTTGTAATTGCTCGAAGCAGGGTCTTTACAGCCATATACCGGAACGGTGAGCATGTTGAATGCATCGATTTTTCCGTAGCCCCATTTTACATTCGGAACAGCGCCTGTAAACACATCTGTTTTGGCTGTTTGCTGTATGGCTTGCATCACTTCGTTATAAGAAGCAGTTGGGTGTTTTTCCAAATACAATGCAACAATTCCGGCTACAATTGGCGATGCCATCGATGTTCCTCCATTGCGATGGTGCTTACCCCCTAGTCCCACTTTTAATCGATTGGCAGGTGCAGTAAGTAACAGTGCAATATTAAACGAATCTCCTGTAGCTATAGTGGTGCTTCCAGTGGCCGCAATGTTCGGTTTCTGCCTACCATCCCGTGTTGGTCCCCAGCTCGATGTAGGGAATAAATTTTGCACGGTTTCTCCGGCTATTAAAGGTACACGATTAATGTTGTCTACATCTTTGTAATAAGTACGATTCGAATAATTGCCAACAGTAATCACTTTATCTGAACATTGCCACGATGAAACCAAAGTTTTTAACGAATCCCCAAAACGATAATTTGCGGTAGAAAATCCACCCGGTAATGGGCTAAATTGCATATCGGAGGTGCCAATCAATGCCCTGTTGGCCCAAAGATCAAATTGCCCGGTTCCCTTGGTTTGCAGTCGCCATAAATACGTGGTATTGGTCGGGATGATTACAAATTCAACATGGTAAGTACCGCCTTCCAGTGATGCATAAATGCTGTATTTGCCCAATTTGGTAATGCCGTTAAATAGCGAATCATCAATTTGTACCACACCACCTTGAGGCGGATTGAAATCGGAAATAATATTGAAATACTTTGTGCGTTTTAAAAATACTGCAGTGCTGTTATCGCAACCAATGGCAAAATTGGCTAATTTAAAATTGGCGGTATCAGCCCAAAAATCAAAATATACCATACCTGCAGATGCATTATACTTAAACCAAGTGAATAATGAATCGGTTGCACTCAGCGGATATGAAACATGCGTTCTTTGTGCGCCTGCATTACCGGCTGCTGCAACAAGCACTCTGCCTTTTTTTTCGCACAGTAAATTTTCAATAGCTAATGTTGCTAAGTCATTACCGTCATGCGAACCATAATATGTTCCCACACTGGTGTTGATTACGCATGGCATACCTAAGGCATCCGCTTTTTTATAAATGTAATCCACCGCATCCGCTATTTTTTGAAGGAAATCGGGACTGCTTATATCAATACGTACTACTACCAAATTGGCATCATAAGCTACCCCTTTGTATTGCGCTTTCAATGGGGCGGTAGTTGCTCCAAGTCCGTTCCCTGCTGCAATTCCGGCTACATTTGTCCCATGTCCTTGGTCGCTCGATGGCGGTATATGTGTACAAGTGCCGTTGTTAATGGCGCTTGAATCCCAGTCTGCACCATAGTTGTAGGGAGCCGGGGCCGTTCCGGTTCCATTCTGATCCCACAAATTACGAATGCGTGTTAAACCGGTTACTTTTCTGAAATCGCCATGCGGGAAATAAATGCCTCCGTCAATAATGCCCACCACTACATTCTTTCCCGAATAACTTTGAATAAGCGGAGCTATGCCACTATGTACCTTATCAATGTTATTATTCACTCGTGCAGTATCCATCAATAAATGTCCGGGTCCAAACGAATTTTCTATTCGTTCCACACATGCTTCTTCCGAAAATGCTTTTAGATTTTTATACGGAATTTCAATCGCACAAATGTTTTTGGCATTGAATTTAAATAGACCATGATAGTGTTCAACAACGCGTTGAATAGCTTCCGGATTTCCTTTCACTAACAAGGCTTGTCGTTTTTCGCTACCCGCAAATTCACTGCGTTTTAAACGCTCAGAGAGATATGACCCCAGTTTTGAATACTGTTGTGCCTGAACAAATGCTATGAGCAGAAAAAGGCAAACAAGAAGCATAAATAATTTTCTCATTGCATGGATTTGATTCAGAAATATAACAATAAATACGCCAATTCTTTAATTTAACTGCCTGCTTAACAAGTTGCTGATTTGTCTTTCTCCTTTCAATAAATAGCTATATTTAGGAATGCAACGAATTGTTTTTTTGACTTTACTGTTTTTATTTTTCTCGGTACCGGGTAGCGCTCAACAGATAGCAACTGTTATTAGTCGCTGTGGTGGTATCGATACGGTTTTTATTCCAACTATTATCGATGACGATCATGATAAAATGGATGATGCTTTGGAGCAGAAGTTAATTCGGAAATTTTGCCCAATGTTTATTCAGTTCGATGATGAAAGTTGCCCCGGACCTGCTTTAAACGGTACAGGTGACTCGAATCTTGTGGTGAGTCATATTTATCCTTATCCGCAACAGTATTGTACTTCAAGTGCCTTAGATTCAGTGAAAATTAATCCATCAGCAGTTGTTCCGAAGCAAGGTTTATATCCGGGTCTGATTTGGTATAATCCTTTGATTATGGTACACTCCGCTTTATTGTATGGTAAAGATTGCGGACTGTCGGGACATACAGCTGATGTAGAAGGGTTTAGTTATTCTATAAAATATATTGGACCTGATACTGCTGCCGGATGGATGTACGATACCGTATTAACACATTGGCAAGGCGGCACTATTCAAACGGTATCTCACGCCTCTACGTTGTGCGAACAAATTGAAACAAAACCATCAAAAGCTATTCCTCCATTTCTTACCAACGACACAGTGTATGCGTCACCCGATAAACACGGCAATTATCTCACCATCAGCAAATGCGGAAGTTCATTTATTTGCAACCCGGGTTGCGGAGGTATTCCCGCTTCAAAAAAGGTTAAGCCTGTAAATATAGGTGAACCGGGGTTCGCACTCATTTCGGATCTAGGTACAGTTTATACAGCTTATGCAGGAAACGACCCTTGGGGAGCTGCAAATTTTTTGGCCGCACAAAGTGGGAGTGCAGGTGCAATAAAAGACAAGATGATAAAGTCGCTCACGAGCGATTTTATTACCGGAGAAACCCTAGTTGCGAATCAAATTTGTCCGCTTTATGCCAATTGTTATGGTTCAAGCGGCACGGCTTATCTCGAATACATTTGTGCCGGTGAAACATATCCTTTCTACAATCAACAATTAACTACATCAGGTAGTTATAGTCATGTTGTATCGGATCGTTCTGGCTGTGATAGTACAATCACTGTAAATTTGGTGGTACGTCCGGTTTTTGTAAAGAATGATGCAAAACAAATCTGCTTTGGCGATAGTGTGCTTTTTGGAGGAAAGTACCTAAAAGCAGCAGGCCTATATTCCGACACACTCTATGCTTTAACCGGTTGTGATAGTATAGTGCGTTTACAACTGGATGTTGCAAGCGTATTGCAAACATCATTGAATCGTAAAATTTGCACAGGCGATACCATTGATTTTGCCGGTATTCCGCGTTTTCAATCCGGTGTTTTTAACGATACGTTATCCGCTTTATCCGGTTGTGATAGCGTTGTGCAATTAAATTTATGGGTTAATTCATTACCTAATGTTTCTTGGTTAACCTTTCCGGATACAATATTTGTTGATGCTGCACCTATTGTATTGCAAGGTGGAAGTCCTAGCGGAGGGGCATATACCGGTAATGGGGTGAATGCTGGCACATTTAATCCGGGATTAGCCGGGGTAGGCAGTCATACACTGCAATATACCTATTCCGATAGCCTGGGCTGTAGCAGCACTGCTGAACAAAGCGTAGTTGTAGTAGTAAGTACAGGCATCCAAAATCCAACACTCGAGCAATCTATCGTGCTTTACCCAAATCCTGCACAAAACAGTATCCAACTCGTTTTTTCGAATGATGTAAAGCTTATAGATGCTTCTATTTATGATAGTAACGGAAAATTGCTGTTGAGTACTGTTACAGAGGTGATTTCAATCTCACAATTGCATTCAGGTATTTATGCAGTATCGCTGCAAACCAATAAAGGTGAAGTACGTAAGCGATTTGCAGTAGTCAAATAATTTCATGCAAAAAAAAACGGGCTACCCTTATCAGAGTAACCCGTTGTTGTTTTCTGCCCGCGATTTATTTTAGATTCACTGATTTTGTTGCACAACTTTCTTTGATAAAGTAGTATTTCTTTGCGTTAATGGTAACCGGCATAACATAGTAAGGCGTAACTTGTACTAATCCTAAATTATCTCCCTTACCTAATGATGCAACTTCACTTGCTGTGAAGGTGCTAGAGTATACACCCGGTCTTGTAGTGTGGCGCACATTTCCGTTTGGTCCAGCCATGATCCAAATAATAGAATCGCAATTGTTAGAGATAGTATTTACACTCAATGTGTAAGCGGCATTGGTTTGAACATCTGCGCTACTGGTAATAGTTCCTACCGGAGGCAAGTAGCCGCTATGTTGATAGGTAAATCCTGTGACACTTCCACTTCCACTAACATTCCAAAAATGGGAAAAACTGTTTGGATTTAACCCTAAATCGCTTCCTGATGCAACTCCACTAGGCGAAAAGGAATATCCGTTGTTTTGAAGTTTTGTTAAGATGGTATCGTTTACTTTTACCGTTCCGGCATCCACAAGATTGGCACTACCAACCGCATCACTAAATGCAGCTAAAGCCGAAACAATGTTATAGTCTATGGTGTAAGAAGGTACTCCAGGATAAGAAGGCGTTGTATATGACGTTTGAAGTTTAACAACACCCATAACGCCCCATGCATCATTTGGCGTATTGATAGTTGGCGCTGTATTGGCCGGTGGAGTTGGGGTAGATGAACTGCTTTTGTTACACGAAGGTAAAACGGCTACAAGTAATAAAGCCGATAGATAAATTGCTGTTTTTTTCATTGGTTATTAATTTTGACACAAAACTAAGACATCTGCTCATATTTTCTTCGCCCAAAAATTGCAATTTCTTACTGATTGGAATAAAAAAAGCGACCTCATGTTGAAGTCGCTTTTCGAAAATCGGAATGCCTGATTATGCTTTTTTCTCAACCAAAGCTTTAAAGTCGTCAAAACTGATGGCTTTTTCGGTCAAAGAAACTTGAGTTTTAACATAGTCTAATGCTTTGTTATCTAAAATTTGCTCACGGGTTTTATCCATGTACTGTTTGTCTTTCAACTGCTTTTCGATGAACTGATCTACCCACTCATCGCCAATGTTTCGCAAGCCGTAGCTGTACATTTGAGCAATGGTATCTACTTTTACTTTGTCTCTTAATTCTTGTTCTGAAACAGTAATTTGCTGATCGGTGATGATTTTTTTCACAATCAAATTCCAACGAATTTGTTTTGCAAACATTGGATATTCGTTTTCGATTTGTTCGTCAGATATTTCTTTTTCGTTGGCCGTTTTTATCCAACGTTTCATGAACTCATCCGGCAAAGGCAATTCAACTTTTTCCATCAACGCATTGTACAATTCGTTGGTTAAATAAGAATCGGCTTGACCGCTGAAATACGATTCCAAATCTTTAGTGATGTTTTCACGCATTTCGGCTTCTGTTTTCGGACCATTTTCACCAAAGGCTTTAACAAAGAATTCTTCATTCAAATCAGAAGGTAAAGAACGGGTGATATTGTTCAATGTTAATTTGAAATTATCGCCAAGTGTTGGAATCACCATTTCATCGGTCACATTTAAAATGTGTTTGATGATGTCTTCTTTACCACGATCTAAAGATTCCCAAATGTTAAGTGTAATTGATTCATGCTTTTTTAATGCTAATACAGCAGGACGAGCAGATTCTTTCAACATATCCAACATCAACGATGTAACATTGCTTGCTCCACCTTCTCTCACTGAACCATCAGCGCTTAATTCTTCAATAGTGAAAGAAAGAATGTCGTTCTCTTCAACGTTTTCAGGATATTCATACTTCGCAAAACGTTTTCTGATACGATCGATTTCTTCATTCAACATATGGTCTTCAACACCCACTTTGTATTTAGTAAAAGTTGGTTTCGAATCCAAGAAATTAAATTTCACTTCAGGGGATAGACCTACTTCGTAAGAGAAGTCGATATCTTTCATATTATTGATATCCAAATCCAACAATGGTTGGTTTGGCGATGGCATCGGTTGACCCAATACATCGATTTTATTTTCTTGTAAGTAAGTGAAGATTTGATCGTTCAATAATTTTTGAACTTCTTCAGCCAATACGGATGTTCCGTACATTTTCTTTACCAATCCCAGTGGGGCCATACCCGGACGGAAACCTTTCAACGTAGCTTGTTTCGCTACTTTTTTTATTGTTTCGGTTACTTTCTTCTCGTAGTCTTCTTTTTTAAGTTGGACTTTGATGGTCGACACTAACGCGTTGGTGCTTTCTTGTGTAACTGTCATTGCTTTTTTGTGTTTGTATTAAAAAAAGATTGCCCTAAAGCAGGGCAATCGTTTCAAAGTGCGGGCGGAGGGACTTGAACCCCCATGCCGTGAGGCGCTAGATCCTAAGTCTAGTGCGTCTGCCAATTTCGCCACGCCCGCAAAAGGATTGCAAATGTAGAAGTTTATTTAAAATATGCAAATGTTTTAAGGGCAGATTAACCCCTTTTGCGGAAATTATTCTGAAACTTTAGCACTCAAAAGTAGTTTCCGACCTAAAACATGGTCTTCAAAATCAGGATTTACTGAAATGCTATCCTGAAAGACAATGATGCTCTTGTATTGCTGAAGCTCAGGAACGGAGGTTTGATACTTTTTCCACAGCTTCAAAACTTCTTGTTGTTGTTGTGCAGGATTCGCTCCTACCTTGAATATTTCAGTTTCAAATTGTCTGTAATTTTCTTTGCGGAAATGACGTGCTTTCATAATTGAATCCATATCCACTTGCTCGTTGAGGATAAACTTCATCACATAAGTGGTGCCCGAAGCTAAATTCGAATACGAAGGATAGGCTGATATTGGCCAAGTATGTATTTGGAACAATCCGCACAAACTATTGCCGAAGAGCAATAAGCTAATGACTACGATTAAAGTTTTGTCTTTAACTGTAGGTGCAAATGAACTGCCTACACGATAGTAATGGGCTAAAGCTGTTTTTGTTTTTTCGTGCAACAATTTGTTCCAATTGATATACGAAACATAAACATGTTGAATGTTTTCAAAGCCAATATTCATGAAGTAACGGGCCGATTGATGCAAAGCTAATCCGCTGAAAAAAGCCATCCATCGGGTGTATGGCGAAAGAATCCAAAAGATATAAAGCAATTCGAAGTAAATGGTTGCCATACCAAGGGCTTTGGCAAGGGTAGGGTAGTGGTCGATGCGAAAGCCGGGTATGCGATTGAAGTTTTCAATCCATTCTTCTTGAATTTGATAAATGAAGTGATCGCTGTAGGCCCAACACAAACCATTGTCCCAAATTTTATGTACACCCGACCAGAAATACATAATCCCCAACATCAGCCAAATCATGCGAAACGGAAGTGCAAAGGCGCGTTGGGGTTGTGTATCTATACTTTGTTTGAAAATATATTTTCGAATCAACGAGTCGATAGAAAGCACGCGACCGCTATTACTTAACGCTAAAATCAGCGCTGTCCAACATTGCACTTGATTGTGATTCAGCTTGCCGAAAAAACAAGGCACCGACCAAATATAGAATAACGAGAGCGTGAGTATAATGCCCGATAATCGGGTGAAGAAACCAAACATTAATCCAAAGGCGCTGATGATGGCAACCTGACAAACAAATAAGTACAAACCTTTGCTGATGGGAATAATATCAATCCACAAACCAATAAACGGTAGAGCTACTCGATCTTCTTTTCCCAGTTCAGCCCAATGGTAGAGTTCATGAGTAGGCATATACAAACCCAAGAGCAATAGACAAGCATAAACAATTCTGAAAATTGCTAATGCATAGGGCAATTCTTTCGCATTGAAATAATTGTCAATAATAAGTTTGAAAGAGTAATGATGCGTGTGAATGGCTTTCCCTAATTGAATGGCTAGGAATAGAACCAACAATCTGGATAGCAATACCACAAAATCATAAAATGGAGGAGTGCCAAAGGTTAACATTGGAGTAAGCAGGAAATAAGCTGCCGAAAAAACGCCTAATGTAATCGTAACTCTTGTGTATAATTCAGCGAAAAAAGAATTGTCGGAATGCTCAAAAATGCGCGCGTTTACATATTGTTTGAAAGGATAAAGCAATGTGGACGAATATCTTTTGAGCACCCAAATGCTTATCACTACCAAGGTGAAAAGTAATGGAAAAATGCGCACTATAATGTATATGAGTTGACCAATACCCGTAAAATTGTGAACGATGTTTCCATAGTCGTCATTAATCACATACATCACAGCTCTATGGACACGCAACACATAATCCCAACAAAAGAAAAGAGGGCTGAGTATTGCAATACATCCAATCTGTACCACTAATTCAACGAATAGTTGTGTGAAAAAACGTTTTCCGTTTAATGTTTTTTGGATGAACTGATGTAATGCTTCAAGAGCCATAGTTTCATTTAAACGGAGTGAATGTTTTGGTTTACACCGCCACTTCTCCCGCTATTGCCGGGTGTGGATCGTAGTTCAGTATTTTAAAATCTTCGTATTTGAATCCAAAAATGTCATTTACTTCTGCGTTCATTTGCAAGGTAGGCAATGTTCTAAAATCTCTTGATAGTTGCAATAACGCTTGCTCTTTGTGATTGCTATACAAATGCACATCGCCAAAGGTATGAACGAATTCTCCTACCGCTAGTCCGCAAACTTGCGCCACCATGTGGGTGAGCAAAGCGTATGAAGCAATGTTAAACGGTACACCCAAAAATACATCGGCACTACGCTGGTAAAGCTGGCACGATAACT
Source organism: Chitinophagales bacterium (assembly GCA_016786765.1). Taxonomy (GTDB): domain Bacteria; phylum Bacteroidota; class Bacteroidia; order Chitinophagales; family LD1; genus CALAYL01. The sequence goes on from JAEUUZ010000025.1 coordinate 69,554, forward strand.
TTCCGTTGCTCACATAAAATTGAAACATGGTGTGGCATGGGGGTAAAGCCATTTGATCTACCAAAGCTACGTTCCATGCATTCACTAAGAGACGTCTGGAATTCGGGTTCTTTTTGATTTGCTCAATCAGTTGTGTAATCTGATCGATAGTTTCACCATTTGCACCTGCCCAAGAGCGCCATTGTACGCCATACACAGGGCCAAGCTCACCCCATTGCTTAGCGAAAGCAGCGTCTTCCGCAATTTTTTTACTGAATTCTTTTAGCGTTTCTCCTTTATAGTCTGCGCTGTTTTTGTACTTCGCAAAAGGCCAATCGTCCCAAATCGACACCCCATTCTGACATAAATAATCGATGTTTGAGCTACCTTTCAAGAACCACAAGAGTTCATGAATAATGGCTTTGGTGAATACTTTCTTTGTAGTAAGCAACGGAAAGCCTTTCTGCAAATCGAATCGCATTTGGTAACCAAAGCAACTCCATGTGCCGGTTCCTGTGCGGTCGTCTTTCCAAGTGCCGTTATCTAAAATGTGTCGGAGAAGGTCGTGGTATTGCTGCATAACGTAAAATTAGTATTTCTGCCAAAATTATTCCTGTAGCCAATACCAATTTTACGAATTGTTTATTTCTTTCTGGAAAGCCATTTTTTTATGGCAATGGCAATCAATAAAATGGGGATTAAAAATGGCCAAGCTGCAATCACATGGAGCGTAAATCCTCTCAAATTTGTCCACCCGTTGGCAAGCGATTCTACCACCTGCGAGCCGAAACTCACCTTTGGTTTGGTTTTGTATTCCAAGGTTTGATACATAGCTAAATTTATATCTGAATAGGCGATTTGGTCTTTGAGGTGTTTCATTCGCCCTTCGAACGATTCGATTTCCTCACGAATGGTGCGTAAATTATTTTCAACTTCCAATATTTCCGATACTTTTTTGGCATCCTTCAATAAGGCCAAATAGCGAAGTTCCACTTCTTTTTTCGTTTTCATCCGTGCCTCCACATCTACAAATTGATCGGTAACATCAACTGCACTCACATTTTTGTAGTTGATGTAAATACCTTCATTCACCAATTCTTCCAAAATACTGTCGAATTTCACAGCCGGTACTCGAATATTCATGTTTTGGGTTATTTCATTATCGCTTTGCGAACGATTATCGCTACCGAAATAGGCATTATATTTAGCTACAATAGCTTTCACTTTTGTATAGCTCGGATCGAGGCGGTCGACCTGCATACGCACTTCCGCATTCTTTATGATTTTTGCGGGCATTTTAAGATCAGGGGTATTAGGAGCATTTTCCATTCTATCCCCTGGTTGTTCTATCTCTGGTGGAGAGTGCATCGATACTATAGCTGAAGGTTCAGCCAACGAAAATGATGGTGCATTCGATTCATTTTGTTTTCCGCAAGCTGCAATGCTAAGCACCCCAAGCAATACGATGATGATACGTTTCATAATTTATGATTTTCAAAAGAGATGAAACGTGTTTTTGAAATCCATAAACCCAGCATATTGAGTTTGTTTGTTTGACAAAAGCATGACAAATGTTAGCGCAAAACACTTTTCATTTAGCTTAAAAAGTTATTATTGGGGCGTAAAATCACTACAACCCAAAATTTATATGAAAAGACAACTTTGCTTCTTTTTCTCCATCATCGCTTTTTCTTCTTTTGCTCAGAATAAAGCCGCTGTAGATACTTTGTTTACGAATGATGGACGAAGTTATGCCGGTACAATGGTCAAAATGCTGGATAAAGATTTTGTGGAATTTATGACGCAAGATAGTGTAAGCCACCGTGTACCTGTTACATTCATTCGTGAACTGAAGCAGGTAAATGGCTCGGTTGTTTTGGCCTCTCCACCATCGAAGAAGGCAAGTGAAGAGTCGATAAATGCAATAGGTAACAATTATTGGAAGAACCCTAAAATACCCGCTTCATTAGTACGGAAGCATAATTCTGGAATTGCTCTCACAGTAATAGGCGGGGTGTTCTTGGTTGGAGGGTCGGTAATTATTGCCGCTAGTCCTAGTAATGTAAGAACCGTTAACAATCAATACCAATCCGGTGTATACTTTAGCGGTGCATCAGCAGTGGGGTTTCTTATGGATTTAGCAGCAATACCGATGACAATTGTGGGTATTGTAAAGCTAACACGATCAAAGAAGCAAGCCCAGCGATTTTTGCAAAGCCGGGCCCTTTAATTTCAGTACTAAACAAAAAAAAAGACCATCGCGATTTCGATGGTCTTTTTTTGTTTAAATGGAGCGATTAAACTCTATCCATATATTCTCTTGTTCGAGTATCGATTTTGATTTTTGTTCCTGCCTCAACAAACATAGGTACTTTAATGGTAGCCCCTGTTTCTACTTTGCAGTTTTTAGTAACGTTAGACGAAGAGTTTCCTTTTACGTTTGGATCGGCCTCAACTACTTCTAATACAACAAAGTTTGGAAGTTCGGTCGATAAAATTTGATTTGTTTCTTCATGTACAACAATATCGCAAATATCACCTTCTTTCATTAAGTCTTTGTTTTCAATCATATCTCCATTTACGAAAATCTGATCGTATGTTTCTTGATTCATGAAATGGTATCCTGTATCATCGCTATATAAAAACTGATGCGGCTGACGAACAACTCTAGCTGTTTCTATATCGTGTCCTGAAGGGAATGTATGCTCTAATAATCTTCCTGTTTTGAAACTTTTCATTTTGCAACGCACGAAAGCGTTTCCTTTACCCGGTTTCACATGTTGAAATTCTACGAATTGGAAAATATCATGATTCCAAACTATACAAAGTCCGTTTTTGATGTCTGCTGTTGTAGCCATTGTTATCTTTTTAAACTGACAAACCCCGCATGAATGCAGGGCTAATCATTACTTTAGTGAATTATTCTTCAGCAGATGCCGGAGTTGATTTGTCAACAACAACTTTTCCGCGATAAACCAATTTATCTTCGCTCCAGTGTGCACGATGATACAAATGTGACTCACCTGTCAATGCATCAACACCGGTAGTAGGAGCTTCAGATTTGTAGTGCGTTCTCCTTTTGTCTCTTCTCGCTTTGGAGATCTTATGTTTAGGATGTGGCATTTGTTTCTAATTTATGTATGTTTTGTAAATATATCTTTTTAGTTCTCGTTCTTGAATTTTTTTAAGGCTGCCCAACGTGGGTCTTCATCATCAGGTGTCGATTCTTCTGATGAAGTAAGATATTTCAATACTTCAGGATTGCAGCCCGGAGTACCGTCTTCTTTATCCGGGTGAATCAATTGAATAGGTAAGCTAAGGTTAATGAAGTCGTAAATCAAATCAGCCGTTTCAATAAAGTTATCTTCTCTACTGATGAAGATAAGCTCATCGTCATCGTTAGTAAAGTCTGCACGGGCATCCTTAAACTTAACGATACATTGATAATCTCCGAAAATCTTCTTATCGAAGTTTTCTGAGCAACGATCACAAACTACATTAACAGTTCCGTCAATGAAAAAATTCAAAATAAAGAGCGTTTCTTTCTTTTCCAGCTCTAACTTCACATGCACTTGGCAATCCGAAATCAGTGAACCTTCAAAGGCTTCAAAAAACTTTCGGTCAATCTGATAATTGAATTCGTGTATTCCAATTTTCAATCCCACATAAGGGATTTGATATTCTCGTAAAGCCTTCACAGCCAAATTTTTATTCGGTTCCTAAAAAAGGACTGCAAATATAGCATTTTCTATTTATTTTCCAAATGATGCCTCACACAATGACTTTAGGCTATGGAATTGTCATTCAATTGTCATTTAATTGCTAAAAGGGGGAAAATCATTTTAATAAGGGGTTGTACTTTATATCATTGCGCAAAAATTAATCAAATGAAGAAAATATTTACACTTGCGGCAACGCTTCTTTTATGTTGTGGACTTTTTGCACAACAATTAAACAATGCTGGGTTTGAGAACTGGACTACAGCCGGGAATGGAACTTCAACGCCTGATAATTGGTCTTCATGGGAAAAAGCCATTGGCGCTCCACTGGGTTTGGCTACTAAAGATACAGCCGATAAAAAGGAAGGTTTGGCCTCCATTAAAATCAAAACTGATTCTATACAAGCCGGACCAAGTAAACGTTTGATCCCCGGTTTTGTACATTATGGTTCGGTTGCTTACGCTCCACCTGCTCCGCTTCAATTTTTAGAGTCGGCTTTTGCCTATAAACCCGATACTATTTTCTTCTGGTATAAATATGCACCAGCAGGGAACGACACTGCTCTTATCAATCTTACCGCATCAGGTCCATCCGGTTCGTTGTTAAATGGTGGGTTTCTGCTTACCGGTACTGCCGGTTTATGGTTACAAACTTATGCGGTATTAACGCCTAACTATGCTGCCGGAACAGTTGATTCTTTCTCCGTAATGTTTTCGTCAAGCAAAGGAGGCGGAGTGAAGGGTTCTGTGTTACATGTAGATGGTGTTCGTTTTGGCTACAAAACCACTACAGCCATTAACGCTGTTGCTGATAATATTCGTCTAGAATTGTTCCCAAATCCGGTGAGCGATGTATTAACTATCGTTGCCGATACCGATGCAAAAGATATGACATTTGAGTTGTTAGATGTTACCGGTAAAGTGGTGGCGACAAAAGCTTTAGATGGCATAAAAAGCACTATCGCTTGTAACGATTTTGAAGTAGGTACTTATTTCTATCGCGTTTCATCTGTTTCAGGAACGGTTAAAAACGGAACGGTTACCATTGTTAGATAATCGCAATGGTCTATTTATAAAAAAAAGGCTTTCTCCAACGAGAAAGCCTTTTTTTTATTAGAAGCTTGGATTGATACCTGTATAATTTTGCGGAGTAATTTTTCGAAGTCTGATTTTGATTTCCTCGGAGGTGTCTAATGATTCAATGAACGCTTGAATAGCGGTTTTGTCAATAGCTTTCCCGCGGGTAAGCTCCTTCAACTTTTCGTATGGGTTGGGGTAACCGTTAGCACGCAAAATGGTTTGAATGGCTTCAGCTACCACAGCCCAATTGGCTTCTAGGTCGGCATCCATTTTTTCTTCATTCAATTTTAATTTGCCAATACCTTTGAGCAACGATTCTAAAGCAATTAAGGTATGTGCATAAGGCACGCCCACATTGCGTAAAACAGTAGAATCGGTAAGGTCGCGTTGCAAGCGGGAAATGGGTAATTTAGCAGATAGATGCTCTAGCAAAGCGTTTGCGATACCGAGGTTCCCTTCGGCATTCTCAAAATCAATAGGATTTACTTTATGCGGCATGGCAGAAGAGCCAATTTCACCGGCTTTCGTTTGTTGCTTGAAGTAATCCATGGAAATGTAGGTCCAGATATCACGCGAAAAATCCAAAAGTATTGTGTTGATTCTTTTCAACGCATCGAAACGGGCTGCCAACGAATCGTAGTGCTCGATCTGAGTGGTGAATTGTTGACGTTTCAACCCTAATTTTTCAAATACAAACTGATTGGAAAAAGATATCCAATCGATTTCAGGAAAAGTAATGTGATGGGCATTTAAATTGCCGGTCGCACCTCCAAATTTTGAAGCATACGGAATATGCGATAAGGCATTGAATTGAATATTTAAACGTTCTACAAACACATATAATTCCTTGCCAAGTGTTGTAGGAGAAGCGGGTTGTCCGTGGGTTTTAGCCAACATCGGTATGTTTGCCCATGCTTGCGATAAAGCGGTAAGCGAAGCAATCACTTCATTTAATTTTGGAAACAAAACGTTTAATTCTGCTTCTTTTATCGATAATGGAATAGCTGTATTATTAATGTCTTGTGAGGTCAATCCGAAGTGAACGAATTCTTTGTTCAAATCCAATTGCAATTCTTCCATTTTTTCTTTGAGAAAATACTCCACTGCTTTTACATCGTGATTGGTGGTTTTTTCAATCTCTTTGATTCGTGCAGCCTGCGCTTCATTAAAATTGGAACAGATACTTCGTAACTTGGCTACACTCACTTCATCTAGGGGTGGAAACGAAGCAATACCTGCATTCGACAACGCAATTAAGTATTCAATTTCTACAAATACACGGTAGTAAATCAAGCCGTATTCCGAGAAATAAGGAGAAAACGCTGCGGTTTTGGAATGATATCGTCCGTCTATTGGGGAAATGGCAGTTAATGAACTGAGTGGCATAGCTAGAATTGTTAAAAAGTTGCACAAAGTTATAATTTAAGGGAATAGATTAATCAGAAGTTTCTTAATTGCCGATTATGCCATTAAATTTGCACTCGAAATGAAAAAGATACATATCCTTTTATTGGTTTTGGTAGCTGTTAGTATTGGCGTTATTGTAGCCATGACAGGCGATTATACTACCTATGGCAGTTTTGCATTATCGAAGGCGAGTCCAAAGCAAACCTTAAATGTGGTGGGTTACTTACAAAAAGATAAGCCTTTGAAGTACGACCCTAAAGTCGATCCAAACTATTTCGAGTTCACTATGAGCGATAAAGAAGGGAATGTACAGCAGGTGTATTATAAAGGCGCAAAACCTCAAGATTTTGAGCGTTCAGAGCAAATTGTAGTGAAAGGTCGAATGGATGGAGCTACTTTTCACGCCTCTGAAATATTAATGAAATGTCCTTCTAAATATACTGACGATCAGATTCGTTTGAAGGAAAAAGAAGCCTAGTCTTATCTGTTTATTTTTCTCAATATTTTCGTTGGATTAGTAATATTCGAATTGCTCGAGTACATTCGTCACCAAATTCTTGATGCGTATGAATTTCTTTATCGAACGATTCGGTGCAAATGGCTTTCTTGGAGAGCATCTTTGGTTGGGTCACGTTGGTCATTTTCTAATTATTTTCGGATTTTTTGCCGCCATTTTATCGTTTTTTGCCTATGCTAGTTTTGAGCGAACGAAGGATCAAGTTTGGCAGAAGATAGGCCGTTTTTCTTTTATAGTGCACAGCAGCACTGTGTTTGGTATTTTCATTTTACTTTTTGTGATGATCCTCAACCATTGGTTTGAATACCATTATGCGTGGCGACATTCATCACAAGATTTACCGATGAAGTATATCATTTCCAGTTTCTGGGAAGGACAAGAAGGTAGCTTTTTGTTGTGGGAATTTTGGGGCGCAATTTTAGGTTTGATATTGTTGAAAACCGCTAAAGAATGGGAAGGTGGTGTTATGACAGTGGTAGGATTAACCCAAGCCTTCTTAGGCTCTATGCTTTTGGGTGTTTATGTTTTTGGATATAAAATTGGGAGCAATCCTTTCATTTTATTACGCAATGAAATGGCAGAAGCCCCTATTTTCCAACGACCGGAGTATTTAACGATGATTGCCGATGGAAATGGATTAAATCCTCTTTTGCAAAATTATTGGATGACCATTCACCCTCCGGTATTGTTTTTGGGTTTTGCTTCTACCTTGATTCCTTGTGCTTATGTGTTTGCCAGTTTATGGCGTAATGATTTTACGGGGTGGGTAAAACCTGCATTACCATGGGCCTTGTTCAATATGGCAATTTTAGGAACCGGTATTTTAATGGGTGGTGCATGGGCATATGAAGCATTAAGTTTTGGAGGCTTCTGGGCATGGGACCCGGTAGAAAATATGTCGTTTGTTCCATGGTTGTTGATTGTTGCCGGACTGCATTTGCATTTGGTATATCGCTATACCGGACATGGAATTTTTAGCACGTTCTTGTTTTATATTTTAGGATGGTTAATGGTATTGTATTCTACATTTCTCACGCGTAGTGGAATATTGGGCGATACTTCGGTTCACGCTTTTACGGATTTAGGCATGTCGGGGCAACTTATTATTTATGGAATAGCCTACCTTGTTCCTGCAGTTGCCTTGATGGCTTTTCGTTATCCCGCATTCCCAAAAATGGAAAAGGAAGAACCTTTCTTTTCGCGCGAATTCTGGATGTTTGTGGGTGCTTTACTCTTATTACTTTCCGCAGTTCAAATGACGTTCACTACTTCTATTCCGGTGTGGAATAAAGTGTTTGGTACTAAACTCGCTCCACCTGCCGATGTTGTGTCGCACTACAATAGCATTCAATTGTGGATTGGACTATTTGTGGCCATCTTCACAGCAAAGATTCAGTTCCTGGCATATAAATCGTCAAAAATTCCATCAGGCATTAAGTGGCTGACATACAGTGCCGCTATTGCAGTGGTATTAGCTGCTTTCATTGCATGGGGTTGCGATATAAAATTTATGTTGCCAATTGCTGAAAACATATCTTTTTTGTCTCCTTATTTTCTGTTCTTATTCGCCTCCGTTTTTGCAGTAGTAGCTAATTTGAGTTATCTTATTTTTATTATCAAAGGTAAATGGAGTCTAAGTGGCGGCAGTGTTACTCACTTTGGTTTTGGTCTCTTTTTAGTTGGCGTTTTAATTTCACAACATAAGAAAGAGGTAGTTTCTATTAACACGCGTGGCGATAATTTTGGGAAAGGATTTGACGATAAAGAGTTGGTGGAAAATGTATTGTTGATGAAAGATTCAATATACAAAATGAGTGGCTACGATGTAACGTATACAGGTAGAACAGATAATAAACACGAACAAGTATTTAATGTGAACTATCGCAAATTTGCGAAAGACGGCAAATCGGAGGTAGAGAATTTTACGCTTACACCGAATATTGTTCGCAATAAAAAGATGGGCGATTCTCCTAATCCAAGCACAAAGCATTATCTCTCTAAAGATGTGTTTACGCATGTTACAGCAGCATCCGATAATTCGAATGCAAAAGATACCACTATTTTGAGTGATGTTGCAGTTGGTGACACTTTTTACTTAAACAAGTATTATGTAGTCTTCGAATCCATTAATCCGCATCCCGATGTAGAAGCGCAGGATAAAGATAAGTTGGCCGTTCAAGCTAACTTAAAGGTAGGCGACTTAAAAGGAAATGTGTTGCAGGCGACACCTGTTTTTTTTATTGATGTTCAACATGATAATGAAACATCTTCGCATGCATTTGAAAGTGAGCAGTGGGGTGTGTCTTTCGATATTGCTCGCATAAATCCTGAAACTAAGCAGTTTTCATTTGTGGTACATCAAAAGGAATTGCAACAAGAGTTTATTATTTTAAAGGCTATTGTTTTTCCTTACATTAATTTAGTATGGTTAGGCGGTATTATTACTTTCCTTGGTATTTTTATTAGCGCGTGGCGCAGAAGAAATTAATGCTAAACTATGATAGATTCCTTTTCAATAGCAATTGTTGGTGCAGGTAATGTAGCTACAAACTTGGCATTATCGCTATTTGAAACAGGCGTAACTATTCGTAGTGTCTATTCTCGAAATATGGAGAATACCCATGTTTTAGCGACCCAAGTGAATGCAAGAGCTATTTCATCGTTAGCTGAAGTTCATCCCGATGTAAGCGTTATTGTTATTGCTGTTTCTGATGATGAAATTGGACATGTAGCCCATCATTTGCAAAGCCACAGCGCTCTTATTGTACATTGTTCAGGTTCGGTAGATATAAATGTGCTCTCAGGGTGTAAAAATTATGGTGTTTTTTATCCCTTTGTTGTAATGCGCAAAGCTGTGCGTACCGATTTTACAAACGTTGATTTTTTTATTGAAGCGAATGATGAAATCCATCTTTCTTTACTGAATACATTGGCCGGAAAACTAACGAAAAGTGTAAAAACATTACATTCTAAAGCACGTTTGGCGTTACATATATCGGGGGTGTTTGCTAACAATTTTGTGAATCTTCAATTTATTATTGCACAGCAATTACTTAACGAAAATGGGATGGATTTTGATGTGCTTCGTCCTATGTTGGCGAATTATTTTCAGTTATTGTTACAATCAAATCCTGCTACAATACAAACCGGTCCTGCCATACGGCACGATGATCGTGTGATTCAAAAGCATCTCGAACTTTTAGGTAGCCATTCCGATTTTAAAGAAGTATACCGTTTGCTAACCGCTCAAATTCAACAACTCCCTCAACAATAATTTATCATGGTAACGCATTTTAAAAATACATTTAAACTGATTCGCGGAGGCAATTTGATTATTGTTGTTTTATGTATGTATTGCTTTCAATATTTTGTGTTGAAGCCCCAATTCATGCAAATTCCAATGATGCCTTCTGTAGATAATACATTATTCTTTTTGCTTACACTTGGCGTTGTAATGATTACTGCGGCCGGTTATATCATCAACGATTTTTTTGATTTCGAAATTGATAAGGAATTCAAACCCGAGCGCAGCGTATTAGGAGTGTGGCTTTCATTAGATAATGCCTTCAATATACAGTTAGCATTAAATTTAGTTGGGCTAGGACTATGCTATTATGTGGGTTGGCAATTGGGGAATTATTCATTGGGTAATTACGCACTGTTTTGTGTATTGCTGTTGGTTATTTATTCTATGTTTTTGAAGAAGTATTTCTTAATAGGAAATATTGTTGTAGCTGCACTTGCCGCATTTGTATTTGTTTTTGTGGTGTTGTACGAGTACAAATTTTTCTATAACACTTACATAATTGGTAACGAATATTTTTTTGGGAAAGTGATGCAGCAACTGCGCGGCTATGCCTTTTTTGCCTTTTTGATTTCACTTATTCGTGAAATCGTTAAAGATGCCGAGGATAAAGAGGGCGACCGTGCAGCAGGAATGCGAACATTGCCTATCGTACTTTCTGTTCGCTTAACGAATCTCGTTATTGGGCTATTGATTTTAACATTAATGGCACTGCTGGGTTGGGTGCAGTATCAATATTATTTGAATGGCGATATGAAACAGTTTTGGTATATTTTGTTGTTTATTCAACTTACGTTATCTACAAATTTAATTACGTTGTTTAGTACTTCAGCACAAGCCGATTACCATAACTTATCGGTTTTTATGAAGTTGGTAATCCTTTTTGGCGTTTTAACTATGCCCCTTTTTTATTACTTTGAATTATATAGCTAATTCATGAAGATTATTTTGGCATCCGGCTCTCCTCGCAGAAGCGATTTAATGCAAATGGCCGGTTTTACTTTTGAAGTTCGGGTAAAGAATACTCCGGAAACACATCCTGAAGGTGTCATAACGGAAGATATTCCATTACACCTAGCAGAGCGCAAAGCAAGCGCATTTTTAGATGAAATTTCGGATGAAGAGGTAATTGTTGCGGCCGATACTATTGTAGTTTTAGACGGCAAGGTTTTTGAGAAACCGCAACATCGAGAAGAGGCGATGGTGATGCTTACTGCATTGAGCGGACAAACCCATAAGGTAGTTACCGGGGTATGTTTGTTATCGAAAGAAAAGAAGATTGCATTTCGTGAAGAGACAAAGGTGACATTTAATGCATTGAGTGCAAGTGAAATAGCCAACTATGTGGATACATATAAGCCTTACGATAAAGCTGGCGCATACGCTTGTCAGGAGTGGATTGGAGCGGTAGCCATTGCAAAATTTGAAGGCGATTATTTTAATGTTGTTGGGTTGCCCATCAACAAGGTGTATCAGTGCCTTAAAGAATTTGGCATCAACAATTAAACAATTTCTATATTTTGTTGTTAATTGGGTGAACCAAGAGAAATTCGATTAGGCAGAAGAAGTATGGGAAAGTATTCAATTAAAGATTTAGAGTCGTTGTCGGGCGTGAAAGCGCACACCATTCGTATTTGGGAGCAGCGCTATAAGTTGTTGCATCCTTCGCGTACCCCCACAAACATTCGTTATTATACCGATGAAGATTTAAAAACGTTACTGAATGTTTCGTTGTTGAATAAGCATGGTATCAAGATTTCCAATATTGCCCATATGGATAAAAGCGAAATGGGTGAAAAGGTGTTGAGTGTAACTTCTACTTCCTCTGATGACGATGTGCTTAACGAATCACTTTTGCGCTCGATGCTCGATTTCGATGAGGATCGTTTTGAAAAGGCTTTGAATACTGCCATCATGCGCGAAGGTTTTGAAAAGGCTTTTGTACATGTGTTATTGCCATTAATGCAACGCACCGGAGTGCTTTGGGTTTCAGGTTCTATCAAACCCTCGCAAGAGCATTTTATTTCCAACTTGATTCGCAGGAAATTATGTGTGGCTGTCGACAATATTTTTCACGATAAAGAAAAGCCATCAAAAAAGTTCTTGCTCTTTTTACCGGAAGGGGAAACGCATGAGTTGTTGTTGCTTTTTACCGAATATATCTTGCGTAAGAATAATCATCAAGTAGCCTACATTGGATCTTCACTACCTTCCGATGATATTCCTTTTGTGCATCGAAAGTTTAAGCCGGACGTATTGTTGACCTTCATTACAGTCCCCTTAAAATCAGTGTCTGTTCAGCAATTTTTGGATGGACTTTCAGAAACGTTCCCTGCGCTCAAAATTATTGTTGGAGGCTATCAGGTGAATGATGAATCCATTCTTCTTCCCAAAAATGTTGTGCGCATTAACTCAATGGAAGATTTAATTGGAGTTATTTAACTATTCTATAAAGTTGTGTTTAGGAAATCTATACTATACAACTCTTTTAACTTTGCTATCCTTTTATTACAGTGTTCCAGCAATTGTTGATGCGAAATCGATTGATTATTCCGTGGTCGGTGGTTTACTAATTTTTGTATCGAATCAATTTCTGCGGTGATGGAGATTGTATTGGATTGGAAATAGGTTTGAGCTAATTTTTCCCACACGTAATCAATGGCAATAGTATTGGGATGAAGCATATCTTCTGCATAAAAACGATAGTCGCGCAATTCGTCCATTATTATTTCGTATGCAGGGAAGTAGGAGTATGCCGCATTATTCGCGATTAATTCTCCTATAGCCGTAAAAAGATGTCCTTTGCTTAGCGAATTCTCAAAATGCCCAAAAGCAAAGTAGCGAACCGGACTTATCGTAAATACAATTTTTAGTTTCGGATTTATCGCTAGTAAAGGAATAAGTGCCGTATTCAGCGCATCCACAATTGCTTTACTGGAAGCTAGTTTTTGCCGGAAGGTTTTTGCCGGAAACTTATGGCAGTTCGAAACAATCTTCTCCGTTTCTGCATGCTCAAAATAATGAGCTGTTCCGAACGTGAGAAAAAGAACATCTGCATTCAACAATGTGTTGGAAGCACTTTTAAATGCAGTATTTATGAGTGTTATAGCTTCATCTTGATTGGGCGAAGAAAAATCACTGTGGTGATCGAACGACTGAAATAATTCGTTATAATATACTAGGTCGTTGGCCGTATATTCCTCGTTTCTCAGCAAACGCTGAATACCGGCTGCAACCGAAAGTGGATTGTATTGTTGTCCGAATGGATTTACGTGAATTTTAAAATTGAAATAATTGAACTTCTTGCCTATGTTTTCTGAGAAGCATGAACCAATCGAAAGCAAAGAATTTGTATGTGTTATCGAGAAATCAGGGTTTGGTAATTTTACTTTCGTTTGCAATTCCATGAATCAAGTCTTTATTCCGTTATACCTCAATTTTACTTATTTTTGGCGAATGTCATTGTTTCAATGGTATATCAATAAGGAAAATGAGAAAAGTAGCCGTATACCGAAAAGCCAATTTTAATGCCGCACACCGTTTGTATCGTGAAGATTGGAGCGATGCGCATAATAAGGCTGTGTTTGGATTATGTGCTAATAAAAATTATCACGGACACAATTACACACTCGAAGTAAAGGTGGTTGGTGAAATTGATCCGGAAACCGGCTATGTGATTGATTTAAAGTTGTTGAACGATTTGATTGAAAGTGAGGTTCACGATAAGCTGGATCACAATAATCTGAATTTGGATGTTCCTGCATTCAAAAATCTCAATCCTACAGGGGAGAACATCGTTTGGGTAATTTACGACTTACTAAGAGCCAAGCTCGATCCGAAGTTCGAATTGAAAGTAAAACTCTGGGAAACCGAACGAAATTACTTCGAATACCCGGTAAACTGACAAAAATCATAAACTTTGCTATTTAGATTTGTTCTAAATAAATTGGTTTTTTGAATTTAAGGTGTATAATTTGCGCTTTATTTTAGAATTAATCTAAATAGGTATGCAAAACAAATATACATGTCTTCTTTCCGTAATCCTTCTTTTTTCGGTTGGGAATTCTATTTCAGCGCAAAAAGATAGCACTAAAACAATTAGGTTTAATGAGGTAGAAATTCGTGCCGTTCGCACTGTAAACGGAACAGGACATTTAGGCGAGGTTCACGATGAAATGATTTTTGCCGGAAAGAAAAACGAAGTTATTATCACTGATAGTATCAATGCGAATAAAGCGGTGAACAATACCCGTCAAATCATTGGAAGAATCCCTGGGTTAAATATTGTGGAATCAGAAACAGGTGGCTTTTCTGCCAACGGTATTGGATTTAGAGGATTAAATCCGGTCCAGTCGTTGGAAGTAAATACACGCCAAAACGGCTATAACATTGCTGCTGATATCTATGGTTATAATGAGGCTTACTATATTCCGGCCATGGAGGCTGTTGAGCGGATAGAGGTGGTACGAGGAGCATCTTCTTTGCAATTTGGTCCGCATTTTGGCGGAATGGTTAATTATGAAGTGAAAAAGGCTCCCGAGAATAAAAAGGTAGAATTTAACTCTTCATTGACTACCGGTAGTTTTGGTTTGTTTAATGCATTTGCTTCACTTGGCGGCACAATAAAGAAGTTTAGTTATTATGGTTTTGGCCAATATCGTTATTTTGATGGTTGGCGTCCAAACGCTCGTCAAACACAGTGGACAGGCTTTCTTCGATTCGAGTATAAGCCTGTAAGCAAACTTACATTGGGTTTAGAGTATTCTTTTCTTCAGAGCAAAATTCAAATGCCGGGAGGTTTGTCCGATGATCAGTTCCTTGCTAATCCTCGCGCTTCTTTTCGTGCCAGAAATTGGATTACAACACCTTGGAATATTTTTGCATTTACTACCCGTTATACATTCTCGGAAAACACTTCAATCAGTTTCAAAGCAGTGTATAATCACAGCGGTCGGAAAGTGATTTGGCGCAACGAAGATGGTGGACCGGAAGCACTAGATGAAATAGATCCTGCAACGGGTGATTTTATACCGCGTGAATTAGGGAAAACAGTGGTGAATAGCATTACAACAGAAACACGTTTTCTAACTAACTATTCCATTTTAAAAACAAAACAAACATTAGCAGCAGGCGTTCGTGTAGCGTATTCTAAATTTCATCGTCAAGGTGGGGGAGAAGGAACAACCGGTTTCGACTACAATTTTACACTGGTAAGTAGTAGATATGAATATGATTTGCAATTTACCACATTAAATGTAGCGCCATATATAGAAAATACGTTCCGTATCGGCAACAACTTTTCGATCACACCCGGAGTGCGTTTTGAATTTATAAATTCTAAAGCTGTTGGTTATAAAGTAAAAGAGGATGTTCAACTGAATACCAATGATAGCAGAAATCGATACATTCCATTAGCGGGAATAGGTTTGGAATATAAGATTGCGCGTACAACAAATGTTTATGCGAATTTCAGTCAAGCCTATAGACCATTTGATTATAGTGATTTGACTCCTTTTGGCGTAACGTCAAAGATTGATCCTAACATGAAAGATGCTTATGGGTGGAACGCTGATTTAGGCTATAGAGGAACCATAAAAAATATACTCAACTTCGACTTAGGTGGATTTTGTATGCAGTATAACAACCGAATTGGCTTAGTATTAAAAACCGATGAAGCTACCGGCAAACAATATACGCTTCGCACGAATGTTGCGAATAGTCTACATGCTGGGGTAGAGAGCTATATCGAATTGAATTTAATGAAGTGGTTAGCCCCTCATTCAAAATTCGGCAACATCAGTATTTTTAACTCTTTTGCCTATATCCATGCGCGCTACATTTCTGGAGATTTTAAAGGTAATCGTGTAGAATATGCCCCTGATATTATTAATCGTGTTGGTGTTTCGTATTCCATTAAAGGGTTTTCTACCACCTTTCAAGTGGGCAATCAATCTAAAGCATATGGCGATGCTTCAAATGCAGTAGGAAGCGATAATCCGGCAGCAGGGATAGTTCCGGCATTTTATGTGATAGATTGGTCGGCTTCCTATAAAGTGAAAATGTTTGCCATCAAAGCAGGCTTAAATAATTTAACGGATCAAAAGTATTTTACTCAAAGAGCCGATGAATATCCGGGTCCCGGTATAATTCCTTCTATCGGTAGGAATTTTTATGTAGGCTTTAGTGTCAAATTATAGTCAAAATTAAGTCTAATATGTTTTTGAAAAGCACACTACGTTTTCTCATTGTCTTATGTTTTTCGTTGTTGCTATCTGCTTGTAAGAAAGAACAAGTGGTTGGTGGTATCAATACGCGGAAAGCAGAACTAGGCAAAAAAATATTTTTCGACAAAACACTTTCTAATCCTGAAGGGCAGGCATGTGCCAGTTGTCATGCACCTGAAACAGCTTTTAGCGATCCTAGCGGGCGTTTGATTTCTGAGGGAGCAGTAAAAGGCTTATTTGGTAAGCGAAATGCTCCAAGTATCATGTATGCTATGTTTACGCCATCATTGAGTTATAATGCAGATGACTCAACCTATGTTGGTGGTATGTTTTTAGATGGGAGAGCCAACAGTTTGCAAGAACAGGCATTAAAGCCGTTCTTAAACAATGTTGAAATGAATATGAAGGATGTACATGCCATTGTAGCTAAAGTGAAGAACGCAGATTATTACAGTGAGCTAACAACGCTATATGGGAATACGGTTAATGATGATGTGCTCATGACTTATGTTACAGATGCCATTGCCAACTTTGAACAAACAAAAATTTTTCACCCGTTTTCCTCTAAGTATGATTATTTTTTGAGAGGGCAAGTTCAGCTTACAGCACAAGAGTTAAACGGTTTAAAACTTTTCCAAGATACGGCAAAAGGGAAATGTGCCAATTGCCATATCACCGATAGAGACGAGGTTGCCGGGAATGCACTCTTCACCGATTTTACATACGACAATATTGGGGTTCCCAAAAACTTGAGTAGTCCTTTTCTTCAATTAGGCCCACCGTTCAACGACTTAGGCATTAATTTCATCGATTATGGATTGGCTGTTACAGTCAATTCCTCTGCAGAGAACGGAAAGTTTAAAGTGCCAACGCTTCGAAATGTTGCAGTTACTGCTCCTTATTTTCATAATGGATTTTATACAACATTAGAAGAAGCAGTTCACTTCTATAACTCGCGTGATGTTGACCCAACCATTCCAAAGCCTGAAGTGCCTGTAAATGTCAATAAAGATGAGTTAGGTAATTTGAAACTAACACTTCAAGAAGAAGCCGATATAGTTGCCTTCCTCAAAACACTTACAGATGGTTACAAATAAATTAGCTGTTTGTAGTTGAAGAAGGTACGCCACAGGCAGCACAAAATGGAAGATGTGCAAAGTTTTTATGTCCGCATGCACCACAATTTTTAAACAATTCTAAACCGCAATGACGACAATAATTCGTCACCAATTTGTATACTTCTGTGTCGTTGTTCTTTGTTGGTGTTTCCCATTTTTTGATAAGAAAGTCTTTGCCACAGCTTGGGCAGAAGTGATTGTCTAAAGCCTTTTCAGCCACTTCTACTTGCACATTTTTCGCCCGTTCTTGGGTAGATATTTTCAGCTCGGCTTGTTTCTGTTCAATAAATTGTCGAATGGTTTTAATGGCATAGTAACCCAATCCAAGCGATAAAACAATGCCTACTGCGTAATGCACGTATCCTCCGTAGCTGGGAAGATACGGTACCAGCCCAAAGAAAAATGTGTAAATCGAGAATAAAGTAAATCCGAAAAATAAAGGCCAAAACTTATGTCGTCTGTATCGAATAAAAAAGAAAATGCCAAGGGCTAAAATTGGTCCTACAAAAAGTAAGCGAATCAAAAATACTTTTAACTCGTATTGCTTATATACCTTGTCGTATTTTACACTGCCGGCTACTATTTCTTTGTCAATTTTTTGCTGAATCACAGCTTGTTCTTTTTCTTTTAACTCAATTTCAGCTTGCTTTGTATTTAGCTGAACACGCCAATCTTGTTCAATTTTATAAAATTCATCCAGTTGTTTTGCTCTCGCAATTACTTCTTGATCCTTATCGGGAGAGCCTAATGTTTTTCTTGTTTGCAGCCAATTGTCGAACGATTGTTTTTCATTCGTATAATTCTCTTTGGCTGTTGCAATTGTTTTTTCAATTAATGCTTTTTTATTATTCAGATTATCGACTTCAATGGAAATCAATTCCATTTTTTTGTCCAATTCTTTACGAATAACTTTGTTTTCGAATTGGTCTTGCATCGGGCTTTCTGTAAGCCGGTCAATATCATCAATAATTCGATTCGATAAGAGTACCAAGAAAAAGCAAAGCATTACAGAAATGGTGAAGTAGATAAGGCGTGAAGTGCGTTCTAATTTCTTGCTGTTAAGTTCCATTTGCTATAATTTGTAATGTAATTTATAATTTATATGATATGCTTTAGTTGTTTTAAAGAGAATAACTATCGATTCGTATATGCAAGATCACTCTGGCATCTTGCACCCCCGATAAAAATTGACTAAGTTTGTTTTATTGGTTTCAGTTAAGATGTTTACCTATATACAAATGCAAATTAAATTATTACTCGTATTGCTCATGTGGAGTGTTTTTTCATCTGCATTCTGTCAGGCACAGTACGATGAAAACTTCATCGACAAAATTGCCTTATCGGAGCAACAACATCGTAAACTGAATACAGATGGGGTTGTGTTGGCGAATTCGGGTAATTACGATTTGAAATATGCCAAGATTACTATCTTCCCTTTAGCCGTTTTTACCGGAGGAAACTTATCCGGGAATGTGCTTTATGTATTGCATCGTATTTCCGGTAATCAGTTGGAATTTGATTTGCGCAACGGAATGAACATAGATGCTGTTGTTATCAATGGAGTTCCAACTACGGTTACACAAAGTGGCGATATAGTAACGGTTGATATGCCTAATGGCAGTTCTTCCTTTTACGATACTATAGTTATGGCTTACTCCGGAAATGTAACCGCTTCGGGTTTTGGTTCGTTTGGGAATACTAAACAGGGACCGGACAGTGTACCTGTGCTGTGGACCCTCTCTGAACCTTATGGCGCAAGAGATTGGATGCCTTGTAAAATGACACTCACGGACAAGATTGATTCCTTTGATATTTTCATACAGTCTAGGGGCAACTTAAAAGGAATTTCGAATGGTGTACTGAAGGCATTGATTCCACAAACAAATGGAGATACCTTATATCATTGGCATCATAGTTATCCAATTGCAACGTATCTTATTGCCATCGCCTTAACCAACTACGATACATTTTCGCGTGTTGCAAATACGGCACATGGAGCTATACCTATTCATTATTACCATTATCCGCAAAGTAAAACCGAATGGGAGCGCGATGAAATAAATGTAACAAACGCTATGTTGTTTTTCGATTCGCTATTCGGTGAGTACCCTTTTAAACGCGATCATTACGGACAAACACAATTCAGTTGGGGTGGGGGAATGGAGCACCAGTCCAACTCGTTTATGTTTAACATCTTCTTCGATTTAGCAGCCCATGAGTTAGCCCACCAATGGTTTGGCGATAAACTTACTTGTGCTTCATGGAAGGAAATTTGGCTAAATGAAGGTTTCGCTACATACTGCTCAGGGCTTTGCTTTCAGCGTTATCAGCCACAATATTGGGATATATTTCTGAAGAACAATCAGGAGCGTGGTTGCCGCGAAAAAAATGGAAGTGTAGCTGTAGATGATACTACTAGCGTGCCCCGAATTTTTAGTGGTTTTTTAAGTTACAGTAAGGGGGCATATGTATTGCATATGTTGCGCGGACAATTAGGTGATAGTTTGTTCTTTCTTTCGTTGCGTAATTATCTTTCAGATAGTTTATTGGTATACAACTATACACGAACAGTTGATTTGCAAAAAAATCTCGAGCAAACATCCGGCAAAACGCTTCATCGTTTTTTTGATCAGTGGGTGTTTAAACGTGGATACCCATCCTACCAATTGTTATGGTCTAAACGGGAGCAAAATTTGGATCTTCAATTGTTCCAAACCACTTCAGATACTTCTGTTTCTTTTTTCGAAATGAATACCCCTATTTATTTTAAAAGTTCGGATTGGGATACTACCATTTGGGTAAATCACACCTACTCGGGTCAGCAATGGGCGTGGCAGTTTTCACACAGCATCGATTCGGTGTACTTTGATCCGGAGCGTTGGATTTTATCGGCCAATAATGCAGTATACGAGGTGCCGGATCTGAATGATGAAAGCAAAATCTTCTTGTTCCCTAATCCCCCCATGCAGCAATTGAATGTAATGATAAACGGTCGTGCTGCTGAAGCATACACTGTTTCTGTGTTTGATGTACAAGGTAAGTTGGTCGTACCTGAACAAACTTTCAGTAATCGATATGTTTTACCGTTAGATGTAAGTACCCTTTCGCAAGGCGAATACACAGTAAAAGTGTTGGCAGATAGAAAGTATTTAAAATCGGTGAAGTTTCTGAAACGTTGATTACGCCATCGCTTCAATCAAATCAAACTCTGTTATAATCGCTAAATCTCCGGTTGGCTTTGTTACTAAAACAGCAGAATTGTCTTTCGTGATATGTTTAGAAATATCGGTTGAAGTTGAATTCCAGTCCACAAATGGAAATGCCTTTGCCATCACATCACCTACTTTTGCAGTCTTAGCCTCCGGATTATCTATAAGCAAATGCAGAATTTTGTTTTCGG
Organism: Chitinophagales bacterium; assembly: GCA_016786765.1. Lineage (GTDB taxonomy): Bacteria > Bacteroidota > Bacteroidia > Chitinophagales > LD1 > CALAYL01. Next base: position 90,302 of record JAEUUZ010000025.1, read on the forward strand.
CAATACTTCCAATTACTTTCTCGCTTTCTATTATGGGTAATTGTGTCAATCCCTTTTCTTTCATTTTATGAAATGCTTCAATGATAGTGTCTTCAGCAGATGCACTAATCAATTGGTTCAAATCTTTTTTGCGCTCAATGATGGACTTAGCGGTGATTACTTCGTCTTTCAAAAAGCCACGTTCGCGCATCCAATCATCGTTGTATACTTTGCCTACATAACGGCTACCATGATCGTGAAATATAATCACCACATTATCACCTTCTTTGAAGCGATCGGCCATTTGTAATACGCCTTGCATTACTGCCCCCCCCGAATACCCTGTGAATAGACCTTCTTCGCGCGCTAATCTTCTACACATCAAAGCGGCATCTTTATCATTTACTTGTTCTACATAATCAATAACGGAAAAATCGAAATTCCCAGGAATGATATCTTGACCAATCCCTTCAATCAAATAGGGATATACTTCTTTGTAATCCATTTCACCTGTTTCCTTGAATCGCTTCAATAATGAACCATAAGAATCTACTGCAAGTGTATGTATATTTTGGTTTTTTTCTTTTAAGTAAGTAGCCGTTCCTGTCATTGTGCCTCCGGTTCCAATAGTAGCAACAAAGTGGGTGATTTGCCCATCGGTTTGATTCCAGATTTCCGGACCGGTAGTTAAATAATGGGCCTTACGGTTCGATAAGTTTTCGTATTGATTTATAAAACACGAATTCGGAATTTCGTGCGAGAGTCGATGCGCAACCGAGTGGTAGTTTCTTGGGTCATCATTCGCTACATTGGTAGGACAAACAATCACTTCGGCTCCTATAGCACGAAGGATGTCGATTTTTTCTTTCGATTGTTTATCGGTTGTAGTGAAGATGCATTTATAGCCTTTAACAGCAGCAGCAAGCGCTAAGCCCATACCTGTATTTCCAGAAGTACATTCGATGATTGTTCCGCCCGGTTTCAATGCTCCGGAAGCTTCAGCATCTAAAACCATTTGTAAGCCAATTCTATCTTTAATGGAGTTGCCCGGATTGAAATATTCCACCTTAGCAAAAAGGTTGGCTTTGATAATGTCTTTTCCAATTTTATTGATGCGAACGAGAGGTGTATTCCCAATAGTATCTAGAATAGAGTCAAAAACTTGCATGCGTATATTTTTCGTAAAGATAATATTTACGGTTAAGTCTCTAAGTTATGTTGTGGATAAGGTAGGATTACGACTTAGTGGTCATTGCTTTTTCCAATCGCTCAATTGTGGCTAATGTAGCCGGACAATATTGCAGGTTATTGGTGTACACCTTAGTTTGATCGAGAAAATCTTTACGTTTCAAGTGCGGAAATCCACTACAGTCAATAGGTCTTATGGCATACACACTACATTTGTTGGTACGGAGATTGAGGTGTTGACAAGGTTGATTTTGATTTACAATATCGCCATTGTCTTCATCAATTTTCAGATACTTTTTGAAATATTGATCATAGGTCATGCCCACATGTTCAGCAATCTTCTTTACTTCCGATTTTTTGAAAGTAGGCGTCATTGTTCGGCAACAATTTGAACATTCCAAACAATCCACTTCCTTCCAAACCTGTGTTTCGATTTGTTTTACTTCTTTCAGTAAGTGAGCGGGCTTTCTTCGGGCTAGTTTTTTAAGAAATTCACCTAAATGTTTTTTCTTTTGGTGAGCTCTTCTGATTAATTGTTGAAGTGGTAATGTTTTATTCATCGTTAAGCGACAGCGGATTCTTGGATTGAGGAAATAGTTGAAATAAAAAAGTCCCGAACAATTAGTCGGGACTCCTTTATCTTTTGAAGAGTTAGATTACTTCTTAACAACTTCTTTAACTGCAGTAGCAGCTTCAGCAGTTTTAGCAGCAGCAGAGTCAACAACTGCAACAGCAGTAGAATCAACAACAGCAGCAGCTTCAGTAGCAACTTCAGTTACTGCAGTAGCAGCAGAATCAACAGCAGCAGTAGCAGCTTCTTCAGCTGGTTTGTTGTTACAAGCAGCTAATACTACACCGGCAACAACTGCGAAAGAGAAGAATAATTTTTTCATTTCTTTTTGAGTTTTTTAAATTTGGGTTAAATAATTGACGTGCGAATGTAATATGACTTTTTGATAAAATATAACAATTATTTGTTAAAATTTTATTTTTCTCGGAAAATGATGCTAATCGGCACCCCTTTCAACGGGAAATGTTTCCTTAACTGGTTTTCCAAAAAGTGCTTATAGCTATCGCCTATATACTTTGGATGGTTAGCAAAGAAGGCAAAAGTAGGTGTTCTTGACGGTATTTGCGTTATATATTTGATAGTCACTAACTTCCCTGATACTGCAGGTGGATGATAACGTTCAATTTCTTTCAACATAACCTCGTTCAAACGGGCAGTAGGTATTTTGATATTCATATTGCCGTAAATCTCCTCTATCAAATCGACTAATTTGAAAATACGTTGTTTTTCTAATGCCGAAATAAATAAAAGCGGTATATCATTAAAAGGAGCCAATTTACGTTTCAGTTCATCTTCGAACTTAAGGATGGTTTTATCGTCCTTTTTTACCAAATCCCACTTATTGATACAAATAATAATGCCTCGTTTCTTTTTAACGGCCATTCTGAAAATGGTCAAATCTTGTTGTGATAACTCGGTAGTAGCGTCAAAAACAACTACAGCCACATCCGATTCATCAACGGCTTTTACTGCTCGAATAACTGAATAAAACTCCAAGTCTTCGTGTACTTTAGCCTTTCTTCGGATACCTGCTGTATCAATCAGCCAAAATTTCTTGTCAAATTTTGAATATAATGTATGTATAGAATCGCGTGTAGTGCCGGCTATATTCGTAACGATGTTGCGATCTTCACCTAACAAAGCATTTACCAATGATGATTTCCCAACATTCGGCTGTCCTATGATACACACCTTAGGAATCTCTAATTCCTCTTTTTCTACAATATCGTCTGGAATTAGTTCTACCAAAGCATCCAAAACCTCACCTGTTCCACTTCCGGTCATGGCTGAAAGGCTGAACATATTTTCAAACCCTAAGCTGTAAAATTCGTTGGCGTTCATCAATCGCTCGAAATTATCGCATTTGTTCACCACCAAAAAAACTTTCTTTGGTGAACGTCTGAGGATATTGGCGAATTCATCGTCTAAATCCGTGATTCCGCAAGTAGCATCCACCACAAAGAATAGTATCGATGCTTCTTCCATGGCAATCATTACCTGGTCGCGTATATTTTTCTCGAAAACATCTTGCGAACGAGGTACAAATCCACCGGTATCAATAATGTTGAACTTCTTTCCTCCCCACTCGCCTTCGCCATAAATTCGATCACGGGTAACCCCGCTCACATCATCAATAATGGCTTTGCGCTCTTCAATGAGACGATTAAAAAGGGTTGATTTTCCGACATTTGGTCGGCCGACAATAGCTACAGTAAAACTCATAATATGGGGTAAATGTACTCGTTTTTTTGAAAGAACTTAAACGAGTGACGATATATAGGCTGCATTAATGTCTTCGTGGGAAGCATTGTAGATGCATTTACCGTCTTTTATTAATAGTGCTTGAGGCGATTGATGCACTACGGAAAGCCTATCGGCAATCAGATTCGAAACAGAACGAAAGCTAATGAGGTCTAGCAAATAAACTTCTGTGCTACTTGAAGTAGGCCATGCCAATTCGAATGAACGCTTCGCCATTGCACTCACCGAACAGCGTGTACTATGCTTGAAAATTAAAACGGGATTGATTTTAGATTGCTCTAGAAGGGAAGCGAACTTTTCTTCAGAGGAGAGTGCTAACCACTGCATAAAATACTTTGATTTATGCTCTTGGCTCAGCAGTTTTGTTTTCTACTTTTGAATAGGTTGGGCATGTATGACGATCGCATGACGAAAGTGCAACTGATAATGTAGCTACTACACCCAAAATGATTAAGAATTTCTTGCTCATAACTCCTGATTTATTTTAAGAACGTAAATGTAATTTTTTTATTGTAAACCAAAAGTATTGGGAAATTGTTTATTTGCAGTCAATAAAAGCACTTTAAATGAGAATACACTTTATTGCTATTGGAGGAGCCATTATGCACAATATGGCCATCGTGCTGAAACGCCAAGGGCACAATGTCTCCGGTTCCGATGATAAGATAGCCGATCCGGCTAGAACGAATCTGGAAAAGGAAGGATTGTTGCCTGAAGCCATTGGCTTTTTTGCCGAAAGAATTACGTCTGATATTGATGCAATTATCCTAGGAATGCATGCCCACGAAGACAATGAAGAACTGGAGCGAGCACAGGAGTTGGGGGTGAAAATCTATTCATTCCCGCACTTTATCTATGAAATTGCCAAGAACAAAAAGCGGGTAGTGATTGCCGGCAGTCATGGCAAAACATCTATCACATCTATGGTGATGCATGCGCTTAAAGCGAATGGACTGCAATTCGATTATTTGGTTGGGGCTGCTGTAAAAGGCTTTGATACAGCCGTAAAGCTGAGCGATGATGCACCTATCATTGTATTGGAGGGCGATGAATACTTGGCCTCTCCATTACATAAAGAATCGAAATTTATGTTTTACCATCCGCATGTGGCGTTGGTGAGTGGCATAGCTTGGGATCATATTAACGTGTTCCCGGTGTATGAAGGTTATGTGAACCAGTTTGCCAAATTTATGGACACGGTATCGGAAGATATGGTATATTTCGAAGGGGATAAAGAAATGCAAACCATTGTAGCAAACTACAAAGGAACTGCACGTATTCATCCTTATAACACTCCAAAGTACAAGGTGGTGAACGAACAAACGGTAGTTGAAGCGGAACAAGATTATGCATTAAAAGTGTTTGGCGAACATAACCTGCAAAATATAGAAGGAGCACGTTTGGTGTGCGAAAGCCTAGGGGTAAAAAAGGCCGATTTCTATACTGCCATCCAAAGTTTTGAAGGTGCTGCCAATCGGTTGCAGAAGTTGGCGGAGAATGAAAAAACAGTCATTTTTAAAGATTTCGCCCATTCACCATCGAAGCTGAAAGCCACAGTAAAAGCAGCTCGTACACAATATGCCCATCGCAAAATTATAGCGGTAATGGAATTGCATACCTTCAGTAGCTTGAATAAAGATTTCTGGGCAGAATACGAAAGTAGCATGAACGAAGCGGATGTGGCCATCGTTTATGTAGACAAAGAAACACTAGCCCTGAAACGTATGCCTGACTTGAATATCGAAGAAGTAAAAAAGAGCTTCGGACGAGCTGATTTGAAAATTCTGCAGAACAAAGAAGCGCTGGAGCAAGAGTTACTTTCCCATTCTTATAACAATGCCATGTTGCTCTTAATGACCAGCGGTACCTTTGGTGGGATGGATGTGAAAAGTTTGACGGATAAGGTGCTTGGTTAAACGAGTCATTAATTTTTGTAGGTTTACACAAAATTTTTACCGTGGCACAACCTGATTTGTTCGGCTTTAAACTGAACCTGAAAAAACCGCTTGCTTTCTTCGATTTGGAAACTACCGGAGTGGATATCGCCAAAGACAGAATTGTTGAAATTGGTGTTATTCGTATCAATATCGATCAAAGCCAAGATCGAATGTCGATGCGTATCAATCCAACTATCCCAATTCCATTGGAAGCATCGCAAGTGCATGGTATATATGATGAAGATGTGGTCACCTGCCCTACCTTTAAAGAAGTAGCGCAACAAATTTTCGATTTCTTGGATCCATGCGACTTTGCAGGGTACAACTCGAATTATTTCGACATCCCCATGTTGTTGGAAGAATTCATGCGCGTTGGAATTGCCTTAGATATTGAGAAACGCAATTTAGTGGATGTGTTCAAAATTTTCACCCACTACGAAAGACGCGATTTATCTTCAGCCTATAAATTCTATTGCGACAAAACCATCGAGAACGCACACAGTGCCGAAGCCGATATTCAGGCAACATATGAAGTGTTGTTGGCGCAGTTACAACGCTACGACACCTTGGAAAACGATATGCGTGTGTTGCACGAACTCACGAATAAAGATATTATTATCGACAGTGGCAGACGTTTCGTCTATCAAAACGGCAAGCCAACCGTGAATTTCGGGAAGCATAAAGGAAAGTCGGTAGAGCAGGTTTTGAAAGAAGAACCAAGTTACTATTCATGGATGATGCAGGGTGATTTCCCGGCTCACACCAAACAAAAGTTTAAAGAATTTAAAGAGGCTTTCGATGCCAAAAAACGATTCTAAACAATTATCTGCTTTTTTAGTTTTATAGTTCATCAATTTGTATTCAATGTCGCACACTAAACATAAATTATCTGCCACGGCTCGCGTAGAAGTGCGATTTAACGATTGCGACCCTTTGGGTATTGTGTGGCATGGGAACTATATTAAGTTTTTAGAAGACGGACGTGAAGCATTTAGCAAAAAGTACGGATTCGATTATTTCAGTTTTTACAACAAAGGTTATGCTGCACCCATTGTGCATGTTTCTTGCGATTATCGAAAGTCGTTGAAGTATAGAGATATAGCGCTCATTGAAGCCACTTTCCGAAAAACCGATGCAGCCAAAATTATCTTCGATTATGTAATTCGAAAGGAAAGCGATGGCGAGATAGTATGTAAAGGCAATACCGTACAAGTATTTGTGCATAAAGATACCATGGAGTTGAGCCTCACAGTGCCTGATTTTATTGACGAATGGAAAAAAGAAGTGGGTCTGTTATGAAAGCAGTGTATTGGGTTGAGGATTGCGCATTAACGCCTTTAGCATTTACATCCGAAGAAAACTACCTGTTCGTTAAAGATGGGCAAACAGCAGTTGCCAACCAAGAACAATTTTCATTAAACGAAAAGCCCTTTTTTGCCTCACTGTTCTCTGAAGAGCAACGCATTGGTTTAGAAGACGAATTACTGGAACTCAGGCACAGTGGTGCAGTGCGTGTTGAATATACCAACGATCTCACATGGTTTGAAACGCTTTGTGTGCTTTCCGTTCAAGAAGCCGTAGCCAATTCGAAAGTGGATTTCTCTGTTGCTAAAAATCTATTCATTCTTTCCACTACTAAAGGAAACATCGAATTGATTGATACACCTGACGATACTCGATTGCAATTGCAAATCACAGCAGAACGCATTTTAAAGGCTTGCGGACTAAATGCCTTTCCGCTTGTAGTATCAAACGCATGTATTTCTGGTGTTTCAGCCATCATCACCGCACAACGATTTTTGGCTGCCGGAGACTATGAAAACGCTATTATTTGTGGAGCCGATATCATTACAGCTTTTGTAGCGAAAGGTTTCCAGGCCTTGAATGCTACGGCAGACGGTCATTCTAGGCCCTATGATGCTGCACGAAACGGAATTAATTTAGGTGAAGCGGCTGCTACAGTGGTATTATCGACTTCCCATTTCACTTCTATTCAAGTGAAAGGCGGAAGTGTTTCCAACGATGCAAATCATATTTCCGGCCCATCGCGAACGGGCGCTGAATTAGCCAAAACAGCGGAATTGGCGCTTGCCGAAAGTGGAATTAATGCTGCTGATTTAGCCTTTATTTCAGCCCACGGCACAGCCACTGTTTTTAACGATGAAATGGAATCCAAAGCCTTTGAATTAGCCGGTCTTTCCGCTATTCCGCTGCAGAGTTTAAAGCCGCATTTTGGACATACACTAGGTGCAGCAGGAGTTCTAGAATCTATTATTTCAATCCACGCTTTGAACGAAGGAATTGTATTGCCATCCTTGAATTACAATACCTATGGGGTGTCGGGGAAAATCACAGTTAATCAAAAAAAACAAGCTGTTTATCAAACAAGTATATTGAAAACGGCCTCCGGATTTGGAGGTTGTAATGCTTCTGTTGTATATTTGAAAATAACTCCTGAAAAAAAATTGTATGAAAACTGAAAATGTTGATGTATTAGTCATCGGTGCAGGTCCTGCCGGAACTGTTGCCGCTTCCATGATTCATAAAGCCGGATTTAAGGTGAAGATTGTGGAAAAAGAAAAATTCCCTCGTTTTGTTATTGGTGAAAGTTTGTTGCCGCGTGTAATGGATCATTTGGACGAAGCAGGCCTGTTGGAGGGTGTAAAAGCTGCTGGATTCCAAGAAAAGTTTGGTGCGAAATTCGTTCGCGGTCATGAGGTTTGTGATTTCAACTTTTCGCAACAATTCAGTAAAGGGTGGACATGGACGTGGCAAGTACCGCGCGGGCAGTTCGACCAAATTCTGGCTGCTGAAGTACAAAAGAAAGGCATCGAAGTCAACTTCCAAACAGCAGTCACTGATATTAAATTTTCCGGTACAGATTCTACTACTACAGTGGTTGATAACAATGGCGAAACATCTACTATTCAAGCTAAGTTTATTGTGGATGCCAGTGGCTATGGTCGTGTAATTCCGCGTATGTTCGGCTTAGACGAACCTTCAAATTTGGGCGTACGTAAAACACATTTCACACATTTTCGCGATTTGAAACGTCCGGAAGGCATTGATGGTAATCGTATTACTGTTGTGGTACATCAGCAACGTACATGGATTTGGATTATTCCTTTTTCAAATGGCATAACATCCGTTGGCTTTGTAGGGGATCCTGAATTTTTCTTAGATCATTCCGAAAATCCTGTTGAACGTATGCAATCGATTATTGCAACCAATATCCATACTGCAGAGCGTTTCAAAGATGCCGAGATGATGTTCGAGCCCAAAACGATAGAAGGGTATTCTATCTCTACTAAGCAATTATATGGCGAGGGATTTGTGTTGTGCGGCAATGCCACAGAATTCTTGGATCCTGTGTTTTCGTCTGGTGTTACGTTTGCTATGGAATCGGGCAATAAGGCCGGTAAATTAGTAGGAGAGATGTTGGGCGGAAGAACAATTGATTGGGAAAAGGAGTACACAGCGCACATGATGCAAGGTATTAATGCGTTCAGAACATATGTAAATGGTTGGTATGACGGTAAGTTGCATTCTATTTTCTTTGCCGATAACCCGATGGAAGATGTAAAAGAAAAGATTTGTTCTGTTTTGGCCGGCTACGTTTGGGACTTAGAGAATCCTTTTGTGAAAAATCATGAAGAGGCCGTTCGCAAGTTGTCACGTGTACTTGAAATTGATAAGATTTTAGCAGAAGGATAGTGACTAGAAGTTCTGTAACATCCTTACCTACTTTAGCAGCATCATGTTTTATTCATCAAGGGAAATTGGTGGTGAACGGTAATACTGTGTTTTCTTCTCATGCTCCTGTTTTAGATTTTTTTACCGAATTATATACTTTTTCAGGAGTCAATTACCCGAAATTTTATAAGATGGACGCGCAGTCGCAGTTAGCGTTTTTATGTGCTGAATTTTTACTGAAAAACAATACTATAAATGGGGTTGCGCCTTTTGATTGGTCTGTTGTTTTGTCGTGCGCCAATTCCAGTAACGATACCGATATTAAATATTGGGAAAATGCCAGGCTAGCTCCAAGTCCGGCTACGTTTGTATATACGCTTCCCAATGTAATGCTCGGTGAAATCTGTATTCGCCATGGGTTTAAAGGAGAAAATTCATGTTTTATTTTTAATACATTTGATGCTGCTTTTCAGGTAAGTTATGTAAATCGTTTATTAGAGAAGCGGGCAAAAGTATGCGTACACGGTTGGGTGAATTTTTTCAAAGAAGAATACGCAGCTTTTTTATTTTTAACGGTGAATATTGGCGAAACTGAAGGTGAACTTCATTCACCGGAATTGATTAATAAAATAATATCGAATTATGCAGGAATTGATTAGCACATTGAAACAACAGATTGTAGAGCAATTGAACTTAAAACATATTAAGCCGGAAGAAATTGGTGACGATCAGCCTTTATTTGTGGATGGCTTGGGTTTAGATTCTATTGATGCACTCGAATTGATTGTTTTGTTGCAGCAGAAGTATGGCATTAAATTGGCAAATCCGGAAGAAGGACCGAAAGTGTTTCATACGGTTCGTGCTTTAGCTGAATTCATTACTGCTAATCAGAAAAAATAAGATGCCCTCGGCAGTGTATATTGTTGGCCGTGGTGTTATTTCTGCATTAGGCGATGATCTAAGCGGAAACAGGCAATCGTTGCTGCAATCGCAAGCCGGCATAAAAGCGATAACACGCTTAAACACACGCTACTCCGAAATGCTACCTGCAGCTGAAGTGCCGCATACAAATGAAGCCTTAGCTGCAATGGCCGATATGCCGGTGACTACAACGCGCACAGCTTTGCTAAGTATGATAGCCGCTAAAGAAGCTTTTGATAGTTTTCAACTTCCCGATAAACTCAATTATAGAGCCGGTTTTATTTCTGCCAATACGGTTGGCGGAATGGATAAAACAGAAGACTTCATGAAGGAATTTGCGGTTGATACTACTAAAGGAAAATTGCACGATGTGATTCATCACGATTGTGGTGCAGCTACAGAATTGGTGGCTGAAAAACTAGGTATTACAGAAGTGGTAACTACTATCAGCACCGCTTGTTCATCGGCCGCAAATGCTATGATTTATGCGGCACGGTTGATTCGAAACGGATACCTCGATTGGGCTATAGCCGGAGGTACAGATGCATTGTCTCGCTTTACAATTAATGGATTTAATTCGTTGATGATTTTAGATAATGAATTATGTCGGCCTTTTGATGATACACGAAAAGGCTTGAATTTGGGCGAAGGCGCAGGTTATGTGGTGTTAGCCTCCGAAAAAATAGTAGCGCAATTAGCACAACAACCAACAGTTAAACTCAGTGGTTTTGCCAATGCGAACGATGCCTTTCATCAAACTGCTTCCTCACCCGAAGGAAGAGGAAATTTTGACGCAATGTCGGGAGCCCTTGCTGAGGCTGGTCTTCAGCCGGCCGATATCGATTATATTAATTTGCATGGCACCGGAACTGCGAATAACGATTCTTCGGAAGGCATCGCCATTTCACGATTGTTTGGGAAAGATTTACCGTATTTAAGTTCAACAAAAACATACACCGGTCACACGCTTGCAGCTTGTGGCGGTATTGAAGCAATATACTCAACATTAGCCATTGAAGAAGGCGTAGTGTTTCCTAATCTTCGATTCCAACACCAAATGAAGGAATTGGAATTTGAACCGCAAATCTGTTTATTGGAAGGAAAGGAGATTCGTCATGTGTTGTCGAATTCTTTTGGCTTTGGTGGAAATTGTACATCACTCATCTTTTCGAAAGTAAATGAATAAGGAACTCTATATCAACGGAATTGGTGCCATCTCTCCACAAAAAACATTCGATAATAGTGTTTTCTTAGAAGAGGTGTTGAGCTATTCTACGAACAAAATGATGTGTGTAGATCCGGACTATAGCTTGTTTTTTGATGGAAGAGCGATACGGAGAATGAGTCGAATTTTGAAGTTTGGAATCGCTGCGGCTATGATTGCTATTGAAGATGCAGGAAAGCCCGAATTAGATGCTATCAGCACAGGAACAGGCTTTGGTTGTTTGGAAGATTCTGAAATTTTTCTTCGCAATATTGTTGCGGAAAATGAAGGAGTGGTAAGTCCAACGCCTTTTATACAATCTACGCATAATACAGTAAGCGGACAAATAGCCTTATTGTTGAAATGCCAGAAATCGAATAATACGTTTTCGCATAAAGGGTTTTCGTTCGAAAGTGCTTTGTTGGATGCGCGTTTGAATGCATTAGATTATAATGTGCAACAAAATTTCTTGGTGGGTTCTTCTGATGAAGTCAGCACAGCAAGTTATGCGATTATGTCGCGCATGAATATTTTTAGAAAAGAACCTTGTGATAATCTAGCACAGTTAGCATCGTCCGGAAAAGGAGTGATAGCGGGCGAAGGAGCGGCTTATGTGGTGTTAGGGAAAGCTGCAACTGAAAACACGTACGGCCGATTTGTAGATGTGAAAATGATTTCCAATCCGAAAGACGAAGCTACTATTGAAAAAGCTATTCATGCTTTTTTAGCACTACATGAATTGTCGTTGAAAGATGTAGATATTGTCATCAGTGGTTTGTGTGGCGATGAAAGCAGAGATACTTTATTGAAACACTGCAATGAAAAAGTTTATACTGAACAAACTATTGTCGGCTTTAAACATTTGTGTGGCGAGTATATGACGGCATCTTCATTTGCTGTTTGGTTGGGAGCGAAGATGTTGAAAACGCAACAAGTTCCTGAATCGGTTGTGTTGCGCAATACAGCTCGTACGCCTAAAACTATACTCATTCACAACGCTTATAAAACAAGCCATTCACTCATTTTGCTGAAGCAATGAACAAGCATCGAATAACGCTTTTTGTTTTTGTTGTAGCCGCGATGGCTTGTGTGTTTTTTCGACATTATTGGTGGTTAGTATTCGTTGTTTTCTTGTATTTTTTTCTTTTGTTTTTTGCCGTGCTCATTCCGCAATTCAATTTTTTTGTGGATTCATTACATCGTATCCCTGCCTCCGGAAACTCCGTTGTGCTTACTTTTGACGATGGTCCTATGTTCGGGCACACCGAAAAAGTTTTAGCTGTTTTAGCCGAGAAGAAGGCAAAAGCATGTTTCTTCTTAATTGGGAAAAACATGGAACAGCATCCCGAGTTGGTGAAGCAAATAATTGCGGAAGGCCATCAGGTGGGGCATCACAGCTATTCGCATGTGAATACTTTTCCCATGTGGAGTACACAGAAAGTGAAAGAGGATATTGCCAAAGCTGCATCAATATTGGAGAATATAACAGGGCAGCAAAATTTGCGTTTTCGAATTCCATTCGGTTTGTCGAATCCGAATATTGCTAAAGCTATTCTGCAGTGTAACTTTCAGTCTATAGGTTGGTCGTTGCGCACTTATGATACGATGTCGAAATCGAAAGAGCAATTAGTCCATACAATCCTTTCAAGAGTAAAAGCAGGCGATATTATTTTATTGCATGATTGGGGAACCTATACTGTTGACGCCTTGCCTGAAATTATTGATGGTGTGAGAAGGAAGGGGTTGGAGATATCCGGACTCTAGATTTAGTTGTTAAGATTTGTTTCCTGATTAATTCTGAGATACTAAATGGATGACGGATTTCGTTAGCATAAAATGCTGCGAATATTTTTGTTATTACTCGTTTCAAATGTTGCTTTTAGTCAGACTAGTTTTCAAAATAAACTATCCTCTGCTGCAATTGCACTAACAAAGCAAAAGGTGGAGTACGATCCTGCCTATTTTACAATCGACTATCCAAATGGGGATGTGCCCATAGGGAAAGGTGTTTGCACCGATGTGGTGATTAGAGCCTACCGGAAATTAGGGATTGATTTACAAAAGAAGGTGCATGAAGATATGATAGCGCATTTCGATAAATACCCAAAACTATGGAAACTAAAGCAACCCGATAAAAACATTGATCATCGTAGAGTACAGAATTTAATGATGTTCTTTTCGCGATTTGGTGTTGTTAAACCAAGTTCCATTCAAGCAAAAGATTATGTGCCCGGAGATATTGTTTGCTGGGATTTAGGGAAAGGAATTGTGCATATTGGATTGGTGGTGGATAGAAAATCGGAAGATAGACAACGCTATTTAATTGTGCATAATATTGGCAGAGGTCAGGTATTGGCCGATTGTCTTTTTCAATTCAAAATTATAGGTCATTATACGTATGGAGGATGATAGTATTGTCAGGATTTAAAGCATTTATTAGTTTGGATAAACCTTAGCTTTTTCTGTAAAGTTTTTGTAGCGTTCATCAAATATTGCCAATAATTTATTGATTTCTTCAGGAGTATTGTCTAACGGTTCGTATGTTGATTTTAATTCTTGTAATATATAAAGTGACATGTTAATCATTAAGCTCCATTCAGATTTACCCATGGTCTGATTATCTATGTTATTTGTATAAAGAGAGTCTGCATAGCACAATAATTTTTTAGCTACAATATCTGCCTTTTCTCTCCTGCCTATTTGAATGTAAAATGAAGGATATGATGCGCAATATACATCTAATGGAAACGTATTTTCAGGGAACCATCTTTTACAACTATCTAAAATCGTTTCTGCATTCTTTGTTTGCTTTTCTGCAATTAATGTTTCACAAAGTCGATTTAGCAAGAGTCTATGATTGGCTACAAACGCTTTAATATTTATATCTATAAAGGGCTGTTGTTTAATACAAGCTGGTTTGAAATCATGTTGATAGTACTTTAAGGAATATTTGCTGTTTACAGGAGCGTCATCATAGTTTTTTGCACTACTTCTTTTAGTGGTAAGTTTATATGCAGAACCCTGTATTTGGAGGTTTGCGTCAAACCCCATAAAGCACTCACTACTCACAGTGTTGCAGAAATAAACAGCTCTTTCCCATTTGTTGGTTGAAAGCATATTTAAAAATAGAATCTCGTTCTTATAGATTGTTGCTGGCTCTCTTTTTGTAATTAATCCTGTGTGTTTAAATAGTTTCACATAAAGCGGATTATCTATAAGTAAATAATCTAGACTACCATTGTCGCGATACTCTTCTGATTTAAAGGTTGAAGGAAACGGTTGTGCATCAAGAAATTTTCTTCGAATGGCATCAATGTATCTGTCTTTGCCTAACAAACTCCAATTCACAACCAAAACATCTGTTCTGAAGTGATATTTTAGCTGCAAATAGTATAACGGGTAGGTATCGTTATCTCCATTTGTAAAAAGTATCGCGTTTTTCTCACAACTCGACAATGCATTTTGAGAAGTAGTTATAAAAAATGGGTCATACAGACTATCGGGCAGAGTGTTTGTTGCGACATCTAAACCATGATGCATCCAAAGGGCAATAAAAACATGAACGATTTCATTGCAATATTTGGTGTAGATATTCCCTACAAAGGTTTCGTATTGAGGATTCTGTTCCCATAATCTTTTGTATGTTCGAATACTATTTTCCGAACATTCCTTGTATCTTTCAATTTGCTTTGCAGTCATGCTAGAGGACTGATAGGGTAGGCGGTAACTAAGCTCTGCATTGCTGTTTACACTGAAATAGCTTGGATCATTTATTAGGTCAGCAGCATAAGCAGAATAGGCTTTACCTAATGCATATAATTTCTCATCACTCAAATCTGCCGAATCTTTGTAAATGGCTATGATATCAGATTGCCATCTTGGGTAGCCATAGCATGGGAACTTGTCAAAACAATGTCTATCATTACGAATAATTTCAAAGTCCTTGGCTACGCTATTGGCTTCATCTTCGGATCGTTGTTGTCCGATTGCAACAAAATTATTGGTTGATTTATCCCAACATTTTACAACGGTCTTTATTGGATTGGTGTTGTTTTCATAGGCAATGGTAAGCAGAAACCACCCTTCCGTTGTTTTAGCCAATTTAAAGGATTCGTGCTCTTCATGCTGAAATGGGCTTACTCTTGTCTTTACATAGTTTACCACATCATCGTAGAAAGGGAATCCATAATTATCGAGCTTAGGTAAATTGGCATAAGTACAATTCAAAACAAACAGCAGTGCTGTTGTTTGTAGGGTTTTAAAAAAGGATATATTGTTCTTCATAGTGTTATGCTAAAGTAAGAAAAGTTTGAAAATCTTCTTTTTCCCAAGGTTAATGTCTTGAGGCATCGACATCTGGAAGTGCCAAATACAAAGCAATGTTTGTTCGAAGCACAATTTGCGTAAGGGGCTGCAGCGGAAAGCCCACAGTGGAGCTGCATAGCGGAACGAGGACTTGCAGCGAAAGACCCGGTGCGCTGCTTAGTGCATACGCCACAAAAAAAATCCCGCCATTGCTGGCGGGAAGTATATTACTATGCTTTGCAGCACAGCAACAAAAGCGAGTTTAATTATTTGTTGTCTTTCACCTCTTCGAACTCAACATCAGAAACGGGTTCTTCTGTTGTAGCATTTGCTTGTGGCTCTCCTCCTCCTGCGTTACCCGCTTGTTGCGATGCATTGTAGATATCTTGAGAAGCGGCATTCCAAACTGTGTTCAGTTCTTCTAGCGCTTTTTCAATTCTTGTCAAATCTTCAGAGCTTCTTGCGTCTTGCAATTCTTTCAACGCTTTTTCGATTGGCTCTTTTTTATCGGCAGGAATTTTATCGCCAAACTCTTTCAATTGCTTTTCGGTTTGGAACGCTAAGTTATCGGCCGTGTTCAATTTTTCTGCTCTTTCGCGAAGGGCTTTATCGGCATCTTCGTTCGCTTTAGCTTCTGCTTTCATTTTTTCGATTTCTTCTTTGCTTAAGCCTGAAGAAGCCTCGATTCGAATGTTTTGCTCTTTGCCGGTGCCTTTATCTTTAGCCGTTACATGGATGATACCGTTAGAGTCGATGTCGAAAATAACCTCGATTTGCGGAACACCACGTTGTGCAGGTGGAATATCATTCAAGTGGAATCGGCCGATAGTTTTATTGTCTTTTGCCATAGCACGCTCGCCTTGCAACACGTGGATTTCAACCGATGGTTGATTATCTTGTGCTGTAGTAAATACTTGCGATTTTTTGGTTGGGATAGTGCTGTTTGATTCAATCAATTTCGTCATTACACCGCCCATAGTTTCGATACCTAAAGAAAGTGGAGTAACGTCAACTAGAACGATATCGTCTTTCACATCACCGCTCAAAATTCCGCCTTGGATAGCAGCACCTACGGCCACTACTTCATCCGGATTAACGCCTTTGTTCGGTTTGCGGTTGAAGAATTTCTCCACAGCCTCTTGAATTTTAGGGATACGTGTAGAACCTCCTACCAAAATTACATCATCGATTTGGCTGATGTTGTAACCAGCATCTTTCAATGCTTGCTCACATGGTTTCAGCGTTCTTTCTACTAAATCGTTCGTTAACTGATCGAATTTCGCACGCGATAATTTTTTCACTAAGTGTTTAGGCACTCCGTCAACAGCCGTTACATAAGGCAAGTTGATTTCTGTTTCTTGAGAAGACGATAACTCGATTTTCGCTTTTTCCGCAGCTTCTTTCAAACGTTGAAGGGCCATTGGATCTTTACGCAAATCTACACGCTCTTCAGCCAAGAATTCATTAGCTAGCCATTGAATGATTTCGTGGTCGAAGTCATCACCACCTAAGTGTGTGTCACCGTTTGTCGATTTCACTTCGAATACACCATCTCCCATTTCTAGGATAGAGATATCGAATGTTCCACCACCTAAGTCGTATACCGCTACTTTCAAGTCTTTACCTTGTTTGTCCAAACCGTAAGCCAAAGCTGCTGCTGTAGGCTCGTTCAAGATTCTTCTAACTGTCAAACCTGCAATTTCGCCTGCTTCTTTAGTGGCCTGACGTTGTGCATCGTTGAAATATGCCGGAACAGTGATAACTGCTTCGGTAATGGTTTGTCCCAAATAATCTTCAGCCGTTTTTTTCATTTTCTGCAACACCATAGCCGAAAGCTCTTGCGCAGAGTACATACGTCCGTCAATATCTACACGAACGGTGTCGTTATCGCCTTTTGCCACTTTATATGGAACACGGGTCATTTCTTTTGTTGCCTCAGAAAACTTGATACCCATGAATCGTTTAATGGATTGAATGGTTTTGGTTGGGTTGGTAATAGCCTGACGTTTTGCAGGGTCGCCCACTTTACGCTCTCCATTGGTTAAGAAACCGATAATGGATGGGGTGGTTCTTCTGCCTTCATCGTTGGCGATCACAATCGGGTCATTTCCCTCCATCACAGAAACGCACGAGTTGGTTGTTCCCAAGTCTATACCTATTATTTTTGCCATGTTGCTTTATTTTGTTTTGAAATACATAATCAATGAATGTGCCACCGCAAGATTTGAGGTATTATTGTCAAAAAAAAGTCAGTTTGTCATTTAAATATTGTCAGCCTTGCAAAAAAGGCAAGAAAATTGGCGGGCTTTGACTTGGTTTTTGATTAATTCCCCTACATTTACAAACTTTAGATTGCTCATAAAAACACCAAAAACGTGTCGACACACAAAGAAATTAAGCGTATTACTACCCAAACCCTACAAGATTTTAAAGAAAATGGAGAGAAGATATCGATGCTCACAGCATACGACTTTTCTATGGCCGGTATAGTAGATAGAGCCGGAATCGATGTGATTTTAGTTGGTGACTCGGCTTCGAATGTGATGGCCGGACATGAAACTACGTTGCCGATTACCTTAAATGAGATGATTTATCATGCTTCTGCAGTGGTAAGAGCGGTGAGTCGTGCTTTGGTGGTGGTGGATTTACCATTCGGAACCTATCAGGGCAACTCCCGTTTGGCTTTGGAGTCGGCTATACGAATAATGAAAGAATCAGGTGCCCATGCCGTGAAAATGGAAGGCGGGGGTGAAATCCGTGAATCGATAGAACGGATTTTAACAGCCGGTATTCCCGTGATGGGTCATTTGGGGTTAACACCACAGTCTATATATAAATTCGGAACGTATACTGTTCGAGCGAAAGAAGAGTTGGAAGCGCAAAAACTATTGGAAGATGCGATGCTTTTGGAGAAAATCGGTTGTTTTTCGTTTGTTGTAGAGAAAATTCCGGCTCAGTTGGCAGAGAAAGTAGCAAAAAGTGTACATATTCCTGTTATTGGTATTGGAGCCGGTCCGGGAGTAGATGGGCAAGTACTTGTATTGCATGATATGTTAGGTATTAATAAAGAGTTCCGTCCTCGCTTCGTGAGACGTTATCTAGAGATGGCTGATTTGATGGATGGTGCCGTAAAGCAATACATAACTGACGTAAAATCAATGAGTTTTCCAAGCAATAAGGAGATGTATTAACGAAATTTTGTTTTATGGATTAGAACTGTAAATTTGCACCCGAGCATTAAAGTGCTCATCGATATAAATTAATCTACATGAAGAATATTCTATTTGCCCTGTCTTTATTAATGGTGTCTTTTTCTGGTTTTGCTCAGCCTTGCGCTGATCTCCAGTGTAAGTCTTTTGTTGGCACCGTTAATGTTAACAGCTCTATAACTATGTGTTTTTCGCCAGGTATTGGCGTTAATGATTTGAGTGGCGGAACTTACGCTATTCCTAATATTGACACTGCATATGTGAAGACACAAGACTTTAGAGGTAATGCATATTTTGTTAACGACAGTTGTTTGCGTTTCGATTCGGATACAATATTAGGTACAGCTAAAATCGTTTATGTTGTTGTTGCTAATGACTCTTGCCATACAACTGTAGAGTGCAATGCTTACATATCTATTGTTTGTCCAAAACCAACGGCTAATGATGATAATTTGTTAGCATATACTAATGTGTCTAATTTTCCATTAGGCGTTACCGCAAACGATATTTTGCTCCCTTCTTCATTTTCGTCAATAGCAGTTATTCAAAATCCGGCTCATGGAACGGCTGTGGTTTCCGGAGCATCGGTCAATTTCAGTGGAAATAACGCTTACACAGGTCCGGATACACTTATTTATACAGTAACGAATGCATGTGGATTGAAAGATACCGCTGCCGTTTTTATAAATATTATTGAATGTTTAAGTGTTGGAGCCGTGAATGATATAGTAGGCTTAGTTCAAGGTACTTCTGCTACCGCAAATGTGTTAGCGAATGATACTAATACCGCTTTCGGAACACCTAAAGTGACCATTGCTAAAGCACCAAATCACGGAACTGCCGTTGTTACTGGAAATCAAATCGACTTCACCGGTGCGAATAATTATTTTGGATTAGACTCATTATTATATTCAGTTTGTACTGATTGCGGTTGTGATACTGCGAAACTATATTTGAATATCAGCCAAGCACCTTGTACTGCTCCTAATGCAATCGTAGATCAATATTATGCCGGCTATTCTGCTTCTTGCGCTTCAACATTTAATGTTCTTGTAAATGATGTCAACCCAGTGGGTGGTGGAAACGCTGTAGTGACTATTGCTACACCTCCAACCTTTGGAACGGCTACTGTAGTAAATAATCAAATTGTATACTCTGTTACCGACACAACACAAATCGGTTCTACCGATAATATATTCTATTCATTATGTAATGATTGTTTTTGCGATACAGCTCGTTTGAGTATCGTAATTACAAATTACCCTTGCAATGGAGTTAAGCCTACTATTTTGCCTGATTACGCTTCTGTTTGTAGAAACGATTCAGTTTGGATTAAAGTTACGGCTAACGATTATGATTTAGAAGGAAGCTATGTTACATTGACCGATACAAACGGAAATAGCGTTGTTGGTCAGCCTAAATTTGGTACTGTTGTTAAAGCCGATTCGGTTACATTATTATATATTCCTAATGTAAACTTCTACGGAGTAGATACATTTGTTTACCAAGGTGGCGATAATGGCAAACCTCGCTTATATGATCAAGCGCAAGTTTTTGTTACTGTGAACCACTGTAACAATCCGCCTGTTGTGTTGAATGGTTTGGGAAATCCTACTAATATCTTGTATATAACTATACCTGAAGATTCAAATGGGACGTTGTGTTTGAACTACTTAGATGCAGATGGAGATTGGGTAACTACTTCAGCCGAACCATCTGTAGATACTATTGTTTCTATTCCAACCGGATTGAGTCCGACACCTTGTTTAGGTATAACACCACCACATGATTATGTAGGTATAGATACTGTTCAAGTTATCGTTTGCGATGAATATCCTCTATGTGATACCGTTCTTGTAGTGATTAATGTTACTCCACGCGAAGATGCACCGGTAGCTTTACCAAACGTAATTAATTATGATTGGTCTATTCCTTGCAACGGATTAAATGTATTAACCAATGACTATGATGTTGACTTGTTGGATTCATTTACCATCACAACATTCTCAGCAACTACCGGAAAAGGTGGAACTGTAACGCAAACTTCGGATAGCGTTTTGTGCTACACCGCTAATCCTTCCTTTACAGGAATAGATACTCTATTCTACACTATTTGTGATACTACACCACTTTGCGCTACTACATTTGTGGTTGTTAATGTTCCTTTAACTGCAAGAGACGACAACTATACCATTAATCAAGAGCAAGAAACTACTTTTGATGTGAAAGGAAACGATACCCGGTTTGATGGGGAGCAACTTACTTTATGCAGTCAGCCTCAACATGGAACAGCAACTGTTGAAAACGGACAAATCAAATACACGCCAAGCGATGACTATCCTTACGATCCTATTCAGGATAACACCATTGGAAACGGTTTAGATTCTTTCTGCTACACACTATGTAATGGTGGAGGTACCTGCGATGTAGCATGGGTGTATGTAACTATTATTCCTAAACCTAAGTTCTTTATTCCGGAAGGATTTTCACCAAGTGGTGATGGAACAAACGATAAGTTTGTAATTGTTTCTGCCGAAGAGTATCCTCAATCACAATTGTTGGTTTACAATCGTTGGGGAGATGAAGTGTGGAGAAACGACTCAGGTTATCAGAATGATTTTGACGGTAACTACAAGAAAAATGGTGCCGCTTTACCAGATGGAACCTATTACTACATCTTTAAATTCAACAAAGATGGAGTGAAAGATAGAGTAGGATATATCGTAATCAATCGTTAATTCAAAACAACAAAGCTATATAATGATAAAGAAATATCTATTTGCGATTAGTTTGTTTGTGTCTGGAATGGTGTCTGCTCAGCAAGACATCGGGTACACAATGTACAGATTCAACAACACCATTTTTAATCCTGCGTGTGCAGGAAGTAGAGATGCGCTTTCTGCAGTTGCCATTTACCGTTGGCAATGGATTAACATCCCCGGTGCACCACGTACAGGGTCGTTTTCCATTCATTCTCCGTTGAAAAATGATCATATCGGTTTAGGATTAACATTCACGAATGATCGTTTAGGTGTTACACATACCAATAAGATTGAAGGGAATTTCGCCTATAGAATTCCACTTGGAAAAAAGAAAAATGTGAAGCTTTGCTTTGGGATTAACGTAGGTGCTACGAACTATCGTTCTACATTGAGTGGGGTTCAAACCGGAAATCCTGATCCAAATTTCAGCCAAAACGTTTCACTTTGGATTCCTAACATCGGAGCAGGTGTATATGCATATAGCGATAAGTTCTTTGTAGGAGTTTCTGTTCCTCATATTTTGTCGAATTCATTATCTACTAAAAATAAGGTTTGGGAAACAGGTGTAGCTGATGCACACCAATACCTACAACTTTATGCTACTGCAGGTTATGTATTCAGCTTGGGTAAAAAAGTGAAATTTGCTCCATCTATCTTGATGAAGTATGCGCCTAAACACGCTCCAATTGATTTCGATTTCAATGCTAACTTCATTTTTATCGACAGAATTTGGTTAGGTGCAAGTTATCGTTTGTCTGATTCTTACGGATTTATGGCTGCTTTCAATGTATTGCCTCAACTTCGTGTAGGTTATGCGTATGATTTAACGGTTAGTCCGCTTTCTAAATTTACTACCGGTTCACATGAAATAATGTTAGGGTACGATTTTGAGTTCAAAAATAAGAGCATTGTTAACCCACGTTACGTAAGATATTTCTAATAAAAAATCCTTAATCCTTGTGATGATGAAGAAAAGTATATTAACCACTTTAGTAAGTCTTTTAATCCTTTCAGTTGTAGCACAAACCAACGTGAAAAGAGGCGATAGATTATTAAAATCGTTCCGATTCAAAGATGCGACTGAAGCTTACAAAGCTGTTGTTAAAAAAGCACCTAATGATGTAGATGCTCGTCAGCGTTTAGCTAGAGCCTATGTGTTAGCAGAAGATCACGTAAATGCTGAAGCTACTTATGCCGACTTATTAAAGCTACCTAACGTCCCAGCAGTGAATCATTTATACTACGGACAAGAATTACGTGCCAACGGAAAATATAAAGAGGCTGATGATCAGTTCAATTTGTATGCTGCAGGGGCACCTTCAGATGTTCGTGGAAAGGAGTTGAGCAATGGTTTGAATAAAGTGTTGGATTTAGCACAAGACAAAAAGGTTTATGCAATCACTAACCTTCCTATTAACTCTTCTGCATCTGATATGGGACCGGCTTTCTATAAAGAAGGTATCACATACAGCGCAAACAAAGGCCTTGATGCTTCTGTAGTACGTTTCGATAATTGGACTGGTCGTAAATTCTACGATATATACGTTGTAAATGGAGATCAAAACGGTAACCTATACGATGCTAAGTTATTGAAAGGTAAACAACCGAATAGACGATTTCATGAAGGTCCGGTAACTTTTGCTAATGGTGGAAAAGAAATGTATTTCACAAGAAGTAATTATGTGAAATGTAAAGTAGGAAAGAGCAAAGATAAGATTGTAAAGTTGAAAATATTTTACGCCAGTTTCGATTCTACAAAAAACAAATGGAGCAATATTACTCCACTTCCATTTAACAGTAATGAATATTCAGTAGGACATCCATCTTTGTCTAAAGATGGAAAACGTTTGTACTTTATCTCTGACATGCCTGGAGGATATGGAGAAACAGATGTTTATGTGTCTTACAAAGATGGCTCAACTTGGGGGCCGCCAATCAACTTAGGTAAAAACGTAAATACTCCTGGTCGCGAAATGTTTCCTTTTATTGCTGAAGATGGTACGTTGTACTATTCTTCTGATACAAAAACAGGACTTGGAGGTTTGGATGTTTACTCAGCAAACTATGCTAATGCAGAATGGTCTAACGTTCAGAACTTAGGTGCTCCAATTAATACTAATGCTGATGATTTTGGTTATATTATAGATAGCAAAAACGAAAACGGATATTTTGCATCTAACCGAACCGGAGGTCAGGGGGATGATGATATTTATAAATTCAAGAAAACAGGTATCACGCTTTGCGGAACTGTTGTTGATGCAAGAACTAAAGATGTACTTCCGGGTTCTGAAGTTAAGTTGTATGAAGGCGATAAAGTTATCGGCACCAAAAATGCAGGAGCGAAAGGTGAGTTCTGCTTTAACGTATTACCGGGCAAATCATACAAAGTAAATGCAACTAAAGCTGAGTATGAGCCAAATGGTGTAAGCTTAACTACTCGAAAAGAAAATACAATCGTACAAATTCCTTTATCTAAAACCGGTGGTATTGATTTAGCGGTTTGTGTTACAGAGAAAGGAAAAGGGACAGCAGAAGGGGCAATTGTTATCTTAACAAACAAAGCTACAGGTGAGAAAAAATCATGTGTTGTAACTGCTGATTGCAAATGTACATTTGATTTACAACCGGAGTCTGATTATGAAGTTTGCGCTTCTAAGGAATCGGCAAATGCAAATGGCGACTACGATAAGCCATGCAAGCAAATTACAACAAAAGGAAAAGTTGCTCCTGCAAGTTTGCAAGAGAACTTGGAATTGACGTATTTGGAAGAAGGAATGGTGATTAAGTTAGAGAACATCTATTACGACTTAGACAAAGCAAATATTCGTCCGGATGCTGAAGTTGAGTTAGGCAAATTATTGAGCTTGATGAATAAATTCCCTGTAATGGAAATTGAATTAAGTTCACATACCGACTGTCGTGCTACAGTTAAATACAACGATCAACTTTCTGCACGTAGAGCTCAGGCTTGCGTTAATTGGTTGATTAGCAAAGGCGTTAGCGGTTCAAGAATGATTGCTGCCGGATATGGTGAAAGAAAATTGACAAATGATTGTGCTTGTGAAGGTTCAGTAAAATCAAATTGTACTGATGCACAGCACCAAGCCAACAGAAGAACAGAATTCAAAATTCTTAAATTGAAATAATCAGTAACTCATTTTTATAAAGGGTTGATCGATTGGTCAACCCTTTTTTTATGAATATGCAATTATATTATCATCCTGATTTATCGATAGATACCTTTGATTTAACTGAAGAAGAGTCGGTTCATCTCAAAGTTTTACGTCTGCAAATAGATGAGCAAATCAGTATTACTGATGGGAAAGGAACATTGGCTATAGTTGCCATTGAGCAGAATAAGCGAAAGCAATGGACTGTTCGCGTTTTAAAGCGAGAATATACAAATGCTCCGATGTATTCTATTGAACTTGCTATTTCGCCTCTAAAGAACAATGAGCGCATTGAATGGCTATTAGAGAAGGCCACCGAAATGGGTATAACTGCATTCACCCTTTTGCCTTGTTCCCGATCAGAACGAAAAACGGTGAATGAAGAGCGCTTACGAAAAGTGATGATATCTGCTGCTAAGCAAAGTCAACATTTGCATTTTCCGGAATTACGAGTAGTGAAAACGTTTTCTGATTACATCACAGAAAAGACTGAAGCGGAAAAATGCATCGCCTTTTGTGGAGCAAATACTAAATCCATTCATGATTGTATCGCAGTTGGTAAGCCTTTACGTATTTTAATTGGACCGGAAGGCGATTTTACGGAAGAAGAGGTAGCGCTTGCTCTTCAGCACGGATACTTATCTGTTGGTTTAGGGGAAAGTCGTTTGCGTTCTGAAACAGCAGGGTTGTATGCCGTAGCCGCTTATAAGTTTTTAAATCGACTTTAGCGATTAACTCTTGCCCATATTCGGCCGGAAAATAACAGTACCTGTTTCGTTATTGAAATCGATACGTTGCGCATTTAATACCTGAAGTTTTTTGAGTAGTTCGATTTGTTTGATTTCGTCTGTTTCTAATTGTAATTGCTCTTCAATCAATTTCACTTGTTCTAAGCTGTGATATTGCTTCAATCGCAACACTGCCGAAAACATGTCTTTCTGAAAGAGCATCTGTTTGTCGGGCACAATTACTTGATAGCGTTTCCACCAACCATCGCTTATTTCATGTTGGCTTGTTAATAGCTCATATGCAATTACTGCAATTGCTTGATCTTCGTGATGCATGTAGGCATTCGTTTCCAATGGCGGATCGGTTTGCTTAATCATATCAAATGCATATTTGTATTTGGTTTCAAACTCGATACCTTCTAATTCATCAAAAATAAATTTGGCTATCGTCTCATCTTGTTCATCGTACTTAATTCGCATGGCACCAAACTCCATTAAAATACGAACAATATCGCGCTCATAATATTCCAGCGATAGAGTTGCAATTTCTACTTGTTGTGTTTTATGCAACTCGGACTCTACTTGCTGTTCGTAAGATGGTGGACCTTGATATTCTTCCTCTTTTGGTTTTGTAGTTTGGTTTTTTCTTCGAAGTTTATTCACTTCAATGATGAGCAGTTGCTCCGACATGCCAAACTTTTCTGCACAAGAACGCACATAAACAGACCGTTGTATGGCATCCGGGATTTTTGCAACCGTTGTAATAATATCTTTAATTAACTCCGCTTTCTTTATCGGGTCGTTCTTCGCTTCTGCAGCAAATAAGGATGATTTGAATACAATTAAATCTTGCTTATGTGTTTTTACATAGTCTTCAAACGCAGTAGTACCCACCTTTTTGATGTAAGAATCCGGGTCTTCAGGCTCAGGAAGCACAACTATGCGCACGTTCATGCCTTCTTCTAAAATCAAATCAGTTCCACGCAATGCGGCCTTTACTCCGGCACTATCGCCATCATACAGTAATGTAATGTTATTGGTAAAGCGTTTTACTAATTTTATCTGATCCACAGTTAGCGCAGTTCCTGAAGAAGCAACTACATTTTCAATACCATTTTGTACTAATGAAATAACATCGGTGTAGCCTTCACACAAAAGACATTCATCTTTTTTTCGGATATCACTTTTAGCTTGAAAAATACCGTAGAGAATTTTGCTTTTGATGTACACATCCGATTCAGGGGTGTTTACATACTTTGGCGCTTTCTCATCCTTTTTCATAATCCTTCCGCCAAAGGCGATCACTTTGCCCATCAGATTGTGAATAGGGAACATGGCTCGGTTGCGAAAGAAATCGAAACGAGAATCTTCTTTTGCGGAAGTTAGTCCGGCTTTCTTCAAAATTTCGAGCTGGTAGCCTTGTTTTAAGCCTGTCTCGGTAAGTAATGAGCCCGATTCCGGTGAGAAGCCCAGTTGAAATTTATCGATTGTTTGCTGCGAAAACCCACGTTCTTTGAAATAGGCTAAACCCACTCGGCCTTCTTCGTTATTCAACATATAATCGGTGAAAAAACGTTGTGCAAACTGATTCACAATTAAAATACTTTCTTGTTGTGAATGTTTGATTTCGTCTTCGCGCTGCTTTTCTTCCGACACAAATTCTTCTACCACTTCGATGTTGTATTTCTTTGCTAAGTAGCGCAAAGCCTCGGTATAACTAAGTTGTTGGTGTTCCATTAAAAAGGTAATGGAATTTCCGGCTTTCCCGCAACCAAAACATTTGTAAATATTTTTAGCTACGGAAACATTAAAAGAGGGTGTTTTTTCGTTGTGAAACGGACAGCAGCCAATAAGCGAAGAACCTCTCTTTTTCAAGGCTACAAATTCGCCCACCACCTCATCAATATGAGCAGCATCAATAATTCTGGAGATGGTGAGTTTTGGAATCATGGCTTAAAGCTAAAAATATTTACATTCGGGATAAATTGAATCCAATGAACATGACAGCAAAAAAAGTAGCCAAGCTCAAATTAGTGGAATTAGCCGAAAATAATTACCATGTTTTTTTAACGGTTAAGACCAACGGCAAACGAAATATTTTCATTTTAGATACAGGGGCTTCAGGTTCGGTAGTGGATTTGAATTATTACACCAAAAATTTGGCGGCAAAACATAAAACCATTAATCAAGAAGTGCGCGGATTGCACAGTACACAAAGTCAAACGCATGTTGGAAAATTGAAAACGCTTGAACTCGGTACATTACAATTCAAAAATGTGCAGGTGTCGTGTATTGATTTGTCGCACGTGAATCAAGCCTACAAAATGCGCGATTTGAAACTAAAAGTGAATGGGATTATCGGAAGCGATATTCTTGTGAAGATTGGTGCTATCATTGATTACAAAACAATGGAACTGTTAGTTCGAAGTTAATGTGGTTGTTATTCATATCGCTTGCTGAAATTTTGTTGTATGTTTAACGTATCAAATTGAAAATGAAAGTTACAATCACTTTTATTGTTTGTGTTTTACTCTTTGGTGCTAGTGTTGCGCAAGAGAAACCTTTGCAGATTGCTTTATTGAAATACAATGGTGGTGGAGATTGGTATGCAAATCCAACGTCATTGCCCAACTTGATTAAATATTGCAATCAAACCATGCGCATGAATATAGAGCCCGAACCTGCTACGGTTGAAGTAGGTAGTGCAGCGTTGTTTAATTATCCTTTTGTGCATATGACCGGTCATGGCAATGTGGTGTTTAGCAATCAAGAGTTGGAGAATTTACGCACGTATCTATTAGCCGGTGGATTTTTACATGCCGATGATAATTACGGAATGGATAAGTTTATCCGTATTCAATTGGAAAAACTATTTCCCGGTGATAAGTTGGTTGAATTGCCTCCTTCGCATCCTATATTTCATCAGCAATTTGATTTCCCCAAGGGTCTGCCTAAAGTACATGAGCACGATAGTAAGCCTTCACAGGCCTTTGGTTTGTTTCATGAAGGTAGAATGGTGGTACTCTATACCTTTGAATGTGATTTAGGCGATGGCTGGGAGGATCCAGAAGTACACAAAGACACTCCCGAAAATCATGAGAAGGCATTGAAAATGGGGGCTAATATTATTCGTTTTGTGTTTAGCGGAAAAAATTAGTTTTTCCATTTTTTAAGCATTAACGAAAGATAGTACACGGAAACAATGACCAATCCAATCACAAAGAAACTAATGGCATAGGGGCGCAACCCATCTTGAAAATAGAACTCACCAATCATCCAAGAGGAGTTGGCGCAAATCCAGCAGCAGATAGCTAAATTGTGTGCCAATTCACTCCATGTTTTTCGATTTACCCAGGTAATGTATATAGCCATGGAGAGAGTAGGAATAATCATTGCTACACCAACCTGGCGGCTGAGGGTAACCCAACACAAATCTTTTATCAACCAAATTAAAATGTGTAGGTTTTCGTATTTTCGAATGTTGTTTTGCTCTTCCAATGTTGTTCTTTCTTCGTGAAAGATGTGGAGAAAATTGCTTAAAACAAAAGATACATTCCAATCCTTTAATTTACCAACTCAATAATGTATTTGTTTTTCTCTTTGTTAATGTCAAGAGGCACCGTGTTATACTTTTTTACAACCTTTCTATCATCATCAAGGCGTTCAACAGATACAGCGTATTTGTCTTCTTCCAGAGGCATAGTAGCGATAAATACTTCTCTTTCTGAATTCCAGTCGAGTTGAACAAGTTTGTTATTGGTTGACGCAATAATATGTACATCTACTTTTGTGCAATCGATATTACTTTCATCGTTTAGTTTTGCTGTGTTGAGGGTAAATACAATTTCATTTGGTGAAGTATGTTTAGGGACAGCAGCTGCCGGAATCGTAGTGTCACCCCCACTACTAGGAAGTAAAAGGTCTTTAAGCTTATCGAGAAACTTCATTACTCGACCGGAATAGAATCCCGCAATAAATGAAAATACTAGCATACCTTTCCCTGCACTAACATTGGCCACTGAGCTATCCGAGGAGATGTAGGTGTAACTTAATATCAGCACTAGTGTACACACCGGAGCATAAACCATTTTAGCAATATGGTCATATATTTCCTTGTAGTCGAAAGCCCGTACTTCTAAAGTTGTAGATCCATCGGCAGGTTTTCCTCTATTGGCAATACTTACATAATAAATTAAACTAAGTAAAACGCCTACAAAAGCCCATAATAAAACTTCGGCAAAACTTTGATAGCCATGTAACCAAAAAAAAGAAGACACTTTAAACTCTTGATCTTTTAAGAGCGACATTACATTTTTTGTTTTTACATCCGGCAAACTAATAAACATCCGATTTAATGGTACTATGGAATCCTCATCAAAAGATGTTTTGAGGTAGGTTATAATTCGTTTGTCGCGATGTGTTCGAAGGGTTAATTCAACACTATCTATCGGATTATTGAAATCTTCCACAAGCAGCGATAGGTTTTGAAATTGGCTATTATTCAATGTTTTCATTTCGCTACCCGGAAGGAAGAAATGGGCAATAATATACAGTATAACTGCCACCGTATGTAATAGAATAAGAAATCCGAACCAATATTTTCCTTGTTTTAGTTTTTCGAACATCATTTTTTATTTATCAATTTATGAGTAGTCAATTATCGTTTTTTTGATTTAAGATTAACGGAGTTTTCTTCCACTAAGCGCACAGTCCAAAAGTCATCGGCTAAATCTTCATTCAATAGATAGTCGTAGGGCATAGTGAAGTATCCTTTCTTACCCCATGTATTACCCCAGCTATTACGGACAATAAATCGCTTTGTTTTTTCATCATATCCTACCGCCAATAAGGCATGGCCGCCTAAATTGCTCTCTTCTTTTTTGGGCAGATTTAGTTTCCCGGTTTTAGCAACAGTAACACTCTCAAAGCTTTCGTACACCGAGAAGCCGAATACAAAAGGGAACCCTTCTGCTAAACACGCTTTCATCTGATTTAAATTGCGTGTTACCCTATTGTAGCTAATGGCTTGATGTTTTTCGGCTTCTTTGTAGCATTTAATTGCCGGTTTTTGGGTGAATTTCGCAATATGGTAGGGTAACATCGTTTCCGGACAAACCCCTTGTTTATTGATGGTTTTAAAGCCATCGCGAATCATTGCACCACTGTCTTCTTCCACTGTGTTTAGAATTACTCTTTCGTTATAGTAAATGAATAATCGAGATGGCATAAATGCTAATGTTTGGTTTTGTTTCAGTAAGCAAAACTGAAACGCTGCGCCAATAGCATTCGCAGTACAGCTGCCCAAATTTCCTTGGTCGTAAATAGCGGGCATTTTTTTCGATAAATCTACTTTTGTTGGAAGTTGCCGTAACATAGATGGTCGAGCCAAGAATCGAAAGTCGCGCTGATCCGGTAAATCCGGCATCCATCCGAAGTGTTTAATATGGCGTTTCATATATTAGATTTTGGTTTTAAAAATTGGATTTAAGCACCTGTTGGTTTATGCATTGCAGCTTTTATTAGCTCATAATGGTAACCTCTTCCGTTACAAGGCGGGAAGTATTCTCCTTTTATAAAAGTGAGTTCCATGATATTTTTCTGATATGCAGTATGCACCTCTGCATAAATACCGCTTTGGGGTACAGTTTCACCTGGTTTGTATTTCATGATTTACCTAGAATGTGATTGTATTGAAATGGGATTGTTTAAGGCTATGTACGAAATTATTATTCAACAGTATGTTGCGCATTTTTTTGTCGTTTCCCAAACCCGCATTGGATATGTTATTCAAGTAACTTTGCATAAAGTTGAATTTTATTACAAACGAATAATCTTGCTCCATTCCTCTCCAAGCGAAAAACGGTGGTAGTGCTAACGCAACACAAATGTGGGTATGCATATGTATAGAACGTAAATTACTGCCTTTACAAAGCACGTAAGGAAATAGAAGAAAAAGGAAAAATTAATACTTGAAAAACGGGTATTTGTACTCGTTTCTTTATCCCGCCCGGCTCAACAAGGTGGCTATGTTTTATTCTACAATATTATTGCGAACAGCATAAAGGACTAGTCCGGCAACATTTGAAACCCCGATCTTTTTCATCAGTTCAATACGGATGGCATCTACTCTTTTCTTGCTTAGGAAAACACGTTTTGCAATTTCTTCGCTAGTTAATTCTTCGCAAATTAACTTGAGTATATTACGCTCTGTTTCTAGTAATGGTGTTCCGTTATCGTTAAACTGAGGACTGATTTTACTGCGTTTCAGTAACCGATTAAGCAGAGCTGTATTCGACTTCTCATTGAAATAAAAATTATTGTAATACACACTTTCGATGGCAATGGCTATTTCTTCAGGATCGGAATCTTTAGTGAGAAAGCCTTTTGCGCCTGATTCGATTGCGTTTACAATATGACTTTCAGCATCAAACATTGAAATGACAATAGCTTTTAATGCTGCATATTCCGATTGAATTTTTTCTAATACTTCGTAACCATCCAGTAACGGCATTCTCAAGTCCAATAAAACGATATCTGCCGGAGTGTTTTTGAGGGTGTTTAACAGTTGTTCTCCATTTTCCGCTTCAGCAACAACGCTCACTTGAGGTAAGTCGGACAGAATAGAAATTAAGCCCTTGCGAAAGAGTTTGTGATCATCGGCAACGATGATTTTGATTTCATTTGTTTTCATGTTTTTGGTTACGCATTAACCTTACGAATTCACCGCATATTGTGGTTTTCGGCACAATAGATTTTCCCCTGCTTAAATTTACAAATCAAAATGGTGTTGCCAAATGCTGTGCATTTTTTGTAACGTATAAAAGCCTTTGTATTTGTTTGTAAACAGCATTTTTGTTGGTTTCTTATCTATCAATACTACTATCTATCGTATAAGCGAATCAACAGAATATTCTGTTTTGGAGGTAGTTCAGTGAACGGAAATGTTATAAAAACTAAAAAAGGTTGCCGAAAGAATCGACAACCTTTTAGAGGTCGAGAGCGGATTCGAACCGCTGTACAAGCTTTTGCAGAGCTCTGCCTAGCCACTCGGCCACCCGACCATTGGATTGCAAATGTAGTTTTTTTTGCAAATACGCAAAATCATTTTTTACTTTTGCAGTACATGACAAAAAAGAAATTACCTCAGCGTAAGCAAAAACAAACCTCAAAACGACACCTCAAAGGGGCAAACGAAACATCAGAAACTATTTTCAGTATTATCAAACACCTCGGTTTAAAAGCCGATTTGAAGTCCATTTTTGACATCGCACTCGATACATTCACACAGGCTGATATAGTATCGGCATTAGACAAATTAGAGCAACAAGCTAAAATTACCGTTCACCAACGGGGCCGAATAGAAGTTTTATCGAAAAAGAGACCGGAAAAGACGGCCATGGGAAAAGTATTGGTGGGCACAATCGACATTACAAGAACCGGAGCAGCTTATGTTAAGGTTCAGAAATTAGATAGAGATGTGTTTATTATGGAACGCAATACCGGTGGCGCTTTGCAAGGAGATACTGTAGAAGTGCAATTGCGGGGCGGGAAAACCGGTAGGCCGGAAGGCATTGTAACAGCCATAGTGAAACGCTCACAAGAAAGTTTTGAAGGCACAGTGCATCAAAACAAAACCGGATTTTATTTCCGTCCGCTCGAAAACCGGATTCGTAAAATTTTCCACTTAGACGATGCCGCTTGTGCTGATATTAAAGAAGGGCAACGCGTAATTGCGCGGATTTTGCGTTGGAAGCAAGAGCATGGAAAGCCTGATGCAGAAATTGTAGAAGTACTCAGTCATCAATCGATGTCGGATATAGAAATGAAGCGTATTCTGATTCAGAACGGTTTTCATATTGATTTCCCAAGCGAAGTAATGCAGGAATGTGCAGCCATTTCGGATGTGATTTCTCCAGAAGAAATTAAGAAACGGACCGATTACCGCGATATTCTCACCATTACGATTGACCCCGCTGATGCCAAAGATTTTGATGATGCGATTTCGTACCGCATTTTACAGAATGGCGATTATGAAGTGGGTGTACACATTGCCGATGTGGCGCATTACATCAAGAAAGGAAGTGCATTAGATAAAGAAGGGGAGCGCAGAACTACTTCGGTGTATTTACCGGATCGTGTTTGTCCGATGTTGCCAGAACGACTATCCAACGAATTGTGTTCGTTACGCCCCAATGAAGATAAACTCACCTTTGCCGCTATTTTTACGTTTTCTCCTGAAACATTGGAAATGCTCACCTTCAGCATTGCAAAAACGATTATACATTCGAAACGAAGATTTTCGTATGAAGAAGTACAAGAAGTACTGGAGACCAAGAATGGCGATTATGTGAATGAGTTATTGACTTTAGATAAAATCGCGAAAAACATTCGCAAGTTACGTACTGCAAAAGGCGCTATTTCGTTTGAAAAGCCTGAAGTGCGCTTTAAATTAGACGCCACCGGAAAGCCGATTGGTATCTACACGAAGGTGAGGAAAGATGCGCATTTGTTGATTGAAGACTTTATGTTGCTCGCGAATGAATCGATTGCAAAATTTGGTTCGAAGTTGAAAGTTGGAGCAACACATCAACCTTTTGTTTATCGTGTACATGATAAGCCCGATGCCGGAAAGCTAGAGCAGTTCTCGGAGATAGCCAAACGTTTTGGTTATAATGTGAATTTCAAAAGTGCGGAAGAAGTGGCCGGTGCCATGAATATTTTATTGAAAAAGGTAGAAGGTAAACCCGAGCAGAATGTATTGGAAAGCTTGGCGATTCGCTCGATGGCGAAGGCAGAGTACACTACAAAGAACATTGGGCATTATGGTTTGGCAATGGAATTTTATACGCACTTTACTTCACCGATTCGAAGATATCCGGATGTGTTAGTGCACCGCTTAGTTTTTGAATCGATGAACGATAACCACGCGTTTATTGCACGAGAAGAATTAGAAGAGGCATGCCGCAACAGTTCATTAATGGAACGCAAAGCCATGGATGCGGAACGCGAAGCCACGAAATACAAACAAGTAGAATTCTTGCAAGACAGAATTGGCGAGACCTTTGATGGCATTATCACCGGAGTTATTGCACGAGGTATTTTTGTAGAACTCACCGAAAATAAATGCGAAGGCTTTATTTCGGTAGATAATTTGGGCAACGATTCATTCCAATTCGATGAGAAAACCATTTCATTGAAAGGGTATAAAACGAAATTGAATTTCCGATTAGGCGATCAGTTGCGTGTTACGGTAAAGAATACGAATTTGGCGGAACGGAAGATCGATTTTGAGTTGGAGATATAGTTGTCAAAGCTATTTTCCTGTATAAAGTTGTTTATAAATTGTGGTTTTTATTTCTAAATACAATTCATTAAATTTGAATCATGCCAACTGTCTTAGATGTAAATGGATATCGGTTTAAGTTTTTTAGTAATGAAAATGATGAGCCACAGCATATTCATATTACAAAAGGCGATGGAAATTCAAAGTATTGGCTTGTTCCAAAATGTGAAGAAGCCTATTCTTATGGTTTTACAGCCCAAGAAAGAAAAGCTATTAAGGGTTTAGTCATTAAACATCAGGAATTTTTAATAAAAAAGTGGAATGAGTACTTCAAATAAAAAAATAGTCAACAAAGCTTCAACTGACCCAATTGAAAAATTGATTTATGAGCATGGTCTTAGGATAACTCATGTGGTTGCATTAAAAAAGCAAGATATGCTTATTGCTTTTTTAAACAATAGCGTTACTGTTCCAGTAAAGTTATCTTCCTTTCCTTTGCTGAAAAAAGCAAATCAAACACAGTTAGATGAATGGAAGCTTATAAGTAAAGGTATTGGAATTGAATGGCCTCAACTTGATGAAGATATTTCTCTTAAAGGTTTAATAAAAGAGCTTATTCTTATGAATACTTTAAAGTTTGTAAAGGGAGAATACTCAAATTCATTAGCAGCTTAAGTTTTTACAATTATTTATTCCTTGCCATAGCTCGTGTCCCGCGCGAAGTCTCTATCAATATTTATTGAGATTTCTCCACTCGGGGACTCGGTCGGAAAGACGAATATATCTTTCGAAAACATCTAGTAACAAATAAAATCATGGGCAAAGCACCTTACTTGTAAATTGTACTGTCGGCAATCAAAGTCCAAATTTGATTCCCTTTGCTATTGGTATTTGCAGGTGTGCATTCAAACAAGTTAACATGATCGTACATTAAATTCTGGGATTGAAAGCTACCACTGGTAATGGATAACGAATCTATCAATTGGAGAGGGTATGTTGGATGACAATGCATAACATCATAGAAATTGTAATCGTTTTCATTGGCTAATTGAACTATTTCACCAGGTAATATTGATTGATGATGAAGCCCTTTGTTAAAAGGATAGCTACCATAATTGACTTGTATGGTAGAAGGTAACTTGTTGTATACTTTTAAAGTTACAGAATTAATAGCAGGGTCGCATCCATAACTGAACAATAACATAAAAAATACAATATATGGGGTTCGCATAGTTGTGTTATATACAATAGTACTTTTAAAAGCAAAGATACAAACCTTGTATGAAAACATCTAATGAATACAAATGCCGCGTGCGGATGGCAGTGGAAATCCTCTAGCGCTTCCCAGCGGTAGAGATTGAAACGTACAGCCGGTTACACGCCCCAAAAAAACTTATCAATAAATTCTGATTAGTCTTGATCAAAGCCCATTTTCTCTACAATATCTAAATTCAATTTCGGAAGTTTATTGCGTTCAATCAAGAAGCTGGAAAGGTTAGCAAATTCGCTGAAAATATAGTGTTTGTCTAATGCGCCTTTCAAATAATCTTTGCCTGTACTTCCACCTGTTCCAGTACGTAAGCCAATAATACGATGGACCATGTTGATGTGACGGAAACGCCATGTAGACAGTAATTCATCTACTTCCAACAAGGTTTCAATTAACTCGAATGGCAAGTGCATTAATGGATAATGGCGATACAACATAATGAATAACGAAGCGCGACTGGCATCTTTCGAAAGCGTCATTCCTTCGCGTTCATCGGCAATAAAGCGTTTATCGAATTGCTCCAAATTGCCCATTTCGTTTTCGTTCAACGTAGAGGCATAAATGGCGCGGTAATCTTGCCACAAATTTTCGCTTTTGAAATACGGCATACGCTCTAGCCATTTACTCACGAGCTCCAAAAGGGTACTGCGTTTTTCCAATGATTTCACGCGCTCTACATCGGCCGGAGTGAGTTGCGAAGTGTAATACGATTGACCATGTCGGTGCTCAAACTTCAATCCCAGCAATGCTTCCAGCATTTTAAATTGAATGCTTTGGAAACCCGAGGCCGGACGCAACAAATCTCTAAAATCCAAGAAATCCATAGGTGTCATGGTTTCCATAATATCGATTTGTTGTACTAACACTTTCAAGATAGTGCATACTCGTTGCAAACGATGCACGGCAATTTGTAGGTCGGGCGAGTTGTCGTTAATTTTATCTTGCTCAAAAATATTGAGTACAGAATCTACTTCAAACAGCACCTGTTTAAACCATAATTCGTAGGCTTGGTGAATCACAATAAAAAGCATTTCATCGTGCGCATGTCGGCCGTGTTTATCCGACTCCAATGTTTGCGCTTCCAAAATTTTATCGAGTTGCAGATATTCGCTGTAATAAACAGGTTTCATAATGTTTGAATTATTGGGCTATATTACGAGTCTAAACAAGAAATACAAATAATCTTTGTCATGCTTTGAAAATTTGCCTTTTCGTCTATTTTTACCACATAAAATCAGTACATGTCAACGCCCATAAATTTAGAATTCAACAAGAACGAAGACGCCATGAAAATGGCCATTTCCGATTTGAAAAAAATCAACGAACAGGTGAAACTGGGCGGGGGGAAAAAGTCGATTGAACGCCACAAAGAGAAAGGGAAGCTAACGGCTCGCGAGCGACTAGAGTTGTTGTTCGATAAAAATAAACCAACATTGGAGGTGGGTTTGTTGGCCGCTTACGATATGTATCCGGAGCAAGGCGGTTGTCCAAGTGCAGGGGTAGTAACCATGTTGGGTTATGTGAAAGGCCGTTTGTGTATGGCAGTAGCGAACGATGCTACTGTGAAAGCAGGAGCATGGTTTCCGATGACCGGCAAAAAGAACTTACGTGCACAGGAAATTGCCATGGAAAACCGTTTGCCGATTATTTATTTGGTAGACAGTGCCGGTGCGTTTTTGCCGATGCAAGACGAGATTTTTCCTGATAAAGAAAACTTCGGAAGAATTTTCAGAAATAATGCGGTGATGTCGGCTGCCGGTATACCGCAAATTGCCGCTATTATGGGCAGTTGCGTTGCCGGAGGAGCTTACTTGCCGATTATGAGCGATGAGGCTTTGATTGTAGAAGGAACAGGTTCGGTGTTTTTGGCCGGATCGTTTTTGGTGAAATCGGCTATTGGCGAAGATATCGATAACGAAACATTAGGTGGAGCCACTACACACTGCGAAATCAGTGGGGTTACGGATTATAAAATGAAGAATGATCAGGAGTGTATCGAGAAAATTCGTTCACTGATTGATAAATATGGTAAGCCTGATAAGGCAGGTTTCGACCGTGCTGAGCCACAAAAACCGGCATTCCCAGTGGAAGATATTTATGGTATTTTCCCGGAAGACATGGCGAAACAATACGACATGTTGGAGTTGATTAAACGTTTGGTAGATAACAGTGAAGTGGATCAATACAAAGAGGAATACGGTAAGTCTATCATTTGCTGCTATGCCCGCATTGACGGTTGGGCTGTGGGTATTGTGGCCAACCAGCGTAAAGTTGTGAAGAGCAAAAAAGGGGAAATGCAATTTGGTGGGGTCATTTACAACGACTCGGCTGATAAGGCAGCACGCTTTATCATGAACTGTAATCAGAAGAAAATCCCGTTGGTATTTTTGCAAGACGTGACCGGCTTTATGGTAGGTTCACGTTCTGAACATGCCGGAATTATTAAGGATGGCGCTAAGTTGGTATCGGCTGTGGCGAATTCGGTAGTGCCGAAATTCACCATTATAGTAGGGAACTCGTATGGTGCAGGAAATTACGCGATGTGCGGTAAAGCCTATGATCCACGGTTGATTTACGCTTGGCCAACCTCTAAAATTGCCGTAATGGGCGGGGAGCAAGCGGCTAAAACGATGGTACAGATTCAGGTGTCGCAGTTGAAAGCAAAAGGACAAGAAATTAAACCGGAAGACGAACAGGCATTGTTGCAAGATATTCGCGCAAAATATTTCAAAACATTGGATCCTAAGTATGCCGCAGCAAGACTTTGGACGGATGGTATCATTGATCCGTTGGAAACGCGCAAGGTAATTTCTATGGGTATTGAAATGGCTGATGGCGCTCCCATCACCAAAGCATTTAATGTTGGAGTAATTCAAACCTAAACTTACAGGTTTTACAGTTCGGAATAAATAAGTAAATTTGGAAACGTGTCGGTGCAAAAACAATATGAAGAATTTGGGTCGGTTCCTTTAGAGCAGTTGTTAGCTCTGCGGGAAAAGCATCCGTATTTCTCTTTGGCATTGGGCGTTGGGGCGAAGAAAATGAAATCGTCTCCGCATTTCGAGAAGGATGCTTTGTTAGCGTTATTGAGCAGTTCCGATCGCAACGAATTACGCAAGTTTTTGTATATGTCGGATGCCTCAGCTAATGCAGTTGCACCTTTAGTTATTGACGAAATTCAGCCTACAATTTTACCCAATGTAGCTTCCATAAAGGTGGAGAAGCATAAGGCGTATACCTTTGATCAATGGATTTCTTTGTTGAATAATGGTTCAGGAAAGCCAGAAGAGGAGGGCAGCACCAAAATAACGGCTGACCAAGAGACAGATGATGAGCTCGATAAGTTAATTATGAGCAATGCACAAACCTATCAGTTTGCGCAGAAACTAGAGGAAGAAACGCACTACTCAAAGGGACTGGACAGTTTTTTAGATGCACAAAAAGAGAAAAAAAGGAAGCAATTAGCTAAGCGAAAGGGCGAAATGGTAACGGAAACCCTCGCAAAATTATATATACAACAGGGGCTTTTTGAACAAGCTACAGAGATATATAAGAAGCTAATCTTGATAAATCCAGAAAAAAGCAGTTATTTCGCCACTCAAATTCAAAAATTAAAGAAGTAGTCATGTATATTTTAATCACGGTTCTAATTATTATCGTTTGTATTTTATTAGCTGTTGTAGTGTTAATCCAAAATCCTAAAGGGGGAGGAGTAAGCGCATCATTCAGCGGAGCAAGTCAGCAATTGTTTGGCGCTTCTCGTTCTTCAGATGTTGTTGAAAAAGCAACGTGGACATTAGCTGCATTGATGCTTGTATTTTGTTTAAGTACAGCATTTTTCATTAAACGCGATAAAGGTGCAGCTACAAGTAAAGTGGCTGTAGAAAAATCGGAAGTAGAAAAACGTTTGAACGAAACCGGAGGATTTAACCAGCCGGTACAACCAACTCAACCAACACAGAAAACAGCACCTGCTCAGCCTGCAACTCCTGCTCCGGCTAAGTAATAAATGCAATAAATTTATAGCAAGAATGCCATAGGGAAACCTGTGGCATTTTTTTTAATAAAAGATATACCTTTACCCTGAACTTTACGTTAATGTTTTTTTCATTGTCTAACACAATTTTATATGCTTAGATTATTCATGCCTATTGCATTCTTAGTACTGTTTATTGTTTGGGTGCTTTATCACAGTTTTGTGAAAAGGGATATCAAATCGCAACTGAATAATGTAACGATTGGACTTTTTTTCTTTTCGGTGTGGGCCGTTATTTATTGGTTTATCTTATAGCGGCTACTCACTGTTTCTTCTAGTGCCTCTTTTTTTCTATCCTTGTATTCTTAACCTACTTAAAAATAGAACATGCCTTCTCAGGAATATAATCTCATTCATATCCTTCGCATTCTTAAAAAATGGCGCAATCATATTTTGATTATTCCGTTAGTTGCCATGGTGTTTACAGCCATTTTTTCATGGTTCTTTTTAGATGATTATTACATGTCGTACGTTCGATTGTATCCTATAAACATGGCGTATAACGATCGGAGTAATATGTTTAATGTGAATGGTGGGGTAAACATTCCATATTTCGGAGATAAAGATGATGTGAATCGTGTACTTACCACTGCGAATTCGCAAGAGTTATCGCAATTTTTGATTGATAAATACGGTTTAGCTGCGCATTATAAAGTGGATACCACTAAAAAGTATTGGAAAACAAAACTGCGAAAGGAGTTTGAATCTAATTTCAAAGCAATAAAAACCGAGCAAGGCGCCATTGAAATGTCGATTTTAGATACCGATCCGTTGTTTGCCAAAAAGATGATTGATGATGCCATTTTGAAGGTGGATGAGATTACCAGAAAATCGGTGAATGAGAATAAACAAATTCAGTTAGACATGTTCGATAACTTGAATTATGTGCAAACGGTAAAAGTAGCCAGTAGTGCCGATTCTATTGCACAACTTGCTCGCCAGTTTCACATTGTGGCACGCACGGTAGGAGGCGCGGAAGTGGTAGAAGGCGATGATTACAACGCGGTACAAAAATTCAAAGTGCTTATCGGTCAACAAAAAAATGCAGTGGAGCAGTTGAATATCAGTTTAGATATTCGTCAGCAGATTAAATCTTCCATTGATGCCAACTCGTCTTCATTGTCTATTATAGAACGTCCTTATGTTGCCGATAGAAAAGAAAAGCCAAAGCGTTCCATTATTGTTTTGATTGCCGGTCTTTTAGCTTTAGCTGCAGCAGTGTTTGGCGTTTTAGCTATTGAGGAAATGCGAGAAATTAGAACCAAACTTTAATGCTCAGTCAAAACATTGGACGTAGTTCACTGCTTATGCTATACGCTTTTGTGGCGTGTACGCTTTTGCTTTATATGGTTGGCGTAAAGTTGGATGTTCCGATTATTAGTGTTGTTCCTTTTGCCCTCTTTGTACTTGTGTGGGCATTTTCGAATTACAAGAGTTTGTTTTTTTTGTTGGTGGCCATGCTCCCCATCTCCATCGAGTATTATTTTTCCGATAGTTTAGCTACCGATTTGCCTACCGAGCCCTTAATGATTGGGTTGATGGGTATTACAGCGCTATTGTTGTTTACCCAATATCAGAAGTTTCCGTTTCAAGTGCTGAAACAAAAAATGTTCTTGTTTTTATTGCTGCATTTGTTTTGGATTTTATTGTGTGCCATCCAAGGTGAAAATTTGGTGCATTCTTTTAAAGTGTTTTTATCTAAGCTTTGGTATGTGACCCCTTTCACCATATTGGTATTATTCATTATTCGCAGTGAAGCCGATATCCGAAAAATATTTTGGTGCCTATACATTCCCCTAACGTTAGCCATATTGCTCACGTTATTTCGGCACGGTTATTTTTATCATTTTTATTTTGAAGATATCAATCGCTCTGTTGGTCCGTATTTCAGAAATCACGTAAATTATGCGGCCATGGTATCTATATTTTTCCCATGGTTGTGGTTAGCCGATAAGTGGTATCCTAAAACAACTTTTACCTATAAGCTGATACAGTTTTCAAAACTCTTATATGTAGTGGCTATCTATTTTTCTTATACACGTACTTGTATGTTGGCATTGTTGGCCATGATTCCTTTTTATTTTGTGTTGAAATGGAATGTAATGAAGCCGGTATTGATAGGCGTAGTGGTGGTGGTGGTGCTTGTGGTAGCTAATTTGGTAAAAGATAACCACTACTTGAAGTTTGCGCCCGATTTTGCACGAACGATTTATCACGATGATTTTAGTTCCCATTTAACGTCAACTTTTGCAGGGGAAGATGTGTCGAGTATGGAACGTGTGTATCGTTGGGTGGCCGCAAAGCGAATGGTGGAAGATCGTCCGTGGATGGGTGTAGGCAATGGGAATTTTTATGAGTATTACAAAAAATATGCAGTATCCGCATTCGAAACCTATATCTCCGATAATGAGGAACGCAGTACTGTACACAATTACTTTTTACTGATCATAGTAGAACAAGGCGCCATTGGGCTCGTTATTTTTGTGTTGTTAACGCTCTATATTTTTCTGGATGGGAATAAACGTTATCAAGCTACAAGTGATCGCGAAAAACGAACAATACTCATACTGCTCCAAAGTATGGTGGCTATTTATGTCAATTTGCTGCTGAGCGATATGTTGGAAAGCGATAAAGTGGGTACTATTTATTTTATGATCATTGGATTGTTAGTAGCACTCAATGCTCATCTTATCAGCTTTCCCAAAGATGGCATTGTAAACGCATCAGTATCAGAGGATGCGAATGGTGAGTAACGATAGGTCATCATCAAACACATCTTTTTTAGAGAAGTTGACAATTTCGTCAATCAGTTTCAAGTTGAAAATGGAAGGTGATTCTTCAAAGTTTTTTTCGATGAAAGGAACAAGACGTTCTTCACCATAGTATTCTTCTTCTGCATTGGAAGATTCAGTAATTCCATCGGTATAGCTTACAATCAATGAAGAAGGCGTTAATGCAATTTTTTCGGAATGGATGAATGGGAGCTTATCGAATGCGCCTAAAATCGTACATCCGGTTTTTAGGGGCACAATTTTTTTGTCTACCATAGCATAGGATGGATTGTGGCCGGCATTGATGTACTCCAGCTCCATGGTTTTCGTATTAATCAAACCAATGAAAACCGTAATAAAAGACTCCCCTTTTGTGAGGTCTAAGACGCTTTTGTTGAGTGTGGCTACAATTTCTTTTAGCGATAAATTTTGTTTAACAATAATGCGGAGGTTGGCTTGGAAGTTCGCCATCAGCATGGCTGCGGCAATACCTTTCCCGGAAATATCGCACATGCAGAAAATGTATTCGTAAAAGCTTACCGGAATAAAATCGTAATAGTCTCCTCCAATACCTCGGAAAGGCTTGTAAAATGCTGCAATATCAAAGGTGTCGTTCTTAGGGAATTTTCGCGGAATCAATAAACGTTGAATTTCCGAAGCCAGTTCCAAATCTTTCTGAATCAATTTTTGATTCACTTCCAAATCCGTTAGTCGCTTGTTCTCGTTGGCAACGCAAATAATGTTAGAGATAATTTGAATGAATTTTATCTTTTCTTCTTTGGTGTTGAGTTTATCTTCCGGAATATCGCCTACCAACATGTAGGCAATCGATTCACCTTTCAACGTAATTGGAATAACAAATTCAAATTCGGGTTCATCGTATGAATTCAACGCAGTGATGTATTGTACATCTTTGTATCGTTGAACATAATCTTTGAAGTTTTCTTTTAGGAAAGATTCATTTTCTCCATGATACGAAATGCACTCCCATTCTGAACTGTTTTTTTTGATGATAAGCGCATTGCGTTTAATCTCGAATTGCGCTAGAATAATGCCTTCCAATATCCTCACCAAGGCACTGATAGGTAAGTTGTAATTCACGGCCTGTGTGATTTCCAGCAATTGGTTGAACTGTAATTGTTTTAACGAAAACAACGGTTCGATTACACTTAATCGATCTTTATAGTATTCAATCTTATCAAATGGCATATCTTCCAAGCTTATGAAGTTTTTCCTTTTACATCTAATGCATCGCGCAGTCCGTTGCCAACCAAATTAAAGGCTAACACCAAGATCATGATGGCCAGTCCGGGTGCCAATGCCAAAAAGGCTTTTGACGAATCGATAAAATCGCGATATTCATTCAACATACCTCCCCACGATGGGGCAGGAGGTTGTATACCTAGTCCGATAAAGCTAAGCCCCGATTCCACTAAAATGGCATTGGCGAAATTCGAACAAGCCACAACAATAATGGGTCCCATGGCATTGGGTAAAATATGAATAAAGATAGTGCGCATGTGGCTGTATCCTAAGCTAGAAGAGGCCGTTACAAATTCCATTTCGCGCAACAAGATAAATTGACCTCTTACTAAACGTGCCACATCTACCCACATCGTTAAACCT
The DNA here is from genome assembly GCA_016786765.1 of Chitinophagales bacterium. Classification (GTDB taxonomy): domain Bacteria; phylum Bacteroidota; class Bacteroidia; order Chitinophagales; family LD1; genus CALAYL01. Next base: position 134,716 of record JAEUUZ010000025.1, read on the forward strand.
ACTGCAATAAAGATAAGCAAGAGTTTCGATTCTATTAATCCGCCAACACCAACATATAATCCCATGGCTAAAAGTAGTGTTGGAATGGCCCAAAATACATTGATGAGCCACATAATGCCTTCATCTACCCATCCTCTGAAATAACCGGCCAATGCTCCTAAGAACACTCCAATAACGAGCGAAATAAGTACGGCAATCAATCCAACAAAAAGGGAAACACGAACGCCAATAATTAATCGACTGAGGATATCTCTTCCGAAGCGATCAGTGCCTAGGATATATTTTTTGGAAATCACAAGACCGTTTTCACTGTCTAAATCTGCTTTGGCAAATGTTTTCTCTTCGCCCTGAAAATGCAGTCCTTTGTAAAGTGTACATTGAACAGAATCGCCTTTCTCTGTAGTCTTTACTACCGGTACTAACGAATAGTTAACCGGAGTGCCAAAAAAGAAATGGTTTAAAAAACCTAATTTTTCTTGTGCTGAATTTTGCCGTTTTACTTTCACGAAATCCGTTTTGAAACCGGGTGGATGTGTTTCCAATTCCAATACTTGTTCATTAGCATCCGGAGTACCATCCGGTGCAATTTGGTAGGCAAACACTGCAAGTATCAAACACAGTAAGATAATCACCAAACCAACCATGGCAGAGCCATTGCGTTTGAAACGCTTCCATGTTTTTTGATTTAATGAATCGGAACTGCTCATCTTACTGTTTTATCGGTCTCCCTTTCCAAATGTAGGATTTCTTTAAAGATAAAAAACCAATGGAAACAACATATAAAATGTGCATACATTCAAAAATAGGCATACCCCAAAGCAATGCGCTTCGATTGAAGAATACTAGGGTTGGGTAAATAATGCTTGCATCGGCCAGCAATTTTAGGGTAAATGTTGTTGGAAGAAGCCAAAAAGGGACAATAGCGAATATCGTCAAAGGCAATAACAGCAATACCCATAAGTTGAAGCAATAGATAAGTAGCAAGACTAATTTTACGGTGTTGTTTTCGTAGCTGGTGCTTTTTCCAGCCCAACGAATGCGTTGTTGAATAAATCCGGATAAGGTACGTTCAGGATAGGTTGAAACAATACATGCTGCATCATCAATAAACCCCACCGATTTACCGGCTGCCATAAATTGCTGCAACAAAAAGATATCATCTCCTGAAGGGAGGTGAATATTATTGGCATAGCCGTTTAAAGCTAAAAATGTTGATTTGTCGAATATCATATTTGCCGCATTGCCCAACATTGGTATTTTGTGTTGAATGGTCCATTGAGTACAAGCCATCATCGCCATTAGGTCTATTTCTTGAAAGCTTGTTAACAGCGAATTCCCTTTTGTAAAGCGTACCGGACCAAACCCTAAAGCCAATGCTTGCTTTCGAAACTCGGCCAGCATACGTTCTATCCATCCGGGTTCCATCGTACAGTCCGCATCAGTGAGTAAAATGGTGTTGGCCTTACTCACAGCGAGCGCCAAAGCAATACCTCTTTTTTTGTTGGATGTGTTTCTGAAATCCTCTCCCAGGTGTTCTTTTAGGTCAATGAATACGTTAGCAATACTGCTGCTTTTGAGGATGGATGTTGCAATTTCTGTACTTCCATCTTCGCTAAAATCATCTACTAGAATCAATTCAAATGTCTTCAATGATTGGGCACGCAACGCCTGAAGCAAAGCAGGAATTCGGGCTGCTTCATTTCGATAACAAACAATAAGACTGAGTTCCGGTTGCATTTATTTTTCTCTTTCCAATAGTACCAAGGAATTCCAATATTTCATACCTAAGGCAAATGCTTTTGCTTTTCGATGCAAACTATCGGCTGTTTGTTTTGTTTCTTTTCTTTTTTTACACGAATCGTGTAAATTAGGCATTATTCCCTCAAACTTAACTATGCGCGTACTTATAACCCTTTTGCTATTCATTTTTGCACAACAATCGTTTGCCCAAGCCGTAATGCTCGATACTGCCAAAAGCAATTATATCCGTGTAGGTGATGTGAAAATCCATTACAAAATATGGGGTAAAGGCGAGCCTATAGTGTTATTGCACGGGGCCATGGAGTATTGGAAAGAATGGAAAAATCAGATTCCTGAATTAGCCAAAAAGTACAGAGTGATTGCCGTAGATACCCGCGGCCATGGCGAATCCAGCTTCACCGATGTGCCCTTGAGTTACGATTTGTTTGCCGAAGATATTATAGCGGTAATGAATAAAACACAAATCGATAGTGCCAATCTTATTGGGTATGGCGATGGAGGAATTATTGCCATGAAAATTGCCATGAAGTATCCCCTACGTGTGCGAAAAATAATTGCTATCGGTTCCAATTGCCGGCCCGATTCAACGGCCGTATATCCTGAGATTATTCAAAAAGTGAAAGCTTGGGATATCGATAAAATGGCGTTTTATCTGCAAATGAAATTCAAAGAAAATCCCAATCCAAAGCTGTTGAATGTATTTGCAAAACGCATGCAAACATTACTGCTCACAGAACCCAATTTAAGTGCCGATGATTTAGATGCGATTAAATGTCCGGTGTTGTTTATGGTTGGCGATCACGATTTGATCAAAATCTCGCATACCGAGTTTATGTACGAGAATGTTCCAAAAGGATTTTTAAGTGTGATTGCAGGAGCAACACATTACTGTATTAAAGAAAAACCTGCCGTGGTCAATGCTGTGATTCGCGATTTCATTCAGTGGCCGGCAACGAAACCGAAACGGTTTTAAAAAAAGTGTATATTCATTTGCAGTAAATACTAAAAAGTTGAGAGGATCGCTACTTGCATTTTCATTCTTTTTTCTCGCAAGTACATTTGCGACAAAGGTAAGCTTGCTTAAAACTTTCAAAATTGATTCTACTACTGCTAAGGAAGTAGTTGTAACCGGATCCCTGAAAGAAATGCGCAAAGATGAATTGGCTATCCCCATACAAATATATGATGCCGCTTTTTTTCAACGCCAAAATATATCGAATTTGCAAGATGCCATGCGCATGATTAGTGGCATACAATCGAATATTGATGGGAGTTTAGACGGTGCAGGTGATATTGAAATTAACGGACAAGAAGGGGTGTATACTTTGGTGTTGTTGGATGGCGTTCCTGTTTCCGGAGGGAATGCAACAGTGTATGGCATGAGCGGAATTCCGCTGAGCTTAATCGAGCGTATTGAAGTAATGCAAGGTCCTTCTTCCACTGTTTACGGTTCCGATGCTGTAGCAGGCGTAATCAATGTTATCACTAAAAATGTAGAGAATGCACACAAGTTATCAGTGGAAGGTACTTTAAATTCATACTTGGAAAGTATGGCAGAACTAAGTTTCAAAGTGAATGCCGGTAAACTTCAAGGGTTATTTACCTTCAGTAATTTTAATCAGCCTCAGGCCTGGGACCTTAATAACGACAAGTATTTGGATGTTCCATTGCAAAATCGTTTTACTTTTTTTAGTAAGTGGACCATGCGCAATCGTTTTCAAAAGCCTTCTAATGTTTGGTTTCGTTATGCCAACGACCGAAGAGATGGTGGAGAGTCCGATTTTAGCGCAAAGTACAGAGGCTCAGATTATATTTATGGGGAAAGTATTCGCATGAATCGATACGAAGCTGTAGGTAATTTTGCCCTTCCCTTTGCCAACGAAAATGTATCGCTCATTACCTCCTTCACTGCACAAGACTTGAATTCTTTTTACGGCACAAAAGCATTTGTGAGTAATGAGCAAAATGCCCAAGTCCAATTGATATACGACAAAAAAATAGCCCGTATCAGCGATTTAATGGTAGGTGTTGCTTATCGTTTTTACCGTTTCAACGATAATCAACCCGGCACCTTCGATACTACCGATGGTGCTAATAAAGATAAGGCATTCATCAGTCATTCCCCGGCTGTTTTTTTACAAGATATGATACACGTGAATGCCCAAAACGAAATACTTGCAGGCATTCGTGTAGAGTACAATACCGCTAACAAAGGGTATGCTATTTGTCCGCGTTTCGATTATAAATGGATGTCTGTAAACAAAGCATCAAGTATCCGTTTAGGTCTTGGCTCAGGGTTTCGTTCCCCTAATCTATTTGCCGATGACCGTATAGGCTACACCCAAGGCAAGAAAATGGAATTTGCCGATGATTTAAAAAACGAATTAGCCTATGGCATTCATTTGCATTACGAGTTGAAGAAGCCTGTAAATAATCAGCGTATACGTTTTGAGGCACGCACTTTTTTTAATGCCATTGTCAATAAAATTGAAGCAGAATTGGAAGAGGATAACGAAACCGTTCTTTTCTCCAACGATAGTACCCATGTGCTTTATTTCGGGATACAAACCAGCTTCGAAGCACGCTTCTCTATTCCTCTCTATTTGCGCGTTGCTGCTACCTTTCAACAATCGCACTTGTTGCTGAAAACAGCCCACGAAACGAGTTTTGAACAACAGATCAATGCACCGGCTTTGAATGCTAATTTTGATTTTGGCTACGATAACGAAGCGAAAGGCATACTGCTTAGCTTGAATGGTGTTGTGAATTCACCTATGTATTTAAATGTGCAAGACAACGATTCACGTGCTGCCGTATCGCCTTGGTTTTGTATCATGAATGTGTTGTTGGAAAAGCGATTTAAAATGGGATTAAGCGTAAGTGTAGGCGCTAACAATATCCTTAATTTCGTGCCCAAAAATATATTTCTTCGTCCGAATGATCCCTTTAACTATACAGCCGATAATCCTGTTACCAATCCCGAGGGACATCGTTTCGATTCGTCTTACACCTACTCGCCCATGAAAGGGGCTTATGGGTTTATTTCGCTAAAGTATATTTTGCGGTAGGTTGTTTTCGCGTTAAATCGAGGAAAGAGTATGCATAAGCATGCTTTTCGTCTTGCTCGAAACGCTGCTCATTACTAATGTCCCAATCGTTCCAATCAATGGTGGGGAAAAAAGCATCGGCATCAAAGGTGTGATGCACAATCGTCAGGTAAATTTTATCGGTGCGCTCGAAGAGTTGCTTGTAGATCTCGCTTCCACCAATAATCATCAACTCGCGCTCATTGCAATCGGCAGCAAAAGCAACGGCTTCATCAATAGTGGCAACCGATTTACATCCTTCAAACTGTTGGGTTCTCGATACCACAATATTGGCTCTGCCGGGCAGCGGACGAAATCTTACCGGAATCGATTCGTATGTTTTTCGGCCCATCAACACATGATGCCCATAGGTAATGTCCTTAAAACGTTTCATGTCGTTCGGTAAGTTCCAAAGTAAATGGCCATCCTTGCCAATGGCAAAATGTTCGTCAACCGCAACTACCATCGCTAGGCGCATGTTTAATATTTGTCTTTTGACGGGTTGTACAATTGATAAAGTAAATCTTTAGCGCGGAATAGTTGTGCTTTTACGGTACCAATAGGAAGGTCTGTTTTTTCGGCAATCTCGTCATACGACAACTCCTCAAAATAGCGCAGTTCAATCAATTGACGGTATTTAGGGTTTAATTTCTCCACAATAGCGCGGAGTTTCAATGCTTTCTGTTCTTTGATAATAGACTCTTCCGGGTCTTCACTTTTATCCGGTAAATGCAGTGGAGTCGAATTTTCATCGTCATCGCGTGGAGAGCCGTCTAACGAAGTAATTTGCAATTTCTTCTTTCGAATAAAGTCGATACAGTTATTCGAAGCAATTTTAAACAACCATGTACTAAACGCAAAATCTTCGCTATAGGCTTGAATGTTGTTGAACGCCTTCGAAAAGGTAATCATTAAAATGTCATCCGCATCGTCACGGTTATGTATCATTTTCAGAATCATGAAGTACACCGACTGGCGGTATTGTTCCATTAATTTTGAAAACGACACCTGATCGCCATCCTTCGCTTTGCGAATCAACTCGAAGTCCGTGTTCGATTTTGGTTTCTTTATTTCCATTCCTTATTCGGTGAAGTTAATGATTTGAAAAATAAAAATGGAAGATTTATCACAAAAATAAAGTCAAGTATCATCAGATACGGAATGAGATCATGATTGTTTAGTTTTCCACAGATTCTTGCATGGAAAACGAACTTTACCAATACTGTGCCAAATATGGCAATTAATCCAAATATGTACTGTTCAGGGTAAAAAATAAACAACAAAGGCGTTAAATAGAAGGCAAAGTTGAGGAATGCAAACAAAAAGAGCAATAACCGGTGGTGAAATTTATAGTGGTAGCTCGTTTTCGCGTGACGGCTTTTTTGCGTCATCCATTCGCTGTAAGTAGCTTTAGGTTGCGAATAAATAAACGAATCTTTGTTCAATGCAATTTCCGTTGAACTGGTTTTCGCATTGGCATTTACAAAAAGATCGTCATCGCCCGAAATCACATTTTTGTATTTTTCAAATCCGTCCCACGCTTGAAACACCGATTTTTTAAAGGCCATATTTCGTCCCACGCCCATGTAAGGCATACCCATCAACGCATACGATAAATATTGCATGGCCGTTATCACATTATCGAAACGGATTAACTTATTGATAAACCCCGATGCTTTATTAAACGGTGCGTAGCCCAATACGAATTTCGTTTCGTGTAAGAAATCGGCAATCAAATGCTGTAACCACAGGGTGTTTGACGGCTTACAGTCGGCATCGGTAACGGCAATGGTTTCGTAGATCGCAGCTTCAATGCCCACTTTTAAAGGGAATTTTTTGCCCAACATCGGTTTTTCGATATCTTTTTTGATGTTAATCAGGCGCAGATTTGGATTTCGCTCGATGTATTTTTCTACCACCTTGGCCGTTGCGTCAGTAGATTGGTCGTTCACCACAATTACCTCAAACTTCGGGTAGTTTTGAATCAGCACTACTTTTAAGTTTTTCTCTAAGTTCTCCGCTTCGTTTTTTGCACAAATCACAATCGAAACAGGCGGCAATTTTTCAGGTGCGTACTGTTTCGGTTTGAAAAAAAGGAGTTTTCGGAAAAAAATAAGGTAGTAGAGAAGAAGCGCCCCGCATATACCCAAATAAAGTTCAAGTACCCAATTCATAGCACAAACCTAAATAAAAAAGTGATTTTGTCCTTTTTTCAGGCGTTGATAACATGTTGTTTTTGTTCGCAATGTCTAAAATAGATAACACCCTTAGCTTTCTATTGGCTGTTGGGGCGTTTTAACGGGCTTTCTGTTTCAATCTTTTGCTCGTTCCTCACAAAAGGATTTCCACGTCAATCCCGAACGCAGCATGTACACACATTTAAGTTGTTTCGTTATACGCCAACTTGCTTTGCACCGAGTAATCGGAATCGTAAATCATGCGCACGCGGGAAACAGAAGAAAAGTAACGTAGACCCACGCTTTGCTTTGCGAAACCGAATGAAGGAAGTACTGTTTCGCCTGTAAGCCCTTTTATCACAAATTCATTTTTTTTCATTGCTCAGCAGCAGGGCATGCAATACATTCGTTCTATAACCGAGAAACTTCATGGCACAAGTGGAGTTTCTTTTAAAACTGAAATCATGAAAACGAAATTAATGTTTGCCGCATGCCTTTGCTTAACCACGATTTTATCGTGCAAAAAGGAAACCGCTTTGCAAAAAAGTTATACCGATTTGAATGCTATCGCCCAGCCTGTTACACTGCCCAAAGTAAACGAGAGTGTTGCACAACGACTCTACGATACGGTAGCCGATATTCGAGCCGCATTTATAACACAACTCGCCACCGACTATCCGGGCTTAAAATCGCAGATGGATGCCGATTGGAAAACGTATATCGAAACCACCGACACTGCACTTCAACAAAGCGCACTCAATAAATTTAATCAGTTATATTATACCCCTGTGCTGAATACCTGGAATAAAGTGGCGCCCTCATCCACTTCCATAACAAATCGATACAGCGCCATTTTAGGGAGTACACCATTTGTAACCGGTCCGTTTGGAACCATTACCATTTTATCGAGCGAGGTTACTCCCGGTTCCATTCCCGATTACCCTAACGACAGTACAAAAGGCTATATTGCTTGTCCACAATTAACCAAAAACGAAAGTTGTGGCGCTATAGCAGCAAACACAATATTGCATAGTGCATATTCTACAACAGTTGATATGCGCGCCTCTTTGGCCGGTGGATGTAACATTACAACCACTTGCGGAATCAAAACGAACTTACCGGATCGTGTGTATCGATACCTTGCTGTGAAAACAAGATGCAATTATTCCGATTTTCATTGTATAGCCGGTGCCTTTATTGGCGGTAGTTACGCACAAGCAACATTTTCGTTGGGAATCGATGTAGATGGCGTGAATACCATGAATCGCGAAATCATCAATGCAAGTGTTGTTGCGCCAATTATTTGGTATGCCGAAGCATCCATGCCTATTACGTTCAATACCGAACTTCCAATTGCTATGCGTAACGATGCCGGCTTGACTATGGGCGAATATCATGCTTATTCAAAAACAACTAATGTGGTTTCAACAGGTGGAGTAATCACAGGCAGTATTAGCGATACTCATTTCAGTAAGAATTACACAACAATCTACTATACAAAATAAATTGGCAAGGCATGTTGCAATGGCATAAGCCATTGTAACATCCACTTGGCAGATGTGCGTTGCCAAGCAGTTTAGGTGTAAAAATTCATCCGCATTTTGTATTATTGTTCTACTTACTTTATGCTATGTCTACCTTTCTGACCCTCAACAAATCCCTCTATACCCGAAGGATAACCGATGCAGTTGATCTTTTAGTATTGTTATTGGCTCCACTTTCGGGGCTGCTCCACCCCAACGCAAAAGTGTATTACGAAAGTGTAGTCTACCTGTTTTTAATACTTGCTGTGCCCTTAGTGTTGTTCAGTTTTTTATTCTATCGTTTTTCAGAAAGCAATGGGGAACGCATACAAGGCGAGCGCAAAAAAACGCCACCGCTATTATATGAAGCCTTTGGTTCGGTGCGCGCCATGTTTGTTGTGGCCTGTATGGCCGGCTGGCCGGTGGGGATGTATAGAATAGGTATACCCACCGGTTTGGTGTGGACATTGCAAGAAATGGGCTTAACATGGTGGATGGTAGTCCTCGAAATGTATGCCGGAATTATGTTGGTAGATGCTATGACCTATTGGAAACATCGTTTGTTGCATACCCGTTTGTTTTTTGCGTTTCATAAACATCATCACACCTTCCGCGACCCTACACCATTCTCGGGTTTTGCTGTAGGTCCTGTTGAAACGGTGTTAACCTTTTGGCCCTTGTTGTTGATTTGCTTTCCGGTAGCCAAACACTTTGCGCCTTTGTATTTTACGGCTATTGGCGGTTTTGTAATTCTTAATTTGTATTTGCATTGCGGAGTAACCTTCGCATGGTTAGAGAAATTCTTATCGCGCGTTGGGTTGAACAGTTCGGCATGGCACAACGTGCACCACTGCGATGTGAACGCCAACTTTGGCGAAGTATCGTTTATTTGGGATAAAATCTGCAAAACAACCAAAGAAGATTTTGCGAAGAAAAAAGCAGCAAAAGCTTAATTCAACAACTTCATATGTACCGTTGCAATAGGGAGATGCACTTCCATTTCAGCAATTTTTCCGTTCGCAAAACGGTAAATGGTTTTACTGCCATTGGCAATTTTCATTTCTACCGTTCCATCTTTTCGGTACACTAAATTCACATATTCGCTTTCTGCTTCGTGAAATACTTTTGCGCGATTTTGCAATGGTTTAAAGTACATCTGTAACACCGAAAAATCGGGCGATCCTGTAAAACTTTTTTTCCCCTTATACGAATCTACATGTAAGATTTTCCCGTCAAACAACATCTTTGTCCATTGACTCGTAACCCCACTTTCCATTTGTTTATGTGTAGACGAAAGTAATTTGCCATTGCGGAAACGCACTTGATAAATCGTTTCATCTTCGCGCTTCATCCACAAAAAATTAGTTTTGCCTTTTGCATTCAACGTGTATAATTCTGTACTGTCGTTTTCTATTGTGCGAGTAACTACCATTTTACCAAAAGTAAAACCCAACACACTCATATCGTACACCACTTGTTGGGCAGAAACACAAACGCTAAAAAAGAAGAAAAAAACAAAGCAATACTTTTGCATAGCAAGGGCGATTTATTGGATTGGTAACTAGTTAAATATAGAAAAAGTTTCTACCGAATAACACCATCATCCGCAAAATTGTTTTCGAATTAATGCTCGCTTATTGCATTCGCCCAAAGTGCAGCATGCGTTTTCAAGCCCAAGCCGTTAAAATGGCAATTATCGGAACGGAATTCATTGCCCAAGATATCCGTGTTCGGTCCGTTGAAAATACCCAATGCATCGTTTGCTAAGTCGCGTTGAGCGGCAATCAAAGTGGTATCGCTTGGCGTGGCTCCGCATCGCGAAGTCATGGCCGGAAAAACAGGCGCATCTACACCCAGCGCGCGCAATTGCTGCACGAGTAGAAGAAAATTTTGCCGATACAATTGTGCGTTTTGAGTAGGTGTGAGTAATGTATTCATTGCCGTGTGATTCGACTCGCCTTGATGCCACAACACATGCGTTACCTTCAAGTTTTTCGATTGCAAACTGGCTACTGTTTCCACAATCAAATGATGTAAATCGCCACCCTGTATCCATTGCTCTATGCGCGTTCCACCCACAGCAGCAGGAGCAACAATTACATGACCGGCAAAATTGTTTTCAATCAATTGTTGACCCAAACGACTCCACACCGAACCCCCATCGCCATTGCTGCCTAATAGCGGGTCGGCTAACGGTACAAGTTGTCCGTTGTAAAAATTTTGTGTTTGCGCACAAGGCGAAGTATATTTCTCCGAACCGGCATTCGCAGCATTCGATTGCCCTAAAACGAGCAGTACCACCGTATCGTGTTTGGGCGAAGTGGAATTGCATGTAGAATCAGTTGTGTTGATTTTTGGGTCTTTCGTACAAGCCGAAAAACAAAGCACAAGCAAACAAACGAAAAGAACGAAAGCGTTATGGTTGAAATTACTTTTCATGGCATTGTGTTTATGGATTTGAAAGATATTTTATTTTAGTTGTAAAACAGCATACAGCCATACCTCTTATATCAAAATAGCTTGGGCGTTTTAACGGGCTTTCTGTTCCAATCTTTTGCTCGTGCCTCACAAAAGGATTTCCACGCCAATCCCTAACGCAGCCTGTTGCATCTAAGATGTTTTGATTTAAGATGTAACGATTTAAGATTTTTCTATTTAGGATTTACTATGTAGCCATTACGCTTTTTCTTTTTGTTGGTGTTCCGCCAACAACCAATACGCCCTCGCTCGCTTCTAGCGAGTGAATTCGTAAAATGCCTCTGGCAACTATAAACAAGAGCATGATGCAACATCTGCTATTGCTCAAAAGATGCAAGCAATAGTGAAGCAATCTAATACCGTAATTGTATAAAGAAAATATGTTTATGGGTAAAGAAACGCCAACCCGAGTAGGAAGATAATCACGTATGCTGCGTTAGAAACTAAATACTTCGCCAATTTTGGGATTCTTCTTCGTTTTCGCTAAATAACATTTATAATTTCTACTGCTTACACTGCCTACAAAACCCAGTTTTTCAGCATAAAACAAATGATACACTTGGCTTTTATTTTTATCTCTTCCGGTAAGTTGAGTACATAAAACTTCCACTAAATTTTTGTATGTTTTTGCCGGGGTTTTATAGGTTTTGTTGATGTCTAAAATTTCGTAAGACCAGCTACTATCAGCTTCAAACCATTTTTGTCCAACAGTTACCTGCTTAGGAAGCAAAATAGTTTCTTTATTCAATTGCAAATCCATACTGTAATAATTAAGTGCATCTTCTCTCAAGTAGGCCGTATCTTTTTGCCCTGAATAATACGATCGAACACGTGCGTCATATTCAAAGGTTCCAATTTTAAAAGTGTTTGGCAGAAAGTAGTCAACAAATGCACCATTTTCGGTTGCAAAAAATTTAGCCGTATTATAAGGGTCTCGCAGTGGTGAATAGTTGCTGGTGTTTTTTGTTTGCGCAAAGCCAGCACCTGTAAGTAGGCTAAAAAGGAATAGGAGAGCTGTTGATTTCATGGATTGATTTTGTTTGAAAATACAAGTAGAAAAGAAGATTAAAACTTTTGTAATCATAATAATAGAAAACAAAAACCTCATTAGCAAAGCTCGAATTTTTTGGTGCTTTGACCACCCCCTACCTCCCGCAAAGCGGGACAGGCTCCGCCAGCGGGGGACAAGGATTAGCACCTACCAACCCTAAAACGAAATTTTGAAACGAAGCCAAATGCTCCCTGTCCTCCGCTGGCGGAGGTGGCTCCGCGCTTTGGCGGAGACGGTGGTGGTGCCCCTCCACCCCAAACCCCTCCATTTTGCCCCTCCCAACTACCCATGCCACACAACACCTTCTCCACAAGCCCTCTAGCGCTTTTGCGTATAAATACGGAATGAAATTTTCCGTATAAATACGGAGTATTTTGCGTAGAAATACGGTTGGTATTGTGGGGGGAAATGGGGAGGTTTGGTCATTGATAAATTATTGGATTTTTCGAGAATCTAGTAGTTATAGGCAAGCGTAAAGACCGACACAACAACCATTAAACTGACAGAAAATTATCGAAACAATAGGACGACATATAAACTTAACAGCGGACTTTTTTCCGACACGACAGCCCAACGCTTCGTGTTTTATTTTTTTTGCCGACCCACATTTTTTAAAAACAATTTTAGCCAGCCGCACAAATGGCACATTTGGTTTTGCCCGACACACAAGCCGACCCTTCGCAAAACCAAAAGAGCCATTTTTTGCCAACGCTTACATTAACAATATCTAATATTAGATTATGAATTATTTCGCTTACGGTTCGAATATGTTTACTTACAGACTTGAAAAAAGAGTTGGTAGAGTTGAAATTATAGGAATTGGAAAATTACCTAAACATAGTTTGCAATTCAATAAGGTATCAATAGACGGTTCACTAAAAGCAAACATTTCGTCAAATGATAAAGAAGATGTTTGGGGAATTGTTTTCAAGATAAATCCGAATAAAAAAGAAGAACTAGACAAAGCTGAGGGGCTTGGCAAAGGTTATATTCAACAAGAAGTCGAAATTGAAATTATTCAATCGCAAGAGAAAATAAATGCCTTCACTTATGTGGCTGATACAATTGATGATTCAGGTGTTAATATGCCATACGATTGGTATCTTGAACTCATAACTATTGGTGCAGAGGAACATAAATTACCCTCAGAATATATTGATAGAATAAAATCTATTTCCACAAAACAAGATGAAAATATAATAAGAAAGGATTCAACAGAACGAATAGTGAATGAAAGCAAAGCAATAAAAAAATATTTAAGTGAAAGTTTTGAGTTTGTATTTAATCTAAACAAACCACGAGAATTTGAAATTAATTTAAAAGGTCACACTTTAAATAATCGAAAAATACTAATTGAAAAAGCCGATAAAGGATTTGTGTTTCAAACGGACAGTGTAATCCCAAAAGGTGTTCAAAGACATAAAGAACTCCAAGTATCAGGAAATAAGCTTCAATTAAAAGAAGGAGGAGAAGATACAAAGCTATTTATTGAGGGAAAACATTTCCTTTTAAACAATATTGATTACGACTTTGACAACAATTTAAAACTTCTTAGTGGAGCAATTAATTCTATTGGAAATGCATCGTTAGAGGATTTTACTGAAAAGCATTTACGACTTATAATACCCATAAGTAAAAAAATGCGGATAATTAATGACTATCAATGTCGAGGGTTTGTAGTCGATTACAAATTAAGGACTGGTTTACTTGTTTTAGAAATCAACAGAAAGCCATTTCACCTATTCGAAGTAAAGTATGGCGAAAAAGACTATTTGGTGATTGATTGCGTTGAAAAATATACTCTTGCTGAATTTCAAAATTGTTGTCAAACAATATTACTCACATATGCCTTTCTTTCGGGAGATTATCATTCAGATGAAGGATATTATTTAGGTTTTGATGACGCATTATTAGAGAAACCTAAACAGGTATTGTTTCACACATTTAGTGATTCTCACTATAATTTGAATGCTGCCTTTACAACAAATGCATATTTTGGTTTAGACCTTGAAAATATCAAGAGAGATGAAAAGGGGTTTATAGATGAAGAAACTAGAAAGGAACAGTTTAAGGATATAATGTTTTTTCCATCATTGGTCTTTAATAACATTTGTCAGATTGCAATAGATAATGAAAAAATATTTAGGTCGCTTCTACTCCTGATATTTAATCAAGCATCTACTCTTGAAATGAAAATACCAATACAGTATGTTGCAATAGAAGCATTGACTGGTGCAATTGTCAAGAAAGGTAATTCAGAACTAAAGCCTATCCCAGAAAATGAATTGGCAAACAAACTAATAGTTGAACTAAAAAACATTACAGAGACATTTTTAAAAGATAATAAAATTCAGATTGAAGATAATGATTTGATTCCTCCTCTATTTAAAAGACTTGACTCTTTAAACGCACCAACAAATACCGATAAATTAAGTAAACCATTTGCTGAAGTTGGTTATACTATTACGGATGAAGAAAAGAAAATAATTAAGCTACGGGACACATTTTTACACGGTAGTATTAAATCATTCGGCACACTTGACGATGACTTCAAGGGGCTATTTTATATTTCTTTAAAACTTCATTTTCTGATTTGTATTCTATTATTGAAAAATGCTGGTTTTGAAGGACGAATTATTAATTATCCAAAATTATATGAATACATTACGGAAAAGTATTTAGAAGAAGAGGTTTTACGTAAAATTTAAATTGAGTAGAATATGCGAAAAATAGACAAAGACACCTTTTTACGAAGCTTTAAAGTGCTTTCAAATCAATCTTTTGATTTGTTCCTTGGAGCAGGTGCGTCTATTTCATCGGGCATTCATTCGGGTAGTGATTTAGTTTGGCTTTTCAAACGAGAGTTGTTAAGTGTTAGCGGTAAAATAAACGGCAAGAAGTTTCAAGACTTAAAAGTTGAAGCCAATAAAAAAGTCATACAAAGTTATTTTGTAGAAGAAGATGCTAAGACGACAAATCCGTATTCTTATTATTTTGAAAAGTGCTATCCTGACCGATTGGTAAGACAAGAGTTTTTAACCAGTTTGGTAAGAGATAAAAAACCTTCAATTGGTTTTATGTGCCTTTCCGCATTGGTAGGGCAGCAAAAATTAAATACCGTTTGGACAACCAACTTTGACGACCTAATTGAAAGAGCCATCGGTAAATTGGATATAAGTTGCCAAGTAGTATCACCTGAAAATGCAAAGTCGGTTCAAAATTTCAGAAACGATATTCCCACAGTTGTAAAACTTCACGGGGATTTCCGTTATGATGCTTTGCAAAATACGGACGAAGAATTACAAAAATTAGAAGACAATCTACATCACTATTTTTTGGATGCTTCTGCACAAAGGGGCTTATTAGTTGTCGGTTATTCGGGTAGTGACGAATCGGTTTTGCAAACTCTTGAAAAAGCATTAGAGAAACAAAACGCATTTCCAAAAGGATTGATTTGGTGCATTCCAAAAGATATAACGCCAAGCGAACGATTATCAAACCTCGTAGAGAAAGCCAATACACAAAATCAGCGTTCAGGCTTTATGGTTATTGATAGTTTTGATTATTTCCTACACGAACTTTATACAGTTTGCGAATTAAAAAATGAGCAAATTGATTCTATTGTCAAAGAAAGGTTTGAGCAAAGACGGTTTTTTAGGCTTACACAAAATCAATCGAACACTATACCAATACTTCTTAATGCTATAAAGGCAACGCATTTTCCTAAAACTATTTTCTCTACCAAGACCAAAATAAACGGAGAAGGTAAATGGAAAAAGCTACGAGAAGTTTTAAAGGATTCTAACGTAGTTGCAGCATTCAGCAAAGGCGAAACACTTTCACTTTTTGGAAATGAGAATGAAATCAAAGAAGTTTTCAAAGATTATCTAATAGACGCTATAAAACTGATTGACATTCCCGAACATCTTTTTTATCAGCCTGATTCCTTCTACATTGGAATGTTGTATGAGTTAATTGAAAAATCGTTTGTGAATGATTACAGTTTAGCCATTTTCAGCCGAGGGAGACAAATCAGGAAAGTATTTTCAGTTAATCACCCATTGAGCCAAGAAGAAATTGATAGTATTCCGAAATGGTTAAATTTGAATATTCCAAAAGGCTATCAGGTTTTTGAAGCATTTGAATTTAAAGTAGAATTCGTAAACAAAGATTTATTTTTACTGATTTGTCCGACAATCCATATACAAACAACCACTGGTGCAGAACCCGACAGATTAACAGTTCAAAATATAACCAATATTATTACCTCAAACCGTTGGAATGCTAAATACGGCAAGAAAGTAGATTTTTGGTTTAAGGAATTGAAAAGTAGAAAATCCGATTTGAATTTTCGATTGGGTGACTTTGAAATTAAACTTTCAGCATATTATGCAACAGCAGCACAAAAGATGGGAAATTTCTTTTGCTTCGATAGTTATTCAAAAGCAAACGAACCTCTAATTTATTTTCACCATCAGGACGAAACCAAACAATCTATTCACCCAATAAACGGATTGAAACTTTTAGGGCCATTAGAAGAAAGCTTCGGTGCAAATGGTGTTGCTTCAAAAATTCAGTTGGCAATAATTGCACCCGATACAGGTTTTGAAAAGCTAAAATCACATTTAGAATCACTACTAAATCCTGTAAGTCCAACAACTGAAAAAGAATACCTTAAAGATTATCCAGGCTTTGATGCTGTGTTTAAAAAGCACTTGGTTATTCCTACTTCCATTCAAAGTGAATTTGTAGTTGCCATAAACAGTCAGGAAATAAGGCAGTATTCAGCGATAAAGTTTTATGAACATATAAAAAGCAAAATAGACAACCTTTCATTAAAACAGAACGAAATTGACTGCGTTGTAGTTTACATTCCAAACGCTTGGAAAAATTTCAGAGAACTAAAAAATGAACAAACATATTTTGACCTTCACGATTCACTTAAATTGTATGCAGTTAAGAAGGGTTTGCGACTGCAATTCATAGAAGATAAATCAATCACTTATAGTGACCAAGCAAAAGTTAAATGGTGGCTTTCATTGGGCATTTATGTAAAATCGAACGGCACACCTTGGAAAGTTAAAACTGACAACACTGAAACAGCCTTTGTTGGTTTGGGTTATGCAATAAGACAAAACGCAAGAAACAAAGTAGTTTTAGGCAGTAGCCAAATTTTTGATGGAAATGGAAACGGTTTACGCTTTTTACTCCAACCGATTGAGAAGCCAGTATTGATTGGCAAAAATCCATTTATGAGTAAGGATGATGCTTTCCGTTTGGTGACAAACATCAGAAATACTTACCATAAAATTGACCCAGTAATTGGGCTTAAAAAGTTGGTGCTTCATAAAACAACTCATTATACTCGTGACGAAATTGACGGAATATGTAATGCACTTGAAGGCATTGACAACATTGAACTTTTGCAAATCCAACAGTTCAGCAATTGGAGAGCAATAAAACTAAAAAAGAATCACTCAACAGGTAAACACGAATTTGACGGTTTTCCGATAGACAGAGGAACAATTATTCAATTAGACGAATTTAGTTTCTTGCTTTGGACACACGGTTTAGTTCAAAGTAGCGAATTACTAAAACCATATTATCAAGGTAAAAGAGGTATCCCGACACCTTTGCTGATAAAAAGATTTAGAGGGACTGACCCAATTGAAACAGTTGCTAACGACATTTTAAAATTAACAAAGATGAATTGGAACGGAGCAGAACTTTACAAGACAATGCCAGTAACGATTGACTTTTCAAAAAGACTTTCAGTAATGGGAAAACAATTAGAAGAACTTGGAAACAAAGCTTATGACTTTAGATACTTCATATAGCCAACGCAATTTGCAAGCACAATTAAAAACCGCACAAGCCGACACACGACCAAAGTTTTTAATAGAGCTTGCAAAGCCAACCCAAAAGAAAAATTGTTTTTAAAAAATTTCCAACGCTTCAAAAAAAAATAAAACACCCGACACACAAACCAGACAAAAAAGCACTCGACAAATGACACAAACGGACGATATAAAAATGGTTGTAACCCACGACAGACAAGAACGCCAGCCTATAACAGCACCTACAAGAAATTGGCGGTTTTTCCTTTGGTTGGTGTTCCGCCACCAACCAACCCATTAGCCCAAACACAGCCTGCTTCTCTGCCAAAGGCGGATCGCAGTGCCGAATATGCTTTGCGTAACTTTGCGAATCCTTTGCGTTTTTGGTGTTACAGTAAAAGTGTATAGTTGCAATGGCACACGCTAGCCGGCCACAGTCCACGCACAGAACTTGCGCCAGTAGGGCTCCCAAAGTTCTTGGTCTTATTCTGCGAACCTTGGGAGCTATGTTTTTTTAACTTTCAAGACATTAATAGTTATACCCTTATTACACTAATACTTCCATTCAATTTACTTGTTGAGCATGCAA
>JAEUUZ010000054.1 GCA_016786765.1 Chitinophagales bacterium
ACGATAGTAAATTTTGCTACCTACTTGTGAGAAAGAAATCATCCCTGTATCTCGGTAATGCTGTGCAGTTCGTTTTGAGATTTTGAGTAATTGAATGAACTCTTGATTGTCTAACCAAATTTCTTTTGGTTCTTTTTCCTTGGCTGTTAGTTTGGTTTGGATTTCGTCCATTTTCTTAACTAATTCTTGGAATGCTTCTGATTGGATTGTTATTACTTCCATTGCTTAAAATATTTAATGTTATTGCGTAATTGCAATGCAAAAATGAGAATGGAAGTGCAGTAAAAGAGGTGGCATAGGGTGATACCACCCTAAGCAAAACCCTTGACTATAAAGGGTTTAAGAGGATTAAAATTTGTTGAATTTCTTCTTATCGGTAAACCAATTAGCTATAATTCCGTACCAAAATGCTTGTGCATCTGGGTCAGGTTCGTTGAAATATTCAGCTAATTTTTTGATACTAATTCCTTTTTCTGTAGATTTTTTAGTAGCAAAATTTTGAGAAATAAAATTGTATAGTTCTGTCTTAGTTTTTGTTTCTATACCAATGTCGTTATGCTCTGAAAGTATCTTAAATAGGAAAGCAATTTGAGGAACAGTAAGCCCTGTTTTGAGTGGATTGGTTTTTGGTTCGGTTATCTTAGAAAAATCAATACTTAAATTGGCATTGACAAAAGATTTTAGACCTATTAAAGCATCTTGTAATAATCTTGGAATGGATTGTAGGTAAGCTATATTTTCTATATCAATATCGTATTTTAGGAAGTCCAATTTTTGAAGCTCCTTATTGATAACTACTAATTTTTTACTGGCTATGGTTGGTACTTCTACTGCTTCTGTAATTTCTTGGAAAGTATCGTTAAATATAGGTTCTAATAACTCTGCATCTAATAAATTGGTATAGTTAGTATTTTCAAACTTGATTTTATAGTGTTGTAAAAAGTATAAGTTTTCTAATGCTTGTAAGTCTTCTAATAATATTTTTTTTCTTTTGGCTACCTCCTTACTGGTGGTGTCGGTTTCAAAGTATTTAGCGTAGGTTTCTAAGGTGTATAAAATCCATTCTAAGGTAGTTTCTTTCTTGTTTTTTGGTTGGTTGATATATGCAGTAACCTTGAAGTGATTAAGCCCTACAGTGTCTTTAATATGGCTTTCTGTGGGTTGTGGTTTCTTTAGGATTGTGCTGTAAATACCTGCTTCATCAAATACATTTCCTGTAACATATTTTTCAAACAATTCTTTTACTTCTAAATGCAAACGAATAAGTGTAATACCTAAAAAGTGAAGTATAAAAGCATTGTTGGGGTCTTGGTTGTGGTTTCCATATTTGGAAACTTGTATTTTTTGCTGTTCGGTTCTTTGGATAAGCGAATTAATGCCTTTGATAGCCACTATAAACACATTCTTTTTTTCACTCTCACTAATTTTTAAGTATGAGAATTTATAGAGGTTGTTTATTAGTCGTGTGGCTTCGTTCTTGATTAGATAATAGTAAAATGTAGCTTTGTTGTTTGTAGGTTCATCTGTAATAACTTCAATTAGTGGATATAAAATTTCATCTACAACTCCGTTAAATTGCACTTGGTCGTCTGCTAATTCAAATAGGTAATCTTCTTCGTTTAATGTGCTTTTATAATCAATTAGGGCTTTATTTATAGCATTATCAAAGTCTATTGAAGATTGAGCAGGGTTTTTGAAATTAGGCGTTAATTTTGCTCTAAAACGATTGTCGTCCTTGTTGTTGTCAAGCCAAGGCCGTAAATCGTAAAATAAAATACTTTGATATATGCTTAAATCTAATTTCATTTACTAAAAATCAAAATGCAAATTTACCATTATATCCATACTTTTTAGACTATTTAGAATTTAGACTACTTATTTAATATACTGGTCAACGGCTTTGTCTAATTCTTCACTAATGATTTTTGCATAAATTTGTGTAGTACCAATGTCGTTATGATCCATTAACTTACTGACGTGTTCAATTCTCATTCCATTGTTTAGAGCTGTAGTAGCAAAAGTATGACGGCTAATGTGAAAACTTACATTGAATGGAATACCTAACTCTTTACCAATGTTTCTTAAATGAAAATTTGCAATGTGTCCATTTCTTTCTGTTTCGGTATATTTATAATTTACATCTGCTAAATACCTTTCTCTATCTTTAATCATATTGAAAACAAAATCATCTGGCTTGGTTAGTGGTGTTCTGTATTTCTTCAAAATATTCAAAGCTGTTTCGCCTAATTTGAAACTATGCTGTCTGCCTGTTTTACGAATGGTTTTATTTATCTTCTTATTTTCTTCGTCAAAATGTTTCCATTGAAGCTCCATAACATCGCCAAATCTTAAACCACCACCAAATACAGAGAATACAAACATATCTCTACTTAGTTCAGCTTTGCCCTCAGAAGTAATTTTAAGGTCTTGGAAACGCTGTAACTGGTCTGCATTTAGGTATATTCTTTTGCCCTTATCTTTTCGTAATTTGATACTTAAAAATGGGTACACATTAGCAGGTATTATTTCTTCTCGGATTGCCTCTTTGAACATTATAGCCAAAATCATAATAGAATATCTTACAGAGGTATTGCCATTGTTTAGAGTTGTACTACAATAATTGACATAATCTTTGAGCATTGTTACTGTAATATCATCAAAATACAATTCTTTAGTACCTGCAAATTTTTCAAACTTCTCTGTGTACCTTTTGTAATTCATATAGGTTCTTAAAGCCAATGTACTTTTGATTTTTTCGCAACGGTCATAAGCATAAGTAAAAAAATTAGTGCTGTCTTTTCCTTTGATAGCTTCTTTTAACTTCTTGGCTGATACAGATTTTTTCTTTCTTTCAAGGTCTGCTACTTGCCCTTCTGCATCGGCTACCTGTTGAGATAGAAAAGCATTAATCCTGGCACTATTGGGGTGGTTCTTTTTTACTTTCTGTTTAGCTTCATCCCATTCGTTTGGTAATAGCTTTACACTGGTAGTAATGAATTTAGTTTTACGGTCTTTGATAACTCGTAAATACAAAGGACTATGCCCTGCCTTGTCTGTTTGGTGCTGTCTTAAAATTAGTTTTACGCTTGCCATATCTTGAAACTTTAATAGTTAATCATTGTAGCATCTTCGCAAATTTCGCCTTGAATTATTGGGCTATGCAAATGGAAGAATTACGATACAAAGGTACAACAATTAGTACAACAAATCAATATTTTGTGTGCTTTTATTTGCTTTATTTTGCAGTAGATATTTTCGTAAATCCTTTATTAATAGGCATTTCAAAGAATTTAACTACACAAGGTTTGTTATTTACGCTAACAGCGGTTTTGCGTTATGCGGGCAACTTGGTTCATTGGCAAATTTGAGTTACTTTTAGATTGCACTAAATATCCAATTTATTCACCCAAATCCCGCACACCGCAAGAGCCGCAAAACGTTAGCAGTAATGCCATTTTGAAAAAAAAATATTACTTTAGAATTATGAAAATCAAAATCCACTCCCCTCCCCCCTTTTCAGCAAAGCTGTTTGGCTATGCATTAAAAAACAAAACAGCTAATACGTCTATCCATTTTTTAGATTTGGTATTAGCACTTTTGT
>JAEUUZ010000058.1 GCA_016786765.1 Chitinophagales bacterium
CGTTTTACGATCCAAGTGGCAGAAAAGTGAGTGAACAAGCGTATACAAACACAGTTGATGTTAGTGCATTGGCAAGTGGAGTGTACCTTCTAGAACTCAAGAGCGAAGAAGGAACAGTGCGAAGACGGTTTGTGCGCTAGGATGATTTGACGATGAGTGGATTTGGTGATTTGGTAATGCGAATTTTTATATCAGGTAAAATGTTTTTTCAAGTCCCTTCATTGGAGGGGTTTAGGGAGGTAATATTTTATGTATAATCTTTTACCTTAGCAACGAATGTCGGTATCCATTGCACATATTATCAATCCGGTAGGTGTATCGCCTGCGCATCCCTTGTTTGCTATTCAGCAGATAACGTTTGAAAGTATACGCAATGCAAAAGCATTTTCAGCACCGCGAAACATCGAAATTTGTTCCACACAATTTGAAGAGGATAGAAGTATCATTCCTTCCTTTATTACTGTTTTGCCCAATCTTACACGTTCTATATTAGACGAAAGCAAATTCACCAAGCAACGCAAATTGCCTTTGGTAGCCGATATTTTGAATGCCTTGGGTCAACATTCCAAGGCCGATTATGTTGTGTTCACGAATATGGATATTGGTTTGATGCCTTCGTTTTACGAATCGGTTTTTACGGAAATTGAAAACGGACACGATGCGATTCTCATTACACGAAGACGAATAGCTAATGCCTATCATTCGATCGATCAATTGCCCGCTATTTATGCTGATTTGGGTAAGCCCCATCCTGGCTATGATACGTTTGTGTTTAAACGTGAGTTGTTAGAAAAGTTCATTCTCGATAAAATTTGTGTAGGCATACCTTTTCTGGAAGTATCGCTGTTACATAATTTAGTGGCATTTGCTACAAATCTAAAACTGATCGATCGAGCACATTTGACCTTTCACATCGGCATGGAAGTAATGCCTCCGGTAGATGAAGAATACTATCTCCACAATCGGAAATGTTACGAGATGCAAATTCTCCCGAAACTCAAGCTATTGCTAACGAAAGAAAAATTTCCTTATGGTGATTTGTCGTTTTTTTCGCGTATGCTCAAGTGGGGTTTAAATCCTTGTTATCGAACATCACTAATGTTGGAAATGGAAGGGATGAGTGCAAAACGAAAAGCGAAGTTTTTATTGGATGAGTTACGTTGGAAAATTTTGCAAGGCGGTTAGTTCAATTGCCGATTTCCTGAAAATATTTCTCAAAGAATAAGCGCTCTGTGGGATCGCTGCGATCAAATTCAATAATCATTTTTTCGCTACCGGCTACTTTTCGCAATGCTGCTGTTTTTTTGATATAGTTTTCTTTGGTGAGTTCTAATAACAAGCCTTTGCCATCTTCCACTATTTCTTTCTGCTCGAAACCGAGTTGTTTGTTGTAATTGAGGGCGGCTTTATTGTCCACTTTCGTTTTTGCTTCGATGCTATCTAAAATGTTGTGATGGAAAAAAAAGTCGAGCATGGCCAACGAAGCCCGCACCGGTACATCGGTTCCCCAATATTTTTCTTCAAAAATAAATAATCCTGCATCCGCTTTTTTAGCGTTGAAGTCAATATGAGATGTATTGATTAGTCCTACTTCTTGGCCATTATATTCGATGATAAAAAAGTGGTTGAATTCGTTATTAACAGAGGCAAACCACTGCGCTTGCATTTCAGGAGTGATGCGTTGTGCAAAGAACATGTGGCGTTGAATTTTTTCATCGTTGCGCCAACTTCTCACCAACTCAATTTTTGCTTTGGTAAGTCGAATTAATTGTATGCCATAATGCGCAATAATCACACTTTCTCTTTTATAACGTACAATGGTTTTTCCGATTGCAGAATAAAAATACGATTCAAATATTCTCCAATTACGCCAATACAGAATAGGATTAAACCTGTTGACATGAAAATGGAAACAATCAACGATGTAAAGCCCAATTCAGCGCCATGTTCATACTTGTTGTAAATGAAATAAGCAATAATGCCCAAACAAACAATAAAGGCCAGCAAGCCAAAATAAGTAATGAGGCGCAACGGAAAATTGGTGTAATTGATAATTAGTTTTATTCCCATTTTGAGTAAGCTAAAAAAGGAATAGTTGGACTTGCCTACCTCCCTGTTTTTGTGGCTTACGGTGATGTATTCCAAATGTTTTGCGTTCCAGCACAGTACTTCATCCACGAATAAAAACGGATGACGATAATGAATCACTTTTTGTGCCAGTGAGTGGTGAATGAGTTTAAAGGAAGAACCTTCAGCCGGAAGCGATGCATACGACATTAATATTCGCGACAAGGTTTTACTGCCTAAGTTACGAAAGAACGAATTTTGTTTCTTTTCGGGCATGCCATACACCATATCGGCATGGGTTGTTGAAGCACAATCCAGCAAAACTTGAATATCCTCCGGTAGGAATTGAAGATCATCGTCCATAGTGGCAATCCATTCGCCACTTGCATTGGCTAATCCGCACAAAATGGCTTTGTGTTGCCCCATGTTTTTATGCAGCCGAACACCATGAATGGAAGGATAAATGTTTTTTAAGCGTTTGATTTCAGTCCAGCTTTGATCGGCACTTCCATCATCTACTAAAACCAATTCATAATGCCATTGCGAAGCCTTACAATGAACATCTACTCTTTCGCATAAACTGGCAAGAGAAGCAGCGCTATTATAGACCGGTACAACAATAGAAATGAAGTGTTTTTTTTCTTCCATCAGTCTAAAACTATAAATATTGCTGATGTCTGCAAAGTTTCAATAGGTCAGTATGGGCAATATATCAGCTTCATTGAGGTTGACAAGAGCCGATCCCCATGATAACCCAACACCAAAGCCACTCAATAAAACGTTTTGAGATTGAATTGGATAAGCGCAAAGGGTGAGCGGGATTGAAGCCGAACTGGTATTGCCGTAATCGTATAAAGTGTATGGCACTTTTTCCTCAGGGAGTCCAATTTTTATTCGAACACGTTCGTTCATGAGTAGGTTGGCTTGATGAAAATAGGCTTTGTCGATTTGATCCTTAGGCAAAGCACTGTATTCCAATAGTTGTGCTACATTGCCAGGAACTTCACGAAGGGCGAAGTTGAAAATTTTCATGCCATCGAGTTTCATGTGCAGGTTGTTTCTTACCTGGCCAATAGCAATCTCTTTATATAGCAATGAATCGGATACAAATGGATGTTTCATTCCGCCATCACTGATAATAATATCGTCAAATTCTTTTCCATCGGTTTGCAAATGAAAATGCATTTGTTCTCCTTCTTTATATTCTAAAAGGGTTGCAGAGCCTGCATCAGAAAATAATGGCGCTACACTTTTGTCTTGCATGGAAATACAAGTTGATGAACAATCACCCACTAAAAGTAAGCCCTTAGCACCGGGCATGTTTTGCAGTAATGCGCCAATAATAGACAATCCGTATACGTAACCTGAGCAACCTAGATTAATATCGAAAGCCATACAGTTTTTACTCAGTCCGAGTTTATCTTGTATGATACAGGCTGTAAATGGAATAAGGTAATCAGGGGTTTGAGATACAAAAATTAAAACTTGAATGTCTTCTCGGTTCAGATTGTTGTTTGTTAATATTGCATTTGCTGCTTTTGTGCAAAGATCGGCTGCTGTAATTCCGCTTTCCACTATCCTTCTATAACGAATGCCAATGGTTTTGATGAATAGGTTTCGTTCTGTTTCATTAAGCAATTCAAACGATTGATTGTCTTCGGTTTGCGAAGGAACACAAGCAGCAACGCTTTTGATTTGAATATTTGAAACCGAAAATAGAGGCATTATTGAGTGGCAATGCAGTTAAATAAATCTTTCACCGTTTTTGATTCTCGTATGTTATCAGCAGTAAGCACTTTACCAAATTCTGCATCAATCATGGCAATAATAATAAGGGCCATCATTGAATTCCATTCTTCTAAATCTCTAAAAATAGTGTTTTCATTGATGCTATCGGCTGCTGTTTCGTTAAAGCAATCCTTGAAATTTTCGATAAAAAGAGCTATTTCCATTCTTCAAATATGTACAAAAAAAACGTCCGTGTGGAATATGTTCTGCCAACAAACCCGCATGAATCTAGATATTTTTCTTTATTTCGCACGGAAATTAATGCTGTTAACTGAAATTCTACCTATGCGAAAACTTATATTTCTGTTCCTGTTCAGTCCGTTCTTCTTTCAATCGAATGCGCAAAAAGCTACAATTAAAGGAGTTGTGCGTGAAGCGGAAACACGAATTCCATTTCAAGATGCGAGTATTACGGAATTAGGGACTAACAATAAAGTGCTTTCTGATGTATATGGTGTGTATACTATTCAGGTAGAACCGGGACAAGTTTCGCTAGTATTTCATTACACAGGTTACCGATCCGATACCGTTAATTATATACTAACTGCCGGACAATTAAAGACAGATAATGTTTCGTTGAAAAGCACCGATAATGAATTGAATACTGTGGTTGTTAGTGCCGGAAAATCGGGCACTCGAATTCAAAAAGAATCGGTAACCATTGAGGTGTTTAAACCACGTGTAATTGAAAATAATAACATTACTAACGTACGAGATGTAATTAATAAGGTGCCGGGTGTTACAACATTAGACGGCTCTGTGTCTATTCGTGGAGGTAGTGGTTATGCGTATGGCAGTGGAAGTCGTGTACAAATGGTTATTGATGACATGCCTTTAATTACTCCGGATCGAGGAGAGATTAAGTGGGAGTTTGTTCCATTAGAGAACGTGGCGCAAGTAGAGGTATTGAAAGGGGCATCGTCTGTACAGTACGGCTCTTCAGCATTGAACGGGGTGATTCAAGTTACTACAGCGAATCCAACCGATTCACCTGAAGTTCGATTTTCCACTTATTTAGAGATTTTTGATAAGCCGAAAGTTAATTCATACATGTGGTGGAGAGGTGATTCGCTTTCTTTTTTAGATAAGCCACACAATGTTGGTGCATCTTTTAATTATCGTCAGCAATACAAAGATTTGCAATTTCAGTTTGGTGCAAACGTGCAAGAAATGCAAAGTCATTTGCGCAATGAATACGACAACCGAGCGCGAATAAGCACTAAATTACGTTACTTGCCGCATCGTTTTAAAAATCAACTTATACTTGGTTTGAGCGGATATGTGATGTGGCGAAAAAATGCTTTTCAGTTTTACTGGAAGGATCAAGCACGTGCTTATGAGGGTGCAGACGGGGTAACCATTTATGAAAATTACTTGTATGCAGCTGTTGACCCTAGTATCAGTTATCGAGATAAGCATAACAATCAGTATCGTTTATTAACGCGTTGGTTTCATCAATACAGTAACAACGATCCGCAGGGCAGACCGAAGACGCATTTTTTTAGTGCTGATTTTCAATATCGCCATGATTTCGGAAGAATAGCTCGTATTTTAGCCGGTGTAACAAACTTGTATTTTACGGTTGAAGACAACACATTAGGGGTACATAAAGGAAACCAAGGTGGCGGTTATTTACAAGGTGAATTATTTTGGAAAGGACTAACCTTGAGTTTGGGTGGCCGATTGGAATATTTCCAATTGAATGGAGTTACAAACATGTCTCAACCTGTTGGTCGATTAGGGGTGAACTATCAGTTTAAAAAATACAACTATTTGCGATTTGGTGTAGGTATGGCTTACCGCTATGGAAGTATTGCCGAACGATTTGTATTGTATGATTTGGGTTACATTCATATTTTACCGAATCCTACTGTTAAACCTGAATCAGGTATCACCGTTGAATTAGGTTACAAGCGCAGCTTTACTTTGGGTAAGAATTGGAGAGGATATGCCGATGCATCTATTTTCTACAACGAATACAAGGATATGATTGAGTTTGTGTTTGATAGTGTTGATTTGCAGATAGGGCAACCATTGCAAGCGTTCTTCCGTTCGAAAAATATTACCCAAGCACGCATTATGGGTTGGGAGTTTTCAATAGTTGGAGAAGGTCACTTAGGTAAATATGTAGATATGAGTATTCAAGGAGGATACACTTATTTCTATGGATTAGATTTGAGTAGCCCTTATGCGCGAACAGATGCCGGTTTCTTCTTGAAAAACACCTTTACCAATTTTGTGAAAACCGATTCATTGGATCGATTGCCCATGTTGAAATACAGAAATCGTCATCAATTTAAATTTGATGTTGACATTTTGTTCTTTAAACATTTACGCATTGGTTCTTCGGTAAACTATTACAGCTATATGGATAATATTGATAAGGTATTCTCTTTTGCAGTAAATGATTTGAAAACCTTTCGACAAAGCCGTTTGGGAAAAGGAGATTGGGTTTGGGATATGCGTTTTGGATATGATATAAACCGCAAAGTGAGTGTAAATTTCTTGATTAAAAATATCATGAACAATGATTACGCGATTCGAATTGCGAAGCCAAATCCTCCACGCAGTTACACCATTCAAGTGAATTGTAAATTCTAATAAAATAGTATTAGCTTAGGTATTCTAAATTTGCTTTTCTAATGTATATCCGCTTTTTAGTCCTATGCTTTTTGTTCTTATTTTCCGGTGCTATTTTTGCGCAAAAGGGTGGTTACGCCTATATGCGCGTATGGGATTGTAATAGAAGTGTTTCTTCGGGTTCAGGATTTATGGATGCACAAATACTGATTACATACGAAACCGGTGAAACCGAAAAAATTGAATTGGAACCATTCAATGAAAAGAGTGAACCCGAAAATCTAAAGGTGATTACCGAAACCATCAATAAAATGCGCCAAAGAGGCTATACGCTTATATCCAATACAGCAACAGGTGAGCAAGGGAATATGGTGATGGACTATATATTCCTAAAGCCTAATTAAATCGGTATTCCTCGAATTGTTTATCGGCAAAGCCCCATGTGGGTTGATTGATGCCGTAGTTTGTTTTGTTGGTGATGATATATCGACCGGCACTGTGCATAGCGCCCCAATCCATTCCCGGTCGTTTCGATAAGAATTTTAATACTTGAAGCGGTTCCATAGAAGCCCAGCCTTCTTCGTGGTGAATATGGTATGTAGTGCATGGATAAGGTAAGATGATTTGCTCTATGCCTAATGCAATACAAGCATTGAGGGCCATCGAATCGATATGAATGGAATACAAATCCAGTTCCACATAACCTTCAATTTTTGCCCAATCTTCTTTCGACATTAATGTGAAATCGCCACATGCATTATAATCTAACTTCGAGATTTGATAATTCAAAGGATCTTTCCATTGGCGTAACGGACCGGCAATACTATTCAACATCTCGGGTAAATAGGGAATACGGAAAACCCAATTCGGGAAGCCCACTAAATTCAGGTAACTGCTGTTGTACCCCCATTTTACAAGAATATTTTTTTTGCACCATTCGAGTTGTTGTTGCAATGGCCAAGCTTCATTGATGTCGCGGGGTACATCAGCTCGTGGTGCTCTATAATATGCGCCTTTTTGCAATTTGTTTTTCGCTAACCATTCAAAAAGTTCATCGGAAAAAAGTAAATCGATGTTTGTACATAATATAAACTCTCCCTCTGCTCTCCGAATACCCACATTCTTTGCGGTCATCTGAAAAAGCGGAATGGATGGAGCGTGTACATATTGATCGTGAATTTCTTTCGGTACAATAATATACCGCAAGGAAAGTTTATCTCCTGGTTTGGGTTGTGGCAGTTCGTCTTTTAATAGTTGTCGATCTTTAGGCGGATTCCATTCCACCATAATCAACTCCGCATCAATATTGTATTTGTTGCATTGCGCAATAAGTCCGTTTACGAAAATTCGCATTCGTTTCGTCATATCTCCCCCATGATTATCATTTCTAGAGGTGGCAATTATGGATAAGTATTTTCCCACGGTGTTCGGTGCACTTTTGTGTAAGACAAAGCTAAATTTTCTCTTCATTAAATTCCTCAATTCAAATAACAATGAATTATTATTTTGCACCTGATGAATACAGAGAGCTCTTTTTTTGTGCAAAATAAATCGCGCTGGACAATGTTGCCGGGAGGAAGAGATAGGGTGCGTATCGAGTCTTTGTTGCGTTATCCCGATTGGTTGCTGAAACTGCGTTATAAATGGTTTGCCAGATTTTGGGAAGCGGAGAGAGGTTGGGAGTATAAAAAGTACAGCGTTGTATTCCAAGGCAGAGATATACTTGAAATTGGTTCCGGCTTAGGTTATGATGGTATTAAATACTCGGCCAGCGCTACTTCATACACTTATGCCGAATTGAATTTGGTACAAGTCGATTTCCTGAAACGAATAACAGCCATTTACAATCGCACGAATATGGGGTTCGAGTATATGGAAGATCCCACTGCACATGTATTCCCTAAACAATACAGTGGTTTTTATGCGCATGGTGTTTTGCATCATGTGCCCTTTGATTTAGCTAAACAAGAGTTCGAGAATATCGATAAATATTTAGCTCCGGGTGCGTATTGTGTTTTTTTGATGTATCCAAAAGAACGTTGGGTAGCAGCCGGAAGTCCTGATTTTAGTGCCTTTGGTAATTCAACCGATGGTGGTTGTCCATGGACAGAATACTACGATCTAGAGAAGATGCAACAATTGGTTGGATCGAAATACAAACTTGTTGATGTGTCTAAATGGGGACATCAATCGATAGAATTCGTGAATTACGAATTTGTAAAAGTAGTCTAGCTTTTGAAACGTGGTGATACTACTAACTCTTTCGAGTCTTTTTGGTATTTATAGAATCCTTCACCATTTTTTGCTCCGAGGTAACCGGCAGTAACCATATTCACCAATAGCGGACAAGGCGCATATTTCGGATTGCCGAAACCATCGTGCAATACTCTGAGGATGGCTAAACAAACGTCAAGACCAATGAAATCTGCTAACTGTAAAGGTCCCATAGGGTGAGCCATACCTAATTTCATTACCGTATCGATTTCATACACACCTGCAACCCCTTCGTGCAGCGATGAAATGGCTTCGTTAATCATCGGCATTAAAATTCTGTTTGCCACAAAACCCGGATAGTCGTTCACTTCCACAGGCACCTTGCCCAGTTGTTTCGACAACTCCATAATGGTGTTTGTTACTGCATCAGTAGTTGAATACCCACGGATAATTTCTACTAATTTCATCACCGGTACCGGATTCATAAAGTGCATGCCTATTACCTTATCTGCACGTTTTGTTGCGGCTGCAATTTTAGTGATGGAGATGGAGCTAGTGTTCGAAGCTAAAATAGTTTCCGGTTTACACACGGCATCTAACTGCGTAAATATTTTCAGTTTTAAACCTTCGTTTTCGGTAGCTGCTTCTACCACTAAATCAGCATTAGCTGCGCCTTGTTCGATGGATGTGGAGGTTGAAAGATTTTTTAATGTATCGCTTTTTTGTACTTCAGTTATTGTTCCTTTAGCCACCATTCGATCTAAGTTTTTGGTAATGGTTTGAATGGCTTTTTCTAATGCAGTCTCCGAAATATCTACGATTGTAGTGTTGAATCCTGTTTGTGCAAATACGTGCGCAATGCCGTTGCCCATAGTTCCTGCGCCAATTACTGTTATGTTTTTCATGTTCATCGTTTAAATTGCTATTGCGAGGCAATAATACATAAATCAAAAAAACGGAATAGAAATTATTCCCATCAATGTGTTTTGATGATTTTCTGACTGCTGGTAATCCCTTTTTTGTTTTTCAAGTTGATAATATAAACCCCTTTTGGTAACCCTTGTAGCGGAACCATAAAGCGTTGTTGCGTAGGTTTAATTTCGCGATCAACCACCTTCATACCCAAAAAATCGTATATGGAGCATTGATTGAAGTAGTCGGTTTTACTCATCTCTACATTCAATTCATCCGAGTTTAGCGGATTAGGATATACTTCAAATCCGGGTGTTTCCATGAATTCATCTTCGATACTTAATGCGTTACATATTGGAGTAGGAATTAATTCAGCTGTAATTGTAGGGTCTTTTAGCGCTAAGGTATAATCTCCACGTAGGAGATTGAAAATAGTGATAGATCCAATCTTATCTGTTTTACTGGATAAGGTTGATAGCGTGAACGATTCCACTAATCTCCAAATATCGTTTCTGCTTTCACGATACAATACCACTAAGCTATCTTCGCTACCATTAATAAAGGAATTATCCAAATAGCCATTCGCTAAACTGGCAGAACCGTTGTAGTTGATTTTTGCATCGGTCGCAAAATCATCTTTCCAAATGCCATCCACCGTCCAATAGCGATAATCGGAAAGTCGGTATCCCGCAGGTACGGCACCGGTTGGAATGGGCGATACCCAGTGGTGTTCAATGCGCGTGAGCGATGAGTCGGTTCCGTTTTTCGGATTTAAAATAAATTTTGCTGTACCGAAATCGTAAGTTCCGGATGATTTCACAAAGCGTACTTCATCAGTGGTGGCGTCTTCCAGTTTTTCATCATAATCTAATGCTATAAATACAGGGGCATAGCCTAAAAAGAATGAAGCTTGCGTGCAAGCGTTTGATACTTTTACGGTGCGTACCTCACGTTGACCATATGCATCAAAAAAGGAAACTTCTACGGGAACATTTTTGTAATAATGCGGTGCGTGGTTGAGTTGTTGTACGATGTTTACAGACACTTCAAAATTTCCAGCACCTAACTCTTTAATGCGTTTATCGGCAATAGTAAAGTTGGCATAGCCCGGAGCATAAACCCAGTCGTTGAAGAAATCGGTGAGGTCTATTCCACTGCATTGCGATAGGAATGTTTTTAGCGTATTACTGTTTACATGTGTGAACGAATTTGCATTGAGGTATTCTGTTACACAATGGAAAAATAACGAATCGCCCATATAGGTTCGCAAGGTATGTGTAACCAAAGAGCCGTGTTCATAGATACTTTGGCGTGCATAGGTATACTGGTGAGGTATATTGGCCACCGACCAATACGTACTGTCTTCAATATGCGCTAAACGCAGCACCCCTTCGTGTGATTTACGCAGGTCTTGATTGGCGCGCTCTTTATTATAAAGATTTTCAAAGAATATCGATTCGCAATACCTTGCCCAACCTTCGTTCAACCACATATCTCCTGCTGTTTCGCAAGTGGCTAAATCGCCAAACCAATGGTGTGAAAGTTCATGTGCCATAGTACTTTCGTACTGCGTGTATCCGTTTACAAGCGCTTGCATATACGCAATATTGGTGGCATGTTCCATTGCCCCTGCATTGAACGGAACCACTACGTAGCCTATCTTTTCAAAGCGATAAGGGCCAAATTTTTTCTCAAAGATATGAAAGGCGTCTTTGAGGTGGATAAAAGAGTTTTTGAGTTTAGTCGTATCGCTGGCTCTTGCTATGAGTTTAATGGGAATCACTCCGTTTGCACCAATTACAGTATCAGCGATAGTTTTGTAGTCAGAAATAGCAATGCCGGCTAAGTAGGTTGGAATTTCTTCGTGTAGCGACCAATGCCATAGTTTGGAACTACCCTTGGTACTGGTACTGTCTAATGTTCCATTACAAAATGCGGCTTGTGTGCTATCTGTAGTAACCGAGAACTGGAATTTGGAACGTTCTACAAAATTATCAAAACAAGGGAACCACACTTTTCCATAATTAGGCGGGTCGGCTAAGAAGCTTACACCAATGTTAAAGGCGTAAGTAGCATTCCAATAAAATCCACCAAAATCGGCCGGATTTTGATACGGTGTGCCATGGTAGAATACTTGAATTACAGCAGCTTGTTGGGGAGTGAGCGGTTGCGGGAAACGAATACCAATGACTGAATCGTTATAGGTAAAAGCAATAGGTTGGTTGTTCAGTAAAACACTATCTACACTTAGTTTTAATAGGTCTAATTCGATTCCGGCTACATTTTGCCGCTTACTCTCAATGCTCAGTGTTGTTTTTCCAAACAAAGTTTTGGCAGAGAAGTTAGCGAAACTCAAATCCAGCTTGATGTTTTTGATATCAATACTGTCTGACCGCGTATCCAGCGAATAGCCGGCACGAACAATAAATAAGCCTAATAACAGTGTAAATGTTCTCAAACGAATAAAATTTTCCCATACCCCCGATTTTAACAGAAATGAGAGGTTGGCAATATTGTTAGTTCTACGATACATGGACTAGTATAGTTACTTGCATAGAGTTTGCCCCTAGCGGATGCTAAATATAGCTATTTAATTTTGAATAGCTGCGGGCTTGTGCACTTCCATTTATTCGGATGAAGTTCAACATCAGCGATGTATAAGTCTTCCACATCTTTTACCAAACCTGTTCAAAAGCACGCCAAAAATGTTGATAAGTGGTGGAAAACCATGTTGGTTTCATCGTTTTGTGTAAAATTTTAAATTTATTCCCACATTTTACCACTACTTAAAATCGTTGCTGTTGTTGATTTTTATCGCGATGAATTTGGTTGTTTAAATTATGTTGACTATTTTAGTGGTAGAAAGTGGTAAACTGTGTGAATTTGTACTTAAGTTTGTCTCAATTATCGACCAATGCGCTTTTTAGGAGAAATACAATGTTCAGTAGATGACAAAGGCAGAATCAAAATGCCTTCGTCATTGAAAAAGCAATTTCCTGTAGAGGACAATGGACGGTTTATGATTGCCAAGGATATAGAGGACTGTTTGGTTATCTATCCGATGCAGACATGGGAGAAACAAGAGCAAACGTTACGTAAGTTGAACGACTTCAATCCTTCCCATAGAGCATTCAAAAATGCAATCACTGTTGGTTTAACAGAAATGGAGCTCGACAATGCAGATCGTTTTTTGATCTCGAAGTCGCTCATCAAGTATGTCTCCAACGCCAAAGAAGTGATTTTAAAAGGTCAGTTTGACCGAATTCAAATATGGGAAGCAGGTAAATACGAACAATATATACAAGGCAACTTGAGTAACATCAATGCTTTGGCAGACAATGTTTCGAGCTACCTGGATTCCTTAGAAAAGAAATAATGGCGTATCACGAGAGCGTTCTTTTGAAAGAATGTATCGAAGGTTTGGCAATCAAACCCGATGGCATTTATGTGGATGTCACCTTCGGAGGTGGCGGACATTCCAAAGCAATAATGGAATGTTTGGGCGATGGCGGCCGGTTGATTGCGTTTGATCAGGACACCGATGCTTTAGCGAATGCCTTTGATGATAAGCGATTGACCTTAGTGCATGCGAATTTTGCCGACTTGAAAAAGTTTTTGCGTTTGCACGGTATCGCTAAGGTAGATGGAATTCTTGCCGATTTGGGCGTAAGTTCTTATCAGTTCGATACCGCAGGCCGTGGCTTTAGTTATCGATTTGACGGACCACTCGACATGCGCATGAATCAGCAAGCTGGTCAATCGGCTAGCGATGTGTTGAATACCTATGGCGAAGATGCATTGGTGAATATGTTCAGCGAATATGGTGAAGTGCCGAACTCAAAACGCTTAGCCAAAGCAGTAATTGAAAAGCGAATGATAGCGCATTTCGATACGATTCAATCACTGATGGATTTGTTGCAAACCACCATCATTGGCGATCGTTGGAAATATCTGTCGCAAGTGTTTCAAGCGATTCGGATGGAAGTGAATCAAGAAACGAATGTGTTGAAATCGTTTTTGGAACAATGCGGTGAGGTGTTGAAAGAAGATGGAAGACTCGCGGTAATTACGTTTCACTCTATCGAAGATCGATTGGTGAAACAATATATGAAGAACGGAGTGTTTGAAGATGAGCCGAAGAAAGACATGTACGGTAGATTCTATGCGCCTTTCAAGGTGATTACGAAAAAACCGATAGTGGCTACGGCAGAGGAACAAAAAGGAAATACAAGATCAAGAAGTGCCAAGTTAAGAATAGGCGCAAAGAAGATGGAAGAATAAATGAGCGAAGAAAAAGAAATAGAAGGGAAAACTACTGCTACCGGCAAGCAAAGCAGCGCGGGGATTGTAGGGCGTTTTCTGTCTGTTTTTGATGTGATGGGTGAACACAGTATGAAACAAATTGTGTTGAGTTTACCCTTCATTTTGTTTTTGTTGTTGTTGGCGTTTCTGCATATCGCGAACAACAATTTGGCCGAGCAATATGTGCGAAAAATAAATAGAGCAGAGAAAGAATTAAAAATGTACAGATGGCAATATATGACGGTTTCTTCGAAGCTGATGAAAGTTACGAAGCAATCAGAAATTGCTAAGCGAGTGGAAGAAAATGGATTAAAAGAATTAAGACAAGCACCGATGATTGTTGAGGTGCAAAATAATAAAGCGAGTACAAAATAAAATGGCAGCTAAAACCAACATAAAAAAAGAGATGATGGTAAGGATCTATATAGGATTCTTATTTATCTGTTTGTTGGGCTGTGGTATTATCGGTCAAACGTTTTACATCCAAAATGTGAAAGGGAATTACTATCGCAAATTGTCAGATACCCTTACCATTTTCCCGATGACCATTCGTGCCGATAGAGGCAATATCTATGCAAAAGACGGAAGTTTGTTAGCTACTTCTTTGCCCATTTTTGATTTGTATATCGACTTTGCAGCCGATGGTTTGAAGAAAGAAACATTGCGTAAGAATATTGATTCAGTTGCATTGTTGATGGAGAACATGTTTCACGACAAATCGGCTGCACAATACAAAAATGAGTTTCAATACAATCGAGAAAAGCGCAATCGATATTATTCTTTACACAAAAGTGTAACCTTCGATCAAATGAGTGAAATTCGGAAATGGCCATTGTTTCGCTTGGGAAGAAATAAAAGTGGTTTGATTGAAGAGACAAAAGAAATGCGCGATCATCCATTTGGCTTGTTAGCGTTAAGGACATTAGGGGTGGACGAAAACCTTGACGGAGTGTACAGTTCAGGTATTGAATTGAAATACAACGAGCAGTTACAAGGGGTTTGCGGGAAAAAATTAGTACAGAAGTTAGGCGCAGGCGTTGTTCGTCCGTTGGATTCAAAAGATGAAATTGCACCACAACCGGGTCGTGATATTTTTACTACCATCGATGTCACCATTCAAGATGTTGCACAGGATGCATTGCGAAGAGCATTGGTGAAACACCAAGCTGATCACGGTTGTGTGATTGTGATGGAAACAAAAACAGGAAAGCTGAGAGCAGTAGCTAATTTAGGGCGAAAAGATTCATCAACATATTTTGAGTTTTTAAATTATGCAGTACGTGAGGCAACAGAGCCGGGTTCTACTTTTAAGCTAGCCACGATAGCATCGTTAATGGAGGATGGGTATGTAAATATGAATACCAGTGTGAATTGTGGCAATGGAGTAGCTTCTTTTTTCAATACCACAATCAAGGATCACGAAGCGCCTGAAACACCAATGTTGACAGTAAAAAGAGCCATTGAAGTGTCTTCGAACGTGGCTGTCGCAAAATTGGCGTTTAATAACTACGGACATGCAGCGAAGAAATTTTATAATCATCTGAACGACTTCGGATTCACAAAAAAAATAGAAGTAGAGATTGCCGGAGCAGGTTCGCCTGTAATTGCAAAACCTGAATTGTGGAGTGGCGTTTCTTCCGCGTTTATTGCACATGGGTATGAGTTGCAAATAACGCCTTTGCACACATTGCAATTCTATAATGCCATTGCCAATAATGGAGTTTTAGTGAAGCCTACATTTATTGAGAAGGTTACACATTATTCTAAAACTGTTGATTCTACCATTACTGTTTCTTCGAAAATATTATCAGAAAGAACAGTTTCTGAATTGAGAAACATATTAGAAGGAGTTGTAGAAAATGGTACAGCCATGAATTTGAAAACCGATTACTTGCAAATTGCCGGGAAGACAGGTACTGCAAAGATTGCGCAAGGGAAAGGAGGATATAGCAAAGCGGTGTATCAAGCTTCGTTCTGTGGTTATTTTCCTGCAAAAAATCCGCAGTATAGTATGATTGTAATTATTAATTCTCCTAGTGTTGGTGGTTACTATGGTAATGTGGTAGCAGGTTCTATCTTCCGTGAAGTTGCCGATAAAATTTACGCCAGTGATTTGAATATGAACAAAACGGAATTGGATAAATCAAAACGATTCAGTCCTATTGTTCGAAAATCTACCAAAGACGATTTAGAAAAAATCTATCAAGCGCTTGGGGTGCCGGTGAGTTTAGGCGATGCACAATGGTGTGCGTTTTCCAATGGAAATTTTACCGGAGTTGATGTTCAGCCATCTGTAATGCCCGACTTAACCGGAATGGCATTGCGAGATGCTATTTATATGATGGAGCAAATGGGAATGAAAGTGCAGTTCACAGGAAAGGGTTTTGTATCGAGTCAATCAATACAACCCGGAGAGGCAGTGAAAGAAGGACAAACAATAAAATTGGAATTAGGGGCATGATGCAGTTGAAAGACATATTAAAAGGAGTTGCTATTATTCGCATTGTAGGCGATGAAGCTACTGCTGTGCGTGCCATTCAACAAGATTCCAGAAAAGTAAGTGAGGGTGATTGTTTTGTTGCTGTGAAAGGCACTACAACAGACGGTCATCAATACATTCAACAAGTTATAGATAAAGGTGCAACAGTTATTGTGTGTGAAATTTCACCTGCAACATTAAATGAAAGAGTGACCTATGTTGTAGTGAAAAATGCTGCCATTGCTTTAGGCGAAATGGCTGCAAACTATTTTGGTAATCCTGCAGATAAAGTGAAGTTAGTGGGTGTTACCGGCACAAACGGGAAAACATCGGTTGCTACTTTGTTGTACCGATTGTTTTCAAAACTCGGTCATAAAGTGGGATTGCTGTCAACGGTTGAAAATAAAATCGGAGCGGAAACCATTCCTTCTACACACACCACTCCGGATGCCATTAGTTTGAATCAATTGTTGAAACGTATGGTGGACGAAGGTTGTACGTATGTTTTTATGGAAGTAAGTTCGCATGCAGTAGATCAACATCGTATTGCAGGATTAACTTTTGATGGCGCATTGTTTACGAACATTACACACGATCATTTAGACTATCACAAAACGTTTGAAAACTATATCAAAGCGAAAAAAGGTTTCTTTGACGCATTGAACAAAGATGCTTTTGCATTAGTGAATGCGGATGATAGAAACGGTTTGGTGATGTTGCAGAACACAGCGGCAAAACGCTATACTTATTCGTTGAAATCAGCTTCAGATTTCAAATGCAAAATTATCGAGAACTCGGTTTACGGATTGCAGTTAGATATAGATGGAACAGATTTTCATTCGTTGTTGATTGGTGAATTCAATGCTTACAACCTAACATTAGTGTATGGTGCGGCAATTTTATTAGGCGTAGAGAGATTGGAATGTTTAACCATACTGAGCGAGTTGTTCCCACCTGAAGGTCGTTTCCAGCAAGTCATTTCACCGAAGAATAAAATTGTTGCCATTGTTGATTATGCGCACACACCGGATGCGTTGAAAAATGTATTGCATACTATTCGTGCCATTAAAACCGACAATCAAAAGCTGATTACAGTAGTGGGTTGTGGAGGCGATCGCGATAAAGCAAAACGTCCTGTAATGGCACAAGTAGCGGCAAAATTCAGCGATAAATGTGTATTGACGTCCGACAATCCACGTTCAGAAGAACCTCAACAAATCATCGATGAAATGATGGAAGTGTTTAAAGTGGATGCGATTGAAGACAAGCGAAAAGTGCTTTGCATTTTGGATAGACAAGAGGCGATTCGTTCTGCTGTGTTATTCGCTAACCCTTCTGATATTTTATTGATTGCCGGAAAGGGACACGAAAAATATCAAGAGATTAAAGGTGTGAAATATGACTTTGATGATAAAAAAGTAGTGGAGAACATTTTTAAAGAAACCGAAAACTAAAACCATGTTATATTATTTGTTTAATTACTTGTATGAGCATTACCACCTTTCGGGTGCAAGGTTGTTCACGTACATTTCGTTCCGAGTAGCATTGGCGATGATTTTGTCGTTGGTGGTATCGATGATTTACGGAAAGAAGGTAATTGATTTTCTGCAACGTAAGCAAATCGGGGAAACCATTCGTGAGTTAGGTTTGCAAGGCGAAAATCAAAAGAAAGGAACACCTACTATGGGTGGTTTGATTATTCATGCTGCTATTTTGATTCCTACTTTGTTGTTTGCTCGATTAGATAACGTGTATGTTGTATTGCTTATAATCACTACGGTTTGGTTAGGTTTAATTGGCTTTACGGATGATTATATAAAAGTGTTTAAGAAAGACAAGAAAGGTCTTGCAGGAACATTCAAAGTGATTGGACAAGTTGGGCTAGGAATTATTGTAGGGGCAACACTTTATTTTAATAAGTATGTAGTAACAAAAGAAGAAGTGCCTGCTGCAACTGTTGCTAATTATGCCGCTGCGGATATTTCTAAAATATCAGACGATCGTGGTGGTGTGCATTACATGCATAAAGTAAAAGACCTTACAACTACCATTCCGTTTTTGAAAACGCATGAAATTGATTACACACTTATACTTACTTCTATTAACGAAGAGTGGTCGAAATACGCATGGTTGATTTTTATTCCGATTGTTGTATTCATTATTACAGCAGTTAGTAATGGTGCGAATTTGACAGACGGAATTGATGGCTTGGCCACAGGCACTTCAGCGATTATTGGTGCTACACTGCTGGTGTTCGCCTACGTTTCGGGTAACATCATTTTTGCCGATTACTTGAATATCATGTACATCCCGAATGTGGGAGAGCTTTCCATTTTCATTGCAGCATTTATTGGTGCATGCATCGGCTTTTTGTGGTGGAATGCATATCCGGCACAAGTATTCATGGGCGATACAGGCTCTTTGGCTTTGGGAGGAATCATTGCCACACTAGCCATTGCAGTTCGTAAAGAGTTATTGATTCCGGTGATGTGCGGCATTTTTTTAGTGGAGAATTTAAGTGTGATGATGCAGGTTTCTTACTTCAAATACACCAAACGAAAATTTGGCGAAGGAAGAAGGATATTCTTGATGAGTCCGTTACATCACCATTATCAAAAGTTAGGTATGCATGAAAGTAAGATTGTATCGCGCTTTTGGATTGTTGGAATTATTCTGGCGGTGTTGAGCATTGTAACATTAAAGATTCGATAAAAATAGTTGAAACGGATATGAAACGTTTAGTCATACTTGGCGCAGGTGAAAGTGGTTTCGGTACAGCAGTACTCGGAAAGAAAGAAGGCTATGCTGTTTTTGTTTCCGATAAGGGAAAGATTTCCGACAAATATCAAGCGCTTTTAAATGAGCATAATATCGAGTTTGAGAGTGAGCAACATACCGAAGAGAAAATCTTAAATGCCGACTTAGTAATGAAAAGTCCGGGTATTCCGGAGAAGGCTGAAATGGTGAAGAAGTTGCGTGAGAAAGGCGTAAAGATTGTTTCTGAAATCGAATTCGCCAGTTGGTATACGGATGCACAAATAATTGCCATCACCGGTGCTAACGGTAAGACAACGGTAACCAGTATGTGTTATCAGATGTTGAAAGATGCCGGTTTGAATGTAGGCTTAGGCGGCAATATCGGTCAGAGTTTTGCCTTTCAAGTAGCAACAGAAACGTTCTCTCATTATGTGTTAGAAATATCAAGTTTTCAGTTAGACGATATTGAAACCTTTCGTCCGAATGTAGCCGTGTTGACGAACATCACGCCCGATCATTTGGATAGATATAATTACGAATTACAAAATTATGTGACTTCGAAATTCAATATCACCAAATATCAGCAAGAAGGCGATGTGTTTATCTATTGTAGTGATGACGAAATCACTATGGAGAATTTGAGTCGCTATCCAACGAAAGCCAAAATGATTCCTTTTAGTTATGATAAAGAAGTAGCCGAAGGAGCATATGTAAAAGAAAATGAAATCCAATTTAATATAAACAAAACCCAATTTAATATGTCCATCCAAGAATTAGGAGTAAAAGGTCGCCACAATGTGTACAACTCAATGGCGGCAGGTATCGTAGGAAGTGTCTACGGTTTAAGAAAAGAAGAAATTCGCAAAAGTTTAGCCGATTTCAAAAGCCTTGAGCACCGATTAGAATCGGTAGCGAAAGTGCGTGGTATTGAATTTATTAACGACTCAAAAGCTACAAACGTAAACTCTACATGGTTTGCATTGGAGAGCATGAGCAAAGAAATCATCTGGATTGCCGGTGGTGTTGATAAAGGTAACGATTACAAAGTACTTGAGCCGCTAGTGAAAGGAAAAGTAAAAGCGATGATTTGCTTGGGTGTAGATAACACCAAGTTGCACTCAGCTTTTGGAAAGTTAGTGGATGTTGTTGTGAATGTACATTCAATGCGTGATGCCGTTCGAATGGCTTATCAATTAGGTAAATCAGGCGATGCGGTATTGTTGTCTCCGGCTTGTGCTTCCTTCGATTTGTTCGAAAACTACGAAGACAGAGGTAAGAAATTTAAAGATTGCGTTTATCAACTGTAACAGTATTGTATTGAGTCTGCATTTTTGATAGCAACAAAATGAAAGAAGAAATTCAAAATATAACAGAGCGTTTGCAAGGCGATAGAATCATTTGGATGGTGGTGATTATCCTCTTTGTATTCTCTATGTTAGCCGTATACAGTGCTTCAGGTTCCCTGGCGTTTAAGTATACGAATGGCGATACTTCGCACTACTTGTGGAAACAAGTGATGAGTGCTATTGGCGGTATTTTGTTGATGTATTTTGCGCACTTAATCAATTACAAATATTACTCGCGAATTGCACAAGTGTTGTGGATTCTGAGTATTCCATTATTGTTCTATACTATGTTTTTCGGAGCTAAGATTAATGATGCCAGTCGGTGGATTAAATTGCCGTTAATTGGGTGGACGTTTCAGACATCAGATATGGCTAAGCTAGCATTGATCATGTTTTTGGCTCGATTGTTAACACAGAAGCAAGAACAAATTACAGATTTTAAAAAGTCGGTTTTGCCGATGTTGATTGTAGTAATTATTCCGGTGGTGATGATTGCTAAGGATAATCTCTCTACAGCGTTAATATTATTTTTCACTTCGGTGTTTATCATGTTTATCGGAAGGGTATCGTTGAAGCATTTGATGTTGTTGTTTGCAGGAAGTGTTTGTGTTTTGGGTATATTCTTACTCTCGTTGTTCAAGCTGCCTGATTCTATGTTGATTGGTCGTATGGCTACATGGAAAAGTCGCGTAGAAACACATTTCATTCATAAAGATGATCCGGATGATTCGTATCAATCATTACAAGCCAATATAGCCATTGCGAAAGGTGGGTTCTTGCCGAATGGTCCCGGGAATTCAACACAGAAAAACTTTTTACCTGAAGCTTATTCCGATTTCATTTATGCCATTATTATAGAAGAGTACGGATTAATAGGCGGAGTGTTTGTTAT
Source organism: Chitinophagales bacterium (assembly GCA_016786765.1). Classification (GTDB taxonomy): domain Bacteria; phylum Bacteroidota; class Bacteroidia; order Chitinophagales; family LD1; genus CALAYL01. The sequence continues at coordinate 21,338 of JAEUUZ010000058.1, forward strand.
TCTCCTTTACCTCGTTTTTCTCTATCGCTGCATACGCATTGTGGTCAGGGCGCCTAAAGCCTTTGGCGCATTCTTAGCTGTAGGATTGGGCGTTAGTTTGGTGTTGCAAGCCATGATTAATATGGCCGTAGCCGTGGGATTATTCCCTGTAACCGGAGTTACATTGCCGTTGGTGAGTATGGGCGGAAGCTCGGTAGTGTTTACCAGTTTGGCCTTTGGGATTGTGTTGAGTGTAAGCAGAAATATAGAGTTACAAAAAGGAGAAGAAAATTTAGCTGTAGCATGAGCAAGCAACTAAAATATATAATCAGTGGTGGCGGATCGGGCGGACATATCTTTCCGGCTGTTGCTATTGCCAATGCACTAAAACGTAGAGATCCGAATTGCTCCATTCTTTTCGTTGGAGCCACCGGAAAAATGGAGATGGAGAAAGTGCCACAAGCCGGTTATGAAATTATTGGTTTGAATATTGCCGGATTACAACGAGGCAGTATTGTAAAGAATTTGACATTGCCTTTCAAGTTGATGAGCTCACTGTTGAAGGCCTTCTCCATTGTTATCAATTACAAGCCTGATGCCGTAATTGGTGTAGGTGGTTATGCTTCCGGACCATTGTTGTTTGCTGCCAGTGTGTTAGGAAAGCCAACTATTATTCAGGAGCAGAACGCTGTTCCCGGTTTAACGAATCGAATTTTATCGCGTTTTGCCGATGCAATTTGTACCGCTTACGATGAATTGAAAGAAATCTACAAAGGTAAAAATGTAGTGTTGACGGGTAATCCGGTGCGTTCTGAAATTACAACAGGAACAATAAGTCGAGCAGATGCTTGTCATTATTTCGGATTAGACCCGGACAAGAAAATTGTGTTGTTGATTGGCGGAAGTCTTGGAGCCGGAACGTTGAATGAAGCGGTGAAGCAAAACAAAGAAGCAATAGAAGCTTCCGGTGTTCAGTTATTATGGCAATGTGGGAAGTTTTATTACGAGAAATATAAAGATGTGGCAGAGCATTCTTCACTCATTCAATGCAGAATGTTTATAGACAGAATGGACTACGCTTATGCTGTTGCGGATGTTGTGATTTCGAGAGGTGGAGCATTGTCGATTGCAGAGTTGCAGATTGTTGGTAAACCTTGTGTTTTGGTGCCTTCACCGAATGTAACGGATGATCAACAAACCAAAAATGTGATGGCATTGCAAAATAAGCATGCTGCTATCTATGTGAACGATAAAGAAGTGAAAACACAATTATTTGATACCGTTTTTCATTTGTTGTCGAACGAAGAAAAGAAAGCAGAGTTAAGCAAGAACTTAAGTGCATTGGCCATTACCAATGCCGATGAGCGAATCGTAGACGAAATTTATAAATGCATTAAACGTTGAACAATAAAAGCGTTGTTATGAAATTGAAGGACATAAAGCATGTTTATTTTTTGGGAATTGGAGGCATTGGTATGTCGGCATTGGCACGCTATTTTAAGTCGTTAGGCGCAACCGTAAATGGCTACGATCGAACACCAACAGCCCTTACAGAAGCATTACAAAAAGAGGGGATAGGGGTAACGTTCGAAGATGACTTGGCGGCATATCCCAAAGAAGTGGATTTAGTAGTTTATACACCGGCTATTCCAAAAGAGCATAAAGGTTTAAATTTATATAGCAACGGACAGTTTCAATTGATGAAACGTTCAGAAGTACTGGGTTTGATAAGTGCCGATCGTTTTTCGATTTGTGTAGCAGGCTCACATGGTAAGACTACCGTTTCGTCTATGATCGCCCATATTTTGGCAAGTTCAGGTGCCGGATGTACAGCATTTTTGGGAGGTATTGCAACAAATTACAATTCAAACTTTATTCAGCAAGGCGATAAATATGTGGTGATTGAGGCCGATGAATTTGATCGTTCTTTTCATCGCCTTTCGCCTGATATGGCTGTGATTACTGCGGTGGATACCGACCATCTAGATATTTACGGAACAAAAGAAAATATTGATCAAGCCTTCATTGAATTTGTGAATAAGATTGATGAAGAAGGTTTCTTGGTGATGAAAGCCGGACAGAGCATCAACGATTCACTTCCTGTTTTAGATAAAGCCTTTTATGCTTTAAATGATACAACTGCTGATGTGTATTGTTCTAAATATTGGGTAGTTGAAGGTGGCTATATTTTCAATATCATGTATTTCGGGAAAGAGTATGTTGGTCTACGCCTTAATATTGGAGGCTTTCACAACATCGAAAATGCCATTGCCGCATTTACCATTACGAAAGAGTTGAATATTTCTGTCGACCTAATAAAAGCGGGTATTGCCTCATTTAAAGGTATCAAACGCAGATTTGAAAAGGTATTCAGTAACGATCAATTCGTTTTCATTGACGATTACGCGCATCACCCCGAGGAAATTCGTGTGTTGCTTGAATCGGTGAAAGAAATGTTTCCCGACAAAAAAATAACGGCAGTATTTCAACCGCACTTATTTTCTCGCACAAAGGATTTAGCAGAAGGCTTTGCGAAATCGTTAAGCACTGCGAACGAAGTAATGTTGCTCGATATATATCCTGCTCGCGAATTGCCGATGGAAGGAGTAACCAGCAAATTGATTTTGGATAAAGTAACGGCAAAGAAAAAAGCCATTGTCTCTAAAGAAGTTGTGTTAGACCATGTTCGATCAATGGAGCAAGGTGTAGTACTGACAATAGGTGCAGGCGATATTGATAAACTAATTGAACCCATTAAAGAAATGTTAGCATCCAAATAGTGAAACGATTTCTATTCATATTAAAACGAGTTGTTCAATTGCTGCTGATTCTAGCGGTAATCGTGGGATTTGTGTTCACTGTAGGTGCTGCAGTGAATAAGAACAAAACGTTTGTATGTTCTGCTATACACGTAAATGTGGAGTATCCTCCGTTTATGCAATTGGTGAGCGAGAAAGATATCGAAGACAAAATTACGTATCTCTCCGGGCGTTCGATTGTTGGGAAACCCTTGTCAGATATAGACTTCAACACTTTGGAGAAAGAGTTAGAGCGTATTCCTTATGTGAAGAATGCGGAGATATATACTACACAAAACCATAATGTGTATGTAGATATTGTGCAACGGAAGCCGATTTTGCGTGTAATCAACAACGATGGTGTTAGTTATTATTTGAGCGAGGAGCAAACTAAAATGCCGCTACCGAATACCTTTACAACAAATGTGCCCTTGGCAATCGGATATGTTGAAACACATGAAGATTTAGACGGGGACAGCATCGTTCTGAAACAGTTGTTTGATTTGGTCAATTATGTAGAAAAAGACACCATGCTTGCTGCACTTATCGATCAGGTTTATGTAACCGAAAATGGAAGTTTTGAATTGATTCCGAAGTTTAATTACCACACTATTTTTTTTGGAAAGGTAGATGATAAGATGGATGAGCGCTTTCGAAACTTGAAAACATTTTATAAGCATGTCTTAATGCACAAGGGTTGGACAGATTATAAAACCATTAACATACAACTGCCGAATCAGATCATCGGTGTAAAAAGAGATACAGTATAATATTAAAATAAAGGACTATGGCATCAGTTAAAAAATATCCGGTAGTAGTAGGTTTGGATATTGGAACCACAAAGATAGCGGCTATTGTAGGTCAAATGGATCAACACGGCAAAATCAATATTTTGGGGATCGGTAAAGCCGATTCACATGGTGTTGCGCGTGGAGAAGTGGTAAATATTGAGATGACGGTTTCTGCCATTCGCACTGCGGTGGAAGAAGCAGAACGTCAGTCGGGCGTACAGATTACACAAGTGTTTGTTGGCATTGCAGGTGAGCATATCTCTAGTATGCAAAACAGTGGTATTCATACTTTAGGTGCTCCGGATACGGAAGTAGAAGAGCATCACGTGAAAGCTATGGTGAACGACATGTATAAAATTGCCGTGAATCCGGGTGAGCGTATCATCCACGTTTTACCGCAAGAGTTTATGATAGATCATCAACCGGTAGCGAAAACGCCTGTGGGTATGTGTGGAAGTCGCTTGTCTGCTAATTTCCACATCATCACCGGAAAGGTTGCTGCAGCACAGAATATCAAAAAATGTGTGGAGCGTTCTGGTTTAGAAATGTTGGGATTGATCCTAGAACCATTGGCATCTTCTGCATCTGTATTGAGCGAAGAAGAAATGGAAGCGGGTGTTGCTTTAGTGGATATAGGTGGTGGAACTACTGATATTGCTATCTTTCAGGACAATGTGATTCGTCATACTGCCGTTATTCCTTTGGCCGGAAATATCTTAACCGAAGATATTAAAGCAGGTTGCATGGTGTTGAAGAAACAAGCCGAAAAATTGAAAGTGCGCTTCGGACATGCATTGTCAGAAGGTTTGAGTGAAAACGAAATTATTTCTATCCCGGGTATTTCAGGAAGAGAGCGAAAAGAAATTTCGGTAAAGAACTTAGCGAATATCATCAATGCACGTTTGGAAGAAATTTTCCAACATGTGTTTTTTGAAATCAAAGCTTCAGGCTACTCCAAAAAGTTAATTGCCGGCATGGTGATTACGGGTGGAGGTTCGCAATTAAAGTATTTGAAACAGTTTGTGGAATATCATACAGGTCTTTCTACACGTATTGGTTTTCCAACAGAATATCTAGTGCGCGAAACAAAAGACGAATTAAAGAATCCAATTTTCGCAACAGGTGTAGGCTTGATCATTAAAGGATATGACGAATTGAGAGAGCGCGGAGAACTTCGCTTTGTAGAAGAATTAGTTGAAGCGCCTCAAGTGGAAGTAAAAGAAGAAGTGATTGTTGCTCCGGTTCAACAAATGGAAGAAGTGGTTGAAGAGCACTTCGAAGAAGAAATCGAATCGCCTTATGTAGCGCCTGAAATGCCTAAAGCTACTGAGCATCCTGAAATGAATCATACCTCAAAACGCAAAACACATTGGTGGAGCGGATTGTTGAAATCAACACAGAAATGGTTTGATGATGAATCTATTCACAACGATTTCGAATAATAACAAAACACATTTTTTAAAACATTAAAATCAGAAATATGACATCCCTTCAATTTGACCTTCCGAAAGATCAGTCTTCTATCATCAAAGTATTTGGTGTTGGGGGAGGAGGTAGCAATGCCGTGAATCATATGTATCAACAAGGTATCATTGGTGTGAACTTTGTAATTTGTAACACCGATGCACAGGCTTTGGATATCAGTCCGATTCCAAATAAAATTCAACTCGGACCATTATTAACGCAAGGACTTGGTGCAGGCTCTAATCCTGAAATTGGGATGCAGGCTACTGAAGAATCGGTGGAAGAAATTCGCCAATTGTTGAGCAAAAACACCAAAATGGTTTTCGTTACAGCCGGTATGGGTGGAGGAACAGGAACCGGTGGAGCACCTGTAGTGGCTAAGATTGCTAAGGAAATGGGTATACTAACGGTAGGTATTGTTACAACACCTTTCTCTTTCGAAGGGAAGAGAAAGTTCAATCAAGCGATTGAGGGTATTGAGCGATTGAAAGCACATGTAGATACAATCTTGGTGATTTCAAACGATAAAATTCGTGAGATGCATGGAAATGCTCGTCAGTCGGAGGCGTTTAACTATGCCAACAACATTCTAACCATGGCGGCAAAAAGTATTTCGGAGATTATTACTGTTCCGGGTTATATCAACGTTGACTTTGCAGATGTGCGTTATGTAATGTCGAATTCAGGTGCTGCGATTATGGGTGCTGCTTCTGCAGAAGGTGAAGGTCGTGCGTTGAAAGCCATTCAAGGTGCAATGAATTCTCCGTTGTTGAACGATAACGACATTCGTGGTGCAAAACGAATTTTGTTAAATATCTCTTCAGGAACTGAGCAAGTAACTATTGATGAGATTACTGAAATCAATCAGTACATCCAAGATGTGGCGAAAGATACCGATATCATTTTTGGTACATGCGATGATTTGACTTTAGAGAATAAATTGTCTGTAACATTGATTGCTACAGGTTTTGAAGGGACTGCTAAGCCAACATTCACACAAACTACCAATCGCATTGTACACGAGCTGCACGAGAAACCAAAAGTACAAGAAGTAGTTGAAGCAGTGAAAGCTCCGGTAGTTGAAGAAAAGGTAGAAGAGGTAAAGCAGGAATTGGAAGAAGAGATGATGGTGCACACTGCACCGGCTCAGCAGGATGTATTTAACGAAGAAATTGTAAATCTTTTTGAGGAAGAAGAAACAACACACAATTTATTTTCTTTCAATACTGAAACAAGCGAAACGGTTTCATTTGAATTCGAAGTAAACCATGAGAACAGCGTGAATGAAGTTGAAGAAGAATTACAGGAAGAAGAAACGTTTACTGCCGTTCAGAAAAATGATGTAGAAGAAGATTACGTTGTTACGAATGTGAAGAAATACGAGTTGCCTGAAACGCCTATTTTTGCTGCAGAAAAAGAATTGACCGATCGCAAACGCATTTTGAATCAATACAATTTCAGAACTATGAATCGTCAGAGCATGAGCGAGTTGGAAAGTACTCCGGCTTATTTGCGCAAAGGCATTGAAATCAACAATAACTTGCCTTCAGAAGAGTCGCATGCATCACGTTTCACGATTTCTGAAGATGTGGTGAATCAACGTCCTGAAATCAAAAAGAATAATTCATTCTTACACGATAATGTTGACTAATCTATAGTTGATAAAATTAAAAACGCTCTTCGTTTATTCGGAGAGCGTTTTTTTTGTTTAGAAGCCTTGTAAGTCAATGTCTTCAGCAGAGATTACATCTACCTGTTTCTTCATTTTTTTCTGAATCACTTTGAAATGATGTTCATCCTCTGTGGTGATGAATGTAATCGCTTCACCCGGATTTTCGGCTCTTCCGGTTCTTCCTATTCTATGCACAAAATCTTTCGGTGAACGCGGTAATTCGTAGTTAATTACGTAAGGCAGAAAAGCGATATCAATTCCTCTAGAAAGCAAATCGGTAGCCACTAAAACGCGGAGTTTTCCGGTTTTAAAATGGTGTAAGGCATCTGTTCTCGCACCCTGACTTTTTTGACTGTGAATGGCTCTGGCTTCAATGCCGTTTTTATTCAATTTATCGGCCACCAAATCGGCTTGATACACTGATGAAGTAAATACCAATACTTGTTGCATTTCTTTTTGCTTAATCAAATAACGCAATAGTGGACCTTTCTTTTCATCCGAAACCAAATACGCTTGTTGTTGAATGAGGTCAACGTTTTCAATCTCTTGTGCAAGTTGAATGACATGCGGTTCATGTAACAACAATTGCTCCATGTGTTGTACATCAGGACTTAAAGTAGCCGAAAATAAAAGGTTTTGCCGTTTTTTGGGTAGCAAGGCTAAAACCTTATACACCTCTTCTTTGAACCCTAGGTTCAATAGTTTATCGGCTTCGTCTAAAACTAAGGTGCTGATTTCAGAAAGGTGAACAGCCTTTGAAGCAACCAATTCCAGTAAACGCCCGGGAGTTGCCACTAATACGTTCACATAAATCATTGCTATCATTTGCGTATTGATAGATGCTCCACCATACACAGCCAAAGATTTAAAGCGAAAGGGAACATAAGCGCCAAATTGTTCAAAAACAGCATTGACCTGCATAGCCAACTCGCGGGTAGGCACAAGCACCAACACATTCACATGTCGGTTTTTGGTATCGGTTTTCCCTTCTAAGTTCATGAGAATAGGCAATACATAGCCTGCCGTTTTCCCAGAACCGGTAGGTGCAATACAAAGAATATCCTTATGTTCTAAAATGGCCGGTATGGTCATTTGCTGAATAGGAAAAGGTTTACTGAAGCCTTCTTCAGCCAATGCTTTTCGCAAATAAGGAGATAGACCTAACGACATTTTGGTTAACGATTGGTGCGTTGTAAAGTAACGCAAACAACTCATCAATCGTTATTTCCGACCACTTTTTTTCTTATTCTTTGTCTTTACTGCTCAGCAAAAGAAACGCATCGTTTTCCAAAGGCTGATAACCATAATCGTAACAAAAAAAGCAGGTTGTGCCGGTTTTGGTCGTTTTAGTGCCGGTGTGATAACTGAATTGGAATCCTTTTTCAATCAGTTTCGATTTGCTGATTTTGGTTTTTCCATCCGGATTTAGTTCAAAAAGAATTCTCCGATTTCTTCTCAAGGCATTATTGATGTTGCGCATGAGGTTGGTTGTGTCGCTGTTCTGCTGGTTGTTGTAAATGTTCCTGCAGTTATCGTCACAGAATTTTTTGTCTGCCCTACCTTTAATGGGGTGGTTACAATAGAGGCAAAATTTGTCCATGATTTTGGGGTATTTTTACCCTAAATTAAAAAATATTCGAAAACAACTAATTACAGCCGAAATACAAACGACTGTAAAGGTTTACTATACGAATAATCCTTTTTTTGTATTTCATATTTGCGTCATCATTTTTTAACCCCAAAACCAAAAAAAATATGAGCTCTATGAGAAACAGTGTTCGGCTGATTGGCAATATCGGCAACGAACCCGAAATCAAAAAATTAGACGGAGAAAAAAAACTCGCTAAGTTTTCTTTAGCAACAAATGAGACCTACAAGAACGACAAAGGTGAGAAAATCACTGAAACCCAATGGCATAATTTAATTGCTTGGGGGGCTACAGCCGGTATTATTGAAAAGTATACTAAAAAGGGTCAAGAGATTGCTGTAGAAGGTAAACTTACTTCAAAAAATTATACCGATAAAGAAGGTATAAAGCGATATGTTACTGAAATTGTTGTCAGCGATGTATTGCTTTTAGCAAAAAGTTAGTAGTCGGGAGTAGTTGGATGGTAAAGCGTAGTCTGAGGGGGCTACGCTTTTTTTGTTCCATCACAATTAATGCTCAGCAGCGTAATCATTTAAATAGCTATACTTTTCAGTTAATGTTCCGTTTTTGACAATCGTTGCATCTTTAATTACACGGCTGTCTTGAATCAATAATTCAGGGATTACTCTGCTGATAATCATATTCCCAAAATCTTCCGATGCATCTCGCGGTAATTCATTGGGTAAATTATCAATAGCCATTATATCAATAGAAAAATTGTTGAACGTTTGACAAAGCGAACCTGTTTCAGGATTGTAACCATAATAAGGATCGGCTATAGATGATGCATGCAATGTTGAAGGCACCGAAGATTCAGGCGCAATGTCGCAGGTGATATCAGAAATGATTTTAATCTTGAAATCGCGTTCTTGCATTTGCTCTTTACTGAAGAAAGCAGGTATTCTTGTATCCCAATAAATGCCATTGATCATCACATCACTTACTTTGGTAAAAGGATAAAAGCTTGAACTGTATGTATGTGGATTTGCATGGTAATCGGCTGCATCAAATGCTTCTTGTTCCGGCTTGTAGAATAAATTTTTGGTATCGAGTTGGGTGTACACCAATTCATCAAATTCTTTATAACAAAAGTCGTACGGACTCACTTTTTTTACCTTCATAATGTCGAGCAAAAAGGCTGCGCCTTCACTCACACGACCGTTTCCGGTGAGAACAATTTTCCAATTCGGCAAATCCATATATTCGAATTCTTTTTGCGCTTCCGCAAAATTCAAACAATCTATCATTTGGCGCATGCGGAATCGGCTTGTTTTAAAGCCTATCATTCGAATGGCGTGGTATGCTCCCACAATGCCGGCCCAACGTCCAAAAGCAATAATGCGTTTGCCGTTTTTATCGGTCATACATTCATAATCTAACAATGTAGATTTATCGCGAATAATCTGCTGTAACAGCTTTCTGTTTTGTGGTTGCTTTTTAATGGTATGCGAAAAAAACACATAGGTTTTTGCTTTGAGTAAGCACTCTACGGGAACTTCCTTCACGCCAAAAAGGATATCGCAATGGCTAATGTCTTCCTGTAAAATTACATTATGGTATTGGTACTCTTCATTCGTGAAACATCTGTGTTTGCTAGGTTGTACGTATATCTCAATATTCGGAAAACGTTCTGCAATTGCTTTGCATTGCGAAGGTGTAAGTGGTACCCGCGCATCTCTTGGTTTCTTTTCTTCTCTTAAAATTCCAATCTTCATTCATCGAAAATAGCAGAAAGATTTAATTTCAAACTATAGTGGTTTTTGAAAAGAATTTATCAACTTTAAGACTAACTTAATAGCATGCAAAATTTCAAGGATAAAATAATTGTTATAACCGGAGCCGGATCGGGTATGGGGCGCACATTAGCACTGCAGCTAGCCCAACGCGGTGCATTGGTTTTATTATCCGATATTCATGAAGTGGGGTTAGCAGAGACCGAGCAACTGGTTCAACAACAAGGCGGACGATGCAAATCCTATAAAGTGGATGTAGGCGATAAACCTCAAGTGGAAGCCTTTGCTAAAGCTGTACTGGATGAGTTTACGTTTATTGATGTATTGATCAATAATGCAGGGATGGCTATTGGTAAAGCCTCATTCGATGAAATTCCAATGGCTGATTTTGAGCGATTAATCAACGTAAATTTATGGGGTGTCATTCAGCATACCAAGTTATTCTTACCAACCATGCTTACTCGTCCCGAAGCAGCTATTGTCAATACATCTAGTGTTTTTGGATTGTTTCCGGTGCCATCGCAAGTGCCGTACTGTGTTTCGAAGTATGCTGTTCGTGGGTTCACAGAAACGCTTCGCATGGAATTGAATGGAACGAATGTTGCGGTTACCTGTGTGCATCCCGGGGGTATAAAAACCAATATTGTGAATTATGGTATTCATTATAATGATGGCGAAAAAGTAAAAGCCGAGTTCGATAAAGTAGCCATCACTTCTGCCGAGAAAGCGGCTTCCATTATCATTCGCGCCATCGAGAAAAAGGCGAAACGTGTGATGGTGGGGCCCGATGCTAAATTGATACGGTTCGTTAGTCAGCTTAGTCCCAATTTATTAGATTCGTTTGTGCTAAGGCGACAGCAGCAACTCAATGCGAAGTTAAAGTGATAAAGGAATATGTGTGGTTTTGAAGAACGGCTCCATGTTTTGGTGCGTTTCCATCTCTATTTTTGTTTATTTCATTTTCTAGATAAAAATCTTTTTGTTTAGATTAGCCTATCTTTAATATATTAATAATCAATATGAAACAACGAGTTTTACTTTTACTGTTCGCTATAATTTTTGGAAGTATTAGTTTGAGCAGTTATCGCGATGGATATGCTTTTAATGGAAGTGACGGCTCAGGCGCTACAAGCGCTGCCGGTTGCTCTTGCCATAATACAACAAATTCCTTAAACACCACCGTGGAACTAGATTCTGCAGGTGTTCCGGTTACAAGCTATGTGCCCGGTGGAAGTTATACCGTGAAAATAACAGCTACCAATTCCAGTGCAACTTCTTGGCCGAAATACGGTTTCCAACTTGCATCTGTAAAAGTAACAGGCTCGGGTACTGGCTCTGCTCAACAAGCAGGCACTTGGAGCTCAACCTTACCGGCAAGTGTTCATCAAATTAATTTGTCCATTCCAATTATTGAGCATAGTACACCCATTAATGCTACTTCAGGTACCGGTGGATCGGGCACTACCTATACGCAAACTATTCCATGGACCGCTCCTGCCTCTGGAACCGGTTCTATTAAGCTGTACGGAATAATTAATGCTGTTAATGGTAACAATGGTTCAAATGGCGATGGATATAAAGCGGCTACTGCAAAAACAATTACTGAAGTAGTGGCACCCGTTACCGCAGGAGTTTCTATTGCCGTTACTCAGGGCTCTAATACTATATGTGCAGGGTCATCGGTAACGTTTACGGCAACACCTACCAATGGTGGAACAACACCAACCTACCAATGGAAGGTAGATGGCGCCAACGCTGGCACAGGGGCAACGTTTACATCAACCACACTTACTAACGGACAAGTAGTTACTTGTGTCATGACGTCTAATTTGCCCGGTGTACTTGGTAATCCGGCAACGTCTAACGCCATTACCATGACCGTAAAAGCTAAATCAAGCAGCACCGTTAATGCAACTATTTGCCAAGGACAATCCTATTTCTTTAATGGCGGAAATAGAACAACAGCCGGAACTTATCTCGATACGTTGTTAAATGCAGTTGGATGCGATAGTTTAATTACCCTGCAATTGAGCGTAACGCCCAAAACATTTGGTTCCATCAGTGCTTCTATTTGTCAAGGACAGTCATATTTCTTTAATGGCCTTAACTTAACTTCTCCCGGAACCTACTTAGATACCTTGTTGAATGCTGCCAATTGCGATAGTATTTTAACACTTAATCTCAGCGTCAAAGCAAAGTCGTTAACTACCATCAATCAAGGAATTTGCCAGGGGCAGTCGTTTAGTTTTAATGGTTCAGCACTCACAAGTACCGGAACCTATTTCGATACACTACAAAATAGCGCAGGCTGCGACAGCATTATTACACTAAATTTAACCGTGAACCAAAAAACATTTGGAACCATCAACAAATCCATTTGCCAAGGCAGTTCATTCTTCTTTAATGGAAATAATCTTACCGCTGCCGGTACCTATCTCGACACGCTCACAAATAGTAACAATTGCGATAGCGTACTTACATTAAATCTATCTCTTGCCAATTATACTTCAGGCACAGCGAGTGTAAGTATTTGTCAAGGACAATCTTATTTTTTCAATGGAGCGAATCTAACAACTGCCGGAACCTACAAAGACACTTTTACTGTTTCAGGTGCTTGCGATAGTATTCTCACGCTCACACTTTCAGTAAAGCAACCTACAGCAGCATCAATAAGCAATTCAATTTGTGCAGGACAATCCTTTTTATTCAATGGAAATAACATAACAGTAGCCGGAACCTATAAGGATACATTGTTGAACAGTGTAGGTTGCGATAGTATTCTCACACTCACACTTTCAGTGAAGCAACCCACAGCAGCATCCATCAATAAAACGATCTGTGCAGGGCAATCCTATTTTTTCAATGGAGGCAACTTAACCGTAGCCGGAACCTATAAAGACACGTTGTTAAACAGTGCAGGTTGTGATAGTGTATTAACCTTGAACTTAACTGTTTCTCCATTAAAGGCTGGAACGTTAAGTGCATCGATTTGCCAAGGCGAATCGTATGCGTTCAATGGTGCTAATTTAACTTCAGCAGGCACTTACAAAGATACGTTGACCGTGAGTGGTGCTTGCGACAGTATTGTTACTTTAACCTTAACGGTTAAACCATTACCAACTGTTTCAATAACACAAACAAATGCAAATACAGTTACTGCAACAGCCGGATTTACAAGTTATGAGTGGTATCTGAATGGAACATTACTAACTACCACCACTTCAGGCGTATTAACAGTAACCTCCAATGGAACGTATACCGTAAAAGTAGCGAGCAATGGTTGTAGCGCTACATCAGCACCTTTGAACGTGCAGATTGGCGGAATTAACGATATACATGTTGGGCAGTTGAACTTGTATCCTAACCCGGCAAACCAACAATTAACGATTGAAGTGGCGAATTGGAATCAATTACAGGAAGGTACACTCGTAAATATTTATGATGTATTGGGCAAAGTTTTAATGAGCGAAAAATTGTTGGATGAAAAGACCACACTCAACATTGAACGTTTACAAAAAGGAATTTATTTTGCACGAGTGAACGATAGCTTTGTTCGATTTGTAAAAGAATAAAAACATTCAACTCAATACGAAAAGGTTGGCCAAATGGTCAGCCTTTTTTTGTGCTGTTTACAAAAAAGGTATGCACATAACGCATTGAATAGGTTTCAAATTGTTTGGAAATTTATGCCGTTGGCCGTGTCCCCGCTAAGAAGCGCGGTCGGGCTTTCCGCTTCAATCTTATCCCGCTCTGAAGCGGGAAAAGGATTTTCGCTCAATCCCTCACGGGGCATTTCGTTGCATTGTAGTTTACAATGCTGTAGGGTGTTTCCATTGCACTTCGACATGTACCGCAGGCATGTCGAAGTTGAGTCCTTTGCTTTTATTTGTCGCCTAAACAACAAACAACCTGGCACAAGAATGCAGCAAGGCCCCATCTAGCGCGTGTGTTTTTCACTCGTGCTTACCTATATAAAATTATACTATTTGAAATTCTGGTTGGTAGCGGAACACCAACTAGTGGGGAATGCCAACGTAAATAGTTAAGCTAAACTTAGATACTCTGTGGGTGCACAAAAACACTATTCGGATCGTACTTCTGTTTTATTGTTTTCAAGCGTTCATAGTTTTTGCCATAGTAGGCTTGTTGCCAATTTTCAAAGTTGACGTTCGGGTAATTTCGATATTGTGCGGTATTCCCATTCGCGAGAAAAAGTTGGAGCGTACTATCAAATTCGCTTATTCTGTTGTTTTCTTCGGTAGGAAGTTCCCAATAACTTTGTAATTCGGACGTATAATTATAGGCTCTATGTGCAAAGCTACTCCTTGCTTCAAAGGCAGTGTTTTGAATATTTCCTCCCCAAGTATTTATGGCATAAATCAATCCTTTGCTCTTGTGTATTTTTTCGATGATTTGCGGGATTGCAACTGCAATATCATCGAACGAACGATATAAACCGGCACAACTATTTTTAAAATACAGCGGAGTTTGAATGCCGTAAAACGATTTAACGGCCCTTGCTGTAGGCATAAGTGAACCTGGAATAGTTTTGTCGGTAAGCGCACTCAACTGGTCGAAAATGTCTTTGGCTGTGTATTCTTCAGGATTGCTGTTGACCAGCATGATAAAAATACTGCGTTTATTCAATACAAAGCCACTGAACAAATTCCAATTCAAATTTTTTGTAATTGTAAACCAGTTTTCTAAAACACTTTGTATTCGCTCGGGCAAAGCCGATTTGATTTTAAAAATGTGGGTTTGTATCGTTTTAGGGGCTTCTTGTAACTGAAAGGTAAGGCTGGTTACTACTCCAAAATTACCATTTCCACCCCCTCTGCATGCCCATGCAAGCGGACTGTTATCTGTGGCTAGGTGTTTTTTTGCTTGTCCATCTATTACTGTAGCGGCTACTAAACTATCGCAGGTAAGTCCATAACGTCTGCTCAAAATACCATAGCCCCCTCCAAGGCTTAAGCCGGAAATTGCTACACCAGCACACGACCCCGATGGTAAAATTTTTCCAAGCGGTAATAGGGTATTGTATAATTGGGAGACTGTTGCACCGGGGCCAATAGTAGCCGTATTATCTGCATTAATGGCAATAGTTTGAAGTAAAGAAACGTTGATTATACATTCGCTAGCACTTGAAAATCCTTCTAGGCAATGTCCACCGCTTTTCACCGTGGTTTTAAGTTTATTTAAAATAGCGTATTCCACGGCTTGCTCAACACCTAAAGGGGTTAGGCAAAGTGCAATCACCTTAGGTGTGTTATTTATTCTTTTATTAAATCCCGCACGCAGTGAATCGTACCTTTCATCCTGATTAGTAATTATTATCAAATCGCTATCTAAGAATGTAAGCGACTGCTTTACTTTTTCTACTTCTTTTTGCGTTGTTTTTTTGGGGTTTGAGTTACACGCATCTAGCATAGTGCCTAATGCAAAAAAGGTCGTGATTTTTAAAAATTCGCTTCTCGAAATAATGTTCACAGGAAAGGGTTTTTATTCCATCAATAATAAACAAAAATAGAGGTACTTTAAGCTTAAACGCAAAGTAAATAGTTCCCTTTTTTAGCGACTCGATTGGATGGAGCAAGACCAACCTGGCAATCTTGCGCCTGATGCGAGATTGCCGTTTGCACAGGAATGACGGTGGGAAAATCAAATTTCAATACCAGCACAATGCCGCGTGAAGGATGCGGAAGGCTTGGTGCGGAACGCAGTGGAGCACGGTAGCGCAGCGAACCCTGTAGCAGCCTGACCGAAGGGCACGCCCTGATTTATTTTTGCTTGTTGTACTCTTCTAGTCCAAATTTCAAGCACTCTACGGCTGCGGTTAGATCATCGGTGTTCAGCACGTAGGCGATGCGTACTTGCTTTTTGCCGAGTTCGGTGTGTTTGTAGAAGCCGGTGGCAGGCGCCATCATTACGGTGGCGTTGTTGTGGCGGAAGTGTTCGAGCATCCATTGGCAAAATACATCGGCATCGTCAATGGGGAGTTCGGCTACTGCATAAAAGGCACCGCCCGGAGTTGGGCATTTTACGCCAGGTATGGCATTGAGTAACGTAACCAATGTATCTCTGCGTAACTGATATTCTTTGACAATGCCGGCATAATAATCGGCTCCTAAATCGAATAAGGCTTCACCGGCTATTTGTCCGAGTGAAGGCGGACTTAAACGTGCTTGCGCAAATTTCATCACCGTTTGTAACACCGCTTTGTTGCGGGTAACAACAGCACCAATTCGTGCTCCACAGGCACTGAAACGCTTTGAAATAGAATCGATCACAATAACGTGTTCGTTTAGACCTTCCAAGTTCAGGGCCGAGAAAAAGGTGGTGCCGCCATACAAAAATTCGCGGTACACTTCATCTACAATTAAATACAAGTCGTATTTCAAGGCGATGGTGCGGAGGGTTTCGAGTTCCTCTTTGCTGTATAGGTAACCGGTAGGGTTGTTCGGGTTACAGATCAAAATTGCTTTTGTTTTGTCGGTAATGCTTTTTTCGAAGTCGGCTATGGAGGGCAAGGCAAAGCCATTATCGATAGAACAGGAAATAGGTTTTACATTGATATTGCCGGCAGTGGCAAAACCAATATAGTTGGCGTACATAGGTTCCGGTATAATCACTTCATCGCCATCGTTCATGCAACTGAGCATTACGAAAGATAGGGCTTCAGAGCCTCCATTTGTAATGAGGAAGTTAGATGTATCAACCGCTATACCTATATTATTATAGTATTTCGCGAATTGGGCTTTATAACTTTCGAAACCATCGCTCGGGCAATAGGCGAGCACCTTCATATCCATGGTGCGGAGTTTCTCCCAAAATTGAGGAGGGGTTTCCAAATCGGGCTGACCAATATTTAAGTGATAAACTTTTGCTCCGGTTTTTTTTGCGGCCTCGGCATATGGAACAAGTTTTCGGATAGGAGAGGAGGGCATGGCTTCTCCTTTGGTAGATATTTTTGGCATGGTGTAGTAAATTCTTGGGCAATGATAAGGATTGGGGATGATAATTTGGTGATTTGGTAATTTGATGATTTAACGATGAAGAAATTTAACAATACACGAAAGAGAATTGAGCAGTATATCGTTTCAGTTTTGGTTTGAATATTTGGATTTGAAAATTGGAGATGGAATGGCTGTCTTTAATTATGTACAACTGCCTCTAAATTTGATTTTTTAGTTAAATTTGGTGCTTCGATTCCATTTTTAACTACACTAAATGGATGAAATAAAGGCAAAAAAGGGAAGCAAAAAACTTTTTTCACATTCAGATTGTGAATTTTGAATATAAAGTTTAGCTTTGCCGTCCCAAAAATAGACTTAATGCCTACTATACAACAACTAGTAAGAAAATCAAGAGAAGTTATTAAAGCGAAATCGAAAAGTCGTGCGCTAGACTCTTGTCCACAAAGACGTGGTGTTTGTACTCGTGTTTACACGACAACACCAAAAAAACCTAACTCGGCACTACGTAAAGTAGCTAAAGTTCGTTTAACGAACTCTATCGAGGTAATCGCCTATATTCCGGGTGAAGGACACAACCTACAGGAGCACTCAATTGTGTTGATCCGTGGAGGTCGTGTTAAAGATTTACCGGGTGTACGTTACCATATCGTTCGCGGATCTTTGGATACTGCGGGTGTAGAGAATCGTAAACAAAGCCGTTCTAAATACGGAACGAAACGTCCTAAGCCAGGTGCAGCACCAGCAGCTCCAGCAAAAGGAGGTAAGAAAAAATAATCTTAAGACTCAGTAAAATATATATAAATGAGAAAGTCAAGAGCACCAAAAAGATATGTTCAGCCTGATCCGAAATTCGGTGATGTTCAGGTAACGCAATTCGTAAACAACTTAATGTGGAGCGGTAAAAAATCTACAGCTTATGAGATTTTTTATGGCGCTATGGATATCGTTGAAGAGCGAACAAAAGAGAATCCTTTGGAAGTTTGGAAAAAAGCAGTGAGCAATGTAAGCCCTGCGGTTGAAGTACGAAGCAGAAGAATTGGAGGTGCGAACTTCCAAGTACCTACAGAGGTTCGTCCGGAGCGTAAACATTCTTTGGCGGTGAAATGGATGATTCAATATTCTCGTGCTAGAAATGGCAAATCAATGGCTGATAAATTAGCAAGTGAAATCATCGCAGCCTCTAAAGGTGAGGGTTCTACTTTCAAAAAGAAAGAAGACGTACATCGTATGGCTGAAGCAAACAAAGCATTTGCTCACTTTAAGTTCTAATATTCATTTAATAATAAGTAAATGCTCCTAGCGAGGAGTTGACTATGGCAAGAGATTTAAATTATACCAGAAACATTGGAATTGCGGCTCACATCGATGCCGGTAAAACGACAACTACTGAGCGTATTTTGTATTACACAGGGGTGAATTACAAAATTGGTGAGGTACACGAGGGGGCTGCAACAATGGACTGGATGGAGCAAGAGCAAGAGCGTGGTATTACCATTACTTCTGCTGCAACACACTGTTCTTGGAAATGGAAAGATAAACCTTACGAGATTAACATTATCGATACTCCGGGTCACGTGGATTTTACCGTAGAGGTAAACCGTTCATTGCGTATCTTGGATGGATTGGTATTCTTGTTCTCTGCTGTAGATGGTGTTGAGCCTCAGTCGGAAACCAACTGGCGTTTGGCGGATGGTTATAGCGTTGCCCGTATGGGATTTGTAAATAAAATGGATCGTCAGGGTGCAGATTATTTCAACGTAGTAAAACAAGTAAAAGAAATGTTGGGTTCAAATCCATTGGTTATGCAAATTCCAATCGGAAACGAAGAGCATTTCAAAGGCGTAGTTGACTTGGTAACGAACCAGGCGATTATTTGGAACGAAGCCGACAGAGGAATGACTTACGAAGTTGTGCCAATTCCTGAAGATTTGAAAGAAGATGTAGCTTTCTATCGTGAGAAAATGTTCGAACAGGTAGCTGAATTCGATGACAAACTCATGGAAAAATATTTTGAGGATCCGGAGTCTATTTCTGTAGATGAAGTTCGTGTAGCTGTTCGTAAAGCAGTTATTGCTATGAAGGTTGTACCTATGTTCTGCGGTTCTTCATTCAAAAACAAAGGTGTACAAGCGGTATTGGATGCTGTTTGCGAGTTCTTGCCATCACCAATGGACAGACCGGAAACGTTCGGTACAAACCCTGATACAGGTGCTGAAATCACTAGAA
This sequence comes from Chitinophagales bacterium, assembly GCA_016786765.1. Taxonomy (GTDB): domain Bacteria; phylum Bacteroidota; class Bacteroidia; order Chitinophagales; family LD1; genus CALAYL01. Next base: position 40,626 of record JAEUUZ010000058.1, read on the forward strand.
AACCAGATGCTAAAGAACCATTCGCAGCATTGGCATTCAAAATTGCAACCGATCCATTCGTAGGTCGTTTGTGTTTCTTCCGAGTGTATTCAGGTACATTAGAGGCAGGTTCTTATATCTTGAACACGCGTTCAGGTAAAAAAGAACGTATCTCTCGTTTGTTCCAAATGCACGCTAACGACAGAAAACAAATTGATGTAGTAGAAGCGGGAGATATCGCTGCAGCCGTAGGTTTCAAAGATATCAAAACCGGTGATACCATGTGTGCTGAAGATCATCCAATCGTATTAGAAGCAATGATTTTCCCAGAGCCGGTTATCTCTATTGCAGTTGAGCCTAAGGCACAAAAAGATATGGATAAAATGGGTATGGCTTTGGCTAAATTAGCTGAAGAGGATCCTACATTCCGTGTGTCTTTTGATGAGCAAACTGGTCAGACCATCATCGCAGGTATGGGTGAGTTACACTTAGAGATTTTGGTAGATCGTATGCGTAGAGAATTCTCGGTTGAATGTAACCAAGGAGCTCCACAAGTTAACTACCGTGAGCGTTTAACGAAAACTGTAACACACCGCGAAACGTATAAAAAACAATCTGGAGGTCGTGGTAAATTTGCCGATATCCATATCGAAATCGGACCATCTGAGGAAAACAAAGAAGGTTTAGAGTTTGTGAATGATGTATTCGGAGGTGCTATTCCTAGAGAGTATATTCCATCTGTAGAGAAAGGAATGAAAGAAGCCATGAAAACAGGTGTTTTAGCCGGTTACGAAGTAGATGGTTTGAAAGTGAGATTGTATGATGGTTCGTTCCACGCAGTTGACTCTGATGCATTATCTTTCGAGTTAGCCGCTAAAATGGCATTCAGAAATGCTTGTAAATTAGCAGGACCTGTATTGTTAGAGCCTATCATGAAATTGGAAGTTATCACTCCTGAAGAAAATACCGGTGATGTTGTAGGTGACTTGAACAGAAGACGTGGTATGTTAGAAGGTATGGAAGCTAAAATGAACGCTCAAGTGATCAAAGCGAAAGTGCCACTAAGTGAAATGTTTGGTTATGTAACTCAATTGAGAACATTAACATCAGGTCGTGCAACGTCAACAATGGAATTCTTCTGCTATTCACCGGCTCCTGACGCAGTAGCTAAGGCGGTAATGGCGAAAAACTCTGGAAAGATTAAAGACATCGAAGAATAATATAATTCAAAATAAAACAAACGTTCTTATCATGAGCCAACAAAGAATTAGAATTAAGTTGAAATCATACGACCATAATTTGGTTGATAAATCAGCTGAGAAAATTGTGAAAACAGTAAAAGGAACAGGTGCAGTTGTTACCGGACCGGTGCCTTTACCTACTCATAAAAACATCTTTACCGTTTTGCGTTCACCACACGTAAATGCAAACTCTAAAGAACAATTCCAATTGTGTACTTACAAAAGATTGTTAGATATCTACTCATCTACATCAAAAACTATTGATGCCTTGATGAAATTGGAATTGCCGAGTGGTGTTGAAGTTGAAATCAAAGCATAAGGCTTTTTAAGAAAAGTAATTATTTATTTATGTCCTCCTTTTTGGCGGACCGCTAAAACAAAAACAAATGAAAGGATTAATTGGAAAAAAAGCTGGTATGACCAGTGTGTTCATCGATGGTAAGCATATGGGTGTTACTGTTATTGATGTAACAGGGAATCAGGTGTCTCAATTGAAAACTGAAGAGAAAGATGGCTATACTGCAGTGCAGTTAGCTTATGATGAGAAACGTGAGAAAAGTGTAAATGCGGCTGAGGCTGGTCACTTTAAAAGAGCAGGTGTTGCTCCTAAAAGAAAATTAGTGGAGTTCAGAGATTTCGATTTCGAGAAAAAAGAAGGAGAAACAGTTGGCACTGAAATCTTTGCTGAGGGAGAAAAAATTTCAGTTATCGGTATTTCTAAAGGAAAAGGATTCCAGGGTGTTGTTAAGCGTCACGGATTTAGCGGAGTAGGTATGGCTACACACGGTCAGCACGATCGTCAAAGAGCTCCGGGTTCTATCGGTGCATCTTCAGATCCTTCAAGAGTATTGAAAGGTATGAGAATGGCAGGAAGAATGGGTGGCGATAGAATCAAGACGTTGAATGTGAAGATTGTAAAAATCCTTGCTGAAGAGAACCTAGTATTGGTAAATGGATCAGTTCCTGGTGCAATTGGTTCTTATATTGTATTGGAAGGAAGATAATTAAGTTATCAACAAACTATACTAAGCCGAGAATTATTTCTCGGCTTTTTTGCGTTTTGGAGTAACATTTTTTGTATATGAGTCGTATGTAGGAGCATAACTAACCATTTCTTCATACGAATTAATACTAACTATGACAAAAAAGCTGTACTTCTTAATCTTAATTTTTTTCATCCCCTTCTGTCAATTGTTTGCTACTCACTCCGTTGGGGCTGATTTAACTTATGATTGTTTGGGCGGCAACACTTATCGCTTTCGGCTTAAGTTTTATAGAGATTGCGCAGGTATTAATGCTCCAACGTCCGTTTCTATTAACATAAATTCAGCAAGCTGCGGACGCAATGCAAATCTAACAATGCCCTTGATTAGTTCGCAAGAAGTGTCTCCACTTTGTCTGGCACAATTACCAAACTCAACTTGCAACGGTGGTTCATTGCCTGGTATTCAACAATATATTTACGAGGCCACCTATACCCTGCCTGCAAATTGTACCGATTGGAGGTTTAGTTATACATTATGTTGCAGAAACGTTGCTGTTACTAATTCAAATAATGCATCAGCCTACAACCTTTATGTTGAAGCTAATTTGAATAATGTGGCAGTAGCATGTAACAGCTCCCCTGATTTTACAGTAAACCCTGTACCTTACATTTGTAATGGTCAACCTTTCAGTTATAACCATGGTGTAATTGATGTGGATGGAGATTCATTATCATACACACTCATTCAACCTAAACACACTGCAACTGCAAATGTACCTTATAACGGTGGATTTTCGCCTACATATCCTATTAGTACGTCTCCTGCGAACAATTTCGTGTTTAATCCTTCAACCGGTCAGATGACCTTTACACCGGGAGGCACTCAAATTGGATTAGTTGCCATTAGAGTAGATGAATTTAGAAATGGCGTAAAAATTGGTTCAACGATTCGTGATATGCAGGTTATTGTAATTAACTGTGGTACAAACAGTACTCCGGCTATGGGTGCACCTACTACAATTACGGGAGCAACATACAATACCACAACGAGTACATTTAAAGCTTGTCCTAATACGCCAATGTCATTTAGAGTTGTTTCAACTGATTTAGATGCTAGTCAAATACTTACACTTACTTCGAATGTGTTGACTTCTATTCCTGGGGCAACCGTTTCTTCAACAGGAACAAATCCGGTAACAACAACTTTCTCGTGGACGCCTACACCGTCAAATGCTGGTTTTTATAGTATCTCCTTTCGAGCGGTTGACAATGCTTGTCCTTTAACAGCTTCAGTAACCAGAGGATTCAATATTTATGTTCCTTCTTTGAGAGGTTCTATTTCAGATACAATGGTTTGTACCGGTACAGGGAAAGCGTTTAATCTCAATGCAACTCCAACAGGAACAGATGGTACTGAAACTTACGCTTGGACACCAAATGTTGGTTTTACAACATCTAGCACAATCAGAAATCCATCTGTCAATATTAGCACTCCTCAAACCTATGTAGTTAGTATGACTCAGGGTGGATGTATTCTTCGCGATACGGTTAGAGTTAAGCCGTATGCAACACTTGTTGCAAGCCCGGATTCTTCTCTTTGTCCTTTTGATCCGGCTATACAATTAACATCGTCTTTTACTAAATTAATGCCAACCCTTTCAGCGAGCCCAATTACCTATAGTTGGGCACCTACTGCAGGTCTAACTCCATCTGCAACTATTTCAAATCCATCAGCAAAACCGCTGTCAACAACATCATATATATTAACTGCCGGAGATGCACTTTGTACCATGAGGGATACTGTAAGAATATCAGTTGTTCCTTGTCCTTGTTTTGATACTGCAAGAATTGCTACGCCAAAAGTTTTAACTTGTACACAATTGTTGGATACATTGGATGGTTCAGCATCTACTTCAGGATCTTCATTTCAATGGATTGCTTATGCAGGAGGTAATATTGTTTCCGGAGCAACAACTTCAACACCAATTATTAATCAACCCGGTCGATACACCTTAGTTATCACCAACTTAATTAATGGATGTAAAGATTCAACTTTTGTAATTGTTACAAGAAATACTACTGCACCGAATATCAATGCAGGTATAGATACTGTGTTGAATTGTGTGCGCACCAGCTTAAATTTAAATGCAACATCAAGTACAACGGGAGCAACCTTTGCATGGTCGAACGGAGCTACCACAGCAACTACAAATGTAAATGCTCCAAATACCTATACTGTAACGGCAACTAATCCTACAAATGGATGTACTGCTAGTGATGCAGTTGTTGTAACACAGAACATTACTACACCAAATATCAATGCAGGTATAGATACAGTGTTGAACTGTGTAAGAACTAGCTTAAACTTAAACGCAACATCAAGTACAAGCGGTGTTACCTATGCATGGTCGAATGGAGCTACCACAGCAACAACAAGTGTGAGTACACCAAACACCTATACTGTAACGGTTACAAATACATACAATAGATGTACAGCGAGTGATGCAGTAGTGGTAACACAAAATATTACAGCACCAAACATCAATGCAGGTATTGATACAGTATTGAACTGTGTTAGAACTAGTT
>JAEUUZ010000042.1 GCA_016786765.1 Chitinophagales bacterium
TATCAAGTTCCTCGACATCGCTGTCTTCAACCGATGGGGTGAAAAGGTATACGAATCTAAAGACATCTTCTTCCAATGGGATGGTCGATACAAAGGCGTATACCTCGAACCGGGGGTGTACGTATATACCATCAACATCACATTCCTCGATAACCACTCCGAATCCAATCAAAGAGGGTCCATTACTATTTTGAGGTAGGGAGAAGGAGAATCAATAGGAGCCCCGTTCAGCAATAATAAAGCAGGACGGGGCTTTCGTTTCAGAATAAGAATTAATCCATTATCTTGTAAAAAAAGAACATGAAAAACAGATTACTCATATACGGATGTAATGGTTACACCGGAAAATTAATCACAGAAATTGCGGTTAAAAATGGATTGAATCCGGTGTTATCGGGAAGAAATGAGGAAGCCGTAAAAAACTTAGCAAACGCTTTAAAATGCGAATACAGAACATTTGATTTGTCGGGTGATTTCAGTAGTCAACTAAGTGATATTAAAACGGTGCTGCATTGTGCAGGTCCATTTATGTATACCGCAACCGCTATGGCTAAAACATGCATTGCAACGAATACACACTATTTAGACATCACTGGTGAAATTTCGGTTTTCGAAACACTTAAACGATTGGATGAAAAAGCAAAAGCTGCAAATGTCACGGTGATGCCGGGTGTAGGTTTTGATGTAGTACCAACCGATTGTTTATCGCTCTACTTGAAAGAGCAACTACCTGATGCAACATCACTAGAATTATGCTTGATGAATAAGGGATGTATGCTATCACACGGCACCACTATAACGGTTATAGAAAATTTGGGAGAAGGAAGTGCTATCCGTTCAAACGGGAAAATTGTAAACACCAAAAGCGGATCCCATACCCGTGAAATTGATTACGGAACAACTAAAAAACTGGCAGTTGAAATTCCTTGGGGCGATGTTTCTACTGCCCATTTCACAACAGGCATTCCAAATATTAGAGTATATAATGTGTTGCCCATGTCGCTCATCAAAAATATGAAACGTTCGAACTATTTAGGTTTCATTCTAAAGCAACGATGGGTAAAAGATTATTTAATCAAAAAGGTGAAACAACGCCCTGCAGGTCCGGATGAACAAATGCGAAAAGAAGCACAATCGTTTATTTGGGGAGAAGTGAAAAACGATAAAGGAGAAACCAAAAGAGCTACCCTCACGCTACCTGAAGGCTATCTGCTCACAGCACTTACAGCGGTAAAAATAGCAGGTGAAACGCTTAAAGAATCTTATTCTTCGGCAGGCTATAAAACGCCAGCATCTGTATTTGGTGCAGACTTTATTTTGCAATTTGAAGGCACTAAAAGAAATAACTTAGCATAAAAAAAAGCGCTATGCTTCGTAAACTGATGCATAGCGCTTTATGAATTAAACTAATAAATCAATACGGATTAGACTTTTTTACGCGTCTTAAAATAGGTTCAACTAAAGGGGTATATGTTTTCTTGCGCAGCTCAAATTTAGCTTTAGTCTTTTCAAACTCTTTACCCAGCTTTTTCAAGCCATCTGTTTGGGAATTTGTTGGGCGACCGTCATAGAAAAGTACACCTGCATAAATGTCACTCACTTTATCACGTAGCTTTTCCTCATCGGCAAAAAGCACAGCACGACCGGTTTTCACGGGCACCAATTCCGCGCGAACAACTTCTAAACTGTCGAAATATTCTTTGATAACCTTATCATCATTCAAGTTCTCTTTTAGCTTATTTTGCTCAGCAGTAACTGAATCCATCAACTTCGCTAAATCTTCTTGCAGACTAACCGTTTTCTGCATTAACTGCGCATTCATTGCTCTATCTTCGGCAGAAATATTGGCTTTTGCATCTTCCTTCAATTCAATTTCTCCATCGAAACTTTTTTCACCAACAATAAGCTTCAATTTGTATTTACCGGCTTGAACCATAGGACCAATAGTAGACGTCCAATCCGCTTTTGCACCACCGGTAGCCAATCGTGGAGGAGCAAGTCGTTTATTCCAGTAAACTTTGTTTATGCCCTTACGCTTTGTACCGGGTAAATCCACTAAAAACTTTCCATTGGCATCATAGACGGCAATTTTAACGCCACCACTATTCACACGATCCTTTAGATAATAAGTAATAACGGCATCTTCTGTGGCATTTGGACCAACAAATCCTCCGGCATCGGGCCATCCGCTTCCAAAATGATCATTGGCAGCTAAAGCACTTCGTGATGGAATAAATGCAGCTTCTTTTTGCAATAACTCAGCAGATATATTTCGAAGAGGAGAAATATCATCAACAATTAAAACTCCTCTTCCATGCGTAGCTAATACTAAATCATTTGTTCGAGGCTCGATAACGATATCACGCACCAATGCATAAGTAGGGATGTTCCCTTTCATTTGTAACCAATTCTTTCCGCCATCTAAAGAAGTATACAAGCCCATTTCAGTTCCCAAAAACAATAAATCTTTACGCACCAAGTCTTCTTTTATTTTATGTGCAAAGCCCTTGAATTCAGATGATTTAAAAAGCACCCATGTTTTTCCCAAATCCGAACTTTTCGCAACATAAGTATTCATATCGCTATACATGTGGTTATCGAAAGTAGCATATACGGTGTTTTTATCGAAGCGCGATGGTTCGATACTGCTTACCCAAGTTTGTGCTGGTATTCCGCAACGTTTGTAATTATCGGCTACGTTTGTCCACGTTTTACCACCATCCGTAGTTACTTGAAGATTTCCGTCATCGGTTCCGGCCCAAACCGTGTTTACATCTAATGGCGATTCGGCAATAGTGAAAATCGTACAGTGATTTTCGGCAGAAGTATTGTCGTTCGTTAATCCGCCACTCTCCTCTTGTTTGAGTTTCATTGGATCGTTGGTGGTTAAATCGCCCGACATTTTTTCCCAATGAATTCCTTTATCATCGCTTCTATACAAGAACTGAGAAGCCATATATATTCGTTTCTTGTTGTTGAGCGAGCGAACAATAGGCGTATTCCAATTGAATCGCAATTTAGGATCGCCTTCTTCTGCTTTAGGCTGAATATCTTGGCTGTGATTTGTATTCAAGTCTAAACGACTGATGTGTCCGCCTTGATATTCACTGTACACTATCTTATGGTTTTCAGCATCAGGTTGTACCCAGAATCCATCGCCACCACCTACATTCTTCCAATCGCCATTTTGTATTCCTCCCGGGTTTTGTGAAGGTGCTCTCCACGAACCATTATCTTGCAAACCGCCATAAACATTGTAAGGTTCTTGATCATCAACTTGCACGTGATATAACTGACTTACCGTAAAATTATTCAAGAACAACCAGTTGTTTCCCTTGTCTACACTCATGTAAACCCCACCATCGGTACCCAAATACATATGCGATGTGTTCTTCGGATTAATCCACAAGGCATGTAAATCGCTGTGTACCCAACCGTTCGATTGTTGTGCTTGAGCCCAACTATGTCCACCATCTTCACTCATAGAGAAGTAAAATGCAGGACGATACACTCGATTTGATTCGATTGGATCTATAGCCAAACAACTGAAATAAAACGGACGAGCACAAACATTATCGTCTGCACCTTGTTCTACCCATGTTTCTCCTGCGTCAGTAGTTAAGAACAAACTTGTTTTTTTACTTTCCACAATCATCACCAACTTATCGGGAGCCGAAGGCGCAATAGCTAATGCAGCTCGGCCGATATCTCCTGCCGGTAATCCTTTTTGAATTTTCTTCCATGTTGCCCCACCATCAGTTGATTTCATGATAGCACTTCCCGGACCTCCACTGGCAAAGGCATATGGCTTTCTTCTTACCTGCCACATACTAGCGTATAGAATATCCGGATTACTAGGATTCATAATAAAATCTGCACAACCGGTAGAATCGTTCACAAACAAAATACGTTGCCAATTCTTACCTCCATCAGTAGTTTTGTATAATCCTCTTTCACTACTGTTGCCCCATAGTTTTCCAACAACTGCTACATAAACCGTATTTGGATTTTGGGGGTGAATCACCACTTTACTGATATGCTCACTATTCGGTAAACCCATAAAAGTCCAGTTCTCACCGCCATCTGTAGTTTTATAGACACCATTCCCAACGGATACCGTATTGCGCATGTTGCTTTCACCGGTGCCGACCCAAACCTCTTCCGGATTTTTTTGATTGATCGCTAAGGCACCAATACTTTGGCAATGTTTATCGAAAATGCTTTTAAATTCAGAACCACCATTAGTTGTTTTCCAAATACCACCGCCTGCACAGCCAACATAGAGAATGCGCGGATCGTTTTCAACCCCGTCAATGGCTGTAATTCTTCCGCCCATTACAGCAGGACCAATACATCGCGCTTCAATTTTATTTAAAGATGCAGAAGTAAGTGTTGTATTCTGTGCTATAATCAACCCGTAACTGAGTGAAAGTATAGATGATAGTAATAAACGCATATAATTATTTTGATAAAGGTTTATCTAATAGTTTACTGTCGAAAACGGGATTCGTGGTAATCTTTGTAAGCATCACCGGACCGCCTTGTTCATTCCCCTTTTCATCCACGCGCTGTGTAGAATAAGGTATAGTTAGTCCGAAGTCATTCTTTCTGAAATCGCTGTAAACAACAAACGATTTATCTTCCTTCGTTTTGAATTTCATTCGTTTCACCATTTTCAATACATAAAACGATTGTACATCAATATAGAAATAAATCATATCGCCCTCCTTCGTGGTTAAACGCACCTTGTGCACCTCTGAACCTTCCATGTCATCTAAGCCTAAATAATCGGCTGTATAGCCCTTCTTGGCATAGTTAAACAGCATCCCTTGAGGATCGGCATCTAACTTCAAACTTCGGATTTCTTCCGCATTGATAGGATCGGTTTCACGTTTGCCGCCAAATGGGTTATAGGTCCATCCACTGTCGGCTTGCATCACCGTTTTAGAAGTCATACCTTGCCACGTAAAATCACTGTAGTATGCCGTTGCCGGTTTTGTAAATTGGATTTCGGTTATAGGGGCTAACATGCCTGGCCCCATCACATAATTGCCTTCATACTTCATGGACACTACCTTACTCCATTTTTCAGCACCACCTGTTGCTGCAATTGACTTATTAATAATATCATCGGCTGTTTGGGCAAAGACTTGACTACCCATCAATAGAAAAAAAAGAAAACGCATAATTGTGTTTTTGAGATAGGAATGAAAATAAAAATAATTCGAGGACAAATGAAATTGGGTACACTAAGCTTTGTATAATTCAAACGCAAGCGAGTACTGAGAAATTAATTCGACTTAAACTTTCCAAAGATGTTCTTTCCAATTCTCTCGGTCTTATCTCCATTTTTGAGAATAAGTATAGAATCTTCAACATAAATATTTACAGGAACTTCTTGACGATTAAAAGAAATGTTTCTTTCCTTATCACCAAAAAGTGGATGCTTTATGTTTTGAAAGTACTGCATTTTGCCATTGTCGAAATAATCGATACGCGCTATCATGTAGCCAAAATCGTCATAATACTTTTGCACCTTTTTCTTGTCGTAACCATAGTAAGACGTCCACAAGCCAACATCCCAACCCGATTTATAATCGCCTTCCATTTGCTTTCCTCCGGTGGCGAAAAAAAATGTCCAACAGCCATCCAATAGTCCGTCTTTCATGGTGCCCAACATCGTACGTTTCGCTTGTGCATTGTATTTCACTACCTTACCGCTATAGGGCTGATTGTTATACAAAAAGGTATCCGGCACATACTTCTTCACCGAATTACTATCGGAACGAAACATGGGATTAAACTTGAATTCTCCGCTTTTGGAAGTCAATTTTTCCAACAGTAAATTTCCGTCTTTATCAAAATCGTTTTGTTGCTTACAGGCTGAAAGCAATACGATAAGAAAAGTAAAAAGTGTTATACGCTTATTCATTGCTAATTATTCTACACCTAAATCATAAGGCATTCGCATTTGAATACCTGTTCCTTTGCGAATGACATCCAATGTTTTATAGAACTCATATTGGTCGCCTAATTCCGATTTAATCATTTGCATTTTCGCTTCGCCAAAAGCTTCAGAAATTTGCGTAGCGAAATCTTTTTCTTCCGGATATTCTTTCAACTTGTACTCTTTCAAATTCGCTTTCTTCACTGCAAATTGAACAGCTTGATCTAAGCCTCCAATTTCATCCACTAAACCATTCTGAATAGCTTGATTGCCGGTATATACATGACCTTGTGCAATGGTTTCAATATAGGCTGTATCTTTACCGCGACCTTCAGCTACACGACCTTTAAATTCGCGATAACCTTTCTCGATTGTTTTTTGAATGATGGCTCTTTCTTCTTCGTCAAACGGATTGGTAACCATATTGAAAGCCCCATGACGAGTAACTTCTACGTTATCGGTGGTAATGCCCAATTTCTCGTTCAACAGTTTTTTCGCATTCGGAATTAAACCAAAAATACCGATAGAACCGGTAATGGAAGTAGGCTCAGCGAAAATACGATCGCTGTTACAAGAGATAAAATAGCCACCCGAAGCAGCGACATCGCCAAACGATACTACCACCGGCTTATCTTTTCGTGCCATCACTACTTCACGCCACATAATATCGGAAGCTAAAGCACTTCCACCCGGTGAGTTAACGCGCAACACAAGCGCCTTCACGTTCTCGTCCATACGCGCTTTTCGGATTATTTTCGCAAACTCATCTCCTCCAATTTGTCCGTCTTTTCCTTGTCCATCTACAATCTCACCTTCCATATAAATTACAGCTACTCGATTTGCAGATGTTGATGTTTCCGGCTCATTAGATGCGATATAACTCGAAAGGTCTGTAAATTTCAATTCTTCTTTTTTGTCGATGCCTGCTTTGTCTTTCACAGCACTAATCAATTGATCGAAGTACCCTAATTCATCCACAATATTCAATGCTTTGCAATCTTCAGGCATAAACACCTTCAAATCGTTGATAGCAGCATTTAAAGCAGCGGTATCAATCTTTCGAGACTCACCCACATGGGTTAAAAAATGTTGATATACATCTCCGTATAAAGCCAATAATTGCTGACGATTTGGCTCACTCATATTATCGCGAGTGTATGGTTCGATAGCGCTCTTGAACTGTCCACAGTGAAACTGTTGCACTTCAATACCCAATTTATCTAATGCATTTTTGTAATACATAATTTCTCTTCCGAAGCCGGTAACTTCCATACCACCACTCGGATTCAAAATAATTTTATCGGCAACGCTGGCCAGGTAATACGATTTCTGCGACACCATAGCGCCATAAGCATAGATGAACTTACCGGTCTTTTTAAACGCCAACAACTCTTGCCGAATCACCTCAAGGGTAGCGTAACCATTAGGATTCACGCCCATTTCCAAGTAAATACCTTTAATATTTTTATCGGTAGCGGCCTTGCGCAAACCAGCCACAATATCATTCAAACCGGTAGCTTTTTTGGGTTTGAATGAACCGTAATCGAACGATGAGAAAGGATTCGAATTTGTTTTTTCAGGAATGTCGTAATTCAAATCCACCTTCAACACCGAATTGGGTTTTACGGTAACCGCCTTTTCTTTTCCGGCAGAAGCAGCTATGCCAATGAGGATAAACAAGCCAATAAACATAAAGAGAAAAAGACCAACAACAGTGGCCAACACATACTTAATAAATTTCCACATAAACTGATTTTATGCACAATTATACCAAATCGGATTCATTTCTCGAACGGAATGAAAATCAATGCTACATTTTTGCATCATTTTAGAAACAGCCCATTATATTTGGCGAAATGGAAAAGGTTTTTCTCTTATTGGGGACAAATTTGGGCGATAGAGCTGCGAATCTAAGCAGTGCACGAAACTTGATTGCATTTCGAACCGGTCAAATTATGGCTACATCAGCCATATATGAAACTGCCCCTTGGGGGAAAATAGACCAGCCGGGCTTTCTCAACCAATGCATTGAAATTTTAACCATGCATGCTCCGGAAGAATTGTTGCGCATACTTCAAAAAATCGAGAAAGAAATCGGACGGGAAACCACTGAAAAATGGGGACCTAGACTTATTGATATAGACATTCTTTTCTATGGTGATAGAAGCATTACTTTGGAACAACTTACCATTCCACATCCTTATTTACATCAGCGAAGATTTACCTTACTCCCATTGGCTGAAATAGCTACAAATATTAAACATCCGGTGTTGAATAAAACAGTGAAACAACTTCTCAAAGCGTGTGATGATAATTCGGATGTGCAACGTTACAACTAGAGCTAATTACTCTAATCCCTTTGGGGCAATGCGGACAACCAATCCGTCTAATTCGTTTGAAAGATGGATTTGGCAACCCAATCGACTATTGGGTTTCACAAAAAACGCTTGATCGAGCATATCTAACTCTGCATCACCTTGTTCGTGAAGCTGGTGATCGCTCTCCACATACACTTGGCAAGAGGCACACAAGGCCATTCCGCCACAAGTCCCTTCAACGCCCAAGTCATAAGCTTTACAGGCTTCCATCAACGTCATGCCGATATCAGTGGGTACAGTAATATCATGCTCCACTCCTTCTCTATCGTATACCTTTATCTGTATATCTACCTTATCCATGTTCAATTAATTTTCAAAACAATGTGAATTGATTTGAATGCAAACATAAAACTAATATTTTCGCCAGATGCAATTTGTTCATCCTTCTTTTTTGTGGGCTTTAGGGTTACTTGCCATTCCTATTATTATTCACCTGTTTAAATTCAGACGATTTAAAACGGTGTATTTCAGCAATGTGGCTTTCCTGAAACAAATTCAGCAGGAATCGACCAACCGAAACAAATTAAAGCACTTACTGGTATTAGCATCCAGATTACTTACCATGCTTTTCTTAATACTCGCATTCGCACAGCCATACATTCCGGCTAAGAACAAAGAAGCCAATAGTGGCAAAAAATATGTGAGTTTGTATGTCGACAATTCCTTTTCCATGAAAGCCATGGGCAATAAACAATCGTTATTGGATGAAGCGAAGTTATCGGCAAAATCAATTGCCGGAAGCTACGCCAACGATGATTTGTTTCAATTGCTCACCAACGATTTCAGCGGAAAGCAACAACGATTAGTGAACAAAGAAGAGTTAATGTTAATGCTGGATGAAGTAGAGATTTCGCCTGCTTCACGGAATTGGAATGAAATTTTGAAACGCCAAAAAGATATATTGAGTCGCGATAATTCACCCAACCAAATTGCTTATTTGATTTCGGATTTTCAACAAAATATGGGTGGCATTACACCCGATTCGTTGGTGAAGTACAATTTGATTCCGTTAGCAGCAAAATCCCAGGCAAATTTATATATAGATAGTTGTTTTTTCTACGAACCCGTTCAACTACTCAATCAAAAAAATAAGTTGATTGTCCGTGTAAAAAACGCTGGAGAAGAGGATGCCGAGAATATTCGTTTATCGCTATCTATTAATGGACAGTCGAAAGCCTTATCGAATCCAACAGTAAAAGCAGGAGATAAAGTATACGACACCATTCCATTCACCATTTCGCAAATCGGATGGAACAAAACCGAAGTAAAATTGGAAGACTTCCCTATTACATTTGACGACAGTTATTTCATGGCGTTTAATGTGATGGAAAAGCTCAATGTGCTTCAAATTAAAGAACCGGGCACAGGGAATTTTGTAGATGCAGTGTTTAACGGTCAACCCGAATTTAATTTCTCTACTTTAAATGCAGGAAATATCAACTACGCAGCTTTGGGCAAACAGCATTTAATTGTATTGTCGAATCTGAAAGACATGAGCACCGGCCTTTCCGAAGAATTAAAAAAATACGTGAATCAAGGTGGTTCATTATTGATTTTTCCGAATGAAAACGCAACTATCTCTTCCTACAATCAATTCTTGAACAGCAGTCAAATTGGACGTTTTGAAGCATTGCAATCCGATAACACAGAGGTGGAGAGCATCAACTTAAATCATAAATTGGTAAAAGATTTGTTCGATATAGTGCCTCAGAATATCAGCTTGCCTTCGGTGAAAAAATATTACCGCTTTGTTGCCGGTGCTGCCCACCCTACCGAAGATATCATTCGATTAAAAAACAAGGGAATGCTCTTGTTGAGTGAAGTAGTTGAGCAAGGACATATTTACATTTGTACTGCACCGCTCGACAATAAAGTGAATGAATTTGTGGTACATTCTACTTTTGCCCCATTGCTCTATAAAATGGCCATTAACGGTGCGGCCGATGAAGCTCAGGCACATACCATTGGCAGTAAAGACCCCATAACGTTGGAAACCTCTACCGACAAAAAAGAATCGGTGTTGAAAATCAAAGGCGAAAAAACAGAATTCATTCCGGAGCAAAGTAACATCGGCTCAAAGGTGTTGCTTAACCCGAAAGACAATATTAAAACAGCCGGATTCTATAGCGTTAAAGCCGATGAAGGGGATGAAAAATTTATTGCGTTAAACTATAATCGCGCTGAATCGAATATGCAGTTTGAAGATTTAGATGCATTAAAAGCAAAGCACCCTTTGCTCAATGTAATTGGCGCTAGCGGGCATGAAGCAGCGGTACTATCGAAAGAAGTGGGTCGCGGCACTTCGCTTTGGAAATTAGCATTACTTTTCTGCTTAGTATTCTTAGCTATAGAAATCGGGTTATTAGTGTTTTGGAAGAAGTAATTTGCTAATTTTCAGTATATTGCAACTAAATTATTATCAAAAAACATACATCATGAAAAAAATCTTCTTGCCAATTGTAGCCCTTTTTATTGCTACGTCTTGCAACCAAACACCAAAAACGGAAGTAACTAATGCCGGTGAAACGCAAACTGCTACAACAGCTACCGGAACAACATTTACAGCCGACAAATCGACTAGCAAAGTGAGTTTTGAAGGTGCAAAGCCTGTAGGCACACACACCGGAGATTTTAGCTTAACAGAAGGTAGTTTTTCTGTTGCAGATGGAAATATTACCTCAGGTAAATTCGTGATCGATATCGCTTCAATGGTGATTACAGATAAGAATCAAACCATGAGCGAGAAATTGAAAAAGCATTTATTGTCTCCTGATTTTTTTGATGCCGAAAAATTTGGCACTGCCACTTTTGAAATTACCGGCTCCGAAGTATTAACAGGAGACAGTTTGAACAGCCATAAAATCAGCGGTAACCTCACATTAAAAGACAGTACAAGAAACCTAAGCTTCCCTGCAAAAATTACAGTAGCCGACAGTACAGCTTCAGCTACTGCATCGTTTACTATCGATAGAACGCAATGGGGTTTATTCTATGGTAACGATAAATCGTTGGGCGATAAATTCATTTATCCTGAAGTGAAAATTGCGTTGAGCATTCAAGGCAAGAAATAACCTTGTGTTAGTGAAAAATGAAAATTTAGCAATGCTTAATATAGATAGGTTTGTATTGCAACTTGTTTCGAGTTACAAAAAATGTATCCTCGCATAAAATCATAAAGCAAAAACATTGGTTTCATATAAACGGTTGAATCGTATGATTCGGCCGTTTATATTTTACTGCAGTTATAACAAATTCACAATCGACTTCAATGTGATTAAATACTGTCAGAAACGTTACTCAAACGAACCTCTACGTTCATCAATTCTATACCAATAAAATAAAAGGTTACACTTATGTTTGCCTTAGTAATTGACCAATTCATTACATACTTCGACAAATTATTGGGTTTGAAAAGATGTAATGCGTTCCAGATAATATTCAACAAAGCCCCCTCTATGAATGCACGATAACAATTATACTGTTTTCGTTAAAACGGCCGAATCGAAAGATTCAGCCGTTTTTATTTTATGCCTGCAATAAAACTGTTTTGAACTATACATCAACGTTTTATTTCAAAGTAAAAAAGCGAATTGGCTTATTCCCTATTTTATTTATATTTGTGCAACTTTCCAACAATGCAAAAGCGAGTTTTAATTGACAGTGCTCAGTTTCTTCTTATCATCGACCGCCTTTGCCATCAATTAATTGAACATCACAAAAATTTCGAAAACTCCGTAATCATTGGCGTTCAACCGCGAGGCATAATGCTTTCCAACCGAATTGCAGAACGATTGCGTGAAATTGCACCCAAGTTGAACATATTACACGGAAAATTGGATATCACGTTCTACAGAGATGATTTTCGGATGAAGGGCAAACCCATGACGGCTAATGAAACCGACATTCCGTTTTCGTTAGACGACAAACAAGTGATTTTGATTGATGATGTGTTGTACACCGGACGAACCATTCGCTCAGCTTTAGATGCGATGCTCGATTTCGGCCGACCAAAAGATGTGGAATTGTTGGTGCTCGTGGACAGACGATTGCATCGCCACTTACCCATTGAAGCCAACTATGTGGGGAAAGTTATCGATTCTATTACCACCGAAAAGGTGAAAGTGAATTGGAAAGAAACAGACGGGAAGGATAAAATTTGGATAGTAAACGAATAAACAACAAAACGAATGAGCGGACTTAGTCAACGACATCTGATTGCCATCAAGGATCTCGAAAAATCTGACATTCAATTAATTTTCGACACAGCAAAAAACTTTAAAGAAGTCCTCCAACGTCCGATTAAGAAAGTCCCTTCTCTCCGCGATATTACCATTGCTAACTTATTCTTCGAAGATTCTACTCGAACACGAATTTCCTTCGAGTTAGCCGAAAAAAGACTTTCAGCCGATACCATCAACTTTTCGGCTTCCGGTTCATCGGTGAAGAAAGGAGAAACGCTATTGGATACTGTAAACAACATCTTGGCAATGAAAGTAGATATGGTTGTAATGCGCCATTCTTCGAGCGGTGCGCCACAGTTCTTATCGAAACATATTCCCGCACAAATCATCAATGCTGGCGATGGCACGCACGAGCACCCTACACAAGGATTGTTAGATGGCTACTCGGTGCTAGAACAATTTGGTTCGCTCAAAGGCTTGAATTATTTGATTATTGGCGATATCAAACACTCGCGTGTAGCAGGTTCCGATATTCCGTTGATGTTGAAAATGGGTGCTAAAGTGAAGGTATGCGGCCCGCCAACCTTAATCCCGAAATACATTGAAGAATTGGGCGTTTCCTACGAACCGAACTTGAAAAAGGCTCTAGAATGGTGCGATGTAGCCAATGTACTCCGTATTCAATTGGAAAGAATGGACACCAAATTTATTCCATCGCTCCGCGAATATTCTTTGTACTATGGAGTTAACAGAGCCTTATTGGATTCTATTAACAAAAACATCACCATTATGCACCCCGGCCCTATTAATCGTGGGGTGGAATTAGATTCAGATGTGGCCGATTCAAAACAATCGCTTATCTTGCAACAAGTTGAAAACGGAGTGGCGATTCGAATGGCGGTATTGTATTTATTGGCCGGACGAGTGTAATTCGTTTTCGTTACTACTTCATCAGACGAAAGTCTTTAAACCTTTATTATAATGATTACAAAGCAACAAATTGCGCGAGCTATCACGTTTGAACAATACATAAAACAAACTGAGCAAATTGCCCATGGAGAAAGCCACGAGCAATTGTATAAGGATGAAAAAATGCTCCGCTACACGCAAGATAATTTAGAGCGCATGAACCGCATCAAGCGCGACATTACCATCGATTCGAAACTGTACAATGAAGTACAACAAATGACAACGCCACAAACCTGGGTGTGCATCACAGAACCTTGGTGTGGCGATGCTTCGCAGATTGTACCGGTATTGTATCTCATCAGTTTGTGCAATCCGCTCATCGATTTTAAAATTATCCTGCGCGATGAAAACTTGGAAGTGATGGATGCCTACCTCACCAATGGCGGACGTTCCATTCCGAAATTAGTGATGCAAGAAACCGAAACCGGGAAAGAATTAGGGGTTTGGGGACCACGTCCGGCCATATTACAGGACATTGTAGTAGCGCAAAAAGATGATACCACCACTTCGTTTGGCGATAAAGTGCGAATGATTCACGCATGGTATGGCGAAAACAAAACGGTAGCCATTCAAGATGAGTTTTTAACGATGTTCAAAACTTGGAAAGCGAACGCTACGCAAAACAACTGAGAAAACTATTTTTACGGCTCATATACAAACAGCATGGCAAAACAATCGGAAATACGTTTCAAAATTGCATTGAACGACAATAATGTTCCTCAAGATATTAAATGGTTAGCAACAGATACCCAAACCGAAGAATTACGCGATTGCAAATCGATTATGATTTCGATTTGGGATGCACTCCAAAAAGAAACATTGAAAATTGATTTGTGGACGACAGAAATGACAGTAGATGAAATGCATTCTCATTTCTTCCAAACGCTTTTATCGATGGCTGATTCATACCAAAAGGCCACTAAAAATCCGTATGTAAAAGAGGATATGAAACTCTTCGCAGAAACCTTGGCCAAGAAAACGGCTGAGTGGGAAAGCACGAAGGGATAGTACTCGTTTACCCTACTATTTTTACACTACATCAAATATTCAATTTCTGAACTGCAATTTTCAGGCAGAAGATTTTATCTTCACGCTCTTTAAATTTAAGCAATGGCAAAGGAAATTACAGCAAGAGACGTTGATTACTCGCAGTGGTACAACGATCTGGTATTGAAAGGCGGATTGGCCGATTATTCAAGTGTGAGAGGGTGTATGGTCATCAAACCCTATGGCTACGGACTATGGGAGAACATGCGCGATGCATTGGATAAAGCTTTCAAAGAAACCGGTCATGTTAACGCTTATTTCCCTTTGTTTATCCCCAAAAGCTTTTTAAGCAAAGAAGCCGCACACGTGGAAGGTTTTGCCAAAGAATGTGCTGTTGTTACCCACTACCGTTTGATGAACGACCCGAACGGAGGCGGTGTAATTGTTGACCCTTCCGCAAAATTGGAAGAAGAGTTGATTGTTCGTCCTACTTCAGAAACCATCATTTGGAACTCGTATAAAAACTGGATTCAATCGTATCGCGATTTACCCCTCTTGATTAATCAATGGGCGAATGTGGTGCGTTGGGAAATGCGTACGCGTTTGTTTTTGCGTACTGCCGAATTCCTTTGGCAAGAAGGTCACACGGCCCATGCAACTGCTGAAGAAGCCATTATAGAAACAGAAAAAATGCTTCACGTCTACGCTAAATTTGCCGAAGAATTTATGGCCATGCCTGTAATCAAAGGCAAAAAATCGGCTAACGAGCGTTTTGCAGGTGCATTAGATACCTATTGTATTGAGGCTATGATGCAAGACGGACAAGCTCTTCAAGCCGGAACATCGCACTTTTTGGGACAAAATTTCGCTAAAGCTTTTGATGTACAATTCCTTACTAAAGAAGGAAAACAGGAATACGTTTGGGCTACTTCATGGGGCGTATCTACCCGTTTGATAGGTGCTTTGATCATGGCACACAGCGATGATGATGGTTTGGTTATGCCTCCGAAATTAGCGCCATTGCAAGTGGTGATTGTGCCTATTTTCAAAGGTGCTGAGCAGTTGAATATGATTTTCGACAAGCTAAAACCATTGATGGACGCCTTGAAAGCCAAAGGTATTTCGGTGAAATTTGACGATGACGATCAAAAACGTCCGGGCTTTAAATTCGCTGAATACGAAATGATTGGTGTGCCGGTGCGTTTAGCCATTGGAGCAAGAGATTTAGAAAACGGTACAGTAGAAGTTGCACGAAGAGATACAAAAGAAAAATCGTCACAACAACTTGAAGGGATTGAAAACTACATCGAACAATTGTTAGTTGATATTCAACAAAGCATGTACAACAAGGCATTGGCATTCCGCGATGCAAATATCCGCAAAGCCGATACGTGGGAACAGTTCTTGAAAATGATTGAAGAGCCAGGCTTTATTTATGCGCACTGGGATGGAACTGGCGAAACAGAAGAAAAAATCAAAGAATTAACGAAAGCGACTATTCGCTGTATTCCGTTGGATAACCCGCAAGAAGATGGCGTTTGTATATTTTCCGGTAAGCCATCGAAAGAGCGCGTTATATTCGCTAGAGCCTATTAATTCATTACAAAAACATCGACCATGAAAGCGATATTCTTGACCAAAACCGGAGCCGCTAAAAACGCATTCGAACAGCGTGAAACGCCAATCCCCGAGCCGAAAGCCGGTGAAGTGTTGGTAAAAGTGCAAGGCTTCGGATTGAACTTCGCAGATGTAATGGCGCGCAAAGGACAATATCAAGATGCTCCTCCGCTCCCATCCATATTGGGTTACGATGTATGTGGTTTTATCGAAAGTGTGGGTGCCGATGTAAAACATTTAAGTAAAGGCAATAGAGTAGCCGGTATGACGCGCTTTGGCGGTTATGCTGAATATGCTGTGCTCGATGCCAGAGCTTGTGTAAAGATCAACGACAGCATGAACAGCGCTGAGGCAACGGCTTTGGCGACACAATACTGCACGGCTTACTATAGTGCTGCTGAAGTAGTGAATTTACACAAAGGCGATAAAGTACTCATTCACGCGGCAGCGGGTGGAGTAGGTACGGCATTGGTACAATACTGCAAACACAAGGGTTGCGAGATTTTCGGCACGGCAGGTTCCGAAGCGAAATTGAAATTACTGAAAGAAAACGGTGTGCATCACCCCATCAATTATACCACCGAGCAGTTTGATGAGCAAATCTTGAAACTCACGGATGGCAAGGGTGTGGATGTTATCTTCGATTCCATTGGCGCAAGTTATTTCAAAAAAGGCATTAAAGTGTTAGCGGCAGGTGGCAGAATTGTTGGTTTTGGCGCAGCCGATATGAGCGATGCAGGCAATATTTTTGTGACCTTGAAAAGAGGGTTAGGCTTTGGCATTTATCACCCGGCCGAATTCCTTATGAGCTCGAAAGCCTTAATTGGCGTGAATATGCTGCGCATTGCCGATAACAAACCGGAAGTATTGCAACGTTGTTTTGAAAATGTGATTCGCATGTACAACGAAAAAGTATTTCAACCCGTTACCGGTAAAATTTTCAAAGTGAGCGAAATTGCTGATGCGCACGAATATTTAGAAATGCGCAAATCCATCGGAAAGATTGCCGTTGAATGGTAAATGAATTTTAAATTTATAATTAAAAAACAGAACAGGTTATGCCGAAAATAGATACTGCTTTATCGCAAATGTTGGGAATAGATTATCCGATTATTATGGCGCCTATGTTTTTGGTGTCGAATGCCAAAATGGTGATTGAAGCCTGTAACGCAGGCATTGCAGGCTCTGTACCTGCCTTGAACTACAGAACCGATGCGGATTTCAGAAAGGCCCTAGATGAAATTAAAGCGGGCACCGATAAACCTTTCGGTATTAACATCATCACCAACAAATCGAACATTCGCATGCGCGAGCAGTTAGATACTTGCAAAGAATATAAAGTGGGTTTCATCATCACTTCGTTGGGTTCGCCTGAAACGGTGATTAACGAGTGTAAGCCTTTAGGCATAAAGGTTTTTGCCGATGTGGTAGATTTAGCCTACGCACAAAAAGTGGAAGCATTGGGTGCCGATGCCGTGATTGCAGTGAACAACGAAGCTGGCGGACATGCGGGCGATCTTTCACCCGAGCAAATTATTCCGTTGTTGGCAAAAAACCTAAAGATACCGGTGATTTCTGCCGGTGGCGTAGGCGATAGAAAATCGATGCAGCGCATGTTCGATTTAGGCGCTTGTGGCGTATCGGTGGGCAGTCCGTTTATTGCCACGACCGAAGCCCCTGTGTCGCACGAATACAAACAAGCCATTGTCGATTACACCGACAAAGACATTGTGCGCACCACCAAATTATCTGGCACGCCTTGTACAGTCATCAACACACCATACGTGAAAGAAGTTGGCTTGGAGCAAAACTGGTTCGAGAAGTTGTTATCGGGCAACAAAACCATTAAGAAATACGTGAAAATGCTCACCTTCTACAAAGGCATGAAAATGCTGGAAAAGGCCGCCTTCTCAGCCACCTACCAAACCATGTGGTGTGCAGGGCAAAGTATTTCGTATGTCCACAGCATCAAACCTGTAAAAGAAATTGTAGCCGACTTAGTGAGAGAATAATTATCGATTCGAATAGTTACCACTCACATTACCTTACATTTTAGATAGTCTTTTGGGCGTATGCCGCTAAGAAGCGCACCGGGTTTTCCGCTGCAAGTCCTCGTTCCGCTATGCAGCGTCACTGTGGGCTTTACGCTGCAACCCCTTACGCGAAATGGTGCTTCAAAGATAATTCAAGGGAAGGTGCAATAAACTCAGAATACAACAAATATCCATGAAACGTCATTCCCGCGTAGGCGGGAATCTCATGAAAAATACTTCTGTTTAAATATTCCCGCCTACGCGGGAATGACGGTGGGTTTGGCATTTTTACTTTTCCCCAGTGGTCGGTGTTATCACCGCACCACCCCATTACAGAGGCGTCCAATCGTCAGCATCTCAGAAAAGTTGTAACGCAAGGCTCGATTAAAACAAAGATCTACAGCGTACATCTGCGATGGGAATACTCGAATCTCTCGATATAATTATGATTGAAAACACTATTTATCTTTTGATATTATTATTTTCATAAAGCATAAGAAGAAAACGAATTCAAAAAATATTCGATGAAAATTAAGCGTTTACTGCTTTTTTCGGTGATGGGTGTATTCCTTGGAATAGGTGTTGCAGGATTTAGACTCTTGAATATTGAAAACAGTCCCGCTTTTTTTCACAATGGGAATTGGATAGGAACAACGAATCTCCCACTAGGCACCGATGCCTTAATTACCGCACAAGTTACCTTGTTTGCGATGTATGCTTTACCCTCCAACGAAGCCGTATACTTAATGAGCCGAAGAGATAGTGATGGCAATCGTTTTCAGGGTTCAAAGCAATATATTATTACTGGAAACCTGGCTGACATAAAAGCAAGATATTGGAGTATTACTGTTTATGGAAAAGACCTTTACTTAATTCCGAATAGAGCCGAGCGGTACTCGTTTAACAATACCAATTTAGTAACAGATAGTGCCGGGAAATTCAGCATTATACTTTCTTCTGATGAACAAAAAGGCAACTGGCTACCAACGCCCGATAAGGCAGAGTTTAATTTACTATTGAGAATCTACAATGGCGACAGCGCATTTTTGAAACAACTTTCGGTTACGCCTCTCCCTCAAGTAAAACGGAATAAGCCATGAGAAAAGTAACCAAATTAGTACCTTATTTTATTGTGGTGATTGTGATGGCATTTTTTGTTCAACTGCTCATCATTCGCTATTTACCCAATGGTTTGTATAGGGTAGCGAAAGTGCTTTCGGGGAAACCATACAACACCTTTATCCATCCTCCTAAAACAAATGCTAAGTTACGCAAAGTGGTTTTACCGAATCCCGATTTCATATACTCTGCCTTGTTTTATGATGTGAGCAATGGTGATGTTGTGGTAAGTGGAGAGTGGCCAGACACTTCACAATATGCATGTATTGGCATTTATGGCAACAATTTACAACCCTATTATGTAATGAACAACCGCCATAATTTAGATGGTAAATTCAGGTTTCGTTTAACGTCATCCTCGGAAAGCCCTACCGACATGTCGGTTGTAAAAGCACAAAGTGAAAAAGGAAGTATTTTAATAAGAATGCTCGTTACAGATTCTTTACAGATTGTTAGCGCGCACCACATTCAACAAGGACTGAAAATAGAGTTACAGTAATACTCACTTGAAAGGAATTCAGTAAAATGCTGTCGGTTGGAAACACCCAAATGGAGCATAATTTTCCAATGCACCACAATGCGCGTGAGGGATTTCTATGGCAAAACCAAATTTTTCTGATAAACAGTTTTGTGGTTGATCAAAGCAAAAATCCTGTGAATAATTTTGTTTCTAATGGCATTTAAAACACACATTTTATTTTTCCCTTCTTCTACCTTTCTCA
>JAEUUZ010000043.1 GCA_016786765.1 Chitinophagales bacterium
ATAATGAATCACGGAAAATGAAAAGGGGGCTTCGCCCCCACTCAAAATCAAACCTTTCATTTTTTGTGTAAGAAAAAACTTAAAAAACCTATTGCCATTTAATAACAAAAATGGTCAACCTATTTTAGGACATGACAAGACGACAATCATGAAAACGAAAATTAATATTCTTATTGCATTCTTCCTGACAGTTTCCTGTTTAAGATTGACAGCACAAATTACGCTTGAACACACTTTTGACTCCACAGCGTATGGGTCGGACCTATATATTACAGACATTGGTAATAATAACTCTAAGTTTGTATTCATTGACACCGCAACAAATTCTTTTAGCTTGTACAACCTTGACGCAAATCCTTTCCTTCTTAACATACCTACACCCGATCCAATATTACCTGACTACACTGTAGCATATATAACAAACTCCTTATTTGATTGTGATTCAACTACAATTGAATACGCGTTCATGTCATACTTAACTCCAAATCTTCCATTTCGAGTGTTGCGCTCTGATGGAACAGTTTTACTTCATGTTGACAGCGCACAAGGTCCAGTTTGTTACGGGTGCATTGCAGGCACAAAAGAAATAGTACCAATTGTTAATACACAAGAAGGTGCGAAACTAGTTTTGTTTAAATATAATTCAAGTTACATTGGCAAAACACTTATTTACGGACTATGCGGAACGTTACCAACAACTAATAATATTTTCAATTTCTCGCAAGACAAATTATTTGTAAAGGTTTACCCAAATCCGACTGCTATGTCAATTAATTTTGACGTTACACTTCCCGACAATCAAAAAGAATATGAAATAATTATTTTCGACAGCGGAGGTGGAAAATTAAAATCTGAAGTTATTAATTCATCCACAAAGAAATTTACTTTAGACGTAAGCAATCTGACAAACGGTGCTTATTTCTATTCGTTAAGTAATAAGACAAAAAATTATCAGACAGGAAAATTTGTTATAACAAGATAAATGAAAGAGCAGCCTATAACACGGGTTTTGCGTTAGTGGGCGGGCAGTGCGTATAGAAACATTTGAGCAATTAATAAACGATGGTGCTGGCAGACAGTTTACGGTTTCAAAAGCCCACCAACGCAAAGCCCGAAACCGTTAGTTGCAAGCGGCTTTGAACATTCAAACAATCATGATAATCTTGACGAAAAACACTTGATTTCATTGACTATTTTGACGTATGAAATGATACATTTTTTCCCGGCTACATGACGAGAAAATATGAGTTTGAAAAAGACAATTTTACAAACAGGACGCATC
>JAEUUZ010000055.1 GCA_016786765.1 Chitinophagales bacterium
TGTGAACGCAGGCATTGATACTGTACTCAATTGTGTAAGAACTTCACTCGTGCTTCAAGCAACTTCGAATGTGACCAATGCAACCTTCGCTTGGAGCAATGGAATAAACACTGCAAATAATACTATATCTACTCCGAATACATATACCGTAACAGCGACTAATCCATACAATGGATGTACTGCTTCCGATGCGGTGGTAGTAACACAAGATATCACTCCGCCTACTATAAATGCAGGTATTGATACGGTGCTGAATTGCGTGAGAACTTCGCTTGTGCTTCAAGCAACTTCGAATGTGACCAATGCAACCTTCGCTTGGAGCAATGGAACAAATACTGCAAATAATACTATATCTACTCCGAATACATATACCGTAACAGCTACCAATCCTTACAACGGATGTACAGCTTCTGACGCAATAGTGGTAACACAAAATATCACTCCGCCTACTGTGAACGCTGGTATTGATACGGTGCTGAATTGTGTGAGAACATCCCTTATACTTCAAGCAACTTCGAATGTGACCAATGCAACCTTCGCTTGGAGCAATGGAACAAACATTGCAAATAATACTGTAACTGCTCCGAATACGTATACTGTTACAGTGACAAATCCATACAATGGATGTACGGCTTCCGATGCGGTGGTAGTAACACAAGATATCACTCCACCTACTGTGAATGCAGGCATTGATACTGTATTGAATTGTGTGAGAACTTCGCTTGTGCTTCAAGCAACTTCAACCACTACAGGCGCTACCTTTGCATGGAGCAATGGAACAAATACTGCGAACATTACTATATCTACTCCGAATACGTATACTGTTACAGTGACTAGTCCTGTAAATGATTGTACGGCTTCCGATGCTGTAGCAGTTACTCAAGATATTACTCCGCCTACTGTGAACGCAGGTATTGATACGGTGTTGAATTGTGTGAGAACATCACTTGTACTTCAAGCTACTTCAACCACTATTGGAGCAACATTTGCTTGGAGTAATGGAACAAACACTGCAAATAATACTGTATCTACTCCGAATACATATACCGTAACAGCGACTAATCCTGCAAATGGATGTACGGCTTCTGATGCAGTGGTGGTAACACAGAATATTACACCGCCAAATGCTAATGCAGGTACTGACCAAGTGATATCTTGTACAACAGCTACCGCAATCCTTCCAGGCAGTTCTTCTACTTCAGGGGTAAGTTTTGCATGGAGTGGACCAAGTATTGTTTCAGGTGGAAATACAGCCACGCCAACAATTAATTTAGTTGGTACATACACGCTAACAGTTACTGATTTATTGAACGGTTGTACCGCATCTGATGCAGTAGATGTAACACCAAATGTAAATACACCTGACATTAATGCGGGTCTCGATCAATTACTAACCTGTGCTATTACGAGTGTAAATCTTACAGCTACGTCTGTAACACCAGGAGTAACATTTGCATGGAGTAATGGTGCTGCAACTGCTTCAACTTCTGTTGCAGCACCTAACACCTATTATGTTACAGCTACAAATACCATCAACGGTTGCTTGGCGGTTGACCAAGTAGATGTTTTACAGGATATTACGCCTCCTATAGTTAATGCGGGCATTGATGGCACATTAACGTGTATTCTCACTTCGATTTCATTTACGGCCACTTCAAACGTAGTAGGGGCTTCATTTTCGTGGTCCAATGGAGTGAATACGGCTACTAACACAGCAACACTTCCAAATACATATACTGTAACAGCAACCAGTCCTGCAAATGGTTGTACTGCGAGCGATGCAGTAGCTATTTTGCAGAATATTACTCCACCTACAATTAATGCCGGAGCGGACGAGTTGCTCACTTGTGTTGTTACATCAATCAATCTTTCTGCTACTTCAACAGTGAGTGGCGCAACATTCGCTTGGAGCAATGGTACAAACGTTTCGGCAAATCCAGTAACAGTACCAAACACATACACAGTTACGGCTACAGATCCTGCAAACGGTTGTACAGCTGTAGATGCAGTGGACGTAACACAAAATATTGTTGCACCAAATGTAAGTGCAGGTATAGATCAAATTTTATCGTGTGTGAATACATCTGCAACTTTATCCGGAAGTTCAACCACTGGCGGTGTAAGTTATGTATGGAGTGGACCGGGAACTATTAACAATGGAACATCAGCCACTGCTACTGTAAATACAGCAGGAACATTTACAGTACTTGTAACTGACCCTGTAAACGGTTGCACGGCATCTGATAACGTAGATGTTGCAACAAATGTAAATGCTCCAAATGTAAATGCGGGACCTGATCAGCTTTTAACGTGCGCTATCACTTCTGTAACGTTGAATGGAACGTCTACAACTCCAGGAGCTACATACTCTTGGAGTGATGGAGCAACTGCTGCATCCACATCAACCAATAGTCCGAATACCTATTCGTTGACGGTAACCGACCCAGTAAATGGTTGCCAATCTGTAGATCAAGTTGTAGTCAATCAAAACATAACACCTCCATCTGTAAATGCTGGTGTTGACACAAAATTGACTTGTTTAATTACATCCGTAACATTAACAGCAAGTTCAGGCGTAAGTGGAGCTAGTTTTGCTTGGAGTAATGGGGCTACTACTACTACTACTACTACTACTACTGTTGTATCGAGTCCGAATACATATACCGTAACAGCTACTGATCCTACAAATGGCTGTACTGCATCAGATGATGTTATCGTGAACATTGATGGAGAACCATCAATGACTATTGACACAAAAGATAATCCTTGTCCGGATGTAGCTAAAGGTTTTGTAATACCAAGTGTAACTGGAGGTATACTTCCATATCGCTACAATTGGTCGAATGGCTCCACAGCATACGGATTGACAGGCTTACATGGAGGACAATATGACTTGACAGTAACAGACGCTAACGGTTGTACGTTAACACAATCATCTACAATTACTGAAGGAGGATATTTGTCTATCTCTAATTTAACAGCTGTGGAAATTAACTTAGGCGAAACCATTCAGTTAAACCCAGTGGTTAATGGAACAACTGCACCGATTAGTTATACCTGGACCCCACCGGTATACTTAAGTTGCAGCGACTGTAGTAATCCAACGGTGAACACTGTTGCGACCATTAAATACACCTTATCGGTTATTGACACCAATGGTTGTAAAGCCTACGATACAGTAAAGATTACTGTGATTCCGGACTATCAGATTTATGTTCCAAATGCATTCACTCCAAATGGTGATGGCTCTAACGATATCTTCGAGATATACGGAAAGAAAAACTTGTGGAAAGAAATGAGCATGACAATCTATAACCGTTGGGGTGAAAAAGTATTCGATACGAATGATAGCCAATTCGGTTGGGATGGAACATTCCACGGAGTGGTACAAAACCCTCAAGTGTATGTTTATGAATTGCGTATTACATTTATCAACGGTTATGCCATGCCATTGCAAAAAGGAAGTATAACGTTGATTAGATAAATACAAAACGAAAGCGATAGTAAAGAAGCCCGATTTGTTCGGGCTTTTTCTTTTATAACTAAGGAATGAATTTCGTTAATGGATACGAAAGAAAAATGGCTAAATTTCGGCTCAAATTAAATCATGAAAGAAGTGGAGGAGCCAATTTTTGATGTTGTGTTGATTGGAGGAGGAATAATGAGTGCTACGTTAGGTATTTTCTTGAAGGAACTCAACCCGAATTGCAGTATCGAAATTTACGAACGATTAAGTGCTGTTGCATTAGAAAGCTCGAATGCATGGAATAATGCAGGAACAGGGCATTCCGCCTTGTGTGAATTAAATTATACGCCTGAAAAAGAAGATGGCTCCATTGACATTTCAAAAGCAATCAAAATCATAGAATCATTCGAAGTTTCAAAACAGTTTTGGGCGTATTTATGTAAACAAAAACACATCAGTAATCCAAGAAATTTCATCCACAGTATACCACACATGAGTCTGGTTTGGGGAGAAGACAACATTAACTTTTTGAAAAAAAGATTTGAAGCATTGAACGCCTGCCATTTGTTTGAAGGCATGGAATACAGTGACAATAACAAGCAGTTGAAACAATGGATACCATTGGTGATGGCTAAACGCGATCCAACACAAAAATTAGCTGCAACGCATATAGCGATTGGGACGGATGTAAATTTTGGAACATTAACCGAAATGCTATTGAAGCATGTAGATGAGGATTGTCCGAATGTAAACGTACATCTCCAACATGAAGTGCGCGACATAGTGAAACAAGCAGATGGCACATGGTTAGTGAAAGTGAAAGATGAAGTAACAGGCGAACGAAAAAGTGTGAAAGCTAAATTTGTGTTCATTGGTGCCGGTGGTGGAGCATTGCATTTATTAGAAAAGTCGAAAATCGAAGAAGCAAAAGGCTTTGCCGGTTTTCCGGTGAGTGGGCAATGGTTGATTTGTAAGAATAAAAAAGTAATTCAAAAACATAATGCTAAGGTATATGGCAAGGCGGCAATTGGTGCACCACCGATGTCGGTTCCGCATTTAGACACCCGTGTAATTGATGGAGATAAAGCCTTGTTGTTTGGACCGTTTGCAGGTTTTTCAACCAAATTTCTGAAAGAGGGTTCCTTTCTGGATTTACCTCTTTCCATTGCTCCTCACAACATTCTTTCGCTTGTTGGTGTTGGCTTGCACAACATTTCACTCACAAAGTATTTGATTGAACAAGTGAGCATGAGTATGGAAGAACGCATGGATGCACTACGGGAATTTGTACCGGATGCAAAAACTGAAGATTGGGTATTAGCAAATGCGGGTCAGCGGGTGCAAGTGATCAAAAGAGATGCCGATGAAGGAGGGGTTTTAGAGTTCGGAACAGAGATTGTTGCTTCAAAAGATGGTAGCATTGCTGCATTACTTGGCGCTTCACCAGGGGCATCAACCGCAGTAAGCATAATGTTGGATGTGCTTTCTAAATGCTATCCAAAAGAAATGAAGAGTGCCGTTTGGCAAAACAAATTAAAGCAGATGATTCCTTCCTATGGCAAACGCTTATCGGAAGATAAACAATTGACAAAACAGATAAGAAATTGGTCGCATCAACTGCTCTCCTTAACTGATTAACTTTTGTATGAAATACATTTTTTATCATAATAAGAAACTCAACGCAATTGCATTGTTGTTTCTTTTCCAAGTTCAACTCATAGCGCAAAACGCAATGGATACTCTACCTTGGTATCACAGCACAAGTATATATCAAATCTATCCTCGCTCTTACCAAGACAGTAATGGCGATGGCATTGGTGATATTCAAGGTATTATTAGCAGACTCGATTATATTCAACAGCTTGGCTTTAAAACCATTTGGTGTTCTCCGTTTTATGCTAGTCCGCAAAAAGATTTTGGCTATGACATTGCCGATTACACGATGATTAGTCCAGAATATGGAACGTTAGCCGATGCAGAACAACTCATCACCGAAACACATCAACGCGGAATGAAAATCGTTTTTGATATGGTTATGAATCACACTTCCGACCAACACCAATGGTTTAAGGAATCTGCATCATCCAAAACAAATCCCAAAGCCGATTGGTATCTATGGAAAGACAAACCCAATAACTGGAAAAGTGTAACTGGTGGAAAAGCATGGCACTATGTTGCATCGCGCAACCAATATTATTACGCTGCATTTCTTCCCTTCCAGCCCGATTTGAATTATCGAAATCCGGAAGTAAAAAAAGCCATGTTTGCTATTGTTCGATTTTGGCTCAAAAGAGGCGTTGATGGATTTCGTTTAGATATGTTTGATGCACTGTATGAAGATGAACAACTTCGGAATAACACACCTTCAAACAAGCGAACAATTTGCGATGAAGATAATTCTCGTTTTGCCAAAGAACTCCGCGCAGTTTGTGAAGAATTTGGAGGACGAATGTTATTGGGTGAAATCTTTGGCTCACATCAACATCAACGCGAATTCTTAGGTAAAGAAAAAAATGACGGTATCATGCTTTCCTTTAATTTCGAAATGTTACGCATGCGTTTCTCACCACACTATTTTTCGAAATTAATCACAACATTAAACAACGACTTCCCTAAGCCATTTTCACCGGTATTTACATTCAGTAATCACGACAGACGAAGAAATTTAAGACGATTAAAAGGAGATGTAGAAAAATACAAGTTGGTACAATTCATCCAATTTACCACCCGCTCGGTGCCGTGTTTTTATTACGGAGAAGAAATTGGTATGCAGGGGGTGAAACGCCCTTACAAATATGCACTCGACCCGTTAGGACAGAAATACAAACACGTTCCTCGATTTTTGTTTGACATGATAAACGAGAGTATTAATCGAGATGAAATGCGAACCCCCATGCAGTGGGATACTACTATCAATGCAGGATTCACAAAAGGAGGCAGTACTTGGTTGCCTATCGAAAAAGAATTCAAGCGAGTTAACGTACAAGCGGCACTGCACGATTCTTCTTCGCTATATTACTCAACACAACAACTGCTTAGATTGCGTAATACATTACAATCGGTAAAAGAAGGAACATTAACTGTATTGCCAAAAAAGGAGTTACCTAAAGGTGTAATTGCTTACACCAGAAGCTTTGGAGAAGAAAAGGTAACAATGTACATCAACTTTTCGAAACAACAAAAAGTGATTCCAACGTCCAATAGCACAACGAAAGTTTATTCTATAAAGGGAACGGATACAATTCAGAACAAGCAATTAATTTTGAGTAGACGAAGTGCCATTATGGTAAGATAACACAACGTTCAGCCCGGCAATTGTTTAATGCTGAATAATTGGCAACTCAACAAAAGAAGGATTTACGGTACTGCAACTCACTTGCAGGGTTGTGGGTTGATGCTCCGGAAAATCAAAATGGCCTTCATCGGCACCAGCAATAGATATGCGGAGTTTGTGGCCTTTCTTCATTAAATAAGCAATAGGCAATAAATCAAAGCTCACATCCATAAATTGGAAAGGGATAATAGCTTGTTGGTCTTCGCTTTTGAACGAATGCTGCGGATACACCGTTTGATACACAGGCTTTTCGGCTATTTTTCTGAATCGAGGATTAAACATACCTTCCGTGATATAGGTTACCGAACCATCGGGTGCAACATCTTCCAAATAACAAAACACTGCTCCATCTGCTGAATCAAAAGCAATCGACATATTCACTACCGGATATCCGGAAATTTCAAAGGGAATCGCAGTGGGTTCGGCATCAAACGACAATAGCTTTTTGCATTCTTCTGCGCGATTGGCATAATTTGTAGGACCGTTCATCGACAATGGCGTTACGCTATTCCAACGCGATGTATTCCCTGAAGTAGCCGTATAGTCTATCGTATAGCTCAACTCACTCGTTTTTACTTTTGTAGCTTCAAGTTGTAAATGTTTATCGCCCGAGAAAAAGTAATGTTGCATTTTCGCTTGCTCGCTTGGCCATTTATTACTTGTACTGAACGACTCTTCCCCTACTTTATAATAACTAAACACGGGCTCGTTCTGAATTCCGTTATCGATTCCTTTCAAATGAAAATCAAAGAAGCGCAACATTTCGGTATAAATTTCAAAATCAACTTGTTTAGCTGTTGCAAAAGGACTTACATTATTGCGTGCCCCATGATCCCAAGGCCCTACTAACACCTTCACGGTGTTGCTTGTATTCAGATATCCATCGAAACAAGACTTCGATAAAGCTCCATCGTACCACCCTCCTATTCGATAAATGGGTGTTTTCGACTGTTGTATGGCATTACGGAAAGAATGCACGCTAAAACTCTCGCAACAGGCACCCAAACCTTCCAACGAATCGTTACGGCAGGTAACAAACTCTAGACTTCCGGAGACATTAAAATTATTTTGGTGAGTAGCAATGGCTTCTTTAAGCATAAGTCGTCTACGATCATGCTGTACAAAATGAATACCTTTTACCAAACGAGATTTTTTCCCGAAAATATCGAAATCGTTGTTATCGAGGGACTGTGTTGTTTGCCCCCACACCTCTACAAAAGGGCCCTGACAAACACCCCCGGGGAAAAGTACTGTTCCATACAAATCAAAAATAGATGAACGCGGGATGCAAGCTTTTACATGCGGGTTTTGGTTAACGAGCAACATTTCGGCAGTTGTACCCAAATAGGAAACACCAGTACTCCCAACACTTTTATCGCTCCATGCCTGCTCAACAATCCAATTCACCACATCATTCCCATCGGCAATTTCTTCAGGGCTAAACTCCATTTTTCGTTCCCCCTGTGATGCCCCTGTACCGCGCACATCCACTACTACACAGGCATACCCGAAGGAAGTAAAGAATTCAATTTCCGATTCTTTAACCACACCAAATACCGGGTCTTTCACTAAACTCAACGGAAATTTAGCCCGTATTGATCGAACGTAGCGCGTCAAATAAAGTAGGGTGGGTACTTTCTTTCCTTTTTCCAATTTCTTAGGCAGATAAATATCGGCTGCCAACATCACGCTATCGCGCATGGGAATATACTTCGAAAAATAATCATAACCCTGATAGTCTTTGGTTGTATAGCCTTGGTATACGCCTAAACGACTCACTTTAGGCACGTTCAACGGAGGCGATTTTTTGTGTGCGTGAAGCGTGTGGAATGCAAGAAACAAAAGCACACACAACACTGCATTCCTTCCAGAGGTAGAAATAGTTATCATGGTTTTCGAAAATAGGTTGTGCAACATTACTTCTTCAAACCAGACCTACATGTGTTTTTCAGTCATCGCAGGCATTTGATTGCCCAATGACAAAAGTGTTTACAAATTTTAAGATTTTTTAAGTGCTTCTTATTTGTGTAGAACTAGTTCAGGATACGAAACGCCTGATTCTTGGCCCCTCCACCACCGGAGAATATTTTACGCAAATCGTTTTTCTCGTACTCGATTTTTTTCTCCACCACAATCATATTTTTTTGGTTTTTGGTGACCAAAATCGGTGGACCTGAAAGTTCCACTTCCTTGTTATTTCTGCGCACCAAAAAAGTAACCTGCTTATTGTAATTTGTTGCACTATATTTCTCCAATAAACTATTGATATTCTCTTTTGTTACTTTCTTTTTATTAACAGCCAGTAAAACATCGCCTTCCCTAAAGCCTACTTGATCGATAGATATATTCGCTAAGAAATATTCTTTAGTGGCTTTGGAATAACGATATACGGCACTTACATACATTTTAGAAGTATCGGTTTTCTGCGGCTCGTATTTCCAACCTATGGAACTCAAATACTCGTTATAGTTGAGGCTGATGGTGTCGCGTACATATTTCTGCAAAAAGTCTTTAATTTCAGGATAAGAATATTTTGCTAGCTCATCCGTCATTTGTTCATCGCGCATCACATAGTTTTCGCGGGAGGCCGATTGCAGATCGATAAGCAACGACTTTAAACTCATTTTGCCTTTGCTCAACTTCATTAATTTCAAATCCATCATCATAGCGATTAGCGCCCCTTTGGTGTAAAACGACTTATACATGTTCTCGTTCCCTTCCAAATAGCAGGTTTTACTGGCATCCGACAAGGCGTAATTTTCGGAATAATTCACCAGATTGATTTTATTTCGAATCTCATTAATGAATTCCGTTTCGGTGATCAGCTCTTGTTGATAGAGCATTTGCAGCGAAAGATACTCGGTAAAGCCTTCGTACATCCATAAATTTTCCGATTGGCTCTTGGCGCGAAAATTGATTTTGCTGGTGACATCGGTTTGCATTTTCAACGGACCGAACAAATGCATTAATTCGTGCGCGCAGGTATAGGATAAATCGCGTTCAAACTTGTACATGTTGTTGGTTATCGGAAAATAAAACACTGCCGATTTAGAATGTTCGACAGCTCCAAAGGCTTCTTCTGCTTTGAATGGATCACTTTCGGGTAATACATAATTCAAAATGAAGGTGTATTGTTTTTCTGTAAACCCTTCGCAATAGGCATTAGCCGACTCGCATACCGATTTCAATACTTTTTCAATAGTTGAAAATTGGTTATCGACACCTTCAGTATAATAGCCAATTTTGAATTTCGTTTTTCCAACAATAAAAGAGCGAGGTTTCGCCTTCGAGTACAAAATCGGGTTATCGATTAATTCCAAATAACCATTGGGAACGTCAGCAATATCCAACGAATCGCTTTGCGCAATATCTAAGCCTGAAACAGTATTAAGCGCTAATGGCTTCTTAATTTCAACATGAAAAGGAAAATCTTCAAACCCTTGGATATAACCCGCTAAGGCATGAAAATTCAATAAAAAATGGGTTCCCGAATTAAAACTCGTTCCTATTTGCGGAAGAATTAAGTTTCCATTTTGAAAATGCCAAGAATCGTGAACATCATATTCTATTTTGGCTAATTGTCCGTGGACAATAATTTCATATTCGTTCAAAGAATAAGCTTCCACCGTTAATGTTTCGTTGGCAGCATTATAGGCCCGAATGTTGGAAAAAAGTTTACCTGTTTTTAGTTCGGAAATGGTACCCGGTATATTAGAGGGAATAACAAAACGAACTTTGCGTAGCTCGATTGGCGGAGTTTGCATAACAATATGGAGGGCATTGTTTTGGCATTCGTTCAGATTCAAGTATAAGCTGAATGCGTCCTTGGCTGCAAAAAGTGAAGATTGGAATGAACACAGAACAAAAAAAAGCAACACCTTTTGAATCGGATGCTGAAAAGAAATCAAAAACAGATTTTGAATTTGCGTCAATCCATTAATTTTACGAAAACGTTTTAAAAATGACATCAAACGAAATTATGTGTAGATGAAATTAATGTTTTGTTTTTAAAAACGATTTTTTTTAGTTCGTATTGTATATAAATAGCTATGGAAATTCCGTATTGGATGTCGAGAACCCAGTTAATGCTGGGTGAAGAGGATGTAAGAAAATTAATCAACAGCAATGTTTTGGTGGTGGGATTAGGGGGTGTAGGTGGGATTTGTGCCGAAATGATAGCCCGAACAGGAGTTGGTCGCATGACCATTATCGATGGCGATGTGGTAGAAGCGAGCAACAGAAATCGCCAAATCATAACCCTGGCGAGTGTTGATGGGCAAAAGAAAACAGAGGTGATGCGCCAACGTTTACTGGATATAAACCCGGAAATACAATTACAGGTGATTGGTGAGTTTTTTGGAGAAAAAGAGTTTATTGAATTATTTCATGCCAACCAATACGATTTTGTGGTGGATTGCATTGACACCCTAACCTCAAAAGTTGCGCTTATTCATTATTGCTATAATCACAAGCTAAAGTTCATTAGTTCGATGGGAGCAGGTGGCCGACTTGACCCTTCCCAGGTGCAGGTAGCCGATATTTCTAAAACATTCAATTGTAAGTTAGCCTATAAAGTGCGAAAGCGTTTACATCAAAAAGGTGTTTATAGGGGTATCAAGGCTGTTTTTTCAACTGAACAACCCGACTATAATCGCGTAAGGGAGGTAGCGAGCGGACCCAAAAAATCGGTGATTGGAACAATCTCGTATTTGCCGGCTATATTTGGTTGTGTGCTTGCCAGTGAGGTGATAAAAGGCTTACTAGGTATAAAAAAATAGAATTATTCTACATCGCTACCTGCACTTTACTGCTAATCGTGCATATTTTTTTCCGATAACATACACGTTGTATTCATTTTTGGCTTACATTCACGAAAAATAATAACACTTATGAAATCCAAATTTCTATTTCTCTTTGTTCTTGTCACCTCTACGCTGAGCACTTTTGCTCAAACGCAAATACCTAATGCCGGTTTCGAAAACTGGACAGGTGGAAACCCCGATGGATGGGGAAACTCGGATGCAATTATTAAAGGTATCTCAGGTTCAGATCCGGGTGGGGTTGAAAAAGAAACCAATGCCGGTGATATTTATGTTGGTACCGGAGCCTTACGTTGCAAAACGGATTCAGTAACGATTGCGTTACTTGGACAAACAATTTTAGTACCTGGGGTTACCAGCTTAGGAACATTAACATTGAATTTTGCAACACAAAATCTTGATTTAAAAGGAATCGGATATACTGATCGTCCGGATTCTTTCTCATTCGCTTACAAATATACGAGCGGAACGGCTGCCCCTGATACAGGAGGTGCCATTGTTACATTAACTAAAGCAGTACCTGGTCCTAACGGAAGATTGGTTGTAGGTAACGCTCAACTTTCTGCAACTCCACAAGGCAGCTATATTGTTTTGAAAGGAAAAATCAACTATCAATCTGCATTAGCACCAGATACTTTATACATTCAGTTATTGTCGAGTGCAAGTTTTGGCGGTGGTGTAAAAGGATCTACACTTTGGGCCGATGATTTGAAATTTTTAGGTTTAGACACCGCATTTAAAGCGTATATCCGTCCTTCTAATTTATTTGGACCACAAGAAGTTTGTGCCGGGGATACTGTTCGTTTTGAAACAGATAACATTCCGGGCTATACCTATCGTTGGTTAAACAACAATGCACCAATTCCCGGAGCTACATTTGATCGATTCCCTGCTGCACTTTCAGGCGCATATAGTGTTGAAGTTACAAATGGCTCTCGTGTAGATACTTCTGAAGCAGTAACGGTTACTGTGAATCCGCTTCCAGCTGTTACCCTTGTTGGAAACCCTGATACTGTTTGTAAGAATGCAGGTGCAATCAATTTAGCAGGAGGAGCTCCAGCAGGTGGAACATTCTCGGGAACAGGTGTTACAGGCGGTTCATTCAACCCTGCTGCTGCAGGTACAGCAAATACTGTAATTACATATGAATATACCGATAACAATGGCTGTACTTCAAGCGCTACTGAGATTATAGTGGTGAAAGTTTGTACTTCAATCGATAAAATTTCTGAAGACATCCAATTTAATATGTATCCTAATCCTGCGAGCAGTGTATTGAATATTGAAACGGATCAACAATTGTTTGGTACAACTATTCAAATGTTAGATATGACTGGAAAAGTAATCAGCACACAAGCAATAGAAAACAACAAAACTGTGTTCAACGTAAGTAATTTTGCTAACGGCAATTATTTCTTCCGTGTAGTGAACAAACAAAATGAAACTTTAGTGAACGGAAAATTCGCTGTAACGAAATAAGTTTGAACTTAAATAAAAAACAAAAAATCCTGCCAAAAGTTGACAGGATTTTTTGTTTTTTATATGCACTGCGAATTTAATCGAGTCGAACCTTCCCGTTCTATTTCCAAATTTCATATCATTGTAATAACATACATATGCGAGCAATAATTATAGATGACGAGGTATTAGCGCAAGCAACGCTAAAGCAACTCTTGGGGGAAGTTGCTCCAATGTTAGAGGTAGTCGATATTGCTTCAAATGTAGCAGAAGGAGTAAAATCGATTAACCGCTATAAACCCGACATTGTATTTTCAGATATCGACATGCCCGGCATTACGGGCTTGCAGTTACTTGAGTTTTTTAATGAAGAAGATATTCAATTCGAATTGATTTATGTTACGAGTTACTCTGAGTTTGCAGTTCGTGCTTTTCAGTTATCGGCAATTGATTATTTACTGAAACCGGTGGAGAAAGAACTGCTTGAAAAGGCGATAAAAAAGGTAGAGAAGAAATTGAATTTCGGACAAAGTGAGCGAAATCTAGCCCTTAAAGCATCGATTGCCAATAATAATTTTGAGAAGATTGCTTTACCACTTGCCGATGGAGTTGTATTTGTGGAAATGAAAGACATTTTGGTGATGAAAGCCGATAATGTTTATACCGAAGTGGAATTGGCTAACGGCAAAAAAATTGTTGTTTCAAAGCCTTTAAAATCCTTTGAAAAATTATTGACAGAACAAATGTCGTTCTTTAGAATACATCGCTCTTATTTAGTGAATTTGAAAGGCATAAAGCAGTTTATAAAATCGGATGGTGGCACCGCCATTATGGAAAACGAAACACAAGTGCCTATTGCCCGCGATAGAAAAGACAGCTTCGTTAAAGCATGGGAGAAAATTCGAGTGCGCTAAATTATCCTTGAATTATTGACAGTTGAACTTTTGTTCCAAGCGCTAAATTATCTCCCATTAAATCCATTGTTTCCATTTTCATTTTCTCGAAACCGGCTGTTGTATTGATAATCTTAATACGATCGTCAATCGATTTGGTAGCAAACGATTGATGTTGTTTTCGGTCTTTGTTTAATTCTGCCGATGCTTTACGTCCAATGCCATTGTCTTCGATCAAAATTTGCATTGTAGTTTGCTCGCCATTATCTTCCATAGTGAATGCAATGTTCAATTTCTTTTCGCCTTGTTTTGTCCGCAATCCGTGTTTCAACGCATTCTCAACAATTGGCTGCAAAATCAACGAAGGAATGCGTTCGTAAGCAATATCGATGGATTCATCAACCGTTATTGTGAATGAAAAGCTATCGCCTAAAATCAACTTTTCAAGATGTAAATAGTTACTCAAAAAATCAATTTCATCTTCTATAACAATTTCATCGCCCTGACTTTGTTCTAATGTACTGCGCATCAATCGCGAAAACTTGCGCAGCGAATCTTGCGCTTCGTCTACTCTCCCACTCTGCATTAAATTACTTACCGAACCAATGGCATTAAACATAAAATGCGGATTCATCTGGCTTTTGAGCAAACGCAATTCACTGTTGAGGTTGTCGATTTGTAGTTGCTTGAGTTGCGCTTCTTTTTGTT
The DNA here is from genome assembly GCA_016786765.1 of Chitinophagales bacterium. Taxonomy (GTDB): domain Bacteria; phylum Bacteroidota; class Bacteroidia; order Chitinophagales; family LD1; genus CALAYL01. Next base: position 14,680 of record JAEUUZ010000055.1, read on the forward strand.
TTGTTTCGAACCGGGTATGGAGTTGGGCATACTCTTTAGATTTTTCAGTTGCATAGATATTTTTTGTCAATGCTTGATGCTCTATGAGTGCTTTATAAGCATTTGTGTCATCACCACATTGATGGTAAGCGCTATGCAGCAATGCGGTAATGTTTTGTAACAACACTTTATCGTCTCGCTCCAAAAACAACTGTTTGTTTTTTTCAAGAATAGTCACTGCCTCTTGCGGATTATTCTGCCTCTGGGCAATATCCGCTAAGTAAAAATAAATCTCAGCTTCACTCTTCACCACACTTTTATTGTCTATCAGCGATAAAAGCTCAATCGCCAATATTTTCGCCTCTTCCAAGCGATTATCATTGATTAATACCGGAATTTTTTTACTCGATACATAAAAATCGGAAAGTACATCGTTCAACAATTTAGCTTGTTCAGAGGCAGCTGTATAGGCCTTCTCAGCAGCTGCAAAATCATTAAGTTGCTCATACATACTTGCCTTAAGACGATAAGCACCTAACAGATTCATGTGTCCGTTTTGTGACTTCTCTAAATCAATAAAGCGATTTATATATCCTATACTTGATTCAAAATCTTGCATTTTCCCGGTAATCAATGCTAACGATTGTAAGAAACACGATTGTCTACCAATGTCTTTTATCGCAGTAGATTTTTCAAGACCTTCGATTGCTAACCGTAAAACATCGGCATAGTCTGTTCCTGTACGATATAAAATACTGGTGCGCTGATAAAGAATATCTAAGTTTAAATCGCTATAGCGCATATCTTCATCATTGATTTGCGTATCGAGTATTTCTTTGGCGATGTGCAATGAATGTATCGCTTCATCCAATTCAGATCTTCCTAATTGATACATAGATTTTAAATACCACGCATGAACAAGATCGGCAAACAAACTTGAAGCTAGCGTTAGGGCAATAAGTTCGTCAACACAACTCTCTTCATCCGGAGTAATTTTCATGGATTGAATTCGTACTTCCGCTAAAACACGTAATGCATTGCACAATGCATCGATAGCGTTAAGTTGCTTACTCAATGCAACCCATTCGCTTGCAATTTCTTCAGCTTCAGGATCGTTGAGCTCATATGCAGTTGCTGCTAAAGTCTTTAACAGCAACAAACGCTCAGCAGGTTGTGTTACTTGTAATAGTCTATTTTTTAAAACACTTATCTCACTTGTAGTCATGTTGAAATTAACTTAAGATGTTTATCAAAACACTTGTGCCTGTTGCTCCACCTTCAGCATCCGTTTTATCAATATAAGACAGTGTAATTTTCTCGAACTCGGCAGTAGTATTAATGATCTTTATACGCTCATCAATGGACTTTGTAGCAAACGATTGATGTTGCTTTCGGTCTTTATTGAGTTCTGCGGATGCTTTACGACCAATGCCATTGTCATCAATCAAAATTTGCATTGTAGTTTGCTCGCTACCCTCTTCTAAAGTGAAAGAAATATTCAATTTGCGTTCCCCTTGTTGGGTACGTAAACCATGTTTCAATGCATTCTCAACAATAGGCTGTAAAATCAATGAAGGAATGCGTTCGTAAGCAATATCGATGGATTCATCTACAGTTATTGTAAACGAAAAGTTATCGCCTAAAATCAATTGTTCAAGATGGAGATAGTTTTCTAAGAAATCTATTTCGTCTTCTAAAAGGATATCATCGCCCTGACTTTGTTCCAATGTACTACGCATCAATCGCGAAAACTTGCGCAACGAATCTTGTGCTTCATCTACTCTCCCACTTTGCATCAAATTACTTACCGAACCAATGGCATTAAACATAAAATGCGGATTCATCTGGCTTTTGAGCAATCGCAGTTCACTGTTGAGGTTGTCGATTTGCAATTGCTTTACTTGCGCCTCCTTTCGTTCGCTATCGTATTTGGTTTGCAGTTCCGACATCGTTTTTGTTCGTTCGTCACCGGTGATTTCTAATCGGATGTTATAGAACTTTTCAAAATAAGTATAGGCCTTTTCGAAATCCCCGATACACTTATACTGTTCGTGTAATTTCTGATAGACATGCATACGTTCATTCCTATCGGCAATGTATAATTCATCGGCTGCTAAAGATTCTAAAAGCGCTAAAGCACCTTGATGATCTTTGGTTTGGGCACAATAATCAGCTTTCAAAAACGCAAACACATTGTTAGAGCGAGTTGTGTTAGCCTCAATGATACTGGGTTCTATATCAGCAATGGATTGGGCAGCCTTAACAGTTTCGCCAAGTTCTAAGTACATTCTAATTTTACGAAGCACAACATTAATCACCGCATGAATGTTATGCATCAGACGGGCATAATGTTCCGACTGATTAAATTTTTCTTCTGCCTTTTCGAAATTCTTTAACGTATAGTATACATAAGCAACGTAACCCGAAGCACCGGCTATGTTTCCAAAATCGTTTTGCTTAATTGCCAACAATATTAATTCCTCCATGTAAGCTACCGATTGCTCTTGATTACCTAAAACAGAATTCAGCATGGCTATTGACTGGAGAAAAAGGCAATGTAATTGATAATCGTTTATTGCCTGTGCTTCAATTAAACTCTTGTGTGCTATAGCAAGCGCTTGCTCGAGTTGCTGTTGCTTGCGGATACACAATTGAACATAATTGTAATTGTAAGTAAGTCGCTCAATGGTTAGGTCTAATGTTGTATTTTCATACTCGTTGAGTACTGCCGATGCCTTATCACAAAAGCGCTCAGACGTATTGAGATCAACAGACAAATAATGTGTTATCTTAAAATTATAAGCGACTAAGAGTTCTTTAATCAGTAAATTCGCATTCGTAAATTCAATCAATTCATCTAGATAAGTAAGACCTACAGGACTATAATTCCCAAACTGTTCATTGGCTCTCACCATGAGCGTTAGTGCCTGTGCATATAGATTTTTATCATCCATTGCAGCAGTTATCTTCAATAACTCTTCGGCCAATGCAACAGCCTTGGGTCGATTATCGTTTAAACAAGCTAAAATCTCTTTCTTTAACGCCACTATATCTGCCATCGTGTAATTGTATATTTTTAAACTCTGCTACATCACCAATTTAAACGCTACGCTTTTCTGCTGTGGTAATATACGATTGTCGGCAAAAATATTGAATCTACATTTACTTAACTTACCATTCACAAGTTGAAAACAACCATTCACAAGTTTTGAACCTAAATATAAAGGCAAATCCATCAACTTTGGGCGCAATGGCGGGAAACAAAATTCAATTGAAAACAGGAAATGAACTCATCTTTATAGCGCAAGATGAAATAGTAGCCGTTATGGCGGAAAACATTTATTGTGTATTTCTGCTGAAAGACAATAAAAAGGTAAAAACAGCACTATCGTTAAGTGCTGCCATGCAGTTACTCGATACAAAAGATTTCTATAAAATACATCGATCGTATATCATCAACATCAATGCAATTGAAAGAATTGATTTAGCAACAGCAACAGTTCAACTTCAATATAGTACTTTAGTTTTCCCCATTGCACGTCAGCAGAAAAAGGCATTTCTAGCCTACCTCAAAACCAATTGAATCAATAATCGGTCATTCACAAGTTGAAGTTTACCATTCACAAGTTAGAGGAATAAAGCGTGAGCATAGCGCAACATATTTGCAGCACAAAAATAAACAACATGAAAAAAATTTACACTGCTTTAGTTGCATTAGGTTTAGCCATTGGCGCAGATGCTCAGATTCCAACGAATGGATTAATTCACCATTTTCATTTTGATGGCAACTTAAGTAATGAAGTAAGTAGCGCAACGCCATTAGTGAGCGATTCGCTTGATTATTGCTTCGACACAAGAGTGAATAACTTACCACCGGCCTATACGAAAGATCGTAAAGGTAGAGACAATAAAGCATATCTCTTGCTTTCCATAGAAAAATCGATTTTGACCACCTGTGGAGGTTCTCCAAAACCAGCAACTACGTTTATCAGTAATTCGCTAAAAACAAGAGATTCCATTGCGCTAGGAAGCGGAGATAGAGCCATTGCGTTTTGGGCTAAAATGCCGAAAGTTACAAGTTCGAAGATTTTCCGTTTTCACCGAATCAATACAGGACTTGCGCCTAAAAGTGCATTTGGATTAGACATCAAAAACGACAATCCAAGCAACATCACCGCCTATACTTGGGGAGGAGGTTCCAACGATTATGTATTCAATACACCATTAGATACAAACTGGCACTTTTTTTTAATCACCGTTGAGAATTCAATTCTGTATATGAACATCGACAAAACACTCATTGGGTATACTTCTGTTTCGGGATTAAACACAAGTACCGGGCAGTTATTTCTAGGTCAATTCTTTAAACAAGACTCGGTATATATCGACAATTTAATGATTTATAACCGTGCATTAACTACAAATGAAGTAGATGTGGTATATGCCGATTCGTCAATTGCTTGCGTGAATCCAGATGTAAACGCTACTGCACAATACACAGGTGTAAGTATATCGATTTCAAATGCAGCGAGACCTACTGTTGTAAGTATTAAAGATGGAGATGGAGTAATCCTTCAATCGGATACGATTACTTCAGGAAGCGGAACAGGAAACGTTTCTTTCTCTAATCTTGCACCCAATACGTTTTACTATTTCACGGTAACGAATGCTGATGGATGTTCTACAACTTCATCTTTCACTACAACAAACAATCCAACAGGTGTAAACACACTTTCGTCTAATACACGAGTTACGTTATATCCAAATCCGGCTAATAATGTATTGCATATATCGAGTGATAATGTCTTTGAAAAAATTCAAATCACAAACATAATCGGCAACATTATTAAAGAGGAGACACTATCAGGTACAAGCATTAACATTGCTGAATTACAAGCAGGTGTTTACTTCGCTAAATTAATCGACAGTAAAGGCGCTATCGCCACAAAGAAATTTATTAAGCAATAATTTTCATGGGTCTGTTTTGTGTGATCCCGGTGTTGTAATGACATCGGGATTTTTTTGCAAAATAAACTACCATTCACAAGTTCAACATTACCATTCACAAGATGCCATAGTAAAGCCGGCTCGTTCCAATTCATATTTGCATCAACAAAATATTTACAACATGAAAAAAATTTACTCAGCCTTAGTAGCATTAGGTTTAGCGCTAGGTGCAAATGCACAAACACCGATTTACACGCTTGATTCCACTTTTAATGCCGATGGTATTGCAGGATTTGGTATTGCAGGAAATGCCGAAGCTTCCGGGAACGCTATTCTGCGGTTATCATTTCAAACACCGTTTGGTATATGGGTGGCAGGGCGAATTAAAACCGCAGGAAATGCCAGTACGAGTTTCTACATAGCTAGATTATTAGATAATGGAAATCTTGATACCGGTTTTGGTAGTAATGGAAATTATGGTTATACCGTAAACGCAAACATTAACAGCAACGTTATTGACTTACATAATATTTATGGAAGTGTGTACGCATCACACAGTGGGTATGGTGGTTTACATGCACCAAGTGCCACGTCTGCAGTAGTGAATAATCAAACCTATAACTTATCCGATAATTATATCATTGCTTCCGACAAATTAAATGACAGTTTAATCGTTCAACTATCTTCCAATAATGAATTACTTTGCTACAAGGTAAATAGCGGTAGCACGTATGCAGGATACGCTTGGTTTGATGGAGGAAACTACTACGGAAACATGCCAACAACTGTGGATGGGTTATCGCCTGTTGTAAACCAAAAAATGGCCGTTCAAAGTGATGGGAAAATATTGGTAGCAGGACTTGCAGGCTCAGGCGGCAGTCATTTATTTATACAACGGTTCAAAAAAAACAGCTTTAGTGTTTTGGATAGCACCTTTGGTGTAAATGGAGTAGTAAAATACATAACAGGAAATCAAGTTCCGAATAGAGATGTAAGCTGTATGCAAGTTTATCCGAATGGAGATAATAGAATAGTACTTGGTTATGGAAATTTCATCTATCGTTTTTCAGCTAATGGCACTAAAGATAACACGTTTAACACCCAACTGACTGACAACGATGAAGTATTTACCCGAATAGCATTTTCACCTTATAATGATGTGGTGGCAATAGGCAAAACAAGTACAACATCTGCTTTGTATGCATTTAAAAACAATGGTAGTCCGCTAAATTCATTCCACAAAGGCAAAAACACATACTTAAAAACAGATGCTGATGTCAATTTGAATACAATGGATTTGTTGGATGTGAAAATAGATGCCGGAGCAAATATTTATGTTTCAGGTAGCATGAAAGAAACAAGTACAAGTGATCCAAAAGTTTTGATCATGAAGTTGAAAGCAAGCTTATGCACAGAACCAAGTGTAGCAATTGATGAAAAAGCTGGTGCAGCTGATTTTGTGATCTTTAATGCAGTAAGACCCACTGTAGTTGTAATTAGAGATGGTGATGGTATTAATATTGTGAATGACACCATCAAAACAGGTACAGGAAATGCAAGTGTTTCCTATTCCAACTTAGGACTTAATACAACGTATAGCTATATTGTCGCTAATCCGGATGGTTGTAGTTCAACTGGAGTATTTACAACGTTAGCATCAAATCCAACAAGTATAAACGATTTGAATAATGATAAACATGTTGTTCTATATCCTAATCCTTCAAAGAGCACATTAAATATTTCAAGCGAAATTTCATTTGATGCAATAGAAATTTCAAATGTGTTGGGTGCAGTAGTAAAAGCTGAAGCGCTTAACAATAACAGTATCAATATTACTGAATTACAGCCAGGCGTTTACTTCGCAAAATTAATCAACAGTAAAGGCGCTATCGCCACAAAAAAATTCATCAAAGAATAATTTTCATCTGTAGGTTTTGTGTAATCCCGGTGTTGTAATGACATCGGGATTTTTTTTCTACACCGAAAAACTACCATTCACAAGTTCAATATTACCATTCACAAGATGTTATAGTAAAGCCGACAGGTTCGGATGCACTTTTGCATCATTATAAAACACAAAATTATATTTATGAAAAAATCTTTAAACCAACAACCAGACACTACATATTCGATAGTGTTGAGACATCTCAAAAAAACAGTTGTCTTACTTTTATTCACCGTAGGCATCCTAAATAACGGATGGGCACAATGTACCCCAGCTCCAAATGCACCTACTATTGCACTTTCCAATTATACGCCTTGTGCGGGGACCTCAATAACAGTTCAAGTAAGCAGTATCTACCTACCCAATGCCAATTGGATGGCATCACTTATCTATCCTGGAGGATCACAGCTTATTCCCGGCAATGGTAATTATACAATTCCGGCAAACGCTTCAGGAAACATTTATGTGTACATTCAAAACAATGTGAATGGTTGCCCAAACACCTATACATCAGGAACACAATCAATAGGCGTACTTACAGGAAACAAGCCAACAGCACAGTCTGACACAGTTATTCGATTTTGTACTGGGGATAACAAATTTTTATTTGTAACAGCACCCAACGCAGCTTCTACTTTCCAATGGAAAAAAAATGGAACTGTAGTAGGTACTAATAACGACACATTATTTTTAAACACTATGGCTGCAACTGATACCGGATCCTACAAATGCTATATAAGCTCATCCACTTGTGGTACAGATTCTTCAAAAACAATCAAACTAAAATTTGGAAGTATAGAATCTCAATCCGGAAATCTATCGCTATGCACAGGCTCACAAGGTTTACTGTGGGTGAAAGCTCCATCGGCCAATAATTTTGTTTGGAAATTAAATGGGGTTGCCATTCCAAATTCAAATAACGATACCCTTACAATAAATAATTATACAACCGCTCAAGCAGGAACATATACCTGTGAAGCTTCGTTGAATGGCGGTTGTTTAAATACCGCAACCTTTACGATTACCACCAATACTAATGTTACACTATTTGATTTTTCGACCGTAATAGCCTCCTACCCAATGAGTGGGAATGCCAATAATGCAGTTTCTACTTCAAACAACGGTACTGTAAATGCTGGCTGCACATTAACGGCTGATAGAAATGGAAATATTAATCGTGCTTATGATTTCAATGGTACAGCGAATGGCACTATCAATATGGGCGACATAACGGCAATGAACGGTGCAAATATACTTTCCATTAGTGGTTGGTTCAAAAGAACCAATATCAACCGCAACAATGAATTTTACAGTAAAGTAATCGATTCCAGTGGGATATTTTGCAGAGACTATTTACAAAGTAATTATACGTACAACACCTTTGGAAACAATACACCAGCCGTTAGCCCCATAAACACGAATTGGTTTCATTACACTATGACCTTTAGTGGTGGCTTAATGAAAGTATTTGTTAATGGCACTCTAGCTGCTCAATTTTCAAATTTTGCAAAGCCAACGATTCAGTCGGCCACAGGTTCATCATTTATTTTGGGCGATATTTTGGGTGGTGGTACTACCGCTTATCCTTCTGATAATTTCATAGGACAAATGGACGAGATTAATATTTTTTCTAAGGAATTGAACCCAGTAGAAATTGCAGCGCTAATGAACGCCCCTCAATTTACGCAGCATCCACAAAATGCTTCACTTTGTGCGGGAAACAATTTGACACTTTCTGTTCTTGCTGAATCGCCTACTGCATCATTTCAATGGCAGAAAAACGGGGTAGATATTGCAGGTGCAAATCAAGCTACATTTACAAAAGCCAATATCCAAGCGACTGATGCAGGTTCTTATACTTGTATAGTATCTGTGGGTTGTAATCGTTCTATCTCAAAGGCAGCTGTGGTTACGGTTAGTTCGAATAGCATAACCATAACTTCCCAACCACAAGCACAATCTAAGTGTGTTGGTCAATCGGCCTCTTTTACAGTAGCAGCAACAGGAGGCACCGGTTATCAATGGAAAAAGAATGGGGCTAACATCAACGGACAAACTGCTGCTACATTAAACTTGAGCAGTGTAGCCGTATCCGATACAGGAACCTATGTATGCGAAATCAGCGGTGGTAGTTGTGGTTCGTTAAGTAGCCAATCTGCATACCTAAGTGTATCTGCAATTCCTACTCCAATAATTTCGGGAGCAAGCGCTGTTTGTTCTGGAAGTGCTATCACGCTTACAGCTAACGGAGGGAACACTTACACTTGGAGTAATGGTGGAGGAAATGCTGCATCTGCTACCTTCTCACCTACAACAGCCACTACCTATACCGTAACAGCTAGCTTAGGTGCAGGATGTACCGCTACTGCTACTAAAACTATCAGCATCAAACAA
>JAEUUZ010000049.1 GCA_016786765.1 Chitinophagales bacterium
CTGGAAGTAGCGATAATATTTTTGAGACATCCATGAAGCAAATCTTATCCAATAGATTCGCTCATGTGCAATTTTGATTCCCTTAGTTATCCTGATTATCAAAAGTTTGTACTATCTTCCGAACAGTTGGGGTGGTGACACTACAAGTGTTCGGAAGAAAAATTTCCGTCTTTTCGACCGAGTCCGCGAGTGGAGAAATCTCAGTGAATCATAGACAGAGACTTCTCCTCGGAAGTCGAAGTGACGGTTTCAGTCTATAATTTATTCACAAATTCTCATCTTCCGAACAGTAATTGTGGTGACACGAACCGAGGGAGAAGTTATCAAAACAGGTACAAGTTAGCCTGCCACAAGCCTAACACAAAACTTGCGCCAGTATGAGCTTTTTTGTATAAAAACAGTACTTTTAAATAAAAAAATGTAGTAATGCCCCAGCCTCTTAGAGTTATAATTACGTTTACCCTTCTTTTGTTGAGCTACAATACACACGCCCAAAACCTTGTACCCAATGGGGATTTTGAGAATTATTATAATATTCCTGAAGTTGATGAACTAAATAATTGTGTTGGCTGGTTCAATCCTGCAAGACGAACAACACCAGATTATTTTAACCGAGCTTCTCATCCTCCTAGTTATTATGCGGGTAGTTCTAGTCAATTTGCGAAAAGTGTTGGAATTCCTGATAATTGGTTTGGTTATCAAAATGCACACTCAGGTAATGGTTACATTGGCATACATATGTATGATCAACTTTATTTGCCAAGAACACAAAACAGAGAATATGCTACTGTTAGATTATTAAAGCCGCTAGAAGTTGGTGAAACCTACCGTGTTGAGTATTGGGTAAGTTTAGGCGAAGTTGGCAACTTTTGGGGAACTCCACCTCAAGTGTTATTCAATTTTAACGAGTTCAATAATCAAACAGATCATATTTATGCATATCCTCAAGTATTTTCAACAACAATCATTAGAGATAAGCAACAATGGTTTAAAATATCAGGAGATTTTATTGCTGATAATGGCTATAACTATCTTACAATTGGAAACTTTTTTGAACTTTCCGATTCCATTTTTATTTATGGTCCAACAAACTTAGGAAACTATGATAAATTTACTCTTAACTTTTATATAGATGATATTATTGTTAACTACTCCCCTCCTCCAAAACCAGATTTAGGACCAGATTTTACCATGTGCGATAATGAAAAGAGAACATTGTCTTGCAGTCTTAGCGGATACAATTATAAATGGTCAACTGGTGAAACCACTCAAAACATTGTTGTTAATAATGCAGGAGCCTACATTGTTACTGTGGAGCGAAAAGGGGTAACCAATAGCGACACTATAATTGTAACCACAATACCATCACCCAAAATCAATCTTGGTATAGATACAGGAATTTGCACATCTGATTCCATCGACATAACATTAACATCTGAAGAAGGTAGTTACTTTATCTGGAAGCCTTCTGACTCAACAACTCAATCTATACATGTTAAGGATTTCGGAACATATTCGGTTCATTCCCTCCTTGAAAATGGATGCAGTAGTGATGATACCATTCGAATTTACAATAATTGCCCACCTTGTTTTTCGGAATTAAATGTTTTTCCAAACCCTGTGAAAGAACTTTTACAAATGAGCTTTATTTATAACTACGATAAGCAACATGTAAAATACCGCTTAATAAGTGATATTGGACAGGTGATACTTTCAGATTACGTTGATTTAAAGAAAGGATTGAACAAATTAAACGTTGAACTACCTGTACTGAACACAGGCGTTTATTTTCTTGAAATGAATGTTGAGTGTGGGAAAATGAGGTGTCCCATAATGATTAAACAAGCTGATTAACTTTTATACTTTATCAGTATTTATTTGAAAGCTATAAAGGATATAATTCAAAAGTTGTAATGCAGAAAACTTCAACCATAAGTATATTTGCAAACGCTTAATTTTATAATTAATCATTTCTTGCTGATAATAGCAATTGGACGAAATCCAACCTCAGCACTAGGCAACGGATAAAACGTTGATTTATACATAGAACAATTACTAAAAGAATCGTACCAACCACCGCCTTTACAAACCTGCTTGTCAGATGTCATCTCAGCAACGTTTCCATGTGCATTCCTAACCCCATACCGATTCGCCCAATAAGCGTCAGCTGCTACAGTGAAATATCCACCATCTTGTGCCTGATTTAATATTGTGTCGACTACCCAATGATTAAAACAATAACAGTTAATTACGTTATCAAAACCGTTAGGACAAGGCACATCAAATCCATCTTTGTTGGGCTTTGCTATCATTAACCGCCATTCTTCGTCTGTTGGCAATCGAATAAGGATGGTGTTATGCCTAAATTTACTTTTTGCTTTCTCTGTTAGCCATTGACAATATTCGTTGGCAGCTTCCCAAGAAATACCGACTATCGGATATGTTTTAAATGCCCGATGTTGAAAATATACTCTTGGCATATGTTCACCAGCAAATGAATATTTTTTCCATACTGATGTATCTACAACACACACTTTATATTTTTCGGGATTAGCAACTTCAATTTCTTTGAGGAACTCTTTGTATCGCTCTTGAGTTATCTCAAGATCAGATGCATACAAAGTTTCGTTTACACGAACAAAATTGATATTGTCTACAGAAAAATAGGTTACAGGAAAAGTACTACCGTCTTTCAGATAAACAAAACTGCTTTTAAAAATGCTACAGCCTGAGGCAACAAACAGGATGAGAAAGACTAATACAATAACAGGGTTTTTCATAGCGTTTATTTGTGCCGGTTATTATATCAAACCTATACCAGCATTTTTTTGTTCCACATTAAATCTAAAAAATCCTCGAAAATATACATACAAAAAAATCCACCCTCGCTCGCATCTTGCGAGTGAGTCTTCAAAAAGCCTCCGGCTAAATATGAATTCATGCCAGAGGCAATAATTATAATTGCTCGCAAGATGCGAGCAATGGCGATTTGTTCAGCGCGACAAATAACATTGAAGCACTATGCTTTGCGAGAGCGATGGAAGTGGAAATCCTTTTCCCGCTTCATAGCGGGATAAAGATTGCAACGTACAGCGCGGTTCCGATTCCGAGAGGAACTCGCCCAAAAGAAAAAATGAATCTTGGTCGGTGGCGGAACACCAACCAAAGGGAAAAAATCTTAAATCGATAAATCTTAAATGCCTACATGCTTCTTCGGTACTGTCCGCCCACTTCGTATAAAGCACGGCTGATTTGCCCTAAGGAACAGTGTTTCACGGTTTCCATGAGTTCTGCAAAGAGGTTGCCGTTGTTCACCGCCACGTGTTGTAAGCGTTTCAAGGCTTCTTCACTTTTATCGGCATGGCGTTGTTTAAACGCATTCAAGGTGCTGATTTGGAATTCTTTTTCTTCGGTTGTGGAACGAATCACCTCCGTTGGAATAATGGTAGGCGAACCGTTTTTGCTCAAGAAAGTGTTCACGCCCACAATCGGGAATTCGCCCGTGTGTTTTTGATGCTCGTAGAACATGCTCTCTTCCTGGATTTTGTTGCGTTGATACATGCGTTCCATAGCGCCTAACACGCCTCCGCGTTCGGTCAATCGCTTGAACTCCGTCAACACAGCTTCTTCCACTAAGTCGGTCAACTCTTCAATTAAGAACGATCCTTGATTTGGGTTTTCGTTTTTAGCCGTTCCCAACTCGCGGTTAATAATTAACTGAATGGCCATGGCTCTGCGCACACTCTCTTCGGTAGGCGTGGTGATGGCTTCATCGTAGGCATTGGTGTGCAGCGAGTTGCAATTATCGTAAATGGCATAGAGCGCCTGCAAAGTGGTACGAATATCGTTGAAGTCGATTTCCTGCGCGTGCAAACTTCTACCCGAGGTTTGAATATGGTATTTCAATTTTTGCGAACGATCGTTGCCTTTGTATTTCTGCTTCATGGCTTTAGCCCAGATTCTGCGCGCCACACGGCCAATCACGGAATATTCGGGGTCCATGCCGTTACTGAAAAAGAACGATAAATTAGGCGCGAAATCGTCAATGTTCATACCGCGACTCAAGTAGTATTCTACATAAGTGAAACCGTTCGATAGCGTGAACGCCAACTGGGTGATAGGATTCGCACCGGCTTCGGCAATGTGGTAACCGCTAATCGACACCGAATAAAAATTCTGCACCTTTTGCTGAATGAAATATTCTTGCACATCGCCCATCATTTTCAACGCGAATTCGGTAGAGAAAATGCAAGTGTTTTGTGCTTGATCTTCTTTCAAAATATCGGCTTGTACGGTGCCGCGTACAGACGATAATGCTTTTGCTTTGAGTTGTTCGTATACGTCTTTCGGCAACACATCGCTGCCGCTCAAGCCCAATAGCTGCAAGCCTAAGCCGTTGTTGCCATTAGGTAATTCGCCATTGTATTTCGGCAAATCTAATGCGGCTAATTGAGCTTTTACTTGCTCTTCAAGTCCGTTGGCTTTAATGTATTTTTCGCACTCTTGATCAATGGCAGCATTCATGAAAAAGGCCAGCACCATGGGAGCCGGACCGTTGATGGTCATACTCACCGATGTTTTCGGGCTGCATAAATCGAAGCCGCTGTAAAGTTTTTTCGCATCATCTACTGTGGCAATACTCACACCTGAGTTACCCACTTTTCCATAAATATCGGGGCGATGAGCAGGGTCTTCGCCATAGAGAGTAACACTGTCGAACGCTGTAGATAAGCGGTGTGCAGGTTGCCCTAACGATACATAGTGAAACCGTTTGTTGGTACGTTCCGGTCCGCCTTCTCCGGCAAACATTCGCGTTGGATCTTCGCCTTCGCGCTTCAACGGAAACACACCTGCGGTGAACGGGAACTCGCCCGGCACATTTTCTTGCAATTGCCATTTCAAAATATCGCCCCAGTCTTTGTAGCGCGGCAAATACACTTTGCGAATAGAGGTGCCACTCAACGATGTGTACGTGAAAGGCAAATCCAACACTTTATCACGCACTTGAAAGGCAAAGGTTTCGCCTGAATATTTTTTGATCTTTTCGTTCCACTCGGCAATTAACTTCCAATTTTCGGGCGCTAATCTTAATTGATAGGCGGCTAGTAAAGCGCTCACTTCTTCGCTGTTTTTCAGCTCGTCTTTGATCCCGTTGAGTTGATACAATTTTGTGGCAATGGTGCATTGTTCGTTCACCCATTCATCGTAGCGTTCATTGTTTTCGGCTATTTCAGCCAAGTAGCGCACACGAGCCGGTGGAATAATTTGCGATTTAGTAACAGTATCTTTTGATACTGTCCGTGTTCCCTCCCCTTTGGGGAGGGTTAGGGAGGGGTGTTTTTCGCTCACACTGTGCATCAACAATTCAAACAAATGGTTCACACCTGCATCGTTGAATTGGGAAGCGATAGTGCCTACTACCGGAACCTCTTCATCTTTCGCTTGGAAGATATTATGACTGCGTTTGTATTGTTTACGGACATCGGCCAAGGCATCTAATGCTCCGGCTTTGTCGAATTTATTGATGGCAATCACATCGGCATAATCCAACATGTTGATTTTCTCTAACTGTGTGGCTGCACCATATTCGGGCGTCATCACCAACAACGATACGTTGCAATAATCCAAAATAGATGCATCGCTCTGACCGGTTCCCGCACTTTCCAAAATAATGAAATCGAAATGAGCTGCCTTGCAAACATCAATGGCTTCTTGTACGTGTACGCTGAGGGCTTTGTCGCTTTCGCGGGTTGCCAGCGAACGCATGTAAGCGCGTGGATTCGAAATAGAGTTCATTCGAATTCTATCGCCCAACAATGCTCCGCCTGTTTTCTTTTTACTTGGGTCAACCGAAATAACGGCAATGGTTTTATTGGTATAGTGTTTTAAAAATCTGCGTACAATTTCATCGGTTACCGAAGATTTTCCGGCTCCTCCGGTTCCGGTAATGCCTAAAACAGGAATAGTTGACGGTTGTGTTTTTACAGTAGACTTTCCGTTCTCTGCCAGTGTAATTAATTGTGCAATCGATTTCCATTCCTTCGGACTTAAGGTATCTGCATCTCCGCTAAAGGTATTCAGTGTTTCAAAATCGCAAGCATTCACCACTTCTTCAATCATACCTTCGAGGCCAAGGGTACGGCCATCGTCAGGCGAATAAATTTTAGTGATACCATATTGGTGCAGTTCTTCAATTTCGGTAGGCAAAATGGTTCCACCGCCACCGCCAAAAATTTTGATATGTCCGCAGTTGCGTTCTTTCAACAAATCGTGCATGTATTTAAAGAACTCTACGTGTCCGCCCTGATACGATGTAAGGGCAATACCTTGAGCATCTTCTTGAATAGCGGCTTCCACTATTTCTTGTGCGCTGCGGTTGTGACCCAAGTGAATCACTTCGGCCCCTTTAGCCTGCATAATTCTGCGCATTATATTAATGGCGGCATCGTGTCCATCGAATAGCGATGCGGCTGAAACGATTCTAACTTTGTTCTTCAATGGTAAACTCATATTCCTTCCCTTAGCGGTTATTATCGATAAAATACAGACGAAGTTATAAGAATGAGACAAATGAAAAGCAAATCGGGCAAAATTATTCCCTATTGTGGAGCGAATTACTTTGAAAAAAATCAAGCTAAACTATATCTTTAGTCGCGACAAAAAATCCATTTCCCGAACAACAATTTTATACCCAATGGCGAACATTCAACAGTTGAAAGACCTCAGTACACAAATCAGAAGAGATATTTTACGCATGGTGAATGCCGTTGCTTCAGGGCATCCGGGCGGTTCTATGGGTTGCACCGAATATTTTGTGGCTTTGTATTTCGAAATTATGAAACACAATCCGGCATTCCATATGGATGGGGCAAACGAGGATTTGTTTTTCTTGTCGAACGGACACATTTCCCCTGTGTTTTACAGCACCTTGGCGCGTAGTGGGTATTTCGATGTAGCGGAATTGGCTACGTTCCGAAAATTGAATACGCGTTTGCAAGGACACCCTACTACACACGAACATTTGCCGGGCATTCGAATGGCTTCGGGCTCTTTAGGTCAAGGGCTTTCCGTAGCATTAGGGGCTGCAAAAACGAAAAAAATGAATGGCGATTCATCGCTTGTTTTCTCTTTGCATGGCGATGGGGAATTTCAAGAAGGACAAATTTGGGAAGCCTTGATGTTTGGTGCACAATTCAAATTAGATAATGTGATTGCCACTATGGATTACAACGGCAAACAAATTGATGGCGATACCGATGATGTGATTTCGTTAGGCGACATTGAAGCGAAAATCAAAGCCTTTGGTTGGGATACGCTATGGATTGAAAACGGTAACGATATCGAACAAGTGCTGGCCGGTTTGAATGAAGCAAAAGCCCGCACCGGAAAAGGGAAACCTGTTTTTGTGATTATGCGTACACAGATGGCGTATGGTGTTGATTTTATGCAAGGACAGGGCAAATGGCACGGTAATGCTCCAAGCAACGAACAGTTGGAAAAAGCATTGGCGCAATTGCCTGAAACGGTGGGAGATTATTAAGTAATTGCCCATTATTAAATCGATTGTTTTCTGCCTTTAAGCGCTCAACAATTTAGTATACATAACTTTCCTCAGACTTATTCGTATTCATTAGCATACATTTCTATAATACTGTTCACAGGTTATAAAAATGTTACATAAGATATTTGCTGAAAAACTAGTTTTGACTCAGAATTTTAAAACATGAATGGTAACCGTATACTCGTTGCTCTACTTTTTGTAATTGTATTTTCCACTGATATTTCCGCCCAAGACCGCGCCTATAAGGCCATGATGAAAGACTTCAGTATAAATTTTTATACCGTTTGCGACTCGTTTAATGCGTACTTCAAAAATCGAGATAAAGGAAAAGGTACCGGCTACACCCCTTTTCTGCGCTGGAAAAACGAAAACGAAGCCAAATACTATCCATCGGGAAACCGTATGGTAGATCACTATCTTCCCTACAAAGAATTTGAGCGAATAAAAAGCGAAGAAGCTAAAAACCCTACACATCGTTTGTTTCAAACCGGTGGATGGCAAAATTTAGGACCAGATTCAATGGGCCAGATTACCGGACATTATGCAGCAGGATTAGGACGTGTTGAATTTGTAGAAGTCAATCGCAGTAATGCACAGCAAATTTATTTGGGTTCCAGAAGTGGCGGTTTATGGAGAACCAGCGATGAAGGGGTTACATGGAGTCATCATACTGATTTTCTTCCAGGTTCGGGCGTGAATGCTATTGCCGCTGCTCCATCGCATTTCGATTCTGTTTTAGTAAATGTGCGCATTGCCGATAACGGTACTTCGTTCGGTGTTTATCGTTCCACCGATGGAGGAATTACTTTCACTCCAACCGCTTTTACACCTGCCAATGTGGGCTTTGGCGGCCTCGGCTCTAACTTTCAAGTGTATTGCATTAAGTATCATCCGCGCATTGCCAATTTAGTGTTTGTGGGTACAAGTCAGGGGATTTATCGCTCTACCAATAACCTGCAAACATGGACATTGCAAATTTCCGGGGGCGATGTATATGATATTGATTTTCACCCAACCGATAACAACATTGTGTATATCTACGATGGCTACTATTGGGGAACTAACAAAAACAGAATACTCAAATCTACCAATCAGGGGGTAAGCTATTCCAACTTAATGGACTTACCGGGCAACAATAATGCGCGTATAAAAATTACAACAACAGCTACTTGTCCTGATTGTGTTTTCGCCTCTTCTGATAACGGCATTTGGAAGTCGTATGATGCAGGAGCAAGCTTTGTAACCACAGTAAGTCCGGCACCTGCGGGAGTGAGTTTATACTCTGCCGTTCCGAACGATTTAGATACCGGCAAATTTGTGAGCGGATATTTGGATTTATACCGAAGTACCGATGGGGGTTCTTCCTTTAATCAGTGCACGTGGTGGAGTTTAGGCAGTGCGCAACACGGTGGAGGATCAAATCAACAAGCATACAATAACAGCACAAAGTATATTCATGCCGATAACAACTACATGGACTGCATCAACGGTAGTTTCTATTCTTGCTCTGATGGGTTTTTGAGCAAATCATCCGATAATGGTGTATCGTGGCGCAAACTAAGCACCGCTGTTGGTATTCGCGAAAATTATAGAGTGGGTTTATCGCAATCAAACCATTATGTGGCTATTTGCGGCTCGCAGGATAATGGAACCAGCATCAGAACCCAAGGCGGATGGATAGAGGCATACGGAGCCGATGGTATGGAAGCTTTGGTGCATCCGTTGAACGATCAATGGATGATAGGCAGTACACAAAATGGCGGAAGAATACGCACACAAAACGGTGGAGGTTCTATGGGTGGCGTTGCGCCTCCGGGGCAAAATGCATCATGGATTGCACCCATGTTTTTCGACCCGAACGACCACATGACCGTTTATTCGTTTGGTGAAAAGGTGCATAAAACCACCAATTTTGGAACGAGTTGGGTAGATTTAGGTGCTCCTGCATCATTCACCGGCACTATTCAATTAGGTGCCATTGCGGAACACAACAGCAAAATTATCGTTATCACGAAAGACCAATACATCGACCTTTCTAAAGATGGAGGACTTACTTTTGCAAGCATCAAGGGCACTTTACCGAATAATTATATTTCGGGATTAACCATCGACCCAAAACACGATTCAACCATTATTGTTACGTACACCGATTACCAAGCCAATAATCAGAAAATATTTATCTCTAAAAACTTGGGGGTAAGTTGGCAAAACATTACTTACAATCTTGGTAATATGCCTATAGAATCGGTTGTTATCGACCATTCTGATTCTTCTTTCATATATGTAGGGGCCGCTATTGGCGTCTACAAAAAAGCAATGAACGCCACCACTTGGACGATTTACAATCAGAATCTTCCAAATGTAACTGTACAAGATGTAAAAATCAATTGGGGCTCAAATACCCTGCGTGCAGCTACATGGGGTCGTGGTTTGTGGGAATATTCACTTTCGGGAAGAAACGATTTCCCGGCTGTGTTACACACAAGCATAACATCTACGGTTTCTTTAGATGCACCCAAAACATCCGTAGCGCAGTATGTTTCCTCACAAATTACATACAGCGGTGCGCTCACTAGTGTATTTGTACGTTGGGCGAAAAACGCTCCTGCTTTCAACAATACCAATGTGATTCCAATGACCTTAGTAGCAGGTGTTTGGACATCAAACAATCCTTTACCTGACGATACAGCAGGAATAAAGATTTTCTTTAAGGTGTATGCGGTAGGTTCAAACAACGACACCACAGAAACTTACAAGTTTATGTACACCTTAAAGCCTTATGAATACTGCGCTGCAAGTGGCGAAAGTATTAATGGCAACTTGTACATAAGCAGATTCCGATGTGCGAATCTCGACAATAACGGCACCACCAATAATGCCTATACATACTATTCCAACTTACCGGTGATTTTGTATACAGATTCTACATATATCACAACTGGCAATTTCAATACATCGTGGGGGAATAACGATTTTGTAGTTTGGATAGATTATAACAACGATGCTGTTTTCTCAGCTTCGGAAATTGTGGCACTCGATCCAAACACAACAAACTTGGGTACAGGAACATTTACTGTACCGAATACAGCTGTAGAAGATACCGTTCGTTTAAGAGTGCGCTTAGGCTATTGGGGGAATACAGGTAGCAGTGACGATCCTTGCGGCACAACGCTTGGCGAAGTGGAAGACTATCCGGCTATTATTCGCAAAGTGCCTACCATCAGCTATTCCGGAAATACGAATTTCTGTTTTGGCGATAGCTTGAATCTTAGTTATACCGGAAGTAATGTAGACTCTATAAAATGGACGCTATCGAATGGAGGAAATAACTACTTGTTTGCGGGTGCTATTGTTAAACCTAATACATTACCCGCAGGAACCTATTCCATTGCATTAAGTGGCTACAAATATGGTATTGCCTACCCAAAAAATGTGGCGAATGCCTTTACTATTCATAGCTTACCAACGGTAACCGCCTCAAATGACGGGGCTTTCTGTCCGGGCGATAACATTACATTACATGCTTCACCGTCCGGATATACTACCTACGCATGGTCAGGTCCATTAGCTTATGCTGTTGCTAATAATATGAATCCGTTGCGCAGTTCTTCAACTTCAGCTATGAGTGGAAACTATAACGTTACGGTAACTGATGGCAATGGTTGCTCTGCGACTACAAGTACTGCTGTTACTGTGCTTTCGGCATGTGGTTATACATGGAACGGTTCTGTTGATGGCAATTGGAATAATGCTGCCAACTGGTCGCCAAGCGGCATTCCAAATACTTGTGCCATCGATATTAATATTCCTGCCGGCACACCAAATACTCCGGTGATAAACTCTTCTAATATACAAGTAGGTGCTGTAAGTATTGCCAACGGAGTGAATATAACCATCAGCAATAATAGCGTGTTGAGTGTTTGTAAGAATTGGTCGGCAAGTACCGGTGCCGATGCCACTGTTACTGGAGGAGGAACACTTGTGCTGAATGGAACTACAGCGCAAACCATTAGTGGCAACAGCCGTTTTGCTAAAGTGCGATTGAACAACACAACAGGTGCAACACTTACCGGCACATTAGATGTTGAAACTGTACTCGAATTACAATCAGGCAATTTCAATGCATCATCAGGAACATTAACATTCCTTAGTCCTGATGAAAACAATTGCGCGATTGTTGACAATTTTAGTCCAGGTTTCAATGGTACCCTTAGTGGGGCTGTGATTGCGCAGCGTGGACATCTAACCTCGCTTACCTACGGGCAACATTATATGAGTACACCGGTTAACAACACGCCTTTCTCGAGCTTGGCAACTATGAGTGGTGCAAACGGAGTGGCCGTAACGGCTACTGCCAACTGCGATGAAACTCAATTAGCCGTTGGTAGCAACTATGGTAACGCTTTCGAATGGGATCAAAGTTTAGCGGCAAGTTGTATGCTGAATGGCTGGATAGTACGCAGTTCCGGGGTAATGGATAACGCCAAAGGCTATTCATTTATTCCAAACAACAACCCTTCAGTGGTACAAGGAAATTTGAATTTCGGGGCGAACTATTCACTAACCGGTTTATCTGATGCGGGATGGAGCAACACGAGCCTACAGGCCCGTCCTTATAATAGTGGCTGGCATTTGGTTGGAAACCCATACTTGGCCGGATTAGATCCTGATGGTGCAGGCAACGCTGCTTTCGATAATATTGGTGGCATTTGGCACACAAATGGAATCTTTGCCGGCACCTATCAACCACTCGACATGAGTAGCTCTACAACCGTGGCCCCTTTTCAGGCATTCATGGTGCACAAGGCTTCACCGGCAGGGACATCTACATTCACTATTAATACTTCCGATAGAAGAACTACCGTTTCTCCTTTTTATAAATCATCGGCATATGCTATAAGCTTGTTGGTAAGTGGTAATGGTTTCAACGACATCACTTACATAGACTTTGAACAGCAGGCCAGCACAGCATTCGACAGTCAATACGATGGTTACAAATTGCCTGGCAAGGTCAATCAACCGGCTATATACACTACACAAGACGGAAATTGGTTGAGCGTTCAATCCAATCCGGATATATTATCCAAAACAATTATTCCTGTCGGTTTTATGGCAGGGCAAGATGGCAACTACACCATTACTTCAACAGGTTGTGATTCGTTTAGCAACACAACAGTTTATTTAAAAGACTATAAAACTGGCGCTTTGCATAATCTATCACTCCATGCAACCTACAACTTCCAAGGTGCAGTTGCAGATAATGCAGCAAGATTTGAGTTACTGTTTGACATTCAAGAACCTAATGCCATTAAAAACTTAACTTCTGTTTGGAACACTATCCTTTACCCAAATCCGGCAAAAGATAAATTGACATTAGCTACTGAAAATACTGGTTTGATAACCACAACAATACTGACTATAGACAATAAAGTTGTTGAATCTTTCACATTCAAAAAAGAATATGTGTTGAATACATCTATGCTGAATGCAGGCGTTTATATCGTACAACTAACGGATGAGAAAGGAAATAAATCTATCAAACGATTTATAAAGAAATAACGTATAGCTACAATGGAAATGAACGCTAATTTTTAGTTTCATCAAATACAGCGTCCGGCAATTTTTTGTTTACGGTGTATTGCGAAAAATTAAGGGTTATTTTTCCAGTACCTTTTACACCAGAGGCATTCGATGATTTGGGCGAAGATTTGCTGTTAATGTCTACTGCCACTGCTTTAGGCACTTTAAACTTGGTTACATCCACCGTAAAAAGCATTTTATCCGGTAAAGCATAAGCCATGTTCGTACCGAAAAAATTTTCGATTTGTATTGTCCCGTTCGACTTGGTTGTCCACTGCGATTTTAATACAACTGCATTCTTTTTATCAATCCAAAACTTACCGAGGATCAAATCGCCTTCACTATTTGGAATCACATTAATGATAGTTGTTGTGCTATTATTTATTTTTTCTTCACCACTGAGTATAGCTGTATAACTGTTGCTGTCGGACAAAGCAGTAATAGCGAAATAAGGATTTTGCTTTGGCAAAAAAACGATGCCCTGTGTTTTGATGCGAAACTTGTTGGGTTTTTTATAAAACACTTTTCCGTCAATTTTTTGAAGATTAACGGAAGGTATATCGAATTGCATATTTATAACGGCTGAATAGTCGTTAACCAATCCGAATTTTTTCGTTACAGCGGCTATAATCTGTTTGGCTGTTTGCGCATAAGTGGTCGAGTAAAAAAGAACAAATAAAAGCAGCACCAGCGGCTTTCGTACAGTTGATTGTAGTAGCATATTAATTTTGAATGTCTTTTCGTGTAAAATGATAAAAGGCAATGCTTAGAAAAAGTATAATGTGACCCACTAACACGGTAATGGAGGTTATAATTTGCGATTTAGGTAAAGGATTATCAAATAAATTGCGCCAAATAATCATGTGTGTTGTAAACAAAAAGGGCTTAAGTTGGTCGAAAAATGGAATATCGATAGTGCCGATAATGGTAAACAAGATAATTACCGACATGCTGGTAATGATGGGCCCAATAGAATTATCGGTAAAACAAGAAAGCATTAATGAAAACGTAGCGATTACATTTAAGCTTAAAAAAGCAATCACGAATGCACCCAAAAACCGCCAGAGTATGTCGCCATCGCGCAGTATCACCAGCTCTTCGCTTTTAAGCACCATTAAATCACCATGGCCAAATACCAAATAACCGCCACCTAATGCTAACACCCCTAACCAAAGAATAAGAAGAAAGGTGTAAATACTTCCTGCCAAATATTTCGCCATTAAAATGTTTGCGTGTGAAACCGGTTTGGTCAATAACAAACGAATAGTACCGCCTGCTGCTTCTCCTGAAATTAAATCGCCTGTAACGAGCGCCACCATTAAAGGCATTTGAACAATCAGCATTTGCAGAATTATAAAACAGATCAAATTGCCATTCAGAATATTTCCTTGAATGGTAAACGATTGCTCTAACGTTTGCATAATGAATTGCAAATAGGTTTTTCCGTCAATATAAAACGCAAATTCAATTAAGAGCACAATTACAGTGATGGCTAGAAACCCAATATAGCTGCGGGGCTTGGTAGTAATCTTAAACAATTCTATGGGTGTCATTTGGAATAGCGCTTTCATACTTGGTGCGTTAACTTTAGAAAATAATCTTCCAAACTACGTTGATAGGTAATGCCGGAAACAGATACGCCTTTTTCTACTAAAAAGCTGTTCAGTAATGGAATTTCGTCTTTTGAAATTTGCATAAACAGTCTCCCGTTTTCATCATTTCTAAAAAAGGTGTTCCATTGCGAAAAACCAATTTCGCTTTTTGCACGCTCAGTATCCGACACCTCAAATCGAACAATCAAATCTTCGTTAGATAATAGTTCCGCTACCTTACCTTGTACAACCGCCTTTCCTTTGTTAATAATCACCATACTGTCGGCTATCAATTCCATTTCACTCAGAATGTGTGATGATAAAACAATGGTTTTCCCGAACTCATTTTTCAACCGAAGTATGAGGTTTCTTAAATCAATTATCCCTTGCGGATCGAGACCGGTGGTAGGTTCATCCAACACAATTAAAGCAGGTTCATGAATAAGCGCTTGCGCCAACCCCAATCGTTGTTTCATGCCATGCGAATAGGTTTTTACACTATCGGACGAACGACCTGCTAAGCCTACTAGATCAAACATCTCTTCCAGTTTTGAAGCACTTGGTCTTAGACCATTCATCCTAGCGAATAGCTCTAAATTCTTTTTTGCGCTTAGATAAAGATAGAAGTCGGGTTTCTCGATGATACAGCCAATGTTAGCTAAGATAGCATTGCGCTCTTTAGCTAACTGTTTTCCAAAAATAATTACATCGCCTTTCGTAGGCGTAATTAAGGAAAGCATCATTCGGATTGTGGTACTTTTCCCGGCACCATTAGGACCTAAAAAACCGAATATTTCGCCAGTATTGACGGTTAAACTCAAATCGTTAACAGCAGTAATATGCTTATACTGCTTGCTTAAGTTTTTTAATTGAATTGCTAACTCTTGTGCCATTGCAATCCACTAACAACAGTATTGATATTTAGTTCAACTACGCATTGTTTAAATTGTAAAACTTTGTTATCGCGTCTAATGGAATTTGCGCAAACGAATTACAAACACTGAAACTTAGCGCTAGAAGAATACTAGTCTTTCTCGTTTTAGTTGGCTGTTGTTTAAAATTAAACAACTCGACAAATGTCGAGTTGTTATGATTCGGGGGTATTGTTTACAATCCGATATTCAAGGCTCCTTCTTGCGGAACAAAACAAACTTAGCTTTTGAAAGACAAATACAACCTGTGTCATGTCCAACGCTCTCATTATGGTAATAGTATTGTGTAGCAGCACGAATTTCACTACAAACATATATGAACGAAACCGAATAAGGTATAGGTATAAATACCTATTTTGCAGCTAACGCCATCTTGGGGCAACTACCCTTCGTGCAACAGGCCATTAACGAGAGCAAACTTGATAAGCCCAATCGTGCTCTTGGAAGAAGTTTTGTCTAATATACTCGCTCGGTGATTGTCTACCGTTTTTTTACTGATAAAGAGTTTAGAGGCTATTTCCTCGCTGGTGTATTCTTCAACAATTAAGGTTAACACTTCAAGCTCTCTTTTTGAAAGCAATGTTTGATGTTCCTTTTTACGACTCTCTTTACTAGCTTGTTGTGCAAGAATGGGGATGATTTCTTCTGAATAATAAGTACCATGATTACAAACCGCTTGTAATGCTTCTATCAACACTTCTTTGCCTGCATTTTTCAGCACATAACCATCGGCTTCAGCATGAATACAATCTCGCACAACAGCAGGGCTACTATACATAGATAGAATGAGCACTTTGATTGCGGAATAATCTTGCTTTACCTTACGACATAAATCAATCCCGGTCATTACCGGCATACTCACATCAGCAATAATGACATCGCAAAAATTGGGTTTATTCATTAAAAGAGATAATACTTCTTGGCCATTCAATGCCTGACCCACAATCTCGAAGCCGGGATGTGTGCCTAGCATACTTTTTATACCATCAATAACAATTTCGTGATCGTCTGCAATTATAACTTTAGGTCTTTCCATCTCTTTTTCTTTCATCGTTTAATGTAGCATTTCGCCCGGTCTACAAAGGTATTATCAGCTTCACAGTAGTTCCGCTTTTAGGGTCTGATGTTATATCCACTTGCCCGTTCAGAATTTTAGCTCGCGCAATAACATTCTGCCAACCAATACCCGAATTTTTTTCGAGCATCGTTACATCAAAACCTTTCCCATTGTCCTTCATAACTAAACTTATCGAATGACCCTCGTTAAACAAAACAATTTCCATTTTTGTAGCCTGCGCATGCTTCACCATGTTACTGGTTACTTCTTGTACAATACGAAAAACGACCAATTCAATTGATCTAGACAACTGTATCTCTTCCAATGATAGTGAAACTTCAAGATGGCCATGTTGCTTAATTCTATCCGCTAATTCTTCAATGGCTTTCTTCAATCCGAAATTTAGTTCTTCCGGTATCAAATTATGCGAAATCACTCTCACTTCCGAAATGGCCTCGTCAATAAAACGTCCAGCGTTTTCAGACCCATTTTCGGGCAGATACATTTTAGCCACAGCTAACTTCTGGCCTATACTATCATGTAAATCACGCGCAAATCGAATGCGCTCTAACTCTTGCATTTTGTATAAGTTGTTAACGTATTGCTGGCGATTCTGTTCCAGTAGAAAAGCTGTTCTTTCGCGCTCTTCAAGCACCTGTGTGTATCGATAAATAAGTGCAATGGTATAAACGAGGAGTTCAAAAAAAACGGCAAACTCCCATAAATAACTGCTGTGAAACACTCCAACTATTGTGAATATATGAAGGAAGTGGAGCAATGTATTTAACGTTAATGGAATAAAGCTCACCAGATACACCCAGGCTAATGCGTAGCCTTTTTTTGCCGCTGAATAAAAATGCCCAATAATTAAAAAGGATGCCATAAAAAGGATGCTCTTGAATACATAGATCAACCATTGATAAAGCATTGGGCTATCGGGAACAACAACCGTAATAAGCAACAATAAAACGTTAATAACAAATGCCAACATCAACCCACTTCTTAGCCAATAATTTGAAAATTGTTTAGGTATTAAAAAGTAGAAATATAATAGCGAGTTGATTAACAAAACACCATTGAATAGACCTCTCAAGTCATATGGGTAAAAGTTAAAATAGTCCAGGTAAGGATAAATCCAGCCTTTAACAGAAAACACATTAACAATATTAGATAGCAAGAAAAAAGGATAAAGCACGAAAATTATTTGTCGTACAAAAACACCTATAATCAACACAATAACAATTGCAAACAATATAACCCCTAAAAGAATATATCGGGTTGATATTCGCTCGGTAAAAGAAATCCTTCTATCCATAAATTCGGCTTTCTTCCAAACCTTTATCGACATTCGTTTGGCCGTATATCGGGAGTTCGATTTTAGGAGTAGCGTTGTTACCCCTTTACTGAGTGTTACCGGTATCGTATAGTTACACGTATGGGGATCCAAATAAGGAAAGCTGTTTTCCTTTCTAAAGGATGTTCCGGTATACTCCGACATAAAAGTGGTAGTTCCATCTACAACACAAAACAACCGTAAGCTATCTGTATAAAGCGGATTTACCTCTACAATCAACACTTGGGGGGCTGAAGCATAAACGTCAATTTTCAACCATACCTGATGATCTGTGTAGCCGAAATTAAGTATCCCGTTACTCGAAGCTTGATGCATCCGATTTTCGTAAGGAAGGGTTGTGTCGTTATATTGCCTGGATGTGTCTACGAAAAAAGAGAAATAACGATTGACTTGCTTTCCGGAACCTAAACTATCTACACTAATGTGCTGAGCCAGAACAATCGACCAGCTAGTCATTAGAATAAAAAAAAGTAGTGCCCTAATTTTCATAGTTAAAACGATCCTGAATAAACGCTTATTAAGCCTTCATTGCGCGATATACATCAAAAAGCAAAAGTACTCGTTCCCAAACTGTCTTTGTAAACATAGTTTACTACCCTAGGCCAAAGCGGTTGTATCATGTTCTTCTCCCAAGCATTAAATTCTTTCTGCAGCGCCTCCACCACTTTCGGATGCTCGGCAAATACATTTCGGGTTTCACGCACATCGGTTTTCAAATTATACAGCACATTCGTTTTGTCAAACTCATTCATCAACATTTTCCATTCGCCCTTACGAATGCCTTTGCTGAATTCTGAACGCCAACATAACGCCCGTTCAGTGTTTATGCTATGGTTGGCTAAAGCAAGTAAATCAATACCATCATAATCTCTATCAGTTGGCAATGTAATTCCCACGGCATTTGCAACCGTTTTGAAAATATCGAGTGAAATCACTGGTGTAGAAACCGTTGTTCCGGGCTGAATTTTTCCTTTCCATTGCATCATGAAAGGCACACGAATACCGCCTTCAAAATTGGTGAGCTTACCTCCGCGATAGGGAAAATTATCTGTTGTTCCGTTATACACTGCGCCACCGTTATCGCTCAAGAAAAAGATAATTGTGTTTTCCTCTAATCCGTTTTCTTTCAAATAATTCATCAGTCGGCCTACTTCATCATCCAAGTTTTTAATCATGGCCGCATAGGCACGCTTTACCGGATCCTTTATGTTCTTAAATTGACTGTAATATTTGTTCTGTGCCTGAAGCGGTGCGTGTGGAGCATTATACGGCAAGTACAGGAAAAATGGTTTTGTTTTACTTCGATCGATATAAGCGATGGCCTCATCTGTCAATTTATCGGTGAGATATTTACTTTCTTCTTGTCGTTCGCAACAATTACGCAAAATGGCACAATTTCCCGTTCGTCCTTCTGCCTCGTTCCATTGGTGCTTATCCATAAAATCGCCCTTAACCGGCACATCGGTTACACTTGTATCTGACTTTGGCGAATACAAAGTAAATGCTTCATAAAATCCATACTGATAATCAAATCCACGTGCACAAGGTTTCGCAAAATCGGCAGCGCCTAAATGCCATTTGCCAATAATGCCGGTTTGATAATCGTATTTTTTTAAAACATCGGCTATTGTTATTTCGGAGGGCGGAAGTCCTTGTCGTAAACGCTCTTCTGCTTCGGGAACTTCTTTCATTTTAATAGGACTCAACGGACGAAATCGCGGCAACAATTTAAACCCATAGTATTCAATCATACTTTTCAGATAACGGTTACTGGGTTGGATTTCGTGTCCGAAACGTTGTTGATAACGCCCTGTTAACAATCCTGCTCGCGATGGAGAACACACGGGCGAAGTAATATATCCTTCTGCAAAAGTAACCCCGTTTTTACCAATCGCATCAATATTTGGTGTGCTCACTTTTGTACCACCATACAAGGAAATATCGGTCTGCCCCAAATCATCCGCTAAAATAATTATCACATTCGGACGTTCATGTGATGAAATAACCTCGGGCTCCTCCGCTAAATAATTGGCTTTGCCCTTGATTAATTTCTCGTTCCAATATATTTTGAACTTCTCGCTTTCTTTTGTGCGGAGAAAAAATGCAGACGTCAAAATAAATAAACAGATAAGAAGTAAAATTACTTTTGTTCGCATGAAGTAAATATATAATTTGTGATTGCAGAACATCAGATTTTATAAAAAGAAGAAAAATAAATTGTCTAAAATCAACACCTATACTATTTACAACACGTATACATTTATTGATCGATCAAAGCAGAAAAGTTGAAGTCATTCGTTATCGTTTTTTTTACACTGTTGCTGTTTGGCAACGCCTATAGCCAAGAAGTAAAGCGCTTTAAAGCCAATGATGTGCGCATTCTTTTCCTTTTGGATGTATCCGGAAGCATGAACGAAACATGGAACGGAAGAAAGAAAATTGATGTAGCAAAAGAAGTACTGCGTGATTTAGCCGACTCCATTCAGAAAAAATATCCAAAAGTAACATTCGGCTTACGTGTGTTTGGTGCTGATTTTCCAAGAGAACAAAAAAACTGCAAAGACAGTCGCTTACTCATTCCTTTCTCCAACAAAAAAAGCGATTTCACGCAAAACAATTTTACCGGCTTAACCCCCAAGGGAATGACCCCTATTGCCTACTCACTGGAACAGGCCGCTAAAGATTTTCCTAACGATAGTAATGCCGTTCACGCTATTGTTTTAATTACCGATGGTGACGAAAATTGCAGTGGCGACCCTTGCAAATCGGCCAACTTTCTGGTGCGCAAAAAAATATCGTTTCGCCCGTTTATTGTTGGTTTAGGCGTAACCGAAAAAGTAGCCAAACAGTTTGATTGTATCGGACAATTCACCAACTCCACCGATGATGTTTCGTTGAAACAAACTGTTGGAGTGATTATTCGTCAAACCATGAACAGTACTTCTGCACAAGTGAATTTACTGGACGCACAAGCGAACCCTACCGTAACCAATATTCCCTTTACCCTTTACGATAGTGAAACCGGAAAAGCAGAATACAACTTCATTCACACGCTCAATGCTGCCGGAATGCCGGATACGTTGTTCCTCAATCCGCTTGGTATATACAACCTAGTCGTACATACTTTTCCACCCCTTCGCAAAGATAATATCGAATTGGCTGTGGGTATCCATAATATCATCTCCGTTGATGTTCCGGTGGGCACTCAAACCACTATTTGCAATGGTTCTGCCATAACCAACAACGATGCACAAGTGGTCGTTCGAACGCAAGACAACAGTATTCTAAACGTGCAAGACTTAAACGAAAAAGAAGACTACTTAACCCATCGATACACCACCCAAGTGCTCACAAACCCTTTTTATCAAAAGGAGATTAACCTAGCGCCCTTTACCGAAACAGAAAATAAAATTCCCGGATTCGGCACCATTATCGCAACAAGTTTGCAAAATAAGCGAGTCACCCTATTGTATGAATCGAATCGTTTATGGAAGAAAGCTAGCGAGTGGACAATAGGCGCAAAACCTGAAACCATCAAGCTTCAACCGGGCAACTATAGAATTGTCTATCAGCCTTTGGGCAACACGGATACCGAATCGTGCAAAACAAAATTCGTTGAGCTGGAGGAAGGAAGAACTTTAACATTAACGTTAGACTAATGCGAGCAACTATCATCCTGTTATCTATCATCAATGTATTCGCGCTTTGGCTTTCAAGGCGAATAAAAACAACTGTGCTCGTTACACTTCTTGTTCCAGCTTTTGCTTTTGCCCAAAACAATCAAAAAACCAATATTTTGTTTTTGATGGATGCATCGTTCAGCATGCGCAAAGAATGGGACGGTGGAACAAAATGGAAAACCGCAGTAAACACGCTCACTGAAATTGTTGACAATACCGCTCATATCGATAATGTAAATATCGGTCTGCGCTTATTTGGTCATTTGTATGATGAATCGGAATCGAATTGCAAAGACACGCGTTTAGAATTACCTATAGGCAAATACACCAAAGAACGATTCGCAAATAAAATTGGAATCATTCGTCCGAAAGGCATCACCCCTATTGCCTACTCGCTCGAAAAATGTGTAGCCGATTTTGGGGAAGATAACAACGCTAAAAACATCCTTATTCTGATTACCGATGGAGAAGAGTCGTGTACCGGTGATCCGTGCAAAGCGGCTTGGATGTTGCAACAGAAAGGGATTGTTCTTAAACCCTTTGTGATTGGTATGGCGCTCACAGAAGCCGCTACCAAAAACTTTTATTGCATTGGGCAAACAATTAATACGGCAAGCGATAAGGAGTTCAATCAAACGTTGAAAAACATGGTTGACGAATCCATTGCAAAAACAACATTGCAGGTCAATTTGCTCGATTCAAAAAACAAAGCCACAGAAACGGATGTAGCGATGACTTTCTACGATTCTGAAACACACTTAGCTAAAGAACACTTCATCCATACATTGAATAGCAGAGGTAACCCCGACACTATCACCATTTCTCCGTTCTTCAACTACGATATTCAAATACACACTATTCCTGAGTTATGGATTAAAGGCGTTACTTTAAAACGCAATATACATAACGAAGCTACCGCGAATGCAGCACAGGGAAATTTAGCATTCAAATTACAAGGTGTACTTTCTAAAACCGCTGTGGTAGATCGCATCAAATGTATTATTCACCAAAACGATTCAACAGCAACTGTGCATGTGCAAAAACTAAACACAACAGCAAAGTTGCTCACCGGAAAATACGACTTGGAAATTTTAACGCTACCAAGAATTTTCATCAATAACGTTCAAATCGATGACGACAAAACCACGCACATCGAAATTCCAACACCGGGCATTCTGACCATGAATAAGAGCTATGAATACTACGGTGTGCTTTTTATGCAAGAAAAAGGTGAGCTAAAAAAAATCTACGATTTGAAACCGGCACTTAAACAAGAAACTATTGCTTTGCAGCCCGGCAAATACAGCATAGTGTATCGTGCAAAATTTGCTAAATCCGGACATAATACAATCGAGAAAGAATTTGAAATTTTAAGTGGAGGAAGTATCAGTATTCGGCTTTAAAGTTCTTTTTCATCTTCACGCTTTAGCCGCAACCAGAAATTATTGTAGCCTTCACCAACAACAATCATTAAAAATTGCTCTTGGATAAGTTCCAACATCGACAAGAATGTGAAAATAGCATGTACGCGATTTTCAACGCCTTCAAACACCTTTTCAAAAGTAACCTCACTGCCATCTTTCACTAAATCGCGGAGTAACATTTTTTCTCCCTCTATGGTGTAGGGCGGTTGAACGATATTATGAACAACTTTGTTTTTTTCTTTGTCTACACGCAACAAAACATTTTGAAACGCTTTCATCAAACGGAACATGGTCAATGCTTGCATTTCGTACTCCGTTTCGAAAAGGGATGCAATTTCTTTTACCTCTTCCTCAATGTTTCCGCGCTTATTTATGCTTTGGCGATCGTCTTCAAATAAACGAAGCGCATCGGAAGCTTCTTTGAATTTTTTGTATTCCAACAAACGACTTACTAATTCTTCCCGAGGATCTATTTCTACTCCTTGCGCATCTATCTCTTTTCTTGGCAGAAGCATTTTCGCCTTAATCCGCATTAGTGTTGCGGCCACCAAAATAAATTCACTCGCCAATTCAATATCCAAATGCTCCATTTGGTGGATATAAGCCAAGAAATCCGTAGTAATCTTAAAGATAGGTATATCATAAATATCCAACTCATCGCGTTCAATAAAGAACAACAACAAATCAAAAGGTCCTTCGAACTGAGGGAGCTTTATGGAGTATGTTTCTGACGTAGCCATAGCAAAAAATGAGCGGTGAAGATAATAGTGAAAACGGATTAAACCATTTTTAATGCATGGATTTGACTTTCTTTTGGTTGGAAATTGAAATTTCTCTTATTTTCACCAACCTTTTTGGGTAAAAAACTGTCTTATATCAAAATCAAACATTCAAACGCATATATGAAAAAACAATTATTTGTTTTTGTACTCGGTCTATTTTCTGCATTCTCCGCATTTTCACAAACACCTCAAGGTTGCAACATTGCTGCAATTAGAGCTGCTTTTGCAAATGCTGGGCACTATACCGAATTGCCTGTTTCAGGGCAATCATGCAGTATGTATTTTGTAGATAACAACTCCTATGATGCAGCCACTGCGGAAAGTAACGCGAATACCTTAGGCGCACATATGGTGGTATTTAACGATGCCGCAGAAAACACAAATGTGGTTGCAGCACTTAACGCTGGAGGATATCTTGCAGGTGGTGCAACAATATGGATAGGTGTGAAAAGGGTGAGTACAGGTAATCCTCTTTTCTACATGCTAGACGGTTCTTCCGGTAATTTTACCCCAGGTCCTGCAACACCATCATTATATCAAAACTGGTCAGGGGGAGAACCAAACAACAACGATTATCAGTGCTCACCGGGTTGCTTAATAGGTTGTAATGCTTATAAATGTAACAATGGTGAACAATGCGTTCAAATATACTCCGGTGGACAATGGAACGATTTACCTTGTGACGAAACCAGTAAATCTGTAATTGAGGTTAACCTTTGTCCGCAAATCACTGCTTCAAACGATACCATTGTTTGTTCAGGCGGAGCTGCTACACTTAAAGCTAGAACTATTTTAGGCTCTGCGCCTATTAATCAAGTGTGGAACCCGGGTGCATTAACCGGTAATTTCCAGATTTTTTACCCAACCGCTCCAACCGCATATGTTATCACCTCAACTGACAGATATAGCTGCTTTGCAACAGATACAATTAATGTTGGAATTAATACCGGTTGCAATGCCCCTCCTGCACCAAAAGGGTGTGGAATTCAAGCCATAAGAAATGCCTTTACTGCAGCAGGAAACTATACTGAACTGCCTGTTAGCGGACAAGCATGCAGTATGTATTTTATCGATGAAAATGCTAGTGATGCGGCTACAGCAGAAGCTAGAGCAAACACACTTGGTGCCCATTTGGTGGTAATGAACGATGCTACTGAAAACGCAAACGTAGTTGCCGGCATCAATGCCGCGGGTTATTTGTCGAGCGGACAAAAAGTTTGGATTGGCTACAAACGAGTTGGAACAAACCAAACCAACTTTTACTCTTTAGATGGTTCAACAGGAAGTTTTACTCCCGGAGCACCATCGCCTACTTTATTCCAAAACTGGTCGGGTGGCGAACCCAACAATTCAGGCTATAGCGGATGTTGCAATATCTTCTGTAATTATACCGATTGCAATGGGGAACAATGCGTTCAAATTTATTCAAATGGCTTGTGGAACGATGAAGACTGTTCGGATGGAAGCAGTAAATCCGTTGTTGAGGTAAACTTATGTCCGCAACTTCGGGGAACAGCAAACGACACCCTAATGTGTAATCCTGCCCCAATTAATATCACCACAAATACCATTTTAGGTTCCGTGCCTTACTCCTATTCATGGACTCCGGGCGGACAAACCACTCCGAATATTACCGTAACCCCTCCGGTGGGTGTAACTAGTTATATTGCCAGAGCAACAGATCGATATGGTTGTTACGGAGAGGACACCACCAAAGCAAATGTAGTGCCTATCAGTGCTCCTGTTATCAGTTCAGTGCCTACACCTCCAACGGTTTGTGTGGGTCAAAACATTGATATAGATTTCGCTAATACCTACTCGGCAACAGCTATTCAAAATTGGTTTTTTGATGGTGGTACCATTGCAGGAACCAGTGGCGTTTTACCGTATGGTGTAAGCTGGAGTTCTGCGGGAGTTAAAAATGTAACCATGTTTATTACTGACCAAGGGTGTACATCTCCAATGACAACTTTCCCGGTTACTGTAAATCCTTCCCCTACACCTACTGCAGGGCCTGATTTGCAGATTTGTTCCGGTGTTAATGCGAATCTTGGAGGTGCAACTGCGGCAAATACAACGTATAGTTGGAACCCTCCATTCGGGTTATCTTCCGGCAGTATTTCTAATCCGGTATTTAACGTAGTAAACCCTGGCGATACTAATCTTTATTATCCGTATGTAGTGGTGGCTACATCCAATGGCTGTATTGGTGTAGATACCGTCAACCTCACGCTCTACCCGCCCGTCACCAGCACCTTTAGGGTGAGTAAGTCTGCAATCTGTTCTGTGGAAACCGATTCCGTGATTTATACCGGAAAGAACAGCGTTGGTGCAACCTATACATGGAATTTTGATGGCGGCACTGTAGTCTCGGGCAGTGGGCAAGGGCCTTACGTAGTCCAATGGAGTACCGGAGGAACAAAAAATATTACATTAGATGTAACAGAAAATGGCTGTCCAGGGACACAAGGCACACAAACTGTTGTTGTAACCCAACAACCTATTGCCAATGCCGGTCCGGATGTAAGTGTGTGCCCTGCCACGAATCAAACACTAGGTGTTGCCGCGATTGGAGCCACCACTTATTTCTGGGATCCGCCTACTTTCCTTTCCTCTACATCAACTGCAGATCCAACATTTAACGGCACAAATAATACTACTGCGAACATCACACAGCAATATACACTTGTAGCTACAGAAGGGGTATGTGTCTCTAGAGATACTGTAATTGTTACACTCTACAATACACCAACAAGCACATTCACTGCTTCTCCAACCAATTTATGCGTAAGCCAACAAAGCACTACGCTCACCTATACCGGCAATGGAACAGCAGGCGCCACGTATACTTGGAACTTTGACGGAGGAACTAATACAGGAACCGGTCAAGGTCCAATATCGGTACTTTGGAATACAGTGGGCACAAAAAATGTGACCTTAGATGTTACACAAAATGGTTGTCCTTCTTCACAAACAGCTATCGCCATTAACGTAGGCAGCCCACCAACAGTCGATGCCGGTCCTGATGTTAACGTTTGTTCCGGAGGTACTATAGCCATCGGATCTGCACCAATTGGCGCATACACCTACGAGTGGAATACGCAATCGGTATTGAACGACTCTACCATATCGAATCCAAACTTCAGCTATACAAACACCGGTGCTTCACAAATTTTCACCTTAACGGTTACCGCTTCTGACAATGGTTGTAAAGCTTCGGATGATGTTAATGTAACTGTTGATGCTCCGCAAGCAACAACTATTATCGCTAACGATCCAACCACTTTCTGTGATGGAGGAAGCGCAAACTTGGCCTCAAACGATCCGATTATTATTTCATGGAATTGGTCAACAACCGAAACAACTCAATCGATTACGGTGAGTGCTTCAGGTACATACTCGTTAAATGGTTTTGATGCTAATCATTGCTATTATGAAAGCAATCCAATCATCATCAATGAAGTGCCAAATCCTACAGTAAACCTATCCGGTACTGGTGTTGTAGATGAATCGTGCTCCAACTATAAAGATGGCTCAATTACAGTGCAAGCATCTAGTGGAACGCCTGCATACCAGTATGTGTGGAACACAACTCCTATACAAACAGGCAATGCAATCAGCAACTTAAGTCCGGGTACCTACGATGTGCTCGTTACCGATTTAAATAATTGTACCGTAACCGGTTCTTACACCGTAAACACAGCCAACGTGTTTTTTGTGGTAGTAGATAGCGTTTGGCACGCATCCTGCTTTGGCTTTAGCGATGGTGCCATTTTTGCATCGGTTAACGGAGGAAACTCTCCTTACTCGTACGTTTGGTCGAATGGAAGTACTAAACAAGATTTGACTAAAATTAAGGCCGGCAACTATTCGGTAACAGCAACCGATGGACAAGGTTGTAAAAATGATATGGCTGTTACGATTGGTGAGCCTGCTGAAATTGTTACAACAACTTCATCCAATTTAAGTATTAAATTTACTGAAGAAACCGACATAGATGTAACTGTAACACCGGGTACAGCCTATACCTATTTATGGTCGCCAGCGGCTTCGCTAAGTTGTTCTGATTGTGAAGATCCGCGCGCTTTCCCGGTAAGAACTACAGCTTACACGCTAATAGTGACCGACCCAACTACTTTGTGTAAGGATACCACCATTATCAAATTGGTTGTTGACCCGGCTAAGAAGGTATATATCCCGAATGCTTTCACACCTAACAACGACTCCAAGAACGATACTTGGAAAGTTTTTGCATTTGGCGTAAAATATTTCCAAGCAACAGTGTTCAATAGATGGGGCGAAAAAGTCTTTGAATCGGCAGATATTTTAATCGGTTGGGATGGAACATTCAAGGGCGCTCCGGTACAACCTGGGATATACACCTACTTAGTAAATGTGACTTACCTCGATGGGGAAGTCGTTAAAAACCAAGGGAGCTTAACGGTATTAAAATAAACAACCCGAAGGCATAAAAAAAACCACGAAGTCAAAAGCTTCGTGGTTTTTTTTGCATGTTTTTTTACAATAATATAACAATCTCTTTGTTTTTTTTATCTTCGGACACCATACTAAAAACCATTATCAACCAAACCTATTGAACATGAAAAGATGTATACTTTTCTCCATTTCATTTATTCTTGCAATTTCCGCTTTCGCTCAAACCAGAACAATCACCGGGCGTGTTGTTGACCCATCTACTAAGGAAAGCCTTTTTGGTGCATCAGTTATTGAAAAAGGGACAACCAATGGCGTTACAACCGATGCAAACGGTGCATTCAGTTTACCGGTTTCAGCAGGAGCCAAAGCGCTAACCATTTCCTATATTGGCTATACCACCCGCGATTTAGCGTTAACAGCTACTACGAATTATGTGATTTATTTAGAGTCTTCTTCAATACTAACGAAAGATGTAACCGTAACCTCTACCCGAACACCTGAAACTGTAAAACAAGCCTCGGTACAAATCGAGAAAATGGGTATACGTGAAATCAAAAGTTCGGCTTCCGGTGACTTCTATCAAGGTATTGGAAACTTCAAAGGGATTGATGTGGTGTCTTCATCTTTTGCCTTCAAAACTATCAACTTAAGAGGTTTTGGTGGCACATCTGCTGTTCGTTCATTGCAAATTATTGATGGCGTAGATAACGCGGCTCCCGGTCTTAACTTTCCGGTAGGGAACTTAGTGGGGGTAAACGACTTAGATTTACAGAGCGTAGAAATTATCAGCGGTGCAGCTTCCGGTCTTTATGGAGCGAGCGCTTTGCAAGGAGTTATCAATATGCAATCCAAAAACCCGTTCGATTATCAAGGCTTTTCTGCCATGATTAAAGGTGGGGCTACTACCAGACCCGCAGGGTATTATGAAGGTCAGTTCCGCTACGCACAAGCCTTTGGAAAAAACAAAAAATGGGCGTTCAAAGTAACGGGCTCCTATTTTCAAACAAAAGATTGGATTGCCGATGATGATTCTTTAAACCAATACGGAAATATTGAAAGCACGCAAAACATTTCAGAAATCCTAAGAAAAAGGGCATTACAAGACGTAAGTCCAACTTTTTCGCAAGAAGATAAAGACAAATTGATTCGACTTAACAATTGGCTAGATTTCAATCCTATAGCTAATCCCAACAACTTAGACATCGAAGCTCCGGGATACCAAGAGAAAACGTTAACCGATTACAATACCTACAGCTTAAAACTTGGTGCTGAGTTGCACTACAAAATTACCGAAAACACGGTTATTTCATACATGGGTAAATTTGGTATGGGATCAACAGTATATCAAGGGGTGAATCGTTACCAAATCAAAGACATTCAATTCCAGCAACATAAATTGGAGTTAAAAGGTAAAAACTTTTTCATTCGAGGTTATGGCGTTCTTGAAGATGCCGGCAATTCGTACGATATAAAATTCACCGGTATTAATATTTCAAAAGCATCTTTTTCAGACTATATCACAGCCTTCAATACCTCATACTTTGATTCATTACGTGTTTATACAGATGGCTTTAATGCCGATAATGAAGCGAAAAACTGGATGGTAGATTCGGCTAGGAAAGTAGCTATCGCTCACGCCAATGCTACAGGCTGGGTACAACCGGGCTCTTCACGTTTTGATTCGCTGCAAAAAGTGATTACAAAAGATGGAAGATTATCGGGCTTAGGTTCTAAATTTATCGACAAATCTTCCATTTGGCATGTTGAAGGGCAATACAATTTTGACATTCTGAAAAAAGACAAACTATTTAATTGGGATATGGCTGTAGGTGGTTCATACAGAATCTACTTGCCGAATTCAAGAGGAACTATTTTTGAAGATTCGTTAGTTAATCCGAACGATACCATTGAAGGCGGAGCGCCAAATCCGGATGGAACCTATTATAAAATTAAAAACGATGAGTTTGCTTTCTATGCGCAATCGCAAATGAAATTTTGGGATAACCATATCCGTTTAATCCTTACTGGACGATTCGATAAAAACGCCAATTTCAAAGCACGGTTTTCTCCGCGTGCAGCCTTGGTGTTTAATTTTGGCGATCATACTTTCCGTGTTGGAGCAGCCACAGCATTCCGAAATCCTACATTACAAAACCAATATATCCACTTGAATTTGGG
The DNA here is from genome assembly GCA_016786765.1 of Chitinophagales bacterium. Taxonomy (GTDB): domain Bacteria; phylum Bacteroidota; class Bacteroidia; order Chitinophagales; family LD1; genus CALAYL01. Next base: position 30,578 of record JAEUUZ010000049.1, read on the forward strand.
GCCAATTACATTGGTAGGTAACCTTTACGGAAACGACAATCTCTACACGCTGGAATCCTTGAAAGACTACAACAATTATCGAGATACAGCCGCCATACCAACGGCAGAACAAGCCATTAAATACTTGCAAACGACCAAAGTAGAAGCGATGCGTCCGGAACGAGTGACTTCAATAGATTTTGGATACAAAGGCGATTATTTAAAGAAACGTTTGTCTATCGACTTATCGGGTTACTATAGCTGGTACAAAGATTTCTTAGGCTTTACAAGAGTTGTATCGCCTAACATAGGAAAAGCAGGACAGCAATCCGGTGAAGATCAAATCCTAGGACAAAACTACACTGTTCTTCAGATGACCGCCAACTCTTCAGGAACAGTTCCATCGTGGGGCGCTATGGTAGATGTCCGTTACTATATTGGTCGCGGCATTCGTCCATATTTCAACTATACCTACACCGATTTGAATGATAAAAACCTAAGTACTTCAGGCAATTTGGTGTTATCAGGATTCAATACGCCTAAACATAAAATTAACGTAGGTGTTGAAGCTTATAAAGTTTGGAAAGGATTGGGATTCACCGCCAATTTCAAATGGGTTGATTCCTACGCTTACCAAAGTGCGTTTGCGGATGGGGTTGTACCTTCGTTCCATACCCTAGATTTACAAGTTGCTTACGAGTTTGAAAAACTCTTCTCTACGCTTCGTGCAGGTGGGTCAAACATTTATAACAATATGCACATTGAGGCAGTGGGTTCTCCTAGAATTGGGGGGCTTTATTATGTGTCTTGGACATTTGACTACGGCAAATTTTTGAAATAATCAATAATGCTTTCTTTTAAAAACGCTCCAACTCTTTGGGGCGTTTTTTGTTTTAAATGTTACTTTCGCAACTCATTTTCCCCGAAGCGGATTCCGTTTCGGGTTAATCGTTTTTGTGTAAACTGAAAACATTTACCGCTATGCAATTATCAGACATCATAAAACAATATTCCTCGTCTTCCACAGTAGAGGCAGTGAACGCTTGGCTGAAAAACACAACTAGCGGAGATTTGCGGTTGATGGGCTTAGTAGAATCGAGCGATAGTTTTGTGGCTACAGGCGTTTTCAAAACAAGCACCTTTCATCACGTTTTTGTATTGAACGATAAAGAAAGTGCCGCCTACTTTCAAAACAACTTGGCTTCACTTATCGAGAACAAAGACATTCTCTATTTCCCGGATTCGTTTAAACGTCCGCAGGAATTCGATGAACTGAATAACAACAATATTCTCATCCGTACCGAATCAGTGAATCGCCTCATCCACCCTAATTCCAAAGCCGAATTGATGGTGACTTACCCTGAAGCCCTGATTGAAAAAGTAGTAACGGCTGAAAAGCTTAATGAACAATGCTTGCGCTTGGCTATTGGTGAAAATTTTGACGATGACTTTGCCATTGATTTGTTGATTGAATTTGATTTCGAGCGTGTGGATTTTGTATATGAACCCGGCCAGTTCTCGATTCGCGGGGGGATCATTGATATTTTTTCCTATGGCAATGAATTTCCATACCGTATCGAATTAGATGACGACACTATTGAATCCATCCGAACGTTCGATCCAAATTCGCAATTATCGCAAAAGAAAATTCAGAGTATTTCTATTGTGCCGAATGCGCAAACCTATTTCGGCAACGAATTTAAAATCCCGTTCACGCAAATTCTGCCTGCCAATACTGTGTTTTGGGTGAAAGACATGGGATTAGTGATGGAGGTAATGGAGCAGGCATTAGAGAAAGCCAATAAAAGCTACGAAGCCAACAAAGATAAGGTGTTCGATACAAAACATCCCTTTCAAGACGGAACACCACAAGAGGTTTTTGTTACTTCAATTGATACCTTGCAAGAACTCAAAAAATTCCGCATTATTGAGTTTGGCAATAAATCGTTTTTGAAAAATACGCAAACCGTTTCCTTTCATACTCGGCCGCAACCCTCTTTCAACAAAAACTTCGAATTGTTGATTACAGACCTGAAAGCCAACACCGAAAAGGGCTACGAGAATTTTATCTTCTCGGAAAACGCAAAACAGATCGAACGCTTCTACGCTATTTTTGAAGATTTGAAAGCTGAAGTGAAATTCACTCCTGTATACCACGCTATTCATCAGGGTTTCATAGACGATGATTTGAAAATGGCCTGCTACACAGATCATCAAATTTTTAATCGTTACCACAAATACAATCTTCGTCAGGGCTTTTCCAAAGATTCGCAACTAGTGCTAAAAACCTTGAAGGAATTGAAACCGGGAGATTTTGTGACACACATTGATCATGGGGTTGGCGTATTTTCGGGCTTAGAAAAAATTGAAGTGGGCGGACAAATGCAAGAGGCCGTCCGTTTGATTTATTCCGGTAACGATGTGTTGTATGTGGGCATCCAATCGCTGCACAAAATTTCAAAGTATGTAGGAAAGGATGGAACGGAACCTCGTGTCAACAAACTTGGCACCGATACATGGAATAATCTTAAGAAAAAAACAAAAAAGCGAATCAAGGAATTAGCCTTCGATTTGATTCAGTTATACGCCAAACGCAAAGCACAACGAGGTTTCGCCTTCGCCCCCGACAACTATATGCAAACGGAATTGGAAGCTTCGTTTATGTATGAAGACACGCCCGATCAAGCGAAAGCCACGGAAGACGTGAAACGCGACATGGAAAAAATGTCGCCCATGGATCGCTTAGTATGTGGCGATGTAGGCTTCGGTAAAACTGAAGTAGCCATTCGTGCGGCATTCAAAGCCGTGTTGGATGGGAAACAGGTAGCTGTTTTAGTGCCCACCACCATTCTAGCGATGCAGCATTTTAAAACGTTTAAGGAGCGTTTGGCTGAATTTCCGGTTACCGTTGACTACATTAATCGTTTTAAAACAGCGAAAGAGAAAAAAGAAACATTAAAAGCGTTGGCAGAAGGTAAAGTGGACATTTTGATTGGTACACATGGTATTGTTGGAAAATCAGTCAAATTCAAAGACCTGGGTTTAATGGTGATTGATGAAGAACAGAAGTTTGGTGTGGGGGTAAAAGAGACCCTTAAAGAATTACGAGCCACAGTTGATTCGCTTACCCTAACAGCTACACCAATCCCAAGAACCTTGCAGTTTTCAATGATGGGAGCGCGTGATTTAAGTATTATCAATACACCACCACCTAACCGATTACCCGTTACTACTGAAGTTCAAACGCTAAATCCGGACGTAATTCGCGAAGCCATTGAATATGAAGTTTACCGAGGCGGACAAGTATTCTTCGTACACAATCGCGTGAAGGACATTGCTGAAGTGAAGCTGATGCTGAAAAAAATTGTGCCGGACATAGAAATTGGTGTGGCTCACGGACAGCTAGAAGGTGAAGAACTCGAGAATATTTTAGTTCGGTTTATGAACAGAGAGTTTGATGTATTATTGTCTACGAATATCATTGAAGCCGGTATCGACATTCCGAATGCGAATACCATTATTGTAAACAATGCACATCATTTCGGGATGAGCGATTTGCATCAGTTGCGCGGCAGAGTTGGGCGTTCCAATAAAAAGGCATTCTGCTATTTATTAGCGCCACCACAATCTACACTCACGCAAGAAGCAAAACAACGTTTAAAAACATTGGAAGAATTTGCCGAACTCGGAAGTGGATTCAACATTGCCATGCGCGATATGGATATTCGCGGAGCAGGAAATTTATTAGGCGCTGAACAGAGCGGTTTTATTGCCGACATTGGTTACGATGTGTATCACAAAATTTTGGAAGAAGCCATACGTGAACTGAAACAAACCGATTTCAAAGAGTTGTATCAAGACGAAATGAATCGCACCAACGATTATGTAAAAGACTGTGCTATTGAAACCGATTTAGAGATGTTGATTCCGGATGCGTATGTAAAGAACACGGCAGAGCGTATGATTCTTTACAAGCAACTCAACGAAACGAAAAACGAAGAAGAGTTGAAAAAATTCGAAGCCAACTTAGCCGATCGTTTCGGAAAAATTCCGAAGCAGATTTTTGAATTGTTTAATGGTGTTCGCTTGAAATGGATTGCCACACAACTAGGCATGGAACAAATGATTATCAAAGGTCGACACCTGCGCTGTTATTTCATATCAAACCAAGAATCTTCATTTTACAACTCACCTGTTTTTGGAAAAATCTTGGCTTATGTGCAACAACACAAAAAGGGTATTTACTTACGCGAAACCGAAAAGTATTTGGTGTTAAACATTGAAGGCGTTACTTCCATGAAAGAAGCGAAAGAGCAATTGGAAAACATAGGTGCTTTTGTATTTGGAAAAGAAGAAGCAACCGGATAAACGGACAACTATTTCTTTTTCAAGTACTCTGCAACCCGTAACGCAACATTTTTACGGATATCCATCCAATACAAATTGTAATCCATCAAGTGCAAGACTTTCCAAGTTTGCACAAAGGGCACATTGGTTTTCACCCATAAATAATTGTTGTGGATTTGTGCTGTTGATTTAAATCGCTTTTTGGCTTTTACACTTAGCAACATTCCTCCGGAAGTACTTGCCGGAAGCGTATCAGTCGTCCACGAAATAGGATTTACGGAAGTTTTCCCTACAAGTAATGAGCCTTTCTCGGGAATATAGCCATGTTTGAAAGAGGCCCAAGTGATATAGCAGTTCGTTTCGCCAACTGATTTACAAGGTGTAAGCACAGAATACCATTCCGGGAAAATCCCATACCCGATAATATAGGCGCAAACGAGTTGTTGTTTCATTTGGGGCGTGTCAAAATAATCTTTCAGCAATTGGCGTGCATGACGAGTTCCTTGGCTGTGGGAAGCAATAATAACAGGTCGCCCGTTATTGTAATGCGCCATATAATACTCAAAAGCACGTTTTACATCAGTATAGGCAAAATTGAGTGCTTCTTCTCCGGTGCCGGTTGTATCGTAGAAACATTTGATAATACCCTGTCTGTACCGTGGAGCATAAACACGTGCCACTTGATTAAAAGGAGATGCCTGAAACTGCACCGGCAATTTATCTAAACGCTTATTCAATTTGCTATCGTTTACATCGGCACACCAGGTTTTCCCTTTGCTGTAAAGGGTTGGATAGATATAAAATACGTCTACCGCTTTCAACGAATCACTCACCCATTTTTCGGATTTGGGAATAACATCAGCTTTATCGTTGTGGAACGGCAAGGCACTCCAATGCTTTGTGAGGCTGTAATCGGGTGCTGTGGGTTGATCGGCTGCTACAAATTTAGCGGGTAAGGTTTGGGGGAAACATGCCAACCTGATGCTTAAGAGTGTGATTAAAATGCCTTTTTTCATGTTTGTGAAAATAATAGGATATATGGACAATTACGATATTCCGAGTATTTGTTCTGTTTTGAAATGTTCCTCGCTTAAATTCTTCTACTGTTAGTACTTTTTTTGGGTCAAAAATTGTCTTTTCCATATTAAAATGTGAATATTTGGTTACCGAAAAACTAATACCATGAACAGATATTTTCACCGATTCGTTACACTAACCATTTTTAGTTGTTGCTTCTCTTTCGTTTTTGCCCAGAACAAAGATATTGATAAAGGCAAAGAGGTCTTGAAAAAAGCCTTTGAACAGAAAGATGCCGCCAAGAAAAATGAAATGATTCAAAAGTCTATTGAGCTTTTCACTAAAGGTGGATTGAAAAAAGAAATGAACCTCATTATCGGGGACGAATTTTTGGAACACAACGATTTAACGCAAGCTTCCAGTTATTATAACCGATGCGATAAAGGAGAAAAAGCCAATGGATTGGAGCGTGTTGCACAAGCGTACCAAGATCAAGCATTTGGCGATGCAAAAAATGAGGCGAAATTATTGAGAAGTGCAATGAGTTTTTATACCAAAAGCGGTAAAGCAAAAGATGGAGCGAAATCAATAGGCGATAAATATTTCGAAAAAGGAGAACAATTTTATCCGAGTGCTATTGATTACTACTTTATGGCGCAAGACTCTGCTGCTGTAGAAAAAGTGGCCGATACCTATGTAGCAAAAGGGGGAGAAGCGGCATTCAAATCTATCGACATTTTGAAACGAATAGGCAGTAAATCAGCTTTAGAAAAAGCGGGGAATATTTGTTACGATAGAAAACAGTTTGACAGAGCCTATGAGTGTTACTCTAACGGGGATATTACAGCAGGATTAGAAAAAATTGCAGACAAGTATAATGAAGTAGGCAGAACCACTGAAGCCGGTAACATTTATGTAAAAATTGCGGAAAACTATATGAAAACAGCCAATACCGATGCTGTTGAAAAATTAGGAACAGACAATGTTAAAGCAATGAACTTCAGTTTAGCATCCCGTATATACGATAAGGCAGGAAATATGAACAAGTCGAAAAAATACTTAGCGTATAATAAGTTCATGGAGTTAGATTTGGATAGCGCTAAAATGTTACTTACTGAAGTTGGAGAGCTTGATTTGGTAAAAGCGATTGAAACCAACATGAAACATTTAGACAACATCAAAAACAATGTAATGGTGTTGAATGATTTTGTACAAAATCAGCCGTTTGTTACTATGGAATCGGATCCGGAAACCGGCAAACAAAGACCTGCTGTAAAAGATGAAAACATTTTGATTGAATACTACAAAGGCATTAAAGATGCTATTGTTGAGACGTTCCATGGTATTTCAAAAAGCACTTTGGCTATCTCAAATCCTGAATTGAAAAAAATGTTGATTAAACATTTTCAACAGTATCCGGCAGGAACAAAAGTTCTTGACCCAACTACATTTGCGGTGCGTTTGCAAAAATCTACGGCACAAGTTAAAGATGTTTATTTGCATTAATCGAATTGCTCAAATAAAGACAGACCGCTATGCTTTGGTGTAGCGGTTTTTTTATATCGTAAGGTTTCTGATTTTTCGGAAGAACAAGAGAACAATAAACACCACAGAGAGCGAAAATAAACCACCAAAAAGCACGGCATTTTGCAATCCGAGGCATTGTGCCGCCAACCCGGATTCGAAGTCGCCAATTTCGTTTGACGATTTAATGAAAATGGAATTAACAGCCGCAACTCTACCCCGCATATCATCGGGGGTAAACAGTTGTATAATAGTGGAACGAATCACAACACTCACACCGTCAAAAACACCGCTCAAAATCAAAATACTCAACGACAAGTAAAAGTTGGTTGAAAATGAGAAGGCAATCATGCACAGCGAAAAACCACCCACTGCTATTAATAAATTTCGTCCTCCATATTTTGTTGGGGGATAGGCCGTGAGGACCAAGGCAATCATAGCGGAGCCCATAAACTGTGCTGCACGTAAAAACCCTAATCCCGATTGTCCAACATGTAATATATCTTTAGCAAATGCAGGTAATAAGGCTATAACACTCCCAAAGAGTACTACCAGCAAATCGAGCGTTATCGACCCCATAATGGCTTCTGTACGCCAAGCGAACTTTAATCCAACCAACAAATCATGAAAAAAACTGTTCCCTGTTTCTTTGCGCACCACCTCCATTTCGGGTAAACGAAGCGTAAAAAAAACGGCCACAAACATCAAACAGACCACCACACTGTAAGCAATGTGAATGCTTGTTAGTTCATAAATAAATCCGATACTAATAGGGCCTAGAATTGCCGCTAAATTCCAGGTCAGACTTCCCCAAGAAGAGCCATTGGCATATAAGTTGCGTGGTAAAATTTGGGCATGATAGGCTGTTGCTGCAGGTGCTATAAACGCTCTGCTTATTCCCACTACAGCAATAATACAATAGATGGGATAGGGGCCTGTCTGTTCCAACAACTGTTCACTTCGCGTAACGACTAATAAAGCCAACGAACAAAGAAAAATGGCAAACCGCGCCCGAACAATTATTTTCCTTCGACTGAACACATCCGCTATATAACCAGAGTAAAATGTAGTTAAAATAAAGGGAACTGCTTCCGATAAACCGATTAAACCCAACGCCAACTTATCACCCGTTAACACATACACTTGCCATCCAATGATAGTTGACTGCATCAACAAAGCCGCCACAAAAAACAAATTGGCCAACTGAAATTCACGGAACGCCTGAATTTGTAATGCACCGAAAGTGGCCGATGATTGTGTGTTATTTTGTGTCATTGTTATTTTACGATTCAAAAATAAATAAATTGCGTCCTTTTACAGCTTGTGAAACACAAATGAAATACCCTTACCAAAAATGCAAGAATGCGCAAAGATGAATATTCGCTTCGTTTGGCATAAGCAATTAACAAACAAATCTTTAGTGGATGAAACATAAAATTGGATTTTATACTGCACTATCTATAGTAGTGGCTAACATGGTAGGCACAGGAGTGTTCACCAGCTTAGGCTATCAACTCCTAGGTCTAAACAATTTTGCTGCCATTATTCTATTGTGGAGTGTAGGAGGATTGATTGCACTTTTTGGATCTTTTGCTTACAGCGAATTAGGAGCAGCCATTCCGCGATCTGGAGGCGAATATCGTTTTCTCAGCGAAATCTATCATCCTTTTATTGGATTTCTCTCGGGCTGGATTTCGGCCACCATAGGCTTTGCAGCACCTATTGCTGCTGCATCGTGGGCACTAGGCAAATATGCAGCCACTATTTTTCCGAGTATTCCTCCCCAGCTATTAGGGGCTTTAGTAATTGTGTTGGTAACCTTGGTGCAATCGCTCAATCATAATGTTGGAGGGCGTTTTCAATCGATAGCTACCACACTTAAAATTATTTTGATTCTTGTACTTGTAGGCTTTGGTTTGTTAAGTGCTCCGGCATTGAACATCACTTTTGCTCCAACCGCTGCTACGTGGAAGGAAGTAACCAGCGCTTCGTTCGCTATTTCGTTGGTGTATGTTTCGTATGCCTATTCCGGATGGAATGCATCCTCTTACATTGCCGGAGAAATGGAAAACCCGAAAAAAAACATTCCGCTTTCAATTTTAAGCGGAACCGTTCTGGTTGCAATTTTGTATATCCTACTGAATTATGTTTTCTTGCGTACTGCACCCGTAGAAGAAATGAAGGGTGTAGCAGAAGTCGCCTTCGTGTCAGCCAAATACATATTTGGTGACTATGGCAGCAAAGTGATTTCTGTAATGATTTCCCTTTTACTTGTCTCTACCATCAGCTCTATGGTAATTGTTGGACCAAGAGTAATTCATGCTATGGGTGAGGATTATCCCTTATTTGCCATCATTACCAAAAAGAACAATCACGGCATACCCGTTTACGCCATTATCTTGCAATCGCTTATTGCTATTGTATTGTTATACTCTTCCAGTTTCGACACTATAATCACTTATATTTCGTTCACCTTAACTTTATTCTCAACACTTACTGTATTAGGCGTTATTATCTTCCGTATAAAACAACCCGATGTAGAACGACCGTATAAAACATGGGGTTACCCGGTTACACCTATTGTTTACATACTTGTTAACGGTTGGTTTTTATACTTTGTCATTAAAGGAAAACCTAACGAATCACTTATAGGTGTTGGCATTGTGGCAATTGGTGCAGTGGCCTATTATTTAACAAACCATTTCTTGTCTAAAAAAGAACTTTCAAAATGAAAAGATTATTTACCCTTTGTGTAGCAATATTATTGGTTTCAGAACTATTGGCACAAGTTAGCATTGTGGCTTCTGTAGATAAAAACCCGGTGAGTATTGGTGAAAACTTTCAACTCAAATACACCGTGATTAACTATTCCCCCAACAAACTCAACACCCCTATGTTTATTGGTTTTGAAATTGTAAGTGGCCCAAAAAAAACCGAATCAATGGTTTTGCGCAACAACGAGGAAGCGATATCTGGAACCGTAACGTACACGCTAAAAGCGCTACAATCCGGCACTTTTAAAATTGGAAAAGCAACGCTAACAGATAGCAGCAAAACCTTTGCCTCGGAAGAAATCAGCTTGGTAGTAACCGACACCAAGATTGTTGACATTGTGGACGAACCCCGTTCAACAACAATTACACCCGTGCTCTCCTCCAACGATAGCCTTTATTTTAAAGATGGTACGGTGATTTCAGGGAAAGGCGCATTAGTTCAAGAATGTGTGAGTGGCATGGGAAAAAAGAAAAAGAAAAGAGATGAATTAAACGTGGATGCTGATGCTGCTTGTACCTGTATGATGGAAAAAATCGCAAAACATTATACCTATGCTGAGTTCCTTGGAGATGGCACTAAAAATGGAGGAAACTTGTTTACTCGTTCACAAACCGAAAACCCTGAGGCCTACAAAGATATGTTGAGTTGTGTGTTTGAAAACATGGGCGCCAAAGCAAACAATGATGCTGATAAAAAAGCTAAAACATCCGCAACAAGTAATGCTTCAACGCAGCAACCTAACGGTGATTTTATGGAAAAGTTTTTTGTTGATGCCTGTGTTCAAGCGGCTACTAAGTCGAAGGAATATAAGCAGATGAATGTTGATGCAAATAGCTATTGCCAATGTACATGGGATAAGATTCAAGAAAAGGGATTGTCGTTGGACAAACTGGGAGACTTGAACGACCCGAACTCACCCTTATTCAACGAAATTATTACTCCGTGTATAATGGCAGCCATAAAAGGCAAGAAAGATGAGCCACAAGGCAGTACCACTTTTCTGAGAAACCCGGATGACATCAAAGGAGCAAACCCATCGGAAACAGTGAGCTTAACAAAATTGATGAACGTATACAAATTGAAAGTTTCTTTTGGCAGTGTTGAAAAATATTTCACATTGGACTCTGGGGCAAACGATGTGTTTATCAGCAGCGATTTTGAACGTGATTTGTTATTGGAAGGATTAATTAAAAAATCAGACTATCTAACAGCACGTACCTACAGAATGGCCGATGGCAGTCAAGTAGAGTGCAGACGATTAAAATTAAGCAACATCAAGATTGGAGGGTTTACCGTTAATAACGTAATTGTTGCGATTACCGAAAACGCGAATGGTATGTTACTGTTGGGTAAATCGTTGCTTGACAAATTTAGCGATTGGAAAATCGACAATCAAAAGGAACAGTTAATTTTAACGCGATAATTAAAAACACATACCGGTAGCTACTTCCCAATATTGTGCAACAGAAGTGTGTGATTTCACGTTCATGCCCACAAAACACTTGAAGCCTTTGCGTTTACCAAATTCTGCGAGATAGTAGTTGCAGCCTGTTTTAAAATAAATAGGCTTGGTCATCATTTTAGATCCTGACACATACACCCCTAAGCCAATAAAATAGCCAATACGGCCCACAAGCACTTCATCGCCCCAAAACAAAGAGGTAACAAAAGCACTTTTTCTAGCTTCTTTTTTGGAGGCCAAATCGTTTACATAAAGAAAATCGGTAAGCCCGGGAAAATACTCCAACGCAACGCCTGCAAAAACTTTGTTCGCGGTGCTTGTATAGCGTGCATAGGCAATGGAGGCTACATGCGCAAAATAAGTGGGTCCGTTTAATCCGTTCTTTTGGTAGAGCCCTAAACCGTATCGAGCAATCACTTCATCGTGCTTTTTGGGTCGCACTTTTGTGCAGTTATAGCTATAGGTGCCTAGCTTAGGATAAACTTTGAGCCCTACTGTACCCATGGCCAAATTAATGCCATAGTTAGGCAACTTAGCAGAGCCATTGGAAAAGTGCGCAAATGTAAAGGCTGTATTCAATACAACCTGTTTACTTACTTTCCACTCAAAACCCAAGCGAAAAGAAAAGGCTAAATTAACGGTTGATCCTACAATGTTGTTATTGGGATTCGTGATGTAGTCGTAATGCCGAGTAAGAAAGCCTAAACCAACACCAATGCGGGCGTAGCTGTTCACCACTTTGGTGCGAAACAAATAAAACTTAACAAAATGGGTTAGCGCAAAAGCATCACCAAAAATTTTATTGTCGCCAAAATGATAATAGGTGAAAGAAAACCCCGTTTCGGGAAAATTGAGTGCTTTATGCCATGGTTTTTCGCCAAAGGTTTTTCGCGCTACAGCCAACTCGAACGAATGTGTGAAGCCTTTCGGTACATTATTGATTTTAGCGGTATGCTTTATGAAAGAACATAATTGATAATTGCCTTCAATATTCCATTTGCCCACATTCACTTCTTGTGCATGAAGGGACAAAAAAAGTAGCGCGAAAAGGAAGGTAATTGGCTGTTTCACAATTTCTAAAGTAGCATATTTTCGATGATCGGAAAAATTCTTTCGAGCAGGTAACCGCTGTCAAAGCCAATTTGTGGCAGATAGTCGTTCAATCTAAAAACAAAAGCTATTTTTGAGCTCAAATTATTCTCATGTCGAAGACAAAGCAGAGCTTTAAAGATCTTATGAATCGAATTATTCGGTATTTTCTTCAAGGTTTGTTGCTTATAGCTCCCATTTTTGTTACGCTCTATTCGATTTTTGCGCTCTTCAATATGCTCGATTCGAGCGCTAACGATGTATTTGAGGCCATCTTCAAATTTCGTTTCCCCGGGGTTGGCTTATTGGTAATGTTTGTGGTGGTTACTTTTATTGGCGCAGTGGGTTCTACCATTTTTATTCAACCTATTATGGATGGTTTGGAAAGTTTGCTCGAGCGTACGCCTTTGGTGAAAGATATTTATTCTTCTATCCGCGATTTTGTTTCGGCCTTTTTGAGCAACAAAAAGAAATTTAATAAGCCTGTAATTGTGGAAATGGGAAAAGGATTGGGCATTTTCAAGCTCGGATTTATAACCGATGCGGATTTAGAGCAATTTGGTATTACAGATAAGGTTGCCGTTTACTTTCCGCACTCCTACAACTTTTCGGGCAATTTATTTATAGTGAATGCCAGCCAGGTAAAAGAATTGCCTACCACTAACGGGTCGGCCGATGTGATGAAATATATTGTATCGGGAGGAGTGATGGAAATGGAAGATGCGTCAAAAGATGCGATAACGGAAAAACAATAATCGCTACAGTCGCTCACAGCCAAAACCTTTTTTAATAATGGCATTATGGAACTAAGCGAAATTTCAAATCTTGAAATTGTTCTCTATCAGCATACTACATTCACGAATAGCGATGCAGCTATTTTAACGGTTGTTACTCCTTTTTTAGTGTATTTACTGTTCGGCATCGATTTCCCGTTTCTTGTTTTTGTTTCGCTACTTCTTTTTCCGATTTCCTTTTATTTGTTGCACAACATGGCTGTGGTTTTTGATCTTGAAAAGCATGAGGTTTATCGCAGACTGCCGCTTTTAGGTGAGTTTAAGATTGCAGACTTCAACAATATTTACAGTATAGAAGTGCTGCAACCCAGTGGATTCAATGCCTTGTTCAACGATAAGCATATTGTTTTTTGTATGATTCGAAGAAAGACGAATCCGTTCGGAATAGGCATTCCGATTATCAGTAATTTAGATAAACGCACTGCAGCATTTGAAACGTTTCGCACCGTAACATTACCTAGAATACAAGACAGTATTGAAACCTATCAAAAGCAAACACAACAGCACAAACCCTTTTTGTTGCTGAAATCGGAAGGAAATGGGGTGTATACCTACTCGCGTTGGGGCGTGCATTCGATTTTTCCACCGCTGTTTTTGCTTTTTATTGGTTTAATTTTTCTTTGGAAACTCGTTACCCATGATTATAGCGAAATAGCCGACCTTTACCCTTTGTTCTTTATTCCTTTAGGGGGCTACATGTTCCTGAAAAACACATTGCTACTTAGGTTTGATACCCAAGACGGCATGTTTTCGGTGTCTTACTTTTTTGATATAAAGCAGAAAAAATATTCGTTTGATGCCTTTGCTAATTTTACGGCAACCAAAAACAACGAAGATGCACTTACTACAGAGATAGAGGTAGGTATAGTGTTAATCAACAAAGTAAAAATTGAGATTGGAAAATTTTCGAATGAGCGAAAGAGTGAGATTTTAATGACAGAAATATTGGCGGTATTAGGTCGGTAGTATTGTAAACACTAGGCTTTAACGCTATATCCCTACTATTGATGTTTCACAGCATTCTGTATAATGAGAAGAAGATTTTTCAATGAACCGAAATGTGCGTGAGGGATAGCAGCGGAAATCCTCTGCCATTTCCGAAGGGCAGAGATTGAAGCGAATAGCCCGACCCCGCTGCTTAGTGGGGGCACGCCCAACACCGGCTGTTTTCTTGGCCGAATTTGTGCTATTATTACAGCGGGCAAAAGCCCTTTTATACCATGAAAATAGCACTGGCGCAACTGAACATACATGTTGGAAATTTTGAGCAGAATAAAGCGAAGATTATTGCTGCGATTGGGCAGGCGGAAGCACAAGGCGCGGAGATTGTACTGTTTAGCGAATTGAGTGTGTGTGGGTATCCGAGTAGAGATTTTTTGGAGTTCGACCATTACATTCAATTGTGCGAAAGCAGTGTGTTGGAAATTGCGGCACACACCAAAAACATTGCTGCGGTGGTGGGTGCTCCGGCTCGCAACCCCGTGAAAGAAGGAAAAGATTTATACAATGCTGCGTACTTTTTGTATGACGGAAAAATACAGCAGGTGATTCACAAAACGTTGTTGCCTACTTACGATGTGTTTGACGAATACCGCTATTTTGAGCCGAATAAGGAGTTTAAAACCGTGCAATTTAAGGAGCAAAAAATTGCGGTGACGGTGTGTGAAGATATTTGGAATGTGGGCAACGATAACCCGCTATATACGGTTTGTCCGCTCGATGAATTGCGTAGCGAGCAACCCGATTTTATTTTGAATTTATCGGCTTCACCGTTTAGCTACAAACAGCACGAAGAGCGCACAAAGGTGATACAGGCCAACTGCCAGCGCTATGGTATTCCGATGGTGTATGTGAATCAGGTGGGAGCGCAAACGGAGTTGGTTTTTGATGGGGGCAGTATAGTTGCCGATGCACAGGGAAATGTGGTGAAAAGACTATCGTTCTTTGAAGAGGCATTGGAAATTATTGACACGAAAGATTTGGTGAAAGCGAATGATGTTGTCCCTTCAGAAATTGAACGCATACACGATGCGTTAGTGCTAGGCATAAAAGATTATTTCGCGAAACTGGGTTTTAGCAAAGCGGTATTGGGCTTGAGCGGTGGCGTAGATTCGGCACTGGTGTTGTATTTGGCAGTGCAGGCGTTGGGAAAAGGCAATGTACTTTCGGTGTTGTTGCCATCGCATTTTTCGTCATCGCATTCAGTGGAGGATTCGTTGGCGTTAGTGAAAAACCTAGGATCTCCGCACGAGGTGATTGAAATTGAAGATTGTTTCCAACAATACTTAACCACCTTGAAACCACAGTTTAAGGATTTACCTTTTGGTATTGCAGAAGAAAATATTCAAGCACGGGTTCGGGGTACCTTGCTGATGGCGATGAGCAATAAATTTGGTTACATATTATTGAACACTACCAATAAAAGTGAGGCAGCTGTAGGCTACGGTACGCTGTATGGCGATATGTGCGGTGGTTTGGCAGTGTTAGGCGATGTGTACAAAACGCAGATTTACGATTTGTGTAAATTCATCAATCGCAATACAGAAATTATTCCGGAGCATATTCTTACTAAAGCACCATCGGCTGAGTTACGTCCGAATCAAAAAGACAGCGATTCCTTGCCGGATTACGACATTTTAGATAAGGTGTTATTCCAATACATTGAACAGCGCAAAGGGCCTGTAGAGTTGGTGGCCATGGGCTTTGACGAGGCCTTAGTGAAGCGTGTGCTGCGCATGGTGAACATGAACGAGTGGAAACGTTTTCAGGCGGCTCCTATTTTGCGTGTCTCGCCTAAGGCTTTTGGTATGGGAAGAAGAATGCCGATTGAGGGGAGGTACTTGGGGTGATTACAAGCGACTAATTTCGCTGATCAATCCCCCAGTTCAATTTGTTTTTCAGCGATGAAATAAAGTTCATATCCGTTAAACGCACTAGGTTGGCGGTAAATGGCGCTTTCTTAATCGCAATTTGATAAGAAGAATCAATAGTTTCGAAACGCGAATCGAGCGTACACAAGAAACTGTTTCCACGGCCCGACACTTCAAAAGATAAAATCACATCGTCTGAAACTACTATAGGTCTTACGTTTAAGTTATGTGGTGCCACCGGAGTAATTACAAAATTACCTGAGGTAGGATAGAGAATTGGGCCTCCGCAACTGAGCGAATAACCGGTAGAACCTGTTGGTGTAGAAATAATCAAACCATCGGCCCAATAGGCATTCAGCAGTTCGCCATTCAAGAATGTTTTTACTGTAATCATGCTCGATTGGTCTTTACGCTGAATGGTCATTTCGTTCAACGCAAAATTCATGTTTCCGAATAAAGGCTTGTTGCTATTGAGTTCCAGCAAGCTTCGTTTATCAATTAAATATTTACCGCGAGCAACAATATCGATGGCTTGATGAATTTGTTCTTTACCTACGTTAGCTAAAAAGCCTAAACGACCAAAGTTAATCCCTAGGATTGGGGTTTGTGTATTTTTGATGAACGTTAGCGCTTCGAGGATGGTTCCATCTCCGCCCAAGCTAATCAGAATCTCCGTTTTGTTTCGGATTTCATCGAAATCGGAAAAGGTATCGCAAGCAAAATTCACTTGGTCTTTAACAAGTTCGCCATATTTTTTTTCGATGGCAAACGGCAACCCCAACTTGGTTAGGTAGTCGATTATTTCCTGAACGAAAATGATGTTTTGCGGATGCAGTGTTTTTCCAAAAAGTGCTATCATAATACAACAAAGTTAATCAATTAATCAGAATAGTAATTCGGATTAGAAGTTAGGCGTAAAGCCTATTTTTACCATAAACTTCGGCACTCCGGGCGTATCACGGTAGGTGAGTCGCCACATAAAGTCAACACGAAATACATTTAAGATGTTTTCGATACCAAAACTCGCTTCCATATATGGAATTTTGGAGGGTGAATACACTTCAGAAGGCAGATTAATTAATGCCGCGTTAGCTTTGCTATAGCTACCCCATAATCCACGGAAATAAATTACTTCTCGTAGTTTCAGCTTGTTAAACACCGGAATTTTGTTGAAGAAAAAACCATCAAAATGATGTTCAATCCAAAGCGTCATGTACTGATCGTTTACAAACTCGAATTCCTTAAGCATGTTGAAGTTGGTGCGATCGAGAATAATGCCGAAACCCGCAGCAGTAACATAAGAGAGTGGATAAGGCACTTTGCCAAACATTTTAGCCGCTTCGAACTTGTAGTTGGTATGCCCCAGTTGCCAAGAGAGTCGCTGTGTTATGGTAAGCGATAATTTGTGATAGTTGCTTACACGATTAGCCATATTCAAAAAGCCTAAGTTGTATTTGAACATAAACTCGGGATACTTCGTTTTCACAAACCAGCGATAAAATCCAGCTTTGTAATACTTACCATAAGGGGCATAGCGCGAGTCGATACCGATTTCGGTAGTGTTGAATAGTTTCAATTGCTTTGGTGTTCCGCTTGGGGTATTGTAATTAAAATCGAACACACCCGGAATTGCATAGAATGTTTTATTGGTAAGCCCCATTATACTGGAAAAGCCTCTTGTCCATTCGTTTTCAATGTCCACATGTGCTTCTCTGATTTTCATCATTCTGGTTAAAAGTCTACCACGCACTAACGTAAGAATATTGTCGAACGTGATGAGTTGGTTTTCCTGACCCAGAACATTCAAATCGTATCGATAGTACATAGTAAGCATGCGCCACTTCTCGTTTTGCGAAGGGATGAATGCTTTGAAGATGGCTTCATATTTCCAGTCTTTGTCTTTAGTGCCATAGGCTACGTAAGACGAAAAATAAACCTTCTTAGAAAAGTATTTGTTGGTTTGTAAGCCAAAGCGGATACGCCATCCTTCAATGTTGTTCTTACTGGCGAATTTATAGAATCGGCCAAACTCCACCGGACCGGCTTGAAAATAAGCTGTGGTTAAGAGCTTGATGGTCCACATATATGTTTTAAACATGGGCACCTTGGGCATGGTATCGTGTATCCAAAACACTTTTTTCTCGAACTTATTGAGCTGCGGGTCTCGATTTTCTTCCCAATATTCACGACCCTTTGTTCGGGCATCTTCCGCCACAATTTCTTGGTCGCCTTTGCTGAATAACGAGTCTTCCATTGGCACATTCACCTCAATGTTTCGTCTGTCGTAAAAACGCTGAACAATAACCGACATGGCGTTCTTGCGTTTAAATATACTTCCAACAGATTGCACATTCTCGCCTTTCAACATCCATGTTTTGTTGTTGATGAGTTTGAAGGTTTGTGAGATACTATAGTCGCTAATAAAATTGAGATTTGATTTTTCGTTTGGCCGGAAATAAATCGATTGAATGGCCCAAGTGGCGGAGTCTATCCATGCATAGCCTTTCAACGCTAAGTCTACTTTGGAAATGCCAACGAAGTGAATTTTATATGTAGTTCTGTTATCTACTTGTTGCGTATCGGTAAGAAAATAACGATAGGTGGCTAAAGCGCCCGGAGAAAATGGCGACACGAAAGACTTTCCTGCCAACACAAATAAATTATCGTAGGCATTAATGGTTACAAAGGTTCCGTTGGCTAATTCGGAAATAGAAATGTTGTCGATTCCGGTAATTTGTGTTGCTTTCGTGTATCTTCTAGTTACTTTAGGTTTCTTTCGGTAATACACATCCGTTAAGTCTTCTTTGATAATACCACGAATGTAGACCTTGCCTTCATCGATTGTATCTTTGTTATCGAACACAAAACGAAAGGGTTTAAAATACCAGCGATTGATGAATTTTTCGCGCGGGTTAAGTAAACCAACCTCCAGTTTCTGGTATTCTTCGAGTTTGTAACTATCCAAATTATCTTCGCGATTAGTGGATTTGTTTTTCACCACCTTATGGTAAACGTAATTAGCGGTTGTATCTACATACTTTTTCCGTTTACCGGCCTTAATGGTAACTTGTGTTAACTCGATGTTCTCTGAGCCCATTTCCACATTGAGCACCTGAGTAGATCCTCGTTTGATTTTATACGCCTTACTTGGATAACCGAGATAGGAAAATATAATCGAGTCGGCTTTTTCAACGGTGTTGAGGTAGTAAAACCCGCCATCGTCTGAGGTAGTAGCCGTTATCGTTCCTTTTAAGCGCACATTTGCATATGAAAGCGGCTCTTTTGTTTTCCCATCAATAATTTTACCGCGAATTTCAGTGAGTTGGGCAAAAACAGACTGCCCTGCCAAAAGGCAAATCAAAAACGAAAGACGAAAGGGGGTAAAAACGCTATTTATCACAATTACACAAAGAAAGGCAGATTTCTGAAACAATAAAATTAATCATCCGGCAAAAAAGAAAATGGTTCTCGGAATAACCGAAAACCATTTGTATTGATGTATGTCTTGTTACTTTTTTAAACCGATTTCGCGTAAGCGTTCATCTAAATATTCGCCTGCACTTGAAGCCGGGTAAGCCAATGGATTTTTTTCGGTAACGCAAGATGGCAAACAATCCAGTCGCATTTCAGAGCGTGGGTGCAAGAAAAATGGAATGGAGTAGCGATGCGTATGCCATTTCTCTTTAGGTGGATTGACTACACGGTGCGTAGTGGAACGTAGCTTATTGTTGGTTAAACGCTGCAACATATCACCTACATTTACTACAATACAACCTTCCGGAGCTGTGATATTAAGCCATTCGTCTTGTTTGTTCAACAATTGCAAACCATCGGCAGAAGCACCCACAAGTAAGGTAATGAGATTAATGTCTTCATGTGCTTCCGCTCTTATTGAAGATTTAGGTTCTTGTGTAATAGGCGGATAGTGAATTGCTCGTAAAATTGAATTTCCGTTGTGGATGTGCTGATCGAAATAAAACTCGCCTATACCCAAATGAATGCCAATAGCGCGCAATAACTCTTTTCCTGATTTTTCGAACGATTTAAACAGCTGATTCCCTAAGTCGGCAAACTCCGGTAACTCATTTACTTTGATATTATCAGGATAATCTTTTTTATCCAACACCTCACCTTCTACTTCTTGCCCGATTTGCCAAAACTCTTTTAAATCAGGTGCTTCACTGCCCTTTGCATGCTCTCTTCCGAAAGAAGTGTAGCCGCGTTGTCCGGCATATTCAGGTATCTCATACGCCTTTTTCTGTTCGGTTGTTAACTGGAAAAAGTTTTCTGTTAGTGTATAGTAACGATCTATAAGCTCTTGTGGAACACCATGATTACGAACAGACACAAAGCCTGTTTCTTCGAAAGCCTTTCCTAATTCTTCTACAAACTTTTGTTTGGATTCGTTGTCGCCTTTTACGAATTCGTTGAGGTCAACAATTGGAATAGTTGTTAATGACATACTGTTTAGATTGATTATGTTGGAAAAATAACTGTTTTGCTTTTAAAAACGAAGCTATTCTTTACTGAACTGTTGTTGTATCGGTAATTTGCATACTCGACATATTCGAGCCGGAAGCAACAAAAATTCTGCCACTGTGCAGCTGTCTCAATTTTAAAAAAGCAACCGCTTCGCTCGCATTTTTTATTACACGTAAGTTTCGTCCGGCATAAAAATTAACCTGTGGCTCGGGTTTCACATATACAAATAACACCTCGTCTTTATGGCTGTTTTGTGCAATATATTCTCCCCAAGTTTTATCGATAGCATAGGCTTCTCCCTTATAATTTTTGGGTCCGGGAAGGTTCGACAGCGTGTATTGTGCAACGAGTAAAATCAATGTAATCAAAACCATTACATTCAATTTCACATCGCTGATAACGCCCGCTTTCTTTACCTTATCATACAATATGCCTATCAACACAGCAAAGAACAATGACGCATAGAGTACTGTGAAATCATGGGCCGAATAATTTAAAAAGAGGAGATGTAACAACACGATTGGAAGTACCGATAGCCAAATAAAACGATAACCGTTTTCAGAGAAAACAATTTTCAGCTTGGACTTGGAAATACCTAGCCACACAAAGGCTGCAATAAGCAAGTAATAGATAAAATAATTAACGAGGTAGTTGAAGAAAATGTTTTTAAGATACATAAAATAAGAGACTAAAAAACTGAAATAGCCCCCACCTCTATTGCCTATGCTGCCACGAATCAAATAACGATTGAACCATTCTATAGACAACGCTAAATCACCTGCAATTTGAGCGTATTGAAAAGCGGCCAATCGCATTGCAAAAATCGAGACCACGATGGTACTCCACAACAACATACGAAAACCCTTTTCTTGCTTTACATGCAACAAGGAGTATACGACCACACCTAAAGCGAAAAACACTCCCAACCAAGAGGTATACAGCATTAGAAATAAAATCACTACATAAAAAAACACATACTTGGGGACGAAGAATTTTCTGCGGATGATCATTTTAAGTGCTACATAAACACCTATTACAAAAACCGTTTGCACTGCCATATCACTCATGTATACATTGCCCTGAAACCACATAGTAGCAGGAGAAAACAAGTAAAACAAAAAGGCGATGAATGAAGACACATGGAGGTGACTTCGTGCGCGATTAAAGCTTAACAAACAAACAATAAAGTAAACAAACAACGCTGAGAGAAAATGAAGACAATAGTTGAAAATCTGAAGCGAAACAACATCGGGTCGAACATGTATCAGCTTAAAAACTAAGTAAGGGAAGTAATAGGCGAAAGGAGGATGAGACACATAGTAATAGTTTCCTTCGTCATCAACTATTTTCCCTGTAGCATTCGCGAAGTTATTGATGAACTTATCGGCTTCGTTGTTGTATGTCATTACCGGATTGTAATGATACTTTTCGACACCATTATCCCACCACACTTGTAAAACCCGCAATGTTACAGCAGTGCAAAATTCGTGATGCTTCGACAACGGACGACCCAACTGCGGTAATCGAACTGCAACCGAAAGTAGGAACGCCACTAAAAGTATGGGTAATGTTTTGCGAAGAAATAGCATGTAACGAATTTAGCCTACTTAGGATTATTGTTTCTGTTCTTGCCGTAATATTTATTTCTGTTTTTGTTGTTACCCGAACCTCCGTTGTTGTTGCGCTGTCCGTTTTGTCCGCCACGATTATCTCGCCCAGGTCTTGCACTCACATCGTTGCGAATACGGCTATTGTTGCCATTAGAAGTCAACGCACTGATATTGTCTTCCAATCCCAATTTCAAACCGTCATGCGACAAAATACGCAAGTCGTTTTTGATGATGTCATCATTCGTGTTTTCTTTGGTCCAGTTCTGATAAACCAGCTTCATGTAGTTACCAATAGTTTGCGCAAAAGCCTGACGCTTTTCCGGATCCTTTTCTTCCAAAGCCTTTTTCACTAACGATTCTACATTCTTACCATAATGGCGATGACGAATTTTCCCTTGCGGATAAGGTAGTGGTTCGGGCTTTTTCTCTACCAACGCACGTGTAGTTTTCGGGTAAGGAGAATCGACATCTAATTTAAAATCAGAAATGATAAATAGCTGATCCCACAATTTGTGACGAAAATCCTCCACGTTTCTGAGCGCAGGATTGAGTTGCCCCATTAATTCGATAATCTCGCGCGCCATTTGGTTGCGTTTTTCGCGGTCTTCAATCTTTACACAAATCTGAATGATTTGCTGCACATGTCTGCCGTATTCATGCAGGTTGATATCTTCACGTAATGTATTGTATTCCATATAAAGCTTAGCTGTTTTGTAGTTAAAAAACACACCTCCTTGAAAAAGGGGATGTCAAAATGCGAAAGAAAATGTGTGTGTTCAGAAGAATAAACCGAAGGCAAACGGAAGGATTGATGCTCGGTTTAAGTAGAACGAATTATCTTAAGCTTAGCAAATTTCAACATTATTTTCTTTTCTCCAAAGTTTGGGAAGAATATAGTTGCAATGCGGTTGGTAGCATTGCCTTCTAGCGCTAATACCTTGCCATCGCCAAATTTCTCATGTTTTACCTCCATACCGGTAGTTAATCCGGAAACATCATCCGGCACAAAAGGCTCGGAAGGTCCTGTTCTAGGAGCTGTTGGCGTTGATATCGGTTGTCGTTGAACCAATTTTCCAAGTCCGGAAATACTGGATGTGCCACCAAAACTGGTCTTTATTGCAGTTGACTTATTCTGTTCACCATGCACCGATAAAATACTGTCGGGCAACTCCTTTAAAAAGCGCGATGGTTCGCCAAATTGTACATTCCCGAATTTATAGCGCGATGTGGCATACGTAAGAAACAATCGGGTTTCTGCACGTGTAATAGCTACATAAAACAACCTTCGCTCTTCCTCTAAGTCGTCCATGGAGTATAGTGATTGTGCAGAAGGAAACAGACTCTCTTCCAATCCAACAACGTAGACCACAGCAAACTCGAGCCCTTTGGCGGCATGTGTTGTCATTAACTTCACACAGTCTTCGTTTTCGGTTTCCTTTTCCGTTCCTGTTAACAACGAAATGTTTTGTAGGTAAGCGCCCAATGTTCTATCGTCTACAAACTCGTCTTCACTCACCACTAAATCTTCTTCTACGAATTCTTTTATACCGTTTAGTAACTCTTGAATGTTCTCATATCGTGCAACGCCTTCAACAGTTTTGTCGTTATACAAATCAGCCAAAAGTTTTGTGGTTGTAGCGATGTGGGTTGCCAAGTCAAATGCTGTTTTTTGTGTCGACAGCGCTTGAAACGATTTAACCATTAGCACAAATTCGTGAATCAGTGTTTTGGTGCGCGTTTGGAAATCGTACTGGAAAATATTTTCCATAATATCCCACGGCCGCTTGCCTTCATTGGCCGCAAAAATTATGATCTTATCAATAGACGTTTGCCCAATACCTCGCACCGGATAATTAATCACGCGCTTCATCGCCTCTTCATCGTAATGATTAATCGAGAGCTTTAAATAGGCTAATAAATCTTTAATCTCTTTGCGTTGGTAGAACGACATTCCTCCATAAATCTTATAGGAGATATTGTGTCTGCGCAACGATTCCTCAAAGGAACGCGACTGGGCATTGGTTCGATACAAAATAGCAAAGTCGTTATTCTTGTAATGCTTTCTATTCTTGAGCTCCATGATGCTATCGGCCACCCAACGCCCTTCTTCATTATCGGAAGCTGTTCGAACCACTTCAATCAATTCGCCTTGATCGTTCGATGTCCAAATTTCCTTTTTGATTTGATTTTTGTTTTTATAAATCAACTCATTGGCTGCTTGTACAATGTTTTTAGTAGAACGATAATTTTGCTCCAACTTAAACACTTTCAAATCCGGAAAATCGGTTTCGAAATTTAAAATATTATCTATCGTTGCTCCTCGAAATGCATAGATACTTTGTGCATCATCGCCCACTACGGTAATGTTTTCATGCACAGCAGCGATACTCTTTATGATGGAATACTGCAATTGATTCGTATCTTGAAACTCATCAATCAACACATACTTAAACTTGTGCTGATATTTATATAAAACCTCCGGAAATCGATTCAATACCTCATAGGTCTTCAACAACAAATCGTCAAAATCCATAGCACCTGATTTGAAACAGCGATTGCAATACTCGGCATAAATCGTTTTGGTTTCAGGACGTCTGGTATCGCGGTCTTCACTTAACAAATCAGCATCCTTGGCGTAGTCTTCCGGAAAAACCAAAGCGTTTTTACAAGCTGAAATGCGCCATTGGATTGTGGAAGGTTTGTAGATTTTATCGTCAAGTCCTTTCTCCTTAATAATCGTTTTAATCAACGACTTAGAATCTTCGGTATCGTAAATGGTGAAATTGGCCGGATAGCCAATTTTCTGGGCATCAACGCGCAATAATCGAGCGAATATTGAGTGGAAAGTTCCCATAAAAAGAGAACGCGCATTAGTACCTGCTATCTTTTCAATTCGTTGCCGCATACTCTCCGAAGCCTTGTTGGTGAAGGTAAGCGCCAAAATAGAAAATGGATTAACGCCATGCTGCAGTAGATGCGCAATACGATAAGTTAACACACGTGTTTTCCCAGAACCCGGTCCGGCTACAATCATTACGGGTCCATCGGTGTTTATTACAGCGCCTCGCTGTACCTCATTTAATTCGTCTAAATAGTTCTTATTCACTGTGGCGAATATAGCCGATTGATGAAATGAAATGACATTATTTTGTTCACAAAAAACGCAAACTGAATGTCAGTTTGCGTTTCGATAACAAGGCAATAAAAAACGTGGTTATTCTTTTACGAATTGTTTCACCACAACGTTATTGCCCATAATTACTTTAATGAAGTATTCACCGGAAGGTAAGTCTTCAACGGACATTCTTTCGTTTGGTGTAACGTTTTTCACAGCCTGTCCAATCATATTGTACAATACCGCCTCTACAATTTGATTAGAGCCAAGAATTTGAACGTTAATAAAGTCTTTTGAAGGCGAAGGGTAAACAATAATTGAAGGCGCTGTTTCATCGCCATCAAAATTAACAGCTACAATGTTAGTATACTCAAAATCGCCATCAAAGTCTACTTGTTTCAAACGATAGTAGTTCCAACCTGAAAGCGGAGTTTTATCCATCCATTGATAATCCTGACGAACGGTTGTACTGCCTGCACCTTTCACTGACCCAATAGCTTCAAAATGCACCCCATCGCCACTTCGTTCAACAACAAATTTTTCGTTATCGATTTCAATGGCAGTAGCCCAATCTAACTGACTGTAGTTCTCTACTTTCTTACCTGTGAAGTAGATCAATTTAACCGGCAAACCTGTTCCTCCGGCATTTGCACCGTTCACTGTAAACTTAGAGAATGATGTCATGCCGGACAATGTATATTGATTCGGACAAGCAATAAATCCAACTGTTGGATAATCAGCTCCTCCGCTAGCTGTTGTAAAGCCTGTATTACCAGGTTCTCCGTTTTTCAATAAATAACGAATTGGTGTACCACCAGCCGATGTAACCGGGCTAATATCTTGTCCTCCATTCGCATTAACAGTAACATTATAAGAAGTAATACCTCCCCCCGGATTGGTAATATCCCATTGCAACGGAGAGGCTAAATTAAATACTACCTGATCCAGTGCACCATCGGCCCCGGCTGAGCCTTGACCAATTTGTTGACCCGGAGCAGTTTTCGTTTCTAAATCGCAATACGCCACTGTTTTTACAGGGGTAGTTCCATTTGTTTCCAAATAGCCTAACACATCTGAGCCACTTGTTCCGGTTGGCGTTATCGTAAATCCTTGTGCATTTTGTGAACTGTGTCCGATAGGGAATGAATAGGTAGAAGATCCGTCTACTTTTCGTTGAAGTCTACCTTGTACATATTTATCATTACCGGAAGTGTTGCCTGCTTTTATGGCATTAGTAGCAAGATTTGATACGTTTATCGTACTGCTGTTTGTTTTTACAATTCCGGTATAGAAAACAAGGGTATCTGTTATTTCTTCATCTTGCGTAATCGTAACCAAGTTTCCGGCAGAAGCTTTATCTAAGTACATGTTTACCATTTTAGAAGGCAACCCCGTACCGGGATCTTGAGGTGTTATACTTCCTACAAAACCATAACTTGCTGTTGTTGGGAATGTTCTTGTATCCGTTCGAACATTACCTGTTGCACCACTAGTTGCAATAGAGCCGCCATATTTAAATGTCGCTCCGGGTTTAACCTCAAAAGTTGAAGTTCCGGCATCAGTAATGGTAAATCCGCTACCCAATTGGAAACATGCAGGCGAATTCACATTCATCGTTCCGGCAACTCCAAATCCGGCACCTGCAACAACGTTTGCACCAAGTGCTCCTACGTTTGCTCCAGTTGAATTGATGTCTACATTAAAATAATTAATGTTTACTGAATTGCCATCTGTTCCGCGTAATGAATGCGTTTGAGACGAAGATGTTCCATACCATTCCACAGTTCCTCCTGTCAAGGAATATGTTTTTGCAGTTCCTAATAATTCCGGAAGTGTTGTATTCAAGAGTTTCATTCGTAATCGCGAATCCGTTCCGCTCATAATCAATCCACCGTCTCCTGTAAACGATACAGCTCCACCTGAATTGTCGATACAATCAACAATTGCTCCATTGGTGACAATTAATGATGAATCAATCACTACATTGCTGGATAAATTTTTGTAATCGGTAAGTGTTGGATAGCTGTAAGTAGAATTCGTTCCGCTAAAATTAATGTTCTTGTAGGTTCTGCCTCCTCTGAGTGTTTGGAACACATGCGAAGCTCCTGTTCCGGCCAATTCTATTGTTCCTCCGGTTAAGTTATATGAAAAAGCACTACCTAACAATCGAGGAATGTAAGTTCCTCCGGAAGAGCCAACCTCTGTAGTTAAAGAACTGTATCCAGCCGGCACATAGTACAAGGTTCCCGGACTCATGTACAATGTTCCGGTAGAGCCGGTAATATAAGCAGTTGTACTTTCAATTACCTGACCCTTGCGAATATCGAGCTTTCCACCTGTTGCACTTATTGTTGTTGTTCCTGTTATTCCTGTAGAATTTGTAAAGGTTAGCTGTTTCGTGTTGTCCACTAATTCGCAAATAATAATTTTTGCTGTACTCGTTGTATTGATTCCATTTCCGGTTACTTGGTTATCTCGTCCGATGTACCAGAATGTAGCAACTTGACTAAAACTTCTGTTTCCGGCTAACACCTGAACATTGCCAATAGATCCGGTAGTAGAAATGCCTTGAAGGTGAGTTATCTTCAACGTACTTCCCTGATTAGAGGTAAAGTAAGTTCCTGTATTCGATCCGGCAATTCCCGTTATCCAAGCCGTTGTCGAAGAGCCATTAAACCCAAAATCTAAAGTGCCTAAATCTTCAACGGTAATTCCACTGTTTGTTCCAAAATTTAAATCCCTGTTAATCAACTGCACATATGCTCCTCCTTTTACAAAAAGTCGGGTACGCATCAAATCGTTTGTAGTTTGCGTTGCTACATCTATCGTTTGAGTTGTTCCGCTTCCGGTGAAATTAAGGGCATCGTTCGTATAGCCGGAAGAATTAGAGTTTGTGAGATAAGCAGCAGCAGCCTTGTATAAATTGCCTTTCAAATTAATAACGGTTGATGGCCCTCCTGAAGAAGTAGTACTGAAATAAAAGAAACCTGCATTTATATCGATGTTACCATCCACGTTTAATACTAAATCATTGCCGGAAGAAGCTGTGCCATATGGGTGAATTCTAAAATTACCGCTTCCGTTTTTAGTTAAGTTTCCATCTACAGTAAAGGTTAATGAACCGGCTCCCGCTTGCATTTGAACATTACCGGCTCCTCCAACTATCATGTTGTTTCCTACCCTAATAGTGGATGTATTTCCAGTGTATAAACTTATATTATTAGCATCATCATTACTAATAAGAAAATCGCCATGCGTAAGATTTCCGCTAACTCCTGATGGTAAAATCCCAGTCCAATTCGCGGTTAACCCTCCACTAGGAATTTCAATATAGAGATGTCCAAACATAGCGCTATAGCCCGATACTGTGGTTGTAGAAACGATGGATGAGCCTGTACCCGTAAACAAGGGATTTGCATCACTCCAATCTATTATATCAAAATATGAATCTTCGTGAAAAATCTCCGTACCTGTCCAAGCATTAGCGATGTAACTGTATACAAAAACATATCCACCATTTTCAACCTCCCAAGTAGAACTTGCGTTTCGAATAAAATTGGAAGAAGCGCTTGATATATCAATCTCTGCTCCTGCTCGTACAATCATTTGAGCTGTGCCTTGCAAATCTAATTTTCCGGACAGATCTAGAATTCCCTTCTTAATGTCTAACGTTTTACCTGTTGCAATGGTAAGTCCGGTAGTTGTATTTCCGGAGAAGATATACGTAGATGAAGTTGGCAAATCAATTTGAATGTTATTATAGGCTCTACCACCTGCAACATCAATGTATCCCCCGCTAATAACGTATATGTTTGGTGGCACTGTTGAAACAAATTCTGGAGCTGCTGTTGCACTTGAGCCCGTTACATCAACCCAAGCACTTCCATTCCACGTTTGCCAAGGACGAACACCACTAATAGCAGTTGTGGAACTAAAAAATACTGTTCCAGAACTCCCTAATGCCGGATTTGTTCTGTAGTCGCCAACACTCGCTGTAACAACAGTGATGTTGAAATTGTTTGATGTTCCGGTTAGTGAAGGAGATGTAACTGTACCTGTTAAATTGATTCCCGATTGAGCTGAACCATATTGAACATCACTAATTGTTACAGAACCAGAAGTTAGTGCATATGGAGAAGAGGAGGTCATACCCGTGCCGCTAGTAGTTAAGGCAACGTTTTCGGTACGGTCTAAATCTGTTTTGTTGTTGGCGTCCTGGGCTGTTACTGTAAATGATGGCAAATTAATACCTACATTACCATCTGCAACTGTAGAGACGGTCAATTTAGTGGCCACAACTTCAATTCTATTTCTGTCGTTAGCGCCACTGTTATCAGAGACTGCAGCAAATGAAGTAAATAATGAGGAAGTATTGCTTGCCGCGGCAGTTGCTCCACTAACTGTAAAAACTAATTTTTCATTATCTGTTACTGATGTCGTAAACGTAACACGTAAAATCATCTGTACTGTTCCACCGTCCGCTGCTGTAACGCTTGCACCGCTCAGTCCTGTAAAGGCAATACTGTTTGCGCCAATGGTTGTAGCATCGGCAATTTTAGTATTAGACGTTGTAAATAAAGCAGCTGCTCGAACAGTATTGGCTGTACCGGTATAAGTATAATTAAGTGTATTTAAAATAGTTGGCAAGTTGTCGGCATCTGCTCCATCGGTTATTATTATGTTATGAACCCCTACACTACTCGCTGCAGAAGAAGGAACAGGTGTAGTTTGGAAGTTCGCATACAATACGTTTGTCGTGTAGCTATAGGTAGCATCTGTAGTAATGGTGCTCAGCGTATTCGGTGTGCCTGTTCCCGTAAAATTAACAACATAGGCGGTTTGGTTGGATGAGTTATTGTTGATGGTAACGCTTCCAGCAAAAGCACCAATAGCATTTGGCGTAAAACGAACGGTAAAGGTAGCTGTGCCTCCTATAGCAACAGTAGTAGGTGCAGCTCCTTGTAGCGCAAACCCCGAACCTCCAAATGTTAAACTTGAAATGGTCATTACTGCTGTACCCGTATTGTTTATTGTAAACGTTTGGTCTGTGTTCGACCCCCACTCCCTACTTCCATAGGCGAATGTGCTATTGTGCGCATAGCCGGTTACGGAAATGGTGGGTGTTAATGCAATTACATTAAAAGAACTACTATTTCCTGTGGCTGTTAAAGCACCAGATGTGCCAGTTAATACCAAGCCAGTTCCTGCTACAGTATGAACAACACCGCTATAAGTAGCTAAGCCAGCACTTGCCGCAACTGTTATAGGCGCTCCCGTCATGGTACCAGTTGAAGCCAATAAAACATTTGAAGTATAGCCCAAATCTCTATTATTGTTTGGGTCGTTTGCGCTAATGGTTACCGATGGCGACATAGTAGCATTTTGATTCACATTGGTTGGTTGCGCTACAAAATTTAACTTAGAAGCAACAACAGCTACTGCATTGTTTGTACTGCCCGACTCTACCACTGTTCCGGCACCACTTTCGAACTGAGTGGAAGAGGCTGAACTCGCAGTGGTGAAATTTGTTCGGTCTATTTTAAAAGCCAAATTCAATCCATCAATAGTTGTTGGCAAGGCTCCTCCCAAAGCTGATTTTAACCAAATTTTGAGTGTATACGTTTTTGTTCCTCCATCAGAAATATTGCCCAATGCGCCTGATCCGGTAGATATACTTGAAAAGGTGATGGATGTAGCGGCAACAGTTCCTGTAAGTGTATTTGTTCCATCGCTCAGCTCCGCCCCTTGAATGGCTTGTGTCCAATCGGCAATATCATTTCCTGTTCCTTGAGGCAACACGATCTGTGTAATTAGGGTTGGTAACGCATCGTTACCGCTTGTTGTGTTGGCGTCATCAGTGACTAAAAAATCAAAGTTCAACACTGCATTTTGTTGTGGAGCAGATGCACCAGTTAAAGCGGTTGTTAGCGATGACAACGTTGAAGGTTCTGAACCAGCGCCAGCGGTAACTCCAGAATAAGAAGATGCGCCTGTTGTTGTGCCATTACATGTTGCTGCCGCTGCATAATTATAGGCTTTGTCAAACGTATATACACGGTAATAATATGTTGTTCCTGAGCTTAAACTACCGTCAGTGAAACTTGTTCCAGTACCCATGTATACAACCGTTTCCCCAGATGCTATTGTATTTCCTACAGCATAGATTCCATTTACATTTGGTGATGTTGTTGGATCGGTAACACCTCTAACTACAAGGTACCCACCTCCGTCCACCCCTCCAGATGCGGCTGTCCAGCTAACACTTAATGAGCTTGCACTTGGGCTTGACGTGCCGGCTGCTGTTGCAGAACTTGGAGCTGTGTTATCAACTGCTCCAGTATAAACTGCCATGTCATCTACAAACATATCTCCACCGGTACCTTTTGCACGATGCAAAAACAGTCCTGAAATTGTTGTCCATGTTGACGATGCTTTATTATAAGTAACTTTAGTCCATGTTCCTCCACTACTCCCTGTTGAATATGCGCCTGATAAACCTTCAGCGTTATTAATTATTCCCGGTTGTTGTTCTTGCGAATTTGTTGTATTTGCAACATTGATATAAAACTGAACGGTTACTTGTGAAGTTGTCGAACTTACTGTAAAATTTGGTGACCAAACCCTTCTTCCTGTTGTAGAACTATTATTTACACTCAATGAATTTGCCCCAGAACGAACTGTTGACGTTACTTTTGCAATTGTTTGGGTAGCATTTGCTTTTCTCCATACCCCTGCTGCAGGAGCCGTTTGAGCTGTTGCATTGTCAATTGTTGCTGAACCTTCCAAGCCTCCATCTAAGCCTAAGTAGGACACTTGTCCCCAAGCATTACCAGCAAAAATCAAAATCAAAAATGCAATCAGTGTACGTGTTATTTTCATAGTTTCCTTTTAAGCGGTGCGAATGTAATGTATATGTATTGTGATAATGTTATTTTTTTCGGAAAAATCTTCACGAGCCGTATAAGCAAATCCTTTGCCAAAAATGGGGGTAACATCGAAATTTGTCGTTTAATTTCTTTTATGTGTTTTTTTGCTTTTTTCTCATTCTGAAAGCATCACAAACAAAGCGCTTGGGGAAATGTTTCGTTTTCGAAAAATTTATTTTTTATGTCTCGTTATTGCCTTCTTTACATTGAGGTAATACGAGTGTCTAATTTATTAGCATTGTGCTGTCTAATTGAACAGTCGGAAAATTGCTTTTTCTGGGCTATACTTTTTACAGTGTTGTCGATTTTAACAAATTGTTAGTTTCAAAACGGATGCTGCGTGAGGGATTTCTATGGCAAAACCAAATTTTTCTGATAAACAGTTTTGTGGTTGATCAAAGCAAAAATCCTGTGAATAATTTTGTTTCTAATGGCATTTAAAACACACATTTTATTTTTCCCTTCTTCTACCTTTCTCA